>NZ_QKYU01000001.1 GCF_003253705.1 Humitalea rosea
GCGGGGGCGCGCAGCGCCCGCCTTGAACCGAACCGGGATCCCGGCAAGCATCAAAAGGCAGAACGACCATTGACCAGCAAGACAGTCGCTTAGCCGGCAGCGGCCAGCCGTATCGGGACCACTCTGGCACCGGGATGTTCAGGCACTTGAGGCCGCAGGACGGCCAGCGCCATGCTCATCTCCACCCCAACCACCGCGCGCCCCGCCCCACGGTTCGCCTCCCGGATCGCATCCAGCGTCAGCACCAGCGCCGCGAGGCACTGACCCAGCGCCGCCCCGCCAGCCACGCCATGCGCGGCGGCGATGCCCATGCATTCCGCCGGCATCATCGCCCGCAGCGCCGCGATCTCCCGCGCGCTGATCGTCATCTCCAGGCTGCGCGCCATGTCGTCATGCAGCGCGATGACCCGGCGAACGGGTGCCAGCATCGGCCGCGGCAGCAGCCCCAGCCCGAAGGCGAGCTGCACCCGGTTGAACAGCGTGTTCTGGCTCGCCTGGACATAGTCCGTGTGCGCGCAGCGATCCTCCAGCATCCCGCTGACCAGATGGTCCAGATACAGATGCGCGCGGAACAGGCTGTGCCATTTGCCGCGGACGTTCACCAGCCTGAGCATCTGGGCGGTGTCGATGGTGAATCCCGGCGCTGACGCCTTCGGCTGTTGGAGCGCGTCCATGCTGCTTCCCCTCCGTGCCCGGCCTCCTGCCGGTGCAGGCCACGAAGGGTGAAGCAGAGCTGCGAAGGCTTCCTTAACGCCCCATCCGCGCCATCGCCGCCCCCAGGTCGGCGATCAGATCCGCCGGATCCTCCAGCCCGACATGGAAGCGCACCATCATCCCCCCCGCATCCGGGTTGGTCGCGGTGCGGGTGACGAAGCCCGTGGTCGGCAGCGCCAGGCTCTCATACCCGCCCCAGCTCGCGCCGATCCCGAACAGGCTCAGGCTGTCCACCATGGCCCAGACCTCGGCCTCGGAGAATTCGGGCTTGAACACCACGCCGAACAGCGAGGCCGCGCCGGTGAAATCCCGCTTCCACAGCGCATGGCCGGGGTGGGAGGGCAGGGCCGGATGCATCACCGCCAGCACCTGCGGCTGCGCCTCGAACCATTCGGCGACCTCGATGCCGCTCTGCTCCTGCCGCACCATGCGCACCGCCATCGTCCGCGCGCCGCGCAGGCCGAGCCAGACGTCATCCGGGCTCGCGTAATGGCCCATCGCGCTGCCGGCGCCGCGCACGATCAGCCAGTCTTCCTCGGTGTTCACGGTGATGCTGCCGAGCAGCGCATCGGAATGCCCGACCAGATACTTGGTCAGCGCCTGGATCGAGACATCGACGCCATGCTCGAAGGGCCGGAAGTGCTTCAGTCCCCAGGTGTTGTCCATCAGCAGCTTGGCGCCGCCGGCATGGGCGGCACGGGCCAGGGCCGGGATGTCCTGCATCTCGAAAGTGTGCGAGCCCGGGCTCTCGGCATAGACGACCTTGGTGTTCGGCCGCATCAGCGCGGCGATCCCGGCCTCGTCGATGGTGGGGCTGTAGAAGGTGGTCTCGATGTTCCAGCCCTTCATCAACCCCTCGCAGAGGTTGCGCGCCGGGCCATAGACGCTGTCCGGCACCAGGCAATGGTCGCCGGCCTTGAGGTAGGCGAGCAGCGGCACCGCGACGGCGGCAAGCCCGGTGCCGACGATCATCGTCCGCGTGCCGCCCTCGATCTCGGCGACCACGTCTTCCAGCGCGTAATGGGTCGGCCCGCCGGCGGTGCCATAGGTCATCACCTGATCGAAGCGCTTGGCGCCGAGGTCCTTGCGCGCCTGCACATTCGGATAGAGCACGGTCGAGCCGCGATGCACCGCGGGGTTCACGAAGCCATGGGCATGCGTGCCGGCGCGGCCGGCATGGCTCATGCGGGTCGCGAAGCCCTGTTTGGTGTTGCGGGGCGGGGTCGCGGCGTCGTCGGGCATCAGGTCAGGGCTTTCATCGGTAAGAGGGGTCAGGCTTTGCCGACCTTGGGGGTTTCCGGACGGCCGGCCCATTCGGTCCAGGAGCCGTCATAGACCGCGGGCTCCGGCAGCCCGGCCACGACCGCCGCGAGGGCGATGGCCGAGGCGGTGACGCCGGTGCCGCAGGTCGTGACGATCGGGCGAGAGCCATCCGCCCCCGCCGCGCGGAAGGCGGCGCGCAGGGTGGCGGCGGGCAGCAGCAAACCATCCTCGCCGGTGATCTCGCTGGCGGGAAAATTGCCCGCGCCCGGCATGTGGCCCGAGGGCAGCCCCGCGCGCGGTTCCGGCGCCACGCCATCGAAGCGCCCGCGGGCGCGGGCATCGACGATGGCGGCCGCCCCGCTCTCGACCAGCCGCTTCATGTCACCGATGCCCTTGATCCGATCGGTGACGAGATCGGGGGTGAAGACCGTGGCCGCGGCGGGGGCCGGCGCGCCGCTCTCCAGCGGCTCATTCGCCTTGATCCAGGCGGGCAGCCCGCCATCCAGCACCGCGACCTGCCGGTGCCCGAACAGGCGGAACAGCCACCAGCCGCGCGGCGCGCGGGTCATGCCGGTCTGGTCGTAGAAGATGACGCGGCTGTCGTTGGACACGCCCATGGTGCCGACCAGTGCGGCGAAGCGCGCGGCCGTGGGCGCCATATGCGGCAGGTCGCTTTCCTGGTCGGCCACCACATCGATGTCGAAGTATCGGGCCCCGGGGATATGGCCCGCCAGGAACTCGGCCTTGGCGTCGCGCTTTTCGACCGCGAGGTACATGGTCGCGTCGAAGAGCACGAGGTCGGGCGCGCCGAGGTTGGCGGCCAGCCAGGCGACGGAGACGGTGGGGGTCATGGTTGGTCCTCTCATACCTGGTCTTCCAGGGCGATCTGCACGCGGCGGTTCTGGCGCCCCTTGCTTTCGAGTTTCAAGACGATGATGCGGCCGATCTCGCTGGTATTGGCGACGTGGGTGCCGCCGCAGGGCTGCAGATCCACGGGCGCCGCCTCGGCACCGATGCGGACGAGGCGGATGCGCCCGCTGCCGCGCGGCGGCTGCACCGAGAGGGTGCGGACCAGGCTCGGCATGGCATCCAGCTCCGCCTCGGCGATCCAGCGGTCGCTGACGGCGTGGTTGCCGGCGGCCAGGGCGTTCAGCGCCTCGGCCAGCCATTCCTTGCTGGGGGGCTCGGCCATGTCGAAATCCAGCCGGGATTTCTGGGCGCCGATCTGGCCGCCGGTGACGCCGACACCAGGCAGCGCCGCGCAGAGCAGATGCAGGGCCGTATGCATCCGCATGTGCCGGTGGCGCTGCGCCCAGTCGATGGTCGCGGTCACCGTGGCGCCGACCGGGGGCAGGGGGCTGCCCTCGGCGACCGGGTGGCGCACCGCATCGGCCTCGCCCTTGGCGGCCTCGGCGATCGCGGCCTCACCGCCGTCCCAGGTGATGGTGCCGGCATCCCCGGGCTGGCCGCCGGAGCGCGGATAGAAGGGGGTGCGGTCGAGGATGATGCCCTCGGGCCCCGCCGCCACGACCACGGCGCTGGCCGAGCGGAGGTAGGCGTCGTCGCGGAACAGCAGCGCGGTCATGCGCGCCACTCATCGCGCAGCGCCGCGCGGCGCACCTGAAGGGAAAGCAGCGCCAGCGCGGTGGGCGCATTCAGCACGCGATTGTCGGCAACCATGGCAAAGGCCTCCAGGGCGGGCAGCACCACGACGCGGGTGCTCTCGCCCTCCGTCTCCAGCCCGGCATCCGCAAGGATGCCCGGTTCGGGCAGCCGCACCCGGGCGAGGGAGAAACGCGCGATCTCGTCGCAGGAGCCCTGCATCAGCATGAAGCCGCCGAGGTCGAGCACGCGATCCGCGACCAGCCCCGTCTCCTCCAGGGTTTCGCGGGCGGCGGCGACGACGGGGTCCTCGCCGGTTTCCAGCAGCCCCGCCGGGCATTCGGTCATGACCGGGTCGAGCCCGGCGGACAGCGCCGGCAGACGGAATTGTTCGATCAGCGCGACGCGATCGGTCCAGGGGTCATAGGGCAGGATCACCACCGCATTGCCGCGCCGCCACAGCTCCCACGTCAGTTGGCGCGACCAGGCGCCATCGAATTTGCGGTAGCGGAATTTCACGATCTGCAGGGCGAAGCGGCCGTCGAAGCCCACCTCATCGCTGTCGATGTCCACAAGCGGATGGGCCGGCACCTTCGGTGCCTTCAGGGAGCGTATTGTCACGGTCGGGGAGGCTAACCGCGAGCCGCCCGCGCGTCCATGCGGCCGACCCTCGGCGACCCGTTGCCGGGGGGGCAGGCGCGGGATAGGTCTGCTGCTGCGGGGAGAGTGGGCGGAATGGACGGCATATGGCGGCGGTGACGAGCCAGGGCCGCGCCATCCTGGGCGTGCTCGGGGCCGCGGGCTGCTTCGCGCTCTCGGCCGGCTGCGTGAAGGCGCTGGATGGCGTCTTTCCGGTCGCGCAGCTCATCCTCTGCCGCAATGTCTTCGCCTTTCCGGCACTGCTGCCGGTGCTGCTCGCGTCCGGCGGCTGGCGGGCGATGCGCACCGCCAACCCCTGGGGCCATGCGCTGCGCTGCGTCTTCGGCCTGTTCGGGATGCTGGGCGCCTTCTACGGCTATGGCGTGCTGCCGCTGGCGACGGTGACGGCACTGGGCTTCACCATGCCCTTCTTCCTCACCGCGCTGTCGGTGCCGCTGTTGAAGGAGCGGGTCGGCTGGCGGCGCTGGACCGCGGTGCTGGTCGGCTTCGCCGGCGTGCTGGTGATGCTGGAACCCTGGGCCAAGGGCGGGCCCTCCTATCCGATGCTGGCGGTGGGGCTGGTGCTGCTGGGCGCGCTCGGCTGGGCGCTGGCGATGATCTCGATCCGCCGCCTCGGCCAGTCCGGCGAGAACAGCGTCAGCATCGTGCTCTGGTTCGCGATCGGCAGCGCCCTGGTCTCGGTGGTCTTCGCGGTGCCGGCCTGGGTCTGGCCGGATGGGACGCAATGGCTGCTGCTCATCGCGGTCGGGCTCATCTCGGCGGTGGCGCAGCTGCTGATGACCGCGGCCTATCGCGCCGCCGCGGCGACCATGCTCGCCCCCTTCGAATATTCCGGCATCGTCTGGACCACGATGCTCGGCGCGCTGTTCTGGGCGGAATGGCCGGATGGCTGGGCGCTGCTCGGCATCGCCATCCTTGTCAGCTCCGGATTGTTCATCTGGTGGCGCGAAGTCTCCTTGGGGGTGCGGCGCTGAGCGTGCGAGGCTGCACGCATGATCCCGCGACGCGCCCTTGCCGGGCTTGCCCCCGCCCTTCTGCTGAAATCCGGCGCCGTCCGCGCCGCCACCGCAAGCTGGACGATCGCCACCGAATATCCCCCCACCAGCCTGCCGGGCGAGGGCATCACGGCCTTTGCCGAGACGGTCACGCGCAGCGGCGCGCTCACGGTGCTCGCCGCGCATAGCGCGCCGGGGGGGCTGCGCTCGGCGGGGATGCCGGCGGCGGTGCTGGATGGGCGGGTGGCGGCGGCCGATGCCTTCGCCGGGCAGCTTGCGACGGCGATGCCGCTGCTCGGGCTGTTCGGGCTGCCGTTCCTGACCGCCTCGGCCGCGGATGCCTGGCGGCTGTGGACGCTGGCGCGGGGGCAGGTCGATGCGTTGCTGACGGCGCGGGGGCTGCGGCTGCTCTATGCGACGCCCTGGCCGCCGGCCGGGCTGTGGTCGCGCCGGCCGGTGACGACGCCCGCCGAGCTGGCCGGGCTGCGGCTGCGGACCTTCGATGCCGCCTCCACCGCCACCTTCAAGGCGGCGGGGGCCGATGCCCAGGCGATTTCCTTCGCCGATGCCCTGCCACGGCTGCGGGCGGGGGATCTGGATGCGGTGCTGTCCTCCGGCGATGGCGGGGCGGGGGCGCGGCTGTGGGAGGTGCTGCCGAATTTCACCCCGCTGGACTGGGCCTGGCCGCTCAGCCTCGCCTTCTGCGGCCGCACTGCGCTGGCCGCGCTGGAGGAGCCCGCGCGTCAGGCGGTGCTGGGGGCGGCGGGGGAGACCGAGGGCCGGCAATGGCGCGCCATGGACACGCGGCTGGAGGAGAATGCGACGCGCATGGCCGCCGCCGGGGTGGCGATGCAGACGCCCGGGCCGGCGCTGGTGGCCGTGCTGCGCACGGCGGCGGGGCCGGTGGTGGACGCCTGGGCGGCGGCGGCGGGGCCGGAGGGGGGGGCGCTGCTGGCGGCGGCGCGGGGGCGGTAGGCGGCAAACGCTGCTCAAAAAGCACTGCGGCGGATGGGAACGGAGTTTGCATATAAAGTAATAAATATAGATATATTTAGATAATTTAAATGAATTTTAAACACTCAATCTGCGTTGAACTGAGCGAGCCCTGTCATGATCAAACTTTTCGAGCCCATGCAGCTTCGCGGCACAACTCTGCCGAACCGCATCGTCATTTCGCCCATGTGCCAATACTCCGCCGAGGACGGCTTCGCGGGCGCCTGGCACATGGTGCAATACGGGCGCTTCGCGGTCGGCGGCGCCGGGACAGTCATGGTCGAGGCGAGCGCCGTGTCACCGGAAGGGCGCATCACCCATGGCGATGTCGGCATCTGGTCGGATGCGCATGCCGACAAGCTGGCCCCGATCGCCGCCTTCATCCGCGGCCAGGGCGCGGTGCCCGCCATCCAGCTTGGCCACGCGGGCCGCAAAGCCTCGATGCAGCGGCCCTGGTTCGGCAATGGCGCGCTGACCCAGGCCGATTTCGACCGCGGCGACATGCCCTGGGAGATCGTGGCGCCAAGCGCGGTGCCGCAGGGTGACGGCCACCTCATGCCGGCCGCGCTGGATGACGCGGGCCTCGCCCGCATCCGTGACGCCTTCGCCGAGGCCGCCAGGCGCGCCGATGCCGCCGGCTTCGACATCGTCGAAATCCACAATGCCCATGGCTATCTGCTGCACAGCTTCCTCTCGCCGCTCTCGAACCACCGCAACGATGGCTATGGCGGCGATGCGGCGGGTCGCATGCGCTTCCCGCTGGAGGTGGCGCGCGCCGTCCGTGCCGCCTTCCCGCCCCAAAAACCCGTGTTCCTACGCCTCTCCGTGGTCGATGGCGCCGAGGGCGGACGGCCGGAGGAGGAGAGCATCGCCTTCGCCGCCGCGTTGAAGGAGGCCGGCATCGACGTGGTGGATTGCTCCTCCGGCGGCATCACCGGCACGACCACGGGCGCCCGGGTGCGGCGCGACTATGGCTTCCAGGTGCCGTTTGCCGCGCGCATCCGGCGCGAGGCGGGGATCGCCACCATGGCCGTGGGGCTGCTGGTCGATCCGCATCAGGCCGAGGCAGTGCTGGCCGAGGGCAGTGCGGATCTGATCGCGATCGGACGCCAGGCGCTGGAGGACCCCAACTGGCCGCTGCATGCGCTGGCGGCGCTGAGCGGCGAAAACCATCACGCCGATCGCTGGCCGAAGCAGCACGGCTGGTGGCTCGATGTCCGCGACAGCGCCTTGGAACGGCTCGGGCCCTACGTGAAGGCGTAGGGGGTTACCCCCAGCGCTTGGACAGCCAGACCCGGTCCTGCCCCGGCGGCCGGTCGGCGAGGCGCCCGATCTCGGCATAGCCGTGGCGGATATAGAAGCCCGGCGCCTGGAAGGTGCTGCTGAACAGATGCGCCCCGATCGCGCCATGGGCGCGGCCGGCATCCTCGATCGCCGCGAGCAGCCGCGTCCCCAGGCCCTGGCCCCGCGCCTCCGCCTCCAGCCAGAGGCGGTCGATGTAGAGCCAGTCCATGGCGACCTCGCCCTTCACGCCCCCGAGCAGGCGGCCCTCGGCATCCCGCGCGGTCAGGAACAGGCGCGCGCGGGCGGTGTGATGGCCGGTCGCCGCCCCGTTGTAGGCGACCAGCCCCTCGTGGATTGCGGTATCGGCCGCGCTGTCGGGCGGCTCCTCGGCAATGACCAGCAGGCTCATCCGCCGAAGCGGCCCCAGGCGGCGACGATCACCGTCAGCAGGCCAAGCCCCATGTTCAGCGTGACCAGCTTGCGGATGCGGTCATTCGCCGCCGCCGCCGCCGCCAGATCGGGCACCGCCAGCGCCGTCCGCATCGCCCGCCAGGGCACCAGCGCAACATAGACGAAGACGCAGGACATGATCAGCCCGGTCAGATGCATGATGTGGACATGCACCCCAGCACCCGCGAAGCCGCCGTACCAGCCGAACAGCAGCGCATAGCCGCTGAGCAAGGTGATCGGCATCGCGTGCCAGACGATCAGGAAGAAGCGCCGGTGCGTCTGCGCCAGCAGCGCCAGCCGGTCGGGGCCGGCCAGCACGGCCAGCGCCGGGCGCAGCACGAGCATGGCGAAGACCATGCCCCCGACCCAGGCGAGAACGCCCAGGATGTGCAGGGTAAAGGACAGGCTTCCGGTCATGTGGCCTCGCGTCTGATGGCCTCCGCGAGCGCCCGCGCCTCATCGGCGGCGGCCCCGCGCGGGGCGTGTTCGATCGCGCCCAGCCCTAAAGCAAAGGCGGCGGCAAAGGCAGTGCGGTTGCCGAAGGCGCCGGGCAGCAGCGGCAGCCCGCGCCGGGCGACCTCGGCCGAGACCTGGTCCTTCAGCTTGCCCGAGGCCGGCAGCCGGTTGAGCATCACCACCACCGGGCGCCGCTCGGCCACCGTCAATTCCAGCGTCGCATCCATCGCCCAGAGGTCGGCGGCCGAGGGCTGCAACGGCACCAGCACCAGATCGGCGGCACGGATGGCATTGCGGGCATCGGCCTCGGCATGGGGCGGGGTATCGAGGATCACCCAGCCGGGCACGCGCTTCAGCCGGTCCACCACCTGGCCGACGCGCCAGCCGGAGGGCGCGTCGAACACCAGCCGCGCCGCGCGGGGCGAGGCATTGGCGAGCCGCTCGGCATGCCAGCGCGACAGCGAGGCCTGGGGGTCGATGTCCAGCACCGTCACCATCTCCCCGCTCGCCGCGAGGGCGGCCGCGAGGTTGGCGGCGATGGTGGATTTCCCAGCACCCCCCTTGCGCTGCGCGACCGCGATGATGAAGGCCATGGCTGCGACTCCGGCAGGGTGGGATCACCTTAACGCCGTATGGCGCCCATCAGTCGGTCGCAAACGGATTTCTGCCGCGGGGCGACGCGCGCGGCGCGAAATTCCGGGCGAGGTAGCCGAGGATGCTTGCCCGCGTCTCCGCCTCCAGCACGGGCATGCCCTGCTTTTCCACCATCCAGTCCAGCACCTCATCCCAGCGTTCCTGGCTGAAGGCGGAGCGGCGGATGAGTGCGGTGTTGTGGCAGGCGGTGCAGATCGCGAAGGTGTCTTCCCGGCCCGCGTCATCCGGCAGGATGTCGATCGGCTCCATAACCTGCACCGGGGCCTCCGTCGGGGCCTCCGTCGGGGCCGGCGCCGGGGCCGGCGCGGGGAGCTGGACCGGGGCCAGCGCGGGAACCGGCGCGGGGAGGGGGGCTGGCGCTGCGACCACGGCCGGGGCCGGCGGCGCTGCGACCACGGCCGGCGCCGGCCGTGCCGCCACGACGGGCGAGGGCGGTGGCGGCCGCCCCCAATACCCCGCCTTCTGTCCGAACAAGGTGAGGGTGGCGAGGACCAGAAGCCCCGCCAGCATCTTCGACAGATCCACCTGGCTCAGCCGACCAGTATGGCGGCACGGCCGATGGCATTGGCGCCATAACCCTGCGGGTTCCAGTTCGCCGCGGCATGGGGCTGCATCTTGCCCTGGGCGTCGGTCGCCCGGGTCCAGATCTCGAAATACCCATCCGAGGGCAGGGCGATCCGCCCGGTCCAGCGCTGCCAGGCGTGGCGATTGGCCGGGTCAGCGACCTGCATCGGCACCCAGCTCGCGCCATAATCCAGGCTCGCATCCACAGCCCGCACCGTGAGATCCCCGGCCCAGGCGGCGCCGCGCAGCTCCAGCGCCCGCGTGCCGGCGGGCAGCCGGGCGCCATGCCCGTGGCTGGTCAGGATCGAGCGCACCGGCATCGAGGTCAGATCGGCGAACTCCGCGCCATTGTTGCGTGAGCCCGGCACGATCGGCCGCACCGGCACGCGGTAGGAGGTGCCGCCCATGCCCTGGCCGGTATGCGGCACCGGCAGCAGGGTCAGCCGCGTCATCCATTTCTGCGACAGGCTTCCGGGCCAGCCCGGCACCACCATCCGCAGCGGCGCGCCATGGATGTTGGGGATCGCGGCCCCGTTCAGCCGCGTGCAGATCAGCGTGTCCTCATCCATCGCCTTGGCGATGGGCATGCCCCGGCTCATCGCCGCGCGGTCGGCGGCACCCGAGAGATGCGGATCGGCACCGAATTGCCCGGTGAAGTGGGCGGTCTCCTTCGGCCCGGCGGCGGCCAGCAGGTCGCGCAGCCGCACCCCGGTCCATTCCGCATTGCTGATCGCGCCATTGCCCCATTGGTTGCCGCTGGCCGGCGGCACGAAGGCGTTGCGGCCATTGCCGCCGCATTCCATCTGCAATTGGCGGGTGACCAGCGGGAAGCGGGATTCCAGCTCGCCGATGGTCAGATCGAGCGGCGTGTTCACCTCGCCATCGATCCGCAGCTTCCAGCTTTTCGGGTCGCCGGCGAAGGGCGGCGGGATCTGGCCGTTGTTGCGGATGAAGAATTTGTCGGTCGGGGTGATGGCATCGTCCAGCATCACCTCGGGCGTCTCGGCGACCAGCGGCCGCTCGCCCAGGATGATCAGCGCGGCCTTGCCCTCCATCTGCAAGGTGGCGGGGGCGGCCGTGCCTTGCGCCAGGGCCGCGGGCAGCAGCCCTGCCGGCATCCGGTCGGCAAAGGGGATGGTGGCGCCGAGGCTCGCCCCCATGGCGGCCAGCGCCGCGCCCCGCAGCGTGCCGCGCCGGCCCCAGATCAGGGCATCGGCGCGTTGGGGGTCGTCGGCATGGAGTTCAGACAGGCTTCTCTCGCGCGTCATGGCACGTGTCCTTTTTGTCTTGCGGTCGCGATCATATCGCAATGCCCGCCGTCGCGGAAGTTGACGCCGAGGCTTCGCGCGCATTGCCTGAGGCATGCACGAACTCCTGACGCCCGCCGAAACCGCCCGCGCCGATGCCCTGGCGGTAGCGGCGGGCGTGCCGATCGCCCGGCTGATGCACAATGCCGGGCGGGCGGTGGCCGAGGCCATCCGCCAGCGCTTCCGCCCCCGGCGCGTGCTGGTGCTGGCCGGGCCCGGCAACAATGGCGGCGATGGCTGGGTGGCGGCTCGGCTGTTGGAGCAGATCGGCTGGCCGGTTGCCGTGGCGCCGCTGGCATCCCCCCACCCGGGCACCGAGGCCGCCGAGGCCATGCGCCGCTTCCGTGGCCCGGTCGTCCCCTTCACCCCCGCCGAGGCGGCGCGGGCCGAGCTGCTGGTCGATGCCGTCTTCGGCGCGGGGCTGAGCCGGGCGCTGGACCCGGAGGTCGCCGCCGTGCTGGCCGCCGCATCCGGGCCGGTGGTGGCGGTGGATGTGCCCTCCGGCCTGTGCGGGCTGACCGGGCGGGGGTGGGGGCCGGTGCGGGCGGCGGCGCTGACCGTGACCTTCGGCTGGCTGAAGCCGGGGCATCTGCTGCTGCCTGGCCGCATGCTCTGCGGCGAGACGGTGCTCGCCGATATCGGGCTGCCGATGTCGGTGCTGGCGGCGATCGCGCCGCGTCTGTGGCGTAATGGGCCTGCGCTGTGGCGGCTGCCGGCGGCCGAGGCGGCGGGCCACAAATACACCCGTGGCCATGTCACGGTGCTGGCCGGCGCCACCATGCCCGGGGCGGCGCGGCTCGCCGCGGCGGCGGCGCGGCGGGTGGGCGCGGGGCTGGTCGCGATCGAGGCCCCCGATCCCGCCACCGCCACCCTGCTGCGCGGCACCGAACCTGGGCTGCTGGTGACCGACGCGGTCTCCGACGACCCGCGCCATCGGGTCTGGGTGCTGGGGCCGGGGCTGCCGGCGAATGCGGCGACGCTGGCCCGCTTCACCGCTTTGGTCGCGGCGGGGCGGCAGGTGGTGGGGGATGCCTCGCTCTTCGCCGCCGCCGGGCTCCCCTCGGCGTTGGCCGGGGCGGCGGTGCTGACGCCGCATGCCGGCGAGTTTTTCCGCGTCTTCGGCGATCCAGGTGCGGACCGCGTTGCCGCAGCCCGCGCCGCCGCCGCCGCGACCGGTGCGGTGCTGCTGCTGAAAGGGCCGGATACGGTGATCGCCGCCCCCGATGGGCGGGCGGCGATCAACGCCAATGCGCCGCCTTCGCTGGCGACGGCGGGCTCGGGCGATGTGCTGGCGGGGATCATCGCCGGGCTGCTGGCCCAGGGGATGCCGGCGTTCGAGGCCGCCTGTGCCGGCGCCTGGGTCCATGGCGCCGCCGCCCCCACCGGCCCCGGCGTGCTGGCCGAGGATGTGCTGGCCGGGATCGGCGGCGCTATGCGGCCGCGCTGATCCGGGCGAGGGCTTCCTCGCGCCCGAGTGCGGCCAAGGTCGCATCCAGCGGCGGGCTTTGCAGGCTGCCGGTGATGGCGGCGCGCAGCGGCTGCGCCAGATCCTTCAGTTTTTGGCCGGTGGCCTCGGCATGGGCGCGCAGCGCCGCCTCCAGCGCCGGGCGGGACCAGTCGGTGGCGGCCAAGGCATCGGCCAGCGGGGCGAGGCGGGCGCGGGCGGCGCCGTCCAGCGCGGCCGCCGCCTTGGCATCCATTGCCGGCATGGCGACAACAAACCGTGCCTGTTCAGCAAGATCTGCCATGTTCTTCGCGCGCGGCGCGAGGTCCGGCACCAGCGCCGCGACCCGCGCCGCCGCCGGCGAGGCCGGGTCCAGCCCCAGCCGCGCCAGCGCATCCTGGGTCAGCCGCTCCGGTGCCGCCTGCCGCATCCAGACGCCGTTCAGATGGCTGAGCTTGGCGTAATCCATCCGCGAGGCCGCCCGGCCCACCGCCGGCAGGTCGAACAGCTCCACGGCGCGCTCGGGCGAAAACACCTCCTCATCGCCATGGCCCCAGCCGAGGCGCAGGAGGTAGTTGCACACCGCCTCGGGCAGGAACCCCTGCTCGCGGAAATCGAGCACCGAGACGGCGCCGTGCCGCTTGGACAGCTTGGCGCCATCCGCGCCATGGATCAGCGGGATATGGGCGAAGGCCGGCCGCGCCCAGCCCATGGCGTCATAGATCAGGCATTGGCGAAACGTGTTGGTCAGATGGTCGTCGCCGCGAATGACATGGGTGATGCCCATGTCATGGTCGTCCACCACCACCGCATGCAGATAGGTCGGCGTGCCGTCGGAGCGCAGGATGATCAGATCGTCCAGCTCGGCATGGGCGACGCGGACCTCGCCCTGCACCAGGTCGGGCACCACCATCTCGCCGTCGCGCGGGGCCTTGATGCGGATGACCGGGGCGATGCCCTCGGGCGGCGTGGCCGCGCCATCCCGCCAGCGGCTGCCGTCGTAGCGGAAGGTGCGCTTCTCCGCCTCGGCGGCGGCGCGCATCGCGGCCAGCTCCTCGGTCGTGTCATAGGCGGCATAGGCGCGGCCGGCGGCCAGCAGCGCGCGGGCAACCTCGGCATGCCGCGCCTCGCGGGCGGATTGCAGCACCGGCGGCTCGTCGGGGCTGAGGCCGAGCCAGGCGAGACTTTCCAGAATCTGGTCCACGGCGGCCTGTGTGCTGCGCGCCTTGTCGGTATCCTCGATCCGCAGCAGATATGTTCCGCCATGGTGACGGGCATAGAGTGCGTTGAACAAGGCCGTGCGCGCCCCGCCGATATGCAGGTAGCCGGTGGGCGAAGGGGCGAAACGAGTGCGGACAGTCATGCGGGCGGCCGATCTTCATGCAAGGAGTCCGCTGCCGCCTAGCACGCCCGCGCCCCGCGCGGGAGGCTGCACCCCCTGTTCCCAGGTCTGACCATTTGCCTGGGCTGGGCGGGGCTGCGCCTGGCGGAGGGCTGGCGCGAGCTGCCGCCCTTCCTCGCCGTCGCCATGGGGGCGGGGGTGCTGCTGTATTTCGCCCAAGGCAGCGAACCGTCCCGGCTCTGGCTGTTGGCGCCCTGGCTGCCGATGGCCGCCGCCTTCTGGCTGCTCGGGCGGGCGCCGCTCGGCGGGTTCTTCCTGGGGCTGGTGGCGGCGGCCCTGCTCGGCTTCGCGGTGCCGCTCTGGCACGCCGGGCGGGCGGCGCCGGTCGAGGTGCTGAACAACCGCGCGGTGATCGTCTCGGGTGTGGTGCAATCGGTCGACCTGCTGCCGGAGGGCCGCCGCGTCACCCTGGCCGCCGCCCGGCTGGACGACGGCCCGGCCCTGGCGCGGAGCCTGCGCCTGCGGCTGCGGGCCAATGACCCGGCGCGGCCCGAGCCGGGTGACAGCATCGCGGTGCGATCCCTGGTCCGGCCGCCAGCCCCGCCCGCCTATCCCGGCGCCTGGGATTTTCAGCGCATGGCGTTCTTCGCGGGGCAGGCGGGGGCGGGATTCGCGATCGGCTCCGCCACGGTCACGCCGGGCTCGGGCGCCACGCCGCCGCTCTCCGGCCTGCGCGCCCAGATCGAGCAGCGCGTCACCGCCGCGGTTCCGGGCGGTGCCGGGGCCGTCGCCGCGGCGCTGCTCACGGGCGGGCAGAGCGCCATCCCGCGCCCTGATCTGGCGGCGATGCGGGATTCCGGCCTGGCGCATCTGCTGTCCGTCTCGGGGCTGCATATCGGCATCGTCATGGGGCTGAGTTTCTGGCTGGCGCGCTGGGCCATGGCGGCGATCCCCTGGGTCGCGCTGCGGGTGCCGGGCAAGCCCGCGGCCTCCCTCGCCGCGCTGGCCGCGGGGGCTGGCTATCTGCTGCTGACGGGATCGCCGGTGCCGATGCTGCGCTCCTTCGCCATGGCGGCGGTGGTGACGCTGGGGGTGAGCCTGGGGCGGCGGGCGATCAGCATGCGCGTGCTGGCGGTGGCGGCGGTGATCGTCATGCTGATCGATCCGGCGGCGCTGCTGGGGCCATCCTTCCAGATGAGTTTCGGTGCCGTCCTCGCCCTGATCGCCGGCTTCGAAGCCATGCGCGCGCCGCTGCGACGCTGGCGGGGGGATGGCGGCTGGCCGCGCCGGGCGGTGCTGTTCGTCGTGGCGCTGATGCTGTCCTCGGTGCTGGCCGGGGCGGCGACCACCCCCTATGGGCTGCATCATTTCGGGCGGCTGCAGCTCTATGGCGTCGCGGCCAATGCGGTAGCGGTGCCGCTGACCTCGGTGCTGGTCATGCCGGCGGGGATGCTGGCCCTGGCGGCGATGCCGCTGGGACTGGAGGGGCTGGTGCTGCCGGTCATGGGTTGGGGGGTGGAGGCGATCCTCTGGACCGCGCGGCAGGTCGCGGCCTGGCCCGGCGCCGCGCTGGTGGCGCCGCCGCTCTCGGGCACGGGGCTGGCGGTGCTGACGGCGGGGCTCTGCCTGCTGTGTCTGTGGAAGGGGCGGGCGCGGTTCGTGGGGGTGCCGCTGATCCTGGCGGGGCTCGCTTCGGGGCTCTGGACCGCGCCGCCGGATGTTCTGGTCGCGCAGGATGGGCGGCAGGTGGCGCTGCGGGCGGGGGAGGAGATGTTCCTCTGGCGCGCCTCGGGCGCCAGCCGGATGACGCGCGAGACCTGGCTGCGCAGCTGGGGGGAGGAGGCGGCCCAGGCCCTGCCCGCGGAGGGCACGGCCGGGGGCGGCGCCCTTGTCTGCGCGGAGAGTGTCTGCCGGCTGCAAGGTGCCTCGGGGGTGGCGGCGCTGATCCGGCCGGCGCCGCCGGTGCGGGGCCAGGGCCGCGCCCAGCCGGAACGGCAGTTCGCCCCCGATGGGCTGTGCGGCACGGTCGCCGTGGTGATCGCGCCGGAGCCGCTGCGCGGGCGCTGCCCTGGCAGCCTGGTGGTGGACCGATTCACGGTCTGGCGAGATGGGGCGCATGCGGTCTGGCTCGGGCCGGGCGGGGTGCGGGTGCTGAGCGATCGCGCGGAGCGAGGGGAGCGACCCTGGGTGCCGCCACGGCCGGCGGCGCGTTGATCCGGGAAGGTCGGCATTTTTACTGAAAATTCCCTAAAATAATCCGGTAACACGTAACGATGACGTTGTTTTCAACTCATATGGTAATATTGACGGTTTTAATATCCGATTTATTGACGATAGATTGATGATGTTGGGGAAGAAGAATATGTGCGATTCGAATTGATCGCTGTTCCCTTCTTCGCGGCCCGTGCTAATCTTGCTGCATGCCACTCGGTCTTCGTCTGCTGCCTCCTTCCGCCGGGGACCGGTTCCGCCGCGCGCGGTTCGGCCTCTGCCGCGGCATCATCGAAGACGTGGTGGCGCAACGTGGGGCATGCCATGTGCTCGATATCGGCGGTGCGCTCCGCTACTGGCAGGTCTGCGCGCCGGATCTGCTGGAGGATGCGCGTGTCTCCTTCGACATGGTCAACATCGCCTATTCGCCCGGTGACCAGGAAAGCGCGGAGGCCATTGGCGGCAACCGGATCCGACTGCTGCTGGGCGATGCCCGGGCCATGCCGGAGATCGCGGATGGCGCCTATGACCTGGCCCATTCCAATTCGGTGATCGAACATGTCGGCCGCTGGCCCGATATGCAGGCCATGGCCGCCGAGGTCCGCCGCATCGGGCAGCAATATTATGTGCAGACGCCCTATTGGGGCTTCCCGATCGAGCCGCATTTTCGCGTCGCCGGCTTCCATTGGCTGCCGGAACAATGGCGCCTCAGCCTGGTGATGCGGGCCGCACGCGGCTATCATCCTCAGGCCGAGACGGTGGACGCGGGGATGCGGATGATTGAATCCGCCGTGCTGTTGAACCGGCGCCAATATGGCGCGCTGTTCCCTGGCGCGAATATCCATAGCGAGATCGTCTATGGGCTGACCAAAAGCCTGATCGCCCTCGGCGGCACGGGCGTGGCGCCCGACCCGCAGAGCAACACGCGCGCCCTGCGGGTCTGAACCCGCCTCAGTACTTCGCCCGCCTCAGTACTTCCGGACCAGCCCGACCAGCCGGCCCTGCACCCGCACCCGGTCCGGGCCGAAGATGCGGGTCTCGTAGCGCGGGTTCGCCGCTTCCAGCGCGATGGAATTGCCGCGCCGGCGCAGGCGCTTCAGCGTCACCTCGTTCTCATCGACCAGGGCCACGACGATGGAGCCGTTCTCCGCCGTGTCGCCGCGGCGGATGACCACGGTGTCGCCATCCAGGATGCCCGCGTCCTGCATCGAATCGCCCGCGACCTCGAGCGCGTAATGCTCGCCGCCGGCCAGCATGGCCGCTGGCACCTCGATCGATTCGCCGGAATCGCGCAGCGCCTCGATCGGCACCCCCGCGGCGATCCGGCCGTAGAGCGGCAAGGACACCGCCGCCGCGTCATTCGCCGTCCGCACCGCGCCGGGCAGGTTGGGGGCGAAGTTGCCGCGGATGACGTTGGGGGCGAAGCCGGCCGCGGCGGGCAGGGCTTCCGGCGCCGCGCCGCGCGAATCCGGCAGGCGGATGACTTCCAGCGCCCGGGCGCGATGGGCGCGGCGGCGGAGGAAGCCGCGTTCCTCCAGCGCCGTGATCAGGCGGTGGATGCCCGATTTCGACTTGAGGTTCAGCGCACCCTTCATCTCCTCGAAGGAAGGGGAGTAGCCGGTGCGGGCCAGATGGCCGTCGATGAAGATGAGCAGCTCGTGCTGCTTGCGGGTCAGCATGGAGGTGGAGAATCCTCGCCAGGGCGTCACGAACAAAGCAGCAACCAATGCGATGTTCTAGGAAGGTTCCCGGCGGGGCGTCAAGGGTTTTCCACAAGATAGGCGCTTGATTCACAACGCCGATTCGCAGGCGCGTTACACGCCCATCGCGATCAGGTCCAGAACCTCCACCGCCGAACCCGCCGGCAGCGCCGCGGCGCCGGGCGCGCGCTTCAGCAGGCCCTCCGCATGGGCCAGGGTCTTCAGCATCGAACTATCCTGCCGCGCCGCCGGCGTCGCGACCAGCCGCCCGGTGGCGTCCCGCGTCAGGGCGCAGCGCAGGTAATCCTCCCGCCCGTCGTTCTCGGGCAGGTCCATGCCGGCGATGGCGGGCTGGAAGGCGGGGGCGGTCTCCGCCCGGCCTTGCAGCCGCCGCAGCGCCGGCAACAGGAACAGCACCCCGCAGACCAGCGCCGAAACGGGATTGCCCGGCAGGCCCAGAAGCGGGACGGCGCCCAGCCGGCCCCAGATCAGCGGCTTGCCCGGCCGCATCGCGATCCGCCAGAAGCCGCGCTCGAAGCCCTCCGGCGCCAGCGCCGATTGCACGAGGTCATGCGCGCCGACGCTGGCGCCGCCGGTCGTCACCAGCAGGTCGAAGCCCCGCGCGGCCTGGGCCATGCCCTGGAACGCCGCCTCGGTATCACCCGCGATCGGCAGCACCGAGGGCACCGCCCCCGCCGCCAGGCACAGCGCCGCCAGCGCATGGGCGTTGGAGGAGACGATGCCGCCCGGCGGCAGCGGCTCGCCCGGCAATGCGATCTCATCCCCGGTCGCCAGGATGCCGATACGCGGCGCGCGGGTGACGGAGACCCAAGGATGGTTCGCCGCGGCCAGCAGCCCGATGTCGCGGGCGGTGAGGGGGCGCCCGGCCTGGAGCAGCCTCTCGCCCGCCGAAAAATCCAGCCCCGCCTTGCGGATCCAGCGCCCGGCCCGGGGCTGTTCGGTGGCGGTGACCTGGCCATCGGCCTCGGTCGCATCCTCCTGCAACAGGATGGCGTCGGCCCCCTCGGGCACGAAGCCGCCGGTGAAGATGCGGATGGCCTGACCGGCCTCGACGCGCCCCGGATAGGGATGCCCCGCCGGGGCCGCGCCGATCACCGTGAGCGGCACCCCCACCGCCGCATCCGCCGCGCGCAGCGCATAGCCATCCATGGCCGAGACATCGGCCGGCGGCTGCGTCAGCCGTGCCGCGACCGGCCCGGCCAGCACCCGGCCCTGCGCCTGGGCCAAGGCAATGGTTTCGGCCGGCAAAGGCGAGAGTGCGGCCAGGATGCGCGCGCGTGCCTCCTCGACGGCCAGCATAGGTTCAGGGGGCATGGGTTCAGGGGGCATGGAAATCGCCCGAGCGGCCGCCGGATTTCTGCACCACGCGGATATCCTCGATCCGCATCGCGCGGTCGGCGGCCTTCAGCATGTCATAGACGGTCAGGGCGGCGATGCTGACGGCGGTCAGCGCCTCCATCTCCACGCCCGTGGGGCCGGTGGTCTTCACCAGCGCCTCGATCTCCACGGTGTCGGGCGCGACCAGGGTCAGATCGACCGTCACCTTGGACAGCGCCAGCGGATGGCAGAGCGGGATCAGATCCGCGGTGCGCTTGGCCCCCATGATCCCGGCGAGCCGGGCCACGCCCAGCACGTCACCCTTGCCCGCGCGCCCCGCCTCGACCAGCGCGAAGGTGGCCGGCAGCATCACCACGCGGCCGCGCGCGGTGGCGATGCGCAAGGTCGGCGCCTTGTCGGACACATCGACCATGGCGGCTGCCCCGGTCGCGTCGAAATGGGTGAGGCTGGGCTCGCGCCCCATCAGGCGGCTTCGACCATGGCGCGGGCGGCGGCCTCGACATCGACCTCGCGCAGCAGATGCTCGCCGACCAGGATGCAGCGCGCCCCCGCCTCGGCCATGCGATGCACATCGGCGGCGGTGCGCAGCCCGGATTCGGCCACCGGCAGCCGGTCGGGCGGGACCAGCGGGGCGAGGCGCTCGGTCGTGGCGATATCGGTGACCAAGGTGCGCAGGTTGCGGTTGTTCACCCCGATGAGCCGCGTCTCCAGCCCGAGGGCGCGTTCCAACTCGCGCTCGTCATGCACCTCGGCCAGCACCGCCATGTCCAGGCTGCGGGCGATGGCCTCAAGCTCCCGCGCCTGGTCATCCGACAGCGCGGCAAGGATCAGCAGGATGCAATCGGCGCCCATGGCCCGCGATTCGAACACCTGCCAGGGCGAAATGAGAAAATCCTTGCGCAGCACCGGCAGCTTGCAGGCGGCGCGCGCGGCGACGAGATGCTCGGCCGCGCCCTGGAACCAGGGGGCGTCGGTCAGCACGGAAAGGCAGGCGGCGCCCCCGGCCTCATAGGCGCGGGCCAGGGCGGCGGGCTCGAAGGGCTCGCGGATCACCCCGCCGGAGGGCGAGGCCTTCTTGATCTCGGCGATCAGCCCGATCCGGCCCTCAGAGATGCGTTCGCAGAGCGCGCCCACGAAGTCGCGCGGGCGGGGCGCATTGGCGGCGGCGGATTCGATCGCCGACTGGGACTTGGCGCCAGAGCGTTGGCGCACCTCCTCCACCTTATCGGCCAGGATCCGTTTGAGGACATCCGGCAGATCGGCGTCGAGCCCGTAGGCTGAGGTGAGGATGTCGGGCATTCAGGTCTCTCGGGCGGGTGTGGGGGCGGTGGCGACGCGCAGCCGCTGCAGCACGCCAAGGGCGGCGCCGCTGTCCAGGCTCGTCGCGGCGAGCCTGGCGCCTTGGCGCAATTGGGTGGCCTTGCCCGCCACGACCAGGGCCGCGGCGGCGTTCAGCACAACACAGTCACGATACGGCCCGGTGGCGCCTTCCAGCAGCGCCATCAGGGCCAGGGCATTCTCGGCCGGATCGCCGCCGCGCAGCCCCTCGGCGGGGGAGGCGCGCAGCCCGGCATCCTCGGGGGTGACCGCGAATTCGGTGATCACGCCATTCTCCAGCGCCACCACCTGCGAGGGGCCGGCGATGGTCAGCTCATCCAGCCCCTGGCCATGCACGAGCCAGGCGCGCTCGGTGCCGAGGCGGGAGAGGGTCTCGGCCATGGGGCGCAGCCATTCGGGCGCGAAGGCGCCGGTCAGCTGCCGCTTCACCCGCGCCGGATTGGCCAGCGGGCCCAGCAGGTTGAACAGCGTGCGGGTGCCAAGCTCGACCCGGGGGCCCGCGGCATGGCGCAGGGCGGCGTGGTGGCGCGGGGCCATCAGGAACACCATCCCGGCCTCGGCCAGCACGGCCGGCAGCCGGTCCATCGGCACATCCATGGCGATGCCGAGCGCGCTCATCGCATCCGCCGCGCCGGAGCGGGAGGAGAGCGCGCGGTTGCCGTGCTTGGCGACCGGCACGCCGCAGCCCGCCACCACGAAGGCGGTGGCGGTGGAGATGTTCAGCGTCCCCGCCGCATCGCCGCCGGTACCGACGATGTCCATGGCATCCTCCGGCGCCTCGATCGCGACCATGCGGGCGCGCATGGCGCGGACGGCGCCGGTCATCTCCGCGACCGTCTCGCCGCGCACGCGCATGGCCATGAGCAGCCCCGCGATCTGCGCGGGCGTGGCCTCGCCGGCCATGATGATGCCGAAGGCGTGCTCCGCCTCGGACTCGGCCAGACGCTCGCCTGCGGCGAGGCGCGCGAGGACGGGCTTCAACGACATGAAGGATGGTTACCGGGTGTCACGGAGCGACACGTCGCGCGATGCCGGCTCCAGGTCAAGGATGGGCTGGCGGGCGCCCTCTAGCCGGCCCAGGCCGCGCAGCTTGCCAGCGCGGGCATGCTTCCCTCGACGCGGATGGTGACGGTCAGCACCTGCTTGGTATTGCCGACCCCGCCGCCCGCCAGCTTCCAGATCAGCACGAAGGATTCCCGGCTGGTGGTCAGCTTGCCGCCCTCCAGGAAGCCGACGCCGACGCAGCCCTCCAGATGCGAGGGCACCGCCGCCGGATGGAACAGGATGTTCTTTTTCTTGGTCTGCTCGGCATCCTTGCCGAGCCAGGGATTGAGCACGTAGGAGTTGTACTTGCTGTGCCAGTACATGGTGGAGTTGGCGTAGTCCTGGCCGCCCTCCATCTTCACGTAGCCATCCATGCGTTCCAGCGTGTCGAAGCAAATCCCGCCGACCCAAAGCTCCCCGACCAGCCCATGGGCCGGCTTGGCATTGCCGCCCTCCGGTGCCTTCGGCAGGTTCTTGAGGTAGGTATTGCCGCGCACATAGCGCAGGACAGTATCGGCCATGCCTGTGTCTCCGGCGCGTGGTGCCGCGCGTGGTATAAAGCCTACCGGCAAGCTCCTGCGTGTAACAAGCCGTCGGCAAATGCCAAAACCGGCATCGTAATGGCCGTCCTGGCGCCAACCCATTGTTAATACAGGCCGTGGTGGGAAGGCTCCTCGCGCCTTTGTCAAATACGCCCCGGGCCGGATGGCGCTCGCCTGGGGTTGCACCTAGGCTCCGCGCAAGAACGAATTCCGGAGGAAAGCCATGGTCCGCAACTGGGCCCGCGATTGGACAAGGATCACGCTGGCGCTGCTTGCCCTGGCTGGCTGGGGCGGTGTCGCCGGTGCCCAGGTGCCGGATCGTCCGGTCCGCATCATCGTCCCCTTCGCCCCCGGCGGCACCAGCGACATCGTTGCCCGCGTGATGGCCGAGGGCGCCTCCGCCCGCCTGCCGCGCGGCGTCGTGGTGGAGAACCGCTCCGGCGCCGGCGGCAATATCGGCGCGGCCGAGGCGGCCCGCGCCGCGCCGGACGGCACCACCCTGCTGCAATGCGCCTTCGGCCCCTGCGGCGCGAACCCCGCGCTCTACGCCCGGCCCGGCTATGATTTGCATGAGCTGACCGGGGTGATCCTGACCGGGGCGGTCCGCAACGTGATGACCGTGCGCAAGGACCTGCCGGCCACGACGCTGGCCGAGGTCATCGCCTATGGCCGCAGCCAGCCGAACGGGCTGACCTTCGCCTCCTCGGGCGTCGGCGCCTCCAACCATCTGGGGCCGGAGCTGCTGCGCGCGAAACTCGGGGTCGCCTGGACGCATGTGCCCTATCGCGGCAGCGCGCCGGCGATCACCGATCTGGTCGGCGGGCGGGTGGATGTCTTCTTCGACAACCTGCCCTCGATCCTGCCTCATATCCGGGCAGGCTCGGTGCGGGCGATCGCGGTGCCGGCGGCCGAGCGGGTGCCGGAACTGCCCGATGTGCCGACCTTCGCCGAGGCCGGCGTGCCGGGGGTGGTGATCGACAGCTGGTTCGGCTTCATGGCGCCCGCCGCGACGCCGCCGGCGACCATCGCGGCGCTGAACGCGGCGTTTGCCGGCGCGCTCGCCGATCCCGCCGTGCGGGCGCGGTTGCAGGGCCTCGGCGTCATCCCGCTCGGCAGCACGCCTGAGGAGATGAATATTTTCGTCGCGTCCGAAACCGCCCGCTGGGCCGAGGTCGTCCGCGTCGCCGGGATCCGCGCGGAATGAGCGCGCCAAAAATCACCGGGCTGCGGACCATCCGCATCGCCGAGCGCGCCAACATCCTGTGGCTGGAGATCAGCACCGATGACGGGCTGACCGGCCTCGGCGAGGCCTTCCGCGGGGCGGCGGCGGTGGAGGCGGTGATCCATGAGACCATCGCCCCTTACCTCATCGGCCGCGACGCGCGGGCGATCGAGCCGGTCTCCCGCGCGCTGCTGCACCCCTATGTCGGCTTCGGCGGGTCGAGTGCCGAGGTGCGCGCGGCCAGCGCCGTCGATCTGGCGCTGTGGGATCTGGCCGGGCAGCGGGCCGGGGTGCCGATCCATACCGCGATGGGCGGCGCCTGCCGGGACCGCGTGCGCGCCTACAACACCTGCGCCGGCTACGACTACAACAGCCGGCAGCACGCGGGCGGGCATGCCGGCCGGCGGGAGCGTCAGCCGGATGAGCCTGTGGCCGGGCCCTATGATGACCAGATCGCCTTCACCCGCGATGCCGGGGCGCTGGCGCAGTCGCTGCTGTCCGAGGGCTTCTCGGCGATGAAGATCTGGCCCTTCGATCCCTTCGCGAGCCGCGATGGCGGGCTGACCATAAGGCTGGAGGAGATCGAGGCCGGCATGGCGCCGTTCCGCGCCATCCGCGCGGCGGTGGGCAACAAGATGGAGGTGATGGCCGAGCTGCATTCGCTCTGGTCCGCCCCCGCCGCCGAACGCATCTGCCGGGCGCTGGAGGAGGTCGATGTCTTCTGGGCGGAGGACCCGATCCACAAGATGGATGATTGCCGCGCGCTGGCCGACCTGCGCCGGCGGACGCGCGTGCCGATCTGTGCCAGCGAGACGCTGGGCGGCAAGGTCGCCTTCCGCGACCTGCTGGTGGCGGATGCGACGGATATCGTGATGCTGGACCTGACCTGGTGCGGGGGCCTGACCGAGGCGCGCAAGATCGCGGCCCTGGCCGAGGCCTTCGCCAAGCCGGTCGCCCCGCATGACTGCACCGGGCCGGTGACCCTGATGGCCAGCCTGCATCTGGCGATCCACGCACCGACGGCGATCTTCCAGGAGGTGGTGCGGGCGACGCTGGCGACCTGGTACCGCGACCTGGTGACGGAATTGCCGCGGCTGGAGGGCGGCATGGTGCTGGCGCCGACCGCGCCCGGGCTGGGCACGACCTTGCGGCCGGAGGTGGCGCATCGGGAGGATGCGGTGGTGCGGGTGGCGTCGCGGTAGCGGCGGGGCGGTCACGCCGGCTCCTCATTCAGGCCAGAGGCAGCGCGGGATGCGCCGGCGCCCGCCGGCGAAGGTGAGCAGGCGCCCGCAAAGCGCGAAAACCCCCTTGGGCACGCTGTTCCGGTCCTTCATCAGCCGGGTCAGGAAGAATTCGGTGATGCGCCGGTAGCGTTCGGACAAATCCACATCGGGCAGCAGGAAGGACGGGCCGCGCAGCGCGGTCAGGAAGCCCAGGCGCTGGGCGGCGGTGATGAGGCTCATGCCGGCGCAGCGCATTGCGCGCTGGCAGGCGCGGCAGATCCAATGCTCCAGCGCCCGCAGCCCGGGCGAGGCGCCGGGTTCGGCCAGCAGATGCAGCAGCTTCTGCCAGAGGTGCCGCTGGGTCAGGCGGCGGAACTGGCGGGAGACGGTGTCTGGCTTTCCGAAGGCCTCGGGCAGGTCCTTCCAGGGGCGGCGGGAGGTGGCGATCCAGAAGAAGCCGTCCACGCGCGCGCGCAGATCCTTCACCGGCCGCCCGGCGCCGAGCCAGAGGATGTGGGGGCGCAGCGCATCCCATTCGGGCTGGGTCATCGGCTGCCAGGGGCGGGGTGGGGTGTAGTGGCTGGGCATAGGGCGGCATCCGAGCGGGGCGCGCATCTTAGCCCGATCCGCCGCAGAATTGCTGCTTATTTTCCTAGTCTTTGATGCGCGAGATCAGGGGAGATATCGGCGCAATCGCAGGGCCCGGTCGGGCCACACGCCGCGTCTCCCTTCTGGGGACGGTTCGCCTTGGAGGCGCGGCGGTGATCATTGCCTGCAACCACTGGTTCCATCAAGCCATCGCCTCACGATTTCGTGAGCATCGCCCGCGATCAGTTCCTGTCGGGGCGGCCGGTTTCGAACAGGAACCACACCCGGCGTTCGCCCTCGTCGATCCAGTTCTCCAGGAGGCTCGCGGTGGCGACGTCGCGGTGTTCGTCGCAGAGGCCATGCATCTCGCGCATCCGCTGGACCAGGTCGCCGTTGTCGTCACGCAGCTCGGCCAGCATGTCCTGCGGCTCGACGTAATCGGCATCGTTGTCGAGCGAACGTTGAAGCCGCGCGATATGGCCGATGGAGCGGAGGGTCGTGCCGCCCAGCTTGCGGGCGCGCTCCGCGATCGCGTCGGTCATGGCGAAGATCTGCCCGGCCTGCTCGTCCAGCATGAGGTGGTAGTCACGGAAATGCGGACCCGAGACATGCCAATGGAAGTTCTTGGTTTTCAGGTAGAGCGAGAACACATCCGCGAGCAGCGCCGTCAGGCCGGCGGAGATGTCGCGCGTGGCCTCCTCCGACAGGCCTGTCGGCGTGCGCAGGGGGGCCAGGCGACGCGTGGCCAGATCTTCTTGTGTCATGGATTGGGGTCCTCTGCGGGCTTCGGAGTGAGGGGGCGCCGTGGTCTGGCGGCAGCGTCAGGCGCCGAGCCTGGCCGCGGCCTCCGCGACCTTGCGGCCCTGGTAGCGCGCGCCGGCCAGTTCATTCTCCGACGGCTTGCGCGACCCATCCCCGCCCGCGATCGTGGTCGCGCCATAGGGCGAGCCGCCGGTGACCTCATCCAGCTTCATCTGCCCGGCAAAACCGTAGTCGAGCCCGACGATGACCATGCCGAAGTGCAGCATGTTGGCGATGATGGAAAACAGCGTCATCTCCTGCCCGCCATGCTGGGTGGCGGTGGAGGTGAAGGCCGCGCCGACCTTGCCATGCAGCGCGCCGCGCGCCCAAAGCCCGCCGGCCTGGTCCAGGAAATTCGCCATCTGCGACGCCATGCGGCCGAAGCGCGTGCCGACACCGATGATGATGGCGTCGTAATTCGCGAGGTCGGCGATCTGCGCGATCGGGGCGGCCTGGTCGAGCTTGTAATGCGACGCCTTGGCGACCTCGGGCGGGACGAGTTCCGGCACCCGCTTGATGTCCACCTCGGCGCCCGCCTCGCGCGCGCCCGCGGCCATGGCCTGCGCCATGGTCTCGATGTGGCCATAGGCGGAATAATAGAGAACCAAGACCTTGGTCATGCGGCGGACTTCCCTTGCTGTGGGCGCCAACAGAGCAGCCCAAGGCAAGCCGCGCTTGCCGGAAGCTGCGCCGAATGGACGGATCGGGCGCGGCCGACAGCACCCTGTCGTTCCGCGCCTGCCTCCAACGCCCGACCGCGGGGAAAGTTTCGAGGGCGCGATCAGCCCCCGATCTGCATCCCCTGCAGCCGGATCAGCCCATCCGGCACCATCCGCAGCCCGCTCACCGCCGCCGTGGTCCCGAACAGGCTTTGCGCGTGCCAGAGGTAGATATAGGGCCGGTCGCGCAGCAGGATCGTCATCGCGCGGCCATAGGCGGCGAGGCGGGCCGCCGGGTCGACCAAGGTGCGGCCCTCGCGCAGCGCCACATCGGCCTCGGGGTTGCAGTAGCCGCCGCCATTCAGCGTCTCGCCGCAGGCATTGAAGCCCCAGAGGTTGCCGTCGATGTCGGTGCGGCCGGACCAGGCGATGATCAGCGCCTCGAAATCGCCCGTGGTCCATTGCCGCAGCAGGGTCGCGACCTCGATCACCTGCAACTCCAGATCGATGCCGGCCTCGGCCACCATCGCCTGGATCACCTCGGCGGCCTGGGTGTATTCGGTGGTGTTGGGCACCGAGAACTTCACCCGCAGCCGCTCATGCCCGGCCGCGCGCAGCAGGGCGCGGGCGCGGTCGAGGTCGCGCCCCGGCACGGCCAGGGATGCGATGTGCTGCGGATGGCCGGGCGGGGTGGACTGGTTGTCGGGGATATAGAGCCCCTCGAAGGCGACGCGGTTCAGCACGTCGCGGTCGATCGCAAGCTCAAAGGCCTCGCGCACCCGCGGGTCCTCGCCGAGCGGGGTATGGGCACGCTCGCCATGCGCGAGGTTGAAGGCGATATAGACCGAGGCGAGGGACGGGGCCTCCAGCAGCTTCACCCGCCGGTCCTGCCGCATGGTGGCGACATCCGATGGGTTGACCCGTTCGATCACATCCAGCGCCCCGGCGCGCAGATTGGCGGCGCGCACGGTGGTATCGGTGATCGGGCGGTAGATCACCCGGTCGAAATGGATCGCCTCCGCGTTCCAATAGGCGGGGTAGCGCTCCAGCTCGATCCGGTCCTGCGCGACGCGGCGGGTCAGCCGGAAGGGGCCGGCGCAGGCGGGCTCCTTCTGGAAATCGGCGCCAAGCACATTCGCCTGACGCGGCGAGACCAGCATGCCGGCGCGATCGGAGAGGGCGGCCAGCAGCGGCGCGAAAGGCTCGGAGAGGCGGATGCGGAGCTGCATCGGCCCCGCGACCTCGACCCCGGTGACCGGGCCCATCTCGGCCCGGCGGGTCGAGCCCTGCGCCGTCAAATGCCGGTTGAGCCCCGCGACGGCCCCGGCCGCATCCAGCGCCACGCCGTCATGGAAGGTCACGCCCGCGCGCAGGGTCAGCAGCAGGGCGCGGCCGTCCTCCTCCCAGGCCCAGGCGGTGGCGAGCTGCGGGATCAGCTCGCCCGTCTCGCTCACGTCGATCAGCTTGTCGCACATCGCCATGAACACCTGCCGCCCCGCCACGGTGCGGGAGAGCGTCGGGTCCAGCACATCGGGGTCGGAGGCGATGCCGATGCGCAGCTGCTGCGCGCCGGCCGGGAGGGCGGTCAGCCCAGAGAGGGTCAGGCCGATCAGGGCGGCGAGGAGCGGTCGCATGCGGTTCTCTCCATTGTCTGGACGCATCCTGACTTATATCCCCCGGGGCTGACCATATGATATATCCAGCCCCGCCGAGCCTTTGGAGCGCCCGATGCCCGATTCTGCCTATCCCGTGACCACGACCGGCCGCGATGCCGCGCTGCGCGAGCGCGCGCGCCAGGTGATCCCGGGCGGGCTCTGGGGCCATCTGAACGCCGCCAACCTGCCCTCCGGCTATCCGCAATACTATGCCCGCGCCAAGGGCTGCCGGCTGTGGGATGTCGATGGGCGGGAGTTCGTGGATTTCATGTCCTCCTGGGGCCCGATCGTGCTCGGCCACCATCATCCCCTGGTGGAGGAGGCGGCGCGGCGCCAGGCCGAGTTGGGCGATTGCATGAACGGCCCGGGGCCGGTGCTGGTGGAGCTGGCCGAACGGCTGGTCGGAACCATCCCGCATGCCGATTGGTGCCTGCTCGCGAAGAACGGCACGGATGCGACCACCGCCTGCGTCACCATCGCCCGCGCCGGCACCGGCAGGCGCAAGGTGCTGGTGGCGCGCGGCTCCTACCATGGCGCGGTGCCGTGGTGCTCGCCCTCGATCGCGGGGGTGACGGCGGAGGACCGCGCGCATCTGATCTTCTACGACTACAACGACATCGCCTCGGTCGAGGCCGCGGTCGCCAAGGCGGGGGACGACCTTGCCGCCATCCTCGTCACCGCCTTCCGCCACGACATGGCGCGCGCGCTGGAACTGCCCGATGTCGCCTTCGCGCGGTCGCTGCGGGCACTCTGCGACCATGCCGGCGCGGCGCTGATCGTGGATGACGTGCGCGCCGGCTTCCGGCTGGATATGGGCGGGTCCTGGGAGACGGTCGGCGTGCGGCCGGATCTCGCGGCCTATAGCAAGGCCATCGCCAATGGCCATCCGCTGGCCGCGGTGACCGGCGCCGAATGGCTCCGCCAGCCGGCGACCAAGGTCTATACCACGGGCTCCTTCTGGTGCGGCGCGGTGCCGATGGCCGCGGCGGTCGCGACCCTGGACGAGCTGCGCCGCATCGACGGCCCGGCGCGGATGAAGGCGATGGGCGAGCGGCTGCGCGCCGGCTGGGCCGCCGGGGCCGCGCGGCATGGCGTGGCGGTGCGCCAGACCGGGCCTGCGCAGATGCCGCTGATGCTGTTCGAGGGCGATGTGGGCTTCCGCCTCGGCGATGCCTTCTGCGCGGCGGCGCTGGCGGCGGGGGCGTATTTCCACCCGCGCCACAACATGTTCCTCAACTGCGCGCATACCGAGTCCGATGTGGACCGCGCGCTCCAGGCTTCGGATGCGGGCTTCGCGGCGGTCGCGCGCCTGGGCTGACCGGGTGCTGGAAAGCCCTTTTCGCGCGCGCGCGACGTTGGACGTGGGAGGGCTTGACCACTGGCTGCCCGCTCCCGGCCTTGGCTGCGCTGCTGGCGCGGCGACCCGTGGCGCAGCCGGCCCCCTGGCCGAGGCAAGCCGGGCAAGGCTGCCTTGGCCAAGCTTTGGGGCTCAGCCCGCCTGATACTCCTGCGACTTGAACGACAAGTGGCGCACCGATTCCGGCGCCGCGGCGATCTTCCGGATGCTGCCCCAGCTCTGCTTGTAGTTGGGGAGGATGAACTCGTTCACTCCCTTGCTGACCACATTGCCCTGCACCCCGGTCGGGTAGCCGAACAGCATGAAGGTCTCGTTCCGCTTCGCCGTGGGCGTTGGCCAGACCATGGCCTGGGTCGCGCCATTGTCGTTGAACACCTCGACCAGATCGCCCTGGGTAAGCTGAAGCTCCGTCATGTCGGCGGGGTGCATCTGGATATAGGGCAGCGGGAAGCGGTCGCGCACGAAATCATCGTGCTGGTCGAGATAGGCGCTCTGCCAGACATGGTTGGCGCGGCCGTTGTTGATCAGGAAGCGGAACTTGTCCTTCTCCGCCTGCTTGCCCTCGGCCTGCAACCCGCGCCACTGCGTGCTGGTGAAGGTCGCGCGGCCGTCGGGCTTGTTGAACTTGCCGTCGGAGAACAGCCGCTTCGTGCCGATGATGCGCTCGCCCTGCAACCCCGTCGCCGGCTCCTGGAAACCATTGGTGCCCATGGCGCGCAGCCGGGCGTAGGTGACGAACTCGCCGCCCTTCTCGTGCTTGCGGTAGCCGTCCTCGAAGGCGTCTTCCTCTGTGCGCCAGTCGTAGCCCTTGAATTTGTCGGCGGTGGCGGCGTTGCCCGCCGCGCGCCAGGTTCGCTCCATGGCTTGCGCCAGCCGCGCCACGATCAGCGCATCCGGCAGCGCCTGGCCGGGCGGGTCCATGTAGCGCTCGACCAGGCGCATGCGGCGCTCGCCATTCATCGAGGTCAGGTTCATCTCGCCCGAGGTCGCCGCCGGCAGCACGACATGCGCGCAGGAGCCGATCTGCGACGGCACGATATCCACATCGACGCTGAACAGCCCGCCCTGGCGGATCGCGCCCATGATGGCTTCGACCTTCGCCGCGCGATCGCCCGAGGGCACGCTGTCCATCGCCGCCTTCACCAGATCGGTGCGGCGCTTGTAGGCGCGCTTGAATTCGCTGGCGTTCAGCGTGGTCTTGAAATGATCGCACGCCCAGATGTGGTGCACGCCGCCGCGGTTGTTGATCAGCAACTGGTCCACATAGGCCGCCGGCCGGCCGACATGCGCGTCCGATGGGCGCGAATAGCCCTCCTGGTGCCCGCCGAGCCGCACGCAGCCGCCGCCCGGCCGGCCGATATTGCCAGTGGCGAGGGCCAGGTTCACCAGGCTCTGGTTGGTGCGGTAGTTGTCGTTGCCCCAGATCAGCCCCTTCTCATAGGCGAACATGGTCCGCCGCCGCGCCCCACCCTGCTTCGGCTCGGCGATCCAGGCGGCCGCCTTGCGGATGTCGTCGGCGGAGAGCCCGGTGAGTTGTGCTGCCTGTTCGATGCTGGTGCGGTTGGCGGTGACGGCGGCGTCGAAGCCGCTGGTGCTGGCGGCGATGAAGGGGCGATCGACCCAGCCCTTGGCCGCGACCTCGGTGAACAGGGCGTTGAACAGCACGAGATCCGTGCCCGAGTTGATCGCGAGATGCAGGACATTCTCCTTGCCCGCTTCCGTCTCCGATGCGGCGATGGTGACGGTCCGGCGCGGATCGACGACGATGATGCGCGCCGAGGCATGCGGCTCGTTCGGCAATTGCTGGCGCTTCTTGTCGAGCGAGGAGCCGCGCAGGTTCGGCACCCAGTGGTTCAGAAAGTAGTTGGTCTGCGTCTCCAGGCTGTTGGCGCCGACGATGAACAGCGTGTCGGCAAGCTCGGCATCCTCGTAAGCGTTGTTCAGCTCACCGACGCCCATGTCGCGCGAGCCGTGCACTTCGCTGTTGTAGGCCGGGCGGTTGTGGATGCGGATGTTCTTCACCTTCATGCTCTCGAAGTAGAGCTTGCCGGTCGCCCAGGTGTTCTCGTAGCCACCGCCGGCGCCGCCATGGTCGAAGGCGGAGACGATCAGCCCATCCTCGCCCTGCTCGGCGACGACGCGCTGGGTGACCTCGGCCACCAGCCCGATCGCGTCGTCCCACGACGTCGGCGACATCGTGCCGTAGCGCCAGATCCGCGGCTCGGTCAGGCGCGCGGCCAGCGTGTTCGTCGTGGTCGAGTAGGAGGTTTCCGCCATGCGGGCGCCGCGGATCGAGCCGAGGCCGGAATTCACCTCGCACTCATGGTCCGGCTTGATGACGATGTTCACGTCCCGGCCGTTCTGCCTGACGATATTGTACATCGAGGGGGCGAACCAGGCCGGGCTTTCGGCCGGCTGCTGTTCGGCGAGGTTCACGCCAAAAGCGTTCTCTGCCGCCGCGGTGCCGCCCTGGCCGCCAACCGGCCAGGAATAGGCCTTGTAGCCACAGCCGACGATGCAGAAGTGGCAGGTGACGTTGTGCACCGTGGCGTCCCGTGGCGGGATCGGCAGGCGATCGATGTTGCGCTTGAAGGCCATGGTCGCTTCGCTCCTGTTTCTGGCGATCCGATTCACGCTTCCGGCCTGCGGCCTCCAGCGATCGGATCGCGCCCCCCTATGCCAGCACGTTGCTGATGCGGCCGTAGATCAGCTCGTCGACACCGATCGCGCTGATGTCGCCATTGGCCGCGATGGCCAGGCGGAACTGCGCGAGGTTCGCGGTTGCCTGGCCCCAGATCTGCAAGCCCCCCTTCTCACAGTCGAAGCGGCTGTAATGGCCAGGGCAGTTCAGGCTGCGGTCATCGGCACGGAAGAACAGCGGAAAGCCCTTGTGGGGGCACATCGTGCTGAAGGCCACGATGTCGCCATCCGGGCCGACACCACCCGCGACGCGCGTTCCAAGCTTCATCACCACGCCGGGGCTGTCGGGATCCGGATAGGAAATCGGCACGGGTTCGTTGGGCTTGAGCTCTCCTACATTCGCCACCCGCGCGACCGGATAGGTGATCCGCGCTGGCGCTGGCGCCGCTTCGGCCTCACTGGCCGGAATGGCGCCGGCGACGGCGGCGGCGCCGACGGCCGCCACCGCGCCCCGCGACAAGAAGAAGCGTCGCCCGGACTCAGCCAGTTTGTCGCATTCGGCCATCGTCGTACCTCCCAGGTGAATCGCGCCTCTTGCGGGCCGCGGAACCGTAATGTTGCTCGAACCGACGCCACCATCGGCCAACACAAACCTGGTTTTCAAGGGGAATCCCATCGGGTATTCTCGAATCATGGATGAATCTGTTGCCGTCGAAGGTTTTGCCGCCCTCGCCCAGGAGACCCGTCTCCGGGTCTTTCGCCTGCTGCTCCAGCACGGCCCGGAAGGGGTGCCGGCCGGCGAGATCGCCCGCCGGCTGGGCACCCCTCCGAACACCATGTCCACCCATCTGGCGATCCTCACCCGGGCCGGACTCATCCAGGCCCGCCGGGAAAGCCGCCAGGTGTTCTATGGGGTCGAACTGGGGGGCATCCGCGAGCTGATTGCCTTTCTGGTCGAGGATTGCTGCGGCGGGCGCCCCGGCGCCTGTGCCCCGCTGCTCGACGCCACCCTGCCGCTCGCCGTCTGCGGCGGGCCGGCCTGTTCATGACCGCCGCCGCACCGCGCCGCCTGTCCTTCCTGGATCGTTGGCTCACGCTCTGGATCTTTGCGGCCATGGGGCTCGGCATCGCGCTCGGCAGCCTTGTGCCTGGCCTGCCCGCGGCGCTGGAGGCGATCTCGGTCGAGGGCACGAACCTGCCGATCGCCATCGGCCTGATCCTGATGATGTACCCACCCCTCGCGCGTGTGCGCTACGAGGCGCTGCCCCGGGTTTTTGCCGACCGCCGCGTGCTGCTGCTGTCGCTGGTGCAGAACTGGTTGATCGGGCCGGTCCTGATGTTCGGCCTTGCCGTGCTGTTCCTGTCGGACCGGCCCGAATACATGACCGGGCTGATCCTGATCGGCCTGGCGCGCTGCATCGCCATGGTCATCGTCTGGAACCAGTTGGCGCGCGGCGACAACCAGTACGTGGCGGGGCTGGTCGCCTTCAACAGCATCTTCCAACTGCTGTTCTTCGGGGTTTACGCCTGGTTCTTCCTCACGGTGCTGCCGCCGCTGGTGGGGCTGGAGGGCCAGGTGGTCGCGGTGTCCTTCGGCACGATTGCCGGCGCCGTGCTGCTCTACCTGGGCGTGCCCTTCGCGGCGGGCTTCCTGACCCGGCGGGTGCTGATCGCCCGGCATGGCGAGACCTGGTACGCGGAAAAATTCCTGCCGCTGATCGCGCCCATCACCCTGGCGGCCCTGCTCTTCACCATCTTCGCCATGTTCGCGCTCAAGGGCGGCGACGTGCTGCGCCTGCCGCTGGATGCGCTGCGCATCGCGGTGCCGCTGGTGATCTATTTCCTGGTGATGTTCATGGTCAGCTTCTGGATGGGCCGGCTGATCGATGCGGACTACCCGCGCACCACCGCTATCGCCTTCACCGCGGCCTCCAACAACTTCGAGCTGGCGATCGCGGTCGCCATCGCCGCCTTCGGCCTGGCCTCGCCGGTGGCTTTCGCGACCGTGATCGGGCCGCTGGTCGAGGTGCCGGTGCTGATCCTGCTGGTCGGCGTGGCGCTGCGGCTGGGGCGCCGGTGGTTCCCGGCCTCCGCTCCACCGGCCGGGCAAGGTGCGGGATAGGTCGCGGCCGGGTCTCGGCCGCGCTGACCGGCGTGACGCGGGCGGCACGCGAGGCCGTCCTTGGAAGGCTCGGCTGACATGAAGCCTTCATCGAAACGTCACCCCGCGGCCGGGCATTTCGATTAAAATGGAATAATGGAAACAGAAGACGCCGCCTTCGCCTTCGCAGCCCTTGGGCAGGGCACGCGGCTCGACCTGCTGCGTGTCCTGCTGGACGCCGGGCCGAGCGGTGTGGCGGCCGGAGAGGTCGCGACCCGGCTCGGCGTGCCCGCCTCCACCCTGTCCTTCCATCTGCGGGCGCTGGACCAGGCGGGGCTGATCGCTGCCACGCGCCAGGGCCGCAGCCTGATCTACGCCGTGCAGTTCGCGCGGCTGCGTGCCCTGCTCGCCTTCCTCGCCGAGGCCTGCTGCGGCGGCGAGCCCGACCGCTGCGGCGACCTCGGGCGGATGCTCGACACCATCACACGGGAGAACAACATCATGCGAGCCGCCACCTTCAACGTGCTGTTCCTCTGCACGCACAACTCCGCCCGCTCGATCATGGCCGAGGCCCTGCTGCAAAAACTCGCCCCCGGCCGTTTCGCGGCCTACTCGGCGGGCTCGGACCCGTCGCCGACCGGGCCCTTGCCCGAGGTTCTGTCGCTGCTGAAGGCCCTGGGCCATGACGTGTCGGGGCTGCGGTCGAAGTCCTGGGACGAGTACACCGGCCCCGCGGCGCCGAAGATGGATTTCGTCCTGGCCCTCTGCGACACGCTGCAGGGCCAAGTCTGCCCGGATTTCGGCGCGACGACGATCACCGGTGCCTGGCCGCTGCCGGACCCCGCGAAATTCAGCGGCAGCGTCGCGGAGCGTGCGACCCTGCTGAACGAAGTCTATGCCGGGCTGCGTCGTCGGCTGGAGGCCTTCATCAGCCTGCCCATCGCCTCGCTCGACCGCATGGCGCTGAAGGCGCGCGTTGATGAACTGGCCGATCCGCACGCGGTGACGCGGTGACGGATTCGAGCGTGGAGGCCGTTGCATGAAGGTCGGCATCACGGGAATGGGCCGCATTGGCCGGCTGGCGCTGCGTGCCGCCATGGGGGCCGCCGACCGCCAGCCAGAGGACCCGCGTGCGCGGAACCGGCTGGAGGTCGTGCACCTCAATGAGATCAAGGGCGGTGCCGCGGCCATCGCCCATCTGTTGGAGTTCGACAGCGTCCAGGGCCGTTGGCGGGCGGATATCGCGGCCGAGGGCGGCGGCGCGATCCGCATCGGCGATCACCGCATGACCTATTCGGAACAGGCCGAGCCGGCGCGCATCCCCTGGGGCGATCTCGGTGTCGATCTCGTCCTCGAATGCACCGGCAAATTCCTGGCGCCCGAAGCGTTGCAGGGCCACCTCGACCGTGGCGCCAAGCGGGTCATCGTCGCGGCACCCGTGAAATTCGACAGCGTGCTGAACGTGGTGGTCGGCGTGAATGAGCATCTCTACGACCCCGCTCGCCATCCGATCGTCACCGCCGCCTCCTGCACCACGAATTGCCTCGCCCCGGTGGTGAAGGTGGTGCATGAGGCGATCGGCATCCGCCACGGCCAGATCACCACCATCCACGACCCGACCAACACCAATGTCGTGGTGGACGCGCCGCACAAGGATCTGCGGCGCGCGCGATCGGCCATGTTGTCGTTGCAGCCGACCACGACCGGCAGCGCCACGGCCATCGCGCTGATCTATCCCGATCTCAAGGGCAAGCTGAACGGCCATGCGGTGCGCGCGCCGGTGCTGAATGCCTCGCTCACCGACTGCGTCTTCGAGATGCGGCGGGAGACGACCGCCGAGGAGGTCAACGCGCTCTTCGCCGCGGCCGCGGCCGGGCCGCTCGCGGGCATCCTCGGCTATGAGACGCGCCCGCTGGTCTCGGCGGATTATGCGCGGGATACGCGGAGTTCGATCGTCGATGCGCCGAGCACCATGGTGACCGACGGCACGCTGCTGAAGATCTACGCCTGGTATGACAATGAGATGGGCTATGCCTGCCGCATGGTGGATCTCGCCTGCCACATGGAAAGCGTCGGGATATGAATGCCGGCACCCGCAACTACGCCATCGTCACCGCCGCCTATTGGGGCTTCACGCTCACCGATGGCGCGCTGCGGATGCTGGTGCTGCTGCATTTCTTCCGGCTGGGCTACAGCCCTTTCACGCTGGCCTTGCTGTTCCTCCTGTATGAGGCCGCGGGGATCGGCGCGAACCTGATCGGCGGCTGGCTCGCCACCCGTTTCGGTATCGCGCGCATGCTGGCGGTGGGGCTCTCCACACAGATCGTCGGTTTCCTGCTGCTCTCCGCCATGTCTGCGGGCTGGAGCGCCGCACTCTCCGTCGCCTGGGTGGTGATGGCGCAAGGGATTTGCGGCGTCGCCAAGGACCTCACCAAGACGGCGAGCAAATCCGCGATCAAGCTGACCGCGGGGGAAGCCGCGGGGCGCCTGTTCCACTGGGTGGCCTTCTTCACCGGCAGCAAGAACGCGATGAAGGGCTTTGGCTTCTTCCTTGGCGGGCTGCTGTTGGAGGCGCTCGGCTTTCGGGGCGCCCTCTGGGCCATGGCGGCGATGCTCGGTGCCATCCTGATCGCCGTCGTGCTGTCGCTGCCGCCACTGATGGGACGCGGCCCGGCATCGAAATCCGCCAAGGAGCTCTTCGCCAAGAACCGGGGCGTGAACCTGCTGGCCGGGGCGCGGGTGTTCCTGTTCGGTGCCCGCGACGTATGGTTCGTGGTCGGGCTGCCGGTGTTCCTCTACGCCTCGGGTTGGACCTTCACCATGGTGGGTGCCTTCCTCGCCGTTTGGACCATCGGCTACGGCATCATTCAGGCGGCGGCTCCCGCTGTCATTCGCAAGAGTGCCGATGGGCTGTCGTCGGAGGTGCCGGCGGCGCGCTTCTGGTCGCTGGGCCTGGCGATCGTCCCGGCTGTGCTCGCGGCGCTCCTCGTGGCCGGCGCGCCCCGGCCCGACATCATCGTGCCGATCGGATTGTGCCTGTTCGGCGTGGCTTTTGCCGTGAACTCCTCGGTCCATTCCTACCTTGTGCTGGCCTATGCCGGCAGCGAGAAGGCCGCCGAAGACGTCGGCTTCTATTACGCCGCCAATGCCGTCGGACGCTTCGCCGGCACGCTGCTCTCCGGCCTGCTCTACGCCTGGGGGGGGCTGACGGCCTGCCTGGTCGGTTCGGCCCTGATGCTTGCCGTCTGCTGGGTCTTGACGCTGGCCTTGCCGACGGGCGCCGCGGCCCGCACCGCGACGGCTTAGCGCTGTGCGCCTACGTCGATGTCACGCACCTCGGCGCCGATGGGCGGCGAGAGGCGATGCGGCGTTATGGCTTTGCGGGACATCGGGGGTCTGCGTTCCGGAACCTCAGGATCAGGCAATTTCGCGTTTCCAGGGCGCCAGCCGCGCGCCGCCAAGCCGCGCCATTTGGCTCAGCACCAGGCCGACCGCCCCGAGCAGCACGACACCAACCAGCACCAGCGCCATGTCGAAGGTGTCGCGCCCCTCGATTAGCACGCCGCCGAGGCCGGTGCCTTTGGCCAGGAAGTATTCGGCGCCGATGGTCGCGAGCCAGGCATGCATCAGCCCCAGCTGCACACCGGTCATCATCGATGGCAGGGCTGCCGGCAGGCGGATGCGCGCCAGCGACTGCCAAGGGCCGAACCGCAGCACCGATCCGACCTCCAGCAAGGCGCGTGGCGTGCCGGCAATGCCCTCCCAGCTGTTCAGCACCATCGGCGTGAAGGTGGCAAGCGCGATGAAGATGATGCGTGCCTCCTCGCCAAAGCCGAACCACATGGCGATGAGCGGAATCCAGGCGAAGACGGCGACATTCTTCAAGGCGTGAAAGCTCGGCCCAAGCAGGCGGTCGGCGGGCCGCGACAGGCCGCAGAGCAGGCCGAAGCACAGGCCAAGACCCGCCCCGAGCACGAAGCCGGCAAGGCAGCGCCCGAGACTCGCACCGAGTGCCAGGAAGATCGCGGGGTCGGTCAGCACACGCCAGGCCGTTGCCGCGACCTCGCCCGGTGGCGCAAGCAGCCTGGGATCGGCCAGGCCCCCCGCAGCCACACCCTGCCATAGCGCCAGCAGCCCCAATGGCAGCACCAGCCCCCGCGCGTTCATGCCGCCCGCCAGGGTTGCAGCCGTCGTTCCAGCAGGGCCAACGAGGCATCGAACACCAGGCCCACTGCGGCGATCACCACCATGCCCGCGATGACCATGTCCATCTGGAACATCTGCCGCCCCCAGACGAGCAGGAAGCCGAGCCCTTCGGCCGAGGCCAGCAGCTCCACCGCCACCAGCGCCTTCCAGCAGCTCGTCAGCCCGTAGCGGATGCCGGTGAAGACCGGCGGCACCGCGGCCGGCAGCACCACGTGGCGCAGCACCTGCCAGCGGCTGTAGCGGAAGGCCGTGCCGACCTCGACCCAGCCGCGCGGCACGGCGCGGATGCCGGCCAGGGTGTTGAGGGTGACCGGCACCAGCGCGGCCTTGGCGATGATGACGATCTTCAGCGCCTCGCCGATGCCGAGCGGCAGCATCAGCAGCGGCACCCAGCCGATCACCGGCACCTGCGCGATGGCGACGAAGCTTGGCCGCAGGTAATCCTCCACGCGCGGTGACAAGGCCATGGCAGCACCGAGCGCCAGCCCGAGCACGGCGCCGATGGCAAAGCCCTGGACCACGCGTCCCATGCTCCACAGCGCATGGCTTTGCAGCTCGCCCGATTGCCACAGCTCCGTGAGCGTGGCCCAGACCTCGGCGGGGGCGGGCAGGATGGCGGGCGTCAGCCAGCCGGCCCGCGCGGCGGCGGCCCAGGCCAGGAGGCCGAGCAGAGGCAGAAGGAGTGCCGCGGGCCATGCCGGCAGGCGCCAGGCGCGTGGCCCCGCGGCGGCGCGGGGAAGGGTGATCGAGACCGACATCACACGACGATCTCCCGCCCTTCGGCATCGCGCCGTGTCCAGCGCCGCTCCAGCCCCAGCTCCCGCAGGGCGGCATCGAGGTGGGTCGTGTCGAACCAGGCGGCCGTATCCACCTGGCGGCGCACCAGCCGGTGCTCCAGCGCCTGATCGGCCTGGATCCGGTACTGGCCCCGCAGGAAGGCGTCGAGCAGCGGATTGTTGCGGAAGGCCAGCGGCAGATCGGCGAAATCCTCCCGGAAGTTTTCCACCGAATGACCGGATTTGCCCCAGATCTGGAACAGCTCCTCCCGGTTCTCCTCCTTCGAGGCCCAATCGGAGGCGCGGACGAAGCTGTTCACGATGCGCCCGGTGAGCTCGTGATGATCCTTGTCGAACGCCTCCTGCACCAGCAGGTGCGAATGCCGGGCAAAGCCGGGATTGTCGCCCTTGGTGCTGTAGACGATCTTCGCCAGACCACGCCGTTGCAGCCCGAACAGCACCGGCGAGCTAAAGGCCGCATCGATGCTGCGTGTCGCGAGTGCCGCATCCGACGCCGCGAAATCCAGATTGACCACGCGCAGATCGCGCTCGGTCAGGTTGTTCGCCGCCAGCACCTTGACGATCGCCAGATGCAGGTTGGTGCCGCGGTGCCAGGCGACGGTCTTGCCGCGCAGGTCGGCGGGGCCGCGGATCGTGCTGTCCGGCGGCACGGCGAGGTAGATCGGATTGTTCACGCCGCTCGCCAGGATCAGCCTGGTGCGCAGCCCGTTGGCGCGCCCGATCACCGCAGGCAGGTCGCCCTGCACTGCGAAATCGAGTTGGTTGTTCGCCAGCGCCTCGTTCACCGCGGGGCCGGCACCGGCAAAGAAGGACCACCGGATTTCCAGGCCGCGTTCGTCGGCCAGGTCGCGTTCCAGCCATCCTTCGGCATGGGAGGCCGCGATGGGCGAACCGCCGGTGAACTGGCGGTTGCCGGCACCGATCGAGGCGAAGCCGATGCGCACCACGCGCGTCTGGGCGCGCAGAATACGCGGGGCGAAGAGCGAGGCGGTGGCCGCGGCCACCGCGATGCGTCGGGGGATCGTTGTCATGGCTGGAGGGGTCCTTCCGTGCTGATGCCGTCGTCGAGCATCGCCAGAACCTCGGCGCGCAGCCGGGCGAAGGCGGGATCGGCGTGGTCCCGCGTGATGCTGCGGGGGAGATCGAGGATGCGGGCAATGCGCCCTGGCCGCGGCGTCATCACGACGAGGCGGGTGCCCAGCAGCAGGGCCTCATCCACATCATGGGTGACGAGCAGCATGGTGGTGCGCTCGCGCTCCCAGATGCGGCGCAGTTCGCGCTGCAGTCGGGCGCGGGTCAGCGCGTCGAGTGCGCCGAAGGGTTCATCCATCAGCAGAACGTCGGGGCCATTGACCAGTCCGCGCGCTATCGCCGCGCGCTGAGCCATGCCGCCGGACAGTTGGTGCGGCCAGGCATCCTCGAAGCCCGCGAGGCCGACCAGGGCGATATGCTCGGCGACGGCAAGGCGCTTCGCCTCTGGACCGCCTGGCGCATTCAGCAGCGCGGTCGCGACGTTTTGCGTGACGGTGAGCCAGGGAAACAGACGCGGCTCCTGGAACACCAGGCCGCGTTGCAGGCTGGGCCCCGCAATCGGCACGCCGGCATGCAGCAGCGTGCCGGTATCGGCGCGATCCAGCCCGGCGAAAAGGCGGAGCAGCGTGGATTTGCCGCAACCGCTGGCGCCGAGAATGGTGACGAACTCGCCGGCTGCGACATCAAGATCGACGCCGGCGAGCGCCACCAGATCGGTGCCCGCGATGCGGAAACGACGCGAGACGCCGCGCGCGGACAGGGCGCAGCGCGCCGCGTCGAGGCTGGCCTGCCGCAGGGGGGGCGGCGTGGCCTTCAGAACCGCGCTCATCGCGCGACCCGGCGGCTGTTCGCCCCCACGCGGCGCTGCGGGGGCGAGATCGGCCAATGGGGGAGGAGGGGGCAGGAACGAGGGTGGCGTGGCATGGCATGGCCCGATGCAAGGGGAGGGGGGAAGTGCGGCGCGACCCGGGAGCGCCACGTCAACGGCCACGGCTGCTGCGTGGCCGGCCTGCACGCAGGGTCAACAGCCCTGGCGGCGCGGTTCGACGCGCAGGCCGCACGCCATCTCGGAGACCATCATGCGAGACCTCCTGTCACCTTCACCCGACCTTGAGTGGCCGGGGTGATCATCGATTCCACGTTTTCTAAATGGAGTCAATCATATTTAACGATCATAAATAGTGTGATATATGACCATATATATCAATTAGATAATGTATGATTCGTCTCGGTATGGGGTTTCCGCATCGTCGGATGCCGCCATGAGGATCGGGAATATCTCTATCAACGTTTATATGTGAGTCTTTTCTTGTTTAACGATTGGATGGCGTGTTTGATGACCGCAGAGTGCCGATCGCACCCGCCGGCGTGCTCACCGAGCCAAGGACAAGCCCATGACCGACCGCAGCCTGAACCTGAACCTGTTCATCTACCCCGATGGGCATCATGAGGCCGCCTGGCGCTATCCGGGATCGCAACCCGATCGGATCCTGGACCTCGGATGGTTCCAGGCCCTGGCGCAGCGTGCCGAGGCAGCGGCCTTTGATGCGGTCTTCTTCGCCGATGGCCCGGCCCTGGCCGAGAACATCCAGTATGCGCCGAGGTTCCGGCTCGAGCCGATCACACTGCTGGCCGGCATCGCCGCGGCGACCTCGCGCATCGGGCTGATCGCCACCGCCTCGACCACCTATTACGAGCCCTACAACCTCGCGCGGCTGTTCGCTTCGGTGGACCATCTCAGCCATGGCCGCGTGGGCTGGAACATCGTCACCACGTCATCGCCGGCCGCCGCGCGGAACTTCGGGCTCGAGGAACATCCCGCCCATGCCGCGCGCTATGCGCGGGCAGAGGAGTTCGTCGATGTGGTCACGAAACTCTGGGACTCGTGGGAGGATGACGCGATCATCGCCGATGCCGCCAGCGGCCTCTATGCCGATCCCGCCAAGATCCACGCGATCGAGCATGTCGGCCGCCACTTCCGCGTGCGCGGGCCGCTGAACGCACCGCGCTCGCCGCAAGGGCGGCCGGTCTATGTGCAGGCAGGCTCCTCCGAGGACGGCCGTGGCTTCGCCGCGCGCCATGCCGAGGCGATCTTCACCGCGCATCAGACACTCGGCGCCGCCCAGGCCTTCTACGCCGACATCAAGGCCCGCGCGCTGGGCGTCGGGCGACGGCCGGAACACATCAAGATACTGCCCGGGCTCAGCCCCTTCATCGGCAGCACGCAGGCCGAGGCCCGCGCCTTGCAGGAGCAGTTCAACGCGCTGACCCAGCCGGCCTACTCGCTCCAGCAACTGCGTCAGATGCTGGGTGTGGATTTCTCCGGCCACGACCTCGATGCACCCTTCCCGCGCCATCTGATCCAGCCGGAGAATTCGCAGGCCGTCGCGAGCCGGTTCCAGGTCGTGCTCGACATCGTGGATCGCGAACAGCCCACGTTGCGCGGGCTGCTCCACCGGCTGGCCGGGGCGCGGGGCCATTTCGTCATGGCCGGCACCCCCGATCAGGTCGCCGACCACATCGAGACCTGGTTCACCCAAGGGGCGGCGGATGGCTTCAACGTGATGCCGCCCTGGCTGCCCGGCGGCTTCGAGATCTTTGCCGACGAGGTCGTGCCGATCCTGCGCCGCCGCGGGCTGTTCCGCAGCGCCTATGCCGGCAGCACGCTGCGCGACCATCTGGGCCTGCCGCGGCCGCCGAGCCTCTACAACCAGCCGGCCCGGCAGTTGGCGTCGTGAGCAGGGACGGCAGGGCTGTGTCAGCCGCCGCGCGGCCCGTCGCACATGACCGCCCCATCCGCGACATGGCCGGTGCTTGACGGCTTCCGCGCCTCCCTCTCGCCGGAGGGCGACGGGCTGCGGGTCGAGGTGCAGACCACCGAGGGCGCCGTGCTCCGCTTTGGCATGGATCACCGGGCCGTGAGCGCGGTGGTCGCCTGCCTGCTCGACGTCGCGCGCCGCGCGCCGCCGGGCATACCGCCTGGTCCCGCCGCCCGCGTTGCCGCCGATGCCGTCGGCGTTGCGCTCTCCGACGCGGGCGAAGCCCTGCTGGTCTTCGAAACCGGCGGCGCGGCGCTGTCCTACGCCTTGCCGCCCGATGCCCTGGCCGAGCTGGCCAGAGGCTTGCGGCAAGTGGGCCGGCACACATCCCGCTTGCGCGCACCGCCCCAAGTCATCCACCCTCACCCCAGGAGACATGGCGCATGATGCCCACCCCCCTCAGACGCCGCGCGCTGATGGCGGCCACGGCAACCAGCCTGTTGGCCAGTGGCGCCAGGGCGCAGGCGGCAACCACGCTGCTGAACGTCAGCTATGATCCGACGCGGGAATTCTACCGCGAGTTCAACCGCATCTTCGCGGCGAGCTGGGCGGCGCAAGGCCACCCGCGCCCGAACATCAACACCTCGCATGGCGGATCGGGCCAGCAGGCACGCAGCGTGATCGACGGCCTGGCAGCCGATGTCGTGACGCTCGCATTGGCCTATGACATCGATGCGATCGCCGAGCGTGGCCTGATCGCCCCCGACTGGCAGAAGCGCCTGCCGGACAACAGCTCGCCCTACACCAGCACGATCGTGTTCCTGACGCGGCGCGGCAACCCCAAGGGCGTGAAGGACTGGGGCGACCTGCTGAAGCCGGGCGTCGCCATCATCACGCCCAACCCCAAGACATCCGGCGGCGCACGCTGGAACTACCTGGCACTCTGGGGCTGGGCACTCGCCCAGCCTGGCGGCACCGCACAGACGGCGGAGCAGGCGGTCACGCAGCTCTTCCGGCAGGTGCCGGTGCTCGACACCGGCGCGCGCGGTTCCACCACGACCTTCGTGCAGCGCGGCCAGGGCGATGTGCTGCTCGCCTGGGAGAATGAGGCACATCTGGCACTCCGGGAGTTTCCGCAAGGCGGGCTTGAAATCGTGTACCCCCGCTTCTCGATCCTGGCCGAACCGCCGGTCGCGGTGGTCGATGCCAATGTCGATCGGCGCGGCACGCGCGCGACTGCGGAGGCCTATCTGCGCTACCTCTACACGGACGAGGCGCAGCATCTGGCGGCAAAGCACTTCTACCGTCCACGCGATCGCGCGGCGCTTCAGGCCAATGCGTCACGCTTCCCCGGCATCGAACTCATCACGGTGGATGCGGTGTTCGGCGGCTGGGCCCAGGCGCAGCGGACGCATTTCAACGATGGCGGCATCTTCGACCGCATCTACCAGCCGGGACGATGAAGGCCGCCGTCGCCCGCCCCGCTTTCGGACGACGGCGCCACCCCTTGCCGGGCCTTGGCCTGTCGCTCGGGCTCACGCTGCTCTGGCTCGGGGTCATCGTGCTCATCCCGCTCGCGGCACTGGCGATCAAGCCATGGGAGCTTGGGGTGCAGCGCCTGGGCCTGGTGCTGATTGACCCGCGCGTGCTGGCCGCGCTGCGCCTCTCCTTCGGTGCGGCGCTGCTCGCTGCGCTGTTCAGCGTGCCGGTCGGGCTGCTGCTGGCCTGGACGATCACACGCTACCGCTTCCCCGGCCGGCGCGTGCTGGATGCGATCATCGACCTGCCCTTCGCCCTGCCGACGGCGGTCGCGGGGCTTTCGCTCACCGCGCTGTTTGCGAACAATGGCTGGCTTGGCGCGCCGCTGGCCGAATGGTTCGGCTGGCAGGTGGCCTTCCGGCCGGCGGGCGTCGTGGTGGCCCTGATATTTGTGGCGCTTCCCTTTGTCGTCCGCTCCGTGGAGCCGGTGTTGCGCGACCTGCGGCCGGATGCGGAGGAGGCCGCCGCAACCCTCGGCGCCACGCGGGCGCAGACGGTCTGGCGGGTCGTGCTGCCGGTGCTGTGGCCCGCCACCATCACCGGCTTCGGGCTCGGTTTCGCACGCGCGGTGGGCGAGTACGGCAGCGTGATCTTCATCGCGGGCAACATGCCGATGGTCAGCGAGATCGCGCCCCTCATCATCGTCGTGAAGCTGGAGCAGTTCGACTACGCGGCCGCGGCCGGGATCGGCCTCGTGATGCTGGTGCTGTCCTTCCTGATCCTGTTCGCCCTCAACCTGTGGCAACGCGCCTTGCGTCAGGGCCAGGCATGAGCAGCGCCGGGCAGCGCGCCGACGAGGATCCTTTCCTGGTGCGATGGGGGCTGATCGCGACGTCGCTCGCACTGGCGGTGGTGATCTTCCTGCTGCCGCTCGCGGCCGTCTTCACCGAGGCCCTGCGGCGTGGCGCGGCGCCGGCGCTGGCCGCGATCCTGGAGGAGGATGCACGGGCCGCCATGGGCCTCACGCTGCTGGTCGCCGCGATCGCGGTGCCGGTCAACACGGTGGGCGGGTTGGCCGCGGCCTGGGCCATCGCCAAGTTCGACTTCGCCGGCAAGCGGCTGCTGATCACCTTGATCGAGCTGCCCTTCTCGGTGTCGCCGGTGATATCGGGTCTGGTCTATGTGCTGCTGTTCGGGGCGCAGGGCTATCTCGGCCCCTGGCTGCGGGCGCATGACATCCAGATCATTTTCGCGCTGCCCGGCCTGGTGCTCGCGACCATCTTCGTGACCTTCCCCTTCGTTGCCCGCACCCTCGTGCCGCTGATGCAGGAACAGGGCCGTGGGGAGGAGGAGGCCGCCGCCACCCTTGGCGCAGGTGGCTGGCAGATTTTTCGCCGCGTCACCCTGCCCAATGTGAAATGGGCGCTGATCAGCGGCGTGCTGCTGTGCAACGCCCGTGCGATGGGCGAATTCGGCGCCGTCTCGGTGGTGTCGGGGCACATCCGCGGGCAGACCAATACGCTGCCGCTGCATGTCGAGATCCTCTACAATGAATACATGTTCGTGGGCGCCTTCGCGGTCGCCTCGCTGCTCGCCCTGCTCGGCCTGGTGACCCTGGCCGCGAAGGCGCTGCTGGAGGCCTTGGCCGGCCGCAGGGTCCGGGCCACGGCATGACCGTCGAGATCGAGGATGTGGTGCGGCGCTTCGGGGCGACGGCCGCGCTGGAAGGCGTGTCGCTGACCCTGCGGGCCGGGGAGTTCGTGGCGCTGCTCGGGCCATCCGGCTCCGGCAAGACCACGTTGCTGCGGATTCTGGCCGGGCTGGATTTCCCCGATTCCGGCCGCGTTTTAATCGCCGGTGCAGACATGGCGCAGGTTCCGGCGCGGCGGCGCGGCGTCGGCGTGGTGTTCCAGAACTACGCGCTGTTCCGGCACATGACGGTCTTCGAGAATGTGGCCTTCGGTCTGCGGGTGCGGCCGCGCCGGTTTCGCCCCGGCAACGCCGATATCCTCCGGCGGGTGCGGGAACTGCTGGATCTGGTGCAGATTCCGGAACTGGCGCAGCGCTATCCCGACCAGGTCTCGGGCGGGCAGCGGCAGCGGGTCGCGCTGGCCCGCGCCTTGGCGATCGAGCCGCAGCTGCTGCTGCTGGATGAACCCTTCGGTGCATTGGACGCGCTGGTGCGGAAGGATGTGCGTCGCTGGCTGCGTGGCCTGCACGACAGGCTCGGCATCACCTCCCTCCTCATCACCCATGACCAGGAGGAGGCGATGGAGCTCGCGGATCGCGTCGCCATTCTGGAGCGTGGCCGCGTCGTTCAGTTCGATACGCCTTCGGCCGTGATGACGCGGCCCGCCACGCCCTTCGTCGCGGGCTTCCTGGGCGATGCCACGCGGCTCGAAGGCCAGGTGGCGGCGGGCGTGCTGCATGTTGCGCGGCTGCCGCGGGCGCCCTTGCGCGTGGCGCTGGCCGACGGGCCCGCGACGGCCTTCCTGCGTCCGCGGGACGTCGTCGTCACGCCGGCCGGCCGCGATGCCGGGAACGGCGTCATCCGCCACGCATCCGCGGCGCCCGACGCGCAGATGCGCTGCGTGGTCGAGGTCAATGGCGTGCAACTCGACGCGCTTGCGACGAACGGGGCGGGGTGGATGGTCCGCGGCGCCGCATGTCAGGTGACGATCCGCGGGGCGCTCGTCTTCGGTGCGGCCGGCCCCGGGGTGATGGCGGAGGCAGAGGCCGCGCCGGCGGAGTGAGGGCCGCGGCGATAGGGGTGCGCCGTTCATGCGTGCCACCGGGCATGCGTGCCACCGTTCATGCATGCCACCGGGCATGCGTGCTGCCGGGCGAAGCTCGCCAGGCCATGCCGTCACGCTGGCCGGCAAAAAGGCCGGCGACCCCGCGGCGAATTCAGATCAAACGCTCACTGCGCGGCGAGGCTGCGCTGCAGCCGTGTGATGGCACCGGGCAGGCCGCGCACCTTCAGCACCCGGCCGGTCTCGTCGTAATCCTCGGACAGGACGCGCACGCTGTCATAGACCTCGCCGATCAGCCCCTGTTTCGCATAGGGCAGCACCAGCACATCCTCCACCATCGCGGCCTCGAAGAAGGCGATGATGGTGTCCCGCAGCGCGCTCACATCCTCGGGCCGGTGGGCGGAGAGCAGGATCGCGTCCGGATGTTTTTGGATCAGCGCGGCGCGCGCGGCGTCATCCACCCGGTCCATCTTGTTCAGCACCAGGCGGGAGGGCACCGCATCCGCCCCGATCTCGCGCAGCACGCTGCGGCTCACCTCCAACTGCGCCTCATAGGTCGGGTCCGAGGCATCGACGACGAAGAGCAGCAGCGAGGCCTCCAGCGCCTCCGCCAGCGTGGAGCGGAAGGAGGCGACCAGATCATGCGGCAGTTGCTTGATGAAGCCGACGGTGTCGGAGACGAGCACGCGGGGCCGGGTTTCGGGCTGCAAGGTCCGCACCGTGGTGTCGAGGGTGGCGAAGAGCTTGTCCTCCACCAGCACCTGGCTGCCGGTCAGCGCCCGCATCAGCGAGGATTTGCCCGCATTGGTATAGCCGACCAGCGCCACGCGAAGCTGGTCCCGCCGGCCGGTGCGGCGCTGGTCGCTGTCGCGCTGCACCGCGTCCAACTGCTCCTTCAGCTCCGCCAGCCGGTCGCGGATCTTGCGGCGGTCGAGGTCGAGCGTGCTCTCGCCCGCGCCCGGCCCCTGCTGCCGCCCGCCGCCGCCCGAGGATTCCCGCAGGCGGGGTGCCACGTATTTCAGCCGCGCCATCTCGACCTGCAGCTTCGCCTCGCGGGTATTGGCGTGGCGGTGGAAGATCTCGACGATGACGCCGGTGCGGTCCAGCACCTGGGCGCCGGTGGCGCGCTCCAGGTTGCGGATCTGGCTGGGCGAGAGTTCGTGATCGACGATGACGAAGTCGGGCTTGCGGGGGGCCTCCGGCTCGGGCTCGGCTGGCTCGGCCGCCTCCGAGGCGCCGTCGAAGCGCAACCGTGCCTTGGATTTCGGCGGTGGGGCCATCGAGCCGACCAGGCCGGTGCCGCCGGTCATCGCCGCCAGCTCGGCCAGCTTGCCGGTGCCGAGCAGGGAGCCGGCGCCGGTGCCCTCGCGCCGCTGCGACACGGTGCCGACCACCTCATAGCCCAGGGTTTTCACCAGCCGCCCCAGTTCCTCAAGGCTGGCCGCATGGGCGACGTCGTCAACCTCCGGCGTCTGGATGCCAACAAGGACGGCGAGGGGGATGGGGGGCTTGGTCTGCATCGCGGTCACCTAGCATGGATCGCGTCATGCGTATGGGGCAGCCGCCTCACCCCGCCGGCGGGCGGTGCTGCGCCCAGGGCCGGTCCTGTTCCAGCAGCGCGCCCAGCCGCAGCAGGCTCATATCGCCGCCCCAGGGCCCGACCAGCTGCACCGCCGTCGGCAGCCCATCCCCGGCAAAGCCCGAGGGGATGGTCAGCGCCGGATGCCCCGTGAGGTTGAAGGGGTACATGTAGCTGGTCCAGCCTTGCCGCGTGATGCCGCAGGCCTCGCCGTCGATCTCGATCTGCCCGTCGGCCGCGTCGAAATCGGCGGCCAGCGCGGTGCGCGTCAGGGTCGGGGTGACCAGAACGTCGTAGCGCTCGAACAGGCCCTGGATCGCGCGGAACAGCCTGGTGCGGGCGAATTGCGCCTCGCGATACTGCGTCAGCGAGAACTTCGATCCGCGCTCCATGAAGGCCAGCAGCACCGGGTCCATCTGGTTGTGCCATTGCGCCAGATGCGGCGTGCAGCTTACGAAGAACCCGGCCTGGTACAGGATGCGGCCCTGGTACTCCATCCAGTCGATGCTGTCGGTCACCTCCTCGACCAAGGCACCGCGTGCGGAAAGAGCATCGAGCGAGGCGATGGTGTTCGCCGCCATCTCCGCCTGCACCTTCGCATTGCAGGCCTTCGCGATGTAGCCGATCCGCAGCCCGTTCAGATCGCCGCCGATCAGCCCGGGCGGGACGGGGGCCAGGCCCGGCCCGCGCAGGCTTTGCGCATCGCGCGCGCTGGGCCCGGCGATGATGGAGAACATCACCGCCGCATCCGTCACCGTCCGCGTCATCGGCCCGGCATAGACGTTGTTCCCGAAGGTGTCGGCCGAGGCCTCCCAGGGCACGGCGCCGAGCGTAGCCTTCAGCCCGACGATGCCGCAGCAGGCCGCCGGGATACGCACCGAGCCCGCGCCATCCGTCCCGAGCCCGATCGGCCCCAGCCCCGCCGCCACCGCCGCCGCCGCGCCGCCTGAAGACCCGCCCGTGGTGCGGCTGAGGTCCCAGGGGTTGCGGGTGGTGCCGAAGCTCGGGCCATCGGTCAGCCCCTTGTGGCCGAACTCCGGCATGGTGGTCTTGCCGAGCAAAATGCCGCCCGCCGCCTTCAGCCGCGCCGCCGTGGCGTCGTCGCGCGCGGGCAGGTTGCCCGCGAAGATCGCCGAGCCATGCGCGGTGACCACGCCCTCGGTATCCACCTGGTCCTTGATATGCACCGGCACGCCATGCAGCGGGCCGAGCGCCGCCCCATCCATCACCGCCTGTTCCGCGCGGGTCGCCGCGGCCATCGCCTGCTCGTGCAGCACGGTCGCGAAGGCGTTGAGCCGGGGCTGTGCGCGGTCGATCGCGGCCAGCACGGCGCGGGTCAGCTCGACCGGGGAGAGCGCCCGCCGGCGGATCAGCGCGGCCGCCCGGGTCGCCGGCATGAACAGGAGATCGGCATCGGCCATGGGCGCGTTTCCTTCTTGCGCAAGCGCGGGAGAGGGCGTCATCCTGGCATAGGATATATCGAGCGGCGAGGCCCGCTCCCCCTGCGACCGGAGGAAAAAACAGCATGACTGCAACGACGATCGGGCGCCGTGGCCTGCTTGCGACCGGAACCACGCTGGCTGCATCCGGCATCATCCGCCCGCCCGAGGCGCGGGCCGCACAGCAGTTGAACCTCGTGCTGGAATCCGAGGTGGTCATCCTCGACCCCTATATGACCACGGCGGCGATCACCCGCACCTTCGGCTTCCATGTCTTCGACACGCTCTTCGCCATGGACGGGCAGGGCCGCATCCAGCCGCAGATGGTCGAGAGCCACACCGTCTCCGCCGACCGGCTGACCTGGAATTTTTCGTTGCGCCCGGGCCTCAAATTCCATGACGGCACGCCGGTCACCGCGACCGACGTCGTGGCCTCGCTCAACCGCTGGATGCCGCGCGACGCGCTGGGGCGGATGCTGCGCGAGGCGCATGCGAGCCTGACCACCAAGGGGACGCTGGGCTTCGAACTGGTGCTGAAGCGGCCCTTCCCGCTGGTGCTGGACGTGCTGGGCAAGCCCAATGCGCCGGTGCCCTTCATCCTGCCCGAACGGCTGGCCAAGACCCCGGGCGACCAGCGCATCACCGAGATCATCGGCTCCGGCCCGTTCCGCTTCCTCCCCGACCAGTGGCGGCCGGGCAATGTCATGGTGCTGGAGAAATTCGCCGATTACGTGCCGCGCAGCGAGCCGCCCGATTTCCTCGCCGGCGGCAAGCGCGTGAAGGTGGACAGCATCGCTTTGCGCGTCATGCCCGACCAGGCGACGGGGGCGACGGCGCTGCTGGCGAATGAGATCGACTACCAGCAATACGTGCCCTTCGACTGGATCCCCCGGCTGGAGCGGTCGCGCGACATCAAGCTGCTCTCGCTCGGCGGGCTGCATCAGTTCCAGGGCAATTTCCGCCTGAACCACGCAGCGCCCCCCTTCGACGATCCCGCCGTGCGCCGCGTGCTGTGGAAGCTCGTGGACCAGAGCACGGTGTTGCAGGCGATCGGCATCCCGGAAAAATTCCGCGCGCCGCAATGCCCGTCCTTCTGGATGTGCGATGCGCCCTACAGCACCACCGCCGGTGCGGAGATCGCCAATTTCTCGATCGAGGAGGCAAAGGCGGATCTGGCCAGGACCGCCTATGCCGGCCAGCCGGTGCAATTCCTTGAAGTCTCAGGCTCGATCTCGCAGACCGCGGCGCATGTGCTGATCCAGAACATGAAGGCCGCCGGCTTCACCGTGGACGAGCAGCAGATGGATTGGGGCACCGTGCTCGCCCGCCGCGCGCGGCATGATGGCTGGAGCATGTTCGCCGTCTATTCCAACGGCGTGGACATGCTCACCCCGCTCACACATTTCTACGTCGCCAGCACCTGCGCCGATTATCCCGGCTGGTCCTGCGATGAGCGCATCCCGGCATTGACGCGGGATTTCGCCAATGCCGAGACGCTGGAGGAGCGGCTGCGCCTGACCGCCGAGATCCAGCGCCTGGCCTATGAACTCACCCCGAGCGTGATGTGGGGCCAGTTCACCATTCCGGCCGCCTATCGCACCTCGCTGGTCGGGCTGATGGAATCCTCCTTCCCGATCTTCTGGAACGTCGAGAAGGCCTGAAGCCTCAGTTCAGCTGGCGCCTCAGTTCAGCAACTGGCCGCCATCGACCACCACCGTGTGGCCGGTGACCCAGCTTGCGAGCGGGGAGGCGAGGAACAGCACCACATTCGCGACCTCCTCGGGCGTGCCCATGCGGCCGAAGGGGATGCGGGCGAGGACGCCGTTGTAGAGCTTGGGGTCCTCCGTCCGCCGCCGCTCCCACGACCCGCCGGGGAATTCGATCGAGCCTGGCGCGATGCCGTTCACCCGGATGCCGTCGGTGCCATAGATCGCTGCCTGGCTCTGCGTGTAATTGATCAGCAGGGCCTTCACCGCCGCATAGGCGGGCGTGCGCATCGACGGGCCGAAGCCCGAGATCGAGGCGACATTGACGATGCAGCCGCGGCTCGCCTTCAGCGCCGGCAAGGCCGCATGCGTCGCGCGCACCGTGCCCATCACATCGACGCCGAGCCCCGCGGCCCAGCCCGCCTCGGTATCCGTGGCGCCGAAGCCGGAGGCGTTGTTGATGAGCACGTCGATGCCGCCCAGCGCCTGTTCGGCGTCGGCGATGTAGGCCGCGATCTCCTCCGCGCGCGACAGGTCGCAACGGGCGGCATGGCCTTGTGCGCCAAGCTCGGCCTTGGTCGCGGCCAGCGCCTCGGCGCCGCGCGCGCAGATGGAGACGGCGGCGCCCGCTTGGGCGAAGCCGATGGCGACACTGCGGCCGATGCCCTTGGAGCCGCCGCAGACCAAGACCCGCTTGCCGGTGAAATCGAACATTCCGGGGAATCCCTCTATCTCGTGCCGGTAGCGGCATGGGGTGTTTGTAGGTGCTGGAGCGGATGCTCGCCAGACGCGCGTCATGGTCATCCGGGGCCGCTGGCGGCACGCCATGGTGGCGGTGGGCGCGCTGCTCGCCGTGTCGGTGCCGACGGTCCTGCTGGTCGGGCCGCTGCAGGGGCGCGGCGCTGGCTTGCCAGAAGGCCATACCGCCGCCAGATGAAACCCAGCTCCCCCCTTCGGATACCTGCCCCATGGATAACGCCGCCCCGATCACCTTGTCGCAGCAGGATGCGCTGACCCTGCGCTACGGTGCCGATGCCCTGCCGCCCGCCGGGCCATGGAACGAGCATATCGCGCTGCTGCTCTCGCATCGCTCGATCCGCGGCTACCGCCCGGATGCCTTGCCCCCCGGCACGGTGGAAACCCTGGTCGCCGCCGCGCAATCGGCCGCCACCAGCTCCAATCTGCAAAGCTGGTCGGTGATCGCGGTGACCGATCCCGCGGTGAAGGCGGTGATGGCCAAGGTCGCGGCCAACCAGAAGCATATCGAGCAATGCCCGGTCTTCCTGGTCTGGCTGGCCGATCTGTCGCGCAATGAGCGGCTCGGCAACGCCGAGGGCACCGAGCTGGTGGCGCTGCCCTATCTCGAATCCTTCCTGGTCGCGGCGCTGGATGCGGGGCTTGCCGCCCAGAACGCCGTGGTCGCGGCGGAATCCCTGGGCCTGGCCACCGTCTATATCGGCGCGCTCCGCAACGACCCGCAAAAGGTCGCCGAGGTGCTGGGCCTGCCGCCCGGGGTGATGGGCGTCTTCGGGCTCTGCATCGGCTACGCCGCCCCCGAGGTCGCCAATGAGGTGAAGCCCCGCCTGCCGCAGGCCGCGGTGCTGTTCCACGAGACATATGGCACCCCGGATGAGGCGGCGCTGCGCGCGGGCTACGATGCCAAGCTCGGCGCCTTCTCCCAGCGCAACGAGATCTCGCAGGACAACTGGAGCAGCCGCGTCCTGCGCCGCCTCGGCCGGATCACCGCGCTGGCGGGGCGGGACAAGCTCGCCGGCATCCTCCAGGCGATGGGCTTCCCGCTGCGCTGAGGAGGGTCAGTCCCGGGCGTGAAGCATCATCACGCCCGTGGGCTCGATCATCGCATCCCAGCCCGGCGGCACCAGGGTCGTCGCGTCAAGCTGCGTGACGATCGCGGGGCCCGCAAACCGCGCCCCGGCGCCAAGCCGGGCGCGGTCCAGCACCGGCACGGTCGCGATACCGCCCGGCAGCCGCATCGGCTGGGTGCCGATCCGCGCCGCCTCGGCATCGCCGCCCGTGGGGCGCGGCTGGGGGGCGCCATGCAGCGCGCCGGTGGCCGTGAGGCGCAGGGTCACGATCTCGACCGCGATGCCCGGCAGGTCGAAGCCGTAGAGCGCGCGGTGGGCGGCGGCGAAGGCCTCGCCCAGCCCCGCCAGCCCCGCCCATGGGATGGGCAGCTCGAAGCCCTGTTCGGCATAGCGCATCAGTGCCACGCGGGCGCCGCCGCGATCGGCCTCGGCCACCGCCTCATCGGCGAACCAGGCGGCGGCCTCGGCCTCCAGCCGGGAAAAACCCTGCTCGATCTCCTCGGTCGTGGCGGTCGCCAGCGGGCGGGCGATGCTGCGGCTGAATTCGGCGCGCAGATCGGCCGCGGCCAACCCCTGCGCGCAAAGCACCCCCGGCGCCTGCGGCACCATCACGCTGCGGATGCCGAGCAGCCGCGCCAGCGCCGCGCCATGCAGCGGCCCGGCACCGCCGAAGGGCACCAGCACGAAGCCGCGCGGATCATGCCCGCGCTCCACCGAGACGACGCGGATGGCGCCGACCATGTTGTTGTCGGCGATGGCGAGGATGCCGCGCGCGGCATCCTCCAGGCTCAGCCCGAGCGGGGTGGCGACGCGGGCCAGCGCGGCTTCGGCCAGCGCCGGGTCCAGCGCCATGCGCCCGCCCAGCAGAGCCGGCGTCAGATGGCCGAGGTAAAGATGCGCGTCGGTCACCGTGGGCTCGGTGCCGCCACGGCCGTAGCAGGCGGGGCCGGGCGCGGCGCCGGCACTCTGCGGCCCCACGGTCAGCGCGCCGCCCGCCCCGATGCGGGCGATGGAGCCGCCACCGGCCCCGATCGTCACCATGTCCAGCATTGGCAGTGGCAGCGGCCAGGGGCCGACGCGGCCGGATTGGGTGAGGCCGATGCGGCCCTCCGCGATCAGGCAGATATCCGCGCTGGTGCCGCCGATATCGACGGTGATGAGGTTTTGCACCCCCGCCGCCTCGGCCGCCGCGCGGGCGCCGACCACCCCGGCGGCGGGGCCGGAGAGGGCGGTCTGCGCCGGGGCGCGGCGGATGGCGGCTGAGCCCGCGACGCCGCCATTGGATTTCATCAGCAGCAGCGGGGCCGCGATGCCGGCCTCGGCGAGCCGCGCCTCCAGCCGGCCGAGATAGGTCGAGACCGCCGGCATCACCGCCGCATTCAGCACCGCGGCCATGCTGCGCTCATACTCGCGCACGACGGGCAGCACCTCGGTCGAGGCGGTGACGGCCAGGTCGGGCAGGGACGCGCGCAGCAGCGCCAGGGCGCGCTGTTCGTGGCCCGGGTTGGCGAAGGCGTGGAGGAAGCAGATCGCCACCGCCTCGGCGCCCATGGCGCGAATGCGGGCGGCGATGGCGGGGATCGCGGCCTCGTCGAGCGGGGTCAACTCGCTGCCATCGGCGGCGATGCGGCCGGCGACTTCGAAGACGTGCTCGGGCGGCACCGGGCGCTTCGGCTTGATCCAGGCCCAGAGGTTGTCGCGGCGGGGCAGATCGGCGCGGCCGATTTCCAGCACATGCCGGAAGCCCGTGGTGGTGACGAGGGCGGTGCGGGCGGTGCGGCCCTCGAGGATCAGATTGGTCGCCACGGTGGTGCCATGCAGCACCCGGCCAATGCCGCTGGCTCCGCGCCCCGCGCCTTCCAGGGCCAGGAGCACGCCGGCCAAAAAAGCCTCGGACGGGTCATGCGGGGTGGAGGGCGTCTTGGCCATCCAGGCCTGGCCGGTCGCGGTATCCTGCAAGGTCACATCGGTAAAGGTGCCGCCGATATCGACCGCGACCAGCAACGGCCGTGGTTCAGTCGAGGACATCGGCATAGGCTCTCCGGTGGAAGGCGCCGGCGGCGGGCCGCGTCGCGCGCAAGGCAGTGGTGGCGGCGGCATCCAGCGTGTTGTTGGTGATGGCGACGCCATAATCGCGCGCCGCCGCCTTGGCGCTGACGAAGCCGCCCTGCACATCGGCGAGCACCGTCGCGGCCGGGCGGTCATGCGGATGGCCCCAGCCGCCGCCGCCGCCGGTCGCAAGCCGCAGCACATCGCCACGGTTCAGCACCGTGCCATCGGACAGCGAGGCGAGGCGGCGTTCGCCCGCCGTGCCGGGATTGACGATGGCGCTGCCGGTGCCGCCGCCCATGCCATCGGCGACGCCCCAGGGCGGGTTCACCACCGTATCCAGCCGCACCGCGAGCATCGCGCCATCGACCAGCACCTCATAATCGCGGACCACGCCGCAGCCACCGCGATAGCGCCCGGCGCCGCCGGAATCCTCGTGCAGCGCATAGCGCAGCAAGCGCACCGGATAGGAGAGTTCCATGAACTCGACGGGATAGTTCTCCTGCGCGACGAAATAGACGGCATCGGTGCCATCGGCGAAGGGCCGCGCGCCATAGCCGACGCCGACGCCATCGCTCATCAGGAAGGATTTTTGGGCCACCATCCCGCGCAAGGCGACGACGACATAGGCCGAATGCGCGGCGGGTGCCTCGCCGGGGCGGGCGGTCGCGACCAGCCCATGCAGGGCCGCCAGCAGCCGCATCATGGTGATGCCGCGCAGGCCGAGCGGCGCGGGGGCGCGGGGGGCGAGCAGCGAGCCCTGCCGCAGGATCACCTCATCCAGCGCGCGCGGCCCGCCGGCATTGAGCACCTGGCCGTCCTCGCCCTGGAGGAAATACAGGCCGAGCGCCATGCCCGGCACATCCGGATGCATCAGCAGGTTGACCGGGCCGATCGCCTGGTCGTCGGTCTCGGAGGTATCGAGGATGAAGCGGTCATCCTCCGTCCGCGTCAGCGCCAGGCGCAGGCGGAAGGGGCCATTGCCATGCCCGTCGGAATCGATCGCATCGGTGAAACGCGTGGTGCCGACCGGGAAAGTCGCGCGCAGTTTCTGGCGCACAATGGTCTCGGTGCGGGAGAGAAGCTGGGCGAAGGCATCGGCCAGCACGTCCGGGGCAAAACGGCGGGCGATCTCCTCCAACCGCTTCTCGCCGAGGCGGACCGCGGCCATCAGCGCGCGGGTATCGCCCTGGGATTGCGTCGGGAAGCGGCTGTTGCGCCAGAAGACCTCCAGCAGCGCCTCATTCGTCTCGCCTGCGCGCATCAGCCGCACGGGGGGGATGATGATGCCTTCCTGGAAATGATCGGTGGCATCGGGGCTGATCGAGCCTGGCCGCAGCCCGCCGATATCGGAGAAATGCGCCCAGCCCATGACGAAGCCGACCCGCGCGCCATCGACGAAGGCGGGTGCGAGGAAGACCTGGTCGTTGGAATGCGAGACCGCGCCACGGCTGCCGTAGCAGTCATTGTACCAGTAGAGGTCCCCCGGCCGCATCGTCTCCAGCGGGAATTTTGCCGCGACCGGGCCGACGATGTCGCCGAAGATCGGCAGATCGCTGCCGACCACCATCGCGCCCTCGGCGTCGAACAGCGCGGTGTAGAAATCCTTCTTCTCGCGGATGAAGGCGGACATGGCGGTGCGTTCCAGCAACGCCTCCATCTCCGCCTGCGCGGCGCGCGCGGCGCCGCGAATGATTTCCAGGCTGACGGGATCGCAGATCATGCTCAGGCGGCCTCGCGCCAATGGTGGCAGGCGACGGCATGCGCGGGGCCGACAGCCTCGACCGCCGGCTCGCGCGCCGCGCATACGGCGGTGGCGAGGCCGCAGCGCGGATGGAAGCGGCAGCCGGTGGGGATGCGGCTCAGCGAGGGCGGCTCGCCGGGCAAGGACGGGCCGGCGGCGCGCCCGTCCAGATGCGGCGCGGCGGCGAGCAGCGCGCGGGTATAGGGATGGCGCGGGGCGGCGAAAAGCTGCGCGGCCGGCGCCTCCTCGACGATGCGGCCGAGGTACATCACCGCCACGCGGTCGCAGACGCGGCGGACCACGGTGAGGTCATGCGAGATGAACAAATAGGTGAGCCCGAAGCGCTCGCGCAGATCGCGCAGCAGTCGCAGCACCGAGGCCTGCACGGACAGATCCAGCCCCGCCGTCGGCTCGTCCAGGATCACGAGGCGCGGCCGCAGCAGCAGGATGCGCGCGAGCCCGATGCGCCGCTGCTGCCCGCCGGAAAGCTCATGCGGGTAGCGTTCGGCCATCGCGGGGTCGAGCCCGACCGCGGCGAGGATTTCGGCGATGCGCGTGGTCCTTTCGGCGGCATCGCCGACACCGTGGATGATGAGCCCCTCGGCCAAGGTCGCGCCCACGCGCCACCACGGGTCGAGTGCCGCGCCCGGGTCCTGGTGGACGTATTGGATGGCGCTGCGCCGTTTCCGTGCGCGGGCGGGGGGCAGGGCGGAGACATCCTGTCCCTCCAGCCGGATCTGCCCGGCCGCCTCGCGTTGCAGCCCGAGCAAGGTGCGGGCGAGGGTGGTCTTGCCGCAGCCGCTTTCGCCGACGACGCCATAGGCCTCGCCGGCCGCGATCGAAAGGGTGACGCCATCGACCGCGTGCAGCGGTGCCGCGCGGCGAAACAGCCCCGCCTTCTGCCCCAGATCGGTGACGAGGCCGGTGGCGCCCAGCAGTTCAGACCCCAGCAGTTCAGACAAGGGCCAACTCCGGCAGCGCTTCGGCATGGAAGGGGCAGGCGACGGCGCGCCCGCCAGGGATCGGTTGCAGCACGGGCACCTCACGCGCGCAGCTTTCGCGCGCCAGCGGGCAGCGCGGATGGAAGCGGCAGCCGGAGGGCTGCGCGGTCGCCGGCGGCACCGCGCCCGGAATGCCGGCAAGGTCCGCCGCGCGATCCGGGTGGCAGGCCAGCAGCATCCGCGTATAGGGATGCGCCGGCGCATCCAGCACCGCCCGCGTCGGCCCCGTCTCCGCGACGCGCCCGGCGTAAAGCACCGCGACATCGTCGCACAGGCTGGCCAGCACGCCGAAGTCATGCGTGACGAAGAGCATGGACAGGCCGCGCGCGCGGGTGAGTTCGCGCAGCAGGCCCAGGATCTCGCGCTGCGTCGTCACATCCAGGGCCGTGGTCGGCTCATCGGCGACGACGAGGCGTGGCTCGCAGCTCAAGGCCGCGGCGATCAACAGGCGCTGGCGCTGGCCGCCCGAAAATTCATGCGGGTATTTCCGCAAGGCCGCTTCGGGATCGGGCAGTTGGACAGCGCGGAACAGCTCGACCAGCCGTGCCTTGTGTTCGGCGCGGCTGCCCTTGGCGTGGCGGCGCATGATTTCCAGGATCTGGTCGCCGGCGCGGAACAGCGGGTTCAGCGAGAGGTAGGGGTCCTGCGGCACGAAGCCGATGCGGCCGCGCACGCCGGCGGCACGATCGGGCAGGATGTCGTGCCCTTCGAAGAAGATGCCGCCGCGCGGCGTCTGCGCATGGCGCGGCAGGATGCCGAGGATGGCGCGCAGCAAGGTGGATTTGCCGCAGCCGCTTTCGCCGACGACGCCGGTGATGCAGCCGGCCGGCACCTTCAAGGTCACATCATCCAGGATCTCGGCCAGCGCGCCGCCACCGGGCAGCGTCACGGCGAGTTGGGAGATCTCCAGCAGCGGCGGCATCATCGGCGCGAGCGGCGCAGGCGCGGATCGGCGGCATCCCGCAGCCCGTCGCCGAGAAGGTTGAAGCCCAGCACAAGCAACATGATGGCAAGGCCCGGGAAGGTCGCGAACCACCAGGCCTCGGGCAGATGCTGCCGCGCCTCGGCCACGGCCAGGCCCCAGTCGGGCTCCGGCGGCGCCGCGCCGACGCCGAGGAAGCCCAGGATCGCCGCGGTCAGGATGGTGAAGCCCATGCCGATGGTCGCCCGCACCAGCACCGCCGGGGCGGCATTGGGCAGCACATGCAACAGCAGGATGCGGACCGGATGCGCGCCGATCCCGGCCAGCGCATCGACGAAGAGCGAGGTTCGCAGCCGCCGCGTCTCCGCGAAGACGGTGCGTGCGAAGAAGGGCCAGTAGGTGAGGGTCAGCGCCACCATCGCCGCCCCGATGCCGGGCGCGAGCAACTGCCCGAGTGCCAGCGCCAGGATCAGCTGCGGCACAGCGAGGAAGATGTCGGTGACCCGCATCAGCGTCTCCGACAGCCAGCCGTCGCGCCAGCCCGCGGCGAGCCCGACCGGCACGCCGATGACGATGGCGGCGAAGACCACCGAGACCGCGACGAAGAGCGCGCTGCGCGTGCCGAGGATCACGCGGGAGAACATGTCGCGGCCGAGGTTGTCGGTGCCGAACAGGAACTCGGCCGAGGGCGGCCGCAGCCGCTGCATGATGTGGCTCTCGAAGGCATCGTCGGGGTAGGGTGCCAAGAACGGCGCGAAGATCGCGACCAGCACGGCGAAAAGCACGATGGCGAGCCCGAGTGCCGCCACCGGGTCGCGCAGCAGTTGCCGCAGCGCGCTCATCGGGCGCGCTGCGCGACGCGCGGGTCGATCAGCGCCTGCGCCACATCGACCAGCACATTCACCACCGCATAGACCACGCCGACGACGAGGGTGACGGCCAGCAGCGCCTTGTAATCCGCCGACAGGATCGCCTGCACCGCATAGGTGCCGAGGCCCGGCCAATCGAACACCGCCTCGATCGCGACCGCGCCCGAGATCAGCGCGCCGAACAGCAGCCCGATCTGCGTCACCGTCACCGTGATCGCATTGCGCAGCACATAGATCGCGGCGAGGCGGAAGCGGCCATAGCCGGCGGCGCGGGCATAGAGCACGTAATCCTTCTGCAAGGCCTCCAGCACGCCGCTGCGGGTGAAGCGGGCGATGGTGGCAAGCCCGGGCAAGGCGAGGGTGATCGCCGGCAGCACCATATGCCGCAGCGCATCGAGGAACATGTCGGGCCGCCCGGCCAGCAGCGTGTCGATCAGCAGGAAGCCCGTCACCCGATGCGGCATCCCGTAGATGACGTCGATGCGCCCGCGCAGCGGCAGGATGTTCCACTCCATCGAGAATTGCAGTTGCAGCATGATGGCGAGCCAGAAGGAGGCGATGGCCAGCCCGCCGACCGAGACGATCCGCACCAGATGGTCGATCGGCCCGTTGTGGTCGAGGGCCGCGACCAGCCCGAGTGCGACGCCGAGGATCGTCGCGAAGACCAATGCGACGAAGGTCAATTCCAAGGTTGCAGGCAGGCGCTGCATGATCTCCAGCGACACCGGCCGGCCGGAGAACAGCGAATTGCCGAGATCGCCCGAGACGACCTGCCGCACATGCACCAGCGCCTGTTCCAGCAAGGGACGATCCAGCCCGTAGCGCGCGCGGATATCGGCGATCTGCGCCGGGGTGGCGGCATCCCCCGCAAGGGTTGCCGCCGGATCGCCCGGCACCACGCGCGACAGGATGAAGGTCAGCACCACCAGCCCGAACAGCGCCGGCAGCGCCAGCGCGATCCGGCGCAGGATGTAGAGGAGCATCAGGGCGCCCTCAGTTCTCCAGCGACATCAGCCGCATCTCACCACCCGACCCCACGGGCGAGAAGCTGTAGCCCTGCACCCGGCGCGACAGCCCGCGCAGGTTGACGGTGTTGTAGACCCAGATGTCGGGGCTGTCGGCGACCACGATGCGCGTCGCCTCGCTGTAGAGCCGGGCGCGCTCGGCCTGGTCCAGGCTGGTGCGCGCGGCGCGGAGCAGGCGGTCGACCTCGGGGTTGGTGTACCAGGAAGAGGCCTTCCAGGTGCCCTGGAACTGGCTGTCGTACATCTGCCCGATCCAGTTCTCCGGATCGACGAAGTAGGTGGAGACCCAGTGGATCCACATGTCGGGCGTGGTCGCGGCACTGCCGGTGGCGCCGGTGATGCCGGGCCAGGTGTTCGGCACGATCCGCAGGGTGATGCCGACACGGCGCAGATCGGCCTGGTACATCTGGGCGGCCTGCACCGTCTGCTCCAGCTCGTTCTGGACATGGATTTCCAGCGGCCGGGACAGGTCCACACCCGCCGCCCGCGCGAGATCGCAATGCTCCTTCGCCTTGGCCAGATCGAAGCTATAGGGCGCGAGGTCCGGCGGATTGCCCCAGAGGTTGTTGGGGTTGGGCCCCGCGTTGCGCAGCACGAAGCCGCGCAGGATGACGTTGTTGAAGCCCTCGTAGTTGAAGGCATGCGCGAGGCAGAGCCGGGCATCCTTGTTGTCGAAGGGCGCGCGGGAGTTGTTCATGCGGATGACGAAGACGCGCATGCTTTCATCGCGCGCGACGCGGGTGCGCGGGTTGCGCTCCACGCGCTCCACCTGGTCCGGCGGCAGATAGGAATCCGTCGCGTCGATATCGCCGCGCAGCAGCGCGAGGACCCGCGTCGAGGTCTCCATCACCGGGCGCGAGCGCACGGAAGCGATCGGATGGGCATTGCCCGCCCAGCCCATGAAATGCTCGGGGAAGCGCTCAAGGTCCATGGCGACGCGCGCCTGGTAGGTCTCGGGGTTGAGGCGATAGGCGCCCGAACCCGCGTCATGCGCGGCGAGCCAGGCATTGCCCCAATCATCATTCTCCACATGCTGCGACAGCACGCGCGGATTGACGATGGCCACGAGCGGCATGGCGGAGAGGAAGGGCGCGTAGGGCGTGCTCAGCACGAAGCGGACCGTATGCGCGGCCGGCGCGGTCACGTTCTCGGCCGTCAGCACCGGCGTGAAGGCGGCGGCCGGCGCGCGGCGCAGCGTCAGCAGGCGGCGGAAGGAATAGGCCACATCCTCGGCGGTGATCTCGCTGCCATCATGGAACCTGGCGCCGCTCCGCAGCGTGAAATCCCAGGTCAGCCCATCGGCCGACACCGTATGCGACGTCGCGAGCCAGGGTTCGAGCTGCGGCGGATTGCTCTGATAGCGGTAGAGCCCGTCATAGACGTTCAGCAGGATGAACTGGCTCGGCACGTCGAAGATCGCATGCGGGTCCAGCGTCGCCGGGAGGGTGTCGCCCCAGACCAGCGGTCTCTGCTGTGCCGATGCGGCCAAAGGTGCCGCAACGACGAGAGAGAGGGCGATGGCGGATGCGCGCAACAGGCGATTGATCATGACGCTGACCCCGTGACATTCCCGCCATCAGAAGGTGCCAGGGTAGGACGCGCAACCACCTGCCACGCCTCAATTCACCGGATGCCGCCGCGCCTGCCGCGTGCTTGGGCGGTACTGCCGAAGAAGGGGGCAGACCCTCAGCTGGCGTAGTCGGGCTCCTCACGATCCAGCACCCGCCGCCAGGCATCCAGATGCAGCCGCGCATCCAGCTTCTCGCCCCAGGCGCCGGCGTGGTGGCGGCGCAGGCTGTCAGGCAAGCTATGCAGTTTTTGCCCGGTCTGCATCGCCGTCATCTGGTACATGCATGTCCGCTCGGCGATATAGCATTCGTCGAAGGCGTCATGGATCGTCGGTCCCACCACGGTGACGCCATGGCCCCGCATCACCATGATGGTCTTGTCGCCCATCAGCCGCGCGATGCGATCGCCCTCGGCATTGTTGTGGACCGGCTCATCGCCTTGGGGATCATAGACCGTGCGGTCGTTCAGCAGCAGGTTGTTGTGGTGCGACAGGGAAAATTCGGCGCCCTCGATCATCGACAGCGCGGTCAGGTATTGCGGATGCACATGAACGACGCAGGCCGCCCCCGGATTGAGCATGTGGATGCGCGCATGGATATGGAAGGCGACCTTGCGCAATTCGCCGGTGCCGCGCAGCACCTTTCCCTCCAGGTCGCAGACGATGAGGTCGCTGGCCTTCAACTCCCGGAACAGATAGCCGCGCGGGTTGATGAGGAAGCGCGGCTCCGCCTCATCCGGCAGCATCAGGCTGTTGTGGTTGCCGATGTGCTCGTTCCAGCCGAGCCGCGAGGCGATGCGGAAGACCGCGGCCATATCGCAGCGCAGCATCCATTCATGCTCCTCCGCCTTGCCGCTGGTGAGGGTGCGGACGACGTTGGCCATGGAAGTCTCCGGCGAGGAATTTCGGTGCAGCGCCGAGCTTCGCATGACATTTTCCTGTTGGCCACTCCGTTGACGCGGCCGCGTCCTGCGGCAAGCATTCGCGCTTCTACCCGTCAAGGACGTGCGCCATGCCTCCCGAGCCGTCTGCCGCGGAACTGCCGATCACCGGCTACCTCGATCGTTTCTCCCGCCGGCCGGGGGAACGGGTCGCCGCGCATGTGAGCGTGCCGGGCGGGGAGAGCTTCCGCGCCCGCCTGGTCCGGGTGATCTCCGGCGATCCGAACCCCGCCGGGCCGGGATTGCGGTTCGAGGATCTGTCCGCCCGCTTCGACGCGAATTTTCCCGGCCGCCACCAGCCGATCCACCTCGGTTCCCATGCGCTGGTGCCGCGGCCGCCGGGGCGCGGGCAGGGGGCCTGCTGCTGGACCGCGCTGGTCTGGCTCGCCGCCCCGCCCCCGGCCGAGGCGGCCGTGATGAGCGAGGAGCAGGGGCCCTGCATCGTGACCCTGGCGATCGGCCCCGGCGGTGCGATGGCCCGCATCGCCGCACCGGGGCTGGAGGCGCGCCTGGCCATCGCCGAGCCGCTGCGGCTCGGCTGCTGGTACCGGCTCTGGCTCAGCGCCGATCCCGCCACCGGGGCGCTGCTGCTGGGGCAGCAGGCGCTTGAGGCGTACCCCGCGCATATCGCTGAGACGAGCGTGGCCGGGCTGGTGCTGCCGGATGGCGGCGGCGGGCTGCTGATCGGCGCACGGGGGCTTGCGGCCCCGCAGGCGCATATCACCGCGAAGATCGAGGCGCCGGCGCTGCTCGCCGGCTTCCGCACCGGCTGGCCGCAGCCCGACACCGGCCTCGCCGCCGCGGACCCGGCGATCCTGGCCGCCTGGGACTTTTCCCTCGGCATGTCCAGCCAGGACATCACCGACCTCGGCCCCCAGGCCTGCCACGGCACGCTCGTGAACCTGCCGACGCGGGCGATGGTGGGGGCGCGCTGGAGCGGCACCGAGATGTGCTGGCGCCATGCGCCGGCCGATTACGCCGCCATCCATTTCCATGCCGATGACCTCGGCGATTGCGGCTGGGCCGCGGATTTCCACTTCGAGGTGCCGGCCGACCTGCCGAGCGGGGCCTATGCCCTGCGCCTCACCTGCGCCGCCGGCGAGGATATGCTGCCCTTCTACGTGCTGCCGCCGCGGGGCGTGGCGCGGGCGCCGGTCGCCTTCCTCGCCTCGACCTTCACCTACCAGGCCTATGCGAACCATTCGCGCGGCAATGCCGATGCCGAGTACAAGGCCCGCGCCGCCGCCTGGGGCGCCTCGGCGTACAATCCGGACGATTACCCGGGCTATGGCCGCTCCACCTACAACCGCCATCCGGACAACAGCGGGATCGCCTTCTCCTCCCGCCTGCGGCCGATCCTGACGATGCGGCCAGGGTTCCTGACCTTCAACGACGCGCGCGGCTCGGGGCTGCGGCACTACCCGGCCGACACGCATATCCTCGCCTGGCTGGAGGCCAAGGGCATCGCCTTCGACGTGCTGACCGACGAGGATCTGCACGAGGAGGGCCAGGCGCTGCTCGCGCCCTATCGCGTGGTGATGACCGGATCGCATCCCGAATACCACACGCTGCATACGCTGGATGCGCTGCAGGGCTACACCCGCGACGGCGGGCGGCTGATGTATATGGGCGGCAACGGCTTCTACTGGCGTGTCGCCTGCGTGGCCGAGCTGCCCGGGGTGATCGAGCTGCGCCGCGCCGAGGGCGGCATCCGCGCCTGGGCCGCCGAGCCCGGCGAATACTACCACGCGCTCGATGGCCAGTATGGCGGGCTGTGGCGGCGCAACCGCCGCCCGCCGCAGATGCTCGCCGGCGTCGGCTTCTCCGGCCAGGGCGCGTTCGAGAGCACCTATTACCGCCGCACCGAAGCCTCGCATGATCCGCGCCACGCCTGGATTTTCGCCGGCGTCGAGGGCGAGATCCTCGGCGACTACGGTCTTTCGGGCGGCGGGGCCGCGGGGTTCGAACTCGATCGCGCCGACCCGGCGCTGGGCACGCCGGACCAGACCGTGATCCTCGCCTGTTCCGAGGACCCGCCGTCTTCCTTCGTCACCGTGCCCGAGGAAATCCTCTCCCGCTTCACCACCATCAGCGGCGAGGAGCAGGATGCGTTGAAGCGTGGTGAGATCGTGTATTTCGAGACGCCGGGCGGTGGCGCGGTCTTCTCGGTGGGCTCCATCACCTATTGCGGCAGCCTGTGGCAGGATGGCTTTGCCGGCCCCATCAGCCGGCTGACCGAAAACGTGCTGCGGCGGTTTTCCGCGTGATACTAACGTGAGTCTGGGCGGCAAAAATGCATTGACGCATCCTGCGTCGCATCGGAATGTTTGGGGCCGTCATGCGGCCGTGCATCTGCGGGGTATCCATCCATGAAGCGCTCTTTTCTCGCCTCCTCGTTGATCGCCGCGGCTTTTGCCTTGCCCGCGGCACCGGCGATGGCGACGCCCTTCCAATGCCCGACGCGGGGCGGGGATCTGGTGTTCGGCCAGGAAGCCAACGTCAATTCGCTGGATCAGATGACCTCCAGCACGATCTCCACGCGCAACATCGCGATGAACATCTTCGAAACGCTGATGACGCGCGACGAGAACAACAACCCGATCCTGGAGCTGGCCGAGGCGATGGAGGAGGGGGCCGACGGGCTCTCCTACACCTTCAAGCTGCGGCACGGGATCGTGTTCCACAATGGCAAGCCGATGACCTCGGCCGATGTCGCCGCCTCCTTCGACCGCTACAAGCGGATCGGGTTGCAGCGCAGCACGCTCGACAATGTCGCGGGCTGGGACACGCCCGACCCCTTCACCTTCATCATCCGCATGTCGCGGGTGCAGCCGACCTTCATCGAGGCGCTGAGCTCCTTCTCCGTGCCCATCGTGATCGTGCCGGCCGAGATGAAGGATGATGAGCGGCAGCAGCTGCGCACCATCGGCACCGGCCCGTTCAAGCTGCTGGAATTCGTGCCCGGCAGCCATGCCAAGCTCGGGCGCTATGACGGCTACCAGCCCAACACCGCCTTCGAGCAGCGCACGGGCTTCGGCGGCTATCGCGTCGCCTGCCTCGACACCGTGACCTTCCGCATCGTGACCGAGGCCAGCGCCCGCGTCGCCGGGCTCGAGACCGGCGAGTTGCAGGGGGTGGAGGATGTGCCGACCCGCTCGCTCGCCTCGCTGCGCAGCAACAGCAACATCACCATCCTGCCGCTGCAGAACTGGTGGATCCAGATCGCGCTGCCGAACACCGCCACCCCGCCGACCAGCAACCTCGCCTTCCGCCGCGCGGTCCAGGCCGCCCTGGGGATGGAGGACATCATGGATGCGGCGACGGACGGCAATTACCGCCTGAACGTCGGCTTCCAGTATCCGAACCAGCCGACCTACACGGATGCGGGCAAGGAGACCTACAACATCAACAACGCGGCGCGGGCGCGGACCCTGCTGCGGGAATCCGGCTACCGTGGCGAGCCCATCGTCATCCTGACCAACCGCGACTATCCGGCGATGTACAATGCGGCGCTGGTGATGCAGCAGCAGATGCAGGCGGTGGGGATCAACGCCTCGCTGCGGGTGGTGGACTGGCCGACCTCGGTGCAGATGTCGCAGCAGGTCAATTCCACCGAATGGCATTTCTTCCATTCCGGCTGGGGCACGCAGCCCGCCCTCGGCGCGCTGGCGACGATGCAGTTCCTGGTATCCCCGGGTGCCAACTATCGCCCGCGCGATGACAAGGACGACCCGGATGTGCTGGCCGCCTGGAACGACATGAACAATTTGCGGAGCGAGGCCGAACGCAACGCCGCCTATGCCCGGATGCAGACTCTGGTGCTGGAACGGGCCTATGCCTATCCCTTCGGCGCGCTGACCAAGGTGCAGGCGACGCGCGCGACGGTGCAGAACTTCGTCCCCTTCCGCATCCCGCGCTTCTCCAACGTCTCGATGACCCGATGACGGCGGCGGCGTGGTGACAACAGGCGCGTTGCAGCAGACGGCGCAGTGATCCGGGTTGCCATCGGGCGTCTGCTCAGCGCGCTGCCCGTCTTGCTCATCGTCAGCCTCATCAGCTTCGGGCTGATGCGGCTGATCCCCGGGGATCCGGCGGCGGCCATCGCGGGGATCTCCGCGACACCCGCCCAGCTCGCGCAGCTTCGCGTGGATCTCGGGCTGGACCAGCCCTTGCTGGTGCAGCTGTTGCGATATTACGAGGGGCTGGTGCAGGGCGACCTCGGGCGGTCCCTGCTGCTCGGCAAGGGCGTCTTCGCCGCCACCATGGAACGGCTGCCCGTCACCATCGGGCTTTCGCTCTATGCGCTGGTGATCACGCTGCTGATCGGGCTGGCCGCCGGCATCATCGCGGCGCTGCGGCAGAACAGCATCGTGGACCAGGCAGCGATGATGTTCGCGATGATCGGCATCTCGGTGCCGAGCTTCTTCCTCGGCCTGGTCATGATCATCGTCTTCGGGGTGCATCTGGGCTGGCTGCCGACCGGCGGCTACATCCCCTTCTCGCAAGACCCGCTCGGCTGGCTCAGCAGCAGCACCATGCCGGCGATTTCCCTGGCCTTGCTGCAAGCGGGGCTGCTCGCCCGCATCACCCGCTCAAGCATGCTCGAAGTGCTGCGCCAGGACTACATCCGCACCGCGCGGGCCAAGGGGCTGCCGATGCGGCAGGTGATCCTGAAGCACGCCCTGGCCAATGCGCTGATCCCCATCGTCACCGTGGTCGGCATCATCGTGACCCTGCTCGTCTCGGGGGCTGTGGTGACGGAGGCGCTGTTCTCGCTGCCCGGCATGGGCCAGTTGCTGACCCAGGCGGTGCTGAACCGGGATTACCCGATGGTGCAGGGCGGGTTGCTGCTGGTGACGACCTTTCTCGTGATGGTGAACATATTGGTCGATGTGCTCTACGCCGCGCTCGATCCGCGGGTGCGCTATGAGTGAGCTCGCGGCGGAGGATTTCGCGCCCCAACGCGTCCATCCGGCGCGGGCGACGCTGAAACGGCTGTTCCACCATCGGCTGTTCGTGACCGGCCTCGCGCTGTTCGGCGTCATCGCGATCATCGCGGCCCTCGCGCCCTGGATCACCGATGTGGACCCGAACCGCCTGTCCATGCGCAACAAGTTCCTTTCCCCCAACGGGGATTGGGTCTTCGGCACCGACAACTTCGGCCGCAGCCTCTGGTCGCGCACGGTCTGGGGGGCGCAGCTTTCGATGATCATCGGCGCCTCGGTCGTCGCGCTGAATGCGGTGTTCGGCACGCTGATCGGTGCCGCGGCGGGCTACTTCCGCCGGCTGGACAACATGCTGATGCGGGTGAATGACGCGCTGATGGCCTTCCCCGCGATCCTGCTCGCGATCGCCGTCACCTCGGTGCTCGGCCCGTCCACGCTGAACGTCATCCTCGCCTTGGGCATCGTCTATATCCCGCGCACCGCGCGCATCGTGCGCTCCTCGGTGATCGTGCTGCGGGAGATGGAATATGTGCAGGCCGCGGTCGCGGCCGGCGCCGGGCATTGGCGCATCCTGCGCCACCACATCCTGCCGAACGCCATGGCGCCGATGATCGTGCAGCTTTCCTTCCTCTTCGCCTATGCGGTGCTGTCGGAGGCCACACTCTCCTTCCTCGGCGTCGGTGCCGTGCCGCCCACACCCACCTGGGGCAACATCATGGCCGAGGGCCGCGACTACATGCGTGATGCGCCATGGATCATCACCATTCCAGGTATCGCGCTGATGATCACCGTCATGGGGCTGAACCTGCTCGGCGACGGGTTGCGCGACGTGCTCGACCCACGGCTCAGGATCCAGCAGTGAGCCTGCTGGAGGTTCGCGGCCTCACCACCGGTTTCATGACCGGCAGCGGCGAGATCACCGCCATCGAGGATGTCAGCTTCTCGCTGAACGCGGGCGAGATCCTCGGCATCGTGGGTGAATCCGGCAGCGGCAAGAGCGTGACCGCGCTCAGCATCATGGGGCTGCTGCCCTCGCCGCCGGCGCGGCTGATCTCCGGCGAGGTGATCTTCGAGGGCCAGACGCTCACAAACATGTCCGACCGCCAGATGCAGACCATCCGCGGCCCCGGCATCTCGATGATCTTCCAGGAGCCGATGACCTCGCTGAACCCGGTCTTCTCGATCGGCGAGCAGATCATGGAGACCATCCGCGCGCATGAACGCCTCTCCCCCGCCAAACTGCGGGAGCGGGCGATCGAGATGCTCGACAAGGTCGGCATCCCCTCCGCCGCGCGGCGCATGGACGACTACCCGCACCAGATGTCGGGCGGGCAGCGGCAGCGGGTGATGATCGCGATGGCGCTCGCCTGCCGCCCGCGCCTGCTGATCGCGGACGAACCCACCACCGCGCTGGATGTCACCATCCAGGCGCAGATCCTCGACCTGCTGATGGATCTGCGCGACGAGTTCGGCATGGCGATCATCATCATCACCCACAACATGGGGGTGATCGCCGAGACCGCCGACCGCGTGCTGGTGATGTATGCCGGCCGCGTCATCGAGGAAGCCCCGGTCGCCACCGTCTTCGACCGCCCGCTGCATCCCTATACGCGGGGCCTGCTGGAATGCGTGCCCTCGCTGACCGAGGATCGCGCGCGGCTCGTCGCCATCCCCGGCACCCTGCCGGAGCCGACCCGCCGCCCGCCCGGCTGCCGCTTCAGCGTGCGCTGCAGCCACGCCATCCCGGCCTGCAGCGCCGCATTGCCGCCGCTGGAACTGCTGGAACCCGACCACAGCGCCGCCTGCATCCGCGCGTTGGACCTCGCGCCCATCCGCACCGCGGACCTCGCGCCATGACCGAGCCGCTGGTGGAAGTCGCAGCGCTGTCCAAGCACTTCCCGCTTGGCGGCAAGAATTTCTTCGGCCGCCGCCATGGCGCGGTGCTGCGCGCGGTGGATGAGGTCTCGCTGCGGATCATGCCCGGCGAAACCCTTGGCCTGGTCGGGGAATCCGGCTGCGGCAAATCGACGCTGGGGCGGCTGCTGCTGCGGCTGATCGAGCCGACCGACGGCAACCTCATCTTCAACGGGGCGGAGATCACCCGCCTCAAGGGGGCCGCGCTGCGCGAGGTGCGGCGGTCGATGCAGATCGTGTTCCAGGACCCCTATGGCGCGCTGAACCCGCGCATGGCGGTCGAGGACATCATCGCCGAGCCGCTCATCATCCACGGCGCCAGGCAAGGCCCCGGGACCCGCAAGCAGGTCGCGTCGATGCTCGACCGGGTCGGCCTGCCGGCGCGCGCGCTGGACCGCTTCCCGCATGAGTTCTCCGGCGGCCAGCGCCAGCGCATCGGCATCGCCCGCGCGCTGATCCTGAGCCCGCGCTTCGTGGTGTGTGATGAGGCGGTCTCGGCGCTGGATGTCTCGGTGCAGGCGCAGATCGTGAACCTGTTGCAGGATCTGCAACGGGAGATGGGGCTGACCTACCTCTTCATCGCGCATGACCTGTCGGTGGTGCGCCACATCTCGGACCGCGTGGCGGTGATGTATCTCGGCAAGGTCGTCGAGGTCGCCCAGAAGCATGCGATCTACGCCGCCCCGCTGCATCCCTATACCCAGGCGCTGATCGCGGCCGTGCCCGCCTCCCACCCCGCCGACCGTTCGCGCGGCAAGCGCGTGCGTATCGCGGGCGATATCCCGAGCGCCTTCAACCCGCCCTCCGGCTGCCGCTTCCACACCCGCTGCCCCTATGTGATGCCGGTATGCCGCGAGGTGGTGCCGCCACTCGTCGAGCCGGTGCCGGGGCATCACGTCGCCTGCCATCTGATCGACGCGTCTCCGGCTGGAGCCCCCACATGACATCACGCCTGATCCCCGAAGTGGATTTTGCCCGCGACGGCAAGCAGACCGGCTTCATCCGGCTGTTCCACTCCACCCATGCCTCGGCCTATGGCTACATCCCGATCCCGATCGTGGTGGTGAAGAACGGCGAGGGGCCGACGGCCTTCTTCTCGGCCGGCAACCACGGCGACGAATACGAGGGTCAGATCGCGCTGACCAACCTCGTCAAATGGCTGACGCCGGAGAAGATCAAGGGCCGCGTCATCATCCTGCCGATGGCGAATTTCCCGGCGGCGATGGCCGGGCGCCGCGTCTCGCCGATCGACGACGTGAACATGAACCGCATCTTCCCCGGCGATCCCGATGGCACGGTGACGCGGCAGATCGCGCATTACATCGACAGCGAATTGCTGCCGCTGGCCGATCTGGTGATCGACCTGCATTCGGGCGGCTCATCGCTGATGTATGTGCCCTGCGCCTTGGCGCGGCAGTCCGACGACCCGGCGCTGTACCAGAAGCAGCTTGCGGCGCTGCGGGCCTTCGGCGCGCCCTTCACCTATATCCAGGGCGGCGCGCAGGGGCAGGGCGGCGACCAGACCCTCGGCAGCGGTGCCGCGCGGCGCGGCAAGATCGCGCTCGGCACCGAATTGGGCGGCTCCGGCACGCTGACCCCGGCCGGGCTCGCCATCGCCGAGCGTGGCTTGCGAAACCTGTTGGTGCATCTCGGCATTCTCGGCCAGGAAGAATGGGTCGAGCCGCCGGTGCCGACCCGTTTCCTCGATGTCCGCGGCCAGGACTACTACATCTACGCGCCCGAGAACGGGCTGTTCGAGCCGCTGGTGGAGCTGGGTGAGGAGGTCCAGCCGGGCCAGCCCGCAGCCCGCATCCATTTCCCCGAAACACCCTGGCTGCCGCCGGTGGAGATCGCCTTCAAGGCCGGCGGCCTCGTGATGTGCAAACGCATCCCGGCGCGCACGATGCGGGGCGATTGCCTGTTCCATCTGGCGAGCGACCTCGCCGGGGTCTGATCAGCGGCGGCGCCGGGCCGGGTCAGCGGCGGCGCCGGGCCGGGTCAGCGGCGGCGCCGGGCCGGGTCAGCGACGGCGCCGGGCCAGGAAGGTCGCGCGTTCGGCGGCATCGTCGATGTGTTTGGCAAGCCGCTCCCAGACGGCATCGATCCCGGCGCCATCCGCGGCGGCGCGCTTCACCAGCACCCCGGCGATCGGGCCGATATGCGGCAGCAGCGCCTGGCGCACCGCGTCCAGCTCCGCGGCACCGGCCTGTGCCGTGGCGGGTGCCACGGCCGGCTCCTCCGCCGCGCCGCCGCCCAGGCTGCGGGAGGCATCGCTGAGGAAGCGGCTGCGATCTTCCGGCCGCTCGATCGATCCCGCCAGCGCCGCGAGCAGCGCCTCGCGCGTCGTCGCCTGGCGCAGCGCGCTGCGCAGCATCACCCCCGCGATCGGGCCGACATAGGCGGCGAGGTTGCGCTCGATGGTGCCGACCATCCCGGCCTCCAGCAGCACCGGCGCGCGGGCGGGGGCCTGCACGAAGGTCGCATCGGCCGCGCGGTTCCCCACCAGCGCATCGCGCAGCGCCCGCGCCATCGCGGCGGCGGAGGCGAAGCGCGCCTCGGGCTGCTTGGCCAGTGCCCGCGCCAGCACCGCCGGCAGCGCGGGGAAGGCCGCGCCCACCGCCTCGGGCAGCGGCGGCGGGCTGCCATCGACCACGCGGCGCACCACCTCGATCATGCTGCCGCCGGCAAAGGCGCGCGCGCCCGAGAGCAGCTCATGCAGCACGGTGCCGGTGGAGAAGAGGTCGGTGCGCGCGTCGATCGTGGTGCCCAGGCATTGCTCGGGCGACATGTAGCTCGGCGTGCCGATCATATCCCCGACCCGGGTGAGGTCGGAGTTGCCGACCCGGGCGATGCCGAAATCGGCGAGCTTGGCGCGCAGATCGGACAGCAGCAGCAGGTTCGCGGGCTTGATGTCGCGATGCACGATCCCGGCGGCATGCGCGCAGTCCAGCGCATCCAGCATCTGTGCGACGACATGGACGGCCTCCGGTACCGTGAAGCGGCGCCCGGCCTCCAGCGCCGCCTGCAGGCTGACGCCGTCCACGAACTCCATGGCGAGGTAGGGCTGGCCCTCATGCAGGCCGAAGTCATGCACGGCGACGATATTGGGATGGGCGCAGCGGCTGGAGGCGCGGGCCTCGCGCTGGAAGCGGGCGATGTATTCGGCGCCATCCGCCCCCTCCAGCAGATCGCGCGCGATCAGCTTGATGGCCAGGATGCGGTCCAGCTCCGGGTCATGCGCGCGCAGGATCACGCCCATCGCGCCGCGGCCGATGACGCCTTCCACCACGTAGCGGCCGATCAGCCGCGGGGCCTCCTCCGCCATACGCGCCGCCGTCAGCTGTCCAGCAGCCGCATCGCATTGGCGAGGCTGCGGCGCATCAGGTTGAAGGAGCGGCCGAGGGAGGCGATCTCATCCTTGCCGCGGACCACGAACTCCGCCTCCTCCATGCCCCCCGCCGCGACGCGCTCGGCCGAGGCGGTCATGCGCTGGATCGGCCGGATGACGACCAGATCCAGCAGGATGTTCAGCAGCACCAGCATCACCAGGAACACCGTACCCAGGCTCAGCAGCAGCGACAGCAACTGCGTGTTCGCCCGGTCGAGCGGCACCTGCATCGGCACCGAGACGATCTGCGCCCCGATCACCTCGCCCATCTGCCAGCCGAAGCCATTGCCGGGGCCGTAAAGCTCGATCATCGGCGCGGGGGCGGCGGAGGGCGTGGAATGGCAGGTCAGGCAGCCGCGATCGGTGATGCGGAAGGGGCGGGCGAAGGTCAGCACCGGCCCCGCCGGCGTCATCCGCTCGCCGACATGCTCCACCAGCGCCGGGTCGCGGCGGAAGATGCCGATGATGTCGGTCTCCCAATCCGTCGCGCGGTCGGAGGGGTTGGTCGGGTTGAGGGCGGCTTCCTTGTAGGCATAGGCGGGGAAGCTGCGCTCGATCGTCCGCGCCACGGTCTGCGCCGCCCAGGAGGGGACGGTATGGGGCAGGAAGCGGGTGGCACTCTGCTCGGCGAGGAGGGGGGCGACCTCGCTTGCGGTATAGGCGCGGACGGCGGTCGCCTGCTGCATCAGCAGCGAGGCTTCCTGCAGCACCTGGCTGCGCGCGGTGCCCTCGGCGATGTCGCGCGCGAACAGCGCCGCGATGGTGAGCCCCACCAGGAACGCTCCGACCATGACCAGGTTGAACTTGAGCCGGAGGCGCATGAGGGAAGCTCCATCGCCACGCCCTGCCGGAGGCAAGGCCATGCGTCAATTTTTGTGACTCTACCCCGGATTTGGGCCGGGCGCCATGCGGGGTCAGCGCCGTCCGAGCAGGCGGGTGGCCTCGGGCACGGTCAGGGTGCCGGTCATCTCGGTGCCCATCTCGAACTGGAAGCGGCGGATGGCGGCGCGGCTATTGGGCCCAAACCGGCCATCCGGCTGCCCGAGGTAATAGCCCATGCGCGCAAGCGCTGCCTGGACCCGGCGCCGGTCGGCGTCCTCCATGGCGTCCTCGGCCAAGGCGGGCGGGGCCGCCGGGGCCGCGGCGGGGGCCGCCACAGCGGCGCGCGGCGGCGGGGGCGGCGGCGATGCGCCGGCCAGCAGCACGGCCGTCGTGGGCTCGCCCAAGGCCACCACCATGCCGGGCGGCAACCGCGCCCGCAGCCCGGCGAGCACCGCCGCGAGCCGCACCTGTGGCCCGGCCAGTTCGGTGCCGAGCGTCGCCGGCAGCGGCGTCGGCGCGGGGCCCGGTGCCGCCAGGGTCGCGACCAGACCGATGCCGCCCGCCGCGGCCGTGGCGGCCAGGGTGGCGAGGCCGGCGGTCACCGGGGCCGGTGCCATATTGGGCGGCAGGAAGCCGTCCAGCACGACCAGCCCGCCCGCGGCCTGGGCGCGCAGCATGGCATCCACCACGAGACGCGCCAGCACACCCTGGGTCAGCAGATCAGAGTCGCGCTGCAGCGTCGCCGTGACGGGGAGCAGGAAGGGGCGGGCGTTGAAGGCGGCGAGATGCCCGCAGATATAGGCGACACCGATCGCCCCCGGCGCCTCACGCAGCAGGCGCGCGAAGCGCGCGACGGCCGCATCGGCCTCACCCCGCCCCAGATTCGAGCCTTCGGCCACCTCGAAGCCGATGCCCCGCAGCGCCACCGCGACATCCCGCGCGGCGCCGATGCAGCCGGGCAGGGCCGGGACCTCGGCCGAGCCCGCATAGGCGCCATTGCCGACCACCAGCGCCAGATGCCGGGTCTCGGCCATGGCGGGCGCCGTCGCGGCGAGCAGCAGCGGCAGCAGCAGCGCGGCATACCGGCTCCCGCGGCCCTGCGATCCCTGGGCGCTGCGGCCCGGCCCCGTCACACGCATGCCATTCTCCCGCGGGGCGCGGCGCCCCCAGCGAAATGGCTTAGCCGCCGAACAGCGCATCCGCCAGCAGCTTGAGGTTGAGCCCGACCATGATCGCCGCGATCGACCAGCCGCACACAAGCTGCCAGCGCGGCGCGCGGAAGGTGCCGAGTTGCAGCCGGTCGCCCGCGAACATCATCAGCGGGATGACGGCGAAGGGCAGCTGCAAGGACAGCACGACCTGGGACAGGATCAGCAGCTCCGCCGTGCCCGAACTGCCGTAGATCCAGGTGACCGCCACGGCCGGGACGATGGCGATCAGGCGGGTGACCAGCCGCCGCAGTACCGGGGAGAGCTTGAAGCGCAGGAAGCCCTCCATCACCACCTGCCCGGCCAAGGTGGTGGTGACGGTCGCATTCAGCCCGCAGAACAGCAGCGCGATGGCGAAGAGGCTCGCCGCCAGCCCGCTGCCCAGCAAGGGCGACATCAGCTGGTAGGCATCGCCGATCTCGGCGACCTCGGTATTGCCGCTGGCGTGGAAGGTCGCGGCGGCCAGGATCAGGATCGAGGAGTTGATGAACAGCGCCAGCACCAGCGCGATGCTGCTGTCGATGGTCGCGAAGCGGATGGCCTCGCGCTTGCCTGGCTCATCCCTGGTCCAGGCGCGGGACTGCACGATGGCGGTGTGCAGGTACAGGTTGTGCGGCATCACCGTGGCACCCAGGATACCCATGGCGATGTAGAGCTGCGTCTGGTTCGTCACGATCGAGACGGCGGGGATATAGCCGTTCAGCACCGCCGCCCAATCCGGCTGCGACAGCACGATCTGCACGCCGAAGCAGCCGACGATCAGCACGATCAGCCCGAAGACCAGGGCCTCCAGCCAGCGCACGCCCTTGCTCTGCAACCACAGGATCAGGATCGCGTCGAAGGCGGTGAGCATGACGCCATAGAGCAGCGGGATGCCGAACAGCAGTTCCAGCGCGATGGCGGTGCCGATCAGCTCGGCGAGGTCGGTGGCGCAGATCGCGATCTCGGCCAGGAACCAGAGCGGGTAGGAGACGAATTTCGGAAAGCGTTCCCGGCAGAGCTGCGCGAGATCCCGCCCGGTGGCGACGCCGATCCGCACGCAAAGCGCCTGCAACAGGATCGCCATCACCGAGGAGGTGAGGGCGACGGAGAGCAGCGTGTAGCCAAAGGCCGAACCGCCCGCGAGCGAGGTCGCCCAGTTGCCGGGGTCCATGTAGCCGACCGCGACGAGGTAGCCGGGCCCCATGAAGGCAAAGAGCTTGCGCAGGAAACCGCCCGCATTGGGGACGGCCACGCTGCGGTGCACCTCGGGCAGACTCGCTGTGCCAACCGGCGGAATGACGGCGTCGGATGGTGACATCAAGCGAACCCTCCAAAACTTAGTCTAGGCTATGACATGGTGGGCAAGCTATCGATCCTGTCAAGATCTGGCTACACCCTTCGCCATGCGAGTCCCCGCCCACCGAGCCCTGCCCCCCGCCGAGGAACACGCCGCCCGCTTCGCGCAACAGCGCGAGGCGGATCGCACGGCCGTGGCGGAGGATTACGTCGAATTGATCGCGGCCCTGCTGGCGCAGGAGGGCGAGGCGCGGGCGGTCGAGATCGCGCGCCGCATGGGGGTCACCCAGGCGACCGTGGCCGCCACGGTCGCCCGGCTGCAACGCGACGGGCTGGTGGAGACCAAGCCCTATCGCGGGCTGTTCCTGACCGAGGGCGGCCAGGCGATGGCGGCCGCGGCACGGGAGCGGCACGATCTGGTGGTGCGCTTCCTGCTGGCCCTGGGCCTGGACCACGCCTCGGCGGAGGCCGATGCGGAGGGGGTGGAGCATCACGTCAGCCCCGCGACCCTGGCGGCCTTCGCCCGCCACCTTGCCCAGCGCGAGGGCCAGTAGCCGGCGGCAGGGTCTAGCCCCGGCGGAACCACACCCCCCTGGCGATGGCGACCGCGACCGTGGTGCCATAGGCGACCAGGGCGAGGCCGAGGGCGGCGAAGACCCAGGTCAGCGACCCCGTCAGCGACAGCGCGATCCACCCGCCGCCCACCGCCAGCAGGAAGCGCAGCAGCCCCGCCAGCAGCGGCCAGAGCAGCCGCCCCGCCCCCTGCGAGGCGAAATACAGGCACAGGCCGAGACCGAAGAAGCCATAGGTCGGGCCGACGAGGCGCAGATAGGCGGCCCCGGTCTCCAGCATATGCGGGTCGTGGTCGAAAAGGGTCAGCCAGGCCATCGGCCAGATCGCCGCGGCGATCCCCACCGCCTCGGCCATGGCGAAGGCGAGCGCGCCCCCGATCAGCGTGACCCGCAGCGCCCGTTCCGGCTGATGCGCCCCGATGTTGGTGGCGACCAGCGCGACCAGCGGCGCCCCAAGCCCGAAGACCAGCGGGATCAGCAGATATTCGAGCCGCGCGGCCGTGCCATAGCCCGCGACCGCATCCGGCCCGGCCGCGACGCCGACCAGCGCCGTGGTCAGCGCCACGGTCAAGGTGGTCTGCAAGGTGCTGACCGAGCCGACCGCCCCGATTCGCAGGATATCGACGAAGAACCGCCCCTGGAGCCGCGCCAGCGTCGGGCGCAGCAGGCTGCGGCGGGAAAAGATGTAGAGGGCCAGCATCGTCGCGGTCATCGCCGTGGTCAGCACCACCGCCAAGCCACCGCCGGCGATGCCCATGGCCGGGATCGGCCCCAGGCCGAAGATCAGCAGCGGCGACAGCGGCACCAGCAGCACCACCCCGCCGCAGACCGCGAGCGAGGGCACCAGCATGTTGCCCGAACCCCGGATGCAGCTTGCCAGCGCATTCAGCAGCCAGACCAGGATGTTCCCGGCGAAGACCACGTTGGAATAGCGCAGCGCCGCCTCCAGCGAGCCACCGCTGCCGCCCATGGCGCGGTAGAGGCTCGGCCCGAAGACCAGGAACAGCGCCGAGAAGCAGATCCCGAGCCCGAGGTTGATCAGGATCGCATGCAGCACCAGCGCATTGGCATCCGCCTGGCGGTTGCCGCCGAGGGCGCGGGCGACGGCCGAGGAAATCCCGCCGCCGATCGCCCCGGCCGAAAGCATCTGCATCATCATGAAGCCGGGGAAGACCAGCGCCATCCCCGCCAGCGCATCGGTCCCGAGGTGGGAGACCCACCAGGTCTCGATCAGCCCGGTCGAGGCCTGGGCCAGCATCACCAGAATGTTCGGCCAGGCCATGCGCAGCAGGGTCGGCAGGATCGGGGCCTGGAGCAGCCGCAGCGTGCGCGGGTCCATCGCCGGGCGGGAGATGGCGGCGGGGGCGGGGGCGACAGGAGTAAGGATGGTCATCGCACGCCTCCCGTAAAGTCGAGGCTGCGGTCCTCCGCCAGCCTTTGGCGCAGCCGTTCATTGGCGGCGGGCCCGGCGGTGACGACGTAATCCGGCCCGACCAGGGGGCGGAGGGTCTTGCGATCCACCAGCACCGGATCGGCGCGTTCCCGGGTCTTGCGATCGACGATCATGATGCTCTCGCCCTCGGGGGCGAAGTGGCGATTGCCCCAGGCCATCAGCGCCAGCAGCACCGGGCGGAAATCCTCCCCGCGCGCGGTCAGGCGGTATTCGTGGCGCGGGGGGCGCTCGCTATAGGCGTGGCGCTCCAGCAGCCCGGCCTCGACCAGCCCCTTCAGCCGCCGGGTCAGCATGGCGGGGGCGATGCCGAGGCTTTTCTGAAACTCGTCGAAGCGCGTCACGCCGGCGAAGGCATCGCGCAGGATCAGCATGCTCCACCACTCCCCGATCCGCTCCAGGCTGCGGGCGATGGGGCAGGACATGCCCTCGAAGCTGGTGTGCTGCATGGTCGGGGTCCGATGATAACTATCATAATGATAGTCACTACGGCGGCACCCGGCTGTCAATCGCGCCCGGCGCATGGCGAGACGATGCGGCCATGGCCCAGGCGCGGGGCTCCGCGCCTGGGCGTTTGGGTCAGCGCCCGGCGGCGTAGCCCTGCATGCCGCGCGGATTGGCGCCGGCGAACATCTGCCCGTCCGGCTCGCGCCGCGCGCCGGTCAGGCGCCCCTCGCTCCAGTCGCCGCCGACCGTCACGCGATGCCCGCGCGCCGCAAGCGCCGTGGCGACGTCGGGCGCATAGCGGCCCTCGATGACCACCTTCCCAGGCCGCGCCACGCGGGGCCAGAAGGAGGAGGGCCAGTGCTCGGAATGGAAGGAGGGCGCGTCGATCGCCTCCTGGATGCCCATGGCGTGGTCGATCATCCGTGTCAGCATCATGATCTGCCACTGGTCCTGCTGCTCGCCGCCGGGGGTGCCGAAGCTCATCCAGCCCTTGCCGTCGCGCAGCACCATCCCCGGCGACAGCGTCGTGCGCGGGCGCTTGCCCGGCTTCAGCCCGTTCGGCAGCGTCTCATCCAGCCAGAACATCTGCCCGCGAGTGCCGAGGCAGAAGCCCAATTCCGGGATCGCCGGCGAGGATTGCAACCAGCCGCCCGAGGGCGTCGCGCTGACCATGTTGCCCCAGCGGTCGATGACATCGATGTGGCAGGTGTCGCCGCCCGAGGCGCCGAGCCGCGCCACCGTCGGCTCCCCGGCGCCGGGGATGGCGGTCAGGATCGCCGCACGGGCCTCGGCGCCGTGATCCACCCAAGGCGTGACGCGGCCCGGCAGCGTGCCGGGGCGGAGGGTGAGGGAGGCCTCCTCCGTCACCAGCTTGCGCCGCTCGGCGGCATAGGTCTCCGACAGCAGCGCCTCCAGCGGCACATCGCAGAAATCGGGGTCGCCATAGAAGGCCTCGCGGTCGGCATAGGCGAGCTTCATGCATTCCACGATGGTGTGGATATAGCGCTCGCCGAGCGGGTCCATGCCCGCGAGGTCGAAGCCCGAAAGCAGCGACAGCGTCTGCAGATAGGCCGGCGCCTGGCCCCAGGGGCCGACCTTCAGCACGGTATGGCCGCGATAGGTGTAGGAGGCTGGGGCCTCGACCGGCGCGCGCCAGTTCGCGAGGTCATCGGCGGTGATCACGCCGCGATGGCGCTTGCCGGAGGCATCGAGGCTCACGGTGCTGGTGGAGAAGCGGCCGATCGCCTCGGCGACGAAGCCGCGATACCAGACGTTGCGGGCGGCCTCGATCTCTTCCTCACGGTCGGCGCGCCTGGCCTCGGCCAGCACCCGGTTCCAGGTCGCGGCCAGGGTCGGGTTGCGCCACAGCCCCCCCGCCTTCGGCCCGCCATCGCGCAGCCAGAGTGCCGCGGAGGTCGGCCATTCCGCCTCGAACAGCGGCCGCACGGTCTCCAGGGTCGCCACCACGCGCGGGACCATATGGGCGCCATTGGTGGCATAGCCGATGGCGTAGTCCATCACCTCGCCGAGCCGCATGGTGCCATGGTCGCGCAGCAGGGTCGCCCAGGCGTCGAAGGCGCCCGGCACCATCGCCGGCAGCAGCCCGGTGCCGGGGATCAGATCCAGGCCCAGCTCACCCTTCACATGCGCGACCGTCAGCCCGGCCGGCGCCACGCCCTGGCCGCAGATGACCGATTGCGTGTTCTTGCCCGCGTCATGGACGATGATCGGGCAGTCCCCGCCGGGGCCGTTCAGATGCGGCTCCACGATCTGCAAGGTGAAGCCGGCGGCGACGGCGGCATCGGCGGCATTGCCGCCGCGCTCCAGCACCGCCATCGCGACGGCGGTCGCGATCCAATGGGTTGAGGCGGCGACGCCGAAGGTTCCGGCGATCTCGGGGCGGGTAAGGAACATGCGGCGCGGCTTCCATGTCATCTGACGCGGCTTCCGCTCGGACGCCGTCAGGGGCAGAAGGTGCCCGTGTCACGGGTGGCGTCAAGGCAGGGGGGGCGGCAGTGCTGATCGCGGTGGTGGGCGCCTCGGGCGCGGGCAAGGATACGCTGCTGGATAAGGCCCGCGTGGCGCTGGCGGATGAGCCGCGCGTGGTCTGGGTCCGGCGCGTGATCACCCGGCCGATAGAGGCCGGCGGCGAGGCGCATTTCCCCGCGACGGAGGAGGAATTTACGGCACTGGCCGCGGCCGGTGCCTTCTGCCTGCACTGGCCCGCGCATGGCCTGCGCTACGGCATCCCGGCCGAGGCGGGGGCGGCGGCGCTGGCGGGGGACTGCGTCATCGCCAATCTGTCGCGCGCGATTCTGTCCGAGGCTGCCGCACGATTCCCGCTGCGGGTGCTGCACGTCACCGTGCCGGATGCGATCCGCGCCGCACGGCTCGCGGCGCGCGGGCGGGAGGATGCGGCGAGCGTGATGGCGCGGCTGTCGCGCGTGGCGCCGCTGCCGCCGGGGCTGGATGTGGTCGAGATCGTCAACGACGGCACCCCGGAAGAGGGTGCCGCGCGGATGCTGGCCGCGATCCGCCGCAGCCTTTAGCCGCCGAGCGTCGCCAACTGCTCCGGCGTCAGCACCAGCTCCGTCGCCTTGGCCGCATCGTCGATCTGCTCCAGCTTCGTCACCCCGACCACGGGTGCGGCCAGCCCGTTCTGGTGCAGCAGCCAGGACAGCGCGACCTGGCTGGGTTTTAACTACGATAGCTCTTTGAGCAAAAGCTGGGCGCGGTGCTCGTCACTCTTTGCGCCTTCCCACATCGAAATCAGAACAGCATGGGCGCTGACTGATATTGGAATTGGCACAGCAAGGTCATGCTCAGCATTAATAGGGGTAATTTGGTGGTCGCTTTTTTGTGCAAGGCTCAGAACCGCCGCGCTAAAATTCTCTCGTGTTAGCTCTCCAAGTTGCTGCTTTAATGCCTGTGCCGTTGAGGCTGCCACCCAAATTTGAATTGTATCTGGGCTAATAGGCTCACTCTGGACGCGGAAATAATATAAATTTGGATCAGAGGGGGCTGGAACATCAAAATACGGCTGGATTTTAATACCAGCGCTTGTGGTCACAGAATATCTCTTTTGATTCGTGGATTTATCAAATATCCAAAGGCTTTTGCTCGATTTTCTGGCGCCTCTCGCGCCAGTCTCGTTCCATTCAGCATAATAAAGGCTTGGATCTGGCGGAGTCATCGCTTCTTCAAAATACAAAAACTCTGTGAGATTGTCCTCCCACAAAAGCCAGCCTACGCGCATATCTGGCGCGTTCCCCTGAGACTTCGAGAGAACGGCGGCTGTTCGCGTTCTAATTAGGGCGGAGTATTGCTGAAAAACATCTTGCATGACTAAGTTTGCGGGCGCGCTTGTATTGTCAATACGGATGGAGCGTGTGGCCGCCGGGTGCATAAGCGTCGTGCCGCACACCGACTTAATGGGGCGACCGTTAAGCTGGCTGCATCTAAGCAATTTATGCTCAACGCCAAGACCCAGGTAATTCACATCAATATGGAGATTGCTCCATCCCGAATCTGGAATTCCCTTCGCCGCGCAATATACGTTGCCCCAATCACCCTCTTCAAGCTTCCGGCCCATCATCATTGCTACTTTTGTGGCAAGAAGGATTTTTGCTCTTTTCGATTCGTCAAAACTTAGGGCGGGCAGTGTTGTCATTCGTGATCTCATTGTGATTTATTATCCAGATATCTAGATACCAAAATTCGGAAGGCAGAGAAATTGCAGACACGCCCATTGCCGAGCAGGCCGGTAGCGAGCCATTCGCTGTACAGCGTCCGAAAATCCAGTTCTTCTTGTCGGGTGACATGCAGATAAGGAAGCGTCGGAAGGTGGCCTACGCGCTGCCGTAAAAACTGAGCAACGGCCTCTTCGTCCGATCCAGATGCGCAGTCTGCGGCTTGAGAGACAGGACCATCCTCTTTTCGGCAATGTAGGATGAGATCAGCGCCAGCCGTGTTCTCACTTACGAACTGTTTGAAAGTGCCGTGCTGCTTGTCGAAAATATCCATTTTCTCAAGAGTGAACCTGGCTCCCGCGATAGCGCGGCGGAGTTGTTCCCAAATTTCCTGAGACGAATTCATGAATACGAGCAACATCCAATGCCCAGGGCGCAAAACTCTGTGGCATTCTTCTAAGCTTTGCTGCATCAAGTCGCCGTATGCTTGGGCATTCTTTCCTTGGTGCTTGTTTACGATAGCTTCGGACTGGTTGTCTGTAAAAGATCCCAGCCACGATTCCCATAGTATGTTCATTTCGCTATAGTTTATGTTCGCCCCGAACGGGGGGTCGGTAAAAACTAGATCAATGGATGAGTCTGGGATGAATTTTAGATCTGTTGCGCTTCCCGTGTGAACAACACATCTGCCATCATATCGAGCGGCTGTAGTTTCCAAATGATCTTGAATGGTTTTCGCTTTTCTTTCGAATGTCGCAAAAACATTAGCTTCATTCGATATATACGGAACATTAAAGTTGGCGGTGTTTCCGCTCCCGCCCCAAAACCTAAATTCGGACAATCGAGTCACCCTCTGATAGAGGGAGGTAAAGATGAACCCAAGATAGCCCGCAAGTTCAGGGTCGGCCACATGATGGATGGCTTGCCAGATGTGACTCATGGCTGACAAATTGCGCGGAGTATAAAACAGATCTACGGAGGTTAGTCCGTGTCGCTTTGGCTGGCCTAGATTCATACCATCAGGAAGCGGAAGGGTAGGATAGAAGCCATCCGCCAGTGGAGGGCTTAGCTCAATACGCTTTATGTTTTCTAGATCCTGCGGACTGGGTGGATGTTCAACTTGAACCTTCCGGCAGCATTTATAGCCGACTAGAACCGGAACGGGTACCGTCCTTGCCAACCGAGACTTTTTGACCACGGTTTTGCAGCAAGGACACGGAAACTCCGAAAGGATTTTGTGCTCCCTAACCGTGCGTCCGTAGCTGCGGCAATGATCCCAAAGCACAAACTCTTCAGCGCAAGAGGGGCATTTTACCCGGTATGACCATACAGTGTATTGTAGCTCGGCGGCCTTGCCGCACTCCCTGCAATGCGTACCATATAAATCGCGTCGTACCGATTCGGTAGCTTCGCAGACTGCTCGGACGCCCGCCGCAAATAGCTTTGGATCGATGCGACGCGTGAATCGGTCGGCGATGAAGCTGGCTGCCGGGGACAGCTCGTTCAGTATTACATCGTAACCGAGTGCCCGAGCGGCAACGCCTGTCATGCCGCTTCCCGCGAAGGGATCGAGAACAATGCCGCCTTCTGGTAAGTACTGTTTGACGACCTCAGCAATACCCTGAGGTGGCACCTTGGTATGATATGTGTGAGCATCGTAGGTATAAGTATTTTTCCCCGCAGAGATACTCCCATGCGAAGGGGTTTCTAATGTAGCGGATGCTGACGTGTGGTCGGCAAAGATATTCGCTAGAGCCGTAGCACCATTCCCCCAGAGGGATGATGATTTCAGTCGCTCGATGAGCGGAAGCTGCCGTTCTGTAGTCAGCACCGTCTTTGTCATCGCGGCATCATCGAACAGCGGCAGCGCCCTGGCGCGGCTCCTCGCTCCTCGTGATGCAAATGTATGGGAAGCAACCGCCTGGCTGAGCTCAGGGCGTCTACCCGCAATGGCTTCCGCGTACAGGCGCTCTATTTTTGCAACTGTTTCGGTGCTGGGTTCGCTATCGCCGCGCTCCCATCGAGCGACAGATATGAGGGACGCTCCCAAAAGCTGAGATAGCTCCGTCTGCGATATGCCAAGCATACTACGCACGCGCCGTAAATTTTCCCCCTGGCCAGTTTCCAGGTTCATTCCATCAGCCATCTCAGCCGTTCTTTCCATCATCAATCATCACTTTACGCGCGTCCGTGATTTTCGAAGTATCGGGCGCACCACTTCGCAAAAGCAGCATCAGGCAAACGACATCCGCCGTATCGAAGAAGTTGATCCCGTGATCGAGCGCGCGCTTGAAGAACGGCGCGCTGCCCTCGGCATCGAAGGCCGACCAGGCGCGGCGCCCGGCCGAGCCCCAGGAATTCCCGCCGAGGCAGACACGGCTGACGGTGAGGCCGGAGGCCCCGAGATTCGTATACTTCATGCGTTGCAGTCTGCCGCCAGTGCCTCTCAGGCGGAAGGGCCGAAGGGCAGCCGCTCGGCGATCAGGAAAGGCGCGCCCGGCCCGGCCTGGGTGAACAGGCAGACCGAGGCGATCCGGCGCGGGCGTTGGGCCGCGGGGTTCACCGCCGCCTCGGCCTCGGGCCTGACCACCACCATCTCCTCCTCCGTCAGCCGCCGCGTGAGGGTGACGTGGAAGCGCCAGTCCTCGAAGACATGCGGATAGCCCCAGGCGTCGAGGTAGCCGCGCTGGCGTGGGGACAGCCGGTCGGGGCGGCGGCGGGCGATCTCCTCCGGCGTCGCGGGCGCGCGCAGCGATTCCAGCACCGAGACGGCATCATCGGCCAGGGCATGCAGCGCGGGGCAGGGCGCCTGCTCGCGCAAGGCCAGAAACCCGTCCAGATTCGCCACCGCCAGTGGTGGCAGGTCGAAGGGCGCGCGTGCCGCGGCGAAGGCGGTCGCCGCCGCCAGCGCCTCGGCATAGGGCACGGCCAAATGGAACGGCGGCTTCAGGGTCGCATGCAGCCCATAGCCGCGCGGGTCCTTGGTCAGCGCCGCGCGCTCGGGCGAAATCGGCAGGCTGGCGCCGGTCTCGGCATCGCGGCCGAGCCAGGCGCTGCCGGCGGTATGCAGCGGATCGTCCGGCTCCGGCGCCCAGTAGAGCGCGACCCTCACGCGACGCGCACCCCTTCGGTCCAGACCCGGCGGATGACGGGCTGGCCGAGCACCGGGCGAAGCTGCACCAGATCGGCGCGCAGGCCCGGGGCGATGCGGCCGCGATCGGCCATCCGCAACATCCGCGCCGGGCGGTCGGTGATCATGGCGATGGCGGCGGGCAGGCCCAGGGTCTCGGCGACGATCCAGGCCGCCTCCAGCATCGAGGGCGGCACGTAGTCGCTGGCCAGCGCATCGACCAGGCCGGCGGCGACCAGCGCCTTCACCGCGACATTGCCCGAATGGCTGCCGCCGCGGACGATGTTCGGCGCACCTGCGATGATCTCCTGCCCGGCGGCGCGGGCGGCCTTCGCGGCCTTCATGTTCACCGGGAATTCGCTGATGGTGATGCCATCGGCGGCGTTGCGCGCGACCTCGGCCTCGTCCCAGTCGTCGTGGCTGGCGAGTGCGATGTCGCGGCCCTTGATACGGTCGAGCAGCCCGTAGCGATTGGGATCGGCGACGCGGGCGCGCTGGTCGAGCAGGAAGGCGATGCGCGCCTCGATCTGCTCCTTGGGCATGCCGCTGCGGCCACGCATGGCGCGATAGCGGTCGAGGTCCACATACTGGCCGAAGCCCGGGGAGTGATCCATCAGGCTGATCATGCGGATCATGTCGCTGTCGGCGACGGATTCGAACAGCATGGGCATGTCCGGCGCCGGCAGTTCGCAGCGCAGATGCAGGAAATGGTCGGATTTCAGCGCCCCGGTCGGGCGCAGGGCCGCCATATCGGCGACGCCGTTGCGGAAGGTCTCGATGCGCTCGGTGTCGAAGCCGAGATCGCCGAGGCAGAGCGCATCCAGCACGGTGGTGACGCCGGCCGCCGCGACCTGCGCGTCATGGCTGAGGAAGGCGCTGCGCGAGGGCCAGCGGGCGCCGGCGCGCGGCTGCACCTGGCGCTCCAGATTGTCGGTATGCACATCGACGATGCCGGGGATCAGATATTCGCCACCGAGGTCCTCGGCCCCCGGAGCACTGCTGAGCCCCGGCTGAATTTCGGCGATCCGCCCGTCGCGGATCACGATGGTGCCGGGCAGGATGTCTTCGGGCAGCACCAGCATGGCGCCGGTGAGGATGGTCTCGAGGGTCATGCGGCATCCTGGATGGGGGCAACGTCGAACAGCCGGTCGGCCACGCGGTCGCGGACGTCAAGATCGTGGAAGATGCCGATCAGGGCGGAACCGGCCGCCTTGGCCTCGGCGATGAGCGCGATGACGACCTCGCGGTTGGCGGCATCGAGGCTGGCGGTGGGCTCGTCCAGCAGCAGCACCGGATAGCCCGGCGCGAAGCCGCGCGCGAGATTGACCCGCTGCTGCTCGCCGCCCGAGAAGGTCGCGGGCGGCAGGCTGTGCAGCCGCGCCGGCAAATTGAGGCGGTGCAGCAGCCCCGAGGCGCGCGCCAGCGCCGCCTCGCGGTCCATGCCGCGATCGGTCAGCGGCTGCGCCACCACCTCCAGCGCCGAGACGCGGGGGATGACGCGCAGGAATTGGCTGACATAGCCCAGCGTATCGCGCCGGATCTCGCGCACCAGACGCGCATCGGCGGTGGCCAGATCGACGATGCCGCCGGCATGGCGCAGCAGCAGCCGGCCGTGCTCCGCGCCGTAATTGCCGTAGAGGCAGCGCATCAGCGTGGATTTGCCGGCACCCGAGGGCCCCGCCAGCACCACGCATTCGCCCGGCGCCACCGAAAGCGAGACATCGTCGAGCACCGGCAAATGCAAGCCGCCTTGCAGATGCAAGGTGAATCCCTTGCCGAGCGCCTCGGTCTTCAGCGCCCAGCTCATGCCGCCAGCACCGAGGTGACGAGCAACTGCGTATAGGGGTGTTGCGGATCGTCGAGCACGCGATCGGTCAGCCCTTCCTCCACGACGCGGCCGTGCCGCATCACCACGATGCGATGCGCGAGCAGGCGGGCCGCGGCGATGTCATGCGTCACGATCAGCACGGCCAAGCCAAGCTCGGCGACCAGCGCCCGGATCAGATCCAGCAGCCGCGCCTGCACCGAGACATCGAGCCCACCCGTCGGCTCATCCATGAAGATGAGGCGCGGCTCGGTGACGAGGGTTCTCGCGATCTGCAAGCGCTGCTGCATGCCGCCCGAGAAGGTGCGGGGCAGGTCGTCGAGACGGTCCACCTCGATCTCGACTTTTTGGAGCCAGGAGGCGGCGGATTTGCGGATATTGCCGTAGTGGCAATTGCCCTGGGCCATCAGCCGCTCGCCGATATTGCCCCCGGCCGAGACCGCCATGCGCAAGCCATCGCGCGGGTTCTGATGCACGAACCCCCATTCGGCGCGGAGCAGGCGGCGGCGCCCGGCCTCGGTCATCGCGCCAACGTCCTGGCCATCATAGAGGACCTGCCCGGCATCGGCCTGCGCCTGGCCCGAGAGCACGCGCAGCAAGGTCGATTTGCCGCTGCCGCTTTCGCCGACGATGGCCACGACCTCGCCCGGCCAGATCGAAATGCCGACGTCATCCAGTGCGCGGATGCGGCCGAAATTCAAGGTGAGGCCGGTTGCCTGCATCAAGGGCGCGCTCATGGCGCCCGCTCCTCGCAATGATCGGTGTCGGAACAGACGAACATCCGCCCGCCGACATCATCGGTCACGATCTCATCCAGATAGGAATCCGTCGCGCCGCAGATCGCGCAGGGATGCGGCGCGCGGATCGGATCGAAGGGATGATCCTCGAAATCCAGGCTCTTGACGCTGGTATAGGGCGGCACCGCATAGATGCGCTTCTCCCGCCCCGCGCCAAAGAGTTGCAGCGCCGGCATGCGGTCCATCTTCGGATTGTCGAAGGCGGGGATCGGCGAGGGCGACATCAGATAGCGCCCGTTCACCATCACCGGATGGTTGTAGGCCGAGGCGCTGCGGCCATGCCGCGCGATATCCTCATAGAGCCGCACCTGCATCAGCCCGTAATCGGCCAGCGCATGCAGCTTGGTGCTTTCCACCACGCGCGGTTCCAGGCGCGACAGCGGCTCCGGCATCGGCACCTGATAGACGATGATCTGGCCCGGTTGCAGCACCCGCTCGGGGATGCGGTGGCGGGTCTGGATGATGCTCGCCTCGGCCGTATGGGTCGTGGTCGCGACCCCGGCGGTGCGGGCGAAGAAGCGCCGGATCGAGACGGCGTTGGTGGTGTCATCCGCGCCCTGGTCGATGACCTTCAGCACATCGGAGCGGCCGATGATGCTGGCCGTCACCTGGATGCCGCCGGTGCCCCAGCCATAGGGCAGCGGCATTTCCCGCGCGCCGAAGGGCACTTGGTGCCCGGGGATCGCCACCGCCTTGAGGATGGCGCGGCGGATCATCCGCTTGGTTGCCTCGTCGAGGAAGGCGTAGGAATAGGTCATTGCTGGGCCGCCCGCATGGCACGCACATTCTCGAGTTCCGACTGGAAATCGACGTGATGCGGCAGCTTGAGGTGTTCGACGAAGCCGGTCGCCTCGACATTGTCGCAATGGTACAGCACGAATTCCTCGTCCTGCGCCGGCGCGCCGCCATCCTCGCCAAGCTCGGCGCCGCGCAGCGCGCGATCGACCAGCGCCATGGCCATGGCCTTCCGCTCATTGTGGCCAAACACCAGCCCATAGCCGCGGGTGAATTGCGGCGGCTCGGTCAGCGATCCCTTGAACTGGTTCACCATCTGGCATTCGGTCAGCGTGATGTCGCCGATGTCGATGGCGAAGCCGAGTTCCGGCGGCACCACCTCGACCGAGGCCTCGCCCATGCGGACCTCGCCGACGAAGGGGTGGTTGTTGCCGTAGCCGCGCTGGGTCGAATAGCCGAGGCCCAGCAGAAACCCCTCATCGCCACGCGCCAGCACCTGCAGGCGCAGCGCGCGGGAGGCCGGGCAGGAGAGCGGGTCGCGGGTCAGATCCGGGGGCGGGGTGTCGTCGTCGCCCTCGGGCTCGGCAGCCATCAGCCCTTCCTGGGCCAGCAGCGCGGTCACGCGCGGCGGCGGGCCGGGCTCTTCCGGTTCCATTTCTGGCGCGGGCGGCGGCGCCTCGCCGGCGGCGGCGAGGGAGAATTCCAGCAGTCGGTGGGTATAGTCGAAGGTCGGCCCCAGCAACTGCCCGCCGGGCAGGTCCTTGTAGGTCGCCGAGATCCGCCGTTGCAGCCGCATCGCCCCGGTATCCAGCGGCAGCGAGCCGCCAAAACGGGGCAGGGTGGTGCGATAGGCGCGCAGCAGGAACGCCGCCTCGATCAGGTCGCCGCGCGACTGCTTCACCGCCAGCGCCGCGAGGCCGCGATCGGCGCAGGCGCCCTCGGCCATCACCCGGTCCACGGCCAAAGTCAGCTGCTGCTCGACCTGTTCGACCGAGAGCTCGGGCAGCGCGGCATCACCGCGCCGTGCCTCGGCCAGCCAGGCATGGGCATTGGAGATCGCCTGCTCGCCACCCTTCACGGAGACGTACATCTCAGGCCTCCAAGGTCACGGCCAGAGTCACAGAACGGGGCAGGCCGGCGAGGCGATCCCCGGCGCAGAGGATCACATCCACCCCGCGTGGGAAACGCGCATGGTTCGCCGCCCATTGCGCCGGGAAATCATCGGGCAGGCCGGTGACCTTCAGGCGGCGCAGGCCGTCGATGCCGGGGCCGGAGAGGGTCCAGCCCTCACCCTCCTCGATGCTCTCGACCTGGACGACCAGCGTGGCACCCGCCGAGGGGATCTCATCCGTCCCCGGCGTCAGCGCCGCGAGCGGCGGCATGGCGCCGGTGGCGAGGACGAAGCTCGCGGTGGCAAGCTCGGCCTCGGGCGCGCCGGTGTGGAAGCGCAGGAAGGCATCGGCGACCGGCCCCGCGTCATGCACCAGGCTCGCATCCGGGTCGGCCAGGGTCAGCACCACCGCCGCCGCGGCCGGGCAGAGCGGCGCGGGCGGGGCCAGGTCGCCCCCCAGCGCATGGACGGTGCCGGGTTCGGACAGCGCGGCCAGGATGGCGCGGAAGCAGCCCTGGGCGCCGAAGACGGCGTCGGAAAAGCCGGGAAGCAGACCGTCGCTCATCGCATTGCCGCCATGGTGAAGAATTTGACTCGGGTCGCCGCGGCCCGCCGCGCCTGTTGCGCCACCGCCTCGGCCTGCGCCGCCGCCAGGGGCGCGATCACCGCCCGCATCAGCGCCGGGCGCCGGGCGGGGTCCTGCAAGGCCGCATCCAGCACCGCCGAAAGCTCGGCGGCCCGTGCATCGCGGCCGAGGCGCCAGGCATGGCCGACGCCGCCTTCCGCGAGGCGGACGCTGCATCGCGTCACCGTCGTCTCGCCGAGGTTGAAGGCCGCGCCATCACCCCCCTGGCGGCCGCGGATCATCACGAGTCCGGTCTCTGGTCCGCGCAGCCGCGCGAATTCGGGCAGCGGGCCGTCAAGCCGCGCTGCGATGGTGGCCGCATCGGCGCGGGCCAGGATAGCAAGCCAGGACTGACGGTCGGCCGTCAGGTCCGGGGTGCTGAGGGAGGCTGGGGAGGGGGCTTCTGGCATGGCTTTATAGGTCTAGACGTTTGGATGTCTGACCGGCTAAAGTCAAGCCACCCAATGCCACCGGATCGCGACTGCATGCATGAAACCTCGATGACGACCGGCCCCCAGGTGGCAGGCGCCCGGGTGCTGACCCGTGGCGGCGGGGTCGCGCTGTGGCGCCAGATCGCCGGCACGCTGGAGGAGGAGATCCGCAGCGGCGCCCGCAGCCCCGGCGAGCGCCTGCCGACCGAGGCCGAGCTGTCCCAGCGCTTCGCCGTCAACCGCCACACCCTGCGCCGCGCCATGGAGGAGATGGAGAGCAAGGGGCTGGTGCGGATCGAACAGGGCCGCGGTTCGTTCGTCGCCGAGGATGTGGTCGATTACCCGCTCGGGCCGCGCACCCGCTTCTCCGAATCCATCCGCCGGCTGAACCGCGAGCCGGGGGGCAAGATCCTCGACATCGCCGAGGTCCCGGCCGAGCCCCAGGTCGCCGAGGCGCTGCGCATCCGCCCCGGCCGGATGGTGCTGCGGGTGGAGCGGCTGTCCTCGGCCGATGGCCGTGCGGTGGTGCTCGGGACACATTATTTCCCGCTACCGCGTTTTGCCGCCATGGCGCGGCGCCTGATGGAGGATTCCTCGATTACCTTTGCTCTCGCCGCCTGCGGGGTCGCGGATTACCGCCGCCTCTCCACCCGTATCAGCGCCCGGCTGCCGACGCCGGAAGAAGCCGAGACCCTCGGCATGGCCCGCGCCCGCCCGGTGATCCTGACCGAGGCCATCAATGTCGATGGCGAGGGCGTGCCGATCGACGCCTCCTGGGGCCGGTATCCGGCGCATCGCGTGCAGCTTGTGGTGGAGTCTTGAGCCCCGCCTGGAGTCTCACCGGCGGGCAAATGCTGGGGGATGCGGGGCTGGCGCCGGGGGCGCTGGCCATGGCGGGGGGGCAGGTGGTCGCCGAGGCGCCGGAGGGCGCGCGGTGCTTCGATGCGACCGGGCTGCTGGTGCTGCCTGGCGTCGTGGATATCCATGGCGATGCGCATGAACGCGCCTTTCAGCCGCGCCCCGGTGTGGATTTTTCGCCCGGATTCGCCCTGGCCGATTCGGCGCGGCAGTTGCTGGCCGCCGGGATCACCACCGCCTGCCTCGGCGTGACCCTGTCCTGGGAGCCGGGGCTGCGCTCGCTCGCGGCCTTCCGGGCGCTGGATGACGCGCTGGATGCGGCTCGCGCGGCGACGCCGGGCGATCTGCTGATCCATCTGCGCTTCGAGGCGGATAATTTCGCGGCGATCCCGACCGCGCTGGCCGCGCTGGCGGGCGGGCGAATCGCCGTGCTCGGCTTCAACGACCACACGCCGGGAATCGTCCGCAAGCTCGGCGATCCGGTGCAGCTTTCGAAATACGCGGGGCGGGCAGGGGTCTCGGCCAAGGTGTTCGCCGATCTCGCCGCCGAAGCCATGGCCCGGCGGGACGAGGTGCCGGCCGCCCGCGCCCTGCTGGCCGAGGCCGCCCGCGCCGCCGGCGTGGCGATGCTGAGCCATGACGACGCGAGCCTGGAGGACCGGGCCGAATTCCGTGCCCTTGGCGCCCATATCTGCGAATTCCCGATGGCCGAGGCGGTCGCGGCCGAGGCGCGGACCAAGGGCGAATCGGTGGTGATGGGGGCGCCGAATGTGGTGCGGGGGGGCAGCCATCTCGGCTGGGCCTCGGCCGCGCCCCTGGCGGAACGCGGGCTCGTGACGGTGCTGGCGAGCGATTACGTCTGGCCGGCGCTGAGCCTCGCGCCCTTCGTGCTGGCCGATCGCGGGGTGATGGACCTCGCGGCCGCCTGGGCGCTGGTCTCCGCGAATCCGGCGGCGGCGCTGGGGCTGGCCGATCGCGGCGGGCTCGCGCCCGACATGCGCGGCGATGCGGTGGTGATGGACCGGGGCACACGCAGCGTGGTCGCGACCTTCGCGCGCGGGCAATTGGGCTGGCTGGCGGCCGGGGCGGCGGGGCGCCTGGGCTGAAACCCTGCCTGCCTGAAAAGCGAAGGGGGTGCTGCTTGCGCAACACCCCCCGCCTCACGAAAAATGGCTCCCCGAGTTGGACTCGAACCAACGACCTAGCGATTAACAGTCGCGCGCTCTACCAGCTGAGCTATCAGGGACCAGTCGTGGGCGCCGCCTTTAGCACCCAGTTTCCGCTGAGGAAACCCCCTCCGATATGGTTGATCGGAAGAGGTTCTGAAAGGTCCGGGGCGGAATTGAACCGCCGTGGCGGGTTTTGCAGACCCGTGCCTGACCACTCGGCCACCGGACCAGACAGAAGCTGGCTGGGCGCTGTATCCAGTCCCTGGGCCCGCCGGTCAAGCGCCACCAGTCCCGATGCGCTTTCCCGCGGGCTGCGGAGCCCCTATAACCTGGGGCCAGTGCACTCTCGGCCGGAACCCCAATCTTGCCCCATCAGATCGCCCGCAAAGCCATGGTGGATGGCCAGCTTCGCCCCAATCGCATCACCGAGCCCCGCCTGCTCACCGTGATGGGCGCCCTGCCGCGCGAGGATTTCCTGCCCCCCGGCCTGCTCGCCCGCGCCTATGTCGATGAGGATGTGCGCCTGCCCGGCGGCCGCGCGCTGATGGAGCCGATGATCATCGCCCGGCTGATCCAGCTGCTGGCGCTGCGGCCCGGGGACCGGGTGCTCGTGGCCGGTGCCGGCACCGGCTATGCCGCGGCAATCCTGGCCGGGCTCGGCGGCCGCGTCACCGCGGTCGAGGCCGATGCCGGCCTGCTCGCCATCGCCCGCCCGGCACTGGCCGCCCATACCGCCCCCGGGGCCGTGACCTTGGTCGAGGCACCGCCGGCCGGCGGCCACCCCGCCGCCGCCCCCTTCGATGCCATACTGATCGAGGGCGCCATCCCCGCGCTGCCCGATGCGCTGGTCGCCCAGCTTGCCGAGGGCGGACGGCTTGCCGCCATCCTCGCCGGCGGCGCCCCGCGCACCCGCGCGGTGCTCGGCCGGCGGGTCGGCGCGGGTTTCGGCACCGTGGATGCCTTCGACTGCGCAACCTTGCCCTTGCCGGGTTTCGCGACGCGGCCCAGCTTCGTATTCTGACGTCCCTTCACCGGGCCGCCCGGGCCTGCGGGCTCACCTACCAGCAGTGAGGCCATGATGCCGGTTTCCGTTTCCAATGCCCCGAGCCTGGCGCGAATGCCGCGGGCCCTCGGCATCCTCGCCTTGCTGCTCGTCGCCACCCCCGCCGGGGCCCAGACCCTGCAGGAGGCGCTGGCCGCGACCTATGCCAACAACCCGACCTTGCGCAGCGCCCGCGCCCAGCTTCGGGTGGTGGACGAGAACGTGCCCCAGGCGCTGGCCGGCTGGCGCCCGACGGTCTCCCTCTCGACCTCCTATGGCACGGTCGTCGATTCCAACGTCCGCAGCCGGGTGACCGGCGCCAATGGCAACCAGTTCGGCTCCTATTCGAACATCGACCGCGATCCCTTTTCCGCCCAGGCGACGGTGTCGCAGCCGCTGTATCGCGGCGGCCGCACCCGCGCGCAGACCCGCCGCGCCGAGAACCAGGTGCTGGCGCAGCGCGCCCGCGTGCTGGGCGCCGAGCAGCAGGCGCTTGGCGATGCGATTTCCGCCTATGTGCAGGTGATCCGCTTCCAGGAGGAGGTGCGCCTCAACGTGAACAACGTGCAGGTGCTGACCCGGCAGTTGGAGGCGACCAATGAGCGCTTCCGCGTCGGCGAGATCACCCGCACCGACGTCGCCCAGGCCGAATCCCGCCTGGCCGGCGCCCGCGCGACCCGTGCCGACAGCGAGGGCAGCCTGCAATCGGCCCGCGCCACCTTCCAGCGGGTGATCGGGATCGCGCCGACCCGCCTCTCCGCACCGCAGCCGCTGGCCGCCGCCGCCCGCACCGCACAGGAGGCCGCCACCTCGGCCGCCGGCAACAACCCCGCCGTCGTCGCCGCCTTGTTCGACGAGGCCGCGGCGCGGGACCAGATCGACGTGCAGGTCTCGGCCCTGCTGCCGCAGGCCTCGCTGAACGCGACCAGCTTCCGCAACGACAACAGCAGCACGCCCGGCAACCGCATCACCGGCGAACAGCTCACCGCCACGCTGACGGTGCCGCTGTACCAGGGCGGCGCGGAATATTCCGCCGTGCGCCAGGCGCGCCAGGATGCGGTGCGGCTGCGCTCGGTGGTGGATGACCAGCGCCGCACGGCGATCTCGCAGGCGACCTCCGCCTGGGAGACCCTGGCCAGCAACCGCGCCCAGGTCGAAAGCGTCCGCGCCCAGATCCGCGCCGCCGAGATCGCGCTGGATGGCGTGCAGCGGGAGGCCATCGTCGGCAGCCGCACCACGCTCGATGTGCTGAACGCCGAGCAGGAACTGCTGACCGCGCGCGTCTCGCTGGTCCGCGCCCTGGCCAATGTCGTCACGGCGAGCCATTCGCTCGCGGCCTCGATCGGGCGCCTGACCGCGCAGGATCTGGCGCTGCCGGTGCAGGCCTATGACATGACCGAGTATTACGGTGCCGTCCGCAATCGCTGGGTTGGCTTCTCCGACCCGACCGCGGGGCGCTGACCATGTCCGGCGCCTCGGAGGATCCCGCCCGGAACACGCCGCCCCAAACGCCGCCAGGGGCCGGGGCCGATCCGACGATGGAGGACATCCTGGCCTCCATCCGGCGCATCCTGAACGAGGATGAGACGGCGACGACGCCCGCCCCCGGCGAGCCGGGCCAGCCGCCGCTGGTGCCGCCCGCGCTGGGGCCGCCCGTACTGGGGCCGCTGGCCCTGACCGAGGATATGCTGGTCGCCAAGGAGCAGCCCGCGCCCCGGCCGCAGCCTGAGCCCCAGCCGGCCCCCCAGCCGGCAACCGTCACCACCACCGCCGATCTGGTGGCCCCCGCGGTCGCCGCCGCCGCCGCCGCCGCGGTCGGCAGCCTCGTGCGCGCCGTGGTGGCCGAGCGTCATGCCTCGGTCAGCCGTGGCGGCCCCTCGATCGAGGATGTGGTGCGCGAGGAAATCCGCCCCCTGCTGAAGGCCTGGCTGGACGAGCATCTGCCGCCCATGGTCGAGCGCCTGGTGCGGGCCGAGATCGAGCGCGTGGTCGGCCGCTCGCTGCCCTGAGCCTTGCCGGTGCGCGCGGGACTTGACGCGCGCGCGGAGGAGCCACAGGGATGCGGCCATGACCTCCCCGATCTCTGACACGCCGCTCGACAAATCCTTCACGCCCGCCGCTTTCGAGACGCGGCTCTACGAGGCCTGGGAGGGGTCCGGCGCCTTCTCCGCCGATCCGGCGAGCAACGCCAAGCCCTTCACCATCATGATCCCGCCGCCCAACGTCACGGGCAGCCTTCATATCGGCCATGCGCTGGACAATACGATCCAGGACATTCTGGTGCGCTGGCGCCGGATGCAGGGGCGGGACGCGCTGTGGCAGCCGGGCACCGACCATGCCGGGATCGCGACCCAGATGGTCGTCGAGCGCCTGCTGGCCTCCGAAGGGCTGGATCGCCGTGCGATCGGGCGCGAGGCCTTCCTCGGCCATGTCTGGGAATGGAAGCAGAAGTCGGGCGGCACCATCACGCGGCAATTGCGCCGCCTCGGCGCCTCGCTCGATTGGCCGCGCGAACGCTTCACCATGGATGCCGGCCTGTCCGAGGCGGTGCGCGAGGTCTTCGTCACCCTCTACCGCCAGGGGCTGCTCTATCGCGACCGCCGGCTGGTGAACTGGGACCCGCGCTTCCAGACCGCGGTCAGCGACCTTGAGGTCGAGAGCCGGGAGACCAAGGGCCACCTGTGGTATCTGCGCTACCCGGTCGAGGGGATGGAGGGCCGCTTCATCACCGTCGCCACCACCCGTCCGGAAACCATGCTCGGCGATACCGCCGTCGCGGTGCATCCAGAGGACCCGCGCTATGCCGACCTCGCCGGCCGCCGCGCCATCCTGCCGCTGACCGGGCGCCGCATCCCCATCGTCGCCGATGCCTATTCCGACCCGGAGAAGGGCACGGGTGCTGTGAAGATCACCCCCGCGCATGACTTCAATGATTTCGAGGTCGGCCGCCGCCATGGGCTGCCGATGCCGACGGTGCTGGATCCCGAGGGCCATATCTACCTCGCCGAGATCTCCGCCGAGCTTGCGACCATCCCCGGCATCGCCGACCCCGCCTTCGTCGAAGGGCTGGAGGGCCAGGACCGTTTCGCCGCCCGCACCGCGATCGTGGAGGAGCTGGAGCGCCTCGGCTTCCTGGAGAAGATCGAGCCGCATGTGAACCAGGTGCCGCATGGCGACCGCTCCGGCGTGCCGATCGAGCCGCGGCTGACCCTGCAATGGTATTGTGACGCCGCGACGCTCGCCAAGCCCGCGGTCGAGGCGGTCGAGAGCGGCCGCACCAGATTCGTGCCCCAGCAATGGGAGAACACCTTCTTCGCCTGGATGCGCGACATCCAGCCCTGGTGCGTCTCGCGCCAGCTCTGGTGGGGGCATCAGATCCCGGCCTGGTACGCGCCCGATGGCCGCGTCTTCGTCGAACGCACCGAGGCGGAGGCGCTCGCCGCCGCCCGCGCGCATTATGGGCGGGAGGTCGTGCTGATCCGCGACCCGGATGTGCTCGACACCTGGTTCAGCAGCGCGCTCTGGCCCTTCAGCACCCTCGGCTGGCCCCAAAAGACCCCCGAAGTCGCGCGCTACTACCCGACCGATGTGCTGGTCACGGGTTTCGACATCATCTTCTTCTGGGTCGCCCGGATGATGATGATGGGCTGCCACTTCATGGGCGATGTGCCGTTCCGCACCGTCTACATCCATGGCCTCGTCCGCGACGAGAAGGGCCAGAAGATGAGCAAGTCCAAGGGGAACGTCATGGATCCCCTGGAGCTGGTCGATGCCTATGGCGCCGATGCGCTGCGCTTCACCATCGCGGCGCTGACCGGGCCGGGGCGGGATGTGAAGCTCGGGCGCAAGCGGGTCGAGGACCAGCGCGCCTTCTGCACCAAGATCTGGAACGCCGCGCGCTTCCTGGAGATGAACGGCGTCGCCCCCGACGCGGCCTTCGACCCGGCGGCGGCGACCACGCCGCTGGCGCGCTGGCTGCTCGATGCCGGCAACCGCGCGGTCGCCGAGGCCAATGCCGCGCTGGAGATCTTCCGCTTCGATGATTACGCCCGCGTCGCGGAAAAATTCGTCCGCGGTACCTATTGCGACTGGTTCCTGGAATTCGCCAAGCCGGTGTTCCTCGGCGAGGACGGGCCGGAGAAGGATGAGATCAAGGGTGTCGCCCAGCATGCCTTCGGCACCATCCTGAAGCTGCTGCACCCCGTCATGCCCTTCATGACCGAGGAGCTTTGGGACCGTTTCGGCTATGGCCCCGAAGGCTCGCTGATCCGCACCACCTGGCCCGAGGCCGTCACCGTGCGCAATGCCGCCGCCGCGCGGGATGAGCTGGACTGGGTCGTGCTGCTCATCAGCGAGGTCCGCGGCCTGCGCGCCGAGATGAACGTGCCCCCCAGCATCAAGGTGCCGCTGCTGCTGCAGGATGCGGCGCCGGCAACCCTGGCGCGCGGCAAAACCTGGATCGAGGCGATCTCGCGCATGGCACGCGCCACCGAGGTTGTGGCGCTGGAAGGCGATGCCCCTCACGGCGTCGCTCAGGTCACGGTGGCCGAGGCCACGGTGATGCTGCCGCTGGCCGATGTCATCGACCTTGGCGCCGAACGCGCCCGGCTGGTCCGCGAACAGGCCAAGGCCGAGGACGAAGCCGAGCGGGTGCGGAAGAAGCTCTCGAATTCGGAATTCGTCTCCCGCGCCAAGGAGGAGGTGGTGGAGGAGAACCGCGACCGCCTGGCGGCGCATGAGGCGGAGGCGGCGCGGCTGGCGGCGGCGATCGCGCGGATTGCGCGGTAGCACATCGAGGGGCTCGCCCCTCGAGCACCCCAGCAGAAACACGGTGTTTCTGCACTTCCCCCAGCGGCCGCCTATTCCACCAGGCGGGCCAGTTGCTCGATGACGGTGCCCCAGCCATCGAAGAAACCCATCTCACGATGCGCGTCGCGATCGGCGCTGCTGGCGTGCATCACCAGCGCCGCGTAATCCGTGCCCAGCGGATGCTCGGTCAGGGTGATGATCGCGGTCATGAAGGGCTTGGCGGCGGGCCGCCAGCCGCCCAGCAGCGCATCGGTGAAGACCAGGCGCTCCAGCGGGTCCACGGCCAGGAAACAGCCGGCCACATGCGGCATGAACGCCCCGCCCTCCTCGCTCATATGGGTGACGAAGGCGCCGCCGGGGCGCAGATCCATTTGGCGGACCTTGCAGCGCGCGGGGGCCGGCAGCCACCATTGCTCGAAGCGCTCGGGGATGGTCCAGGCCGCCCAGACGGCGGCACGCGGCGCCTTGATGAGGCGCGATATCGTCAGGTCGAGGTCCGGGTTTGGGCCAGGGATCATCTTGGCTGGTCCTTGGTCTGGATGACGAAATGCTCAAGCCGGTCGGTGCGCCCCTCCCAGAGCGCGCGCTGCTCGGAGAGCCAAGCCTGCACGGTGACGAAGGCGCGCGTCTCGATGGCGCAGGTCCGCACCCGGCCTTCCTTGTGAGTCCGAATCCAGCCGCTCTCCTCCAGCAGATGGATGTGTTTCATGAAGGAGGGCAGGGCCATGCCGAAGGGCCTGGCCAGTTCGCTGATGCTGGCGGGGCCCTGGCCGAGCCGGCCGAGCACCGCCCGGCGCGTGGGGTCGGCCAGAGCCTGAAAGACGCCGTCGAGCTGCGCGTGATACTGTTCCATAAGGCTAAGTATCAAGCCGGAACACTGAGCGCAACGGCTAAGTGATCCCAGCGCCGCGCTCTGCTAGCCTGCTGCCATCATGCGCTGGCTTCTCGTGCTCCTCCTCCTCTCCGGCGCCGTGGCGGTCGGGCTGCGGTATCTGCCCCCCGCATGGGACCCGCGCGCCCCGCTCGACCTCACCGCACCGCCCAACCTGCTGACGCCGCTGAAGCTCGCCTGGCTCCGGCAGAGCCCCGCCGCCTGCCGCGCCGCCTTCGCGCGCTCGGGGATCGCGTTCACGCCGCTGCCGGACCGGGCGTCGGATGCTGGCTGCGCGCTGGAGAACACGCTGCGCCTGCCGCAGACCCCGCGCGGCATCCCCGCCGATCCCACCGTCACCTGCCCCCTGGCCGCCGCCTGGGTGCTGTTCGAGCGCAACAGCCTGCAACCCGCCGCATCGGCGCATCTGGGCAGCGGAGTCGCCGCCATCCGCCATTTCGGCACCTATGCCTGCCGCAACGTGAACCACGCCACCGCCGGCCGCCGCAGCCAGCACGCGACGGCCAATGCCATCGATGTCGCGGCGTTCGTGCTGCGCGACGGGCGGGAGGTGTCGGTGCTGCGGGACTGGGGCGGGCAGGGGGATCGCGCCGCCTTCCTGCGCGCGGTGCGTGACGGCGCCTGCCGCTGGTTCGGGGCGGTGCTGGGGCCTGACCACAACGCCGCGCACCGCAACCATTTCCACCTCGACATGGGCCGATGGCAGGCATGCCGGTGAGCCCGGCTTGCGGGCGCACCGGGGGAGGGGCAAAACCGGATGCATGAGGGGGAGCCGTCCATGGCGACGGGCTCCCGTCAGTTGAGCAGGGAACGCCAGACAATGACCGCTTGGGACAAGTCCCGCATGCCGTCGCGCCACGTCACCGTGGGGCCCGAGCGCGCGCCGCATCGCTCCTACTACTACGCCATGGGCATGACGGAGGAGGAGATCGCGCAGCCGCTGGTGGGTGTGGCCACCTGCTGGAACGAGGCAGCGCCGTGCAACATCGCGCTCTCCCGCCAGGCGCAGAGCGTGAAGAAGGGCGTGATCGAGGGTCTCGGCTCGCCCCGCGAATTCACCACCATCACGGTCACCGATGGCATCGCCATGGGCCACCAGGGGATGAAGTCCTCGCTGGCCAGCCGGGATGCGATCGCCGACACCGTGGAACTCACGATGCGCGGGCATTGCTATGATGCGCTGGTCGGGCTCGCGGGCTGCGACAAGTCGCTGCCCGGTATGATGATGGCGATGCTGCGGCTGAACGTGCCGAGCGTGTTCATGTATGGCGGCTCGATCCTGCCCGGCACCTTCAAGGGCCATGACGTCACCGTCGTCGATGTGTTCGAGGCCGTGGGCCAGCACGCCGCCGGCAAGATGTCGGACGAGGACCTGCACGAGCTGGAATGCGTCGCCTGCCCCTCGGCCGGTGCCTGCGGCGGCCAGTTCACCGCCAACACCATGGCGACGGTCTCCGAGGCGATCGGCTTGGCACTGCCGAATTCCGCCGGCGCCCCCGCGCCGTATGAGGACCGCGACCGCTGGGCCGTGGCCTCCGGCAAGGCGGTGATGGAGCTGCTGAAGAAGAACATCCGCCCGCGCGACATCGTCACGCTGAAGTCGCTGGAGAATGCCGCGATCATCGTCGGCGCCACCGGCGGTTCGACCAATGCAGCACTGCATCTGCCGGCGATGGCGCATGAGGCGGGGATCAAGTTCACCTTGCAGGATGTCGCCGACATCATGCGCCGCAGCCCCTATATCGCCGACCTGAAGCCGGGCGGAAAATACGTCGCCTTCGACGTGTTCAAGGTCGGCGGCATTCCGGTGATCGTGAGGGCGCTTCTGGATGCCGGGTTGCTGCATGGCGATTGCCTGACCGTCACCGGCAAGTCCCTCGCCGAGAACCATCGCGACGTGATCTTCCCGAAGGACCAGGACGTGATCCGCCCGGTCTCGGATGCGATCACCGCGACCGGCGGCGTGGTCGGGCTGAAGGGCAACCTCGCCCCCGACGGCGCCATCGTGAAGGTCGCCGGCATGGTCGAGCAGCGCTTCGAGGGCACCGCGCTCTGCTTCGACTGCGAGGAGGATGCCTTCGCCGCCGTCGATGCCCGCGCCTACAAGGCCGGTGACGTCATCATCATCCGCTACGAGGGGCCCAAGGGCGGTCCCGGCATGCGGGAAATGCTCTCCACCACCGCGGCCATCTATGGCCAGGGCATGGGTGGTGAGGTCGCGCTGATCACCGATGGCCGCTTCTCCGGTGCCACGCGCGGCTTCTGCGTCGGGCATGTCGGGCCGGAGGCCGCGGTCGGCGGCCCGATCGCGCTGCTGAAGGATGGCGACAAGATCGTCATCGACGCGGTCGCCGGCACCATCGACATGCTGGTGTCGGATGAGGAGATGGCCGCGCGCCGCGCCGCCTGGACCCCGCGCAAGACCGACTACAACTCCGGCGCCTTGTGGAAATACGCCCAGCTCGTCGGCCCCGCCTTCCAGGGCGCGGTGACGCATCCGGGTGCCGAGGCGGAGACCCATGTCTACGCCGATATCTGAGACATCCGGCCGCTTATCCCAGGCAACAACGAAGGTGGAGAATTCCCCATGCCAGACGGCACCTACGGCAATCTGATCAACGGCGAATGGGTCGGCGCGTCGACCATGGTCGACAACATCAACCCCTCGGACACCTCCGATGTAGTGGGCAGCTTCCCGAGCGGCAGCGCGGATGACGCGAAGGCGGCGATCGCCGCCGCGCGTGCCGCCTTCCCGGCCTGGGCCGCGGCCAGCCCGCAGCTGCGCTTCGACATCCTGGACAAGGCCGGCACCGAGGTGCTGGCCCGCAAGGAGGAACTCGGCCGCCTGCTGTCGCGCGAGGAAGGCAAGACCCTGCCCGAGGGCATCGGCGAGGCCGCCCGCGCCGGGCAGATCCTGAAGTTCTTCGCGGGCGAGACCCTGCGGCTGAACGGCGAGGTCGTCACCTCCGTCCGCCCCGGCGTGCATATCGAGCTGACGCGGGAGCCGGTTGGCGTGATCGGCATGATCACCCCCTGGAACTTCCCGATCGCCATTCCGGCCTGGAAGATCGCCCCCGCGCTCGCCTACGGCAATTGCGTCGTCATCAAGCCGGCCGAGCTGGTCCCGGGTTCGGCCTGGGCGCTGGTCGATATCCTGCATCGCGCCGGCCTGCCCAAGGGCGTGCTGAACCTGGTCTGCGGCAAGGGCAGCATCGTCGGCGATGCCATCGTGAACAGCCCGGATGTGGATGCCGTGACCTTCACGGGCTCGGTCGGCACCGGCCGCGCCATCGCCCAGAAGTGCGTGGCGCGCGGCGCCAAGGTGCAGCTGGAGATGGGCGGCAAGAATCCGCTGGTCGTGCTGGATGACGCGGATCTCGCGATCGCGGTGGGCTGCGCCATCAACGGCGCCTTCTTCTCGACCGGGCAGCGTTGCACCGCCTCCTCCCGCTTCATCGTGACCGAGGGCATCCACGACCGTTTCGTGGCCGCCATGGTCGAGAAGATGCAGAGCCTGAAGGTGGATAATGCGCTGACGCCGGGCACCGATATCGGCCCGGTGGTCGATGCCTCGCAGTTCAAGCAGGACCTGGACTACATCGGGATCGGGCGCGGCGAGGGTGCCACCCTCGCCTTCGGCGGCGAGGTGCTGAACCGCAGCACCCAGGGCTTCTACATGCAGCCCGCGCTGTTCACCGAGACCAAGGCGACGATGCGGATCGCGCGCGAGGAAATCTTCGGCCCCGTCGCGAGCGTGCAGAAGGTGAAGGACTACGACGCGGCCCTGGCCGCGGCGAATGACACCGAATTCGGCCTCTCGGCCGGCATCTGCACCACCAGCCTCAAGCACGCCCGCCACTTCCAGCGCGCGGCGCAGGCGGGGATGGTGATGGTGAACCTGCCGACGGCGGGGGTGGACTACCACGTGCCCTTCGGCGGGCGGAAAGGTTCGTCCTACGGCCCGCGCGAGCAGGGGGCCTATGCGCGGGAGTTCTACACCATCGTGAAGACGGCTTACGTTCTGCCTTAAGCGACCACCACCCAGGTGCTGGTGCAATGGCCGCAGGGGGCTTCGGCCCCCTCGGCCCGCAGCCAGACATCGGCATAGACCACCCGCGCGCCGCGCCGGACGATGCGTGCCTCGGCCAGCAGCGGGCCGGGGCCGGCGGGCTTGAGGAAGGTGACCGCCAGATGCTGCGTGCGGGCATTGTCATCCCCGCCCGTGGCGGTCAGGAAGGCCGCCCAGATCGCGACATCGCACAGCCCCATGATCGCGGGGCCGGAGAGCGTGTTGCCCGGCCGCAGCAGCAAGGGCGCCGGCGGCAGGCGCAGCACCGCCACACCCTCGCCGGCCGAGACCACCTCGATCCCGAACAGGGCCGCCAGCGGCACGCCCTCATGCACCCGCGCCTGGATTTCGGCCGGCGTCACGCGGGGCGGCCGGCGACGACGCGCCCCGCATTGGGATTGCCGCCGATCCAGTAGCACAGCTCGGCCGGCCGGTTGATCCGGAACAGCGCCAGGTCGCAGCGCAGGCCCGCCTCCAGCCGCCCGCGATCGGCCAGGCCCAGGGCGGCGGCGGCCTCGCAGGTGACGCCGCGCAGCGCCTCGGCCACCGTCAGCCGGTAGAGCGTGCAGCCGAGATTCAGCATCAGCAGCAGCGACCGCGCCGGGCAGGAGCCGGGGTTGATGTCCGAGGCCAGCGCCATCCGCACCCCGGTCGCGCGCATCGCGGCGATGTCGGGGTGGTGCGTCTCGCGGATGAAGTAGCCGGCACCGGGCAGCAGCACGGCGATGGTGCCGGCCGCCGCCATGGCGGCAAAGCCGCCTGGGTTGCTGTGCTCCAGATGATCGGCCGAGAGCGCCCCATGGGCCGCCGCCAGCGCGGCACCGCCGAGGTCGCATAACTGGTCCGCATGCAGCTTCACCCGCAGCCCCAGCGCGTCCGCGGCCTGGAACAACGCATCGGTCTCGGCCGCCGTGAAGCCGATGCGGTCGCAGAAGCCATCGACGGCATCGGCAAGATCGGCGGTGGCGGGCAGGATGTGCTCGATGACATGGCGCATGTAGTCGCCTTGCCGCCCGGCGAATTCCGGTGGCACCGCATGGGCGGCGAGCAGGCTGGTGCGCACCGTCACCTCCCGTGCCGCGCCCAGGGCGCGGGCCACGCGCAGCATCCGTGCTTCGGTCGCCACCTCCAGCCCATAGCCGGATTTGATCTCGATGGTGGTCACGCCCTCGGCCAGCAGCGCGTCCAGGCGCGGCAAAGCGGCGTCGAACAAGGCCGCCTCATCGGCGGCGCGGGTGTCGCTGACGGTGGAGAGGATGCCGCCGCCCTCGCGGGAAATCTGCTCGTAGGAGACGCCGCCAAGCCGCCGCTCGAATTCCGCGGCGCGGTCGCCGCCGAAGACCAGATGGGTGTGGCAGTCGATCAGACCCGGCAGGATCCAGGCGCCGCCGCAGTCATGCGTCTCGGCGGCGGGGCCGGGCAGGGCGGCGCGGGGACCGACCCAGGCGATGGCCTCGCCCCGCGTCGCGATCGCGCCATCCTCGACGATCCCGAGCCCGTCGCCGGTCATCGTCGCCAGCGAGGCGTTGAGCCAGACCCGGTCAAACATCGGGGCAGATCGCCGCCAGCGCGCCCTGTTCGACCAGCAGCGTCACGGCGGCGATGTCCGGCGCCATGATGCGATCCTCCTCCCAGGGGCCGGCGACGGAGCGGACCAGCGCATGGGCGGCCTCGATCGGCACCGAGGAGCACAGCGGCCGGTGGAAGCCGATGCCCTGCGCCGCGGCCAGCGCCTCGATGGCGAGGACGCCGGCGACCTGCTCGGCCATGTCGGAGAGGCGCAGCGCCGCGCCGGTGGCCATGCTGACATGGTCCTCCTGGTTGGCGCTGGTCGGCAGGCTGTCGATGCTGCGCGGATGCGCCATGGCCTTGACCTCCGAGGCCAGCGCCGCCGCCGTGACCTGGGCGATCATGAAGCCCGAGTTCAGCCCCCCTTCGCGGACCAGAAACGCCGGCAGGCCCGAGAGCGCCGGATCGGTCAGCAGCGCGATGCGGCGTTCGGCGATGGCGGCGGTCTCGGCCAGGGCCAGCGCGATGATATCGGCGGCGAAGGCCACCGGCTCGGCATGGAAGTTCCCGCCCGAGAGCAGGTCGAAGCCACCCGCCCCATCCGGCACCACCAGCGGGTTGTCGGTGACGGCATTGGCCTCGCGTTCCAGGGTGGCGCCGGCCTGGTCCAGCAGGTCACGGCAGGCGCCGGCGACCTGGGGCTGGCAACGCAGCGAATAGGGGTCCTGCACGCGCGGGTCGCCCAGGCGGTGGCTCTCGCGGATTGCGCTGCCCGCCAGCAGGCTCCGCAAGGCCGTCGCGGCGCGGATCTGGCCGGGCTGGCCGCGCAGGTCATGGATGCGGGCGTCGAAGGGGGTGTCGGTGCCGCGCGCCGCCTCGACCGACATCGCGCCGGTGACCAGCGCGCTGCGCCACAGATCCTCGGCCGCGAACAGCCCGCCGAGGGCCAGCGCGGTGCTGACCTGGGTGCCGTTCAGCAGCGCCAGCCCCTCCTTCGGCTCCAGTTCCAGCGGCGCCAGCCCGGCGCGGGCCATGGCCTCGGCGCCATCCAGCACCACGCCATCCTCGGTCCGCGCCTGGCCCTCGCCGATCAGCACCAGGGCCATATGCGCGAGTGGGGCGAGATCGCCCGAGGCGCCGACCGAACCCCGCGCCGGGATGCAGGGCAGCACCCCATGGCGCAGCAGCGCCAGCAGCGCCTCCACCACCTCCGGCCTGACGCCGGAAGCGCCGCGGGCGAGCGAAAACGCCTTCAGCGCCAGGATCAGCCGCACCACGGGCGCGCGCAGCAGCGGGCCGGTGCCGGCGGCATGGCTGCGCAGCAGGTTCACCTGCAACCGTGCCAGATCCTCCGCCCCGATGCGGGTGGAGGCGAGCTTGCCGAAGCCGGTGTTGACGCCATACAGCGCCTCGCCCGAGGCCAGCCGCAGCGCGAGCCCGGCGGCCGAGGCGGCGCAGGCCTCGCGCCAGCCGGGCGCCAGCGCCACGGCCCCGCCGGCCATGATGGCCCGCAGCGCCGGGAGCGCGGCCTGGCCGGGGGTGAGGTTGGAAGGATCGCTCATGCGAGGCAGGATAGGCGGGACGCCGAGATAGGGAAGCACCGCGCGATGACCGTCTTCTTCGCCGAGGCCGCCTTGCTCCCCACGGGCTGGGCCGATGCCGTCCGAATCGAGGCGGATGCCTCTGGCACCCTGACCGCCGTCACCCCCGGCGCCGATCCCTTCGCTGTGCTGCGGGAGGGTGGCTCGCGGCTGCGCGGCACCGTGGTGCCCGGGGTGCCGAACCTGCATTCCCACGCCTTCCAGCGCGCCATGGCCGGCGGCGGCGAACGGCGGTCCCCGCCTGAGGCGGGGCGCGATTCCTTCTGGACCTGGCGCGAGACGATGTACCGCCACGCGCTGGCGATCAGCCCGGAGCAGGCCGAGGCGGTGGCGGCGCAGCTCTACGCCGAATGCCTCGAATGGGGATTCACGAGCATCGCCGAGTTCCACTATCTGCACCACCAGCCCGATGGCGCGCCCTATGCCGATCGGGCGGAGATGGCGCTGCGGCTGATGGCGGCCGCCACGCGGGCGGGCATCGGGATGACGATGCTGCCGAGCCTCTATGCCCATGGCGGGATTTTTGGGAAGCCGCCGCATCCGGGGCAGCGGCGCTTCCTCAACGACCTGGACGGCTTCTTCCGGATCCTCGACCGGCTGGTCGCGGAAACCCGTGGCAAGCCGCAATTCGCCGTGGGCGTGGCACCGCATTCGCTGCGGGCGGTGACGCCCGAGATGCTGGCGGCGATGGCGCCGCTGCGCACTCCCATCCACATCCACGCCGCCGAACAGGCGCGCGAGGTCGCCGAATGCCTGGAGGCGACCGGGGCGCGGCCGGTGGACTGGCTGCTCGACAATGCCGACATCGACGCCCGCTGGTGCCTGATCCACGCCACCCATATGAGCGCGGCCGAGACCGCGCGGCTGGCGGCCTCCGGCGCCGTGGCGGGGCTGTGCCCCTCGACCGAGGCGAGTCTTGGGGACGGTATCTTCAACCTGCCGGGGTATCGCGCCGCGGCGGGGCGCTACGGCATCGGCACCGACAGCCATGTCGGCACCTCGCCCCGCGACGAGCTGCGGCAGTTGGAGACGAGCCAGCGGCTGGCCTTGCAGGAGCGCTCGGTCGCGACCGACCCCGGGCATCCACATCCCGCCCGGGTGCTGCTGGAGGCCGCCTGGGCCGGCGGCGCCCAGGCCAGCGGCCGGCCCTTGGGGCGGATCGCGCCGGGGGCGCGCTGCGACCTGGTGGAGCTGGACCCCGAGCATCCGGCGCTGATCGGGCGGAGTGGCGATGGGCTGCTGGATGCCTGGGTCTTCTCCGGCCAGGGCAATCCGGTGCGGACGGTGGTGGTGGGCGGCCGCCGCGTGGTGGAGGCCGGGTGGCACATTCGCGGCATGGAGATCGCCGAGGGGTTTCGCGGCGCGATGCGGGTGCTGGCCTAGGTTCTGGTTGAGAGCTCGGTCCCTGTCCTTAACTCTGATCCCACCGTCTCCTGAGCCGCCGAATGGGCGCGCCTCCCGCACCCAAACCCACGCCTGGACACAGCACCCGCAGTCGCCACCACCCATCATCCGGCTTGCCCATCACCGCAGCGCCCCCCGCCTGCCCCCCCCGATTTCCAGGCCCGCCCAGGCTTGACCTCTCCCCCCCCAAAGCGGAAGGCGAAGGCAGCCACTGCCGTGAGACCCCGCATGCCCGAGCCCTGCGTTCCGACCGCCGTCGCGCCACGGCCCAGGATCGGGATCACGCGCCGCTCCCCGGCCCTCTCCCTCCGCAACCGCAGCTCGATCGGACTCCTCCATGCCTGAACCTGTGATCGTGCTCGGTGCCGGCATGGTCGGCGTCTCGGTCGCGCTGCATCTACGCCGCCGCGGCTGCGACGTCGTCCTGCTGGACCGCCAGGGGCCGGGGGAGGGCGCCTCCTTCGGCAATGGCGGTCTGATCCAGCGCGAGGCGGTGCAGCCCCATGCCTTTCCCCGCACGGTCAGCGAGCTGTGGCGCATCGCCGGCAATCGCGGCACCGATGTGCATTACCATCCGCTCGCGCTGCCCGGCTTCGCCTCGCCGCTGCTGCGCTACTGGTGGCATTCGGAGCCAACGCGCTACCTCCATGCGGTGCAGGCCTATTCCCAGCTCATCCAGACCTGCATCGATGAGCATTTCGCCGTCGCCCGTGGCACCGAGGCGATGCCGCTGCTGCGGCCGATCGGCTGGCTGCGGCTTTACGCCGATGGCGGCGCGCTGGAGGCGGCGCTGGCCGAGGCCGCCCTGCTGCACCGCGACCATGGCGTGAACTTCGCAGCACTGGACGGCGCCCAGCTCGCCGCCGCGGAGCCGCATCTGTTGCAGAGCCGTGCCGGCGCGATCCATTGGACCGACCCGCTTTCGGTCAGCGATCCGCATGCGCTGACCCTGTCCTATGCGCGCCAGTTCACCGAAGCCGGCGGCACGCTCGCGATCGGGGACGCCACCACCCTGCGGCCGGCCGGATCGGGCTGGCGCGTCCAGGGCGCCGATGGCCCGGTCGAGGCCGCGCGCATCGTCGTGGCGCTGGGCGCCGGATCGGAGCGGGTGACCAGGCCGCTCGGCTATGCGCCGCCGGTCTTCGGCAAGCGCGGCTACCATGTGCATTACGGCCTGCGCGGCAATGCGGTGCTGAACCGCCCGGTCATCGATGCCGGTGCCGGCTTCGCGCTGATGCCGATGCGGGCCGGTGTCCGCCTGACCACCGGGGCGGAGTTCGCGCGCGACGAGGCGCCGGCGACACCCGTGCAGCTCGACCGCGCCGAGCCGGAGGCGCGCAAGATGCTGCCGCTGGCCGAGCGGGTGGAGGACAAGCCCTGGCTGGGCGTGCGGCCTTGCACCGCCGACATGCTGCCCATCATCGGCCGGATGCCGGGGCACCCAGGCATCTGGTGCGCCTTCGGCCATGGCCACCAGGGGCTGACGCTTGGGCCGACCACGGGGCGGCTGCTCGCCGAGATGATGACGGATGAGCCGACCTTCCTCGATCCCACGCCCTACCGGCCGGATCGCTTCTGATCTCCGGCTGCCCGCTTTCTCCCGACAGGATCTTCGCACCCATGCCCCTTCCCACCGAAACCGTCAGCGTCGCCGGCCTCGCGGCCGAGGCCGAGATCCTGATCGATCGCTGGGGCATCCCGCACATCTATGCGGCGAGCCAGCCGGACGCCTTCTTCGTGCAGGGCTTCAACGCGGCGCGGGACCGGCTGTGGCAGATCGACCTCTGGCGCAAGCGTGGCCTCGGGCTGATGGCGGGCGACCTCGGCGCCGCCTATGTGGAACGCGATCGCGCCGCGCGGCTGCTGCTCTATCGCGGCGACATGGCCGCCGAATGGGCGAGCTACGGCGCGGAGGCGCAGGCCCGCACCACCGCCTTCACCGCCGGCATCAACGCCTATGTCGCCCTGGTGGAGCGGGAGCCGGCGCGGCTGCCGGTGGAGTTCCGCGCCCTCGGCGCCGCCCCCGCGCGCTGGAGCCCCGAGGATGTCGTGCGCTGCCGCACCCATGCCCGCGTGCGCAACCTCGATGACGAGGTGATCCGCATGAACATCGCCACGGAGTTCGGGCTGGAGGCGGACCGGCTGCACAAGGGGCTGCAACCCGAATGGGCTGTGCAACTGCCCGAGGGGTTGGAACCGCACATCATCCCGCCCGAGGTGATGCGCACCTATCTGCTCGGCTGCGAGCCCAATGCGATCGGCAGCGCCACGCCGGCCGAGGCGCTGGAGAATACCGGCAGCAACAACTGGGCGCTGGCGCCATCACGCACCACGACGGGCCGCGCCATCCTGGCCAGCGACCCGCATCGTGTCCACGACCAGCCCTCGCTGCGCTACATCACGCATCTGGTCGCACCCGGGCTGGACGTGATCGGGGCGGGGGAGGCGGCCATTCCCGGCGTCAGCCTCGGGCACAATGACCGGCTGGCCTTCTCGCTGACGATCCATCCGTCGGACCAGGAAGACCTCTACATCTACGAGCTGGATGCGGCGGACCCCGACCTCTACCGCTATGGCGAGGGCTGGGAGCGCATGCGCGTGGTGACGGAATCGGTGCCCGTGCGCGGCGCCGACGCGGTGCCGGTGGAGATGCGCTTCACCCGCCACGGCCCGGTGCTGCATGTCGATCCCGGCACCCACCGCGCCTATGCGCTGCGCAGCGTCTGGTGGGAGCCTGGCACCGCCGCCTATATGGCGAGCCTCGGCTACCTCACCGCCGGCACGATCGGCGCCTATCGCAAGGCGTTGGAGGGCTGGGGCGCGCCCTCCACCAACCATGTGGTGGCCGATGTGGACGGGCATATCGCCTGGTCCGCCGCGGCCCGCGTGCCGGTGCGGCCGGGCTGGGACGGGCTGATGCCGGTCCCGGGCGATGGCCGCTACGAATGGGCCGGCACCATCCAGGCCCCGACCCTGCCGCAGGACGAGGACCCCGCCTGCGGCTGGCTCGGCTCGGCCAATCAGATGAACCTGCCGCCGGAGTTCGACTACCGCCATCACAAGACCGGCTTCGAATGGACCGATGCCTCGCGCTACACGCGGCTGTCGGAGGCTCTTGCGGGCGAAAAGCGCTGGTCGGTGGCGGAGACCCTGGCGCTGCAGACCGATGTGCTGAGCGTGACGGCCCGCCGCCTCTGCGCCGTGCTGGCCCGCGCGCGCGGGACGGGGGCGGCCGAGGCGCGCGCTTTGCTCGCCGGCTGGGACCACCGGCTGGAGGCCGGGAGCGGCCCTGCGGCGCTGTTCGAGATCTGGTTCTCCAAGCACCTGGTGCCCGCCGTCCCCAAGGCGCTCGGGCCGGAGGGGCTCGCGGCCAGGCTCGGCGTGATCGACACCGCCTTGGTCGTCGCCTTGCTGGAGGCCGCGAGCGACCCGGGTTTTGGGCCGCAGCCCGAAGCGGCGCGCGACGCGCTGCTGCTTGAGACGCTCGCCGCCGCCTGGGCCGAAGCGCGGCAGCATTTGGGGGATGACAGTGCGGGCTGGAGCTGGGGGCGGCTGCATCACGGCTACTTCCGCCATCCGCTGTCGCATCTGGTGCCGCCGGGGCTGGCGGCGAAGCTGGATGTCGGGCCGGCGCCCAAGGGTGGCTCCAACCTCACCATCAACAACAATGGCTATCGCGGCAGCGACTTCCGCGTGGTCTCCGGCGTGTCCTGGCGGATGGTGCTGGATGTCGGCAACTGGGATGCGAGCTGGACCATCAACGCGCCCGGGCAGTCCGGCGATCCGGACAGCCCGCATTACCGCGACCTGTTCCCGATCTGGGCGAAGGATGAGTACGTGCCGATGCTCTATAGCCGCGCCGCGGTGGAAGCCGCCGCGGAGGCGCGTATCCGGCTGCTGCCGGGGTAAGGGCCGCGCCCGGCAGGTCGTTCGCCAGGCCCTTGACGTCTCGGCCAGATACTCCGGCATCTGGAAGCGCAGGCCGACGGCGACCTCATTGCCCACATCGGGACGGGATCGGGAACGCCAGCCCCTTGGTGCGAACCGACGTGCGGCGCAGGCGTGGGGCTATGCTGCGTTGCAATACACTGCTTGACGGTCACTTAGAAACGGCAGAGTTTCCGTCCAACTGGAAACCGCAGGGTTTCCCAATTGGATGGACCCCCCCATGCCCCGCTCTTCGCAGACGCGCCTCCGACGCCGGCTCCAGCTCGTCCCCTTCCTCGCCCTGGCGGTGCTTTCGGCCTGCAAGGACCCCACGGCGCAGGCCAATGCCCCCGCCCAGGCCCGGCCCCCGTCCAGCGTTTCCGTCGTGATGGTCACGCCCCAGCCGGCGCCGATCACCATCGACCTGCCGGGCCGCACCAACGCCTATCGCACCGCCGAGGTCCGCCCGCAGGTGAATGGCGTGATCCGCGAACGCTCCTTCAACGAGGGCGAGGCGGTGCAGGCGGGGCAGCAGCTCTACCAGATCGACCCCTCCGCCTATGAGGCCGCCCTGGCCAGCGCCCAGGCCGCGCAGTCCCGCGCCGAGGCCGCCGTGACCTCGGCCCAGGCCATCGTCGCGCGCTACCGTCCGCTGGTCCGCGCCCGCGCCGTCAGCCAGCAGGATCTGGACACCGCCGTCGCCACGCTGCGCCAGGCCGAGGCCGATGTCGCCTCGGCCCGCGCCTCGGTGCAGACCGCGGAGATCAACCTGCAATACACCAAGGTGACCGCGCCGATTGCCGGCCGCACCAGCCGCTCCAGCGTGACCGTGGGCGCCCTGGTCACCGCCAACCAGACGAATTCGCTGGTCAGCATCACCCAACTCGACCCGATCTATGTGGACATGCCGCAGCCCGCGACCTCGCTGATGCGGCTGCGGCGGGACATGGCCGATGGCACGTTGCAGCAGCCCTCGGCCGGGGAGGCCGAGGTGAAACTCACCCTCGATGGCGGCATCGCCTATCCGCAGACGGGGCGGCTGCAATTCTCCGAGGTGATCGTGGCGCCCGGCACCAGCTCGGTCACGCTGCGTGCCTTGTTCCCCAATCCCGATGGCGCGCTGATGCCCGGCCTGTTCGTGCATGGCGCGATCCAGGCGGGGGTGAACCGCAACGCCATTCTGGTGCCGCAGCAGGGCATCACCCGCAACCAGCGCGCCCAGGCCGTGGCCATGGTGGTCAAGCCCGATGGCACCGTCGAGCCGCGCATCGTCACCACCGGCCAATCCATCGGCGACCAGTGGCTCGTGACCGACGGGTTGCAGGCCGGTGACCGCGTGGTGGTGGAGGGCAACCAGCGCCAGCTCACCGGCACCAAGGTCACCGTCGAGGTGACCACCGCCGAGCAACTGCGCCAGCGCAACATCGGCCCCACCGCCGACCGCCGCGGGAACTGAGCCATGTCGCGCTTCTTCATCGATCGCCCGGTCTTCGCCTGGGTGATCGCCATCGTCGTGATGCTGGGCGGCGTGCTCGCGCTGCGCTCGCTGCCGGTCGCGCAGTATCCGGCGATCGCCCCGCCGGCGATCTCGATCTCGGCGAACTACCCGGGCGCCTCGGCCGAGACGGTGCAGAACACCGTCGTGCAGGTCATCGAACAGCAGATGAGCGGCATCGACGGGCTGATCTACTTCTCCTCCGAGAGCACCAAGACCGGCGCGCTGACCATCACCCTGAGCTTCGCCCAGGGGATCGACCCGGACATTGCCCAGGTGCAGGTGCAGAACAAGCTGCAGCTCGCCATGCCGCGCCTGCCGCAGACGGTGCAGCAGCAGGGCGTGCGCGTCGCCAAGGCGACCACCAACTTCCTCATGGTGGTCGGCTTCGTCTCGACCGATGGCCGGCTGGACATCAACGACATCGCCGATTTCATCGCCTCCAGCGTGCAGGATCCGCTGAGCCGGGCGCCCGGTGTCGGCGACTACCAGCTGTTCGGCGCGCAATACGCGATGCGGATATGGCTCGATCCCGCCAAGCTCAACAGCTTCGGCATGACGACGACCGACGTCAGCACCGCCATCCAGGCACAGAACGTCCAGATCGCCTCGGGTGAGCTTGGCGCGCAGCCGCAGGTGCCGGGCCAGCAGCTCAACGCCACCATCATCGGCCCGTCCTTCCTGCAACGGCCCGAGCAGTTCGGCGCCATCCTGCTGCGGGTGAATGCGGATGGCTCCCAGGTGCGGCTGCGCGATGTGGCGCAGATCGAGATCGGTGCCGAGAACTACGCGTTCGGCACCACCTACAATGGCAGGCCCGCCGCCGGCATCGCGGTGAAGCTGGCCAGCGGCGCCAATGCGCTGGACACGGCCGCGGCCGTCCGCTCGACCCTGGATGGGCTGCGCGGCAGCTTCCCGGCGGGGCTGGAGGCGGTCTATCCGCTCGACACCACGCCCTTCATCAGCCTCTCGATCGAGAATGTGCTGCGGGCGCTGGGCGAGGCGATCGTGCTGGTCTTCGTGGTGATGCTGCTGTTCCTGCAGAACCTGCGTGCGACGCTGATCGCGACGCTGACGGTGCCGGTGGTCCTGCTCGGCACCTTCGCGGTCCTCGCGGCCTTCGGCTATTCCATCAACACGCTGACCATGTTCGCCATGGTGCTCGCCATCGGCCTGCTGGTCGATGACGCCATCGTCGTGGTCGAGAATGTCGAGCGCGTGATGGAGGAAGACGGGCTCTCGCCACTTGAGGCGACGCGCGTGTCGATGCGGCAGATCAGCGGCGCGCTGGTCGGCATCGCGCTGGTGCTCTCGGCGGTCTTCGTGCCGATGGCCTTCTTCGGCGGTTCGGCGGGGGTGATCTATCGCCAGTTCTCGCTGACCATCGTCTCGGCGATGACGCTGTCGGTGCTGGTCGCGCTGATCTTCACCCCCGCACTGTGCGCCACCATCCTGCGGCGGCCGAAGCATGGCGAGAAGCGCGGCTTCTTCGGCTGGTTCAACCGCAACTTCGACCGCACCAACCGCGGCTATACCCGCGGCGTGCAATCCATGACGCGCCGGCCGCTGCGCTACCTGGTCATCTATGGCGCGATCGTCGTGGCGATGGGGGTGTTCTACCTGCGGCTGCCGACCTCCTTCATCCCCGATGAAGACCAGGGCACGATGTTCATCCAGGTCGCGACCGCGCCCGGTGCGACGCAGGAGCGGACGCAGCGGGCATTGGACGATGTCCGCACCTACCTGCTGGAGACCGAGGGCGAGGCCGTCAGCTCGGTCTTCACCATCGCCGGCTTCTCCTTCTCCGGCCGTGGCCAGAATTCGGGTCTCGCCTTCGTCTCGCTCAAGCCCTGGGGGGAGCGCCAGGCGGCGCGCCTCGGCGTCGGCGCCATAGCCGGCCGTGTCATGGGGGCCTTCTCCACCTATCGCGATGCCAGTGTCTTCGCCTTCGCCCCGCCGGCCATCGCCGAGCTCGGCAATGCCACCGGCTTCAACTTCCAGCTTCAGGGCCGGGGCGCGACCACGCATGAACAGCTGCTGGCCGCGCGCAACCAACTGCTCGGCCTCGCCGCGCAAAGCCCGGTGCTCGCCGGCGTGCGCCCCAACAACATGAACGATGAGCCGCAATACACGCTGAACGTGGATTGGGAACGGGCAAGCGCGCTCGGCCTCTCGGTCTCCAGCATCACCGGCACCATCTCCTCGGCCTTCGGCGCCTCCTATGTGAACGACTTCGTCGATCGCGGCCGGGTCAAGCGCGTCTATATGCAGGGCATCCCATCCTCCCGCATGCAGCCGAGCGACCTGGACAAATGGTACGTCCGCAATACCGCCGGGGAGATGGTGCCGTTCTCGGCCTTCACCACGACGGAATGGAGCTTCGGCGCGCCGAAGCTCGACCGCTACAACGGCATCCCCTCGATGAACATCCTGGGCAGCCCCGCGCCGGGGCGCAGCACCGGTGAGGCGATGAGCGAGATGGAACGCCTGGCGGCCCAATTGCCCGAGGGTCTCGGCTACGAATGGTCGGGCCTGTCCTACCAGGAGCAGCAGAGCGGCTCGCAGGCGCTGGGCCTCTATGCGCTGTCGCTGCTGGTGGTCTTCCTCTGCCTCGCGGCCCTGTACGAAAGCTGGGCGATCCCGGCCGCGGTCATGCTGGTGGTGCCGCTCGGCATCCTCGGCGCGGTGCTGGCAGTGTATTTCCGCGGCTTCGCCAATGACGTGTATTTCCAGGTCGGGCTGCTGACGACCGTTGGCCTGTCCGCGAAGAACGCCATCCTGATCGTGGAGTTCGCCAAGGAGAACTTCGAGAAGGGGCAATCCCTGGTCGAGGCCGCGGTCAGCGCCGCGCGCCAGCGGCTGCGGCCGATCATCATGACCTCGCTCGCCTTCACCTTCGGCGTGGTGCCGCTGGCGATCTCGACCGGTGCGGGTTCCGGCGCGCAGAACGCGATCGGCACCGGCGTGATCGGCGGCATGGTGGCGGGCACGGTGCTGGCCATCTTCTTCGTGCCGATCTTCTTCGTCGTGGTGCTGCGGCTGTTCCGGGTGAAGCCGGCGCAGGCCCCAGAGCCCAAACCCGAGACCAAGGCCCTGCCGCAGCCGGCGGCCGGAGAGTGAGCATGCGTCCGACCCTTCCTCTCCTGGCCGGCCTGCTGCTGGCCGGTTGCAGCCTCGCCCCCGACTACCTGCGCCCGGCGGCCCCCATCCCGGCCGCCTGGCCGGGTGGTCCCGCCTATCGCGAGGCCGGGCTCACCCCCGTCGCCGCGGGCGATGCCGCGCAGCTTTCCGCCGATGCCATCGGCTGGCGCGACTTCATGCATGACCCACGGCTGCAAAGCCTCGTGGAGATCGCGCTGGCCAACAACCGCGACCTGCGGGTGGCCGCGCTGAACGTGCAGGGGGCCGAGGCGCAGTTCCGCGCGACCCGTGCGGAGCTGTTTCCCTGGGTCGATGGCCAAGGCTCGCTCACCACGCAGCGCACGCCATCGGACCTGTCCTCGGCGGGGGCGAACCGCGGCAATGCGGGCATCAACAGCCGCAGCTACGGCGCCAATGTCGGCTTCACCTCCTTCGAGATCGACCTGTTCGGCCGGCTGCGGAACCTCAGCGAGGCGGCGTTCCAATCCTACCTCGGCTATGCCGAAACCCGGCGCAGCGCGCAGATCAGCCTCGTCGCACAGGTCGCCACGGCCTATCTGGCGGTGCTGGCCGATGCCGAATTGCTCGACCTGACCCGGCAGACGCTGGCGAGCCAGGAAAGCTCGCTCTCCGTCACCCGCGCCAGTGTCGAGGGCGGGGCGACGGATGCGCTGGCGCTGCGGCAGGCGGAAACCTCGGTGCAGACGGCGCGGGCCAACCTTGCCGCCTATACCCGCCAGGCGGCGCAGGATGAGAATGCGCTGGCGCTGCTGCTCGGCCAGCCGGTGCCGCCCGATCTGCTGGCCGGCGGCCGGCTCGCCATGGCGGCGCTGCTCGCCGATCTGCCGGTCGGGCTGCCCTCCGAGGTGCTGCTGCGCCGGCCGGATGTGCAGGCGGCCGAACACAGCCTGATCGCCGCCAATGCCAATATCGGCGCGGCGCGCGCGGCCTTCTTCCCGTCGCTGAGCCTGACGGGGAGCATAGGGACGGCCAGTTCCAGCCTGTCCGGCCTCTTCGCGGCGGGCTCGGCGGCCTGGGCCTTTGCCCCGGCGCTGTCGGTCCCGATCTTCAATGCCGGGTCCAACCAGGCGAACCTCGATCTCGCCAAGGTGCAGAGCAACATCTACGTCGCGCGCTACGAGGCCGCGATCCAGACCGCCTTCCGCGAGGTCGCCGACGCGCTGGCGGCGCGCGGCACCTATGACGACCAGATCGTGGCGCAGCAGGCGCTGACCGATGCCTATGCCGATTCCTATCGGCTGTCGGAGCTGCGCTTCCGCGGCGGCGTGGACAACTATCTGACCACGCTGGACGCGCAGCGTTCGCTGTATGCGGCGCAGCAGCAGCTCATCACCCTGCACCAGGCCCGGCTGGTCAATCTGGTCACGCTCTACAAGGTGCTGGGCGGCGGCTGGACCGATCATGCGCCGGAGATCGCCACCGCGGCACGCTGATCGGGAGGGACGGGGAAATCCGTGCCGGATCGCACGGAGCCCCTTCTCAACCGGCGAGCAAGCCGCACCAATGCAACCCGCACCCGTCGCAGACCCGGGGCCGGCACAGGGCAGGGAGGACGCAGGAGATGGAGACCACCCGTAGCGGCGCATGCGACATGACGGCGCACCCGTCCGGTCCGCGCCGCGGCATGCCGGAGGCGGAGCGACGGGACTATCTGCTCGCCGTCGCGCATGATGTCTTCGTCCAGGAGGGCTACGCCGCGGCCAATATGGACGAGGTGGCCCGGGCGGCGGGGATGTCGAAGAAGACGCTCTACCAGCTCTTCGCCTCCAAGGCCGCGCTGTTCGAGGCGGTGGTGACGCATCACCTCGCCAAGCTGCACGCCGAGGTGGATGACGCCGGGCTCTCGCTGGAGGAGGCGCTGGTGCGGCGGCTGCTGGCGCCGGCGATGCTGCTGCTTTCCACGCCGCAGATGGGCCTGTTCCGCCTCGTCTCCGCCGAGGGCGGGCGCTACCCCGAGGTCGCCGAGGCCTTCCACCGTGCCGGCCCCGGCAATTGCGAAAGCGGGCTGGAGCGCTTTCTCTCCGAGCAGGCCGCCGCCGGCCGGCTGCGGCTGGACAGCGCCAAGGAAGCGACGGATATGCTCTTCGGCATGGCGATCGGCGTGATTCACATAAAGCTCTTGCTGCGACTGAGGGAAACGCCGCCCGCCGAGCAGATCGAGGCGCAGATCCGCCGCGCGGTGGCGATCTTTCTCAATGGCTGCGCGACGGGTGCCTGAGCCGCGCGTCCTGCGGGGGCCGGTCTGGATCTGGGCGCTCTGCGGCACGCTGCTGATGCAGGCGGTCGCCTCCTTCGTCACGCAGAGCCTGCCCGTGATCGCCCCGCTGATCACCGCGAGCGCCGGGATGTCGCCCGAAAGCATCGGCAATTTCTCCGCACTGGTCGCGGGCGGGACGCTGCTGTTCCTGTTGCTCGGCGGACCGTTCCTGCTGCGCTGGGGCCCGGTGCGGACCTTGCAACTGGGGGCGGCGCTTTCGGCCCTGGGCTTGCTGGCGGCGGCGGCGGGCACGCCGGCGGCACTGGTGGTCGCCTCGCTGCTGCTGGGCATCGGCTATGGGCCATCGCCGCCCGCGGGCAGCCAGATCCTGGCGGCGACGGCGCCGCCCCGGCACCGCAGCCTCATCTTCTCGGTCAAGCAGGCGGGGGCGCCGCTGGGCGGGGCCTGCGCGGGGCTGGTGACCGCACCGATCGCCGCCGCCTTCGGCTGGTCCCTCGCGCTGCTGGTCGCGGTCGGCACCGCCTGCATCGCCATCGTCGCGATCCAGCCGTTGCAGCAGGCGCTGGACAGCGAGCGCGACCGCGGCCGGCCGTTGAACCTGCGCGGGCTGCTGCGGCCTTCGGTCCTGTTCGCCCCGATCGGCGCCTTGCGGCTGCATCCGGTGCTGCCGCTGCTGACGGTGCTCGGGGTGTCCTTCGCGGCGCTGCAGGGCTGCCTCTTCGCCTTCACCGTGACCTGGCTGACGCAGATCCATGGGCTGTCGCTGGTCCAGGCAGGGGCGGCCTTCGCGAGCATGCAGGCGGCGGGGGTGGTCGCGCGGGTGCTGCTCGGCTGGCTCGCCGACCGCACCGGCACGCCGATCCGCAACCTGTTGGTGCAGGCCGTCGTCGCCTCCGCCTGCGCGCTCGCCTTCGGGGCGATGCCGCGGGGCTTTCCGCTGCCCGGCATCCATCTGCTCGCCGCTGTCTGCGGCTTCCTCGCCGCGAGCTGGAACGGCATCTATCTGGCCGAGGTCGCGCGGCTGGTGCCAGCGCGGGATGTATCCAACGCGACCGTGGGGTCCACGCTGTTCATCTTCTTCGGCTACCTCGCGGCCCCAGCCGGCTTCGCGCTGATCGTGTCGGCGAGCGGCAGCTGGTCGCTGCCGCTCGCCCTGTTCGCGGGCCAGCTTGCCGTGGTGGCGGGGGTGGTCTTCCTCGCCCTGCGCCGCATCGAGGGGCGCGCGGTGGGGTAGCGGGCCGGGCCGCCGTTCAGCGCCGGCGCATGCTCGCGACGATGTCCTGGTACTGTTTGGTCTCCTCATCGATCTGCCGGGCGAAGCTGGCGGAGTCCCGGAAGATCGGTGGTTCGCCCTCGGTGCGGGTGGAGAGGGCCGCGAATTCCGGCTCGGCGACGATGCGGCGGCAGAGGTCGGTCAGGAAGGCGCGGATGGGCGCGGGCGTGTTCTTGGGCGCGAAGATGCCGCGCCAGTTCAGCACGAGCAGATCCACGCCGGCCTCGCGCACCGTCGGGACGTCGGGCGCCTCCGCCGAGCGGGTGTCGGAGGTGATGGCAAGGGCGCGGATATAGCCCGAGGTAATCGTCGGCATCGCCGAGCCGGTGGTCGGCAGCGTCATGTCCACATGCTGGCCGAGCACGGCGTTGAGCGCTTCCGCGCTGCCATTGTAGGGCACATGCAGGAATTCGAGGCCGGTCTTGCGGGAAAACAGCTCCATGGCGACATGGCCAAGGCTGCCCGCGCCAGCCGATGAGTAGCTGAGGTTCTTCTCCCGCGCCTGCCGTCGCAGGTCGGCGAGGGTATGGATCGTGGACTGCGCGCCCACGCAGAAGATGTGGCTGGCCGCGGCGACGATCGCGATGGTGTCGAAGCTGTCGGGATGGAAGCCGATGTCGTTCATCATCGGCGTGATCACATTGGAGCCCATGGTGCCGAACAGCAGCGTGTAGCCATCGGGCGCCGCTTGCAGGACCTGGCGCCCGCCGCGGGCGCCGCCACCGCCGGGCATCGGGTTCACCTGCATGGCGACGCCGGCCCGTCCCGCCGCGGCCGCGAAGTAGCGCGCGACGATATCGGTTCCGCCGCCGGCGGCGAAGGGGACGATCAGCTGGACCAGCCGGTTCGGGAAGTCCTGGGCCAGGGCAGGGTGGGCGAGTGCCCCGACCGCTGCCGCCGAGAGCACTCCTCGGCGTGAGACATATGTCATGATGGTCTTCCTCCCTGTTCGCCCGTCTTGCGACGCGGGCATCTTCGCCGCGGACATTGCGCGCCCGCGCCTTGGCCGAAGGCTTTGACCGACGGCACCGGATGCTGACGCTATCGGTCACGAATGCGGGCGGTCCAGAAGCGTAACGGCCTCCGCCGTGAAAACTCCTTTCGCGGCCGTGGACGTTCCGGCCATTCGCCGGCGCGCGCGCAGGGGCTAGCCTGCCCGGAATGCGAGGCGCAGGCCGCCGCGCGAAACACCAACTGCGAGCCACGCAGGCCAGAGCGGAACGGAACCCAGGACATGCATGACGCCCGCATCCTCGCCGAGGGATTGCGCTTCCCCGAAGGACCCCTCGCCCTTGCCGATGGCTCAGTTCTCGTTGCGGAAATCGCGGGAGGCACGATACGGCGCATCGCCGCGGATGGTGCCGTCGCCCTCGCCGCGACGACGGGCGGTGGCCCGAACGGCCTCGCCATCGGCCCCGATTCCGCGCTCTACATCTGCAACAATGGCGGCAACCGCTACGATCCTGGCCATTTCATCGGCCGTGGTCCGGCCGAGGATTACGCGGGCGGCAGCATCCAGCGCCTGGACCTGCAGACCGGAGATCTGCGAAGCCTCTACACACATTGCGGCACAGAGCGGCTGTCATCGCCGAATGACCTCGTCTTCGATGCCGAGGGCGGATTCTACTTCACCGACATGGGCAAGCGCTTCGCCCGCCACCGCGACCATGGCGGTGTCTACTACGCCCGGGCCGATGGGTCGCAGATCGACGAGCTCATCTTCCCGATCCAGGCGCCGAATGGCATTGGACTTTCGCCGGATGGCGCGAGCCTCTATGTGGCGGAGACGGAGACCTCGCGGCTCTGGGCCTTCGATATCGCGGCGCCGGGGGTGTTGCGCAAGGCGGATTTCCCGTCACCGAATGGCGGCAGGCTGGTCTGCGGCCTGCCTGGCTTTCAGCGCTTCGACAGCCTGGCCGTGACGGCCGCGGGCAATGTCTGTGTCGGGACCTTGATGACCGGCCATATCACCGTGATCGCGCCGGATGGGGAGGTGCTGCGGCAGGTCCGCACCCCGGACATCTACCCGACCAATATCTGCTTCGGCGGGCCGGAGATGCGGACGGCCTACATCACCTTGTCCGAGACCGGGCGGCTGATGGCGCTCGATTGGCCGGAGCCTGGCCTCGCGCTGCATTTCTCCGCCTGACCCTGTCGGCGCGGGGATGCGCGCGCCGCATCCCCGCGCCGCTTCCGTCAGTCGTCCGCCTTCACGCCCGTCACCCGGGCGACCTCGCTCCAGCGGGCAAGTTCGCTGTTGATGAACGCCTGGGCGGCGGCGGTGGAGGGCAGGGTCTTCGGCTCCAGCCCGACCATGGCGAAGCGTTCGCGAGTCTCGGCGCTGCCCGCGACCTGTGTGATGACGTCGTGCAGCCGGTCCAGCAGCGGTTGCGGCGTGCGCTTCGGCGCCAGCACCGCAACCCAGTTCACCGCAACGACACCCGGCACGCCGGATTCGGTGAAGGTCGGCACATCCGGCATCAAGGCGCTGCGTTCATCCGACATCACCGCCAGGGGGCGGAGCTTGCCGTCGCGGATCAGGCCCTGGATGCCGGCGAGATCGACGATCACGCCATGGACATTGCCGCTGATGGTATCGGTCGCGGCGGGGCCGCCGCCGCGATAGGGCACATGGGTGATGTTCTGGCTGACCTCGCGGCGCAGGATCTCGATCGCCAGATGCGCGAGGCCGCCGGCGCCGGAGGAGGCGATGTTGACCGGCTGCCGCCGCGCCAGCGCCAGGAATTCCGGCAAGTTCCGCGCCTGGGTCGCAGGGCCGACCGCCAGCACCGAAGGCGTCTGCGCCACCGTCGCGATGGCGGCGAAATCGCGGCCGGTGTCGTAGGGCACATGCGCGCTGGTGAAGGGGGCGATCACCAGCGGGCTGGAGCTGGCGAGGAACAGCGTGTAGCCGTCGGGATCGGAGCGCACGACGTAATCCGCGCCGAGCGTCGCATTCGCGCCGGGGCGGTTCTCGATGATGACGGGCTGGCCCAGAAGCTCCTGCAGCTTCGGCTGGATGATGCGGGCGGTGACGTCGTTGGACCCGCCGGGCGGGTAGCCGATGATGATGCGGACCGGCCGGCTCGGATAGGCTTGCGCGCTGGCCCGGGTGGCCGGCGCCGCGAGTGCCGCCAGAGCGCCAAGCAGCGGCCTGCGGGAAACGCCTCGTTGGGACGTCATGATCCTTCTCCCTGGTTTGATTTGTTTGAGGCCAGATCGCGCGTCATCGCGCCCGTAGCCTTTCGATGAGCTCCGGCACCACCTCCTGCCAGGGTGCCACCAGGCCGAGATCCGCCACGCGGAAGATCTCGGCTTCGGGATCGGAATTCACCGCGACGATGCGCGCGTTGAGCCCGATCCCGGCCAGGTGCTGCGCCGTGCCCGAGAGGGCAAAGGCGAGGTAAAGATCGGGCGTCACGAAGGCGCCGGATTGGCCCACCTGCTGCCCGACGCTGGCCCAGCCGGCATCGACCGCCGGCAGGCTGGCGCCGGTCGCGGCATCGAGCAGGGCGGCGAGGTCGCGCAGCAGCGCGAAGCCCTCCGCACCGGCCATGCCGCGACCACCGGTGACGACGATTCGCGCGCCCTCCAGCCGCCGGGCCTGTTCGCCGGCCGTGTGCCGGATCTCGGGCGGCGGGACGTCGTTGGGCAGGGGGCAGTCCAGCATGATCTCGCGCCGCGCCGCGCCCGGCGCGGCCGGGGCCGCGGCGGGGCGGCGCAGGCTGGCGAAGCAGCGCGGCGCCTGCGTCGTCAGCCTCGCTTCGGCCCGGCCGCCATGGCTTGCGCGACGGGCGGTGACTTGCCCGCCGTCGCGGTCGAGGCTGGTGCAGCGCCCGAGCGGCACGCCGCGCAGCCGGATCGCCAGCCGCGCCGCCAACTCCTCCCCGACCGCGCCGGCCGGCAGCAGGAACAGCGTATCCGCCGTCTCGGCCGCCAGCAGATGCTCGAAGGCTGCGAGCAGATGCTCGGCCTGCGGCGGCTCCGACAGGCCGGCATGGGCCGCCGAGAGGATGTCGGTCGCGCCATCGCGCTCGGCCGCCGCGATCGCGTCGGCATCGGGCACGCGTCCGAGCAGGATGGCGCGGACGCGACCGCCCGAGCGGGCGGCGATGGCCGCCGCCGCGGCCACGGCGGCGAAGGGATCGGCCACGGACGGGTCGCCCAGCGGGATGAGCGCGCAGAGATCGTGCATCACGCCGCTCCCGTGGTGCTGGCGCGCAGATAGGCCGCGAGTTCCTCGACCTGCGCCGCCACCGGCCCGGTCAGCACGCGGCCGGCGCCGCCACGCTGGGCAGGCGGCACCGCGGCGATGGCGCGCAGCGCGAGCGCCGGCGGCGGGGCGGTGGGCGGCGCGACGACCTCCACGGGCGCGCGCCTGGCCAGCATCACATTCTTCATCAGCGGGTGCCGCAGCCGGTTGCCGCGCTCATTGGTGATGCTCACCACGGCCGGTGGGCGGCGGTGCAGGATTTCGTCGCGCGCGCCGCGCGTGCGATGCAGCAGGATGTCGCCGTCGCGCAGCGCCACGCGATGCGCGAGGCCGCAGAAGGCCCAGCCCTCCGCCTCGGCGAGGGCTGGGGCCAAAACCCCGTCGTCGCTGTCACCGAACTCGCGCCCCATCAGCACCAGCGCGGGTGCCTCGGTGGCGGCACGGACCGCGGCGCCGAGCAGGCGCGCGGCCGTCGCGGGGTCCCACAACGACATCGCCGCATCGCCGAAGCGGAAGGCACGATGCGGGCGAAAGGCCGCGACGGCACGCAGCAGGCCATCGCTCTCGGCGCCGCCGGTCAGGATCGCGGTGACGGTGACCGCGGCATCGGCGTCGCGCAATTGCAGCGCGGTTTCCAATGCCGCCTCGTCGAAGGGGCTGAGCTTGCGCGGCAAAGCGGTGTCCTCGACCTGTGCCGTGCCCGGGCGCAGGCCGAGGGTGCCAAGGCGCCATTTCGGATCGACCACGCCGGCGAGGAGGACGACGACCTGCATCACCCGCCTGCGTTGCCAAGCGCGGTGCGCGCCGCGATGCGGCCGAAGATCAGCGCCTTGCCCAACGCGGAGCCGGTCATATAGGCCGAGCCATGCAGCCCGCCGACGACCTCGCCGGCCGCGAGCAGCCCCGCGATCGGGGCGCCGAACACGTCGATCACCTGCATCCGCGCATCGACCCGCAGCCCGCAATAGGTGCCATAGACCGCGGCCGTCGATGGGTAGGCGTAGAAGGGCGCCGTCGCGATGCGGACCAGCGCGCCATGGTTGTGCACGAGGTGGCGGCGGCCGAACGCCAGATCCTCGCCGGCCGTCACGGCGGCGTTGTAGGTGGCGACGGTCTGCGTGAGCGCCTCGGGCGGGACCTCGATCTGCCGCGCCAGTTCCTCCAGCGTATCGGCCTGGAGGAAGAGACCTTCCTCAAGCCGGCGCTCGAAATCGAGGATGCGGACCTGGTTGTCGCCGCTGCGCAGGATGGGGTCGTCGAGGATCTGGAAGGCGGCCCCATAGGGCTGCTTCAGGCAGGCCGCGCCGAGCAGCTTGTAGGACAGCGATTCATCGACGAAGCGATGCCCGTCCTGGTTGATGGCAATGGCGCCCTTGTAGACCGCGAGGCAGCTGTGGTCGTTCACCTCATCGGTCGGGTGCTTGCCGAAAGTGCCTTTGATGTAGGGCATGTCACGGAAATCAGCGCCGAGGTGCCAGGCCATGCGCAGCCCGTCGCCGACATTGCCGGCGCCACCGATGAAGACCGCGCCCGCGCAATCCGGCGCGAAGCGGTGCACCAGCTCGGGGTTGCGGCTGAAGCCGCCGCTGGCGAGCAGCACGCCCCGCGGCGCATGCAGCTCGGACAGCACGCCATCCCGCAGCACGGCAACGCCGGTGACGCGTCCATCCTCACGCAGCAGATGTTTCGCCGACGCGCCGGTGCGCAGCTCCACGCGTCCGGTGGCGCGGCAGCGGGCGGCCAGCAGCCGCACCATGTCGGCGGGATCGACGGTGTGCACCCGCGGCACGGATTGGCCGGAGGAGGCCTCCAGCACCGGGCTGAACACCTGGCCATGCGCCTTCAGCCATTCATAGGTGGCAAGCTGGTTGCTGACATAGGCGCCGATCAGCGCGTCATCCGCCTCGCCGCCGCCGAGCTCGCGCAGGTCGCTGGCCAGGAGGTCGTCGCTGTCCTCGATGCCCTGGGCCTGCTGCATGTCGGTGCCGGCGAAGGCGAGGCAGCCGCCGCTCATGGCGGAGGAGCCGCCGGTGTCGGGCTGTTTCTCCAGCAGCAGCACCGAGGCGCCCGCCTCGGCCGCCTCCAGCGCCGCCGCGAAGCCGGCCGCGCCGCCACCGACGATGATGAGATCAGCAGACATCGCTCAGCCACCCGCCGCGAAGCGCGCGGCGCCGGCACCGGCCAGGCGCCCGAACACCGAGCCCGACATCAGCCCCGCACCTCCCGGATAGCCGGTGTAGTAGAGCCCGCCGACCAGCTCGCCGGTGGCGAAGAGGCCGGGGATGGTCGGCCCGTCTTCGCTGACCACATGCGCGGTTTCGTCGATCCGGATGCCGCCGTAGGTGCAGGTCACGCCGGTGGTGATGCCGAAGGCGATGTAGGGCGGCGTGTCCAGCGGATTGGCCCAGTTCGATTTCGGCACCGCCAGCCCGACCGTGCCGCGGCCATCCTTGATGTTGGGGTTGAAGGCGACATCCTGCCGCACCGCCGCATTGAACGCCCGCACGGTTGCGAGGAAGGCATCGCGGTCCACATCGCCCATCTTCTCCACCAGATCCTCCAGCGTATCCGCCTCGATCTTGGTGATCTGCCGGATGCGGTATTCGTCGGAGAGCAGATGCGCGACGCGCTGATCAAACACCTGCCAGGCAAGGCCGGTCGGCTGCTGCAACACCGCCTTGCCCAGCGTCGCGTAGATGTAGTTGCGGAAGTCGGCGCCTTCGTTGAAGAAGCGTTCGCCGCGCAGGTTCACCATGATGCCCATGGGGAAGCCGTTCTTCTGCTGCCCGGCCAGCGCGAGGTCACCGAATTCCGGCGCGCAGCGGTCGTAGGCGACGGCGTGGCAGCCGGACCAATGGCCGTAGGACATCGCGCCCGCATCGATCGCCATGCGGATGCCGTCGCCGGTGTTGAAACGCGTGCCGCGCGGCTTGGCGAGGTCCCAGTCCGGCCCGAGATAGCGCGCGCGCCATTCGGCATTGGCGTGGAAGCCGCCGCTGCCGAGCACCACCGCCTTGGTGGGCAGCACACTCCGCTTCTGCCCCTGCATGATCTCGACGCCCTGCACGCCGCTCTCGTTGCTGACGAGGCCGACCGCGCGCGCGCCGTAGATCACCTCGATGTCGCGCTTGGCCGCGGAGGCGAAGAGCATGTCCATCAGCCCGCGCCCGCCGCCGACCGCTTCGACCGTGAGCCCGCCCCAGAACTTGAATTTTCCATCGAGCTTGAACGCCTGCCGCCCGTAGATCGGCACGAAGCGCACGCCCTTCTCGCGCATCCAGACCATGGTCGCGAGGCTCTGGTCCACCAGCACCTGCAACAGATCCATGTTGGCGCGGAAGTTGGACAGGCGCGCGCAATCGTCGAAGTAGACGTCACGCGAATAGGTGCCGAAATCGCTCATCGCGATTTCGCTGTCGGTGAGGTCGGGCACGATCCGCCGCAGATCCTCGACGCCATCATAGACGGTGCGGAAGGCACCGCCGCTATGCGCGCTGTTGCCGCCGCGATCGCCCTCCGGCGCGCGTTCCAGCACCACGACCCGCGCACCGGCCTCCTGGGCGGACAAAGCGGCACAGAGCGCGGCATTGCCTGCGCCGACCACCACGACGTCAATTGCGTCCAAAACTTCCTCCCGAGGCATTTGTCATTGTCATGGCGGCGCCTGCCAGGGCCACGACTTCGCCGGACGCTAACCGTCGCGGCGACGGCGGGTCCAGCCGCGCGACCATGCGCTGGAGCGAAAACTCCTTTCGCTGCGGCAGGAACCTTGATGGTTCAGGACGGTCGCCGGCGATGCTAGGCTGCGTCAGCAAAAACGTGGGAGGACGACCGAATGGTCGAGGCAACGACCCTTGCGCGCCCCGCGGCCGCGACGTTCCCGCTCAGCCGCGCCCTCGTCCGCATGCTGCTCGATCGCCATCGTCGCGGCCTGCCGCCGGAGGTGATGCATCGCGCCCGGCTGCATACGATGGATTCCATCTGCATTGCCCTGGCCGCCCGCCCCGCGCTGCCGATCGGCCGGCAGGTGATCGCGGCGCTGGCCTTCGGCGCGGGCGGCGGCGACAGCCCGGTGATCGGCAGTGACGAGCGCCTGCCGCCGGCGCTCGCGGGTTTCGCCAATTCGGCGCTGGCGCATGCGCTGGACTATGACGACATCCACGACATCGCCCGGCTGCATCCGACCACCGTGACCTTGCCCGCCGCCCTGGCGGTCGCGGGGCCGGTGGGGGCGGGGATCGAGCGGGTGCTGGCCGGCATGGCGCTGGGCAATGAGCTGATGTGCCGGCTCGGCACAGCCTGCGCGCCGACCGGGGATGGCCCGGGATCGGACTGGTTCCTGACCCAGTTGTTCGGCTACCTCGGCGGCTGCCTCTCGGCCTGCATCGTGCTGGACCTTCCGGAGGACGACATCGTCTCGGCCTTCGGCCTCGCCTACATGCAGCTTGCAGGCGGCAAGCAGACGGCCTTTGGCACCGGCTCGACCGCGCGCTCCATCTACCCCGCCTTCGCGGCCATGGGGGGCGTGCAGGCGGCGCTCCTGGCGCGCGCCGGCGTCACCGGGCCGGAGGGGGCGCTGGACGGGCCGGCGGGCATGTTCAACCTCTACCTCGGCGGCACCGCGCCGGACCTTGGGCTGCTGCTGGCCGAGGACGGCTGGTCCTGGCTTGCGACCGAGGTGAAGCCCTGGCCGAGCTGCCGCCTGTCCCACCCCTATGTCGCGGCGGCGCTGGCGCTGCGGGAGCGGCTCGGCGGGCCGCCGACCGGGCGCGTGACCGTGGCGGTGAACCCCTCCGCCGCCAAGCTCTGCCGGCCGCTGGAGCAGCGGCGCCGGCCGGAGACCTTGCAGGACGCCAAATACAGCATCCCCTTCATGACCGCCTTCACCTTGGCGCATGGCAAGGTCGATCTCGCGAGCCTGGGGGCCGAGGCGATGCACGACCCGGCCGCGCGCGAGATGGCCGCGCGCATCGACATCGTCGAGACGCTGCCGGACCGCCCCGGCCACCCGCCCGCCGAGCTGACCGTGCAGACCCCGGAGGGGCCGCTGACCCTGAGGCGGGATGCGGCGCCGGTGCTGGATGACGAGGGGCTGCGTGCCAAGGGCATCGATTGCCTGCGCCAGGCGGGGATCGGGGCCGAGGCCGGCGCGATCTGGGACCAGTTGCTGGCGCTGCTGCGCGAAGGTCCGGCCGCTGATTTCCTGGCGGCGATCCCCCGCGTCGCAGCCTCAGCGGGCGCGGATCGGCACCGGTAGATGATCCGGCGCCGTTGGAAACAGCGTGGCCAGGAAATCGACGAAGGCGCGCACCTTGGGGGGCGTGAAGCTGGTCTTCACATAGACGGCGAAGAAGCTCTGGTCGTCCGTCTCCCACTCCGGGAGCAGATGCACGAGGTCGCCACGGCGAAGATATTGCTCGACCAGCACGTCGAGCACATAGACCAGCCCCGCCCCATGCATCGCCGCCTGCATCAGCGCATCGGTGCTGTTGAAGAACAGCGTGCCATCGGGCGAGATGACGTGCTGCGTGCCGTCCTTGCGGAAGCGCCAGAGCCGCAGCTCGCCGCTCGGGTAATCGGCAAAGCCGAGACACTGCTTGGGATCGATGCCATCGGGGCCCGCGGGCGCGCCACGCGCGGCGAGGAAGCCGGGCGAGGCGCAGAGCATGTGCCGCGCGCGATAGATCAGCTTGGCGACGAGATCGCCGGATTCCACGGCATCGATGCGGATCGCCACATCCATGCCGCGCTTGATGAGGTTCTCGACCTCGTTGTTCAGGCTGGTGATGACGCGCAGGTTGGGGTGGCGCCGGCTGAATTCTGCGAGGGCCGGGCCGATGATCAGATGCCCGACGGCGATCGGCGTTTCCAGCCGCAGCACGCCGCGCGGGCCGAGTTCGCGGTCCACGACCCCGGCCTCGGCCTGGTCGATCTGCTGCAGGATCGAGCGGCAGCGCTCGTAATAGCAGGTCCCCTCATCCGAGAGGCGGACGTAGCGCGTCGAGCGATGCAGCAGGGTGATGCCGAGATGCGCCTCGAGGTTGCGGATGAGCGTGGTCACCGAGGCATTGGCGATGCCCATCTGCGTCGCCGCCCCCGACATGCTGCCGGCGTCGACGGTCTTCACGAAGGCCTCCATGGCCAGGAGGCGGTCCATTCTTGCGTCCTTCCCCCATGGGTCCGCCCCTTGCTGCCGGGCGGCCGTTTCCTCAGACCTATGCCATCGATCCTGTTCGGACAAGCCCAGGCAGGCTCTGCCACGGCTGCCGCGGCGGCGCCAATCGCCGCGCGGCGAAAACAGTCTTCGCCGCGCGGGGGCCAGACAGCGCCGTGGGGCGCCGCGATACTCCGCCGGACTTGCCACGGCGCCGAACAGCTCCAGCACGAAGAACAGGGTAGAAATTCCGATGCGATGTGAAACCTTCGATGTGGTCGTCGTCGGCTCAGGTGTGGCCGGCCTTTCGGCGGCGGTCGCGGCGGCCGAGCAGGGTGCGCGCGTCGCCGTGCTGGAACGCTCCCCCGCCGAGGATCGCGGTGGCCAGAGCCGCTATACCGAAGCCTATCTGCGGATGAAGAGCGAGACCGAGGTCACCGACGACTTCGAGACGCATATGGCCGAGAATGGCAGCGGCGCCGTCGATCCCGACCTGATCGCCGAACTTGCCCGCCCGCCGGCCGAGCGCGCCGCCCCGGCCCGGGCGCTCGGCGTCGCGGACCCCGAGGTGATCGGCGCGCTGTCCGAGAACGCCGGGCCGACCATCGCCTGGCTCAAGGGCTTCGGCCTGCGCTTCGACTTCCTGCCGACGCAGTTCCTGACCAAGTCCCAGCCGCGGCTGCTGCCGGTCGGCGGCGGGCTGGCGCTGGTCGAGGGGCTGGCGGCGGCGGCGGAGCGGCTTGGCGTCGTGTTCTTCTACAACACCACGGCGCAGCGGCTGGAGCAGGACCAGGACGGCGTGGTCACCGCGCTGCTGGCGCGCAACGGCAGCGGCCGCCTGCGCTTCGAGGGCAAGGTCGTGCTGGGCTGCGGCGGCTTCGAGGGCAATGCCGAGATGCTGACCCGCTACATCGGCCCGCGCGCGGTCTATCTGCGGCCGATCTGCAAGGGCGGCCATTTCAACCGGGGCGAGGGCATCCAGATGGCGCTCGACATCGGCGCCGCCGGCAGCGGCGAATTCGGCAGCTTCCATGCCGAGCCGATCGATCCGCGCTCCGGCGTGTCGGAGCCGTCGATCTTCATCTTTCCTTACGGCATCCTCGTGAACAAGGATGGCCAGCGCTTCACCGATGAGGCGCCGGGCACGGTGGATGCGCATTACGAGAGCGTGACGCGGCGCATCTTCGAACAGCGCGACGGCATCGCCTGGGTGGTGCTCGATGCCAAGCACATGAGCATCCCAAACTACCGCCTCGGCATCCGCACCGACAAGGCGCCGGTGGTGGCGGGGTCGCTGGCGGAGCTGGCGCGGGAGCTCGGCCTGCCGGCCGAGGCGTTGCAGGCCACGGTCGCGGCCTACAACGCCGCCTGCGTGCCGGGCGACTACAGCCCGCTGACCCTGGACGGGTTGGCGACGCAGGGGCTGGTGCCGCCGAAGTCGAACTGGGCGCTGCCGATCGATGCGGCGCCCTATCACGCCTATCCGATCATGTCGGCGAATGTCTTCACCTTCGGCGGGCTCTCGGTCGATGCGCATGGGCGGGTGCTGGATACCGATGGCGCCTCGATCCCCGGCCTCTATGCCGCGGGCGAAATCATCGGCACCTATTTCCGCACCTATACGGGCGCGACCTCGGTGCTGAAGGGGTTGGTGTTCGGGCGGCTGGCGGGGCTCGACGCCGCGCGGCCCTCCAACGCGTGAGCCGGCTGGCCGGGCGGGTCGCCCTCATCACCGGGGCGGCGGGCGGCATCGGGGCGGCCGTCGCGCGGCGTTTCGCCGCGGAAGGCGCGCGGCTCTGCCTTGCCGATCGCGCCGATACCGCGGTGACGGCCGCAGCGGTGCGGGAGGCGGGCGGCGAGGCGATCCAGGCCGTGCTCGACGTGACGCGGCGCGCGGAGATCGACGGCGTGGTGGCGCAGACCATCGCCGCCTTCGGCCGGCTGGATATCCTGGTGAATGTCGCGGGCGTGGTCTCGCTCGGCCCGGCCGCGACGCTGCCGGAGGAGGAATGGGACCGCGTCATGGCGATCAACCTCAAGGGCAGCTTCCTGTGCTGCCAGGCGGTGATTCCGGTGATGCGGGCGCAGGGATACGGGCGGATCGTCAACCTCGGCTCGATCATCGGCAAGAATGGCGGCAACCCGCGCCCCTGGATCGACCCCGGCGAGCAGACACGGGCGAGCAATGCCGCCTATGGCGCCTCCAAGGCCGGGGTGCATGCCATCACCGCCTTTCTGGCGCGGGAACTCGCCGCGGATGGGATCACGGTGAATGCGGTCGCCCCGGGCCCGATCGCCTCGGCGATGACGACGGATTTCCCCGCGGTGCTGAAGGCGCTGATCCCGGTCGGCCGCATGGGCCGGGCCGAGGATGTGGCGGAGGCGGTGACCTTCCTGGCCGGCGAGGCCGCGGGGTTTGTCACCGGCGAAGTGCTGGATGTGAATGGCGGCATGTGGGCCGATTGAGGAGCAATGCGATGACCAACATGCGGATCTACCACCAGTCCTTCACCGTGCTGGCAAACCTGCCGCCCTATGCCGAGGCGATGGCGGCGCATTTCACCAAGGTTGCCGCCCCCGGCACCGAAGTCGTGATGCATGGCATGCATCGCGACACCTACCAGACCAACTACCCGGGCAACGACATCCAGTTCGCCTATTTCCAGACCCTGCACAGCCAGCAGTTCGTGCTGGGCGCGCTGGCGGCGGAGGAGCAGGGCTTCGACGCCTTCGCGCTGATGACCCTGCCCGAGCCGTCGCTGCAGGACATCCGCGCCCTCGTGGACATTCCCGTGGTCGGCTATGGTGAAAGCGCGATGCTGGCGGCGAGCATGCTTGGCCAGAACATCGGCGTGCTGCTCTTCATCACCGGCATGGCGCCCACGGTCCAACGCAACGCCGCCCGCATGGGCATGGCCGAGCGCTTCATTGGCGCGCATCCGGTCGGTTTCGGCTTCAACGACGTGCTCGCCGCCTATGCCGATCCGGCGCCGCTGCTGGAGCGGTTTCGCGCCTCGGCTCGCGCGCTGATCGCCAAGGGCGCGGATGTGATCATCCCCGGCGAGGCGCCGCTCTGCATGCTGCTCGCGCGCGGCGGCGTGTCGGAGGTCGATGGCGTGCCCATCGTCGATGCCATCGCCGCGACGGTGAAGATGGCGGAGATGATGGTCGGCCTGCGCCGCGTCACCGGCGTGCGGCCCTGCCGCACCGGCTACTTCCAGGCCCAGCCCCCGCGCGAACGGGTGCGGGAACTGCTCGAATTCTACGGCATCTCGCGCATCGCCGGCGGCTGAGAACCGGCGCCCAAGAAAAAAAACCAACCGGAGGAACCAAGATGATGCAACGACGCCTATTGCTGGCCACGGCCGCGACGCTCGCCGCAACGCGCGGGGCCTGGGCGCAGGACCGCTTCCCGAACCGGCCGATGCGGATCGTGGTGCCGTTCTCGGCCGGGGGCAGCACGGATATCCTCTCGCGCATCTGCGCGCAGCTGATGACCGAGGGGCTCGGCCAGCCGACCGTGGTGGACAATATCACCGGCGCCGGTGGCACCCTCGGCGCCGGCCGCGTGCTGGAGGCGGCGGCCGATGGCTACACGCTGATGGCGGGAACCCCGGGGCCGGTCACCATCAACCCGCAGCTGCTGCCGCACATCACCTATGATCCCCGGCGGGATTTCGCCCCGGTCATCTTCGTCGGTGAAAGCCCGGCCGTGGTCGTCGTGCGGAACGACTCCCCGCTGCGCTCGATCCAGGATCTGGTGGCGCGGGCCAAGGCAGCACCTGGCACGCTCACCTATGCCTCCGCCGGCATCGGTTCCTTCGCCCATCTGAGCGGGGCGCTGTTCGAGTGGCGGGCCGGGGTGCAGATGATCCATGTGTCCTATCGCGGCACCGCCCCGGCCGCGACCGACATCATCGGCGGCCGGGTGGATGTGATGTTCGAGAACTACCCCTCGGTGCAGGGCTACATCACCTCCGGCGCCTTCCGGACCCTGGCGATCGGGGCGGAACGCCCCTCGGCGTTGCTGCCTGGCGTGCCGACGGTCGCGAGCCAGGGCGTGCCCGGCTACGTCTCCAGCTCCTGGTTCGGGCTCTTCGCCCGCGCCGGCGCCCCGCCCGCCGCGTTGCAGGCGCTGAATGCCGCGATCAACGCCGGGCTGCGGAAACCCGAGACGGCGCAGCGCCTCGCGGCGATGGGCGTGGAGCCGGTGGGCGGCACGCCGGAGTCCTTCGGCAGCTACATCGCGCAGCGCTACGCCGAGACCGGCGAGCTGATCCGGACCGCGCATATCACCGTCGACTAGCCAACAGCGCGCAGCAAGACGCGCGAAAATCAGGAGGATCACCATGACCGGATTCATATCGGCCAGGCTTGGGCGCCGTGGCGTGCTCTCGGCCGCACTCGCCGTCGCGGCGGGGGAGGCCACGGCACAGGCCGCGCCCTGGTCGCCCAGCCGCCCGGTGCGGCTGGTCGTCGCCTATCCGCCCGGCGGGCAGACGGATGTGCTGGCCCGCTGGGTCGCGCGCCAGTTGTCGGACCGCCTCGGCCAGACGGTGCTGGTGGAGAACCGCCCCGGCGCCAATGGCATCATCGGCTCGCGCTTCGTGGCCTCGGCCCCGCCCGATGGGCTGACCCTGATGCTGACCACGGCGGATACGCATTCGGTGAACCCCTATGTGTACCGCAACCTCTCCTACAAGCCGGAGACCTTCGTGCCGGTCGCGGCGGTGGCGCGGCTGATCTTCTCCCTGGTCACGCGGCCTGGCCTTGCGGCCACCAGCGCGCAGGGCTTCGTGGCGCTGGCCAAGGCGGCGCCGCAGCCGCTCACCTTCGCCTCCTGGGGGGTCGCCAGCACCTCGCAGGTGATGATGGAGAGCTTCAAGGCGGAGACGGGGCTGGAGATGGTGCATGTGCCCTTCCAGGGTGCGGCCCCCGCGGTCTCGGCCATGCTGGCCGACCAGGTGGATTGCATGATGCTGCCGGTCGGCGTGGCCCTGAGCCAGGGCGGGCGGCTGAAGATCCTCGGCATCGCCTCGACCGCGCGCTTCTCCGCGGCCCCCAATGTGCCGACCCTGCGGGAGCAGGGGATCAACCTCGCCGGCGACCTCTGGCTCGGCATTCTGGCGCCGCCGGGCACGCCGGACGCGATCGCCGATCGGATCGCGCAGGAGGTCGGGCAGGTCGTCGCGGCCCCCGAGGCCGCCGGCTTCTTCACCCCCAACGGGCTGGTCGCCGATACCGCCGACCGGCGCCGCTTCATCGCCTATCTGGTCGAGGAGGATGCCGCCTGGAAGCAGAGGGCAGGGCGCCTCGGCATCCGGCTGGATGAGTAGGCGTTTCGTTTCACAATAGCTTGCAAGGAGACCAGCACCCATGCGTTCCATCTACCTCGTGCTCGACATGGAAAACGACCTGGTCGCGGAGGATGGGCCCAGCGGCAAGGGCCCGCTCGGCCAGCAGGTGCGGGAGCGCGGCATCATTGCCCGCACCGCGACCGCCATCGCCAAGGCGCGCGCGGCCGGAGTGCCCATCGGCTTCGTGCGGGTGGGTTTCTCGCCCGACTACCGCGAATGCCCGACCACCTCGGCGATCTTCGGGGGCGCGAAACAGCATGGGCTGTTCAAGCTCGGGACGCGCGGGACGGAGGTGCATGCCGATCTCGCGCCGCAGCCCGGGGACTTCGACATCGTGAAGCATCGGGTCAGCCCCTTCTACGGCACCAGCCTGGAGCCGGTCCTGCGGGCGCATGGCATCGAGCGCATCTTCCTCTCCGGCGTCTCAACGGTCGCCGTGGTGCAGGGCACGGTGCGGGACGCGCATGACCGGGACTATGTCTGCGTCGTGCTGGAGGATTGCTGCGCCGCGGCGAGTGCCGTGGATCATGCGGCGGCGATCGCGGTGCTGCAGCGCTTCACCACCTTCACCACCTCGGAGGCTGTGGATTTCGCCGCCTGACGGCCGGGCCGCTGTTATCGCGCGGTTTGCTATTGTGAAGGGCCCGGTTGGCAGCATAGGCTTCCAACCGGTGCCTGCTCAGCGAACAGGCACCCACGGGGGAATATGACAGTCACTCCTTTTGTACTCAGCCGGCTTCCGCTGGCGAGAAGGAGTAGACATGACGAAACGATTTGCCTCCCTGTTCGGCGCCATTGCCGTACTGGCAGCACTTGCCCCGGCCCCAGTGGCGGCACAGCCCGAATCCGTCCTACGGGTCGCGATGACGGCGGGCGATATCCCGCTGACCGCCGGCATTCCCGACCAGGGCTTCGAGGGGTGGCGTTTCGTCGGCTACAGCCTCTATGACGCGCTGGTGTCCTGGGACCTGTCGCGTAGCGATGTCGCCGCCGACATCAAGCCGGGGCTGGCGACCGGCTGGCACGTCGACCCGGCCAACAGCCGCCGCTGGATCTTCGAGCTGCGCCATGGCGTGAAGTTCCACGACGGCTCGCCCTTCACCGCCGCTGATGTCGTCTGGAACTTCGACCGCTTCACCAAGGAAAGCGCGCCGCAGTTCAATGCGCGGCAATTCGCCTTCGCCCGCGGTTACCTCGGCAGCTTCGAATCGATCGAGGCGGTGGATGAGTTCACCATCGCCATCACGACCAAGCAGCCGGACAGCCTGCTGCCCTACAACATGAGCTTCCTGATGCTCGTCAGCCCGCGGCGTTCGGCCGAGGTCGGCAATGATGCCGATGCCTTCGCCCGCAACCCCTCGGGCACCGGGCCCTATCGCTTCTCGCGCATGGTGCCCGGCGAGCGGCTGGAGCTGGTGAAGAACACGGAATATTGGGACACGGCGCGCATCCCGCATCATGACCGGCTGGTGCTGCTGCCGATGCCGGAAGCCTCGACCCGCACGGCGGCGCTGCTCTCCGGCCAAGTGGATTGGATCGAGGCGCCGGCGCCCGACGCGATCCCCCGTCTGCGCTCCTCGCGCATGCAGATCGTGACCAACGCCTATCCGCACAACTGGGCCTACCAGCTCAACTTCGTCGATGGGCCCTTCCGTGACGTTCGGGTGCGGCGTGCGGCGAATTACGCGCTGAACCGCCCCGACTTCAAGGAACTGCTCGGCGGCGTGGCGCTGGAGGCCTATGCCAACCTGCCGCCCTCGACCCCGTATTATGGCCATCCGGTGCGCTATGAGTTCGATCCCGCCCGGGCCCGCGCGTTGCTGACAGAGGCGGGCTGCCTGCCGTGCAAGATCACGCTGGCGATCTCCACCTCCGGCTCCGGCCAGATGCAGCCGCTGCCGATGAACGAGCTGGTGAAGTCCCAGCTTGAGGCCGCCGGCTTCGAGGTCACGCTGGACGTCATGGACTGGAACGCGCTGCTCCAGGTCGGCCGCGACGGGCGGGAGAAGCACCAGAACGTGGACGGGCTGAACATCAGCCGTTCGCTGCAGGATCCGTTCAACGGCATGATGCGCTTCGTCTGGACGCAGCAATTCGCGCCGCGCGGATCCAACTGGGGTCATTACCGCAGCGAGGAGATGGATGCGCTGATCAACCGGGCGCTGGCCACCTTCGAGCCCGCGCCGCGCCTCGCGCTGCTGACGCAGATCCACGAGAAGATGAGCGAGGAGGCCGTCATGCTCTGGGTCGTGCACGACCTGAACCCGCGCGCCATGTCCCCCCGCGTGCGCGGCTTCGTGCAGGCACAGAGCTGGTTCCAGGACCTGACGCCGATCACCATGGCGCCGCGCTGAGCCCATATGTTCAGCTATATTCTGCGTCGGCTGCTCGCCGCGATCCCGATCGCGCTGGGCGTCTCCATGGTCTGTTTCGCCCTGGTCTATCTCGCCCCGGGCGATCCCATTCAGACCTTGCTGCCACCGGATGCCGATGCGGAAACGGTTGACCGCCTGAAACGCCTCTACGGGTTGGACCGGCCCTTGCCGATCCAATATTTGTCCTGGCTGGCGCGGGTGGCGGTGGGCGATTTCGGTCGCTCCATCGCCACCGGCCGGCCGGTGGCGGAGGAGATCAGGCGCTCGCTCGGCAATACGGTGTTGCTGGCGAGCGTGTCGGTGCTGATCGCCTTCAGCATCGCCTTCGTCATGGGCACCATCGCCGGGCGGCGGGCGGGAAGCTGGATCGACCGCATCGTCACCGGCATCGCCGTGCTTGGCGTGTCGCTGCCGAATTATTGGCTCGGCATCGTGCTGGTCATCATCTTCGCCGTGGAGTTGATGGCGCTGCCGGCTTCGGGCATGGCCGGCGAACGCTTCGATCCCACCAGTTGGGAGCATCTGCAATTCCTGGTGCTGCCGGTCTTCACCCTCTCCATGATCCCGGTCGGCATCATCGCCCGCACCACCCGCTCGGCGGTGTCGGAGGTGATGAACCAGGAGTTCATCGTCACCCTGCGCGCCAATGGCCTGCCGGAATGGCGGGTGCTGCGGCATGCGCTGAAGAATGCGCTGCCGCCGGTGCTGGCGGTGATGGGGCTGCAATTCGGCACGCTCATGGGCGGCTCGATCCTGGTCGAGACGGTCTTCGCCTGGCCGGGCAGCGGCTATTTGCTGAGCAAGGCGATCCTGACCCGCGACATTCCGGTGCTGCAGGGCACGATCCTCGTGCTCGCGCTGATCTTCGTCGCCACCAACCTCATCGTGGATCTGTTCCAATCCACGCTCGACCCGCGCATCCGACGCGGCTGAAAGGGGAGGCCACTGCATGTCCACCGCGATCAGCGACACCACCCCTCCCGCCCTCGCCGAACTCGCCGGCCCCGCGCAGCGCGGCTACTGGGGCACGGTCGGCTACCGCCTGCGCTACGATCCCGTCACGCTGTTCTTCATCACGATCCTGGTGCTGGTCATCCTGGCGGCGATCTTCTCACCCTGGCTGGCCCCGAACGATCCTTACCAGGAAAGCATCATCCGGCGGCTGAAGCCGCCCGGCTACCGCGGCCATATCCTTGGCACGGATGAGCTGGGGCGGGACATGCTGTCGCGGCTGCTCTATGGCGGGCGCATCACCTTGACCATGGGCATCCTGCCGGTGCTGGTCGCGACGCTGATCGGCGGCGGGCTCGGCGTCATCGCGGGCTTCGCCGGCGGCTTCGTGAATGCGCTGATCATGCGCATCATGGACGTGTTCTACGCCTTCCCCTCGGTGCTGCTGGCGGTCGCCATCTCGGGCGCGATGGGGGGTGGCGCGGTCAATGGCATGATCGCGCTGACCCTCGTCTTCATCCCACCGCTCTGCCGTGTCGCGGAGACGGCGACGACGCAGGTGCGCAACCTCGACTTCGTCGATGCCGCAAGGGCAACCGGCGCGCCGGTGCGGCTCGTGCTCTGGCACCATGTGCTGGGCAATGTGCTGGGGCCGGTGCTGATCTATGCCTCCAGCCTGATCTCGGTCGGCATCATCCTGGCCTCCGGCCTGTCCTTCCTCGGCCTCGGCGTGAAGCCGCCGGAGCCGGATTGGGGGCTGATGCTGAACGCGCTGCGGCAGGCGATCTATGTCAGCCCCCTGGCGGCGGCGATGCCGGGGATCGCGATCCTCATCACCTCGGTCAGCATGAACATGGCCAGCGACGGCCTGCGCGCCGCCATGGATGTACGGAGCTGAGATGGCCATGACCTCCTTTGCCGCCGATGCGGCCGATGAGCGCGACCGCGGCGGCCCGCAGCAGCCGCTGCTGACCGTCACCGATCTGCGCAAGTACTTCCCCATCCGTGGTGGCGTCCTCGGCCGCACCGTGGCGCATGTCCGCGCGGTGGATGGCGTGTCCTTCACCGTCCGCAAAGGCGAGACGCTCGGCATCGTCGGCGAATCCGGCTGCGGCAAATCGACCGTGGCGCGGCTGCTGATGCGGCTGGTCGATCCCGATGCCGGGGAGCAGGTCTTCGATGGCGAGGCCGTTGGTGAGCAGGGCGGCATCAGCGTCGCGCAGATGCGCCGCCAGGTGCAGATGGTGTTCCAGGATTCCGCCTCCTCGTTGAATCCGCGCATGCCGGTGCAGAACTCGATCGCCTTCGGCCCCGTTGCCTTCGGCGCCAGGCGCGCCGATGCCGTGGCGATGGCGCGGGAGCTGCTGACCAAGGTCGGCCTCAACCCGGTGCTGTTCGGCGGGCGCTATCCGCATGAGCTGTCGGGCGGCCAGAAGCAGCGCATCAACATCGCCCGCGCGCTCGCGCTGAAACCGCGCATGATCATCCTGGATGAGGCCGTCTCCGCGCTCGACAAAAGCGTTGAGGCGCAGGTGCTGAATCTGCTCCAGGCGCTGAAGCGGGAGCTGAACCTCACTTACGTCTTCATCAGCCATGACCTCGGCGTGGTGCGCTGGATCAGCGACCGGGTGATGGTGATGTACCTCGGCGAGGTGGTGGAGATCGGCCCGGCCGATGCCATCTACACCGGGCCGAAGCACCCCTATACCCGTGCGCTGCTGGCCTCCCGCCCGGCGCTCGACCCGGACCAGCGGCGGGAGGAGGCGCCGGTCAGCGGCGATCCGCCCAATCCGGTGAACCCACCCTCCGGCTGCCGCTTCCACACCCGCTGCCCGCATGCCGAGCCGGTGTGCAGCGCCCGGGCGCCGAGCCTGGGCGATGCGACGGGCTTCGGCCATCTCGCGGCCTGCCATATGCAGGATGCGGGATCGGGGCACACCGCCGCCTCGGTGCTGCAATGATGGAGCGCGCGATGACCGCCCCCCTCGTCGAGGTCGAGAACCTCTCCGTCAACTTCGTCACCCGCGAAAGCAATGTCACCGCCGTGAACGGCGTCAGCTTCACCATGATGCCGGGTGAGGTGATGTGCATGCTGGGCGAAAGCGGCTCCGGCAAGAGCGTCACCATGCGCGCGCTGATGCGGCTGCTGCCGGAGAAGCGCAGCGTCATCACCGGCGGCATCCGCATCGCCGGGCAGGATGTGCAGGCGATGAACGACCGTGCGCTGCGGCAGATGCGCGGCGCCACGGTGTCGATGATCTTCCAGGAACCGATGACCGCCTTCGATCCGGTGGTCCGCGTCGGCGACCAGATCGCCGAGGTCGTCGCCCTGCATCGCGGCGTCAGCCACAAGGCGGGGCGCCGGCGCGCGCTCGACTTGTTCGATCTCGTGCGCATCCCCTCGGCCGAGCGGCGGCTGGATGCCTATCCGCATGAGCTCTCGGGCGGGTTGCGGCAGCGCGCGATGATCGCGCTCGCCTTGTCCTGCGAGCCCAAGCTGCTGCTGGCCGACGAGCCCACCACGGCACTGGATGCGACGGTGCAGATCCAGGTGCTGATCCTGCTGCGGAAACTGCAGCAGGAGATGGGGATGTCGGTGATTTTCGTGACGCATGACCTCGGCGTCGCCGCTGAGATCGCAGACCGGGTCGCGGTGATGTATGCCGGCCGCATCGTCGAGACCGGCCCGGTGCGGGATCTGCTGCGCACGCCGCTGCATCCCTATACCGCCGGGCTGCTCGCCTCCACCGTGCATGACCAGCCGCGCGACCGTGACCTCGAAACCATCCCCGGCGCGCCACCGGACATGCGCCGGCTGCCGCCGGGTTGCAGCTTCGCGCCGCGGTGTCCCAAAGTGGGCGGCGACTGCCTGCTGACCGTCCCGCCGCCGGTCAGCCCCGCGCCCGGGCGCGTTGCCCGTTGCCTGCGGGTGCCGGCGGCCCAACCGGAGTTCGCCTGATGCAGCACCAGCTCAGCATTCCCGACAGCGTGATCCAGCGGGTCGTGGCCCGCTGCGGCACACCGCATCCCTTCGCCATGCTGGACCCGGTCCGCACCGCGTTGCTCGTGATCGACATGCAGAACGGCTACATGCGCGCCGATGTCAGCCATTCCTGCGTGCCGACGGCGCCGGGCATCGTGCCGGCGATCAACCGCCTGGCCGCGAGCCTGCGCGGGGCCGGGGGCGCGGTGTTCTGGGTGCAGAATGCCACCGACGAGCGGTCGCGTGAGGAATGGTCGGTGCTGGAGGAGCAGGCGAGCCCCGCCCGCCGCGCCGCGCGCATCCGCTCGGTCTCGCCCGGCACCAAGGGGCATGAGTTCTGGCCCGATCTCGACATCCGCGAGGAAGACACGATCGTCGCGAAGTTCCGTTACAGCGCCTTCATCGCCGGTGCTTCCGACATCGAGGCGCGGCTGCGGGCGAGGGGGCTGGACACCGTGCTGATCGCGGGCACGCTGACCAATGTCTGCTGCGAATCCTCGGCGCGCGACGCGATGATGCTGAATTTTCGGACCATCATGGTCTCCGATGCCAATGCGGCGATGACGGATGCGGAGCACAATGCGTCGCTGATCAACTTCTATTTGTCCTTCGGCGATGTGCTGACCGTGGCGGAGGTCGAGGCCGGCCTTACCTCCATCGCGCAGCGGGATGTCGCCTGAACCACCGCTTTGCCTGCAACGGGAAACGACCATGACTGAAGAGCGTGACGCTGAACTCGACATGGTGCTGAAACGCGCCGGCCTGACCCTGCCGCCCAACCGCTATGCCGGCATCCTCGCGACCTATCGCGACCTGCAGGCGATGCTGCCGGTGCTGCGCGGTCCCCGCACCGCGGCGGCCGAACCGGCCGGGACCTATGTGCTGGAGACGATCACGCGGGAGATCGCGCCGTGAGCGGCTTGGAAGACCTTCCGATCGCCGAGGCGGGCAAGCGCCTGCGCGACGGCAGCCTCACCGCGACGGCGCTGGCGCGGAGCAGCCTGGACCGTATCGCCGAGCTCGATGGGGCGCTGCACAGCTTCGTGCTGCTCACCGCCGATCGTGCGCTGGCCGATGCGGCGCGGGCCGATGCGGAGCTTGCGGCCGGCACCGATCGCGGGCCGATGCATGGCATCCCCTATGCGCTCAAGGACATCTACGACACCGGCGGCATCCGCACGACCTGCCATTCTAAGGTGCTGATCGACAACATCCCCGCCGAGGATTGCGTCGTCGGGCGCAAGCTCGCGGCCGGTGGCGGCGTGCTGCTGGGCAAGCTCGCGACGCATGAATTCGCCCTCGGCGGGCCGAGCTTCGACCTGCCCTTCCCGCCGGCGCGCAACCCGTGGAACCTCGACCACGTGACCGGCGGCTCCTCCTCCGGTTCCGGCGCCTCGGTCGCGGCGCGGCTGGTGCGGACGGCGATGGGCTCGGACACCGGCGGCTCCATCCGCGGGCCCGCGGCCTATTGCGGCATCGTGGGGCTGAAGCCGACTTACGGGCTGGTCAGCCGGCGCGGGGTGTTCCCGCTGTCCTATACCCTTGACCATTGCGGCCCGCTCTCGGCCAGCGTCGAGGATGCGGCGATCACCACCCAGGTCATCGCCGGCTATGATTCCGCCGATCCCGCCAGCGCCAACCGTCCGGTGCCCGACCTGCTGACCGGCTTGCAGGGGGGCGTGAAGGGCCTGCGCATCGGCCTGCCGCGCAAGCTCTGGCAGGGGGCGGAGGGGCTGACGCCCGAGACCGAAGCCGCGCTGGAGCGTCTGGCGAAGGACCTCGCCGCGGCCGGCGCCATCGTCGAGGAGGTGCTGCTCCCCGACTACCAGCTGTTCAACGCCTGTGGCCGCGTCATCCTCCTCTCGGAGGCCTTCGCGATCCATGAGAAGACCATGCGCGAGCGGCCGCAGGACTACGGCGAGCTGTTCTTCATGCGTGTCGCCGTCGCGGCCTCGATCTCCGCCGCCGATTACATGCAGGCGCAGCGGCTGCGGCGGGAGCTGTCGGTCGCGGTCAACCGGGTCGCGCTACAGAAATACGACCTGCTGCTGACCGCCTGCGCCCTCGGCCCGGCACCCGCCTTCGCGGACTTCCCCTCGGACCGTCCAGGGCCGATGGCGATCCAGAGCATGCCCTTCAACGTCACCGGCAACCCCGCGCTGTCGATGCCGGCGGGGCTGAGCCCCGAGGGCCTGCCGCTCTCGGTGCAGCTGGTCGCGCGCCCCTTCGAGGAAGCGCTGCTGCTGCGTGCCGGCCGGGCGGTGGAGCTTATCACCGCCGGCTGGGGCTACGCGCAGCGCCCCGCCGATCCGACCCCGGCGCTCGTCTCAGCCTGAGGCCGCGGGCGGGAACAGCCGGTTCGCCGGCCGTTCCAGCCCGAGGTGCTCGCGCAGGGTCGTGCCGGTGTAGTCGCGCCGGAACAGCCCGCGCTCCTGCAGGATCGGCACCACCTGATCGACGAAATCATCGAAGCCACCAGGGAAGTAGGGCGGCAGGATGTTGAAGCCATCCGCCGCCTCGGCACGGAACCACTCCTCCAGCGTGTCGGCGATGGCGACCGGCGTGCCGCAGATCACCCAATGCCCGCGCGCGGCACCGGTCAGGTTGAGCAGGTCGCGCCAGGTCATGTTCTCGCGCTTGGCCTTGGCCAGCATGGCGCGGGCGAAGCCATGCGAGGTATCGGGCAAGGGCAGATCCGGCACGAGATCATCCGGCGGAAAGCCCGAGACATCGATGCCGAGCCGGTTGGCCAGCATCGAATGCGCATTGCCGCCCGTCACGAAGCTCTGCAAGGTATTGAGCTTCTCCCGCGCCTCGGCATCCGTGGCACCGATCACCGGCATCACCCCGGGCAGCACCGCGATGTCGCTGTCCTTGCGGCCATAGCCCGGCAGCCGGTCCTTCAGCGCGCGATAGGCGAGCTTGGCTTCCTCAAGATCCTGCACCACGGAGAAGACGACATCCGCCGTCCGCGCCGCCAGCGCGAGGCCGACATCGGAACTGCCGGCCTGGAGGATGATCGGCTGCCCCTGCGGCGTGCGGCCGATGTTCAGCGGCCCCTTCACCTTGAAGAAGCGGCCCTCGTGGTCGAGGCTGCGCACCTTGCTGCCGTCGATATACTGGCCGGTCTCGCGGTCGGCGAGGATCGCGCCATCGTCCCAGCAATCCCATAGCCCGCGGACCACATCGACGAACTCCTCCGCGACCTCGTAGCGCGCATCATGCCGGGGATGTTCGCGGCCGAAATTCGCCGCGGCCTTGGCGCCCGAACTGGTGACGGCATTCCACGCCGCCCGCCCGCCGCTCAGATGGTCGAGCGAGGCGAAGGCGCGGGCGACCAGGAAGGGCTCGCCATAGGTGGTCGAGGAGGTGGCGCCGAGCCCGACATGCGTCGTGGTCGCGGCCAGGGCCGCGAGCATGGTCAGTGGCTCGAACCGCACGGTGAAGGAGGGGTGGTCGTTCACCCCCGCGACCAGGCTGTCGCCGAGGAACAGCAGGTCGAATTTTCCGCGCTCGGCGGTGCGGGCTATTTCCTGGATGACGGGCAGGCTCTGGAAACTGTCGGCGGCGCCAGGGTAGCGCCAGCCGGCGATATGATTCCCGGTGCCAAGGACGAAGACGCCAAGGTGCATCTGTCGGTCCTGCATAGGCATGAACTGCTCTCCCAGAGAACTGCTGCCCAAACTCTGGGCATGGATGGTGGGCCGCGGCAAGAAACCCCGCCGCGATCCCGTTGTGAGCCAAACCCCATGCTGGTTCCATGCCACGCGAAGAGGAGAGCAGCGATGACCCCGCATCCGCGCCAGATCCGGCTCGGCGTTTCGATGATCGGCATGGGCTATCATCTCGCCGCCTGGCGCCATCCGGAGGCCTCGGCCGGCGGCAATATGGAGCTCGCGCATTTCGTGCGCGTCGCCCAGGCGGCGGAACGCGGGCTGTTCGACATGGCCTTCCTGGCCGATGGCGTCGGCATCCGCTTCCATGACGAACCGCCGGGCGCGCTTTGCCGCACCTCCAAGAATGTGCAGTTCGAGCCGCTGACCCTGCTTTCGGCCCTGGCGATGGTGACCGAGCGGGTCGGGCTCGTGGCGACGGCCTCGACGACCTACAACGAGCCCTACCATGTCGCCCGCAAATTCGCCTCGCTGGATCATCTGAGCGGCGGGCGGGCGGGCTGGAACGTCGTGACCTCGGTGACGAACATGGAGGCCGCGAATTTCAACCTCGACGCCGCGCCGAGCTATGCCAGCCGCTACGAGCGCGCCGCCGAATTCGTCGAGGTGGTGCGTGGCCTCTGGGACAGTTGGGAGGATGATGCCTTCATCCGCGACAAGGCGAGCGGCATCAACTTCGACCAGGCCAAGCTCCATGTGCTGAACCACAAGGGCAAGCATTTCTCGGTGCGCGGGCCGCTGAACGTGGCGCGCACGCCGCAGGGGGCGCCGGTGATCGTGCAGGCCGGGGCCTCGGACGAGGGCCGCGAACTGGCCGCGGCCACCGCCGATGTCGTCTATGCCGCCGCCCAGACGCTGGAGGAGGCGCGGGCCTATTACGCCTCGGTCAAGGGCCGCATGGCGCGTTATGGCCGCGAGCCCGATGCGCTGAAGATCATGCCCGGCATCATGGCCATCCCGGGGGCGACACGGCAGGTGGCGCAGGACCGCTACGACATCCTGCAGGAGCTGGTGGAGCCCATCGTCGGCCTTGGCGCGCTCGCGGGCTCGCTCGGGGACCTCTCGGGCTTCGACCTCGACGGGCCGGTGCCGCCCCCGGTCAGCCAGCGCATGCTGAGCCGGGCGAAGATCTTCCTCGGCATGGCGGAGCGGGGCGGGTTGTCGATCCGTCAGCTCTACCTCGCCATCGCCGGCGGCAATGGGCACCGCATGGTCATCGGCACGCCCGCCGACATCGCCGATGCGATGGAGGAATGGTTTCTGGGCGAGGCCGCCGATGGCTTCAACATCCTCCCCCCCTGGCTGCCGGGCGGGCTGGAGGATGTCGTGGATCAGGTGGTCCCGGAATTGCAACGCCGGGGGCTCTACCGCACCGCTTATGCGGGCCGGACCCTGCGCGACCATCTCGGCATCGCGCCGCCCGACAACCGCCGGGCCGTGCTTGCGACCCTCCAGGCTGCCAAATAGGCGGTCACGACAGACAAGGATTACCCTCATGCGCGCTCTGCTGCTCGCCACCGCCGCCTGCCTTCTCGCGATGCCGATGGCGCGGGCGGAAAACCTGCGGATCGCGATGAAGGCGGCCGTGGACAGCTCCGATCCGCATCTGACCTTCACGCCCAACCGCAATGTGCAGTTGCATGTCTATGAGACGCTGTTGACCCAGGACGACCGGCTGATCGCGCGCCCGCAGCTGGCGGACTCCTGGCGCAGCCTCGATCCGCTGACCTGGGAGTTCAAGCTGCGGCCCGGGGTGAGGTTCCACGATGGCTCGCCGCTGACCGCCGCCGATGTCGCCTTCTCCATCCGCCGCGCCCAGAACGCCCCGGGCGCGCGCACCTATGCCGCGGCGGTGCGCAATGTCACCGAGATGACGGTGGTCGATGACCTCACCTTGATCGTGAAGACGCAGGTGCCGACGCCGTTGCAGCCGCACTTCCTGGTCGGCATCGCGATCCTGTCCGAACGTGCCGCGACCGATGCGACCGAGGCCGATTTCAACGGCGGCCGCGCCGCCATCGGCACCGGCCCCTATCGCTGGATCAAATGGACGCCGCAGCAGAATGTGGTGATCGAGCGCAGCGACACCTGGCGCGGCGCGCGCGAGCCCTGGGACCGGGTGACCTTCAGCTTCATCTCCAACGACAGCGCGCGGGTCGCGGCCCTGCTGTCCGACGATGTGGATGTGATCGACAGCGTGCCCTCCGGCCTGCATGCCCGCATCCGCGCCAGTGACGCGACGCAGCTGATCTCGGGCGATTCCATCTTCACCTACTACTTCTACCTCGACAGCATGAGCGCGCAGATCCCCAATGCGACCGATGCGGAGGGCCAGATCCTGCCGCAGAACCCGCTGCGGGACCTGCGCGTGCGGCAGGCGATGACCCATGCGATCAACCGCGTGGCGCTGGCCGAACGCGCGATGGAGGGCGGCGCCAGCCCGGCCGGGCAGATCGCGGCCGCGGGCTTCAGCGGCCATGACCCGAGCATCCCGGTGCCGAGCTACGACCCCGCGCTGTCCCGCCGCCTGCTGGCCGAGGCTGGCTATCCGCAGGGCTTCAACCTCACCATCCATTGCACGCTGGACCGCTTCGCCGGCGATGCGCGCTCCTGCCAGGCGATCGCGCAGATGCTGACGGTGGCCGGGATCAAGACCACGATCGAGGCGCTGCCGATGCCGGTCTATCTGCGCCGCAGCGCCAACCGGCTGCCCGATGGCGTGCCGGAACTCAGCGCGCATCTGGCGATGTTCGGCTCCTCCAGCGGGCTGGCCAGCGAGGCGATGACCGCGCTGGTCCGCACGCCGAATGCCGGCTCGGCCCAGGGCGGCTGGAACCGCACGCGCTACTCGAACCCGGAGTTGGACCGGCTGCTCTCGGTGGCCGACGCGACCTTCGACGACGCGGCGCGCGAGGTCGCGACGCAGCGTGCCGTGCGCTTCGTGGTGGAGAATGACGCGCTGTTGCCGGTCTTCTTCATGCGTGCCAGCTGGGGTGTGCGCAAGCCGCTGCGGCTGACCCCGCGCGGCGACCAGTACACGATGGCCACGGATATTCGCGCGGCCCCTTGAGGCGTGACCGCTTCGCGGTGACGCTCCAGGCTTCTATGTTTCGGGCAGTTTCCCTTCGATCTGAAGCGACACTGCTCCAAGGCGACGGACCATGATGCATCTTGCGGCTTTTCTGTTCACCCCCGGCAGCCATTCCGCCGGGTGGCGCCACCCCGATGCGATCGCCGAAAGCGACATGGACTTCGCCCAATATGTGCGGATCGCCCAGGCGGCGGAGCGGGGGAAGATGGACACCATCTTCTTCCAGGACACCGTGGCGGTGAATGGCAGTGCCGCGCTGGATGGCGTCAGCCAGTTCCGGCCCGGGCAGGGGCGCCAGGCCTATCTGGAGCCGACGACCCTGCTCGCGGCGTTGGCGGTGGTGACGCAGCGGATCGGGCTGATCGCGACGGCCACCACCACCTACAACGAGCCTTACAACATCGCCCGCCGCTTCGCCTCGATCGACCATATCAGCGGGGGGCGGGCGGGGTGGAACCTCGTCACCTCGCAGATCGAGGACGAGGCCGGCAATTTCGGCGCCGACCACCACATGCTGCACGCCGAGCGCTATGAGCGGGCGGAGGAATTCTACGACGTCGTCGCCTCGCTCTGGGACAGTTTCGGCGAGGGCGCGCTGATCCGCGACAAGGCCAGCGGCGTCTTCATCGACCCCTCGAAAATTCACTTCCAGAACCATCGCGGCAAGCATTTCTCGGTGCGGGGGCCGCTGAATGTCGGGCGCAGCCCGCAGGGGCGGCCGATCGTCACCCAGGCGGGATCCTCGGGGCCGGGGATGGAGCTGGCGGCGCGCACCGCCGATCTGGTCTTCACCGCGCAGAGCGACATCGCCGAAGCCAAGGCCTTCTATGCCGACCTCAAGGCGCGCGCCGCGCGGCACGGGCGCGACCCCGCGCATGTGAAGGTAATGCCGGGGCTGATGACCATCATCGGCCGCACGGAGGAGGAAGCGCAGCAGAAGTACCGCGACATGCAGGCGCTGCTCTCGGATGAGAATTCGATGCGGCTGCTGGCGCGGCTCTGCGGCGACCTCGATATCTTCGCCTATCCGCCCGATGCGCCGCTGCCACCGCTGCCGCTGAGCAATGCCGCCCAGGCCCGGCAGCGGCATCTGGTGGAGAAGGCGAAGCGGGACAATCTCTCGATCATCCAGACCGCGCGCTACCTCGGCACCTCGCTCGGCCACCACCTTCTGGTCGGCACGCCGCAGAGCATCGCCGATACCATGGAGGCCTGGATCAGTGAGGGGGCCTGCGACGGCTTCACCTTGCTCTCCGCGCATTACCCGGTGCCGCTGGAGGATTTCGTGGCGCTGGTGGTGCCGGAATTGCAGCGGCGCGGGTTGTTCCGCACCGAATACACCGGCACCACGCTGCGCGAGCATCTGGGGATACCGGTGCCGCCGAACCGCTATGAAGCGTAGGGACAGCCAAGTTGGCTGCGGTGAGTACCAATTTTTGGCCTCAAGTCGCGGGACGAATATCTGATAACGACAACATTACGAGAGGCTCTGGTAAAAGTCTCAGTTTTGTCAGCAATTCCACTGCTTTTTCTAGCCTACCGCCTTGAACCTTGACGCCTTTTCGCTTGGTGACTTCGCTTTTCCAATCGGAATATTTCTCGACACGCCACAGCCAGTCGATCGTCGCGGCCAGTTCGAGGACGGTCAGGTTAGTGTTTGCGAACAAGCGAGCCCATTCGCTGGCTTTCTCCTCACCTAGCTTGCCATAAGCCTCAGCCTTGGGCTTCGCCTTGTCCGTGAGCTTGTAAATGCTGTACGGCGCGCCGTCGCTCTGACGCCGACCAAAGTCCTCATTGATGAGGTCAAACGCCTTCGCATCGGCCGTCGCATTGTCCAGATCACGTGAGAATGGCCCATAATGGTGGTATTCATAGCGGAAGCCACTCTCGAACCCCAGTTGATCCAGCAAGTAGACCGCTTTCTGCAACCTCACCCGACCGGTCAGGCTGTTTCCAGCCGCTGCCACGACAGCAGCTACGATGTCTTCGCGCTCGCTCATGCTGTTTTTCCTTTCTGTTGACGCGCCAACTCACGGTCAGATTCGTTTTCAAAATAATATCGAGTGAATTTCTTTGGATGGCGCAGTTCGTTAATAATTTTGGAGATTTTTGTAATCTCGACCGGTCCTTCCTTAGCGTCGAGTATGTGCAATTTCTTATGGGCTCGTTCATCGTCGCCGCCGATCTGCGTGTAGATACTGACGGAAGCCCCTTCATCTTTGATGATCTGTTCGGCATCGAGTTTCGTTTTGAACGAATTGTCGATTCTCCGGGCTTCCCTATGTTGAAGGCCGTCATCGTAACCGAACGAGCCGATGTCGATCGACTTGTATAGTCGGCGGTCCAGCAGACGCCCTGCCAGATCGGCCACGGCTTGGTCCGGCGCTTGGCGCATATGCTGGATCGCCTCAGTGACAGCCACGTCGTCGAGCATCAGATAGTTTTCGAGCGTTGCGCCATCCTTGGCGAAGAATCGGATCAGCGGGTTCGTCTTATCCAGGCCCGTCTGCCTTACGGTCGCTGGCTTGATGGCGAAGCCCGCCACGCGTCGAAGCAACTTCGCGATCATCTGTTCGATGCAGCGCGTGGTCTTGTGGAAATAGACCTGCTCATGAAGCGTGTAACGCGCCAGCAGGAACTGTTCGGCGGCAGGAAGCGCCTTGGGGTCGAAACAGAAGGTTGGGATGCGCGCCTGATCGCCGCTGCCGCCAGGGTCGGCGGCCTCGATCTCGATGTCGCGGACGCGCACCTGTTCCATCAGCCAGTCGAAGTCGATGGCGCCGGCACCGGTTCCTGTCATCAACCGATCGCGACGGAGGTAGTCGAGGCGATCCGCGTCGAACGAGCTGGAGACGACCGCATGGTAGATATCGACGGGGTCTTCAGCCTCCAGCAGGTCGGCAACCGCGTCGCAGAAGCCGCCTGAGGGCCAATGCGCGTCGAGAAGGGGCCGGATTTTACCTGCTGGGTTGCGGATAACCTCCGCAGTCCATGTCTCATGGCGCTTGGCGACGTCGCGCGACTTCTGCACACCTTCGAATGTGTGGCTGAATGGGCCATGACCAAGATCGTGTAGCAAGGCGGCGATGACAGCCACCTCGGCTCGATCCGCGTCAATTTCCTGCCCTGCGGCCTTGAGTTCCCGCTCGATGATGCGAACCAGCGTTCGGGCGGTGTGGAACACACCGATGCAGTGGGCAAAGCGTGTATGGGTTGCGCTCGGGAAGACGAATTCCGACACGCCGAGCTGCCTGATCCGGCGCAGGCGCTGGAATTCCGGCGTATCGAGCAGCGCCCAGGCGAGCTGGTCCACCCGGTCATCTGCCCGGAAGACGATCAGGCCATGGACGGGGTCTCGGACGCGTTGGGTACGAGGCTCGCTCATGGGGGGAACATAACAGGAACTTTCCAGCTGGGACACACATCTGGCTCACGAATCGCGGTAGGGCGATCGTACCTCCTACAGCCACAACTGCATGCACTGGATGTTCGATCCCGTATTGCGATGGGCACCCTTCTCGCCAGCATGGAGGGATGCGCTATCGATTAATATCTTCACGGCAGCGCCACCACTCTCCGCGACTAAACATCTAATCCAGCTTGACCGTCCGCAGCCGCAGCGCATTGCCGACCACGCTGACCGAGGACAGCGCCATCGCCGCCGCCCCGATCACCGGCGAGAGCAGGATGCCGAAGATCGGATACAGCACCCCCGCCGCGACCGGCACGCCGATCGCGTCATAGGCGAAGGCGAAGAACAGGTTCTGGCGGATATTGCCCCATCACCGCGCGGGACAGGCGCCGCGCCCGCACGATGCCCATCAGTTCGCCGCCGAGCAGCGTGATGCCCGCGCTCTCGATCGCCACATCGGTGCCGCCGCCCATGGCGATGCCGCATTCGGCGCTCGATCACGCGCAGCTTGCCCTCGGGCAGCACCTCGGCTTCCTCAAATCCAGCGGCGGGGGTGATGGCATTCGGCCGGCATCTCGGGTTCCAGCGCCATGCCGCAGACCGGGTCCTTCACCATGGCGGGGGTATGACGGTGGGCGTGGCCCTGATGCGTCGCGCCGCGCGCCTCAGGCGGCGAGGCGCTCCGCCTCCCAGCCTGCCTCGCGCAGAGCCTGTTCAATCCGGGCCGCATCGGCCGTCGCCGGTGTGATCGAGGCTTCCTGGCGGTCCAGCGCGATATCGATCTGCGCGGCGGGGTCCACCTCGCGCAGGGTCGCGGTGACGCCCTTCACGCAGCCGCCGCAGGTCATGTTGGTAATCCGGTAACGCAGCATCGAAGTCTCCATTGTGGTCGTTCGGCGATCTTCATGGACCTTCCTATGATGGGAGGGTCAAGCGCCCTCTTCTCCACCCCTCGCGCTGCCGCCCCGCGCGGGCTATGCCGCGCGCCATGCGGCCCCCCTTGCCGGCAGAGCTTGCCGTCGTCATCCCCTGCTACAACGAGGCCGCGAACGTGGCCCCGCTGGTGGCCGCCCTGGATTCGGCACTGGTGGGGATCGCCTGGGAGGCGGTCTTCGTCGATGACGACAGCCCCGATGGCACCGCCGCCGAGGCCCGCCGCTTGGCCGCCGCCGACCCGCGCATCCGCGCCATCCGCCGCGTCGGGCGCCGGGGCCTGGCCTCGGCCTGCATCGAGGGCATGCTGGCGACCTCGGCCCCCTTCATCGCCGTGATCGACGGCGATCTGCAACATGATGAGGCGGCCCTGCCGGCCATGCTGGCGGCGGTGCGGGCGGGGGCGGATATCGCCATCGGCTCGCGCCATGTCGAAGGTGGCGCGGTGGGCGAGGGGCTGTCCGCGATCCGCGCCCGTGTGTCCGGCCTTGGCGGCTGGGCGGCGCGGCTGTTGCTGCCGGTGCCGGTCTCCGACCCCATGAGCGGCTTCTTCCTGCTGCGGCGGGAGGTGATCGAGGCCGCCGCCCCGCGCCTGACCGGGCGCGGCTTCAAGATCCTGCTGGATATCCTGCTCTCCTCCCGCAGGGTGCCGAAGGTCGCGGAAATTCCCTATGTCTTCCGTGCCCGCACCGCCGGGGAGAGCAAGCTGGATGCGCTGGTCCTGCTCGATTTCGCGGGGCTGCTGCTCGACAAATGGTTCGGCGGGCTGCTGCCGCTGCGCTTCATCGGCTTTGCCCTGGTCGGCGCCGTGGGCGTGCTGGTGCATCTGGCGGTGCTGAGCATGGCCGTCCGCACGCTGGATTTCGCGGCGGCGCAATGGGTGGCGACCTTGGTGGCGATGACGGCGAATTTCTGGCTGAACAACAGCCTGACCTATCGCAGCGTGCGGCTGCGCGGGCGGGCGCTGTGGCGCGGGCTTGTGCTGTTCTATCTGGTCTGCGGGCTGGGGGCGGTCGCCAATGTCGGCATTTCCTCGATGCTGTTGCAGGAGGGAAGGGCCGGCTGGCCACTCGCGGGCGCGGCGGGGGCGCTGCTGACCGGCGTGTGGAATTACGCGGTCTCCTCAACCCTGGTCTGGCGCGCGCGATGAACCCCTGGGGATGGGCGCTGCTGGCGCTGACCGCGGCACGGCTGGCCGCGACCGCGGTGCTGCCGCTGGCGCCGGACGAGGCCTATTACCGCATCTGGTCCCGCGCCCTGGCCTGGGGCTACCTTGACCACCCGCCGATGGTCGCGGCCTGGATCCGGGCGGGGACGCTGGTTTTCGGCGATACCGCCTTTGGCCTGCGCGTCATGGGGCCGGTCGGGCTGGGGCTGGCCTCGCTGGCGCTGTGGGATGCCGGGCGGCGGCTGTTCCCCGAACGGCCCGAGGCCGGGGTCTGGGCCGCGGCGCTGTTCAACACGACCTTGTTCGTCAATGCCGGGGCGGTGCTGGTCACGCCCGACACGCCGCAGATGGTGTTCTGGTGCCTCTCGCTCTGGGCGCTGGCGCGGCTCCACGCGTCGCAGGACGGGCGCTGGTGGCTGGCAGTCGGCGGTATGGCGGGGCTCACCTTGCTCTCGAAATACACCGCCGTGCTGCTGGGGGCGGGGATCGTCCTTTGGGTCGTGCTGGCGGCACGGCACTGGCTGCGGGACTGGCGGCTCTGGGTCGGGGGCCTGCTGGCGGTGGCGGTCTTCGCGCCGGTGATCGCCTGGAACGCGGCGCATGGCTGGGCCTCCTTCGCCAAGCAGGGCGGGCGGGCGGGCACCGAGGCCACGCATCCCGGCCTGCGCTTCGTCTGGGAATTGCTCGGCGGGCAGATCGGGCTGGCGACGCCGCTGGTCTTTCTGCTCTGCGTCGCCGGGGTGGCGGCGTTCCGGCGCCGGCCGGCGGGGGGGCTGCTGGCGGCGCTGGTGCTGCCGGGGGCGGCGCTGTTCCTGTGGCAGTCCTTCGGCAGCCGGGTGCAGGGCAACTGGCCGGCGATCCTCTACCCCGCCGCCTGCCTCGCGGCGGCGGGCTGCCTTGGGCCGGGCTGGGATCGCTGGCGGCGGCCGGCGGTGGGTCTCGGGCTCACCCTGGTCGTGCTCGGCTTCGTCCAGGCCGCCTGGGGGCCGCTGCCGCTGCCGCGCCGGCAGGACCCCTCGCTGGCCCGGCTCGGCGGCTGGCCGGGGTTCGTGGCCGAGGTCGAGGCGGCGCGCCGCGCCGGCGGCTACGGCTTCATTGCCGCGGAGGAATACGGCCTGGCCGGCGAACTCGCCTTTCTGCTGCCCGGCGTCCCCGTGGTCGCCATCTCCGACCGCTGGAAATTTTTCGACCTGGCCCCGCCACCTGCCGTAACCGGACTGCTGGTCCGCAGCGAAAGACGTGGAGAAGGTCCGCCGCTTTGGCCAGGGGCGGTCCCGGAGGGTGGTGTCACGCGTGCGCGCAACGGGATCGAGGCGGAGGCCTATCGCCTCTACCGGGTCACCCCGCGCGAGGGGATGCCGCCCGCCGCCTTGCTGCCTTGACCGGGCCGCGGGCGGCAGCACATGCCATCCAGGTCTGAGGCCAGGCCGGAACAAGGAGCACGCCCATGAACATCCGCATCCCCCGCGGTTGGGAAATCCCCGAGCGGCTCGCCACCTCCGAAAGCGTGGTGATGAACCGCCGCGCTCTGCTCGGCGCCTCGGCCATGCTGCTGCCCGGCGTTGCCGCCGCCCAAACCGCGAATGCCCAAACCGCGCCCAGCGACGGCCTCCCTGGCGCCCAGGCCGCGGCGCGCAACCCGCGCTACCGCGTCGATCGCGCCATCAACACCGAGCGCGAGGCGACGACCTACAACAACTACTACGAATTCGGCACCGACAAGGGGATCTGGCGCCCCGCCCAGCGCCTGGCGCAACGCCCCTGGCGGCTGAAGCTGGACGGGCTGGTGGCGCATGAGAAGACGCTGGATATCGACGATCTGCTGAAGCAGGTCAGCCTGGAGGAGCGGGTGCTGCGCTTCCGCTGCGTCGAGGCCTGGGCGATGACCGCGGTCTATACCGGCTTCCCTCTGTCCGAACTGCTGCGCATCGCCGAACCGGCCGCGGGCGCGAAATATGTGGTGTTCGAGACGGCGGCCGATCGCGCGGCCATGCCGGGCTTGCGGCAGTCCTGGTATCCCTGGCCCTACAAGGAAGGCTGCACCATCGAGGAAGCGGCCAATGAGATGGCCTTCGTCGTGACCGGCATGTACGGCAAGCCCTGCCCGCCGCAGAACGGCGGCCCGATCCGGGTGCTGTTCCCGTGGAAATACGGCTTCAAGGGCGGCAAGAGCCTGGTCCGCATCTCCTTCTCCGCCACCCGCCCGGTCTCCTACTGGGAGCAGATCCAGGGCTCGGAATACGGCTTCTGGGCGAACATCAACCCCGAGGTGCCGCATCCGCGCTGGAGCCAGGCGAGCGAGCGCCTGCTTGGCAGCGGGGACCGCGTGCCGACCAAGCTGTTCAACGGCTATGGCGAGTTTGTCGCCGACCTCTACACCGGATTGCAGCAGGAGCGGCTCTGGATCTGAGCCGCCCCCGCGCAGGCCGTCAGAGGATCTGGCAGGCCTCGTCGAAGTCGAGGCGCGGCAGCCGCTCCTTGACCCCGGCCGGGTCGCCATAGCCGAGGTTGCAGAGGAAGTTCGCCTTCCAGGTGGTGCCGGCCATGAAGGTCTCGTTCACCATCTCCACGTTGAAGCCGGACATGGCACCGACATCGATGCCGAGCGCGCGCGCCGCCAGCATCAGATAGGCGCCTTGCAGCGAGCCGTTGCGCATCGCCGTGGTCGCGGCGAAGGCGGCGTTGGAGGTGAACCAGGGCCGCGCATCGACATGCGGGAACAGCTTCGGCAGCTTCTCGTAGAAGGCCTCGTCCAGCGCCACGATCACCGTGACCGGGGCCGACATGGTCTTGGCGAGGTTGCCGGCCGAGAGCGCCGGCCGCAGCTTCTCCTTGGCCTCCGGCGTGGTCAGGAAGATCAGCCGCGCCGGCGAGCAATTCGCCGAGGTCGGACCCATCTTCATCAGGTCGTAGAGGTCGTGGAGCAGCGCCTCGGGCACCGGCTTGTCCTGCCACGCATTCTGGGTCCGCGCGGTGCGGAAGAGAGTGTCGAGGGCCGCGTCATCGAGCATGTGGGGTCATTCCTTGGAAGAGGTCGCCGCATTGGCCTTGCACCAGGCCGCCACCTCGGCATGGGTCGCGAACCAGCAGCCGCCTATCGCCTTCGCATGGGCGATGACCTTTTCCAACACCGGCATGCGGCTGCGATGGCCGATGTGATGCGGATGCATGGTCAGCAGGAACAGCCCGCCCTCGTCCCAGGCGCCATCCAGCTCGCCGATGAAGATCTCGGCGACCGCGGAAGGAGGGGTATAGGGGCGCAGGCCGCCGAAGCGATTCATGTTGAAATAGACCGCATCATCGCGGATCCATTCCGGCGGCAGCTCCACGATGCCGGTTGGCACGCCATCGGCGAGCAATTCATAGGCATCGTCATCGGCCATCAGGCTGCTGTCGTAGAGCAGCCCCATCTCGCGGATGATATCGAGCGTGCGCAGCGAGAAATCCCAGCTTGCCGTCCGCATCCCCACGGGGCGCTGGCCGGTCACCTTCTCCAGCGTGTCGGCGGCGCGGAAGGCGAGGTCGCGCTCGACCTCGTAGGGCAGGTTGGTGTTGCGCTCGTGGATCCAGGAGTGGATGCCGATCTCATGCCCTTCCTCGGCGACGCCGCGCGCCTCGCCCGGGTAGAGCAGCGCGGAGACGGCCGGGTAGAAGAAGGAGGCCTTCACCCCCTCGCGTTCCAGCAGCGCGCGGATGCGCGGCACGCCCTGGCGCGCGCCGTATTGGCCCTGGCTGATCCGCATCGGGCTTTCGTCGGAATCGCGCAGCGGGATGGTGTCGTGGTCGGCGTCGAAGGAGAGCGCCACGGCGCAGCGCGCCCCCCCCGGCCAATGCGTCGGCTTGAGGCTGCGCCCCGCGCGGGCGCGGCCGGTGATGCGGCGCCAGGTGGCTTCCGGCCACTCCCAGGGATTGCCGTCGGGGTGGGGGGCATCGGTCATGGCAGGACTCCGCAAAGGTCGTCGGCGAGGTCGGGGCCGATCGCGCGGCGCCCCGTTTCAATGTCATCCACCAACGCCACCAGCCGGTCGGCCAGCGGTGTGGTCAGGCCGAGCCTGCGCGCCGCCGCCCGCACCGGGGCAAGCTGTGCCGCGACATCGGTGCCGCGCTTGCGCACCGCGAGGTCGCGCCAGATGCCGCTGCGCGGCTTGGCCGAGGCGCGGTTCATCCGCTCCAGCGCCGCGAGGCAAGCGGTCATCGCCGCCGCATCGTCGCGCAGGAAGGCATCGGGATCGAAGCCGTCGAAGCCGATCGGCACCACCCCATCCGCCCGCGCCACCGCCAGGATCTCCTGCACCAAGGCGATGATCATCGCCCGCCGCGCCGGATCGGCGATGAACTCGGCGATGGTGTCATTGGTCAGCGCCGAGGCTTTCAGGATCGCGCCATAGCCGGCCTTGCCCCAGAGGTAGCCGAAGATGTTGTCGCTCAGCACCGCATCGGGCTCGAAGACACGCATCATCTCGTGCAGGGCCGTGATGCGCGGGGTCCGCACGCCATCCAGCTCGCCCACCACCACGGCGCCGCGCTTGGCGTAGTGCAGCCGCCCGGGCTCCAGGTAGTCGGCGTAGAAATTCACGAAGGCGCCGATGGTGCGGCCGCGTCCGACGATATCGGCGATGACCAGCTCGTTCAGCCCGTTCTGGCAGGAGACGACGGCGCCCTCCTCGGCCAGATGCGGCAGCAGCGCGCGGGTCGCGGCCTCGGTATGATGCGCCTTCACCGCCAGGATGATGAGCGGATGCCGGCCCGTGACCTCCTGCGGCAGCAACGCGGGGCCGCCGATGGTGAAGCTCGCGACCGGGCCTTCGATCCGCAGCCTGCCTTCGCGAATCGCGGCGACATGCTCGGGCACCACATCGACGAAGGTCACCTCCCTGCCGGCGCGGCGCAGGAAGGCGCCGATGATGCCGCCGATGGCGCCCGCGCCCCAGATCACGACCGGTGTCGACATCAATGCCTCGTTGTTTCGCACATCCGTCATCCGATGCGGCATTGCTGCCGTCAACCGCATTGACCGTCGGAATCGGCGTGGGATGATCCGCGGGACATGACCGATCCTCTCGACTTCTCCGGCCGCATCGTCGCCGTCACCGGCGCCGCCATGGGCTTCGGCCGCGCCATCGCGCGCAGCTTCGCCGCGCGCGGCGCGCGCGTCTGGGCCTGCGACATCGATGCAACGGGCCTGGCCGAAACCGCCGCGGGCAGCAGCATCGCGACACTGGCCTTCGACCTCACCGACCGCGCCGCCGCGGCCGCCTGGGTCCGCGGCATCGAGGCGCAGGTGGGCGGGCCGATCGGCGTGCTGGTCAACAATGCGGGCGGCATGCGCGGCCAGCACGGCCGCCCGATCGAGGAGGTCACCGATGAGGATTGGGACGCGATCTTCGCGCTCAATGTCGATGCGAGCTTCGCCGTCACCCGCGCCGCGGCGCCGGGGATGAAGCGCGCGGGCGCGGGGCGCATCATCAACATCAGCTCGGGCGCGGCCTTCCGCCCCTCGCGCACGCGCATCCAGGCCTATGCCAGTTCCAAGCACGCCGTGCTGGGGCTGACGCGGCAACTGGCGATGGAATTCGGCCCCTTCGGCATCACGGTGAATTCCGTGGCCCCCGGCCTGGTGCTGACCGATGCCGACAAGACCGGGGGGTGGGAGGCGCTGAGCGACGAGCGCCGCGCCGCGACCCTTTCAGGCATCGCGCTCGGCCGGCTGGGCGCGGCCCAGGATATCGCCGATGCGACCCTGTTCTTCGCCTCCGACCTTGCCGCCTTCGTCTCGGGGCAGATGCTGCCGGTGAATGGCGGATCCTTTTGAATGCCCCCCTGGAGCCACTACCGATGATCCGCACCACCCGCCGCGCCACCTTGGCGCTGACCGCATCGCTGATGACGCCCGCGATCGTCCGCGCGCAATCGGTGGGGCGCTGGCCCGATCGCACCATCCGCATGATCGTGCCCTTCGGCACCGGTGGCGGCACCGACATCACCATGCGGCTGCTGGCGCCGAAGCTGTCGCAGATCCTCGGCCAGAATGTGGTGGTGGAGAACCGGCCGGGCGCGGGCAGCACGCTCGGCACCGACTACGTCGCCAAATCCGCGCCGGACGGCAGCACCTTCGTGCTGGCGACGCTGTCCTCCACCGGCGTCGCGGCGGGGCTCTACCGCAACCTGCCCTATGATCCGGTGCGCGACCTGACGGCGGTGGCCCCCACCAACTTCATCCCGATCTGCCATAGCGTGACGACGAAGAACCTCGCCGTCCGCGACACCGCGGAATGGATCGCGGCACTGCGCGCCAACCCGGACAAGTACTCTTATGGCAGCAGCGGCGTCGGCTCGACCGGGCATATCGCCAGCGCGAATTTCCTGACCAAGACTGGCACCACGGCCACGCACATCCCCTATCGCGGCGCGGGGCAGGTCTTCTCCGCGATGATCGCCGGCGAGGTGCAGTTCAACAGCGATATCCCGAGCCTGATGAAGCCGCTCGATGCCGATGGGAAGGTGAAGATCCTCTTCGTCGCGACCGATGAGCGCTCCTCGCTGATCCCCGATGTGCCGACCGCGGCCGAGGTCGGGCTGGACGACTACCGCGCCTATTCCTGGTACGGCATCTTCGGCCCGGCGCATCTGCCGCAGTACATCACCGACCGCCTGGCCGCCGCGATCGACGAGGCGCTGGGCGATCCCACCATCAATCGCCGGCTGGAGGAATTCGGCACGCCGGCGATGCGCGGCTACACCCCCGACCGCTTCGCCAAATACGTGCAGGATGAGATCGCGCTCTGGGTGCCGATCGTCCGCGCCTCGGGCGCCACCGCGGATTAGGTCGTGGCCACCCGCGGCGCGCGGGCCACGCCCCGGCGCAGCAGGCGCGTCGCGGGGCGTTCCAGCAGCCAGTAGCAGACGATGCCGGCGATGGCCGAAACCACGGCCGCCGCCAGGAAATACACGGCCACCGGCGCCCCCGGCATCAGCCGCATCACGGGCCCGACCAGCGGCCCATGCAGCAGATAGATGGAGTAGGAGGCATCCCCCAGCAGCCGCAGCCAGCCGAGGCGCGGCACCTGGCCCGCGGCCTCGACCGCCAGCGCACCTGTGATCAGCAGCAGCGCGGGCACGCCCCACAGCAGCACCCGCCAGGCATCGCTATGCCAGCCACCCAGATGCTGCGCCGCCGCCATCGCCAACCCGGCCAGCATCAGCCCATAGCCCATCCCGGCCCCCGGCAGCCGGCCGCGCAGCCAGGCCTCGCCCAGCAGCAGCCCGGCCAGGAATTCCAGCATGATCGGGTCGGTCACCGACACGCCGATCGCACCCTCGGGCCGCGCCACCAAGCCCACGGCCACCAGCCCGAGCAGCGCCGCGGCCAAGGCCGGCAGCCGCCGCGCCCGCTCCAGCGCGAAGCTCGCGGCGAAGAGGAGGTAGAAGAAGATCTCGTAATTCAGCGTCCAGCCCACCGCCAGCACCGGGTAGATATGCCCGCTGGGGTCGAAATGCGGGATGAAGCCGAGCGACATGGCCAGATTCGCCGGCGTCGTGTCGAAATTCGGCATCCAGGCGTGGTTGATGCTGGCCACCGCCACCAGCCCCAGGGTCACCGCCCAGTAGAGCGGCACGATCCGGATCAGCCGCAGCCGCAGGAAGGCGCCGCCGCCCGTCACCGCCGGACGCACCACCACCCACATGATGAAGCCGCTGATGACGAAGAACAGGTCCACGCCGGCCGCGCCGATCTGGAAATCAACGCCCGCGCGCTCCCCCGCATGGGAGAACACCACGAGCATGGCGGCCACCGCGCGCAGGTACTGAATGGATAAAATGGGGGCCAAGCGGGGCTCCAAATGGGCGGGCAGGCCCCTTGGGGGATCATACCCACCTCCCTTGTGGGGTCCATAACCTTGGTGGGGGTTTACGCGGGGCCGCCCCAGCGCAATTTTAGCTGCAACGCAGCACGGATGATCGCCATGCCTGACAGCCTGACCCCCAGCACCCTCCGTTTCGGCATTGGCCAGTCCGTCCCGCGGGAGGAAGACCCCAAGCTGTTGCGAGGGGAGGGGCGCTATACCGACGACCTGGCTCTGCCCGGCCAGGCCTATGCCTTCATGGTCCGCAGCCCCTATGCCCATGGCGTGATCCGCGGCATCGACACCGAGGCCGCCCGCGCGATGCCCGGCGTGCTCGCGGTGCTCACCGCCGCCGACCTCACGGGCTATGGCGCCATGCGTTGCGCCATGCCGCTCAAGAACATCGACGGCTCGCCGCTGCGCAGCCCCGCCCGCCAGCCGCTGGCGGCGGACAAGGTACGCTTTGTCGGCGATCCGGTCGCCGTGGTGGTCGCTGAGACCCGGATGCAGGCCAAGGACGCGGCCGAGGCGGTGATGCTGGACATCGACGCCCTGCCCGCCGTGACCGACCCCGCCGCCGCCGCCGAACCCGGCGCGCCGCTGCTCTATGACGACATCCCGAACAACATGGTGCTCGACTGGCAGTTCGGCGATCCGGTGAAGATCGAGGCGGCCTTCGCCGCCGCCGCGCATGTCACCAAGCTCTCGATCGACAACAACCGCATCGTGGTCTGCGCCATGGAGCCCCGCGCCGCGATCGGCGTCTGGGCGGAGGACCGCTACACCCTCCACCTCGGCTGCCAGGGCGTGTTCGGGCTGCGGGCGCAGTTGGCCGGCATCCTGAACGTCCCGGTCGAGGGGCTGCGGGTGCTGACCGGCCAGGTCGGCGGCAGCTTCGGCATGAAGGCCAGCGTCTATCCGGAATACGTGCCGCTGCTGCATGCCGCCAAGCTGCTCGGCCGCCCGGTGAAATGGACGGATGAGCGCACCTCGGCCTTCCTCTCCGACTGCCACGGCCGCTCGCATCAGGTCGATGCCGCGCTGGCGCTGGATGCCGAGGGCCGCTTCCTCGCCGTGCGCCTGAACGCCACCGCCGACATGGGCGCCTTCCTCTCCCCGGTCACGCCGCTGATGGGGACGATGAACTTCGCCAAGAACGTGCAGAGCAACTACGCGACGCCGCTGATCGGCGTGCATACGAAGTCGATGCTGACCAACACGACGCCCATCACCGCCTATCGCGGCGCCGGGCGGCCGGAGGGCAACTACTTCATGGAGCGGCTGATCGAGCAGGCCGCGCTGGAAACCGGCAAGGACGCCGTCGCGCTGCGCCGGCTCAACCACATCCCCGCCGCGGCGATGCCCTATCCCGCGGCCTCGGGCAGCACCTATGACGGTGGCGAGTTCTCCGCGATCCTGGACCAGGCGCTGACCGCCGCCGATTGGGACGGCTTCGGCACCCGCCTCGCCGACAGCCAGGCGCGCGGCAAGCTGCGCGGGCGGGGGATCGGCAACTTCCTCGAATGCACCGCGCCCCCGGCCGCCGAGATGGGCGGCATCCGCTTCGAGGCGGATGACACGGTCACCATCATCACCGGCACGCTGGATTACGGGCAGGGGCATTGGACCCCCTTCGCCCAGGTGCTGCACCAGTATCTCGGCGTGCCCTTCCACGCGATCCGCCTGCTCCAGGGCGATTCCGACGAGCTGATCGCCGGCGGCGGCACCGGCGGGTCGAAGTCGCTGATGGCCTCCGGGGCCGCGATCGTCGAGGCCTCGGCCCTGGTCATCGAGCGCGGCCGCCAGGCGGCAAGCTGGGCGCTGGAAGCCGCCCCCGAGGACATCCTCTTCGAGGCCGGCAAATTCACCATCGCCGGCACCGACCGCAGCATCGACATCATGGAGCTGGCGGCCAAGCTGCGCGAGGCGGAAGACCTGCCGGATGACGTGCCCGGCAAGCTCGACGTGCGCCACATCTTCAAGGAGGCGCCGCAGGCCTATCCGAACGGCTGCCACATCGCCGAGGTCGAGATCGACCCCGAGACCGGCATCGTCGAGGTGGTGAAGTATTCCACCGTCAACGACTTCGGCGTGATCGTGAACCCGCTGCTGGTGACCGGCCAGGCGCATGGCGGCATCGCCCAGGGCATCGGCCAGGCGCTGCTGGAACGGGTGGTCTTCTCCGAGGACGGGCAGCCGATGTCGGGCTCGCTCACCGATTACGCGCTGCCGCGGGCCACGGACGTGCCCTCGATCAGCTTCGAGAGCCATCCGGTGCCGGCGACCACCAACCCGCTCGGCGCCAAGGGCTGCGGCGAGGCCGGTTGCGCCGGCTCGTTGCCGGCGGTGATGAATGCGGTGGTGGATGCGCTGCGCCCGCTCGGCGTCGGGCATTTCAACATGCCGGCGACGCCGGAGCGGGTCTGGCAGGCGATCGCCTCAGCCAAGGCCGCGTAGCCAGCCGATGGAGGGGGCTCGCCCCCTCCATCCTCCAAAAGGCCGGCCTCAGGCGAAGGTCACCCCATCCGCGACCAGCGGGGTGATCTTCGCCGTCATCTCCTCGGAAAAGGCGAAGCTCGCCGCGACATCGGCGCGGGTCAGGGTGCCGGTGTCGAGCAGCCAGCTCCAATAGGCGATGCCGCCCGCATCGCCGTCCCGGTCCAGCGCGTTCTGATAGATGCGGGCGACGAAGCCCGCCGTGTCCAGCACGCCGAAGACCGCCGCGAATTCGGCGCTGCCGGTGAAGTCGGCGCCGATCTCGCGCTGGGCGCGGGTCTCGATCCAATAGGACAGCCCGGCGGCATCCGGCAGCCGGTTCAGCACCGTCTCGTACCAGCGCAGCACCTCCACCGCGGCGGGATCGGGGGCGAACAGCCCGCCCGCATCCGGCACGCCGGCCCCCACGATGAACTCCGGACTTTCGGAGAAGCCGGCCACCGCCTGCGACCGCGCCAGCCCGCCATCCAGCAGCCCGCTCCAATAGGCGAGCCCGTCGGCATCCGGCGCGCGCCCCAGCACGGTGCCATAGAGCAGGGTGACGAAGCCTTCCGTGTTCGGGGCGCCGAAGCGCGCCTGGAACTCGGCGCTTTGCAGCAGCGAAGCGGCGATGCCGTCCAGGCTGACGCGCCCGCTGGCGACGGCCTCGGTATAGAAGCCGAGCCCGGTCGCATCCGGCCCCCGCCCAAGGGCTGCCAGATAAAGCCGCGCGATCGAGGCGGCCGGCGCCGTGCCGCCGATCGCGAGCCAGCCGTCCTGGAAATGCAGCGTCTCGATGGCATTGAGCGTGTCGCTGCCATCGGGCCCCACGACCGTGGTCGCGGTCACCACCGACTGGCGCCGCAGGCTGGCGATCAGCGCGGTGTCCACCCCGCTGCCGCCATCCAGCGCGTCATTGCCGGCCCCGCCCAGCAGCAGGTCGCGGCCCCCCCCGCCCCAGAGCGAGTCATTGCCCGCATGGCCCAACAGCAGGTCATTGCCGCCATAGCCGGAGAGCACATCCGTGCCCTCGGTCCCGGTTCGCACGTCATCGCCATCCGTTGCCGCGGCATCGGGGCGCAGGCTGGTCAGCAGCGCCGCGACGGTGGCGATCTTGACCGGATCGACCGTGCGCCAATCGTCCAGCAGGATGCCGCCGGTGTCGCCGCTGGTGGGGTTCCAGGCCCACCAGGCCCAGGAGACGCCGGCGGCCCCAGGGGCGAGGTCATGGCTGCCATTGGCATCCAGATCGCCCCCGAGCACCGCCGTCAGCGTGGCGATCCAGGCCCGGTCGGCCGCGGTGACGAGCCTGCCGCCGAATTCGCCGAGGAACACCGGCGCGATGCCCTGCCGCGCCAGGTAGCCCCAGTAATGGTCGAACAGCGCCGGCAGATTGGCGGGGTAGCCCGCATCCTTGAACCAGGGCTGGTCATAGATGCTCGGCGGGTAGTCATGCGCGGAATAGACGAGGTGGTTCGCCACCGGCAGCACCACCGGCAGCGCGCCCGCCGCCGAGAGGTTGCCGCCATCCCAGTAGTAGGAGGCGGGGTCATTCGCCGGCCCGACCTGACGCACGCCCTCGACGAAGATCAGCCAGTTCGGGTTGACCGCCTGGATGGCCGCCCCCGCGCGCCCGGCCGCGGCACGCCAGTCATGCAGCGGGTCGCCGTCGCCCCAGCTTCCCTTCCAGGGTTCATTGTGCAGATCGGCACCGATGACGGTCGGATTGCCGGCATAGCGGCCGGCCAGCATCTGCCAATCGGAGATCCAGCGCGCTTCGTCATAGGCCGAGGAATACCAGAGGCCGGAGTCATCGGCGCCATTGCCCGCGATGCCGCGGTGCCGGTCCAGGATGATCCGGATCCCGAGCGTCGCGGCATAGCCCACGATCTTGTCGATCAGCGCGATGCCATAGACCCCGCGCAGGTCGGGGTTCAGGGCGTAGTTGATATTGGTGGGGGTCACCCGCCCATCCAGCAATTCGGTGGAGAAGGGCAGGCGGATGGCGTTGAAGCCGGTCTCCGCGATCTGGTCCATCATCTCCCGCCAGTTGCGGGTGTAGAGCCCGTCCGGGGCGAAGCTCCGGGTTTCCAGCCCGAACCAGTTGACGGCGGTGAGCCGCACCGCCTGGCCGGCGCTGTCGATGATGTCCCCGCCCCGGGTTGCGAAATAGCCGGGGGCGGCGCTGCCGGGCGGATGGTCGTCGTTGCGCAGGGTGCCGGTCGCCACCGTGTCGCCCTGCAAGGCGCCGCTCATGTCCGTCACGCGCAGGATCAGCGTCTCGGCGGGCTCGAAGCCGGCATCGCCATGCACGATGACCGTCACATCGGCGCTGCGGGCGCCGGCCGCGATGGTGCCGCTGCCGGAGGCCGGTTCGTAATCCGTGCCCGGGGTGGCGGTGCCGTCCTCGGTCCGCCAGGTGAAGCGGACGGGCACCGTGGTGGCATGGTCGAGGCTGATGGTGAAGACCATCGCCGTCAGCCCCTCCTGGCCCTCCAGCACCGTGGTATCGGCGATCGAGGCCACGGCCTCAGCCAACGCCGCCTGGCCATTGGCGGTGACGCTGGCGGGGGCGAGGGAGGCACCGACCCCGGTGAGCCCGAAGCTGACAGAGCCCCCGGCCGGGATGACGGCATTGTACCCGGCGTCGGTGAAGGTGAGCCCGCCGAGGCTCCGCGCCTCATACACAGCACCCAGGGTGAAGCCGGCGGCGAGGCCGAGCGTCCAGCCGGTGACGGCCTGCGTGCCATCGTTGAACAGCGTGACCCGGGCGCGAAAGCCGTTGGAATAGATGTCCTCGAAGGCGAAGCGGTAGCGGAAGCTCATGCCCCCGGCACCAGCCCTGGGGCGAGGCCGGCGACGTGGTCGAACACCTGCCCGGCGGTGCAGAGCCAGACCTCCTCCCGATGCCCGGCGACATGGGCCAGCGCCCGGCGCAGCGCCCGCATCCGGTAGGGCTGGCCGATGATGTAGGGATGCAGGGCGATGCCCATCACCTGGGGCAGGCCATCGCGCGTCTGGCGCAGGCGTTCGTCGAAATCATCCACGATCATGCGGGCGAACTGCTCCGCCCCGTCGCGTCGCACGGCGATGGCGGGGATGTCGTTCACCTCCTGCGGATAGGGGATGGCGAGGAGCGGGCCATGCGCGGTGCGGTGCCAGATCGGCGCGTCGTCGCTGCACCAGTTCAGCGTGTAGCGGTAGCCGGCCGCGGCCAGCAGGTCGGGCGTCGCATGGCTCTCGGCGATCCAGGGGGAGAGCCAGCCGCGCGGGGCGATGCCGTCATCGGCGGCCATCCGGGCGGTGGCCTCGGCGATCAGGGCTGCCTCCGCCTCGGGCGGCAGGGTGGACTGGCGTTCGCTGTTGGTGCGGCCATGGCCCGCCATCTCGTCGCCGCGCGCGCGATGGGCCGCGATCAGGCTGGGGGCGAGGTCGTACATCGCGCTATTGGCCAGCACGGTCGCGGCGAGGCCCAACTCATCCAGGGTCTCGACCAGCCGCCAGGCGCCGACCCGGTTGCCATAGTCGCGCCAGGCGAAATTCAGCACATCCGGCGCGGGGCCGCCGGGGGCGAGTTCCGCGCCCAGCCCCTCACCGAACGCGAAATCCTCAAGGTTCACGCCGAGATAGACCGCAAGCCGCGCCCCGCCGGGCCAGGAATAGGCGGGCCGCCCGCGCCAGGGGTGGTGGTCATAGCGCCCATGGCGTTTCAGCATCGGATGGTCCATCGAACGCGAGAGGCACTTTTGGCGTCTTGTGTGCGCTGCCGCAATGCGCGACGCCCCGGCGCATGGTGACGTCTCGACGAATGCGCTAACGGGGTTGGCATGAACCAAGCTTTGACGGAGCGCCCGGCCAAGCCGGCCCGGCGGCGGAGATCCGGGGCGAATGCGGCCCGTGGCCTGCTCGCCGCGACGGCGCGCGGACAGCGTCGCACGCTGTCGCTGGCGGTGGCGCTCGGCACCTGCGGCATCCTGGTGGCGCTGGCGCAGGCCTTGCTGACGGCGCGGCTGCTGGCCGCACTTCTCGGGCATGGGGCCGCGGAGTGGGGCGACCTTGCGGCCATCGCGGCGCTGGTGCTGGTGCAGGCGGGGCTCGCGATCGCGCAGGACCGGATGCAGACCGCGGCCGGGGCGGCGGCCCGCGCCGGGCTGCGGGGGCGGGCGATGGCCGCCCTCTTCGCCGCGGGGCCGGCGGATTCCCGCCAGATCGGTGAGAAGGCCTCCCTCGTCATCGACCGGATCGAGGCGCTGGATGGGCATTTCGCCCGCTGGCTGCCGGCGGCGGCGCTGGCGATCCTCGGCCCGTTGCTCGCGGTCGCGCTGGCCACCTGGGCCGATCCGCTGTCGGGGCTGATCCTCGCGGTCGCGGTGCTGCTGGTGCCGGTCGCCATGGCCTTCACCGGGATCGGCGCGGCGGTGGCCAGCCGAAGGCAGTTCGCCGCCCTTGAGGCGCTGTCGGGCCGCTTCCTGGACCGCATGCGCGGCCTGCCCGCCATCGTGCTGTTCCGCCGCGAGGCGGCCGAGGCCGGAGCGATGGCCGAGGCCGCCGATGATCTGCGCCGCCGCACCATGAAGGTGTTGCGCGTCGCCTTCCTCTCCGCCACGGCGCTGGAGGCTCTGTTCGCCGCCGCCTTGGCCTGCATGGCCTTCCGCCACGCCGCCTTGCTGACGGGCGGGCATCCCGATCCGGTCGCGGCGATCCTCTGCCTGCTGCTGGTGCCGGTGGCCTTCGCGCCGCTGCGGGCCTTCTCGGCGGCCTATCACGAACGCTCGGCGGCCGAGGGGGCCGCGACCGCGCTGGCGCCGTTGCTCGCGACCCCGGAGACGCATGGGCTGCTGCTGGAGGAGATTCCGCCCTCGGTGGTGGTCACCTTCGACCGGGTCGGGCTGCGCCATGATCCGGGCCTGCCGCCGGCGCTGGAGGATATCTCCTTCCGCGTGCTGCCCGGTGAATCGCTGGTGCTGGTGGGGCCTTCAGGGGCGGGGAAATCCTCGATCCTGCGGCTGCTGATGGGGTTTTCGGCGCCGAGTTCGGGGCGCATCGCGCTGAACGGGCGGGAGGCCGCCGCACTTCGCCCGGCCGAGGTGCGCAGGCTTTCGGCCTGGGTCGGCCAGCGCGCGCATCTGTTCCGCGCCACCATCGCCGAGAATATCGCCTTGGCCCGGCCGGGCGCGACCCGCGCCGCCGTCGAGGCCGCCGCCCGCGATGCCCGCGTCATCGATTTCGCCAAAGGGCTGCCGCGGGGGCTGGATACCATGGTGGGCGAGGGCGGCTTCGGCCTCTCCGGCGGGCAGGCGCAGCGCGTCGCGATCGCCCGCGCCTTCCTGCGCGACGCGCCGCTGCTGCTGCTGGACGAGCCGACCGCGCATCTGGACCCGGGCACCGAGGCGGAGGTGCTGGACAGCCTGCGCCGCCTCGCCGCCGGGCGGACCACGGTGATGGCCACACACTCCCCCGCCGTCGCCGCGCGCTTCGGCCGGGTGATGCGGCTGGAGGAAGGCCGCTTCGTGGAGCAGGCGAAATGGGCGTGATGGCGATGGGCACAATGCTGGCCGATCTGTGCCGGGTGCTGGGGCTGTGGCGCCGGCGCTGGCCGGTGCTGCTGCTCGCGGTGGGCGTCACCGTGGTTTCGGCGCTGGCGGGGCTGGCGCTGATGACGCTGGCCGGGCGGGCGGTGTCGCATGAGGTCGCGGCGCTGTCCGGGGCTGCGGCCGGCGGCGCCGGGCTGCTGCTGTTGCCCTGGCTGCGGCCGCTGCTGATCGGCCGCCCGGGCTTGCGCTGGGGCGAGCGCATGGCGACCCATGCCGCCGCCTTCCGGGCACTGGCCGATACAAGGGTCTGGTTCTTCTCGCGCCTGGCCGAGCGCCTGCCGGGCGGGATCGGCCACGGGCGGGCCGGCGACCTGCTTGGGCGGATCGTGGCGGATGTGGAGGCGCTGGACGGGCTCTATCTGCGCGCGCTGGTCCCACTCGCGGCGGGGGCCGCCGTGGTGGTGGCCGCGGCGCTGATCCTGGGCGCGATCTCGCCGCTGCTGGCGGTGCTGGTGACGCTGCCGCTCGCCTGCGCCTTGGCGCTGCCGCCGCTGCTGGCGCCGATCGCCGCACGCGCCGCCAAGGGCGCGGCCGCGGCCGAGGGGCGGCTGCGCGATGCCGTGGTCGATCCGTTGGCCGGGCTGGAGGACACGCTGGCCAACAATGCCGAAGCCACCGCGATCCTGCGGGTCGAGGCCGCCGCCGCACGCCTGACGGCCGCCCAGCGCGGCCTCGCCCGGCGCAACGCGCTGGCGGGGGCGGCCGGGGCGCTGCTGGGGCAGGGCGCGCTGCTGGGCGCGCTCGGCTTCGGCATCGCGGGGGGCGAGGGCGCGTTGTGGGGGGCGGTGCTCGGCGCCTTCCTCGCCCTGGCCGCGGCCGAGCCCTTTGCCGGGCTGCCGCGCGCGGGCATCGCCATCGCCACGGCCGGGGCCTCGGCGCGGCGGTTGTTTCTCGCCGCCGACCGGCCGGTGCCGGTGCCTGACCCGGTGGCGACGGTGGCGGCGCCCGCCGGCCATGCGCTGCGGATCGAGGGGGTGCGGTTCGCCTGGGCCGCGGATCGTGGCGAGGTCTTCGCGGGGCTGGATATGGAGGTGCCGGAAGGCGCGCATGTCGCCCTGCTCGGCCCCTCCGGCGCCGGCAAATCGAGCCTGATCGCGCTGCTGACCAAGCTCGCGGCCCCCAGCGCCGGGCGGATCCTGATCGGCGGGGTCGATATCGCGGGCCTGCCGGCCGCGGCGGTGCGGGGGAAATTCGCGGTGCTGAGCCAGGATGCGCGGCTGTTCGACGACAGCATTGCCGCCAACCTGCGCCTCGCGGCCCCCGATGCCGATGACGCCGCGCTGTTCGGGGCGCTGGACCGCGCCGGGATCGGCGATTTGATCCGCGCCTTGCCGGAAGGCTTGCAGACCCGCTGCGGTGAGGGCGGCGCGCGGTTCTCCGGCGGGCAGGTGCGGCGTATCGCGCTGGCGCGGGCGCTGGTCTGCGCCGCGCCCATCCTGCTGCTGGACGAGCCGGCGGCGGGGCTGGATGCGGCGGCGGAACTCGCCTTCCTCGCGACCTTGGAGACGGCGGCGGCGGGGCGGACGGTGCTGCTGCTGCAACACCGGCTGATCGGCCCGTTCCGGCCGCAGAAGCTGTTCCGGCTGGTGGCCGGGCGGGCCTTGCCGGGGCTGGGCTAGCCTCGGCAGCGCCCGCCGCTCACATCATCGGCGACCAGCGCGCGATCTCGATGAAGATGTCGCGCACCGCCGAGGACAGCGCGCGGTTCAGCTCCTCCAGATCCGCCACCTGGTCGATGCGCGGCTGGGCGCGGTCCAGCTCCTCCGGCGACAGGATCAGCCCGAACAGCCCGGCGGCGCGGCAGAGCCCGATCAGCAGCGCGTCATGCGGCTCGGGGATCTCATCGTCGAAGATCACGCCGAGCAGGCGGGCCTTCACCTCGCGCTCGGCCTTGTCGGAGACGACCGGATAGCGGCGCTCGCTGAAGAACCACAGGAACTTGCCATCCTCGACCCGCAGGATGCCGCGCGCGACCAGCCGGTCGAACAGGCTGGCGCGGTAGGATTCGGCGTTGCGCGCCAGGGTCTCGATCCACCAGCGGCTCGCTTCCTCGCGCGGGGAGCCCGCGATCTCGCTGAGCACGCCATCCAGCAGCGCATCGCCCGTGGGCGCGGGATCGGCGACGAAGAGGCGGGTGGTGTCGCTGTCCAGCCGGTTGCGCATGGCAAGCTCGGCCAGGATGGCGCCGGCCAGGGCATAGTCGCCGGCCGGGGCGGCGCGGACATGCAGCCGCCCCGTCGTGTCGTCCAGCATCAGCAGCAGGAGTTCCTCGGGGATCGTCAGCGCCATGGTGGTGTCTCTCGCGTCATTAATTGCGCTGAGAGTCCGCTGCGGCGTGGGGCGTGTCAACGCGCGCGTGGCACGATCATGCCGCAGCCATGAAGGCGGCCAGCCCCTGTTCCACCACGGCCCGGTCCAGGTCCCGCAGCACGAAGACCAGTGCCGAGCGGCGCGGCGTGCCGGCGGGCCAGGCGGCCAGCCGCACCGGCGGATGCCAGACATGCTGCACGCCATGCAGCACCAGCGGCAGCACCTCGCCGGCGACATCCAGCAGCCCCTTCACCCGCAGCAGGCTGGCGCCGCGCGTTGCGGTCAGCATCTCCAGGAAGGTCGCCATGCCCTGCCAGGCAACGGGTTGCTCCCAGGTCAGGCAGAAGGCGTGGATGCGGTCCGAATGGCGGTTGGCGTCATGGTGGTGGTCGTGGCGATGGGCATGGGCCTCGGCGGCCAGCCAGCGCACCACATCCTCGCCGCGCGCGGCGGGGTCGAAGGGGCCGGCGGCGAGCACCGCCTCCGGCGTCGCCCCGGCGGCCGGGATCGGCACCGCGGCGGGGTTCAGCGCGCGCAGCCGCGCCAGCAGGGCCGTGGTGTCGGGGGCGAGGTCGGTCTTGCTCAGCACGATGCGGTCGGCGACGGCGGCCTGCTTCACCGCCTCGGGCTGGCTGTCCAGCGTCGCCAGACCGTTCACCGCATCGACCAGCGTCACCACCCCATCCAGCACGAAACGCCGGGCGATCGCGGGGTCGGTCATCAGCGTGTGCAGGATCGGCGCGGGATCGGCGAGGCCGGTGGTCTCGATCACCACCCGCGCGACCGGCTGGCCCGCCGCGATGCGTGCCGCCAGATCGGTCAACGCCCGCACCAGGTCGCCGCGCACGGTGCAGCACAGGCAGCCGGCGTTCAGCAGCACCGTCTCCTCATCCAGCCGCTCGACCAGCAGATGGTCGAGGCCGATCTCGCCGAACTCGTTCACCAGCACGGCGGTGTCGCGCAGCCCCGGGTGCTTCAGCAGGGCGTTGAGCAAGGTGGTCTTGCCCGCCCCCAGGAAGCCGGTGAGCAAAGTGACCGGGATCATGGGCCCCGGGATCATTGGCCGTACAGCGCCTTGGGGTCGGCCAGCACCGGGGCGATGGAGGTGAGCTCGCCATCGCGCAGCGCCCAGGAGAAGCAGGACCGCCGCCCGGTGTGGCAGGCGACCCCGGCCTGGTCGACCAGCAGCAGCACGGCATCGCCGTCGCAATCCATCCGCAGGTCGATCAGCCGCTGGGTCTGGCCGGAGGTCTCGCCCTTGCGCCACAAGGCCTTGCGCGAGCGGCTGTAATAGACGGCGCGGCCGGTCGCGAGGCTCTCCTCGACCGCGGCGCGATCCATCCAGGCGAGCATCAGCACCTCGCCGGTGTCATGCTGCTGGGCGATGGCGGCGATGAGCCCATTGGCGTCGAAGCGCAGGGCATCGAGCAGTCTTTCCCGCGAGGGGGCAGAAATTGGTTCCATGGCAGGGACTCCGGCGGCCGGTTTCCGTTACCATATAACGTGCGGCATCGGGGATCGGCAGAGTGGGGCAGGACATGGCAGCTGCGACGGAACATGCGCTGGAGGCCGCCGAGGCCGCCTGCACCCTGCGCGGCGCGCGGCTGACGGAACTGCGGCGGGAGGTCTTGCGCCTGGTGCTGGAGGCGGGGCAGCCGGTCGGCGCCTATGCGTTGCTGGACCGGCTGCGGGCCGGGCGCGCGGGGGCGGCGCCGCCCACGGTCTATCGCGCGCTGGATTTCCTGCTGGAACAGGGGCTGATCCACAAGGTCGAGCGGCTGAACGCCTTCATCGCCTGCGCGGATGCGCATGACCACGCCCCGCATGCGGGCCATGGCCATGCGCATCCGCACCAGTTCTTCATCTGCGGCCGCTGCGGGGACGCGGCCGAGATCGCCGATGCCTCCATTGCCGCCGCGATCGCCGAGGCGGCGCGGAGGATCGGCTTTCGGCCGCGCGGCGCGACCGTGGAGGTCGAGGGCCTCTGCGCCGCCTGCGCCGAGGCCGGCTGACACAAGAGAGCACATCAACAACAGCGCCTCGGCCATCCAGAGCGACATCCCGGCGCAATACGGGGTCCTGTTCGCCTGGGCGGGGTGCGGGGCTACTCCACCACGATCATCGGCGCCGCGGGCTTGGGCGCCTGCGCCTTCTCCCAGATGCGGGCGGCCATGGCGCGATAGGCGCCGGCCTCCTCCGTCTCCGGCCGCGCCATCACGATCGGCGTGCCGGCATCGGCCAGCTCCCGGATCGCGAGCGTCAGCGGCAATTCGCCGAGGAATTCGACGCCGAGGCGCGCGGCCTCGGTCTTCGCGCCGCCATGGCCGAAGATGTTGCTGCGATGGCCGCAGTTCGGGCAGCAGAAGACCGACATGTTCTCGATCAGCCCGAGCACGGGCACGCCCACCTTCTCGAACATCCGCACCCCGCGCCGCGCGTCGATCAGTGCCACATCCTGCGGCGTGGAGACGATCACCGCACCGGCCAGCGGCACCCGCTGGCTGATGGTGAGCTGCGCGTCCCCGGTGCCGGGCGGCATGTCGATGATCATGATGTCGAGCGGGCCCCAATCGACCTGGCCCATCATCTGCTCCAGCGCGCCCATCACCATGGGGCCGCGCCAGACCATCGGCGTCTCCTCCTCGACCAGGAAGCCGATCGACATCGCCTTCAGCCCCCAGCGGGAGAGGGTCTGGATGCGTCCGTTCACCGCGCGCGGTTTTTCGCGGGTGCCCAGCATCTGGGGCAGGGAGGGGCCGTAGATGTCGGCATCCAGCAGCCCGACCTTGAGCCCCATCGCGGCCAGCGCCACGGCGATGTTCACCGCGGTGGTGGATTTGCCGACGCCGCCCTTGCCCGAGGCGATGGCGACGATCGCCGTCACCTCGGGCAGCAGCATCGCGCCCTGGCCGGCCGGCGCGCGGCGGCCATGGCCGTGCGGGGCGGGGGCAGGAGGGGCGGCAGCGGCGGGGGCCTCGCGATGCGCGGTCAGGATCACGGTCGCGGAGACCACGCCCCGCACCGCCGCCGCGGCCTTCTCGGCCTCGGCCCGCATCGGTTCCAGCGCGCGGGCACGTTCGCGGGGCACCTCCAGCGTCACCTGCACCAGCCCATCGCGGGCCGCGATATCGCCGATCCACCCCATGGATGCGAGGTCCCGCCCGCTTTCGGGGTCGCGTACCAGGGAGAGCGCCACGCGCACCGCTTCGGCCAAGGCTTCGCCCATAGCTTGAAAATCCTTCATGTCTGGCCGATATGCGCGGGGGACGCCGACCGGTTTACGGTCGCGATATGGCGCGGTCGGCGCCGGGCGGTAAGCCCATGCCGCCGTGTCTCTCTATTTGGCGCCAGTTCATCTGGTGCTGGGGGATCAGGATGCGCGGGCGGATCGCCTGGGCATCTGCAACAGGGAGGCCGGCCTCTTACATGGCGTGGAACAACAATGGCGGGCCCAGCCCGTGGGGCACACCGCGCCCCGGCGGGAGTGGTGGCGGTCCTGGCGGTCCCTGGGGCACGCCGCCCCAAGGCGGCCCTGGCGGCAATCGGGGTGGCCCCCCGGATCTGGATGACCTGATCCGTCAGGCGCAGGAGGCGGTGCGCCGCTTCCTGCCGCGCGGCGGCAGCGGCGGCGGCTTCGGCACCAAGGGCATCGGCTTGCTGGCCGTGCTGGTCGTCGGCGTCTGGGCCGCGAGCGGCTTCTTCCGCGTCCAGCCGGATGAGCAGGGCGTGGTCATGCGCTTCGGCGCCTTCAGCCGCACCACCCCGCCCGGGTTGAACTATCATCTGCCCTGGCCGGTCGAGGCGGTGACCACACCGCGCGTCACCCGCATCAACCGCGTCGATGTCGGCTTCCGCGCCAACCCCGAGCAGATCGCGCCCCGGCCCGTTCCCTCCAGGGATGTGCTTGAGGAATCGCTGATGCTGACCGGCGATGAAAACATCATCGACATCGATTTCGCCGTGTTCTGGCGCATCCGCGATGCCGGCGAGTTCCTGTTCAACACGCGCAACCCGGAAAGCACCGTGAAATCGGTCGCCGAGAGCACGATGCGCGAGATGATCGGCCGCACCCCGATCCAGCCCGCCCTCACCGAGGCGCGTGCCCAGATCGAGGCCGAGGTGCTGAGCACGACCCAGGCGATCATGGACCAGTACAAGTCCGGCATCGAGATCACCCAGGTGCAGTTGCAGAAGGTCGATCCGCCGGCGACGGTCATCGATGCCTTCCGCGACGTGCAGCGCGCCAATGCCGACCGCGAGCGCGTCCGCAACGAGGCGGAATCCTACCGCAACGACATCATCCCCCGGGCCCGTGGCGAGGCCGAGCGCGTTGTCCAGGAAGCCCAGGGCGTGCGCGAAAGCACCATCGCCCGCGCGGGTGGTGAGGCGGCACGCTTCCTCTCGGTGCTGGGCGCCTACGAGTTGGCCAAGGACGTGACCGTGCGGCGCATGTACCTCGAAACCATGGAGGAAATCCTGCGGCGCAACCCCAAGACCATCATCGATGACCGCCTGACCGGGATCGTGCCCTTCCTGCAACTGGGCGGGACGCAGGGTGAGGGGGCCGCGGCATCCGCGGCCGGTGCCACCCCGTCCTCCCAGGGCCAGGGCCAGGGCCAGGGCCAGGGCCAGGGCCAGGGCCGCACGGCGCCGCCGGCGGCCTTGTTGGCGCCGGGCGCGCTGCCCAGCCGAACCCAGACCCAGGGGGTGCCGCGATGACCCGCCTCAGCATTTTCATCGGCGCCGTCTTCGTCGCGATCGTCCTGGTCGCCTCCACCCTGTTCACCGTGCAGCAGACGCAGCAGGTGCTGATCACCCAGTTCGGCCAGCCGATCCGGGTCATCCGGGAGCCGGGGCTGCATTACAAGGTGCCGTTCATCCAGACCGTGATCCCCTTCGACCGCCGCCTGCTCGACTACGACATGGCGGGCGAGGAGGTGATCCTGGGCGACCAGCGCCGGCTGATCGTGGACAGCTTCACCCGCTTCCGCATCACCGACCCGCTGGTCTTCTTCCAGACCGCGGGCGCGGCCGAGACCGGCATCCGCGGGCGGCTCGGCTCCATCGTCAGCTCGGCGCTGCGCCGGGTGCTGGGCAATGAGCCGCTGCTGGCCGTGCTGTCCGCCGACCGCACCCGGGTCATGACCGGCATCCGCCGGCAGGTGAACGAGGAGGCGCGCCGCTTCGGCATCGAGGTCGAGGATGTCCGCATCCGCCGCGCCGACCTGCCGGAGGAGAACACCCAGGCGATTCTGGCCCGGATGCAGTCCGAACGCGAGCGCGTGGCCCGCGAGGCCCGCGCCGAGGGTGCGGAGGTGGCGGCCCGCGTCCGGGCCGGCGCCGATCGCGAGCGCACGGTGATCCTGGCGGAAGCCCAGGCGCAATCGGATGTGCTGCGTGGCCAGGGCGAGCAGGAATCCATCCGCGTCTTCGCCGATGCCTTCCAGCGCGACCCGCAGTTCTACCAGTTCTACCGGACCATGCAGGCCTATCGCGAGGCCTTCAGCGACGGTGACACCCGTCTGGTGCTCTCGCCGGACAGTGAGTTCTTCCGGTTCTTCCGGGAAAGTTCACCGGCGCCGCGTTAGGTCCGCCGGATGGCCGGCCGGGTGCGCGGGGGAGAAACCCCTTCGCGCACCCAGCCGTTACCGGGCGAAACCCACCGGGCCCTTTGCGACGGCCCGGTCGCGTGACCATCCTAAGATCATCGATCCGGAACCCTTGCCCATGCGCCTTGCTGCCCTCTTCCTGACCGGCTTCGTGGCCGCGGCCACGCCGGCCATCGTGCTTGCCCCGGCGCCCGCCCTGGCGCAGCGCGCCCCCGATACCTTCGCGCCGCTGGCCCGCCGGCTGCTCCCCGCCGTGGTGAACATCCAGACGACGCAGACGGTCCAGGCCCGCGCCGGCCGGCCGGATGCGCCGGATGTGCCGCAGGCCCCGCCCGGCAGCCCGTTCGAGGAATTCTTCCGTGACTTCCTGGAGCGCAACCGCCCCCAGGGTCCGGGGTCCCAGGGTCCGGGGTCCCAGGGTCCGGGGTCCCAGGGTCCGGGAGCCCAGCCGGGCCGCCCCGGCCAGCCCGCGCCGCCGCGCCGCGCCCAGTCGCTGGGCTCGGGCTTCATCATCGATGCCTCGGGGCTGATCGTCACCAACAACCACGTCATCGACGGCGCGGATGAGATCAATGTCGTGCTCGCCGACAACACCACCTTGCGCGCCGAGCTGGTCGGCGCCGACACGCGCACCGACATCGCCCTGCTGCGGGTGAAGACCGAGCACCCGCTTTCGGCGGCGGTCCAGTTCGGTGACAGCGATACCGCGGCGGTCGGCGACTGGGTGGTTGCGATCGGCAACCCCTTCGGCCTCGGCGGTTCCGTCACGGCGGGCATCGTCTCCGCCCGCGGCCGCGACATCCGCCAGGGCCTGTACGACGACTTCATCCAGACCGATGCCGCGATCAACCGCGGCAATTCGGGCGGCCCGCTGTTCAACCTGGCCGGCGAGGTCATCGGCATCAACACCGCGATCTACTCGCCCTCGGGCGGCTCGATCGGCATCGGCTTCTCCATCCCCTCGAACCTCGCCAAGACCATCGTCGCGCAGCTGCGCGACGGCGGGCGGGTGCGTCGCGGCTGGCTCGGCGTGAACATCCAGCAGGTTACGGAGGAGATCGCCGAGAGCCTGCGCCTGCTGGGCGGCGCCCGTGGCGCCCTGGTCGCGCGTGCGCAGGAGGGCGGCCCGGCCGCCACCGGCGGCATCCAGAACGGCGACATCGTGCTGAGCTTCAACGGCCAGGCGGTGGCGGAAATGCGCAACCTGCCGCGCATCGTCGCCGAAACCCCCGTCGGCACCAATGCCCCGGTGGTGGTCTGGCGGAATGGCGCGGAGGTCACCGTGCAGGTGATGGTCGCCGAACTGCCGACCGAGGCGCAGCAGGCCGCGACCTCTCCGAATGCGCCGCGTCCGCAGCCCAGCACCGTCGAGCTGACCGGTCTCGGCATGAAGGCCATGGCCATCACGCCGGAGGTGCGTGAGCGCTTCAGCCTCGGCGCCGAACGGCAGGGCGTCGTCATCACCGACGTGGATGCCAACAGCCCTGCCGCCGAGCGCGAACTGCACCCCGGCGATATCATCGTCGAAGTGCAGCAGGAGCGGGTGACCACGCCGAAGGAGGTCAATGACCGCCTGGAGGCGCTGCGTCGCCAGAACCGCGCCAGCGCCCTGTTCCTGGTCGAGAACGCCCAGGGCCAGCGTTGGGTGCCGCTGCGGCTGCGCGCCGAGCGCTGACACAACACCGATGGCCCGGGGCTGCGAAGCCCCGGGCCGTCAGCCCGGTTTGATGTCCTGCGCCGCATATCCCATGGCGAAGAGCAGCCCGCGCAGCCCGGCATGATCCAGCCGCGCCCGTGCCGCTGCCGCGACGATCGGCTTGGCGCGATAGGCGACCCCAAGCCCCGCCGCGCCCAGCATCGCCAGGTCATTGGCGCCATCCCCCACCGCCGCGGTCGCGGTCAGCGCCAGCCCGTTCTCGGCCGCGAGCCGCTTCAGGATCGCGAGCTTGGCGTCGCGATCCAGGATAGGCTCGGCGACACTGCCAAGCAGGGCATCCGCCTCGATCTCCAGGGTATTCGCGAAATGATGGGTGAAGCCGAGGCCCTGGGCCACGCGGCCGGTGAACCAGGTGAAGCCGCCCGACACCAGCGCCGTCACCGCGCCATCCGCGGCCAGGGTCGCGATCAGTTCGCGCGCGCCGGCGCTGTATTCGGTCGCCTCCCAGGTTTTTTGCAGGGCGGCGACGTCCAGCCCCTTCAGCAGCGCCACACGCTCCCGCAAGGCCGCCGAGAACTCGATCTCGCCATTCATGCTGCGGGCGGTGATGGCGGCGACCTCGGCCTTCAGCCCGGCATAGGCGGCGATCTCGTCCAGCGTCTCGCTGGTCACGATGGTGCTGTCCATGTCGGCCAGCAGCAGCCGCTTGCGCCGGCCCTCGGCCGGCTGGGCGATCGCGTCCACCGGCAGCGCGCCGATCGCGCCACGGGCGATGCTGACCGCCTGCTCGGGGGCGAGTTCCAGGAAGGGCAGGTCGCAGGCCTCGCCTTCGGCGAGCCATTCGGGCGTGCCCGGGATCGCCCCCATGTCGCCAAGGGCCGCGCGGATGCGCGCCGGCAGGGTTGCGGGCAGGGCGCCGGGTGCGGCGATGAGGGTCAGGACGAGGGGGGAGGTCATGGCGGCCGGACCCTGCCCAAGCCCGGGCCCAACCGCAAGCCATCGGGCCGCAAGCCATGAGGTCCGCGCTCATCATCATGGGCCCCACCGCCTCGGGCAAATCGGCGCTGGCGCTGGATCTGGCGCGGCGCTTTGGCGGCACCGTCATCAACGCCGATTCCATGCAGGTCTATCGCGAGCTGCGAATCCTCACCGCCCGCCCGACGCCGGAGGAGGAGGCGATGGCCCCGCATCTCCTCTACGGCGTGCGGCCGGCGGCCGAGCCCGGCAGCCTGGCCTGGTGGCGGGGTGAGGCGCTGGCGGCGATGGCGGCGGCGGAGTTCCCCATCATCTGTGGCGGGACCGGGCTCTATATCTCGGCGCTGACCCAGGGCTATGCCGATGTGCCGCCGATCCCCGAGGCGATCCGCGCCGAGGCCCGCGCGCTGCTGGCCGAGATCGGCCCCGCGGCCCTGCATGCGCGGCTGGACCCGGCGACCGCGGCCCGGCTGCGGCCCACCGACCCGCAGCGCATCGCCCGCGCCTATGAGGTTTTTCGCGCGACCGGCCGGGGCCTCGCGGAGTGGCAGGCGGGACCGGGCGCCGGCCCCGCGCCCTATCGCTTCTCCGCCATCCTGCTGGACCCGCCGCGCGATGCGCTGCGGGCGGCGATCGCCACCCGCTGGCAGGCGATGATGGCGGCGGGCGCGGTCGAGGAGGTCGAGGCGTTGCTGGCGCTCGGGCTGGACCCCGGCCTGCCGGCGATGCGGGCGCATGGCGTGCCCGAATTGCGCGCCATGCTGGCCGGGGAGATCGAGCCGGCCGAGGCGGCGCGGCGGGCCTGCCTTGCCATCGGGCAATACACCAAACGGCAGGCGACCTGGGCGCGGCACCATGATCTCGGCCCGACGCATAGGATACATGCGCGTATCGCGGGTCTTACGCAATTTTCCGAATGTGGAAGGTCGGAAATCTTCGCATTTATTCATTCCCGGCGTTGACGTGGCGCCGCGAGGGGTCTAACCCTCCGGCCTCGCAACCAGGGTGTTCTCACCATGTCCGCTACCCCCGATGCCAGGATCATGACCGGAGCCGAGGTCGTCCTCGAAGCCCTCAAGGATCAGGGCGTCGAGGTTATCTTCGGCTATCCCGGCGGCGCCGTGCTGCCGATCTACGACGCGCTGTTCCAGCAGAACCACATCCGCCACATCCTCGTCCGCCACGAGCAGGCCGCGGTGCATGCGGCCGAGGGCTATGCCCGCTCCACCGGCAAGGTGGGCTGCGTGCTGGTGACCTCCGGCCCGGGTGCGACCAATGCGGTGACCGGCCTCGTGGATGCGCTGATGGACAGCATTCCCCTCGTTTGCCTCACCGGGCAGGTGCCGACGCATCTGATCGGCAATGATGCCTTCCAGGAGGCCGATACCACCGGCATCACCCGCCCCGCGACCAAGCACAATTATTTGGTCAAGCGCCCGGGCGACCTCGCCAACGTCATGCATGACGCCTTCTATGTGGCGCGCAGCGGGCGGCCGGGGCCGGTGGTGGTGGACCTGCCCAAGGACATTCTCATTGGCAAGGCGCCGTATTTTCCGGCGCCGGTGGTGGAGCACCGCTCCTACCGCCCCGCGACCGAGCCCGATCCGCGCCGCATCGGCGAGGCGATCGCGCTGCTGAAGCGTTCGGCCCGCCCCATCGTCTATGCCGGCGGCGGCGTGATCAACGCAGGCCCCGAGGCCTCGCGGCTGCTGGTCGAATTCGTGCGGATGACGGGGTTTCCCTGCACCAACACGTTGATGGGCCTGGGCAGCTACCCGGCCAGTGACCCGCAGTTCCTCGGCATGCTCGGCATGCATGGGACCTATGAGGCGAACCTCGCCATGCATGACTGCGACGTTATGCTGAACATCGGCGCGCGTTTCGATGACCGGGTGACGGGGCGGCTGAACGCCTTCTCGCCGGGGTCGAAGAAGATCCATGCCGATATCGACCCGTCCTCGATCAACAAGAACGTGCGGGTGGATGTGCCGATCGTCGGCGATGCCGCGGCGGTGCTGCGTGCCCTGATCGCCGCCTGGAAGGCGGATGACGCCGAGCAGGACCGCGTGGTGCTGGCCGCCTGGTGGCGCCAGATCGCGACCTGGCGCGGGAAGGACTGCCTGTCCTATGTCCAGAGTGGAAAAATCATCAAGCCGCAGCATGCGGTGAAGCGCCTGTTCGAGATCACCCAGGCGACCAAACGGGAAACCTTCATCACCACCGAGGTCGGCCAGCACCAGATGTGGGCGGCGCAGTATTTCGGCTTCGACCAGCCGAACCATTGGATGACCTCGGGCGGGCTCGGCACCATGGGCTATGGGCTGCCGGCGGCGATGGGGGTGCAGATCGCCCATCCCGATGCGCTGGTGATCGACATCGCCGGCGAGGCCAGCATCCTGATGAACATCCAGGAGATGGGCACGCTGGCGCAGTACCGGCTCCCCGTAAAAATCTTCATCCTGAACAACCAGTACATGGGCATGGTGCGGCAGTGGCAGGAGTTGCTGCATGGCGCCCGCTACTCGGAGAGCTATTCCGAGGCGCTGCCCGATTTCGTGAAGCTGGCCGAGAGTTTTCACGCGGTCGGCATGCGCGCGACCGAGGCCGACCAGCTCGACGACGTCATCCATGCCATGCTCGCCAGCCCCAAGGCGGTGATCGCCGATATCTGCGTCGCCCAGGATGAGAACTGCTACCCCATGATCCCCTCCGGTGCCGCGCATAACCAGATGATCCTCGCCCCAGGCCAGGAGGGGGGCGTCGCCGGCGTCACCGATGAGGGCAAGGTGCTGGTCTAGACCATGTCCGACAGCATGCTGGAACGCACCGCGACCATCGCCGTGCTTGTGGAAAACGAGGCCGGTGTCCTGGCCCGGGTGATCGGATTGTTCTCCGGCCGGGGCTACAACATCGAGAGCCTGACCGTGGCGCCGGTGGATGAGACGCGGCGCATCAGCCGCATCACCATCGTCACCAGCGGCACCGAGATGATCATCGAGCAGATCAAGGCGCAGCTCGACCGGCTGGTGCCGGTGCATATGGTCAGCGACCTGACCCTGGAAGGGCCGCATCTGATCCGCGAACTCGCGCTGATCAAGGTGGTCGGCCGGGGCGAGAACCGGATGGAGGCGCTGCGCCTCGCCGATGCGTTTCGGGCCCGCGTCGTGGATGCGACGCCGGAGAGTGCGGTGTTCGAGATGACCGGCAGCGCCGAGAAGATCGAGGCTTTTTGCGCGCTGATGCGGCCGCTTGGCCTGTCTGAGGTGTCCCGCACTGGCGCCGTCGCTATCGCACGCGGGACGCGGGTGCTGGGATTGATTAGATGACCGCTAGTCTGCCCCGCATCTTCCTGATTACGTTCGATGCTAATAAGGCAGCGCGTGCTAAGCATGTGGAAGCGAGAAAAAAAATTGGTCGTATCTAGATGGGAAGCAAATTTCATCAAATTTCTACAAGCACATTGATAATGAGTTAAGAGATTTTGGAGTTGTTATGACGCCAGCCAACGGCGTGAGGCTTGTCTTATCTTGTCATGCTGCAGCAAGTATGTTTGATAGTGTAAAATGCTGGATTGGGGAAGAGCCCCTTTTCGTAACTGAAATTAATTCAAATGCATTGATTTATGTTCCAAGCGGAGAATTTTCCGACGCGATCCATCGGTGGTTACGCGGTGAGTTTAATGCGGACGAGTTGTTTAAGGCTGAATTCGGTAGCCCTACCATTTAGGAACGGAGAATAAGATGCGCGTTTATTACGACCGCGACGCCGATGTGAACCTGATCAAGGCCCGAAAAGTCGCGGTCATCGGTTTTGGCAGCCAGGGCCATGCCCATGCCATGAACCTGCGCGACAGCGGCGTGCCCGATGTCGTCGTCGGCCTGCGCCCCGGCCCCAGCGCCAAGAAGGCGGAGGCCGCGGGCTTCACCGTCATGTCCCCCGCCGATGCGGCGAAATGGGCCGATGTGGTGATGGTGCTGACGCCGGATGAGGGCCAGGGCGACCTGTACCGCGACCATCTGCATGCCAACATGAAGGAGGGCTCGGCCCTTGCCTTCGCGCATGGGCTGAACGTGCACTTCAACCTGCTCGACCCGCGCCCGGACCTGGACGTGTTCATGATCGCGCCCAAGGGCCCCGGCCACACGGTGCGATCCGAATACCAGAAGGGCGGCGGCGTGCCCTGCCTCGTGGCGCTGGCCCAGAACCCCTCGGGCAATGGGCTTGAGATCGCGCTGTCCTATGCCTCCGCCATCGGCGGCGGGCGTTCGGGCGTGATCGAGACGACCTTCAAGGAAGAATGCGAGACCGATCTGTTCGGCGAACAGGTCGTGCTCTGCGGCGGCCTGGTCGAGTTGATCAAGGCGGGCTTCGAGACGCTGGTCGAGGCCGGCTACGCCCCCGAGATGGCCTATTTCGAGTGCCTGCATGAAGTGAAGCTGATCGTGGACCTGATCTACGAGGGCGGCATCGCCAACATGAACTACTCGATCAGCAACACCGCCGAGTATGGCGAATACGTCACCGGCCCGCGCATCATCACCGCCGAGACCAAGGCCGAGATGAAGCGCGTGCTGAACGACATCCAGAGCGGCAGGTTCGCCCGCGACTGGATGCTGGAGAACAAGGTCAACCAGGCCTCGTTCAAGGCGACCCGTCGCCGTCTGGCCGAACACCAGATCGAGGATGTCGGCACCAAGCTGCGCGGCATGATGCCCTGGATCGGCAAGAACGCTCTGGTCGACAAGGCCAAGAACTAACAGCGTTGACCTCATGGGCGGGGCTCGTCAGGCTCCGCCCATGAGCAAATTGGCGACCGACAGCCCCTATCCCCGCGACTTCATCGGCTATGGGCCGACGCCGCCCGATCCGGCTTGGCCGAACGGGGCCAAGGTCGCGCTCTCCTTCGTGCTGAACTACGAGGAGGGCGGTGAGAACACCGTGCTGAACGGCGATGCCGGCAGCGAGATCTATCTGCATGAGGTCCCGGGCGGCACGCCCCGCCTCGGGGCCCGCAACGAGACGGTGGAAAGCCAGTTCGGCTACGGCGCCCGCGCCGGCGCCTGGCGCGTGCTGCGGCTGTTCGAGGAACGCGGCCTGCCGCTGACCGTCTATGGCGTCGGCCGCGCGCTGGAGCTGAACCCGCCGATCGCCCGCGCCTTCATCGAGAAGGGGCATGAGGTCGCCTGCCACGGCTGGCGCTGGATCGATTATGCCGAGGTCGATGAGGCGACCGAGCGCGAGCACATCGCCAAGACCATCGCCGCGGTAACCGAGCTATGCGGCGTGCGCCCGGTCGGCTGGTACACCGGGCGGATCTCGGCCCGCACCCGGGCGCTGGTGCAGGAGGCCGGGGGCTTCCTCTATGACAGTGATTCCTATGAGGATGACCTGCCGTTCTACGTGCCGGTCGGCGGGGGCACGCAGCTCGTGATCCCCTATACGCTCGATGCCAATGACATGAAGTTCGGCGTGGCCCCGGGCTTTGCCAGCAGCGATGCCTTCGCGGCCTATCTGCGCGACGGGCTGGACCTGCTGCGGGGTGAGGGCGGGCGGATGATGAGCGTCGGGCTGCATGCGCGGATGGTCGGCAGGCCGGGGCGCGCGGCGGCGCTGGCGCGGTTCCTGGACCATGTGGTGGCCTGCCAGGATGTCTGGGTCTGCCGGCGGATGGATATCGCGCGGCATTGGCGGGAGCGGTTTCCGCCGGAGTAAAGTTAATTCCGTGGAACTATTGCGACATCCAATCTAATATGCGACCTGCATAGCATTACCAGATCCTTCTGGCGGAGATTATGCTGTGGCTACCGTTCGCGCTTACATCGCCATTGATATGGAGAATCTCAGTACGTGGTATGGTGTGGTCACGGAGGCGAGTGGTAGTCGTATTATTGTAGAATCATACCCTTTCAAGGCTGTGTATGAGGGTAGTTTTTTCTATAATGATTTTGGCATATCTGACGGATCGCTGCAGAAATTCTCATCGTATTATGGAAATTCACTGGCGGTCGTCACTGAGGGATTTTCAGTGTCGGCCCTTACAGCTTTTGTGGCGATCAATACCTATCGCGCTTCGGAGCTTGCTCGTTTGATCCTGTCGGGGCCAGACAATATCCAAGGCTCATTCTTTGGCGATCGCTTGCTTGGCTACGACGGCGACGATCTGATTTTTGGCAACGACGGAAACGACACCCTTAAGGGCGGAGCCGGGCGCGACACGCTGTTCGGCGGAAATGGGGGCGACTGGCTTTCGGGCGATGCCGACGACGATACCCTCGACGGCGGCATCGGGAATGACACGCTGTACGGCGGGTCAGGTCGCGACCTGCTGCGTGGCGGGGAGGGCGCCGATCAGTTTTGGGGCGAAGCCGGCAACGATCTCCTCGACGGAGGGATCGGGGATGATTCGCTCTATGGCGGAGATGGCGACGACACCCTCTCAGGTGGAAGCGGCAACGACATCATCTCGGGTGGCCCGGGATTCGACACGGCGGCTATTCACGCCCTGCGCCGGCAGGAGGCCGTGACGGGCAACCCTGTCTTCTCTGCCCGGCTGAACGGGCTGGAGGGGAGCGACGCGCTGACCTCTGTCGAAGTGCTGCGTTTCACCGACGGCTGGCTCAGTTTCGACGCCACCGGCACTGCCGGCTCCGTGCAGCGCCTCTACGGTGCCACTCTTGGCCGCGCTCCCGACCCCACCGGGCTTGGTTCATGGATCAGTGCCATCGAGGACCATGGCCTCTCCTTGAGCGCCACGGCTCAGAGCTTCGTTGCCTCGTCGGAGTTCCAGCTCCGCTTCGGCGTCCCCGACAATGGCGGCTTTATCGGCTTGCTCTACACCAATGTGTTGGGGCGGCCGGCTGACTCTTCAGGGCAGGCCTATTGGACCAATCTTCTCCAATCCGGGCAGCTCAGCCGGGCGGGTGTCGTTCTTGGCTTCTCGGAGTCGTCCGAAATGATCGCTCAGACCAGCGCGCGATATCAGTCGGGCGTCTGGGCCCCCGACCCGGTGGCGGTGGATGTGGTGCGGTACTACCACACGGTGATCGACCGCCAGCCCGATGCCGGCGGCCTCTCCTATTGGATCGACCGGCGTGAGCAGGGGCTGAGCCTCACGCAGATGTCCGAAGCCTTCGTCACCTCCCCGGAGTTCCAGAACCGCTACGGCAGTCTCTCCAACGCGGGCTTCGTCGCGCAGCTCTACCTCAATGCGCTGGACCGGCCCGGCGATGCGGGCGGCATCGCCTATTGGGACGGACTCCTGGACGCCGGGGCCATCACCCGTGCGGATGTGGTCGCGGGCTTCGCCTTCTCGAACGAGATGACGGCCGCGATCACCCCCTATGTCACCGACGGCGTCTTCTTCGCCTGATCACGCCCCATGCGGCGGCGCGCCGGGCAGCACCGCGAGGTTCACCACCATCGCCGGGTCCGGCCGCCCATCCAGCGCATCCAGCATGTTCTGCGCCGAAATCGCCGCCATCCGCCCTAAGCCCTCATCGGTGCTGGCGGCGTTGTGCGGGCTGATGACCACGTTCGACAGGCCGAACAGCGGATTGTCCGGGGCAGGGGGCTCCTGTTCCAGCACATCCAGCCCGGCACCCAGCAGCCGGCCGGAGCGGAGTGCTGTGACCAGGGCGGCTTCCACCACCACTGGCCCGCGCGCGGTATTCACCAGGATCGCGCCCGGCTTCATCGCCGCGAAGGCGCGCCCATCCATCAGATGCCGCGTCTCCGGCCGCAGCGGGCAATGCAGGGTCACCACATCGGCCGCGGCCAGCCCCGCATGCAGGTCGCGCACCGCCAGAAACCCGTCGGCGGCGATGCGTTCGGGCCGGAAACCCGGGTCCATGACGGACACCTTCATCCCGAAGGCGGCGCAGTAGCGCGCGACCCGCGCCCCGATCCGGCCATAGCCGACAACCAGCACGGCCCGGCCGCCGAGATCGCCCATCAGCGGCCCCTGGGTGCTGGTCCAGATGCCGGATTTCACCGCGCGGTCATTGTCCACCGCCCGCCGCGCCACCGCGAGCATCAGCATCATCGCGTGCTCGGCGACCGACAGGTCATTGCTGCCATTGGCGACCATCACCGCCACATGCCGCGCGGTGCAGGCGGCAAGATCCACCGTGTCGAACCCCACGCCATAGCGCGCGACGCAGCGCATCGAGGGCGCCGCCTCCAGGAAGGCCGCATCCATCGGCTCCAGCCAGGCCAGCACCGCATGGGCATCGGCGCAGGCGGCATAGAGCGTCGCCTTGTCCGGCGCATCCAGCACGGTGACGCGCACATCCCCGCGCGCCTGCAGGATCGCCATGCCGGCGCGATGCAGGGGGCGGCACAGGACGATGTGATGCATGGCGGTTCCTCTCCGGGCTTTCCTGGGCCGCAGCACAACCTGCCCCGGGGCGCGGCACAACCGCCGGGCTTGCGATTTCTTCCGCCCTGCCGTTAGATGCCGGCGAGATGATGGCGCACTACTCCCGTTCCGCTTCCGATGCCGGCCTGTTGGCCGCCGGTCGCGCGCGCGCTCTTCTCCTTCGACTTATCCGCCCCTGAGCGCTCGGGCCGTCTCGGCCCATGCTGTTCGGGGGAAGCAAGAGGGGACCAGCGCCCCCGCGACACGCCACACGCACGGAAACGCACCCATGGCCATCAATCACCCGTCCTTCGGCACCCTGGCCGACGACCGCATCCTGATCTTCGACACGACGCTGCGCGACGGCGAGCAATCCCCCGGCTTCTCGATGAACCTGGAAGAGAAGCTGCGGATGGCCGAGGCGCTGTCCGAACTCGGCATCGATGTGATGGAGGCGGGCTTTCCCATCGCCAGCCCCGGCGATTTCGAGAGCGTGCAATCCATCGCCCGCAAATTCGCCAAGGACGGCCCGGTGGTCTGCGGCCTCGCCCGCACCTCGCCCGCCGATATCCTGAGTGCCGCCGAGGCGATCGCGCCCGCCGCGCGCAAGCGCATCCACACCTTCGTCTCCACGAGCCCGCTGCATATGCGGGTGAAGCTGCGGATGGAGCCGGATGCCGTGCTGGCGCTGGTCACCGCCAGCGTCACCTTGGCCCGCAACCACACCGATGACGTGGAATGGTCCGCCGAGGACGGCAGCCGCACGGAGGATGAGTTCCTCTGCCGCTGCGTCGAGGCCGCGATCAAGGCCGGCGCCACCACGATCAACATCCCCGACACGGTCGGCTACGCGGTGCCGGAGGATCTGTTCCGGATCTTCGACATGCTGCGGAGGCGGGTGCCGGGTGCCGATGGGGTCATCTTCTCCACCCATAACCACAACGACCTGGGCCTGGCCGTCGCCAATACCCTGGCCGCCATCCGCGCAGGCGCCCGGCAGGTGGAATGCACCGTCAACGGCATCGGCGAACGGGCGGGCAATGCGAGCCTGGAGGAGGTCGCGATGGCCATCCGCACCCGCGCGGATGTGATCGGCCAGAAGACCGGCATCGTCTGCGAGAACATCCTGCGGACCTCCAAGCTGCTGGTCGGCATCACCGGCTTCGATGTGCAGCCGAACAAGGCGATCGTCGGCCGCAACGCTTTCGCCCATGAATCCGGCATCCATCAGGATGGGATGCTGAAGGACGCCGGCACCTATGAGATCATGACCCCGGAGAGCGTCGGCTGGGCCAAGACCTCACTGGTCATGGGCAAGCATTCCGGCCGCGCCGCCTTCCGCGACAAGCTGAAGACCCTCGGCTACCAGATCGGCGACAATGCCCTGAACGACGCCTTCCGCCGCTTCAAGGATTTGGCCGACCGCAAGAAGATCGTCTACGACGAGGACATCTCGGCCCTGGTCGATGACGAGGTCCTGCGCGGGCATGACCGCATCAAGCTGGTGGACCTCTCGGTTTCGACCGGCATGACCACCCAGCCGACCGCGACGGTGGTGCTGGAGGTGGATGGCCAGCCGCGCCACGGGGTGGGCCGCGGCGATGGCGCTGTCGATGCGACCTTCGTCGCCCTGCGCGAGGCCTTCCCGCATGAGGTGGAGCTGAAGCTTTACGCCGTGCAGGCGGTGACCGATGGCACCGATGCCCAGGCGCGGGTGACGGTGCGCCTGGCCGAGGCCGGCAAGACGGTGGACGGGCAGGGGGCGGATACCGACACCATCATCGCCTCGGCCCGCGCCTATGTGCATGCGCTGAACAAGCTGCTGCTGAAGCGCGACCGCACCGCGCCGCCGGAGATGGCCCGCAGCGCCTGATCCAACTCCAGGCACCCGGTTTGCCGGGGGCCTGGACATGACAAAGCGGACACCTTGTTGCCCGGCTGCCCGGAACATGAAAAACCCGCCACCCGGTTTCCCAGGTGGCGGGCAGTTCATTTCAGCAGGTCAGGCCTTGGCTCAGCGCCAGGCAGGACGGCCGAGGTTCACGGTCCCCGGGCTGGTCAGCGCGCCGCCCGCGGCACCGGCGGCGCCGCCGATCAGGGCGCCGGCACCGGCATTGCCGCTCAGCGAGCCGATCACCGCGCCGCCACCAGCACCGAGCAGGCCACCGGACACAGCCCGATCGCCCGTGGTCTGCCCGCAAGCGGCAAGGCCGAGGCTGCCGAGGGCGAGGGTCGCGATCATCAACTTCCGCATGGTCTTGTTCCTTATCCAGGTTAATCCCGATGCAGGCGTAACGCTCCGATATGCGCGGGGTTGCAGCCACGCGGAGATAGCGGCTTGAGAATGGGGCGGTGGGGGGCTAACCACACCCCGGCGACCGCCACGACCCTCCCCCCCTGCTTCCGTTCTCTCCGAAAAGGTTCCGTTCATGTTCTCTCGCCTGTTCGGCTTCCTCTCCGCCGACATGGCCATCGATCTCGGCACCGCGAACACGCTGGTTTACGTGAAGGGTCGTGGGATCGTGCTCAATGAGCCGAGCGTTGTTGCCATTTCCGACATCCGCGGCCGCAAACAGGTGCTGGCGGTGGGTGAGGAGGCCAAGCTCATGCTCGGCCGCACCCCCGGCAACATCGCCGCCATCCGCCCGCTGCGGGACGGGGTGATCGCCGATTTCGAGGTCGCGGAGGAGATGATCAAGCATTTCATCCGCAAGGTTCACAATCGGCGGAGCTTTGCCTCGCCGATGATCATCGTCTGCGTCCCCTCCGGCTCCACCGCCGTCGAGCGCCGCGCGATCCAGGAAAGCGCGGAGAGCGCCGGCGCGCGGAAGGTCCTGCTGATCGAGGAGCCCATGGCCGCCGCGATCGGCGCGGGGCTGCCGGTGACCGAGCCCTCCGGCTCCATGGTCGTCGATATAGGCGGTGGCACCACCGAGGTCGCGGTGATCAGCCTGGGCGGCATCGTCTATGCCCGCAGCGTCCGCGTCGGCGGCGACAAGCTGGATGAGGCGATCATCAGCTACATCCGCCGCCAGTTCAATCTGCTGATCGGCGAGAGCACCGCCGAGCGCATCAAGATGACCATCGGCTCCGCCGCCCCCCCGGAAGAGGGCGAGGAGGGCCCGCTGACCGAGGTCAAGGGCCGCGACCTGATGAATGGCGTCCCCCGCGAGGTGCTGGTCAGCCAGCGCCAGATCGCCGAGAGCCTGGCCGAGCCGATCAACCAGATCGTCGAGGCCGTGAAGGTCGCCCTGGAGAACACGCCGCCGGAACTGGCCGCGGATATCGTGGACAAGGGGATCGTGCTGACCGGCGGTGGCGCTTTGTTGCAGCGCCTGGATCTGGTGCTGCGGGATGCGACAGGCCTGCCTGTTTCGGTGGCGGAGGATGCGCTCTCCTGCGTCGCCCTCGGCACCGGACGGGCGCTGGAGGACATCAAGCGCCTTCGCGGTGTCCTCTCGTCGATGTATTAATGTAAAAAGGTGACGGGGGGCGCGCGTGATCAGGCTCAGCATTCCGCTGCGGCAGGCATTGTCCCGGCTCTCGCTGCCGGTGCTGATCGCTGTCGCCTTCGGCACCATGCTGCTGGGCAAGGCTGACACGCTGCTGGTCGAACGCTCGCGCATGGCTTTGGCCGATGTGCTCTCGCCGATCTATGCCGCCCTGGCCGAGCCTGTGGGGGCCGCGCGCGACATGATGCAGGAGGTGCGGGAATTGATCGCGCTGCGTGCCGACAATGTCGCTCTGCGTGAGGAAAATGAGCGCCTGCGCCGTTGGCAGGCCGCCGCTTTGGCGCTGGAGGGCGAGGTGACCCTGTTGCGCCGCCAGCTTTCCTTCACGCCGGATTCCGAACCCAGCTTCCGCACCGCCCGCGTCGTCGCCGATGGCGGCGGCACCTATGCCCGCGCCGTGCTGCTGGCGATCGGGCCGCATATGCAGGTCCGCAAGGGCCAGGTCGCGCTGGATGAGCGCGGCCTCGCCGGCCGTGTCACCGAGATCGGCAGCCGCTCCGCCCGCGTGCTGCTGGTCACCGACATCAACAGCCGCATGCCGGTGACGCTGGAGGGCAGCCGCGCCCGGGCCATCATGGCCGGCAACAACACCGACCGCCCGCGGTTGCAGCACTGGCCCGAGGGCGTGCTGCCGGTCGAGGGCGAGCGCGTCATCACCTCCTCTGACCAGTCCCAGGCCTTCGGCGGCCTGCCCTCCGGCCTGCCGGTGGGGGAGGTCCGCTGGAGCGCCTCCGGGGCGGCCGAGGTCGAGCTTTATGCCCGGCTGGACCGGCTGGACCTGTTGCGTATCTTCGATTTCGGCTTGGCTGGCATCCTCCCACCCGAGGCCGTGGCCCGCCCCGAGCCCCGGCGCGGCCGCTAGATGTTTGGCCGCCGGGAGCCGGCGCCGGGGCTGATGCGCCGCCTGGACGCGCTGGCGCGCGCGGCCATGCCCACGGTGATCGCCGCCGTGCTGATGATGCTGGCCGCGGCCCCGGTCGGCGTGCCCTCCGGGGTGCCGGCGGTGGCGCTGCCTTGCGTGTTCTTCTGGAGCGTGTTCCGCCCCGCGGCGATGCCGCCGCCGGCGGTGTTCGGGCTGGGGCTGTTGCAGGATCTGCTCACCTTCGCCCCGCTCGGGGTCGGGGTGTTCATCCTGCTGCTGGTGCATGGGCTGGCGCTGAGCTGGCGCCGGCATCTTGCCCGGCAATCCTTCCTGGTGGTCTGGCTCGCCTTTTCCGGCTTCGCCGCGATGGCGGCGGGGCTCGGCTTCGCCTTGCAGGCGCTGCTCGGCTGGGTGCTGCCACCGATCGCGCCGGCCCTGCACCTGCTCGGGCTGACAATGGGGATCTACCCGCTGCTTTCCTTCCTGCTGACACGCACCCATGGCGCCATCCGCGCCGCGGAGGAAGTCGCGTGAGCAAGCCGCGATGAGCAAGCCGCCATGAGCAAGAAGGAGGAGGAACGCAGGCGCGGCGCCTTCACCCGGCGCGCGGTGCTGCTGGCCACCGGGCAGGTCGGGCTGTTCGGCTTCCTCGGCTGGCGGCTGCACCGCCTGCAGGTGCAGGAGGGCGACCGCTATGCCACCCTGGCCGAGGAGAACCGCATCTCCGCGCGGCTGATCGCCCCGCCGCGCGGCCGGGTGATGGACCGTACCGGCCATGTCGTGGCGGCCAACCGGCTGAACTGGCGGGCGCTGCTCGTCGCCGAGCAGACCCAGGATGTGAACGCGACGCTGGAGACCTTCTCCCGCATCGTGCCGCTCGCCGAGCATGAGCGCACGCGCATCGAGCGCGAGGTCCGCCGCCGCCGCCGCTTCGTTCCCGCCGTGGTGCGCGAGTTCCTGACCTGGGACGAGATGGCGCGGATCGAGATGAACGCGCCGGACCTGCCGGGCATCAGCATCGATGTCGGCACCACGCGGCTCTACCCCGAGGCCGAGCACCTCGCCCATATCGTGGGCTATGTCGCGCCCCCGGCCGAATCCGACATCGACGGCGATCCGCTGCTGGAACTGCCGGGCATCCGCGTCGGCCGCGCCGGGATCGAGCGCCACCACGACCGGCTGCTGCGCGGCCGCGCGGGCGCCGTTCAGCTCGAGGTCAATGCCGTCGGCCGCGTCATCCGCGAGTTGGACCGGCGCGAGGGCGTGCCTGGCCAGGATGTGCAGATCAGCATCGACACCGGGCTGCAGAAGGCGGTTCGCGAGCGGATCGAGGAAGGCACCAGCGTCGTCGTCATGGACGTCCGCAATGGCGAGGTGCTGGCCATGGCGAGCCAGCCCTCCTTCGACCCCAATTTGTTCAATTCCGGCGTCTCCAACGCGCAATGGCGCGCCTGGACCGCCAATCGCGCGACGCCGCTGATCAACAAGGCGACCAACGGGCTCTACGCCCCGGGCAGCACCTTCAAGATGGTGGTGGCCTCGGCGGCGCTGGAGGCCAAGGTCTGCACCCCGGGCGAGCGGGTGACCTGCCCCGGCTACTACGACCTTGGCGATACCCGCTTCCACTGCTGGTCGCGCTACGGCCATGGCGGGGTGGACATGCGGTCGGCGCTGAAGCTGTCCTGCGACGTCTATTTCTACGAGATGGCCAAGCGCACCGGCATGGACCGCATGGCCGCCATGGCCAATCGCTACGGGCTCGGGGTCGAGCTCGACATCGAACTGCCCGGCAGCCGCCGCGGTTTCGTGCCCACCCGGGCCTGGCGCATGGCGCAGGGCAAGGCCTGGAACCTCGGCGATACCGTGGTGCATGGCATCGGGCAGGGCTTCTACCAGCTCACCCCGCTCAGCCTCTGCACCATGGTCTCGCGTGTCGCCTCGGGCCGGGCCGTCCAGCCGCATCTGACGCGCGCCGTCGGCGGCCGCCCGATCCGCGGCGTCCGCCCCGAGGATTGGCCGAGCATGGGCCTGCCCGACCGCGACCTCCGGCTCATGCGGGAGGGCATGTGGGCGGTGGTGAACGAGGAGGGCGGCACCGCCCGCATCGCACGCCTGCCGGCGGGGCTCGGCCAGATGGCGGGCAAGACCGGCACCACCCAGGTCCGCCGCGTCAGCCGCGAACAGCGCGAGCGCGGCTTCCGGGTCGAGACCATGCCGCGCGAATGGCGCCCGCATGCGCTCTTCGTCGGCTTCGCGCCGCATGACAATCCGCAATACGCCGTCAGCGTGGTGGTGGAGCATGGCACCAGCGGCTCGGCCGCCGCCGCCCCCCTGGCACGGGATGTGATGGCCGAGACCCTGACCCGGATGCGCGGCGGCTCCGGCCCCGGGCAGCGGGTGGCCGATGCGGTGCCGGGCGGCCCGGTGCCGACGCCGCGGCGGGATGGCGGCTGATGGCCTTCGAACGCCGCCTGCTGATGCGCGAACGTGGGACGGGGGTGCTGGAGAAGCTCTGGCTGATCCCCTGGACCTTCGTGATGCTGCTCTCGGCGGTGGCCGCGGTCGGCTATGTCGCGCTGTATTCGGCCGGCGGCGGCTCGGCCGAGCCCTATGCCAGCAAGCATCTGCTGCGCTTCGGCTTCGGGCTGGTGATGATGCTGTCGCTCGCCCTGGTGGACATCAGGGTGATCGCCCGATTCGCCTGGGTCGGCTGGCTCGGGGGCGTGGCGCTGCTGGTGCTGGTGGCGCTGCATGGCAATGTCGGCAAGGGCGCGCAGCGCTGGATCGATATCGGCCCGATCCAGCTGCAACCCTCCGAACTCATGAAGATCATGCTGGTGCTGGGGCTGGCCGCCTGGTTCCACCGCGCCTCCTGGGAGCGGGTGGGCAATCTGCTGTTTTTGATCCCGCCGGTGCTGATGGTGCTGATCCCGGTCGGGCTGATCCTGAAGCAGCCCAATCTCGGCACCGGGCTGATCACCGCTTTGGTCGGCGGCGGCATGTTCTTCGCGGCCGGGGTGCGCTGGTGGAAATTTGCCGTGGTGGCGGGAATCGCCGGGGTCATCGCCCCCATCGCCTATGACCGGCTGCACGATTACCAGCGGGCGCGAATCACCACCTTCCTCGACCCGGAAAGCGACCCGCTCGGCGCCGGCTACAACATCATCCAGAGCAAGATCGCGCTCGGCTCGGGCGGAGTCTGGGGCAAGGGGTTCCTGCAAGGCACCCAGGGCCATCTGAATTTCCTGCCGGAAAAACAGACCGATTTCATCTTCACCATGATCGCCGAGGAATTCGGTTTCGCCGGGGCGATCTCGGTGCTGGCGCTGCTGGCGCTGGTGGTGGTCTTCGGCTTCCTGGTCGCGCTGCGCTGCCGGAACCAGTTCGGGCGGCTGCTGGCGATCGGGCTCGCCACCAACTTCTTCCTTTACGTCTTCGTCAATGTCGCGATGGTCACCGGCTCGATCCCCGTGGGCGGCGTGCCGCTGCCGCTGATCAGCCACGGCGGCTCGGCCATGCTCACGGTGATGCTGGGCTTCGGGCTGCTGATGTCGGTCCACGTCCATCGGGACGTGGAATTCGGCGGCAGCCGCGATTGAGACGGACAGATGTCGCCCAGATGTCGCCAGGGGGGGTGGACATCCAGGCGTGACGTTGTAGAAGGCCGCTCGGCGGGCGCTTAGCTCAGTTGGTAGAGCAGATGACTCTTAATCATCGGGTCCACGGTTCGAGCCCGTGAGCGCCCACCAAGCCTTTCCCGCCCGGCCTCGCGCCGGGCGGATCAGGCTTCCGCCAGATAGGCCATGGCCGCACCCACGCCACCCGGCGCATGCGGCACCCCCTCGATCCGCAGCGCCATCTCCACCGCACCCAGGGTGCCCAGGATCATCGGCTCGTTCAGATCCCCCAGATGGCCGATGCGGAACACCTTGCCCGACAGCGGGCCGAGGCCGCCGCCGATCGACACGTTGAACCGCTGCAACGCCGTGCGCCGCACCGCCTCGGCATTGTGGCCCTCCGGCATCAGCACCGCGGTCACGCTGTCCGACAGCCGGTCCCGCGATTCGCAGAACAGCGCCGGTCCCTTGTTGCCCGACCAGTGGCGCACGCAGCGCCGCACCCCCTCGGCCAAGCGGCTGTGGCGAGCAAAAACCTGCTCCAGCCCCTCCTCCTCGATCAGCCGCAGCGCTTCGGCCAGGCCGTAGAACAGCGTCACCGGCACGGTGCCGACGAAGCTGCGGTGCCGGCGCCCGAGCATGTTGGTCCAGGAGAAGTAGTGCTTGGGCAGCTTGGAGCCCGCATGCGCCGCCATCGCCTTGGCCGAGACCCCGGTGAAGGACATGCCGACCGGCAGCATCAGGCCTTTCTGGCTGCCGCCGACCGCGGCATCCACACCCCATTCATCCATGCGGAAGTCCATGGAGCCGAGCGAGGAGATCGTATCGGCCAGGAACAGCGCCGGATGGCCGGTCGCATCCAGTGCGGCGCGGATCTGCGCCAGCGGCAGCACCGCGCCGGTCGCGGTCTCATTGTGCACGGCGCAGACGGCCTTGATCGCATGGCCGGTATCGGCCGCCAGTGCGGCCTGCACCGCCGCGATCTCGGCCCCGCGCCGCCAGTCGGCGGCCACCACCTGGACCTCGATGCCGAGGTCGATCGCCATCCGCGCCCAGGATTGGGAGAAATGCCCGCTCTCGATGATCAGCACCCGGTCCCCGGCGGAGAGCAGGTTGACCAGGCAGGCCTCCCAGGCCGCATGGCCGGAGCCGGTGTAGAGGAACACCTCCTGCGTGGTCTTCAACACGCGCTTCAGCCCGGCCACGCAGCCCTCGTAGAGCGTGAGGAAGCCCCCATCCATGAAATCCACGGAGGCATGGGACAATGCGTGCTGGATGCTGTCGGGGATGTTGGTCGGGCCCGGGTTGGCAAAGAAATGCCGCCCCCGGGGCAGGCGGGTGAGATCGGCCATGCGTGTCTGCTCCCTCTTCGGCGACAGTCTCATCCCGGTGGCGGTGCCCGTCGAGGGGAGCGGCCGCCACGCACGGCGCTGTGTTCATCCCTGGATTGCAGATCGGGTAAAATCATTGTCGCGCAAAGGAAGAACAGGCTACCCAGCCCGTTCCATCGGATGCGTCTGGCCCTCAGGACCCGGCATTCGCCACGCCGCTGCTCCTGAGAGGAAAGCCCGTCGCCCCCATGACCGGTGTACCGCCCAAAGCGTTGACGCCCGGTGCCTCGCTGCCACCGGTCGCAGGGCCCGCGCGTCCTGATGTGCTGCGCCTGATGCTGGCCCACATGCAGCATGGCATCGCCCTCTATGATTCCGAGCATCGGCTGGTGATGGCCAATGCGCTGGCTGAGAGCCTCGCGGGCCTGGCCCCTGGCACCATGATACCGGGACGCAGGCTCGACGAATTCTTCCGGCAGCAGGCGGAACAGGGTGTGTTCGGCCCGGGGTCCGAAGGTGAGGCCGGGCTGCGGATGCGGCTGCAGATCGACCGCTCCCGACCCAGCCGCACCCTGCGGCGCCGGGCGGACGGGCGGGTGATGGAAGCCGTCTCCGAGCCGACGCCGGAGGGCGGCTTCGTGATCACGATCACCGATGTGACGGACCGCATCCGTGCCGAGGAGGCCGTCGCGGCCAAGGCGGCGATGCTGGAGGCGATGGTCGCCAACCTGCGCCACGGCATCGCGCTGTTCGGCCCCGACCGCCGGTTGATCGTCGCGAACCGGCTGATCGAACGATTCGGCCATCTGGCGGAGGGCAGCCTCCAGCCGGGTCTCGGCCTGGATACGATCATCGCCATGCAGGTCGCGGCCATGGCGAGCGGGGATCCGGCCAAGGATGCCGATCTGGCCCGCGCCGCGATCGAGGCCGACCGCTCCAAGCCGATGCGCTACACCCGCTCCACCGCCGCGGGGCTGGTGCTGGACGTCGCCTCCGACCCGATGCCGGACGGCGGCTTCGTGATCACCATGAGCGACATCAGCCGGCTTTCGGCCGCCGAGAACGAGGCGCGGGCCCAGGCCAACCTGCTCGGCATCACGCTGCAGAACATGCGGCATGGCATCGCCCTGTTCGGGGAGGACAGGCGGCTGCTCATGCTCAACCAGGATGCCCGGCTGAACTTCGGCGTGTCCGAGACGACGGGGCGCGTCGGCATGAAGTTCGACGACCTGCTGCAAAATCAGTTCGAGATGGGGGCCTATGGCACCGGGCCAGAGGCCGCGCTGCGCCTGGCTGCCCTGAAGGAGCATGACCGCCGCCTGCCGCTCCGCAGCCGCCGCAGGGACCGCGAGGGGCGCACGCTCGACGTCATATCCAGCCCGATCGAGGGCGGGGGCTTCGTCATCAGCGCGACCGATGTCAGCGAGTTGGAAGGCGCGCGGGCGACCGCCGCCGCCCATGCCATGACCCTGCAGGCGACGCTCGACAACATCCGCCATGGCATCACGCTGTTCGATGCGAAGGGCGATGTCCTGGCCTTCAACACCGTCTTCACCCGCGTGCTCGACATTCCGCCCGGGGCGGTGCGCGCCGGCATGAGCATCAACAGCCTCGTCGACCTGCTGGAGGCGCAGGGGGATTACGGCGAGGGCGAGGTCGGCCGGGCCTATGCCACGCGTCTGCGCGCCCTGGACCGCTCTCAGTCGCTGCGGGCCACGCGGGTGCGGCCCAATGGCATGGTGCTGACGATGGTTTCCGACCCGGTGCCAGGCGGTGGCTTCGTGGTGACCTTCACCGATGTAACCGAGGACCGCCGCATCCGCGCCGAGCTGGAAAGCGCCCGCAACGCGGCCGAGGCGGCCAATTCCGCCAAATCCCGCTTCCTCGCCACCATGACGCATGAGCTGCGAACCCCGCTGCATGCCGTGATCGGCTTCTCCGAGGCGCTGATGCCCGAGCCGCCGCCGGCACGCGCAAAGGAATTCATCGCCAGCATCCATGAGGCCGGCCAGCATCTGCTGTCGCTGATCGACAACATCCTGGACGTCACCCGCGCCGAGACGGCGGGGCTGGTGATGGCCGATTACGACGTGCATGTCGGCGCGCTGATCGACAGCGCGGTGCGGGTGATACGCGCCGCGGCCGATAGCGGCGGCATCACCGTGGTGACGAATGTGCCGAGCAGCCTGCCGCGGCTGCGCGCCGATGAGTTGCGGCTGCGCCAGATCCTGCTGAACCTGCTTGCCAATGCGGTGAAATTCACGCCCGCGGGCGGCATGGTGACCGTGCGGGCGGCGGTGCGGGACAGCGGGGAGCTCTGCATCTCCGTCACCGACACCGGCATCGGCATGTCGGAGGAGGAGACGCCGCTGATCTTCCAGCCCTTCAGCCAGATCGACAGCTCACTCTCGCGGCGCTTTCCGGGCTCGGGCCTCGGCCTCTACCTGTCCCGCGTGCTGGCCGAGGCCCATGGCGGCAGCCTCACCGTCTCCAGCACCGCAGGGGTCGGCACCACCATGATGGTGCTGCTGCCGGCCGCCCGGCTGCGGCCCCAGGGCGATGACGCGGGCGGCGCCGCGTCGTAGCATCCGGCCCCAGCAGCAAGAGGCACCCCCCAGGATGATCGACGCAAACCCCGAGGATGTGGGCCTTTGCCCGACACGGCTCGCCAGGGTCGGCGCATGGGCCGATCGGCTGGTGGCCGATGGCAAGCTCGCGGGGGTGACCACGATGGTCGCGCGGCGCGGCAAGGTCGTGCATCTGCACTGCACCGGGCTCGCGGATCTGGAGCGCGGCACCGCGATGGCGCCGGACACCATCTTCCGCATCTATTCGATGACCAAGCCGCTCACCAGCGTCGCGATGCTGATGCTGTATGAGGAAGGGCGCTTCCAGCTCGACGATCCGATCTCCCGCTTCCTGCCGTATTTCGCCAATATGCGGGTGATGAGCGGCGGCCAGCGCGGCAAGATCGAGACGGTGCCGGCCACGCGCGACATCACCTTCCGCGACCTGATGACCCATACCTCGGGGCTGACCTACGGCTTCATGGAATCCACCTTGGTGGATGCGATGTACCGCGAGCAGAAGATCGGCTTCCAGGGCATGCCCGGCACCCTTGGCGAGATGGTGGAGCGGCTGGCGGGGATCCCGCTGATCGCCCAGCCCGGCACCGCCTGGAACTACAGCCATTCGACCGACGTCCTCGGGCATCTGGTCGCCGTGGTCTCGGGGCAGTCGCTGGAGAGCTTCCTGGCCGAGCGCGTGCTCGGCCCGCTCGGCATGGTCGATACCGGCTTCCACGTGCCGGAGGCGAGCCAGCCGCGCTTCGCCGCCAATTACAGCCGGGGCAAGGATGGCAAGCTGCTGCTGATCGACGACCCCCAGGCCAGCCCCTATCTGGCGGAGCGCCAGATGGCCTCGGGCGGCGGCGGGCTCGTGTCCACGGCGGCCGATTACATGCGCTTCTGCCAGTTCATGCTGAACATGGGCGAGCTGGATGGTACGCGGCTGTTGGGCGTGAAGACGGTGGAGCTGATGACCTCCAACCACTTGGGCGGCGACATGGCCTCGATGGGGCAGGCCAGGTTCAGCGAGTCGACCTATGAGGGGATCGGCTTCGGCCTCGGCTTCTCGGTCATGCTCGATCCGGCACGGGCGCAGATCATCGGCACCCCGGGCGAATATGCCTGGGGCGGGGCCGCCAGCACCGCCTTCTGGGTGGACCCGGAGGAGGAGATGGCGGTGATCCTGCTCACGCAGCTCATGCCGTCATCGACCTATCCGATCCGGCGTGAGCTGCGAGTGCTGACCTATCAGGCGATCGTGGAGTAGCTCGCCAAAGCGGCGGCGAAGGCCTCCACGGTATAGGCGACGTCCTCAGGCGTATGGGCCAGCGAGATGTAGTACTTGCTGTCCCCCTTGAGGATGCCGGCGGCGCGCAGGCATTTGTTCACATGCGCCTGCATCCGCGCGTCATTGCGCAGCCCGGCGCGGTAGTCGGGCAGGTCGCCATCGGCGAAGACTACATCGAACAGCGGCGGCTCGCCCACCACCTGGGCGGGGACGCCGGCCTTGCGGGCGGCCTCGGTCAGCCCGTCCATCAGGCTGCGGCCGGTTGCGAACAACGCCTCGTAAGTCCCTGGACGGCGCAGGATTTCCAAGGTCGCCAGCCCTGCCACGGCCGCCACCGGATTGCCGGAGAGCGTGCCGACCTGCATGAGAAAACCGTCGTCACCGACCTTGGCGCGGTCGAAATGCGCCATGATGTCGGCCCGCCCGGCCACGGCCGAAAGCGGGAAGCCGCCGCCCAGCACCTTGCCCAAGGTGCAGAGGTCCGGCGTCACCCCATAGTATTCCTGCGCCCCGCCATAGGCGAAGCGGAAGCCGGTCACGACCTCGTCGAAGATCAGCGGGATGCCGAAGCGGGCGGTGACCTCGCGCAGCGCCTCCAAAAAACCGGCGCGGGGCGGGATCAGCCGCTGCAGGGGCTCGACGATGACGCCGCCGATCTCGTCGTGATGCGCCTCGATCAGCGCGACAGCGGTCGCGGCATCGTTGAAGGGGGCGATCAGCATGTCATCGGTGACGCGCGCCGGGATGCCGGCGGAATCGGAGATCGCCTGCGGGAAATTGCCCGGTCGCTTCGGCGCCATGCTCATCAGCGCATGGTCGCTCATGCCATGGAAGCCGCCCTCGAACTTGAGGATTTTTTCGCGGCCGCGGAAGGCGCGGGCGACGCGCATCGCATACATGTCGGCCTCGGTGCCGCTGCTGAGGAAGCGAACCTGCTCGGCGCAGGGCACGGCCTCGACGATGGCGGCGGCAAGCTCGATCCCGGCGGCGTTGTTGGCGAAGAAGGTGGTGCCGCGCGGGATTTGCGCCATCACCGCCGCCGTCACCTCCGGATGGGCATGGCCGACCAGCATCGGGCCGCTGCCGAGCAGATAGTCGATGTAGTCGCGGCCCTCACTGTCGCGGACATGGCCGCCGATTCCCTCGGCGATGACGATGTCGCTGGCGAGATTGCCGAAATTCCCGGCGGGCAGGACGCGATGGGCGGTGGCAAGCAGGAGTTCGTTCATGAGGCGGCGCGGATCCATACGGCTGTGTCGTGAAAGACCGCGCCCCCGGCCGGGGGCGCGGGGTCGTCGCTGGTCAGGGCATTCACGCCGATCCCGGTCTCGAAGGCTTCGCTCGGCCAGATGCCCTCCACCACCACCACGCCCGGCTGCTGGCCGCCCGTGGCGATGCGGGCATGGACGATGATCTGGCCTCGGAGATTGCCGAGTTGGACGCGGTCGCCCTCGGCGAGGCCGAGGCGGGCGGCGTCCTCGGCATTCAGCAGCACCGAGGGGCGGCCCTCGCGCTGCTGGCCGGTGGGCGTCTCGGTGAAGCTGGTGTTGAGGAACTGCCGTGCCGGCGCCGTGACCATGCGGAAGGGGTGCTCGGCCGTCGCCACATCGATCGTCGCCATATGGTCCGGCAGCTTTGGCATCGTCTCGTGCCGGGGGCCGAGCGCGGCCCAGTCCGGGGCGAAGCGGAAGCGGCCGTCCGGATGGCCGAAGCCATCCAGGAAGTGGGACGTCTCCCTCTCCGGCTGCACATCCAGCCAATGCTGCGCCAGCACCGTCTCGGCGCCGGGCCAGCCCGACTCGCGCAAGGTGGCGTCCACCATCTCCATCGCCGTCATCTCGAAGCCGCGGTGCCGCGCGCCCAGGCGCCGCGCCAGGCCCTGGATGACCTCGTGGTTGGAGCGGCAGCCGGGGGGCGGCTCCACCAGCTTGGCGCCGATCTGGATGTGGCTGTGCCCGCCCGCCTGGTAGAGGTCGTCGTGCTCCAGGAACATCGTCGCCGGCAGCACGATATCGGCCTGCCGGGCCGTCTCGGTCATGAACTGCTCATGCACGCAGACGAAGAGGTTTTCCCGTGCGAAGCCGGCGCGGACGCGGTTGCTGTCGGGCGCCACGGTCATCGGGTTCACGTTCTGGATCAGCATGGCATGGACCTGCGGCCCATCGCCCAATTCGGCGCGGTCCCCGGTCAGCACGGCGCCGATGCGGGACATGTCCATGCTGCGGGTCGAGGTATCGCGGAGGTCCAGCCCCTCGATGAGGGTCTTGTCCCATTTGTAGATCGAGCGGTTGTTCCAGAAGGCGCCGCCGCCCTCATGCCGCCAATGGCCGGTCACCGTCGGCATGCAGGTCACCGCATGCAGCGCCGCGGCGCCGTTGCGGGAGCGGGCAAAGCCGTAGCCCGCGCGGATATAGGCGCGGGGGGTGCCGTTGTAGAGCGCGGCGAAGGCCTCGATCTCGGCGATCGAGAGGCCGGTGATGGCCGCGGCCCAGGCCGGGTCGCGGGTCTTGAGATGCGCCTCAAGTGCGGCCGGATCATCGGCGTATTTGGCCATATAGGCGCGGTCGGCCTGCCCATCGCGGAAGGCGACATGCATCACCGCGCAGGCCAGCGCGCCATCGGTGCCGGGGCGGGGGGCGAGATGCAGGTCGGCGACGGCGGCGGTGCCGGTGCGGTAGGGGTCGATCACCACGAATTTCGCGCCCCGAGATTTCCGGGCACGCGAGACATGGGTCATCACATTGACCTGGGTCGCGACCGGATTGCCGCCCCACACCACGATGAGGTCCGAGACCGCCATCTCGCGCGGGTCCGGGCCGGTGATGCGGCCGACCCCGGCGGTCCAGCCGGATTCGCTGATCGAGGTGCAGATGGTGTTGGTCTGGCGCGAATAGCGCATGGCATGGCGCAAGCGGTGGATGCCGTCCCGCTGCACCAGCCCCATGGTGCCGGCGAAGTAATAGGGCCACACCGCCTCCGACCCATGTTTTTGCGTGGCCTCGGTGAAGGCCCCGGCGACGCGGTCCAGCGCCTCATCCCAGCCGATCGGCGCGTATTGGCCGGAGCCGCGCGGCCCGGTCCGGGCCAGCGGCTGGGTCAGCCGGTCGGGGTGGTGGATGCGCTCGGCATAGCGCTGAACCTTCGAGCAGATCACGCCCGCGGTGTAGCTGTTGTCCTTGGCGCCGCGGACGCTGCCGATGCGCCTGCCCTCCAGCACCTCCACCTCCAGCGCGCAGGTGGAGGGGCAGTCATGCGGGCAGACGCTGTGCTCGAAGCGGCGCTGGTGGGTCATCCGGGCAGGCTACATCTTTCTCCCGTCCAGGAAATCCCGCGTGGCCGCCGCGTAACCATCTTCGCGCATCAACTGTCGCATCAGCGGAGGCGGGGCGATGCCGGTGAGGGCAGCCGGTGCCGTTCCGGCGCGCAAGGCGGAGAGCGTCGCATGGATCGCCTGCACCGCCGCCTGGAAGGGCTGGTGGCCCTGCAAGGCGATCCGCACGCCACGCGCGGCGAGGTAGTCGCGGTCGTTCAGCACCGGGCTCAGCGTGCCGAGCACCAGCGGGATGGTGGCGGCCTCGGCGATCGCATCCAGCTCCGCCCGCGTGGTGACGCCGGTCAGGAACAGCGCATCGGCGCCGGTCGCGGAATAGGCGCGGGCGCGTTCGACGCCATCCGCGAGGCCGTTGATCCCGACCGCCCCGGTGCGGGCGAAGATGCAGGTCGTGGCATCCTCGCGCGCGGCCAAAGCGGCGCGGATCTTGTCCAGGCCCTCGGCCAGCGGGATCAGCCGCGGCTTGGGGGCAGCATAGGGGCGGGGGAGGTCGGTGTCCTCGATCGACATGGCGGCGACGCCGGCATGCTCCAGCTCCTGCACCGTGCGCATCACATTCAACGCATTGCCGTAGCCGTGGTCGGCATCCACCACCAGCGGCGGCGCGCCCGCGCGGCAGATGCGGCGGGCCTGTTCGGCGAATTCGGTCAGGGTCAGCACGATCAGGTCGGGCGCGCCCAGCACGGCGAGGGAGCCGGTGGAGCCCGCGAACATGCCAAGCTCGAAGCCGAGATCGGCGGCGATGCGGCCCGAGACCGGGTCATGCACCGAGGCGGGGTGGACGCAGTCGGAGCCGTCCAGCACCGCCCTGCATCGGCGTCGTCGTTCCGTGGCGTTCATCGCTGATCCCCTCCCTGGTGCCGCGAGTGTGGCGCGGGGTGCGGCCCTGGGCGAGGGGTGCGTTGACCGGTTTGTGACGCGCTCCTAGCGTCGGGCGAAAGCCTTGAGGAAACCAGCGGCATGCCCAACGCGCCCGAAGAACGCTTCCTGACCCTGCATGAGATGATCAAATTCGCCCGTAACCGGGTGACGCCGAATGTCTGGGACTATCTGACCGGCGCGACGGAGACGGAAACCACCCTGGCCCGCAACCGCATGGCGCTGGATACCGTGGCGCTGCGGCCGCGGGTGCTGCGGGATGTCTCCAACGTTGATGCCTCGGTCGATTTCTTCGGCCATCGCATCCGCCTGCCGCTGGTGCTGGCCCCGGTCGGCTCGCTGGAATCCTTCGAGGCGGGCGGTGGCGCCTCGGTCGCGCGCGGGGCGGGCGAGTTCGGCGTGCCCTTCATGCTGAGCTCGGTCAGCCAGCCGGGGATCGAGGAGACGGCCGCCGCGGCGACGGGGCCGAAGACCTTCCAGCTCTATGTGCGTGGCGACCATGACTGGCAGGATGCGATCGCCGGGCGGGTGATCGCGGCGGGCTATGACGCCTTCTGCATCACCGTGGACACGGCGCATTACAGCCGGCGGGAGCGCGACATTTCCAAGCGCTTCGTAAAGACCTGGCGGGCGGCGAATACGGGCATGGATATCCAGGCCGCGCTGTCCTGGGACGACATCAAGCGCTTTCGCGACAAGCACAAGATTCCGCTGATCCTGAAAGGCATCGGCACCGGGGAGGATGCGGAGATCGCGGCCTCGATCGGGGTGGATGTGGTCTATGTGTCGAACCACGGCGGGCGGCAACTGGACCACGGCCGCGGCTCGCTGGATGTGCTGCCAGAGGTGGTGGCCGCGGTCGCGGGGCGGAGCAAGATCATGGTCGATGGCAGCGTCAGCCGCGGCACGGATCTGGTGAAGGCAATCGCGCTCGGGGCGGACTGGGTCGGGGTGGGGCGGCTCTACCTCTACGGGCTGGCGGCGGATGGCGCGGATGGCGTGCGCCGGCTGCTGGAGATCCTGGAGGATGAGACGATCAAGGCGCTCGGCCTCTGCGGCGTGACGGGCTTCGGGCAGTTGGACAAGAGCTACACCCATGCGGGGGCGCCCCCGGTGGCGGTCCCGCATGTGCATAGCGCCTTCCCGCTGCTGAACCTCGGGGATCGCGGGTACTAGCAGGGGGGGCGGCTTGGCCGCCATCTCCCGCCCGGGCCGTTTCCCATCCCCTGCGGCGCGAAAATCGGTCCGCCCGGGGGGGGGGCGGCCGATTTGTCCATGCGGTTAGGTGTCCCATCGCCGCGCCGCGGAGCCGCCAATGGTGGCACCCATTGTCCGCAAGTTTCCGCTTGAAAAATACGTATTATATGTATTACATGAACTATATAAATTTTTGAGCGCCCGACATGATCCGCGTTTCATCCGCTGAATTTCAGCGGCATCTGGCGACTTATCATGATGCTGCCCTCACGCAGGGTGTGGCCATCCTCCATCATGGCCGCGAACGGACCGTGCTGATCTCCGCCGAGGAATATCATCGTCTTAAGCGACGCGACCGGCAGGTACTGGAACTGGGTGACTTTACCCAGGCAGACGTCGCCGCGGTGGAGGCGACCCGCGCTCCCGAGGCCACCAAGGCATTCGACGACGAAATAGCCTCTTAGCTCGGCCAGCAATTACGGGACGTACACCTCCCCCGCCATCAGCAGCCGCGCCGTGCGCAAGGTGCCGCCGCCCTCGATCGTCATCGCCCCGTCCGCATCGGTGCCGGTGGTGATGACGGCCTCCATGCTGCCGGTCGGGTGCTCGATCACCACCATCTCCCGCGCGCCCCCCTTGATCCGGGCCAGCCCCCCGGCGACCGTGCCCGGCAGCACGCAGGCCGAGCCGATGCAGATCCCGCCCGTCACCGCCATCGCCTCATGGCAGGCCAGCGGGGTGAAGTAGCGCGCGGCGATGGTGCCGTCCGGGGAAGCGGGTGCCGCCAGCATCGCGAATTTCGGCATCACCTTGCCCGCCGCATCGCCCATGCCCATCGCCAGGCTGGCGGCGCGGCGCACCACCTCGATCCGCGCCATGAAGTCGCGGTCGGCGTCCAACTCCTTGGCGCTCTCACGCCCCGTCTTGCCGAAATCGGCGGCGCGCGCGATCACCACCGGCATCGCCACATCCAGGCAGGTGACGGCCACGCCCTCGATCATGTCCATGGGCTTGCCGGTCGGCATCAACCTGCCCGTGGCGCCGCCCACCGCATCGGCGAAGTTCAGCACGATGGGCGCGGCGGTGCCGGGCACGCCGGCGATGGCGGTCTCCCCGGCATAGGTCACCCGCCCGCCCGGGGTCTGCACCACCGCCTCGACCAGGGCGCCGGTGTTCACCGCGCGGATGCGGACCTTGGTCTCGCCCGCCTCGGCGGGGACCAGCCCGGTCTCGATCGCGAAGGGGCCGATGCCGGAGAGCATATTGCCGCAGGTCGGGCCGAAATCGACCACGGCCGTGTCCACCGAGACCTGGGCGAAGAGGTAGTCCACCTGCTGCGCCTCACCCGGCTTGGCCAGGGAGATGATGGCGACCTTGCTGGTCAGCGTGGTCGCACCCCCGATGCCATTGATCTGCCGTGCGTCCGGCGAGCCCATGACCGCCAGCAGCACCCGGGACATTCCCTCCCGGTCCGGCGGCAGGTCGCTGGCCAGGAAGAAGGGGCCACGGCTGGTGCCGCCGCGCATGAAGCGGACGGGGATGGCGGTCTGGTCGGTCACGAGGTCAGGCTCCGGTGGTTTGGGCGATCGGGGGGCGCGCCGGGACCCCTGTAAAGAAGCGCAGGAACCAGTCCAGCACCGCCTCGGGCGCGTGCTCCGGCACGTAATGGCCGGAATCCAGCGCGGCGCCGACGACGTCCTCGGCGTAGTCGCGCCAGACCGCGAGCACATTGTCGAAGACCGCCGCGGTATGGCTGCGGCCGCCGTTCAGGACCAGGGTCGGGCAGGCGATCTTGCGGTCCGCATCGGCATCGTCGATCACGCGGTCCAGCGTCGCGGTCGCGCGGTAATCGGCGCAGGAGGCGCGGATGGTCTTCTCGGTGAAGCAGCGGATGTATTCCTCCACCGCCTCGGGCGCGAAGATCGACATGCCCATGCCAGGCTTGCCGATCTTGCGCTCCATGTAGAAGCGGGCAGGGACGCCCATCATCATCTGCTCGGGCAGGTCACCCTCCTGCGCCATGAACACCCAGTGCCAGGATTTCATCGCCCAGGAGGCGTTGACGTTCCGCCAGATGTGCCGCGTCGGCAGGATGTCGAGCAGTGCCAGGCGCGTGACCCGCTCCGGGTGGTCCAGCGCCATGCGATGGGCGGTGCGGGCGCCGCGATCATGGCCCGCGACCATGAACTGCTCGTAGCCGAGGGCCTGCATCACCTCGACCTGGTCCTGCGCCATGGCGCGGAAGGTGTAGTTGGCGAGGTTGGCGGTATCGGGCGCCGAGCTGTCGCCATAGCCGCGCAGGTCGGTGGCGACGACATGGAAGTGCTCGGCCAGCCGCTCGGCGATCAGGTGCCAGATCACATGGCTCTGCGGATTGCCGTGCAGCAGCAGCAGCGGCGGGCCCTTGCCGCCGTGGCGCAGATGGATGCGGGCGCCGCCGCTGGTCTCGATCTGGGTGGTCACGAAGCCCGAAAACATTGGTTGTTTCCCGGCGGGGTGCTTACGCGGCCATTCGGCCTGTTCCCTGTTTCCCCGCGCCGTGCAGTCTTGCGCGGGGCGGGGCGCTGCGCAATTGCCTCTCCCAGCCCAGGAGCCGCCCCGCATGTCCCGCTTCCGCAATGCCCCCGCCATCCGCGCGCCGCGCGGCCTGATCCGCAGCGCGCTGTCCTGGACCACCGAGGCGCCGCTGCGGATGCTGATGAACAACCTGGACGACGAGGTGGCCGAGGACCCCGGCTCGCTGACCGTCTATGGCGGCATCGGCCGGGCGGCGCGGGACTGGGAGTGCTACGAGACCATCATCGCCACCCTGCGCCGGCTGACCGAGACCCAGACCCTGCTGATCCAGTCCGGGAAGCCGGTGGGGGTGTTCGAGACCCATGCCGACGCGCCCCGCGTGCTGATCGCCAATTCCAACCTCGTGCCGGCCTGGGCGAATTGGGAGCATTTCAACCATCTCGATCGGCTGGGGCTGATGATGTACGGCCAGATGACGGCGGGGTCCTGGATCTACATCGGCAGCCAGGGGATCATCCAGGGCACCTACGAGACCTTTGCCGAGGCCGGGCGCCAGCATTTTGGCGGCGATCTGTCGGGGCGCTGGATCCTGACGGCGGGGCTTGGCGGCATGGGCGGGGCGCAGCCGCTGGCGGGGGTTTTTGCGGGAGCCTCGGTGCTGGCCGTCGAATGCCAGGAATCGCGCATCCAGAAACGGCTGGAGACGCGCTACCTCGATCACCGCGCCGATGACCTCGATACCGCGCTGGCGATGATCCGAGGGGCCACAAAACCGATCTCGGTCGGGCTGCTGGGCAATGCGGCGGAGGTGTTTCCCGAACTCGTCCGCCGCGGCGTGGTGCCGGATATCGTGACCGACCAGACCTCGGCGCATGATCCCGGCAATGGCTATCTGCCCGCCGGCTGGACCGTCGATGAATGGCTGGCCAGGCGCGAGAGCGACCCCAAATCCGTCGCCGCCGCCGCGCGCCGCAGCATGGTCGGCCACGTCCAGGCGATGCTCGACTTCAAGCGCATGGGCAGCGTTGTCATGGATTACGGCAACAACATCCGCCAGATGGCCAAGGATGAGGGGCTGGCCGATGCCTTCGGCTTCCCGGGCTTCGTGCCGGCCTATATCCGCCCGCTGTTCTGCCGCGGCATCGGGCCCTTCCGCTGGGCCGCGCTCTCGGGCGACCCCGAGGATATCCGCAAGACCGATCAGCGCGTCCGCGAACTGATCCCCGACGATCCGCATCTGCACCGCTGGCTCGACATGGCGCGGGACCGCATCGCGTTTCAGGGCCTGCCGGCGCGCATCTGCTGGGTGGGCCTGGGGCAGCGGGATCGCCTGGGTCTCGCCTTCAACGAGATGGTGGCGGCGGGCGAGATCGGCCCCATCGTCATCGGCCGCGACCATCTGGACAGCGGCAGCGTCGCCTCGCCCAACCGGGAGACGGAGGCGATGCGGGATGGCTCGGATGCCGTCTCGGACTGGCCGCTGCTGAACGCGCTGCTCAATACCGCCTCGGGCGCGACCTGGGTCTCGCTGCACCACGGCGGCGGGGTGGGGATGGGCTACAGCCAGCATGCGGGCATGGTGATCGTCGCCGATGGCACGCCCGATGCGGCGCGGCGGCTGAAGCGGGTGCTGTGGAACGACCCCGCGACCGGCGTCATGCGCCATGCCGATGCGGGCTACGACATCGCCATCGATTGCGCCCGCGAACAGGGCCTGGACCTGCCGATGCTGAACGGCCGCTGAGTGCGGGCCGCACCCCTCGCCGAGATCCCGCCCGGGGGCGCGATCCCGGCGCTGGATGGGCTGCGCGCGCTCTCCATCCTGGTGGTGATGGTGGCCCATGCCGGGCTTGGCCACATTGTGCCGGGCGGGCTCGGGGTGACGCTGTTCTTCGGCATCAGCGGCTTCATCATCACCCGACTGCTGCTGGCCGAACATGCGGCGCGGGGCCGGATCGCGCTCGGCGCCTTCTATCTGCGGCGGGTGCTGCGGCTGCTGCCGGCGCTGCTGCTCTATGCCGCATTGGTCGTGGCCGTGCTGGCGCGGCTGGGGGCGCCGCCGTCATGGGCCGAGCTGGTCTCGGCGCTGTTCTATGGCGCGAATTACTGGGCGCTCTGGATCGGCTATCCGGCCGCCGAGGGGCTGGCGCCGCATCCCTTCAGCATCCTGTGGTCGCTGGCGGTCGAGGAGCATTTCTACCTCGTCTTTCCGCTGCTGCTGGGTGCGGTGCTGCGGCGCCGGGCGTTCGTGCCGGTGATCGTCCTCGGCGTGGCGCTGAGCCTGGGGTGGCGGCTCGTCATCCATGCAGCCTGCCAGGATGGCGGGAGCCTCGCGCTCTGCACCGCCGATCCGGCGCAGCGGATCTACATGGCCACGGACACGCGGCTGGATGCGATCCTCTACGGCTGCCTGCTGGCCTGGGCCTGCCGCGGGCCGATCCCGCGCTGGCTGGCGCATCCGGCGGTGCTCGCGCTGGCGCTGGCGGTGCTGCTCGGCAGCCTGGTGTGGCGGGAGCCGGGTTTCCGCGACACCTGGCGCTATGCGGTGCAAAGCCTGGCCATCGCCGCCGGCATGGGCAGCCTGCTGGCGGCGCCGGCCCTGGGCTGGCTGCGGCGGGGGCTGTCGCTGGCGCCGCTGCTGCTGATCGGGCGCATGGCCTATGTGCTCTACCTGTTCCATTGGCTGGCGGTCGGGCTCGCCTGCCGCTGGACCGGGATCGCCATGCGCGACGGGCTGTATCCGCCGGCATGGTATGCGGTGTTCCTGACGCTGACCCTGGTGCCGAGCCTGGCCGTGCATTTCGGCGTGGAACGGCCGCTGCTCGGCCTGCGCCACCGCTTTCGGCGGGTGGCGCCCAGGGCGTGATCGCTACGCGATAACGCTCCAGAGTCGTATTTTATCGAGCAGTTTCATCGCTTTATGAGTCGCTTCGCGCTTCAATCTGAAGCGATACCGCTCTAGTTCCACAGCCCCCGCGCCACGAGCCAATCCTGCAGGATCTGCGCGACCACATCTCCATTCCGGTCCATCATGACCATGTGGCTGTTGCCGTGGATGCCGCGCGCCGGCAGGTCCACTTCCTCGACCTGCCCACCGGCCTCCCGCACCAGCCCCACGAAGCGGCGGGCATTGGCGCGGATCGCGCCCCAGCGCGCGTCCACATCCAGATAATCGCCATAGAGGAACAGCTGCGGCACATCCTTCAGCCGCGCCGCCTCGGCGGGCACGCCGGTGCCGGCGGGCTCGATCAGGATCAGCGCGCGGAAGAGGTCGGGGCGCATCTGCGCCACCTGCCAGGCGAAGGCGCCGCCCTGGCTATGGGCGATGACGACGCTGGGCCCCACCCGCTCCAGCAGCGCGATGTAGCCCGCCTTCACAGCCTCATCCGTGCTGAGGAAGCGCGGCACCACCTGGCGCATGAAATTGCCGTAGCTCGCGGCGTCGGAGGGGAATTGCCCGCCCTCCCGCGTGGTGCCGCGGGCGTAGGAGCCGGCGCCATCGCCGATCCGGAAGCGCTCCCAGGGGTTCTGCATCGGCAGGAACACCGGCTCGCGGAAGATCTCGGGCACCATGGCCCAGCCGGCGCGGCCACGCTCGACGGCATCGCTGACATAGGTCGCCCAGCCGCGGCGCAGGAAGAACTGGTCCCAGCCGGGGCGGCCATCTGGCGTCGTCTCATAGGTCACGCCGGTCAGATAGGCGCCGTGCCAGAGCAGCAGCGGCACCGTGCCACGCTGCTGCGCCGGGATCATGTATTGGGCGTACATCTGGCCGACGAGGTAGGCGCCGTTCGGGTCGATCCGGTTCAACTGCCCGCCGGTCGTCGGCATGTATTCGCGGATCGGCTGGCCGGAAATCTCGACCATGCGGCCGCCGACGTGGAAGGAACCGAAGCGCTCCAGGCTGATCGGCCCGGCCTCCTGCGCCATGGCGGCGGGGGCGGCGAGGGCGAGCGCCATGGCAAGCCAGGCGCGCGGCGCAAGGCTGCGCGGAAAGCGGGTGGGGTTCGGCATCGTATCCTCCGGCTCATGGCAGGATCGGCCGGCTGTTTTCGCCCGGACCTCGCCCCGCCTTGGCGCCAGAGTGGCGCAGCCTGGAAGCGGCGGAAAGAGCCGGTGCGAAGGATTGCAGGCGCCCTGGTCAGCCTGCTCGCCGGCGATGCAGCGCGGCGCGGATACGGTGCGGCACCAAGCGGCGCCACAGCCCCCGCAGCCCATCTCCGATCCACCCGCCCGGCCCGCGTCGCGCGGCCAGCGCCGCCAGCCGCGTGTCGATCCGCGCGACCTCGGCCTGGAGCGCCGGCCAGGACGGGGGATCCTCGGCCCCCCGTGCGGCCAGCCCATCCAGCCGCCAGCGGAGATCCGCGACCTCGGCCCGGAGCGCGGGCCAGGAGGGCGGGTCCTCGCCGGGCCGCCGCGCCAGGGCCTCCAGCCGGTCCCCGATCCTGGCGAGGGCGGCGCCCAGCGCCTCCTGGTCCCGCGCCCGGGCCGCCGCCTCCTCTGTGCCGAGCCTGGCCAGATCCTGCCGCAACGCCGCGACCTCGGGCGGCAGCCCCGCTTGCGCCCGCGTCAGGCCGGCGATCGCGCCACCGAGGTCCCCGGCCAGCGCCTCGACCAGCGCCTCGATCCGCGGCGGGGGTGCGGGCGCGCGGGGGGCCACGGCCTCCACCAGCGGATACCAGGGCAGGGCCGGGTTGAAGCTCGGCACCCAGCCGGAGAGGAAGCGGCCGAGGGCTGCCGCCTCCGCCGCCGGATCCACCGGGACAGGGGTGGCCAGCATCTCGTCATAGATCGCCTCCAGCCGGTCGAGCATCGTCTCGATCCCCGATTCGGCCCGCACCAGCGCGGCGGCCGCCTCCGCCTCGCCGGCCGAGTACTCCGCGATGGCGGCGGCCAGCACCGCGACCTCCGACGGGTCCTTCAGCACCCCGGCGCCGAGGTTCCAGGGCAGCCAGGCCTCGGCCCGGGCCCGGGTCAGGAAGCCGGCACAGCCACGCGCGTCGCAGACGATGACCCCGGCGCCGGCCGCCGCCGCCTCCAGCGCGGTGCGCGCGGTGGCGAAGACGAGGTCGGCCTCGGCGAAGCCGGCCTCGGGTGTGTCGGTCATCCGGCCGGGGCCGGAACCGGCCTCCTCCAAGCTGATCCCGGCCGCGGCGCAGGCGGCGCGCAGGGCGGGCAGATGCGCCGCATGCTTGGTCATCGCCAGCGCGCGCCGTGGGCGATCGGGCAGGGGCGCCGGGCGGGGCGGGATGCGTGCCAGTTCCACGGCATTGGGCAGCAGGCCGATGCTGGCAGGGGCGGCGCCCTCGGCCACCAGCCGGGCGCGGCAGCGCTCATCCACGGCGAAGAGCCGCCGCAGGCGCGGATGCGGCGGGGCGGCATCGAAGGGGGCGGTGGCGTCGTGGCAGACGAACAGCGCCGGCACGCCCGGATGCGCCGCCAGCGCCGCCATGGCGGGGCCGGTGTGGTGCGCGTGGATCAGATCCGGCGGCTTCGGCAAGGCGGCGGGGTCGGAGATCACCAGATGGCCGCGCCAGCGCAGATGCTCGGCCAAGGCGCCCGGATGCGGCGTGTAGAGCACCGGCCGGTGGCCACGGCGGCGCAGCCCTTCGGCCAGTTGCTCGGTGACGACCTCGGTGCCGCTGCGCCCGGTGAGCATGATGTTGGTGAACAAGATGGTGCGGGGCACGCGCGACCTCCGGTCGTGACAGCGAAGAAGCGGGGCAGGGGCGCTATCCCTACCCCGGCGATGTCCTTAGAGCATGCCGACCCAGCCGGATCGGCCTCCCTCCCAGGCGTAGCCGACTCTGGCGCCGGACGCCCCTTTGAGCGATTTCGCCTGAAGGGACATTGCTCTAGGTGCCACCATGCCCCAGCCGATCGCGATCCTCGCCCACCCCGGGCATGAATTGCGCCTGTTTGCCTGGATGGAGCGGGAACGCCCGCTGGTCTGCATCCTGACCGATGGCTCCGGTGGCTCGGCGGCCTCCCGTACGGGCTATTCCGAAGGGCTGCTGCGGGGCTGTGGCGCCTCGGCCGGGCAGGTGATGGGGATGCTGCCCGATCGTGCCTGGTATGCCGCGATCCTGGCCGGCGATGCCGAACCCTTTTTGCGCGCGGCCGAGAGCATCGCGGGCGCCGCCGAAGCCGGCGCGCTGGTCGTCGCCGATCCGGTCGAGGGCTATAATCCGATGCACGACCTCTGCGCCGCCGTGGCCGACCGGGTGGCGGCGCTGATCGGCGGGCGCCGCGCGACCTATCCGCTGATGCGCCCGCGGCACGAGGGCGAAATGCTGCGGCTCGACCCCGCCACCGCGCAGCGCAAGCGCGCCGCCGTCACCGGCTATGCGCCACTGGCCGAGGAGGCGGCGGCCCTGCTCGCCGCCGACCCGCGGGCGCTCCGCGAGGAGTGGATACTGGCCGACCCCTTCGACTGGCCCGAGGCCATGCTGCCGCCCCCTGCCTATGAGGGGATCGGCGCCGCGCGGCAGGCCGCCGGGGTCTATGGCGAGACCATCGGCTACGGGCGCCATGTCCGGCCGATGGCGCTGCGCCTCCGCCAGTCTTCCAGGCAGCCGTGAGGCGCCTCAGCCCATGTTCACCATGATCGTCTTCTTGTGGGTGAAGTGCTCCAGCATCGCCTCCAGCGAGGCTTCCTTGCCGAGCCCGCTCGACTTCACCCCGCCATAGGAGAGGTTGGCCTGCACCACGAGGTTCTGGTTGATCTGCACCAGACCCGCCTCCAGCCGATGCGCCAGATCGAGCCCGACCTTGAGGTTGTTGGTCCAGAGCGAGGCCGCCAAGCCATATTCGCTGTCATTGGCCTCGGCCAGCACCGCCTCGGCATCGTCGAAGGGCTGCACCACGGTGACCGGCCCGAAGATCTCCTCCCGCACCAGGCGCGAGGTCGCGTCCAGCCCGGTGAAGATCACGGGGCGCAGGAACAGCCCCTTCTTCAGCGCGGGATCGGTCGGCATCGCCGAGCATTCCAACGTGGTCGCCCCCGGGGTCGCGCGGCCTTCCTCGATGAAGCCTTGCACCTTGTCGAACTGGCCCTGGCTGATGATGGTGCCGATGTCGGTCTTCTCATCCAGCGGGTCGCCCATCACCATGGCATCCACGCGGGTCTTCATCTCGGTGACAAAACGGTCGAAGATCGGGCGCTCGACGTAGATGCGGCTGGCCGCGGTGCAGGACTGGCCCTGCCGGGTGAAGCGCATCGAGGTGAGCGCGCCGGCCACCGTCTTCTCGAAGTCGCAGTCCTGGAACACGATCATGGGCGACTTGCCGCCGAGTTCCAGCGTCACCGGGATCAGCTTTTCGGCCGCGGCGCGGGCGACGATCTTGCCGGTCTCGACACTGCCCGTGAAGGTCACCTTCTTCACCAGCGGATGCGCCACCAGGGGTGCCCCGCACTCCGGCCCCTGGCCCGAGAGCATGTTGAAGCAGCCGGCCGGCAGGATGCGGTTCAGCAGCTCGCAGATGCGCAGCACGGCGAGGGGCGCCTCCTCGGCCGATTTCACCACCACGGTGTTGCCGGCCACCAGCGCGGGCGCGATCTTCAGCGCCATCAGCAGCATCGGCACGTTCCAGGGGATGATCGCGCCGACCACGCCGAGCGGCTCGCGAATCGTCACCGACAGCACATCCGGGGCGAAGGGGACGGTCTCGCCCTTCAGCTCGCCGCCGAGGCCGCCGAAGAATTCGAAGATATCGGCCACGACCCCGGCCTCGACCCGGCTTTCGGTACGCAGCGCCTTGCCGGTCTCCAGCGCGATCAGCCGGCCCAACTCGTCCTGATGCGTGCGCAGCAAAGCGGCGCAGGCATAGACCATGGCGCCACGTTTCCGCGCCGGGGTCTTGGCCCAGCCCTTCTGGGCGCGGGCGGCGTCCTGCACGGCGGCGTCCACATCCGCGGCATCGCCCTCGGCGGCGGTCCCGACCTGTTCGCCGGTCGCGGGGTTCACCACCGGGAAGGTTTTCCCCGACCGCGCCGCGACATAGCGGCCGCCGATGAAATGCAGCCCGCTCATGGATTTGGCCAAGGCGAAGGGATCGGTGCTGGGGGCCTCGGGGGTGGGGTGACGGGGCTGGTCGAGCATGGCGGTTCCTGTCTCGCTGGGCGCGGTTCGCCGCGCCGGTTTCCCTCAATCGCGGGCCCGGCGCGGGGCCCGTCTAGCTCCGCACCTTTCACAAGGTGGCGGTGGAGGCTATCAGCCGATCACATGAACCGGGCGGCACGGCCCGGCAAGAGCATGAGGCACAAGCATGACCAAAACCGCCCCGGGCCCCCTGACCGGCATCCGCGTCCTCGATCTGACGCGCGTCCTTGCCGGGCCGACCTGCACGCAGATGCTGGGGGACCTCGGTGCCGAGGTCATCAAGATCGAGCGGCCGGGGGCCGGTGACGACACCCGCGGCTTCGCCCCCCCTTACGTGCCGAACACGCGGGAGAGCGCCTATTTCGTCGGCGTCAACCGCAACAAGAAGTCGCTGACCGTCGATATCGCCCAGGAAGCCGGCCAGAAGATCATCCATACCCTGCTCGCCTCCTGCGACATGCTGGTGGAGAACTTCAAGGTCGGCGCGCTGGCCAAATACGGCCTGTCCTGGGAAGATCTGAAGGCGGCGCATCCCCGCCTGATCTATTGCTCGATCACCGGCTTCGGCCAGACCGGCCCCTATGCGGCCCGGCCCGGCTACGACAGCCTGATCCAGGCGATGGGCGGGGTGATGTCGCTGACCGGCGAGCCGGACGGGCTGCCCCAGAAGGTCGGCATTCCCGTCGCGGATCTCTTCGCCGGGCTCTACGGCTGCATCGGCATCCTCGCCGCCCTCCAGCACCGCAACGCGACGGGGGAAGGGCAGCGGATCGACATCGGGATGCTGGACACCCATGTCGCCTGGCTGGCGAACCAGGGGATGAACTACCTCGCGACCGGCGAGAACCCGCCGCGCCTCGGCAACCAGCATCCCAACATCGTGCCCTACCAGGTCTTCGCCACCGAGGATGGCTACATCGTCCTCTCGGTCGGCAATGACCCGACCTTCAAGCGGTTCTGTGACGTGACCGGGCAGCAGGCGCTGCTCGACGATCCCCGCTTCGCGACCAATGCCGCGCGGGTCGAGAATCGCGCGCTGGTCACCGATACCTTGGCGCCGGTGCTGAAATCCCGCACCACCACCGATTGGGTGGCGGCGCTGGAGGCCGCCAGCATCGGCTGCGGCCCGATCAACACCTTGGCCCAGGTCTTCGCCGATCCGCATGTCCAGGCGCGCGGCGTGGTCGTGGACATGCCGCATGCCTCGGGCGAGACGGTCCAGGTCATCGCCAATCCGGTGCGGCTTTCGGCGACGCCGCCGACCTATCGCAGCGCGGCCCCCTTGCTCGGCCAGCACACGGATGAGGTGCTGCGCGAGCACCTCGGCCTGACCATCGATGAGATCGCGACGCTGCGGGCCGCGCGCATCGTCTGAACCGGACCAGGGGCGCACCTGTTTTGGGGCGCAACTCTCTCCGGGCAGGAATGCTTTTCAATCTACGGAGGCTTCTCTTAGCGTCCGTGCCAATGCGGGGCAGGCGGAGCCATGGCTGGACTACTGGCATTCCTCACTGAACCGAATGGGCTGACGCCGCATGGCTTCTGCCTGGCCTGGGAACCGGGGCTGCTGTGGTTGCACGCGGCCTCCGGCCTCATCATCGCCGCGTCCTATTATGTGATTCCGCTGGCGCTCGCCTGCTTCGTGCGCCGGCGCAGCGATCTGGCGTTTCCCTGGGTGTTCCGGCTGTTCGCGGTCTTCATCCTGGCCTGCGGCACCACCCATCTGCTGGGCGTGATCACGCTCTGGCTGCCGTTCTACTGGCTGGACGGGTTGGCGATGGTGGTGACGGCCGGGGTCTCCCTGGTCGCTGCGATCGTGGTCTGGCCGCTGCTGCCGCGGGCGCTCGCGCTGCCGGCGCCTTCCGCGCTGCGCGAAGCCAATGCGGCGCTGGAGGCCAAGATCGCCGAGAGCGAGGCCCTGGCCGCCCGCCTCCGCGACAGCGAGGCACGGCTGCGGGTGTTCTTCGAACATGTGCCCGACCTGCTGTTCATCCTCGGCCAGCGGCCGGATGGGGCGCTGGTGGTGGAGGCGCTGAACCCCGCCCTCGCCGGACTGATCGGGCAGGAGGCTACGGCGGCCCAGGGCCGCCCTCTCGACAGCCTGCTGCCGGGGCCGGAGGGCGCGGCCTTCGCGCGGCGGTGCGAGGCCTGTGCCGGCGCCGGCACCCCGAGCCAGTTCGAGGCGGTCCTGTCCGGGGCGCGGGGCGAGACGGCGACGGTGGAAAGCGTGCTGGTGCCGCTGACCGATCCCGCGACCGGGCAGCTCCGGGTGCTGGGCAGCCTGCGCGATCTGACCGAGCGGCGGGCGCTGGAGCGGCGCGTGTCGCAGGCACAGAAGATGCAGACGCTCGGGCAGATGACCGGGGGCATCGCCCATGACTTCAACAATATCCTGATGGGGATCTCAGGCGTGATCGAACTGCTTGCCTCGCCCCGCCCGCATCCGCGCCGGCTCGAACTGCTGGGGCAGGCGGGGCGTTCGGTGGAGCGGGGCGGGCGGCTGGTACGGCAATTGCTGGCCTTCTCCGGGCGGCAGCCGCTGCGCACCACCTGTCTCGACGTCAACCAGGTCATTCTCGCCATGACCAATGATCTCATCACGCCCAGCCTTGGCGGGGCCATTTCGGTGCAGCTCCTGTTGGAGCCCGGGCTCTGGCCGCTGCTGGCTGACCAGACCGAGTTCGAGGCGGGGCTGCTGAACCTGGCCGTCAATGCCCGGGACGCGATGCCCGAAGGCGGCAGCCTGGTCATTTCCACCGCCAACCTGACCTTGGAGACAGGGCCGGCGGAGGGGATGCCGCCCGGTGATTATGTTCTGCTCAGCGTCGCCGATAACGGGGAGGGCATGCCCGCCGAGGTCATGGCCCGGGCCTTCGACCCCTTCTTCACGACGAAGGGGGTGGGGGTGGGCACCGGGCTCGGCCTGTCCCAGGTCTATGGCTTCGCGCGGCAATCCGGCGGCACGGCGCAGATCCGCTCCGCCCCCGGCCTGGGCACCACGGTGATGCTGTTCCTGCCCCGAGGGCGGCCCGATTCTGAGGGCGAGCGGACTGTCACGGCGGTGGCGGGGGATGCTAAGCCTGCGCCCGTAACTGACGCAGGCGTGTAGCTCCGTGTCGAATTCTCTCCCGGTCCGTCGAGCCCTGGTCGTCGATGACGAGATCCTCGTCGCCATGGCGGTCGCCGAGCATTGCCGGAGCCTCGGGATGGAGGTGGAGGAATGCTACGATTCCACCGATGCCCTGCTGCGGGTGCTGCAGGATCCCGAGATCGCGGCCCTGCTCACGGATGTGCGGATGCCGCGGATGTCGGGCACCGAACTCGCCACCCGCGCCTTGCGGGCGCGGCCGGGCCTGCTGGTGGTGTTCCTGACCGGCTATGCCGATCCCGGGGATGAGGGCCATTTCGGTAGCTGGCCGGTGCTGCGAAAGCCCTTCGCGTTCAAGGAAATCCAGGAGGCGCTGGGTCGCGCGGCGGACGTCCGCGGGATGAAGACGCGCGGCGACGACTGACGCCACGCGAGACCAGAAAGGCGAGAGGAGATTATCCCCCCCCGACATTCCGGAGTCTCAAATCAAATCAGATGATTGACGGCGGCCACAGGGCCACCCGCGGTGTCAGCGCCCCTGGCCGCTCGCCGACTGCCCCGGCACGCCCGGTCCAAGCCGCCCGAGGTTGCCGAACAGTTGCTGCAGCAGGGTCCGGTCGGTGCCGGGCACCGGGGTCTGGCGCTCCACGATCTGCACGTCGCGCCCGGCGGCGCGGTCAAGCTCGCTGACCTCCCGCGCCACGCCGCGGTCGTCGAAGCGGACCACGACGACGCGCTGGTCCTCCAGCGACAGCGTCCGCAGCGGCTGCAGCCGGGTCTGGCCGCTGATGTAATACCACTGGTTGTCGTCGAAGGTGCCGGTGGCGGTGGGGCTGCCCAGGATCGCCTGCACATCGGCCTTGGTATGGGTGCCGACCACGACCTCGCGGATCTGCTCGGCATCGACCTGATGGCCGCGGACCTGCAGCGGCGAGCCGAAGGGGGAGCCTGCGCCGCAGCCGGGCAGCGCCGCGGTCGCAAGCAGCGCCACCATCAGCACGACGGCCCGGGCGGGAAGCCGGGGGGGAAACACGTTGACGCGGATCGGGGCTCGGACCATTTGCGGTGCGTGCCACCACCCCGGCGCTTGGTCAACCGACACTCGCCATCGCGCGTGCCAAATCGCCGGCTTCCATGCCGGCCGGAGATCGCCTGACGTGTTTGGCCTGCTGCGCCGCCGCCCGCATGAGCGGACCGGATTTGAGTTGTATTCCGCCGCCGTGGCCGCCGCCCGCGAGCCCTGGGCCTTCGCCGTCCTCGGGGTGCCGGACAGCCTCGCCGGGCGCTTCGACCTGATCTCGATGCATGTCGCGCTGCTGATCCGCCGGCTGCGGGCCGATCCCGATCCGCGCGGCGCCCTGCTTGGCCAGGCGGTGTTCGATGCGATGTTCGCCGATATGGATGTGAACCTGCGTGAGATGGGCGTCGGCGACATGTCCATCGGCAAACGGGTGAAGGGCCTGTGGGAGGCCTGGCACGGCCGCACCCTCGCCTATGAGGCGGCACTCGATGCCGGCGACAGCCCGGCCCTGGCCGCGGCGATCAGCCGCAACATCTTCGCCGGCCACGCCGCAGCCGATGCGGCGGGGCCACAGGCGCTGGCGGCGTATGCCGAGGCCCTGGCCGCGGCACTGGCGGCACAGCCCCTGGCGGGGCTGCTGTCCGGCCAGCTGCGCTTCCCCCCAACCCCGGGAGACATTGTTCCATGAGCATCCCCGAATTCCACCGGCCGCTGCCCTTCGCCGCGGTCAAGCGCACGCCCTACGTGATTGAGCTGACCCCGAGCGAGGCGGAGCACGCGGCCCTGGCGAGCCGCCTCGGCCTGATCGAGCTGCCGGCCTTCACCGCGAAATGGGAGCTGCGCAGCCAGGCGGACGACACCGTGGCCGCGAAGCTCACCATCACCGCCGAGGTGGTGCAGGCCTGCGTCGTCACGCTGGAGCCGGTGCCGCAGACCGTCGCGGATACCGTGTCCCTGCGCTTCCTGCCGCCCGGCCGCGAGCCCAGCGACAACGACCCCGACACGCCCGACGACATCCCCTGCGAACATGAGGTGATGGACCTGGGCGAAGCTGCGGTGGAAACCCTGGCTTTGCTGCTAGACCCCTATCCTCGTGCCGAGGGGGCAAGTTTGCCCGACTCGGTCACGGACAAGGATCTCGGACCCTTCGGGGCCTTGGCGAAGTTGAACCGCCAGGGCTGAGACGGTTCCTCGGCTTGCACGACGGGGGTGTGGGTGCTAACCCGCGCCCCTTCCTGAATTTTCTCAAGTTACAGACGAAAGAAGAGGCCCGGCACCATGGCCGTTCCCAAGAAAAAGGTTTCGCCCTCCCGCCGCGGCATGCGCCAGAGCCATCAGGCGATCAGCCCCGAGGCGCATGTCGAATGCTCCAACTGCGGCGAGACGAAGCGCCCCCATCATATCTGCTCGCATTGCGGGCATTATGACGGGCGCGAAGTCGTCGCGGCGGGCAAGGCGCTCAAGGCGTCGGTCCGACTCTAAGCCGGGCGCCGGGTGACGACCCAGAGAACGGCCGTGCCCGACGGCAATGCGAGCACTGGCCTCGCCGCCGCGCCTTTCGCGCTGGCGGTCGATGCCATGGGTGGCGATAACGCTCCGGAATCGATCCTCGACGGGATTGAGCTGGCGGCCGAACGCCATCCGGCTGCGCGTTTCCTGCTGTGCGGCGATGCCGAACGGCTCAGGCCCCTGCTCGCCACGCGCAAGCGGGCGTCGCAGGCCTGCGAGATGCGGCATGCGGCGACCTCCATCCCAGGCGACATGAAGCCCACGCAGGCGCTGCGCGTGCGCGGCTCCTCCATGCGCGTCGCCATCGACGCGGTGGCGGGCGGCGAGGCGCAGGGCGTGGTTTCGGCCGGCAATACCGGCGCGCTGATGGCGCTGGCCAAGATCGTGGTGAAGACGCTGCCCGAGATCGACCGGCCGGCCCTGGCCGCGATCGGGCCCTCGGCGCGCGGCGATGTCGTGATGCTCGACCTCGGCGCCAATGTGCAATGCGATGCCCGCAACCTCGTGCAATTCGCCATCATGGGCGATGCCTTCGCCCGGGCGGTGCTCGGCCTGACCAACCCGACCTTCGGGCTGCTCAATGTCGGCTCCGAGGAGTTGAAGGGCGATGAGCGCGTGCGCGAGGCGGCCGAAATCCTGCGCGACAGCCATATCGCCAGCGGCTTCTACGGCTTCGTCGAGGGGCATGACATCACCGCCGGGACCGTCGATGTCGTCGTGACCGACGGCTTCACCGGCAATGTCGCGCTGAAGACGGGTGAGGGCGCCCTGAAGCTGATGCGCGAATTGCTGCGACAGGTCTTCACCAGCAGCGTGCCCGCCCGCGTCGGCTACCTTCTGGCCCGCCCGGCGCTCGACCGCCTGCGCGAATGGATGGACCCGCGCCGCTACAATGGCGCGGTGCTGATCGGCCTGCGTGGCGTGGTGGTGAAGAGCCATGGCGGCACCGATGCGCTGGGCTTCGCCCATGCCATGGATGTGGCGATGGATATGGTGACGCACCGCTTCAACGACCGGATCCGCGAGGGGTTGGCCCTCCTCGCCGCGCGCCGCGCGACGGTCCCGGCGGCGTGATCCGCTCGGTCATCCTCGGCACCGGCGGGTATCTCCCCGACCGGGTGGTGTCCAACGACGCCCTGGCCTGCCTGCACAACCTCGACACCACCGACGCCTGGATCGCTGAACGCACCGGCATCCGCCAGCGCCATGTCGCGGCGCCTGAGCAGCAGGCTTCCGACCTTGGCCTGCTGGCGGCGCGTGAGGCGCTGGCCCAGGCGGGGATCTCGGCCGATGAGGTCGATCTGATCATCGTCGCGACCGCGACGCCCGACAGCGCCTTTCCCGCCACCGCCGTGCGCATCCAGCACAAGCTCGGGATCACCCAGGGCTTCGCCTTCGATGTGCTCGCGGCCTGCACCGGCTTCGTCTACGCGCTGGGCATCGCCGACAGCCTGCTTCGCACGGGCGCCGCGCGCTGCGCGCTGGTGATCGGCGCCGAGGTGTTCACCCGCATCCTTGATTGGTCCGACCGCGGCACCTGCGTGCTGTTCGGCGACGGCGCGGGGGCCGTGGTGCTGCGCGCCGAGGAAGGGCAGGGCACCGCCCAGGACCGCGGCGTGCTCGGTACCCATCTGCATTCGGATGGGCGCTTCGGCGATCTGCTGCATGTCGATGCCTCCGGTGCCCAGGACGTGGTCCGCATGGCCGGGCGCGAGGTGTTTCGCCACGCCGTCTCCAAGCTCGCCGCCGCGGTGGATGAGGCGCTGGAGGTCGCGGGGCTGACCCATGCCGATGTGCAATGGCTGGTGCCGCACCAGGCCAACAAGCGCATCATCGAGGCGATGGGCCGCAAGCTTGGCCTGCCCGCCGAGCGGGTGGTGATGACGGTCGATCGCCATGCCAATACCTCGGCGGCCTCGGTGCCGCTGGCGCTGGCCGAGGCGACCCGGGATGGCCGGATCAAGCGTGGCGACCTCGTGCTGATGGAGGCCATCGGTGGTGGCCTCACCTGGGGCGCCGCGCTCGCCCGTTTCTGATCAGCAGCTTACGGGGAATTCCTGATAATCTAATTCATGCTGAATCGCGGGGTCGTTCCGCGTGGTTGACGGGCGTCGCCGATCCCGGTTTTCTAACCGCTTGAATGGCTTGGCGGGGGATTTGGGGCCATGGAAGCGGAGACGCTGACGCGCGCACAACTGGCTGAGGCGATCTATGCCGCGGTCGGGCTGTCGCGGAATGAAAGTGCCGCCTTGCTGGAGGCCGTGCTGGAGGCGATGTCCGCGGCACTCGAAGCCGGGGATCAGGTGAAGATCGCCGCCTTCGGCACCTTCCTGGTGCGCGAGAAGGGCACCCGAATCGGCCGCAATCCCAAGACCGGGATCGAGGTGCCGATCTCACCCCGCCGCGTGCTCTCCTTCCGCCCGAGCCAGGCCCTGAAGGCGCGGCTCAATGGCGAGGCGGCGCCCGCATGACCCCAGCTGGTGACCCGCCGATCGGTGGAGATGAGGCCGAGGAGCCCCAGCCGGGCGAGACCGGCACCGAGGAGGGCGCCGAGGACGAGCTGCGCGAGGCCGAGGGCCCGGACGCGCGGGCACGGCCGAAGAAGGCCGCCACCGCCTTCCGCACCATCAGCGAGGTCGCCGAGGATCTTCATATTCCGCAGCATGTGCTGCGATTCTGGGAGACGAAGTTCCCTCAGCTCAAGCCGCTGAAGCGCGGCGGCGGGCGGCGCTACTACCGCCCCGAGGATATCGCCCTGCTCAAGCGGGTCGGCGACCTGCTCTACACCCAGGGCTACACCATCAAGGGCGTGCAGCGGCTGCTGCGCGACGGCGACCTGCCCGAATCGGTGGTCGTGACCGAGACGCTGGAACTGCCGCTGCCAGCGCCCCAGACCGCCGCCGGCCGCCGCGCCGCGGCCTTGCGCCTGGCGATTGCCGAGATCGAGGCGGTTATCGAGGCGCTTCGCGTGGCTTCTCGCTGAAGGCACGATTGCCCCCCGGCCTCGGGGGTGGTATCCGCCCCGCAGTCGGAGTGTGGCGCAGCCTGGTAGCGCACTTGTCTGGGGGACAAGGGGTCGTGGGTTCGAATCCCGCCACTCCGACCAATCACCAAACGCAGCGGACAGCCCCCCCCCCGCCGCTTGTCAGCAGATTTTACAGAGTTGACCCGATCGCGGTGGCGATCATCATAAGCCCTTGAAAAACCTGCGCGCCACGGCCTGGCGCGCGGTTTGCGTGGCACTGCCCTCCTGATGGGAAGGCCCGACGCGATGCCACTGCCACCTCACACGCCCTCAGCCGCATCCGCCCCAGGCCCGGCACCTGAACACCATTCCGTGTGACCCGCCATGCGCGCCTGCTCTGGCCCGTTCCTTGCCTCTGCTCCGCAACCGATGGAGGCAATGTGCATGCAGGACACCGCCTTGGACGGTGTGGGCCACGAGAGCGGCGCGATGGTCCGCGCGGCGGCGCGGGCTGGATGGGACGGGCTGACGCTGGGCCGTGCGCGGGGGTTCGTGCAGGTGAATCTGTTCGTGCTGCCCGAGGCGGTGGCCGATGAATTTGCCGCCTTCTGCGCCGCCAATCCGCACTCCTGCCCGCTTGTCGCCCGTGGCCGCGCCGGCGATCCCACCCTGCCTATGCTGGGGTCCGGGATCGATGTGCGGACCGACGTGCCCTCCTACCTGTCGCATGTGCCGGGCGAACGGGCGCATCGCCTGCCGGATCTGAAGCGGAACTGGCAGGCGGATCTGGTGCCCTTCGCCGTCGGCTGCTGGTTCGGGGCGGAGGCGGCGCTGCTCAATGCCGGCATCCGGGTTCGCGATGCCGAGCTTGGCGTGCAGGGCGCCTTGTTCCGCAGCGACCGCAAGGCGGTCACCGTCGGGCGCTTCGCCGGCCCGCTGGTGGTTTCCATGCGCCCCTTCCGGATCGCCGATATCCCGCGGGTCATCGACATCACCGCCCGCCTGCCGCGCTGCCATGGCGCGCCGCTGCATCGCGGCGATCCGGCCGTGCTCGGCATCGAGGCGCCCTGCAACCCCGATTGGGGCGAGCCGATGCCGCTGGAGCCCGGCGAGGACTGGCTCTACTGGGGCTGCGGCCTGACGGCGCTGACGGCGCTTGAAGCGGCCGGAGTGCCCTTCGCGAGCCACGCCCCGGGGGCGATGCTGGTCACCGACCTGACCGAAGAGTGCCTATGAGCCGTATTGGCCCAGGGGTCGCGTCGCTCACGAAACGCTGACACTGTTCACGCAGGCGTTCTTCACGCACCGTCCCGGCCCGGTCTATGGTCCAGGCCACAGCGAAACGAGGAACAGCCTTGTCCGAAGCGCAGACCCTGTCGCAGGCGGAACGGCTCTTGCGTATCGCCTCGCCGCTTGGCGCCGACACGCTGACCTTGCGCCGACTGCTCGTGCGCGAAGCCATCGGCCGGCCCTTCACGCTGGAAGCCGAGGTCGTCTCCACCAACCTCGACATCCAGCCCTCGGCGCTGATCGGCAAGCCCGTCACCTGCACCGTCGCGCGCGGCCATGTCGAACCGCGGCATTTCCACGGAATCGTGCGCGGCTTCTCGCGAATCGGCGCCTTCGGGCGGGAGCTTGCCGCCTATCGGCTGGAGGTGGTGCCGCGGCTCTGGCAGCTTTCGCGCACCGGCGATTGCCGCATCTTCCAGGAGCAGTCGGTCAAGGACATCGCGACCAAGGTGCTCGGCGAATCGGATGTGGCGCCGGTGCGCTGGGGTGGCTCGGTGCCGACCGGGGTGCGGGTCTATTGCGTCCAGTACAACGAGACCGATTTCGATTTCCTGCAGCGGCTGCTGGAGGAGATCGGCTGCGGCTATTTCTTCGAGCACAAGGACAATGACCACACGCTGGTGATCTGCGGCGCCAATGCGGATTACCCGCTGGTGCCGGGCGATCCGCAGGTGGTGCGGCCGCATGCCGATGTGTTTGGCGCGCTGACGGAGTGGCGGCCGCTCTCGGGGCTGCAGCCGGGCAAGGTCACGTCGCATGACTTCGACGGGCTGAAGCCGAACACGCTGCTCAAGAGCAATGCGCCCACCGTGCTCGGCACCCCCAATGCCGCGAGCTTTGAGGTCTTCCGCTGGCCGGGCGGGCAGGGGGTGCGGCCGGATGCCGATCCCTCCAAGCTCGGGATGGAGGGGTATGAATCCGGCGCCGACCTGATTTCCGCCGCCGGCAACGATCCCTCCGTTTTCGCCGGCGGGCGGCTGAAGGTGCTGGAGGGGCTGGATGTCACCGCCCCCACCACCTGGCTGGTGACCGAGGTGCTGCACGAGGCCTTCGACGAGACGCATCTCTCGGGCGGCAATACCGCCGAATACCGCAACGGGATGGTGGTGATGAAGGCGGACCGGCCTTGGCGCCCCGCTGTCGCGCGGCCGCGCCCGGCGATGCCGGGGCTGCACAGCGCCATCGTCACCGGCCCCTCGGGCGAGGAAATCCACTGCGACGAATTCGGCCGGATCAAGGTGCATTTCCTCTGGGACCGCGCCGGCAAGACCGACGACACCTCCTCCTGCTGGGTACGCGTCGCGCAGGGCTTCGCGGGCAAATGGGGCGGGTCCTGGCAATTGCCGCGGGTGGGTGACGAGGTGCTGGTCGGCTTCATCGACGGCGACCCGGACCGCCCGGTCGCGATCGGCAGCGTCTACAATGCCGAGCAGAAGCCGATCTACGCCCTGCCGGCCAACAAGACCCAATCCGGCATCAAGACGAAATCGAGCAAGGGCGGCGGTGCCGCCAACTTCAACGAGCTGCGCTTCGAGGACAAGAAGGGCTCGGAAGAGATCAATGTCCAGGCCGAGAAGGACATGACGATCCTGGTCAAGAACGACCGGACCGAGACGGTCGGCCATGACCACACCGAAACCATCAAGAACAACAAGACCGAAACGGTGAAGGTGGACCGCACCGAGACCGTCGAAGGCAAGCATACTGAGACCATCACCGGCGACCACACCACCGAAATCAAGCAGGGCAACGAAAAACTGACCGTAAAGATGGGGAACATGGATACCGAGGTATCCATGGGCAACCAATCCGATAAGGTAAAGATGGGGAACAAATCGACCGAGGTTTCCCTGGGCAACATCACCGAGAAGGCATCGCTCGGGAAGATCGAGGTCGAGGCGATGCAGTCCATCACCCTCAAGGTTGGAGGCAGCAAGATCGTGATCGACCAGATGGGGGTGACGATCGAGGGGATGATGATCAAGGTCGATGCGAAGCTCATGCTCGAAACCAAGGGTCTGATGTCGAAGCATGAGGCCAGCGCCTTGCAGATCATCAAGGGCGCCCTGGTGATGATCAACTGAGATGTCCGCCACACCCGTGAAGCTTGCCGTGCCGCTGGCGCCGCTGCTGCCGCGCCTGGAGCTGGATGCCGAGGGCCTGGCGGCCCTGGCCGGTGCCACCGATGCCGTGACCGGCGTGGAGCGCCTGGCGGCGGCCGGGCGGATGTCCGATGCCGCGCGCCTCGCAGCCCATGCCCTGCCGAAGCGCGAGGCCGTTTGGTGGGCGTGCATGTGCGCCCGCGCCGTGCCCGACCCGGCTTTGCTCGCCGCCGACCGCGAGGCGCTGGAGGCGGCCGAGCTCTGGGTGCGCCGCCCCGATGAGTCCGCCCGCCGCGCCGCGATGGAGATCGCGAGCCGCACCGGCTTCCGCAGCCCCGAGGCCTGGGCCGCCGTCGGCGCCTTCTGGTCCGGCGGCAGCATGGCGCCCGAGGGCCAGCCGGCGGTGCCGCCGGGCGAGCATCTGACCGGGGTCGCCATCGCGGGGGCCATCGTGCTCTCGGCGGTGCGGATCGCCCCGGCGCGGGCCGATGCGCGCTTCGCCCGCTTCATCGCCGCGGCCCGCGACATCGCCGCCGGCGGTGCCGGCCGCCTGCAGCCCGAGGAGGGCTGAGCCCATGCCCGGCCCCCCTGCCTCCCGCATCACCGACATGCATGTCTGCCCGATGGTCACGCCGGGCGTGCCGCCGATCCCCCATGTCGGCGGCCCGATCCTGAGCGGTATGCCGACCGTGCTGACCGGCGCGTTGCCGCAGGCGCGGGTGACCGACATGTGCCTGTGTGTCGGCCCGCCGGATGTGATCGTGAAGGGCAGCATGACGGTGCTGGTCGGCAGCCTGCCCGCCGCACGGATCGGGGACATGACAGCGCATGGCGGGGCGATCATCCTGGGCTTCCCGACCGTCCTGATCGGCGGCTAACTCCGGCGCTGCATGGCCGGGTCACGAGAAGGGAGCATCCCGCGCATGGTTCTGGTGCTTTCGGTTCTGCGGTGTCCCGACCGGGCGGTCCCCGAGCAGCGCCGCCTGCCGGGCGGGGAGATGACGCTCGGCCGCGGCGCGGAGTGCGACTGGCCGCTGCTGGACCCGGACCGCGTGCTGTCCAAGCGGCATTGCACCGTCGAATACCTCTCGGGCGGCTGGCAGGTGCGCGATCTCTCGACCAATGGCACCTTCCTCAACGGGGCCGGCGAGCCGGTCGGGCGGGACCGGGTCAAGCCCTTGCAGGATGGCGACCGGCTGCGGCTCGGCGCCTATGAGATCGAATGCCGGATCGAGCAGGAAGCGGGGCAGGGCGCGGGCGCCTGGTCCTCCGCCGGCCCCGATCCCATGGCCGATGCGCCCTCCAGCGACATCTTCTCGGCATCCTTGCCCGGGCTGTCCCCGGCGGGCGGCACGCCGGGCGGCGGGGCGCCCTTGCTGCCCGCCGATTTCGACCCCTTCGCGCCCGAGGACCACGGCCCGGTGATGCCGGACCATCAGCCGAGCACGCATGACATCTTCGCCCCGCCACGGGCGACGATGCCGGACCTGCTGCCGGATGACTGGGACGCGCCGGTGGCGCCACGGCCCAAGGCGGCCGATCCCTTCGCCGGCCTGCCGGACCCTTTTGCCGACCTGCCGCCGGAGGCCGCGCCGGCCCGGCCATCGCCCGCGCCGGCGTTTCCGCCCGCGCCCCGGGCCAATCCGATGCCCGATCCCTTGGGCGATCCGTTTGCGGATTTGCCGCCGGCGCCCAAGGCGCCCCCGGTCGCGCCCCCGATCGCGCCCCTGGTCGCGCGCCCGGTCGCCGCTCCGCCTCCAGCACCCCCGCCCCCCACCGCGCCACCGGCCTTTGCCGCCGATCCCTTCGCGGCCGACTCCTTCGCCACTGTCCCGCCGCCGATGGCACCGCCCACCGCACCGGTCTCCGCGGCCCCCGCCGCCGCGCCCGGTGGGCTGGCGGAGGCGCTGGCCTTGCTCCATGCCGCCGCCGGGCTGCCGCCGCCGCTGCCCGGCACCGACCCCACCGCCGCCCTCACCGCCGCCGGTGCCGCCCTGCGCGCCTCCGTCGGCGGCCTGCGCGCCCTGCTGATCGCGCGGGCCGATGTGAAGCGCGAGTTCCGCATCGAGCAGACCATGCTGCGCGCCGCCGGCAACAACCCGGTGAAATTCGCCGCGACCGAGGAAGCCGCGGTGCAGGCGCTGCTCGCCCCGCGCGGTGCCGGTCCCGCCGCGATCCGTGAGACCGTGGATGACCTGACCGCGCATCAGGTCGCGACCCTGGCCGCGACCCAGGCCGCCGCCCGGGCGCTGCTGACGCGCCTCGCGCCGACAGGGGTTGAAGCCGAGGTGCAGGGTGGTGGCATCATGCCCGGGGCGCGGGAAAAGCGCCTGTGGGAAGCATATCGAAAGCTTCACCAGCAGGTCGCCGACCAATTCGAGGATGATTTCGACAGCGCGTTCGGGAAAGCCTTCGCGCGGGCCTATGAAGAGGCATCACGGCGCTGAGGCACGGTATCGGCCGGGCTGGCGCGGGGCAGGGGGAACGGCACGGGGATGGCTTGGCAGGATAAGGTCGTTTGGCAGGAGGGCATGTTCCTCCGCGCCCAGCACTTCCAGCAGCAGGACCGCTACCTGGAGCATCTGCTCCAGGCGCGGGCAGCACCGCTGCGGCCGCATCCCTGGGGCGTCACCGAATATGCGCTGGACCGGGACCTGCTGGCGGCGGGGAAATTCGCCGTCTCCAATGTCGCGGGCGTGCTGGAGGACGGCACCCCCTTCGCTGTCCCCGGCAATGCCGACCAGCCGGTGCCGCTCGACCTGCCCGAGGGCACCCGCAACCAGATCGTCTATTTGGCCCTGCCGGTGCGCCAGCCGGGCAGCCAGGAGGTGACCGCGACCGAGGGCGCGGAGGCCGCCGCCGCCCGCTACGCGCTGCATCCCTTCGAGGCCTATGACACGCATTCGGACGCGACCCTGCCGGCCGAGCTTGGCGTCGGCCGCCCGCGCCTGCGCTTCATGCTGGAGAGCGAGGAGCGCGCCGGCTTCTCCTGCCTCGGCCTCGCGCGGATCGTCGAGGTGCAGGCCGATCGCCGCGTCCTCGTCGATGACCGCTTCATCCCGCCGGCCTTGCGGATCTCGGCGGTCTCGCCTCTGTCCAATGTGGTCGCCGAGCTGGTCGGCATGCTCGGCCAGCGGGCCGAGGCGCTGGGCGCGCGGCTGTCCCAGCCCGGCGCGCGCGGTGTGGCCGAGGTCGCGGATTTCCTGCTGTTGCAGACGGTGAACCGCTGCCTGCCGCTGCTCGCGCATTACGCCGATGCGGGGAATGTGCATCCCGAGACGCTGTTCTCGACCTTGATCCAGATCGCGGGCGAACTCGCGACCTTCACGGCCCCGGATAAGAAAGCCTCAACCTATCCGGCCTATCGTCACGATGATCTGCAACGCTCCTTCGCGCCGGTGATCGCGGATCTGCGCCGCAGCCTCTCGGCGGTGCTGGAGACCAATGCGGTCGAGATCCCCTTGCAGGAGCGCAGCCATGGCGTGCGCGTGGGGCCGATCCTGGACCGCAACCTGCTCCGCGCCGGGCAATATGTGATGTCGGTGATGGCCGACATGCCGGGCGAGCAGATCCGCCGGCAATTCCCGAACCAGGTGAAGATCGGCGCGGTCGAGCACATCCGCGAATTGGTGAACGTGGCGCTGCCCGGCATCGTGGTGCGGCCGTTGCCGGTGGCACCGCGACAGATTCCGTTCCACGCCGGGGCGGTGTATTTCGAGCTGGATCGCGGCAGTCCGCATTGGCAGCAGATGCAGACCAGCGGCGGCTTCGCGATCCATGTCTCGGGTGATTTCCCGAACCTCCGTCTCAGCCTCTGGGCGATACGCGCATGAGCGACAATCCGTTTGGCGAACCCGAGGATGCCGACCGCACGGTGGTGCGGGGAGGCGCCGCCAGACCCGCCGGCACGCCACCACTCGCCGGCCCCCCGGCACCGCCCCCGCGCGCCGCCGCCCCCGCGCAGCCGCGCCTGGCCGGTGAGGCCGAGGCGCTGCCCAAGGTCGGCCCCGGCCCCCTCGCCGCCGCCGCGGCACCGCTGCTGGAGATGCTGGCGCGGCTGGCCAATGCCGGCGTCGCCAGCCAGCCGAATATCGAGGAGCTGCGCGAACGCGCCCTGCGCGGCCTGCGCCAGTTCGAGGTGGATGCGCGCGAGGTCGGCGCCACGCCCGAGGAAATCCGCGCCGCGCATTACGTCGTCTCCGCCGCACTCGACGATGTGGTGCTGGGCACGCCCTGGGGCGCGCAATCGGCCTGGGCGCAGAAATCCCTGGTCTCCACCTTCCATCAGGAAACCCGGTCCGGCGAGCGGGTCTTCGACCTGCTGGCCGGGATGCAGAAGGACCCCGGCCGCTACAAGGGCGCGCTGGAGATCGCCTATCTCGCGCTGTCGCTGGGCTTGCAGGGCAAGTACCGGCTGATGCCGCGCGGGGCGGCCGATCTGGATCGGGTGCGGGAGGGTCTCTACCAGCTCCTCTCTCAGCTCCGCGGCCCTTATGAGCGCGACCTGTCGCCGCATTGGAAGGGCGCCAATGCGCCGCATCGCGGCCCCAGCCGCAGCGTCCCGGCCTGGGTCGCGCTGGCGTTCCTGCTGTTTGCCCTGGGGGGCGGCTGGTACTGGCTGTCGGACGGGCTCTCGGCCAATGCCGGCAACCTGTATGAGCGCATGGCCGCCCTGCCGCCCGGCATGCCGCCGGCGATCGACCGCAGCGCGCCGCCGGTGCCGCCGGCCCCGCCGCCGCCACCGCCGCCCGAACGCCGCCCGCCCGATGCGGTGCCGCGCCTGCGCGAGTTCCTGGCGCGGGAGATCGCGCAGGGGCTGCTGACCGTCGATGGCGATGCGCAGCGGCTGCTGATCCGCATCAAGGGGCGGGGGATGTTCCCCTCCGGCTCCAGCAGCGTCGATCGCGACTTCGTCGATATCCTGCGCCGTATCGGCGAGGGGCTGAAGGACGAGCCGGGGGCGGTGAAGGTGCTCGGCCATTCCGACAACCAGCCGATCCGCACCGTGCGCTTCCCCTCCAACTTCGCGCTGTCGCAGTCCCGCGCGGAGCAGGCCATGGCGCTGATCGTCGTGGCCAATGGCGATGCCTCCCGCTTCACCGCCGAGGGCCGCGCCGACGCCGAGCCGCTGATGCCCAACACGACCGCGGAGGGCCGCGAGGCCAATCGCCGCATCGAGATCGTGCTGCTGCGAGGGAACCGCTGATGCGCGCGTTTTTCACCATCCCGGCGCTGGGCGCGCTGCTGGGCGTTCTGCTGCTCGACGTCCTCATCTGGCTCTTCGTCCCGCTGCTCGGCGAGGTCTTCGACGCGTACTGGCTGCGCGGCATCCTCGTCGCGGTGCCGGTGCTGATCTGGGCGCTGGTCGTCTTCCTGCGCGGCCGCAAGCGCGAGAGCCGCGACGCCGGGCTGGTGGAGGCCGCCGCAGCACCCGATCCCAAGGCCCAGAAGGACGAGCGCGCGGCCGAGGAGGAGGCCGAGCTTCGCGCCAAGCTCACGGATGCCCTGGCCAAGCTGAAGACCGCGACGGGCGGCAAGGGCGCCTATCTCTACGACCTGCCCTGGTATGCGATCATCGGCCCGCCGGGTTCGGGCAAGACCACGGCGCTGATGAACAGCGGGCTGGACTTCCCGCTGGCCGAGGGCCGCGTCGCCGGCGTCGGAGGCACGCGCTTCTGCGACTGGTGGCTCTCCGAACGCGCGGTGCTGATCGATACCGCCGGGCGCTACACCACGCAGGACAGCGATGCCGATGCCGACAAGGCGGGGTGGGAGCGCTTCCTCGACCTCGTGAAGAAGAACCGGCCGCGGCAGCCGCTGAACGGCGTGCTGGTGGCCTTCGGCGTGGACATGCTGTCTCGCCTCGACAGCGCCATGCGCGAGTCCCATGCACGCAGCGTGCGGCGGCGGATCAAGGAGCTGGAGACCCGCCTGGGCCAGCGCCTGCCGGTGTATTTCCTGGTCAGCAAGGCGGATCTGCTGCCCGGCTTCACCGAATTCTTCGACGACCTCGACAAGACCTCCCGCGAGCAGGTCTGGGGCTTCACCTTCCCGGCCACGACGACGCCCGAGGGCGCGGTCGCCAAATTCGGCGAGGAGTTCAAGCTGCTCTCCGACCGGCTGGAGGCACGACTGTTCGAACGCTTGCAGGCCGAGCGCGGCCCGTCGCAGCGCGCGCTGATCGCGGGCTTCCCGGCCCAGGTCGCCTCGATGGAGGCGTCGTTGCAGGCCTTCGTGCAGGGCGCCTTCGGCGGCTCCAAGCTCGATCCGGCACCCTTCCTGCGCGGGGTCTATTTCACCTCCGGCACGCAGGAGGGCACGCCGCTCGACCGGCTGTCCGGCGCCTTGTCGCGCGCCTTCGGGCTGGACCCGTCGCGGCCGGCCGCGGTCATGGGGCAGAAGGGGCGCGCCTATTTCCTCGGGCGGCTGCTCAAGGATGTGGTGTTCAACGAGGCGCGGCTCGCGGCCAATGACCGCGGCACCGAATCCCGCCGCCGCTATGTGCAGATCGGCGCCTGGGCGGCGGCGGTGCTGTTGCTGGTCGGTGGCGCGGCCTGGGGCTGGTCGGCGATGAATGCCGAACAGGCGCGCGGCGCGCGGCTGGCCGCCGCCGTCGGCGTGGCGGAACAGACCGCCGCGGGCGCGCCGCTCGATCGCGTCACCAGCCCGGATCTGTCGCGGGTGCTCGGCTACCTCGAAACCGCCCGCGCCTTGCCGGAAGCGGCCAAGGGCGACGGCCCCGCCTTCGGCCTGAGCCAGGAGGCGATGCTGACCCAGGGCGGTGAGAGCGCCTATCGCCGCGCGCTGGACCGCGTGCTGCTGCCGCGCCTGCTCGCGCGGGTGGAGGCGCAGATCCGCGGCGGCATCCAGCGCCCCGAGTTCCTGTATGAGGCGGTCCGCGTCTATCTGATGCTGGGCGGGCAGGGGCCGCTCGACCGCGGTCTGGTCAAGGAATGGTTCGCGCTGGACTGGCAGACGGCCTTCCCCGGCGCGGTGAACCAGCCGGGGCGCGACGCGCTCGGCCGGCATTTGGATGCGATGATGACGGGCACGCTGGCGAGCTATCCGCTCGATGGCGCGCTGGTGGATCAGGCGCGGCGCGTCTTCTCCCGCCTGCCGATGGCGCAGCGGGTTTACGCGCGGCTGAAGCCGCTCGCGGAGAACGTGGCGCCCTGGACCCCGGCGCAGCCGCTGGGGGCCGCCGGTGTGCGCAGCTTCACCCGCGCCAGCGGACGGCCGCTGACCGAGGGCGTGCCGGGGCTCTTCACCATCGAGGGCCTCTATGGCCGGGTGCTGCCGCGCCTGCCGCAGGCGGCCTTGGAAGCCGCCAGCGAATCCTGGGTGCTGGGGCCCGAGGCCGCCGCCGGCGTCGCCAGCGACCCGCGTCGGCTGGAGGCGGATGTGCTGGCGCTCTATGCCGCCGATTACATCCGGGTCTGGGATGCGATGCTCGCCGACCTCGTGCTGCCGCCCTTCACCGGGCTGAACGAGGCGGCCGAGGGGCTCAATCTGCTGGGGGCGCCGAACAGCCCGATGAAGGACCTGCTGCGCTCGATCGCGCGCCAGGTCTCGCCGGGCACGGCGCCGGAGCCCGCCGCCGGGGCGGCCGTCGCCGGGGCGGCCCAGGCCGCCGTGGCCGCGACCGCGAGCCGCGTGGCCGCCGCCGTCGGCGCCGCCGTGGGCAGCACCGGGGCCGAGCCCGTCGCCCGCATCGTGGAGCCGCATTTCCAGGCGCTGCGCGACGCCGCGGGGGCGCCCATCGATGGCGTGCTGGTGATCCTGAACGACCTCTATGTCCAGGTCGCGCGGCTGGCCAATGCGCCGCCCGGCACCGCTTTGCCGCCAAGCCAGGGGCTGGACCCGGGCCAGCGCCTCCAGGCCGAGGCGCAGCGCCAGCCGCAGCCCTTGCAGTCCTGGCTCTCGGCCCTGGCGCAATCCACCAGCCGGGCCCGCATCGGCGGCGCCCAGGCGGCGATCGCAGCGGCGGGGGGCGCGCAATTGGCGCCGCTCTGCCGGGGGATGGAGACCCGCTTCCCCTTCCGCCGCAGCACGAGTGCGGCGGATATGCCGGTGGATGACTTCATCCGGCTGTTCTCGCCGGGCGGGCTGCTGGACAGTTTCTTCGCCACCAACATCCGCCCCTATGCCGATACCACCCAGCGGGTGTGGCGGCCGGTGGCGGCCGAGGGGCTGCAACCGCCGGTCTCCCAGGCCGATCTGCAGCAGTTCCAGCGGGCGGCGGCGATTCGCGATGCCTTCTTCCCCTCGGGCGGCGCCAATGGCTTCCGCTTCCAGTTGCAGCCGCGCGGCCTGTCTGGCGGCACCACGGCGGGGGTGCTGGAAGCCTCCGGCAACCGTATCGCGCTGGAGCCGGGGGGCGGCGGGCGGCCATTGGATGTGAGCTTCCCCTCGCAGAATCCGGTGACGCTGACCTTCGATCCGCCCTCCTCGGCGGGGCCGCTGGAATATGACGGCGGCTGGGGGACGTTGCGCCTCGTGTTCCTCGGGCGGCTGACGGCGACGCGGCAGCCGGACCGGTTCAACCTGTCCATCATCCAGGGCGACCGCAGCGCGGAGTTCATTGTGCAGGCGGCGAGCAGCATCAACCCCTTCGGCCTGCGCGAGCTGACCGAATTCCGTTGCCCCGAGCTGAAGCCGAACTGACCCATGGAAACCCCGCGCACCGGTGTGTTCGGCAAGCTGCCGGCGCATGGCGACTTCGTGCGTCGCGCCTTGCCGCGCAGCTTCATCACGCCCTGGGATGACTGGCTCTCCGCCGGCATCGCCGAGGCACGCGACACGCTCGGGGAGGGGTGGGAGGCCGCCTGGGACGCCGCGCCGATCTGGCGCTTCCGCCTTGCCCCCGGCGCCTGCGGGCCGGAGGCGGCGGTGGGTGTGATCGCGACCTCGGCCGATACCGTGGGGCGGCGTTTCCCGCTGACCCTGGCGGCGGTGCTGCCGGCGGCCGCACTGCCGCCACCGGAGGAATGGTTCGCGGCACTGGAAGCCGCCGCGGCCCGGGCGCGGGCCGGGGAGGTCGATGCCGACGCGCTGTTCGACCTGCTGCCGCCGCCGCCGCCGGACGACCTGGATGCGACCCTGGACGGGCGCAGCCTGTTCTGGGTCGCCGGTCGTTCGACCCAGGGCATGCCCGCGCATTTCGCCCCCCTGCTGGAGGCACTTCCCACATGAACTCCACCGCTGCCTCCCACCCCGGCGCGATCCGGCCGCGCAATGAGGACAACCTCGTGGACCGCCCCGACATCGGGCTTTGGGCTGTGGCGGATGGGGCCGGCGGACATGGCGCGGGCGATGTCGCCAGCGGGGCCATCGCCGAGGCGCTGGAGGGCATCCCGCCCGGCCTATCGGCGGCCGAGATGCTGGCGCAGGTGAGGCTGCGGCTATCGGCGGTGCATCTCCACCTGCAACAGAAGGCCGAGGCCCGCGGCGATGGCGGCATCATCGCCTCCACCATCGTCGTGCTGCTGGCCCGTGGCGGGCATTACGCCGCCCTCTGGGCCGGGGACAGCCGCGCCTATCTGCTGCGCGAGGGCGTGCTGGAACGCGTGACCCGCGACCATAGCCTGGTGCAGGAGCTGGTGGATGCCGGCACGCTGACCGAGGAGGAGGCGGAGCACCATCCGCAGGCCAATGTCATCACCCGCGCGGTGGGCGCGGATGGCGAGCTGGAGCTGGACAAGGTCTCAAGCCGCATCCAGCCCGGCGACCGGTTCCTGCTGTGCAGCGATGGCATCTTCAAGGAACTGCCCGAGGCACGGATCGCGGCGATGGTGGCCGAAGGGGCGGCGGCGGAGCAGATCGTGCTGGCCGCGGTCGCGGCCGGTGGGCGGGACAATGTGACGGTGGTGGTGGTGGATGCGTGAAGGGCCGCGGCTTGCGCCGCGGCCCTTCCCATTTGCGTAGCCGGCGCGGCGACGCGGCAACTCAGGCGAGCTTGGACTCGGCGATGTCGTAGATCACGTGGCCGGTGGTCTTGGCCGCGAACTTGTCGTCGATGTTCAGGTATTCGCTGTCGATCTTCGTGAAGTTCAGGCTGATGCTCTCCGACGGGCGGTCACCGCCGCTGGAGATGCTGTAGCCCGAGATCAGCGTGTTGGTCAGGATGTACTTCTGGAAGGCGACGTGCTTGCCGCTGTTGTCGGTCTGCGTCAGCTCGATCTTGACCGTCACGGCCTTGCCGCCGATCGACTCCTTGAACAGCAGGGGCGAGGAGATGTCGAAGGTCTTCGTCACCACGATCTCGCTGACCGAAGGGGCCGTCGCTTCGCGCTTGGAACCACCGCCGACGCCGCTCGAAATGCCGCGGCCGACGCCGAACTGGAAGGAGTGAACCTCGATCCACTCCTTGTGCGTGAGCTGGGTGGTTTCACCCTTCGCGACGGGGTGATGCATGAAAATGGCCATTGTCTCTCTCCAATTCTCGGTGCCGCGCCGTGTGCCGATCCGGGCCACGCGGCGGGCCGCCCGGTCGGTACCTCCGGCAGCGGGCCCATCCCGCTGCCTGTGTATGTGCCGTCAGTCGAGTTCGTAATGGAACCCGCCCTCGTCGTTCATCGCCACCCTGACCTTGCCGATCGCGCGGCCTTCGGCGAGCCGTTCGAGGATGCCGGCCGAGAGTTCAGGTAGCAGGGTTCTGTTGAGGATGTTCTCGATATTGCGTGCGCCGCTTTCAACTTCACGGCACCGCTCGACGATCGCCAAAGGCACTGCCGGGTCGACTTCAAATTCTACGTCATAGGCTTCACGAACGCGTTTGCCGATGCTCTTCAGCTTGAGGCCGATGATCTGTTTCAACACGTGATCGGCCAATGGGTAGTAAATGACCACGTTGCAGCGGCCGAGGAAGGCCGGTTTGAATACCTTCAACAAATCGGGCCGCAAGGCTTCCAGCAACTGCTCCGGTTCGGGGGACGTTTCGGGGTCGGCGCAGAGCTTGGCGATGGTGTCGGTGCCGGCATTCGACGTCATGATGATGACGCAGTTCTTGAAGTCGATGTCGCGGCCTTCGCCGTCCTTCATGTTGCCCTTGTCGAACACCTGGTAGAACACGTCCTGCACGCCGGGATGGGCCTTCTCCATCTCGTCGAGCAAGATCACCGAATAGGGCCGGCGCCGCACCGCCTCGGTCAGCACGCCGCCTTCGCCATAGCCGACATAGCCCGGCGGCGAGCCCATCAGCGTCGCGACCTTATGCTCCTCCTTGAACTCGCTCATGTTGATGGTGGTGAGGTTCTGCTCGCCACCATACAGCAGATCGGCGACGGCCAGCGCCGTCTCGGTCTTGCCCACGCCGGAGGTGCCGGCCATCAGGAAGACGCCGATCGGCTTGCGCGGATCGGCGAGGCCGGCGCGGTTGGTGCGGATCGCCTGGGCGATCGCGGCGATTGCGTGGTCCTGGCCGACAACGCGTTCCTGCAAGCGCGCGTTCAGCGCGAGCACGCCCTTCAGCTCATCGCCCGCCATGCGGCCCAGCGGGATGCCGGTCCAGGTCGCGACCACCTCGGCGACGGCCTGGCCATCGACGACGGGATGCACCAGCGGCTCCTCGCCTTGCAATGCGTGCAGCTCGGCGGTGACGGTCGAAAGCTCGGCGCGCGCGCCGACGCTGTCATGGCCATCGACCGGGGTTTCCAGCGCCTCGCGCAATTCGCGGATGCGGCCGACCAGGGCCTTCTCCTGTTCCCAGCGCGTCTTCAGCGCTTCGAGATCCACCTCGACCTCGGCCTGTTCGATGACCAGCGCGCCGGTGCGCTTCTCGTGGTCGCCGCCGGTCGCGACCTCGCGGCCGAGGGCCGACAGTTCCGTGGCGATCAGGGACAGGCGGCGGGTGCGATCCTCGATCGGCGCCGGGATGGCGGCTTGCGACATCGAGACGCGGGCGCAGGCGGTATCGAGCAGCGACACGCCCTTGTCCGGCAACTGCCGCGCGGGGATGTAGCGCGCCGAGAGCCGCACCGTCTCCGTCACCGCCTCATCCAGGATGCGGACGCCGTGGTGCTTTTCGAGCGTGGCCACGAGCCCGCGCAGCATGGCATTGGCCAGCGGCAGCGAGGGCTCCTCGACCTTCACCACCTGGAAGCGGCGGGTGAGGGCGGCGTCCTTCTCGAAGTATTTCTTGTATTCCGCCCAGGTGGTCGCCGCGACGCAGCGCAGCTCGCCGCGCGCCAGCGCGGGCTTGAGCAAATTGGCGGCATCGTTCTGCCCGGCGGCGCCACCGGCGCCGATCAGCGTATGCGCCTCGTCGATGAACATGATGACCGGCTGCGGCGAGGATTTCGCCGCGTCGATGACGCCCTTCAGCCGATTCTCGAATTCGCCCTTCACCCCGGCGCCGGCCTGCAGCATCCCGAGGTCGAGCGACATCAGCCGCACCTTGGCCAGCGCCTCCGGCACATCGCCCGAGGCGATTCGCAGCGCGAGGCCCTCGACCACCGCGGTTTTGCCGACGCCGGCCTCGCCGGTCAGGATCGGGTTGTTCTGGCGGCGGCGGGTGAGGATGTCGATCATCTGCCGGATCTCGGCATCGCGGCCGAGGATCGGGTCGATCTTGCCGGCCTTGGCCTGCGCCGTGAGATCCGTGCAGAACTGGTCGAGCGGCCCGCCCGCGCGCGGCGCGCCATCGGTGGGGGCCATGCTGCCGCCACCGGGCGGGGCGGCGATCGAGGCCTGCGCCTGTTCCTCGCTGTCCTTGGTCAGCGCATCCAGGTTCTTGCGCAGCGGGTCGATCGGGATCGCGGTCAGCGAGGGCGCGCTGTCCTTGACCGTGCGCGCCAGCGTCTCGTCGCTGAGCAAGGCGGCCAGCATGTGGCCGGTGCGGATCTTGCCCTGATTGCCTTCCAGGCTCGCGATCAGCCAGGCCTCGCGCAGCCAGGTCACGATGTCCGGCGACAGCGACGGCGCCCGGGCATTGCCGGTGCGCATCTTGTCGAGCGCCTTGGTCAGCTCGGTCATCACCCGCCCGGGATCGACGCCCGCCTGGCGCAGGATCGCCGCGACATCGCTGCCCGGTGTTTCGACCAGCCGCAGCAACAGATGTTCGATTTCGACGTTGTAGTGGCTGCGGGACAGCGTCAGCCCCGCCGCTGCCTCGAGCTGTCGGCGGCCAACATCGGTGAGGCGCCCGACAAGGGCCTTAAGGTCAATCGCCACCATGACACCGCATGCTCCCCGTCAAGCCGCTCGGAGGGCGGCGGCCTGCCACAAAGGCTAGTGGCCGTTTCGGCTGCGAGTCCAGGGGGGGCGCGATTGCGGTTGCGTGTGCAGTAACTATTGAGCGCGCTTGGCGGTGCCGTTTGTGCGGCCTAAGCTCCGGCAACGGGGGTGTGCATGGCGGACGAAGTGATCGACGTGGCCACGATGTTGGCGCCTCTGGCGGGGAATGACGGCGCCGGTGAGGACCTGCGCCAGGACTACTCCCCTGCGTCCCCATACCAGAAGTTGCGCGACGCCCGTGCCGAGGCCCGTGCCGAGGAGCGCGCCCGCGACAGCCAGGGCGATACCGAGGCACCGCCTGCCGATGGCTGGCGCGCGGTGCGCCGCATCGGCACCGAGGTGCTGCTCGAAAAATCGAAGGATTTTGAGATTGCCGCCTGGCTGACCGAGGCGCTGGTGCGCCAGGACGGTCTGCCCGGCCTCGCCGCCGGGGCGCGGCTGCTCGCCGGGCTGCTCGAAACGTTTTGGGACCCGGGCTTTCCGCAACCCGATGAGGATGGGCTGGAGGGGCGCGGCTCGCCGCTCGGCGGTCTCGCGGGGGGCGACAGCGACGGCACGGTGATGCAGGCGCTGCGGCGCATGCCGCTGTTCCGCCGGCCCTCGGGCGAGAGCCTCGGCCTGTACCAGTATGAGGCGGCGCTCGACACCGCGGGCCTGGCCGATGAGGCGCGGCGGGAGCAGCGCTACAGCCAGGGCGTGCTGGTGCTGGAGACGGTGGAGACGGAAGCGAAGTTCGACCGCCCCGGCCTGCGCGCGACGGTCTTGGCGGCGGAGGCGGCGCGGGCGGCGTGGCAGGCCTTCCAGGACCAGCTCGACGCGCGGTTCGGCTATGATGCGCCGCCCTCGCGCCGCGTGGCCGAGGTGCTCGACCGGCTGCGGGAGGTTGCGGAGACGCTCGCGGGCGGCCCCGCCGAGGTGCCGGTGGAGGAGATGGCCGCGGCGGCCCCCGGGGCCGAGCCCGTGGCCGGCGGCGGCGTCCCCGCCAGCGGGGGGGGCTTCGGCGTGCCCGCCGGCAACATCGCCGGGCGCGAACAGGCGCTGAAGGTGCTGGAACAGGTCGCGAGCTACTTCCAGAAGAGCGAGCCGCATTCCTTCCTGGCCTATACGCTCAACGATGCCGTCCGGCGCGGACGCATGACCTTGCCCGAACTGCTGGCCGAGGTGCTGCAGGATGAAACCGCCCGCACCGGAATGCTGACGGCGTTGGGTATCCGCCCGGGAGGACTCGACCCGGTGGAGGAATGAGGGCCAATCTTCACGCTGAGGTTAGCGGATCGGGTACAACCGCTCGTTGACGGGCGGTTTTCTGCGGACCTAGGCTCCGCCGGATACTCATCCTGGCGTCGGCAGGGCCGATGCCGCATGATCGTTGCTGAAACAGCTGTACGGCGCGAATTGCGCCGATTGGGGAGAGCCGATGGCAAGCGTACACGACAAGCTGAACCGCGTGCGCAAGCCGCGCGTCCACATCACCTATGACGTGGAGACGGAAGGGGCCGCGATCGAACGCGAGCTGCCCTTCATCGTCGGCGTCATGGGCGATTTCGCCGGTGATCCGGCCGAGCCGCTGAAGCCGCTGGCCGAACGCAAGTTCGTCCAGATCGACCGCGACAATTTCAACGACGTCATGGCGCGCATCGCGCCGGGGCTGAACCTGAAGGTGAACAACACCCTGGCCGATGACGGCAGCCAGATGGGCGTGAACCTGAAGTTCCGCAGCATGGACGACTTCGAGCCCGCCAAGGTGGCCGAGCAGGTGCCGGCGCTGAAGGCGATGCTCGATACCCGCGCCAAGCTGCGCGACCTGATGAGCAAGGCCGACAACTCCGACCAGCTCGAAGGGCTGCTGGATGAGGTGTTGCAGGACAAGGACAAGCTGAAGGCGCTCTCGGAGCAGCTCGGCCTCGGCAAGCAGGAGGGCTGAGACGATGAGCGGGACCGAAGCCCAACCAGGCGCTGCCGGCACCACCACCACCGAGGAAGGGGGCATCTCCTTCCTCGACCAGGTGCTCGGCGCGACCAAGCAGACCGAGCGCGACCGCGCCCAGGATCTGATCAAGGCGCTGACCGAGGAAGCCCTGAAGGGCACCATCACCTACAGCCGCAACCTGACCCAGACCTTCAACCGCGCGATCGCCGAGATCGACCGCAAGGTCTCCGAGCAGCTCAACCAGATCATCCACAACGAGAAGTTCCTGAAGCTCGAGGGCTCCTGGCGCGGCCTCAACCACCTCGTCATGAACAGCGAGACCGGGACCAGCCTGAAGATCCGGCTGTTGCAGGCCTCCAAGCGCGACCTCAACCGCGACCTCACGCGCGCGGTGGAATTCGACCAGTCCGGCTTGTTCAAGAAGATCTACGAGAACGAGTTCGGCACCCCGGGCGGCGAGCCCTATGGCGCGCTGGTCGGCGATTACGAATGGACCAACCACCCCGATGACGTGGAGACGCTGCGGCTGGTCTCCAACGTCGCCGCGGCCGGCTTCTCGCCCTTCATCTCGGCGGCGGGGCCCGGGATGTTCGGCTTCTCCGACTATCGCGAGCTGTCCAAGCCGCGCGACCTGTCGAAGATCTTCGAGACGCAGGAATACGCCAAATGGCGCTCCTTCCGCGACAGCGAGGACAGCCGTTTCGTCACCCTCGTGCTGCCCCGCGTCATCGCCCGCCTGCCCTATGGCGAGAAGACCAAGCCGATCGAGGAATTCGCCTACGAGGAAGCGCCGAACAATGCGGACGGCAGCGCGGCGGCGATGGAGCACCACGATTATTGCTGGATGAACGCGGCCTATGTGCATGCGGCACGTCTGACCGACGCCTTCGCGCAATACGGCTGGTGCACGGCGATTCGTGGCGCCGAGGGCGGCGGCAAGGTCACCAACCTGCCGACGCATGTCTTCACCTCGGATGACGGTGATCTGGACACGAAGTGCCCGACCGAGATCGCGGTGACCGACCGGCGTGAGGCGGAGCTGTCCAACAACGGCTTCCTGCCGCTCTGCCACTACAAGAACACCGACTACTCCGTGTTCTTCGGCGCGCAGACCACCCAGAAGCCGAAGAAGTACGACCGGCCCGAGGCGACGGCGAACGCCGCCATCTCCGCGCGCCTGCCCTACATCATGGCGACCAGCCGTTTCGCGCATTTCCTCAAGGTCATGGCGCGGGACAAGATCGGCTCCTTCATGGAGGCGACCGATTGCGAGCAATGGCTGAACCGCTGGATCCAGAACTACGTCAACCCGATGGAAGGGGCTGGCCAGGAATCCCGCGCGAAATACCCGCTGCGCGAGGCGAAGGTCGAGGTGAAGGAAATCCCGGGCAAGCCGGGTTCCTACAACGCGGTCGCCTATCTGCGCCCGTGGTTGCAGATGGAGGAACTGACCACCTCCATGCGCATGGTCGCGCGGATTCCGCAGAAGTCCTGACCGAAAAGGGGAGGGGGCGGCGTGGCTTTGCGTGACGCCGTCCTCTCCGGCCGTTTCTTCGGTGGCGGCGCTCCGGTGGGCGCCGTCGCCGATTTCCTGGCCGAGGCCGATCCGGGCGCCGTGCTGCATGGCTGGCTCGGCCCCGATCGTTTGCGCGCCATCGCCGCCGGCCCCGATCGCCGCGCGGTGCTGGAGGAGACGCTGGACCGCGACATCGCGGCCCTCGATGCCGCCATCTCCCGCCAATTGGATGCCATCCTCCATCACCCGCGGCTGACGCGGCTGGAGGGCTCCTGGCGTGGGCTGCATTGGCTGGTCGAGGGCTTCGTGCAGGACCGGCTGGTGAAGGTGCGGCTGCTGCCGGCGCGCTGGGCGGAGCTGGCCCGCGACCTCGACCGCGCGGTGGAATTCGACCAGTCCGCGCTGTTCCGGAAGATCTACGAGGAGGAATTCGGCTCGGCCGGTGGCGAACCCTATGGGATGCTCTGCGCCGATTACGAAATCCGCCCCGGCCCCGGCCTCGAACATCCGGTGGATGATGTGGCGGCCCTCGGCCACCTCGCCGCGGTTGCCGCCGCCGCCTTCTGCCCGATGGTGTTTCCCGCCTCGCCGGCGCTGGTCGGGCTGGACAGCTTCAACGAGGCGACCACCGCCTTCACCCTCAACGAGGCCCTGCGTGGCCCGGACCGCGCCCGCTGGCGCAGCCTCGCCCTGCGCGAGGATACCCGCTTCCTGTCGCTGGTGCTGCCGCGCACCCTCGGCCGCCCGGCCTGGGCCGAGGATGGCACCCGTGCCGATCGCTTCCGCTATCGCGAGCAGGCTTCCGCGCCCGGCAACCGGGTCTGGACCACGCCGGTCTTCGCCTTCGCCTCGGTCGCCGCCCGCGCCTTCGCCCGCTACCGCTGGCCCGCCGAGATCCGTGGCGCCGAGCCGGGCTGGGACGCGACCGGCGGCGTCGTCGAGAGCCTGGTGCATGAGCGTTTTCGCTCCGACCCGCCGGGCCCGCCGCCGCGCCCGCCCTTGGAACTCTCGCTGACCGATGAGCAGGAACGCCAGGCGGCCGAGGGCGAGTTGATCGCCTTCTGCGGGCTGGATGGGCTGCCCGAGGGCTCCTTCGGCGCCGTGCCCAGCCTGCATCGCCCGCCCAAGATGACGACGCAGGTCGCCGATGCGAACCAGCGCCTGTCCTCGCAGTTGAACAGCGTGCTCTGCGTCTCGCGCTTCGCCCACATCGTGAAGCTGATGGGCCGCGACATGGTCGGCGCCTTCATGTCCGCCGAGGATGTGGAATCGCGGCTGCAACAATGGCTGAACAAGCACATCAGCGGGCTGATCGGCGGCAGCGAGGTGGCGGCGCGCTACCCGCTGCGCGATGCCAAGGTGGAGGTGCGCGAGCGCCCCGGCCGCCCCGGTTCCTATGGCTGCACCGTGCTGTTGCAGCCGCATTACCAGTTGGATGAGGTCGGGGCCTCCTTCCGGCTTGTCACTGATCTGAGCGCGCCGCGCGCGGCCGCGGCCTGAGGGGAAGAGAAGAACAATGGCGACAGCAGGCGAAGCGTTCCGCGCGGGCGATCTGGCGGCGGCGGTGGCGGCGGCCCAGGCGGCGGTGCGCGCCGCACCCCGCGATTCCGGGGCACGCTGGCTGCTCGCGGAGCTGATGCTCTTCGCCGGCGATGCCGAGCGCGCCGACAAGATGCTGGATGCCGCGGTGCTGGAGGACCCGTCCCCCGCCGTGCTCGAATTCCGCAAGCTGCTGCGCGCCGAGGTGATCCGCCAGCAGGTCTGGAACGAGGGCCGCGCGCCGAAATTCTCGGGCGATGACGCGACGCCGGCGCAGCAGGCCGCGATTCGCGCCGCCGTGCTCGCCCGCGCCAATGCGCCCGAGGATGCCAGCGCCGAGGCGCTGGCGGCCGAGGAGGCCCGGCCCAAGCTCTCCGGCACCGCCGAGCTTGCCGATGGCACCACGCTGGACTTCGACGATTTGCGCGATGCCGATGATTTGCTGGCACCGATGGTGGAGGTGCTGACCACCGGCGGCGACCACATACTGGTGCCACTGGAGCGCGTGGCGCTGCTGGAATTCGAGACCCCGCGCCGCCCGCGCGACCTCGCCTGGCGCCGCACCACCATCGAGCTGAAGGATGGCACCGAGGGCGTGGTCTATATGCCCACGATCTACGCCGCCCCCACCGGCCAGCCCGATCCGCTGCGGCTCGGCCGCGCCACGGAATGGACCGAAGGCCCCGGCCCCGTGCGCGGCCGTGGCCAGCGCGTGTTCCTGATCGGGGAGGAAGCCGTGGCCCTGGCCGATCTCGCCGCGCTGCGCTTCGGATAGGCGGATGGGCGAGCGCTACGGTTCCGAACGCGGCGGCGAACGCAGCGGGGGCACCGGCGGGGTGCGCGGCGGCGGCTTGCGCGTCCGCCTGCCGCTGCTGGACCGCCTGCTGGACAGCGATCCGGGCGCCGAGCGCGACCGGCCACTGACCCCGGCGCTGGCGCTCGAAACCCTGCGCACCGCCGTGCGGCGCGATCTTGAGGCGCTGCTCAACGCCCGCCGCCGCCGCTGGCCCTTGCCGATGAGCACGCCGGAGCTGCTGGCGTCCCCGCTCGGCTATGGCATCCCGGATGCGACCTCGGGCGCCTATGCGCTGGAGGAACGCCGCCAGGCGCTGGCGCTGGAGGTCGAACGCGTGATCCGCCGCTTCGAGCCGCGGCTGCTCTCGGTGAAGGTGACCCTCCGCGAATCCGGCAATGAGCTGGACCGCACCCTGCGGCTGAAGGTCGATGCCGTGCTGCGTACCGACCCGATCCCCGAGCCGATCAGCTTCGAGACCGTGGTCGAGGCGGTGTCGCATGAGGTCCGCGTGGCCGAACCGCGATGAGCGAGAGCCTTCTCCCGTTCTACAACCGCGAGCTTGCGGCGCTGCGCCGCCTCGCGGGCGAATTCGCCGAGGCCTATCCCAAGGTCGCCGGCCGGCTGCGCATCACCCCCGATGGCACCGTCGATGACCCGCATGTGGACCGGCTGCTGGAGGGCGTCGCCTTCCTCGGCGGGCGGGTGCAGCAGCGGCTGGAAGACGAGCTGCCGGAAATCACCGACACGCTGCTCGAACTGCTCTCGCCGCATCTGCTGGCGCCGGTGCCGAGCATGACGACGGTGCGCCTCGCCCCCCGCGCCGAGGCGCGCGGCCCCGCCCTGGCGCCGCGCCACATGCCGCTGGAAACCGAGCCGGTGCGCGGCGAGGTGCTGCGCTACGTCACCTGCCACGCCGTCACCGTCTGGCCGGTGCTGATCGAATCGGTGCGGCTGATGGGGCTGCCGCTCGCGGCCCCCGCCAATCCGCGCGCGCCGGGGGCCGCGGGCTGCCTGCGCATCACGCTCAAGACCCAGACGCCGGATTTGACCTTCGCCGAGGTCGGGCTGGACCGGCTGCGGCTGCATCTGCGCGGCGCGCCGCAGGTGGCGGCGGGGCTGCATGAGCTGCTCTCCACCGCCTGCGTCGGCATCGCTTTGGCCGATGGGCCGGGCGATCCGAGCCCGACCCTGATCGGGCCGCAGAACCTCATCCCCGCCGGCTTCGAACGCGACGAAGCGGCACTCCCCTGGCCGCGCCGCGCCTTCGACGGGCACCGGCTGCTGACCGAGTATTTCGCCTTCCCGGAAAAATTCCTCTACCTCGACCTCTCGGGGCTGGAGGCGCGCAGCCTGTTGCAGAACAGCAACCAGCTTGAGGTCTTCATCTACCTCTCGCGCAGCGCGCCGGAACTCGAACGCAGCGTCGCGACCGACAGCCTGGCGCTGCATTGCACGCCGGCGGTGAACATCTTCACCCAGCGCTGCGAGCCGATCGCGCTGGATGGCACGCAATCGGACTGGCTGGTCATCCCCGATGCGCGGCGCCCCGCCGCCCTTGAGGTCTATGGCGTGCAATCGGTGCGCGAGAGCCGCCCCGATGGCGCCCGCCGCGCCGTGCTGCCCTTCCACCGCCTCGCCCGCGACGGGGCGGCGGAGGAGGAGGCGGCCCCCGCGCAATGGATCGCGACCCGCCGCCCGGCCCCGGCGCCGCTGACCGGGACCGAGACGCGGCTGTCGCTGCGCGATGCGGGTTTCGACCCGCAGGCGCCCGCCGATGGGGTGCTGACGATCGAGGCGCTGTGCATCAACCGCGACCTGCCCGAGCTGCTGCCCTTCGGCGGCGGCCAGCCCCGGCTGCGGATCGCTGATCCCAATGCGCCGGTGGCGGCGGCCGGCTGCGTCTCCGCACCGACGCCGACCCTGCGGCCGCCCTTGCGTGAGCGTGGGGCGTGGCGGCTGGTCTCGCATCTGGCGCTGAACCATCTCGGCGTGATGGGCGGCGAACAGGCGGCCCTCGCGCTGAAGGAGATGCTGCGCCTGCATGATCTGCGCGACGCGCCGGAAACCCGCAGCGCCATCGCCGGGCTGGTCGCGGTTTCGGCGGGGCCGGGCCTCGCGCGCATCCCCGGGCAGCGGCCGGGCGTGTTCGTGCGCGGGCTGGATGTGGTGCTGACCTTCGAGCCGCAGGCCTGGAATGCCGGCGGGCTCTATCTGTTGGGGGCGGTGCTGGAACGCTTCCTGGCCTTGCAGGTCTCGGTCAATGGCTTCGTCCGCACCAAGGCGATGCTGCGCGGGCGCAGCACGCCGGCCGCGGTCTGGGCGCCCCGCAGCGGCACGCGCGTGCTGTTGTGACGGAGGAGACGCCCTGGGCCGCGCCGCCGGCGCCGAGCCCGATCGCGCGGCTCGCGGCCGACCCTGGACGGTTCGACCTGGATCAGGCGGCCTTCATCATCGCCCCGCATGGCGACCCGGTGGAGCTGCCCTTCCGCAGCCTTGCCCGGCTCGGCCTGCCGCTGGCCGAGGTCGTGGCCGCCGATCCCGCGACCGGGGAGATCACCGCCCCCACCTTCGGCCTGGTCGGGCCGGGCGGCACCTTGCCGCGCCACTACACCGCCACCGCCGGGACCGAACTTCGCAAGCGCAGCCGCGCGCTGCTCGCCTTCATGGAGCTGCTCTCCCGCCGCTTCACCGGCATGTGGGTCAGGGCCGGGTCCAAATACCGCCCCGCGCGCGATCCGGTGCCGATGGAGCGCGCGCTGGATGCCGCGACCGGCATGCTCACCCCGGGGCTGCAGAACCGGCTGGCGCTGCCCCAGGCGGCCATCCGCTACCACGCCGGGCATCTGGCCGCCCGCACCCGCAGCGTCGAGCGGCTGCGCGCCATGCTGGCCGAGGAGGCGGGCAGCGAGGTCGTGATCGAGGAATTCGCCGGCGGCTGGCTGCGGCTGCCGGCCTCCGAGCAATCGCGCATGGGCGGCCCGCATGGCCGCCTCGGCGTCGATGTCGCGGCCGGTGCCCAGGTCTGGGACCCGCAGGCGCGCTTCATCATCCGCCTCGGCCCGATGGAGGCCGGGGACTTCGCGCGGCTGCTGCCGGGCACGCCGCTGTTCGGCCGGCTCTGCGACCTCACCCGGCTGTTTGTCGGCCCGGAGCAGGATTTCGTGCTGAACCCCATCCTGCTGCCAGCGGCGGTGCCGGCGGCGCGCGTGGGCGCCGGGGGGGCGCGTCTCGGCCTGACCTCCTGGATGCAGAGCCCGGCGCCGCGCCGCCGCCCCGCCGCCGATGCCTTCCTCCGCCCGACGGCGGCATGACCAACCAACACTCTCTGCCAACACTCCTGCCAGCATTCCTGAAGGACCGGGCCTTATGACCGACTGGAGCCACGGCTATGTGGCCGACAGCCCCTATACCGTCTCCTACCAGCCGTCGCAGACGCCATCGCATCTGGCGATGGTCTGCGCGATGATGGGGGTGGCCTGGGAGCCGCGCGCCACCATGGTCGTCGCCGACATCGGCTGCGGCCGCGGCTTCACCACCAATGCCCTGGCCGCGGCCAATGCGGGCTGGACCCTGGTCGGGCTGGACTACAACCCCGCCCATGTGGCCGAGGCCGATGCCTTTGCCCGCCGCGTCGGGCTCGACAACGCGATCTTCGTCGAGGCCGACCTCTCGGCCATGACCGATGCGGAGATGGACCAGATCCCGCTGATCGACGTCGCCATGCTGCATGGCGTCTGGACCTGGGTCTCCGAATCGGTGCGGGCAGGGATCGTGCGGCTGCTGTCGCGGCGGCTGAAGCCGGGCGGGATCGCCTATTTCGGCTACAACGCCTTGCCGGGCTTCGGCGCCGACATGGCCTTGCAGCGGCTGTTCCGCCATCTGGCCCCGATGCAGCAGCGCGGCACGTCCGCGGAGCGCGCCGCCGGGGCCATCCCCACCATCCGCGCCTTGCATCAGGCCAAGGCCAAGCATCTCGCGCCCACACCGATGCTGCTGCGCCTGGCCGAGGATGAGACGCCGGTCGATTCCGCCTATCTGGCGCATGAATTCATGACCGCGCATTGGCGCCCGGTCTTCCATGAGGACCTCTGCGCCGATCTGGCCGGTGCCAAGCTCGAATACGTCGGCAGCTGCACCCTGTCGCACAACATCGCCGATCTGGTGTTCGAGCCGGCGCAGCGCGCGGTCTATGACACCCTGCCCGAGGGGCCGGCGCGCGAATTCCTTAAGGACCTTTGCCTCGCCAACCCCTTCCGCCGCGACGTCTTCATCCGCGGGCGGCGGCCGGCCGATCCGGTGGCGGCGATGGACCGCCTGTCCGTGGCGCTCTGCCGCCCGGCGCCGGAGGCCTCGCCCAAGCTCCAGACCGCCGTCGGCGTGGCGGAGCTCTCCCCCGAGATGTGGGCGCCGATCCGCGCCGCCTTGCTCGGGGGGGCGCAGCGGATCGGCGATCTGCGCCGCCTGCCGGAAGGCCGCCAGCCCAACCCGGCCGAGCTGCTGACGGTGCTGGAGGGCACCGGCTACGTCCTACCGGTGCTGCGCCAGCCGGAGACGAGCGAGGTCACCATCCGCTTCAACCGTGTGGCCGCCGAGGTCTATGCCGAGAATGGGCTGGCGCCGGGGCGTTTCGCCCTGGCCTCGCCGGCGGCCGCGGGGGGGCTGAATTGCACCTCGCTCGAACTCGCGATCGCCGCCTTGCCCGATATCGCCGAGGAGCCGACCGCCGCGGAGATCGCGCTGCGCCTGCTGCCCAACATTGAGGGGGAGGCGCTGGACAACGCGATCGTGGTGATCGCCGAGATCCTGGCGGAACGAATCCCCGTGTGGCGGCGGTTCGGCATCCTCTAGACCGCCCGGATCATGCTACAGTGATGCGATGACATATTGATCGGCGGGCCCCGTGGGGCGAGCCTTTATCCAGGCGCCGCGCAAAGCGGCCCGTCCAATCCAGAGGGAGCCCAGCATGTCCCGAACCACAGCCTTCACCCTTGTCGCAGCCATGGCCGGTGCCATGGCTGCCGGCAGCCCGGTGCTCGCCCAGTCCGACCCCGCGGCGCTGTCGCTGATCGAACGGCTGCGGCCGAGCGTGGGCGGGCCCTCCGGCACCCGCGGCATCCGCGTGCCCTCGGCCGATCCGGGTGCCGCGCTGCCGCCGGCCACGACGCCGGTGCTGGTGCCCGCGGCCCCCGCCTATTCAAGCCCGCCGGCACGCCCGCCGCGCCAGCAGCAGGCGATCCAGGCCGCCCCACCGCCCGCGGCGCCGCGCGAGACGACCGCCCCCCCGGGTGTCGCCGCGGCCTCGATCACCGTGCTGTTCCCGACCGGATCGGCGGCGCTGACGCAGCAGGCGATGGCGGCGCTGGCCCCGCTCGGCCGGGCGCTGACCTCGCCCGATCTCGCGCCCTACCGCTTCCGGATCGAGGGCCATACCGACACCACGGGTGATGGCTCGACCAACCTCGCGCTGTCCCAGCGCCGGGCGGAATCGGTGCGCGACTATCTCTCCAAGACCTATGGCGTGGCACCGGCGCGGCTTGAGGCCGTGGGCCTGGGCGAGAGCGAATTGCTGGTGCCGACCGGCGACAAGGTCGATGAGCCGCGCAACCGCCGGGTCCAGGTGCTGAACCTCGGCGCCTGATCACCGCCTGAACGCCGGGGCACGACGCGCGCGCCCCGGCGCCACCATGCTGTTTTTGGGGAGCGGAAATGGCCCTGCCGCTGGACGAGGACGCGACGGTGCGCCTGACCCTTCCGGTCGTGCCGCCCATTGCGCCTTCAGGCGAGGCTCCCGTCCGGCATGGCCGGCGCGCGCTGCTCTGCACCATCTGCGCCGGGCTCGCGGTCGGCGCCGGGGCGGGGGGCTGGCTGTGGTCGCGACGGCGGCCGGCCGAACGCCTACAGGCCGAGTCGCCGCCGGTGGCGGCGGCCCAGGTCGCGCAACCGCCGCCGCCCTTGCCCGCGCCACCGCCGAGCCTGGACCGCGCCGGGCTGCTCGCGCATCGGGCGGTGGTGCCGACGGCCCTGCGCTGGTCCGCCAATCCCCTGGTCTGGGTGCTGGATTTCCCGAGCCTGGAACAGCAGGGCCAGGCGATGAACCGCGCCGCCGCGCTGATCGAGAAAGCCCACACCCCGCGCGACCGCGTGCTGGACGATGCCGCGCTGGCCGCCGCCATCGCCGCCGACCGGCGCACCCCGGCGACCTGGTACTACGGCCATGATTATCGCGGCTCCAGCCTCGCCCGCCTGTTCGACCTGGCCGAGGAGGCGAAGCTGGTCCTGACTCCGTCGGAGGCCTGGGTCGGCGAGCAACTGCGCCTGGCGATGCGGCTGGAGCCGTCGCGGGACCTCGCCTTCCTGACCGTGGTGGCCGAGGGGCCGGGGGTCGATGCCTCGATCCGCGACAGCGTGCTGCTGCATGAGCTTGGCCACGGGCAGTTCTTCACCCAGCCCTTCTTCGCCGCGCATGTGCTGCGGGTCTGGGACCAGGGCTTTACCGAGGCCGAGCGCGAGGCGGTGCGGCGGTTCCTCGCGGCAGATGGCTATGACACCGCGCAGGAGGAGCTGATGGCCAATGAGGCCATGGCCTATCTGCTCTACACCCCCGACCGGCGGCTGTTCGACCCCGTCCGCGACCTCGGCTGGTCCGATGCCCAGGCGGAGCAACTGCGTGCGACGCTGCGGCTGCGCGCGCCGGCGGAGCCCGCGATCTGACGGCGGCTCAGCGGCGGGCGGTTTCCACCACCAGCGGCCGCACCGCCACCTTCTGCCCCGCCTGCCGCGCGGCGTTCAGCGCCGAGGACAAGGCGGCCAGGTAATCCGCCTGCGGCTCGACCACCGGGCGCGGCGTCGTGAACAGCGGCCGCTCGGTCGCCACGGCGATCATCAGATCGGTGCCGAAGGGTTCATCGACCTCCCACCCCGGGAAATTCCCGCGCGGTTCGCCGAGGCGGACCGTCGCTCCGGCCGCCTGCGGCGTGGAGGGGCTGAGATGCGCAACCTCCCCCGAGGACATGAAATAGGCGACGTAGAGATGCGCCGGCCAGTCCGGCATGGTGATGTCGAAGCGCAGCAACTGGCCTTTCAGCAGCGGCATATTGCCCACGACGCTGACGCGGGGGGCGGTATCGGGCGTCGCCAGAACCGGGCGCAGCACGTCGAAGGCGGGGCAATAGGGGCCGTCGAAGGCCTGCACCGCGAGCCGGGTGGCGGCCAGCGGAATGTCGCGGGTCGCAAGGGCCCGGCGCAGCGCATTCTCATCCCCCCGCCGCACCACGCCTTGCAGGGTCAATGAGGTTTCATCGGACGAGGCGGCCACGAGCCCGCAGGCCGGGGCCGCCGCCGCGGCGGCCGCGGCGGCGGCGAAGTCGGGGCGCGGCGGCACCAGCAAGGCGAGCTGAGTCGGCGCCGTGGGCACCGCGGCCGTGGGCGGTGGGGCCGCGGGGGGCTGCGCGGGTGGGGTTGCGGGCGCCGGGGTCAGCTGCGGCAGCGGCGGCGTGGCGGGTAGCGGCTGGGCAGTCTTGACCGGTGCGGGCGCGAGGGGCGCCGGCGCCACCGGGGTAAGGGCCGGGGTTGGCGTGATGGGCGGCGCCGGGACCGGGGCGGGCGGGACCGGCACCGGGGTGATCGGCGTCGGGGCCAGGGCGCCGGGGCTGGTCGGGGTGGGGTTGCCCGTGACGGCCGTGACCGGGGCCGCGGGTGTCACCGGTCCCGGGACCAGCGCCCGCGGGGCCGGGGCGGCGGGCGCCTGGGTCGCGGGCGGGACGGCGACCGGTGCCGGCGTCTCGATCGCGGGCTGGGCCGCGCTCACCCGGGTTTCGGCCGATGGCGTCACCGGGGTGGGGGAAACGGGCGTCGGCACAGCGGCCACCGGCGCCTGGGTGATCGTGAGCGGCGGCTGCGGCGGCACCGGGGACAGCGTCTCGCCCCCCAGCATCAGGAAGCCGACCACGGCCGCCGCCGAAAGGGCGGCGACGCCCCCGCCGATCAGCAGCAGCGGTGGCCCTTTTCGTGCCGCCGGGGCCGGGACGGGCGGCGGCGGCGCCGGGGCGACGGCGGGGCGCGGGCTGCCGGAGACCATGGTGGCATCGGCCTCGGACGCCATCGGCAGCGGGGCAGGGGCGGGCGCCGTCATGGCGCCGGCGATGGCCTCGGCGAAGGCGCTGGCACTCGGCCAGCGATCCTCCGGCCGCTTGGCCAGGGCCTTGGCGATCACCGCATCGAAGCCGCGCGGCGCGGTGACGGTCAGCGAGGACGGCGGCGTCGGCTCGGTATGGATTGCCTTGTGCATGACCGAGGAGAAGCCGCCCTCGAACGGCTTCTCCCCCGTCAGCAGCTGGTAGAGCATGACGCCGGAGGCCCAGATGTCGGCCCGCGCATCCACCGGCTCCCCACGCAACTGCTCGGGCGCCATGTAGCTCGGCGTGCCCATCACGGTGCCGACCTGCGTCATCGAGGAATTCTCGAGCCGCGCGATGCCGAAATCGGCGATCTTCACGGTGCCGTCGGCGGCCAGCATGATGTTCGCGGGCTTGATGTCGCGATGCACGACGCCGCGCTTGTGGCTGTAGTCGAGCCCGGCCAGCATCTGCCCCATCACCCGCAGCGTCTCGGGCATCGGGAAGCGGTCGCCGCGGTCCAGGATGTCCTTGAGCGTGCCGCCCGCGACCAGCTCCATGGCGATCCAGGCATTCTCGCCATCCTCGCCATAGTCATAGACCGCGACGATATTGGGATGGTTCAGCCGGCCCGCGGCCTGGGCCTCGCGCTTGAAGCGGGCCATGGCCTCGGCGCCCTCGACGTCGCCCATCGCCGGCTTCTTGACGATCTTCAGCGCCGCCCGGCGCTCGATCACCGGGTCCCAGGCGTCCAGCACCGTGCCCATGGCGCCGGCGCCCAGGCGTCCACGGATCTCGTATTTGCCGACAACCTCGACCGCCATACGCGCGCTATCCCCCCAAGCCTCGCTCGGCCCGGCCGCAGCCTACAGCCGCGCGGGCATTTCCGCAGCAGCGGAACGCACCGGTGTGGCGACTTCACGGCGGCCATCGCCCAAAAGGGCGAAAGGCGCCCAATAATACGGGTGGGCATAGGCCGCGGGAAGCCGCCGCCCGGCCTCGTCCAGCAGCAGCTGCTGCGCCCCCTGCAACGCCGCGGCGGAGGAGGCGCCCCCCGCCTGGCGCCGCAGCGTATCGGCGACGATCAGGGTCGCGGCGGTGTCATCCACCGCCCAATGCGTGATCATCAACCCCCGTGCCCCGGCATAGAAGAAGGCGCGGGCGAGGCCCGACAGCGCCTCGCCGCCGCCCGCCCCGCCGGGGCCGCCGGTGTTGCAGGCCGACAGGATCACCAGATCCGCATCCAGCTTCAGCCCCAGCACCTCGGAGGCCGTCAGGAAGGCCGCGCTGGCATCCGCAGCACCCGCGGGGGTGGAGAGCACGATGGTCGGCTCCGGCAGGCAGGACAGCTCGCCCGGCAGCAGCGCATGGGTCGCGAGATGCAGAATGCGCGCCTGGTCCAGCCGCGCCGTCAGCAGCGCCGCCTTGGTGGCTTCGGGGCCGAGGCGGATGGCGTCCGGCGCAGCACCCAGCAATTGCCCGGCGATGCTCACCTCCGCCCGCGTTCCCGGCAGCCGCCCAAGGCCCGAGGCGAGCCGCGCATCCTCGGCGCAGCGATCGGGGGGGAAGCTGTGGGCAAGCTGCGTCGCCGTCGCCGGCACGAAATCGCCGAAGCCGGCATAGGGCAGGGGCGCGCTGCTGCCCGCCGTCGCCGCGCGCAGGGAGACGAGGGTCTGCGGCCCCGGCACATGCTCCAGCGCGAAGCGGCGGATCAGCCAGGGGGCGGCGCCGAGCGCCGCCGGATCGGCGGGCCCGGTCAGCAGCATCCCGAAGGGCAGCGAGAGCAGCGGCCCGTCGGGCGCGACGACAAGGCGCGTCGCCCCGGCCAGCGCCGGCTCCAGCGGGCCGAGCAGCCCGTCATACAGCGCCCGCGCCGTGGTGACATCGAAGCGCCCCGGGCCGCTGGCCCCGGCATTGGGCGCGGTCGCCTCGCGCAGGGTGCCGACCATGCGGGCGGCCGTCGCCTCGTTCAGCCCGGTGCGGGCGGCCATGACCCGGTCCCGCAGGATGGCGAAGACATAGCCGTGGGTCTCGCCCAGCAGCATCGTCACCATCGCCTCATCCGGGCCCAGCACCCGCTGCACCGCCCCGGCATCGACGCTGGCCAGCAGGAGCTGGCGGAAGCTCGGCGCGGCGGCGGCGACCTCGGCCTCCGCCTCGCCTCGCTTGCCCTGCGCCTCGGTGATCCGGCGGTCGAGCTCGGGGCCGGGCGTGGTGCCGGCATCGCGCTCGGTGAACAGCTGGCGCATGTCACGCTCGGCGTCCTGGAGCTTGCGCACCGCCTCGGCCACGCGCGGATCGCCCGAAGCCGCCCCGAGGCGGGCCGTCGCCTGTTGCACGAAGCGCACCGTGCCGCTGCGCTGGGCAAGCTGGGCGGCGCCGAACATCTCGATCTGGAGCGCCGCGCGATCGGCGCCGGAGCGCGCCGCCTCGGCGGCCAGCGTGTCCAGGTAGGGCATCACGACATTGCCCGGCAGGCTGATCTGCCGCGCCCGCAGGATCGCCGCACCCGAGCGGAAGGCGCTCAGCGCGCCGGCGGCATCCTCGCTCGCCGCCCGCTGCTGCCCGACCAGGAACAGCGTCACCGCCTCCGGCCGTTCGCCGGGCGCGGCGATGGCGAAGCGGGCGGCGGCGAGGTTCAGCAGCCGGGCGGATTCGCTGGCGCGGCCGGCACGGATCTCGGCCTGCCCCGCGGTGCGCAGGGCGCGGCCCGTCAGCATGTTCGCCTCCAACCCGGCGCGGCGCAGCAGGCTGCGGCCCTCGGCGACCGAGGTCGCGGCATCCTCCGGCCGGCCCAGCCGGGCGAGCACGATCCCGCGCGAGCGCCGCGCCTCCGCGAGGCCGAGGATCGCCGATTGCGAGACCGGATCGGCCAGCACCACCAGCCCGTCGCTGCGCTCGCCCTCCACCAGCCCGCGCGGCAGCAGCGTCGCATAGCGCGCCTCGGCCTGGTTCAGCAGCGGCAGCGCCGCCGCCGGATGGCCGCCGTTCAGCGCGTGCAGGGCGCGGTAATGCAGCAGCCGCGGCACCGCGACCGGGTCGGCTGCACCAGGGGCCAGGGCATCGGCGCGGCGGAACAGCACCTCCGCCTCCGCCAGCCGGCGCTGGTTGGAGAGGTTCAGCGCGAGATGCATCAGCGGCGTGACGGTGTTCGGATTGCCGGCGCCAAGGGTGCGTTCCTGCACCGCCAGCGCCTGACGATAGGCTTCCTCGGCCGCACCGAAGGTCTCGGCCTGGTTCAGTTCGAGCCCGAGCGACATCAGCTCGTCGAAGCGGCCGACCTCGCTGGCGCCGAAGCTGCCGGCCGAAAGCCGCGCCACGGCGAGTTCCAGCGCCTCGGAGCGCGCGCCGGTGCTGGCGGTGCTGGTCTGCCCGCTGGCCAGGCGCTCGATCACCGGGACCACGGTGGAGACGCCATCGGCCAGCACGGGGCCGCGCGGCCCCTCGATCACCATCGCGACCTGCGGCCAGCCGCCGGCCTTGCGGGTGCAGGCGAGCAGCAGCGCCCGGGCGCCCCCGGCAATGCTGGTGGCGGTGGGGGCGGCGCAGACGTAGCGCTGGTCCACCCAGGCGCGCCAGGCGCCGCCGCTGGCCAGCGCCTCCAGGCTGCCGGCCCCGCCCGGCAGATCGACCAGCCGGGCCGCGGGCTGCGTCCAGCCGCCGCAGAAGACCTCACGCGTTTGCAGCGGCGTGGTGTCGGTCGGGATGGCGCGGCCGGTCTGCACCGTGCAGGCCTCGCCGCGCGCATCCTGGCCGGCGGCGGTCGCGGTGACGGTGCCGCTGCCGGCGACATAGGCGCTTTCGGGCGGGGACTGGCAGGCGGCGAGCGCCAGCAGGAGGAGGAGGCCGGGGGCGCGCATGGCTCAGTAATCCTCCTCGGCGATATTCGGCAGCAGCGCGTCGGGATCGCGCGGCGTGGGCGCCAGGCGCAGGTCGGGGATGCTGGTGAGCACCACCGGCAGCGGTTGCAGCACCGCCAGCGTATTGCAGGCGGTGGCGCCGATGACGCAGGCGTTGAAGCGGTAGAATTGCTGCGAGCCCGGCGTGAACAGCCCCGTCGTCAGGAAGCGCGAGACATCGCCGCGCGTCGCCGACAGCCCGCCCTCAAGCCCGCCGAGGTTGCCGGTGAACTCCGCGGCCCCGCTGCCGCCATGGATGCCGAGCCGCCCGGCATCGATCGTGCCGGAGGATTTGCCGCCATCGATCAGCAGGAAGATCGCGCTATCCCCCGCCGCGACATTCAGCACCACCTCGCCGGCCGGGCGGACATCGGCCACCGGGGTGAAGGCGCTGGGCGAGGTCCGCGTCGCGACCTGGGTGCCCTGTTCCTGCGGCCGCCGCCCGGGCACGTCGGGCACCGCCGTCGTGGGCAGCGCGGTATAGGCATCGGCGCGCTGCCGGGTTTCGGTGACCAGCACCGGCAGGCGGGTGACCTGCTGCGGGGTGATCGTCAGCAACCCGGGCATATAGATGCCGCCCCCGGCGGCGAGGAAGGCGCCGGTGCCGAGCGCCATGCTGACAGGCGCATCGAGGGTGATGGTGCTGCCCACGGCCCCCGGGCTGCCCGCCACCGCCTCCACCACATCGGCGGTGAACCGGCTGTTGCCGAGGCGCAGCGTGTCGCGCGCCGTCATGCGGAACACCCCGCCGGCACGGGCGGTCAGCGCCTCGATGCTGGTGGTCTGGCCCGACAGCACGGCGGAGGTGCCGAGCGTGAAGGTCACGCCATTCACCGTAAGGTTGCCGCCCGCCAGGGCCTGGACGACATCGGCGGTGAAGCGGCTGTCGGTGAGGGTGATCGCGCCCCCGGCGCTGAGCCCGAAGGTGCCGGTCGCGATCCCCGTCAGCCGGGTCGCGGTCAGCGCCTGGCCGGCATCGAGGGTGACGGTGATCGGGTCCAGCGTGACATCGGTGAAGGTGAGCCCGCCCGCGGCCGAGATCGACAGCGTCTTGGCCGCCGAGAGCGAGGCATTGCGGAACTCCCCCGCGCCGCCCGCCGCGAAGCGCGCATCGCCGCCGTTGGAGGTCACGGTGTCATAGGCCATGGCCGCGCCCGAGGTCGCATCGAGCGTGGTCGAGCTCAGGGTCGTGCCGGTCAGCGTCTGCGCCCCCCCGGCCGCGAGTTGCAGCGTGCCGGCGGCAAGGCTGCTGCCGACCAGGCCGAAGTCGCCCGCCGATGCGATCCGCAGCCCGCCGCCGGAGGTGGCCACAAGCTGGGTCCCGGTGAAGCCCGCGCCGGAGGAGACCAGCCCGGAGCTGCCGAGGGTCAGCCGTACCCCATCCAGGGCCAGCCCACCCCCCGACACCGCCTCGAAGCCCGCGGCGGTGATGGTGCTGGCGGCGAGCCCGAGGCCGCCCCCGGCGCCGAGCCGGAAGCCGCTTGTGGTGGTGGCGGTGAGGCGCGTGCCCGCCAGATCCTGCCCCGCCGAGATCGCGGCCGCGCCCGCATCCAGCCCGGTATCGGTGAGGGTGAGCCCCGCCGTCGCCGCGATCGTCAGCGCCTCGCTGGCCGTGAGCGAGGCTGTGCGGAAAGTGCCGGAGCCGCCCGCGGCGAACCGCGCGGTGCGCCCGCCGGCGGTGACGGTATCGACCGTGAGGTCGCCGCCCGCCGCCGCATCCAGCGCGGTGGTGGTGAAGCGGTCGCGGGTCAGCGTCTCAGCCCCCCCGGCCGCGAGTTGCAGCGTGCCGGCGACAAGGGTGCTGTCGCTCAGATCCAGCCCGCCCGCCGATTGGACCCGGAGCAGCCCCGGCGCCGTGGCCGTCACCCGGCTCCCGCTGAAGCTTGCGCCGGAGAGCAGCCCGGAATTGCCCAGCGTCATCTGGACCCCATCCAGCGCCAGCGCGCCGCCCGCCAGGGCCTCGAAGACATCGGCGGTGAAGGCGCTGGCGGTCAGCCCGACGCTGCCCCCGGCGCTGAGGCGGAAGCCGCCCGAGGTGGTGCCGGTGAGGCGCGTGCCCGCCAGATCCTGCCCGGCCGCGGCCAGGACGGTGCCCGCATCCAGCACCACATCGGTGAAGGCGAGGCTGGCCGCCGCCGAAACGGTCAGGCTGTCGCGCGCCGCGATCCGCGCGCCGGCAAAGCGGCCGGCGCCGCCGCTGGTCAGGGAGGCATCCCCGGCCAGGGCCTGCACCGTCGCCGCCCCCAACGTCATCGCCCCGCCGGCATCCAGCGCCACCGCGCCGGTGGCGCCGGTCACGGCCACGCCATCGGGCAGGGTCATCGCGCCATCGGCGCGGATCACGAGGCCACCGCCGCCCGTCACCGGGCCGGTCACGATCAGATCCCCGGCCGAACGCAGCGTACTGGCGCCCCCGGCGGTGAAGCTCGCAAGCTCGGAGATGCCATTGGCATGGCCGCCGAGCGCCCCCAGCGTCACCGCCCCCGTGGCGGCGACCGAAAGGCGTGGCGCCTGGATATCCGCCCCCGCCGCCGCCTGGGCGATGGTGCCGCCGTTCAGCACCAGCACGGGGGCCGCGATCAGCCCCGCATGCTGGGTCAGGCTGCCGGTACCGGTCAGCGTCGCGGTGCCGCCGCTGGTGGCGAGGCTGCCGCTGCTGGCGAGGTCGCGCCCGGCGGTGACATCGAGCCCGGTCGCGGCCGAAAGCGTCGAGGCCCCGGCCAGGACCACATCCCGGTCCGCCGCGAGGCTGAGGCCGCCGCTGGAGGAGATGGTCGCGGCGCCGGCGATCGCATCGCGCCCGGCATCCACCACGACGCTCGCGCCGGTGACGCCGGCGCCCGCATCCAGCCGCGCATCCTGCCCTGCCTGGATCGTGGCACTGGCGCCGGTGAGGCTGCCGCCCGTCACCACGGCATCCGTGCCCGCCAGCAATTCCACGGCGGTGCCGGCGATGCTGCCGGTGAGGGTGGCGGAGCCGAGGTCGGCGGCGGCGGTCGCGGTGTTCAGCGCGGTCAGGCTGCCGGCGATGAGGAGATCGGCATCGGTGCTGCGCAAGGTCGCATTGCCGCCGGCGCTGGCAGCACTCTGCGCCGCGGCCAGGGTCAGATCGGCGCCCGCGCCGCTCGCGATGATGGCCAGATCCCCGCCTGCCTGCAGATCCGCCGCCAGGGTCAGCGCGCGGGTCGAGGTGAGGCTGACGCCGCCCGTGGCCAGAAGCCCTTCGGCCAGGCTGGTGCCCGGCGCGCCATCGGCGGTCCGCCCCACCACACGGTCGATCTGGTTGGAGCCGTCCAGCGCGATGCTGGTCCCGCTGGCGGCGAAATCGCCAACCATGATGCGGCCGCCGGTCTGCGAAATCCCGGCCCCGCTGCGCAGTTCGAGCCGCTGCACACGCTCCCCGGGAATGGCGCTGGTGGCGTCGGTCGCGGCGTCGCGCAGCCCGGCATCGCCGAGCACGGTGATCGCGCCGGCGGTGTCGGCGCCAATCCGCAGCAGGGCGATGGGGGAGGCGGCCTCCCCCATCGCGGCCAGTTCGGCGGTATCCAGCGCCAGCCCGGCGGTATCGAGCCCGCCGCCGAGCAGGATGGCGCGGCCATCGCTGCGCGGCCGCAGCAGCACGGTGCCGCCCGGCGCCCGCAGCGTGCCCGCGCCGGCCTCGATCGCCAGCCCATCGGCGGTCAGCGCCAAGGTGCCGCCGCCCGCCATGGCCAGGGCGAAGCCACCCGGCCCGCGATCCAGCCGCAGCGGCCCGGCGCCGCCGACCGGCATGAACCGCGCATCCAGCAGCGGCACGCCCGAGGCATCCGCCAGCCCGACCGCGATGGCGGTGTCGCCCCCGGTCGCGAGATCGGTGATGCGGCTGATGCGGTTGCCGAGCGCGGTCAGGCTCACCCCGCCCGCGATACTGCCGGAGAGGGTCGGGGTGCTCAGCGTGCCGGCGGCCTGGGTCACGGCTTGCCGCGTGCCATCCGCCGCGATGCCGGTTTCCAGCCGCAGTTCCGCGACGCGGGCCGAGGTCGCATCCGACACCGCCACATCGCCGCCGAGGGTGATCGCGCCCGTGCCGGTGCCCGGCGTGGCGCCGGCCAGGCCGATCTGGAGCGTGCCGGCGCCGCCGCCGCTGTGGCGGGTATCGACCTGGGCGATCTCGGCGGTGGTCAGCGCGAAGCCGGTGCCGGTGGCGCCGAGCAGGATGGGGGCCGTGCCATCCTCGGCCAGCGGCGCCAGCAGCACGGTGCCGCGCGAGGCCATCAGCCCGGCGCCCAGCTCCAGATCCGCGGCGCGCAGCTCCAGCCGGCGCACAACGCCCGCATCGACGGCGACGCTGGTCTCGCCGCCAACCGAAACCTGCCCGGTCACCGACAGCAGCGGCACGCCGCTGGCCAGGCGCAGGACCACATCCTCATCCTGGCCGATCCCGGCGCCCGCGGTGAGCGAGGCCCCGGTGCCGAGGCCGAAGCGCGGCGCCAGCACCTGGATCTGGTTCGCCGCCAGCGGCAGCAGGATATCGCCGGTCGCGGCGCCGGCCAGACGGGTCACGGTCAGCGCGCCGGCCTGAGAGATGGCGGACCGCGCCGCATCGCCCTGCGCGCCGGCATAGAGTTCAAGCTGGCGCGCCGCCCCGGTCACGTCCGTGGCCGCGACGATGGTGATCGCCCCCGCCGTGACCGGCCCCGCGCCAAGAACCGTCTGGGAGCCGCCGATGGCCGCGAGGCCGGTGCCGTTGCCGGCGATCACCTGATCGTCGCTGGCGCCGATCCGCAGCAGACCGAGGCCGGGGCCGCCGGCGTTGCTGGTGTCGATCCGCGCCAGGATGCCGGCATCGATCAGCAGGCTGGAGGCCTGCGCCCCGCCAAGGGCGACGGCCCGGCCGCGCGTGCGCGGGGCGATCTCGACCGTGCCGAACGTGCCGCCCAGCGACAGCGCATCCGCCGCGGCCCCCGAGGGCGCCGAGACGGTGCCGTTCAAGGCCAGCGTATCCGCGACCAGCGTGATGCGGCCGCCGACCGGCACGGCGAGGCCATTGGTCCCGACCGTCAGGGTCCGCCCCGCCGCCTGGGCGAGGGTGAGGCTGCTGCCCGGCACCGCGCCCAGCACGCGGGCCGAGACGCTGCCGATCTTGTTGTCGGCGCCAAGCCAGATCGCGGCGGTGCCGGCGGTGGTGACCTGGGCATCGAGGTTGGTGACGGTCAGCGCCGCCGTGCGATCCCCGGCGATCGCGTCGGATTGCTCGATGCCCACGCCGGAACGCAGCACCAGCGTCTCGGCATTGGGCGTGAAGCGGCCAAGGCGCAGCATCCCTGCCGTATCGGAGCCGAGGGTGAGGGTGGTGCCCCCCGTGACCGGGGTGCCGAACTTGCTGGCGGGGGCATAGAAAGCGAGGTGCCCCAGCTCCAGCGGCGTCAGCGACAGCGCGCTGCCGGCGGCGGGCTCCGGGATGCGGCCGATCGACAGCGCCTGCCCGGCCAGGATCGGGCGCAGGGCGATGGCGCTGCCCTCGGTGCCGATCTCGGCGCGGAGGTCGAGGTCATCCGCCGCGACCGTGATGGTGCCGCCGCTGCGCAGGCCAAACCCCGCGCTGGTGCCGGTGATGCGCGGCGCGGCGCTGCCCGAGGCGGCCCCGGTCGAGGCGTCATAGCCCTGCACCAGCGCGCCCCCGGCGCGGCCGAGCCGCAGCGCGATATCGCCCCCGGCGAAGAGGTCGCGGACCACCGCGATGTCATTGTCGGCGGCGGCCAGCGCGACCTGCCCGCCGATGCTGCCGGACAGGGCACGCGCGCCGATGGCCGCGCCATTGGTCTGGGAGAGGTCGCCCGCCGCCTGCAGCCGCAACTCTCCGGCATCGGGCAAGGTGACGGCCTCATTCACCCGGATAGAGCCGGTGGAGACGAGGAGGGTGCGGCCGGGCAGCGCGGTGCCGGCGGGCGCCAAGCCGGGCAGGGCGCCCAGCGTATTGATCTGCGCGAGTTCGGCGGCGGAAAGAAACAGCCCGACCTCATCGGCCGTGGCGCGCGAGCCGAGCACCACATCCGCGACGCCGGTATCCAGCCGCGCGATCCGCAAGGTCCCGCCATTGGTCGAGACCGCCGCCTGGAGATCCAGGTCATCGGCGGTCAGCGTCACGCTGCGCCCGGCGCCGGTGACGATGGCATCCCCGGCCCGCGCCCCGGCGGTCTCGATCGCATCCGCATCGGCGATGACGGTGCCGGCGGCACCACCCGTGGCACGGATCGCCCCGGTGACGAGCAGCGCGCGATCCGCCTCGGTCGCAAGCCCGGTGGCGAGCGTGGTGGTGAACACGATATCGCCGCCGGCCAGCAGCGCGGTCGCGGCGTCACCCCCCATCGCGGCGCCGAGCAGCGGCGAGGTCGCGCCCACCGCCGCGAGGCCGCGGATCAGGTTGCCGGTGCCGCCCAGCGTCACCGCGCCATTCGGCGCCAGGGCGGCAAGCCGCCCGGCGGCGATGCTGCCGGCCGATTGCGTGATCGCGCCCGCGCTGGCGCGCAGCACCACCTGGCTGGTCGCGCTCCCGGCCGCCAGCGCGCTGCCGAGGGCGGCGGGCGCGGTCAGGTCGGCGGCGAGGTCGAGGCTGCCGGCGGCAAGCTCGATCCGCCCGAGGCGGGAGGCGATGCTGGCATCGCCACGCAGCCCCACGCTCAGCGTGCCGGAGACGGTCAGCGCGGCGGCGCCGTTGCCGAGGCCGAAATCGGCCTCGCCCAGCGCGGTCGCGGCGGTGCCGGCGCGGAAGCCGGCCAGCGTCGCGACGCTGGCGCTGTCGATGACGCTGCCCTTGCGACTCTCGCCGCTCAGTGTGGAGACAATCAGCGTGCCGGTGGATTGGCTGATGCGGCCGGTGGCGGTGCCCTCGACGCCGGCGAACAACTCCAGTCGCCCGACGCGGCCAGTGAAATCGGCCCCCGTGCCCAGCAGGATATCGCCGGCCGTGCGCGGCCCCGATGCCGCCGCCCCGGTATCGCCCAGGAAGGCCTCCTGCCGCCCCAGCGAGAAATCCGTGGCCCAGAGCGCATTGCCGGTGACGGCGCTATCCGTGCTGCGCCCGATGATCACGCGGGCGCTGGCATCGCCGGCATCGCCGAGGGCGGCGGCCAGCGTGGAGGAGATCACCAGCCCCGCCGGGGTGCCGGCATCGCCCAGGGTCACGCCGCGCCCGGCGGTGACCGGCAGCAGCTCGATATCGCCGCCGGGGGCGGAGACCAGCGCGGCCCCGCTGGCGGTCATGGTGTCGGCGACCAGGGTCACGCGGGAGGGCACGGCGCCGGTGCCGGCCCGGATCGTGCCCGTCACATCCAGGGCTTGGCCGGGGGCGAGGCGCAGGACGATCGGCCCCGCCGCCGTCATCCCCCGCACCGAAAGGCTGGCATTGTCGGCGCCAAGCCAGATGTCGCCGGTGTCCGAGGTCGCGCTGAGGGCGGTGACGGTCAGGCCGCCGCGCGTGCCGCCGGCGCCACCGGCGCCGCCGGTGCCGGCCGCCTCATCGGCGACGGTGCCCGAGAAACCGCGCTGGCGGATGAAGCCGCGCGCCGCGAGGGTCAGCAGCCCCGGCGCGCCCGCGCTGCTGAGGTCGATGTCGCCGCTGTACTGGCGGATGCTGCCGGCGCGGATGCCGGCGGCCGAGGGCGCCTCGCCAACGACCAAGGTATCGGCGCGCACGGCGCCGAGCAGGGCCGCGCTCAGCGCCAGCTCCTGCGTCCCGTCATAGGCGGTGACGTCGTCGATTCCCCCGACCCGGGCCAGCGCCACATGCCGCCCATCCGTCGCGGGTGCCAGGTTGACGGTGCCGCCCGGGGTGCTGATCAGCCCCTTGTTGTAGGCGATGCCATCGGCGACCAGCTCGATCCGCCCGCCGCTGCGCGCGGTCAGCCCACCGGCCGTGAGGCCGAGGGTCACATCATCGTTCAGCAGCAGCCCGGCCGCGGCGGTCCGCAGCACCAGCCGGTTCTGCGCATCGCTGGTCGCGGCCCGGCCGGCGGCAATGCGGCCGAGGCTGGAGAAGGCATTGTCCCCACGGTCCAGCAGGATCTGCGCGGCCGCCGCGAGATCCATGCTGCCGGCAACGCTCACCGCCGCCGTCTGGGTGATGGCGCTGCCGGAGGTGACGTTCAGCCCCGCCGCCGTCCGCACGCCATCCAGCACCACGTCCGGCGCATCGATCGTCAGGTCGGAGACGCCGGCGACGCCGGCCGGCCCGGTCCGCACCGTCAGCCCGGCATCGCTGCGCAGCGCCACCGCGGCGCGGGCGGGCAGGCTGCCGGCGGTGACGGTGGCATCCGCGATGAGATTGCCGGCCTGGGTCAGGGTGGTTGCCCCGGCCGAGACCGTGGTCAGCACCGTGGCGCCGCCCGGCGCGGAGAGCACGCCGGTGGCGCTTTGGGTGATGGTGCCGGTGGTGGCCTCCAGGCCGATGCTGGCGGCGATCTGCGGTCCTGAGATCAGCAGGCTCGGCCCTTGCAGCCCGATCGCCTGGGGATTGCCGATGCCGCCCGCCGCCAGCGCCAGAGCGGTCAGCGCGGTCGAGGAATGGACGGAGAGCGAGCCGCCGCTGCTGCCCGTGACACTGCCGATGCGGTTGGCCGCATCCTCCAGCACCGCGCCGGCGGCGGTGGCGATGGTCAGCGCCGTCGTGCCGGTGGGCGCGAGGCCGGTCAGCGCCTGGGTCTGGGTCAGCGTGCCTGCCGTCGTGGTCAGCGTGATGCCGGGTGCCGCGATGCCGGCGAGGCCATCGACGGTGCCGACCACCAGCGCCCCGGCGGTGAAGCCGACGCTGGCGATCGCATCGGCCGCGACCTCGGTGGTGCCGGTGGTGGTGATGGCGATGGTGCCGCCGAGGGCCGTGGTCTCGGCGCGGATGGCGGCGATGGCATTGGCCTGGCCGAGGGCGATCGCGCCCGTGGTCAGCGCGGTCAGCCGGTCGGCGGTGATGGTCCCGCCCGACTGGGTCAGGCCCGTCGCCTCCACGCGCAGGGTCTGGGCGGCGATGGTGCCGGTGGCATCGATCCCGCCCGCCAGCGCGCGCAGCGTCAGCGCCGCGCCGACATCGGCGCCATCGAGGAAGAAGGCCCCGCTCTGCGTGTAGCTCGCGGCTCCGGTGCTGTTGAGGCTGAGCCGAGAGACCGCATTGGTGGCCGAGGCCGCGGTGAAATCGACGCTCCCGGCCCGGGTGGCGCCGCCGGACAGGCCGCGCGTCAGCAGGCTCGTCGCCGTGAGGCTGCCGGCCACCGTCTGCGCGATCGCGCCATTGGCGTGCAGCGACAGGATGGCGGCGGTGACCGGGGCCGCGATGTCGATCGTCGTCGCACTTGCGAGCAGCACATCGCCGGGGGCGGCCGCGCGGCCGAGCGCCGCGTTCACCGCGATGGCCCCGCCGGAGACGAGCTCGATCCGCCCCGCGACCGCGGTGGCGGAGGGCTGGAAGGCGGCGGCCACGGTGACCGAACCGCTGGTGACCGGCGTGCCGATGGTGGTCTCGCCGATCCGCAGCGTGGTCGCCTCGACATTGGCCTCGATCTGGGCGGGATCGATCTGCAAGCCGCCGGCCGCGCCGATGGTCACGGCAGAGCCGGCGGTGTGCGGGCCGATCTCCAGCGTGCCCGCGGTGGTCACAAGCCCGCCGAGGTCCAGCGCATCGCCGCGGAGCGAGAGGGTGCCGCCCCCGGTCGAGCGGATCGCCGTGTTGCCATTGGTGCCGGTGACGCTGCCGATCACGAGGCTCGACGCATCCAGCGCGATCGCGCCGAAGGCCTGCACCCCAAGGCCGCCGGCCCCGCTGTCCTGGACCGTCAGGCCCGTGCCGGCGGATAGGGCGATGCTCGTCGCGGAGGCGCGCGTCACCATCATGGCGCCGGAGGTCGCGACGTTCAGCGTGCCCCCGGCCTCGGCGAAGAGCGTGCCGATGTCGTTGCCGCTGTTCGGCAGCAGCAGGTCGGCGGTGGCCGAGGCGCGCAGCGCCGTGCTGCCCGAGGCGTTCAGGAGCGCGACGCCGAGGATCTGCGTGATGCTGCCCGCGGTCGCGGTCAGCGCAATCGATTCTGCGAAAAGCGAGCTGGTGCCATCGACGATCCCGACCGCCAGCGACGGCGCGGTGAGCGTGATGCTGCCATCCGACGCCGCCTGAACGCGCCCCAGCACCAGGTCGCGCGTCGAGGCGAAGGTGAGTGAGCTGGGCAGGCTGCCCTGGTTCCGGAAGCGCTGCACGTCATTGGCTTCGGGCAGGTCGATGAGGCCGAAGGCCTTGACCACGAGCGTCCCGGCGGTGACCAGCCCGCCCGCGGTCTGCGTCAGGTCGATGAAGCCGGTCAGATCGACGCTGGCCCCGGCCTGGCCGACCGGCCCGGACAGCGTGAGGTTGCCGGCCGTGGTCGCGAGGGTCACCACCGGCGCAACCGCCCGCAGGACGTCGAGCGTGCTGCCGTTGTTGAAGGTCAGCCCCTTGGTGGCGATGGCGTCCAGGCTCCCGATGCGGTTGAGCTCGGGCAAGTTGACCAGGGTCGCGCCGCCGGTGCCGCCGGTGCCACGGATCGTGAGGGTGTCAGCCGAGATGATGGCCCCGGCCGCCTGGGCGATGTTGCCCCCGGCGAAGAGCTGCAGATCGCCATCCCGCGCGACGGGCGCGCTGAAGGTGATGTCGTTGGTTGCTTCCAGCCTGACGGTGGCGACGCCCGCCGCGCTCACCAGCGCCGCATCGACCTGGGTGACGCCGGCAACCCCATCGGTCGCCGCGACCACGCGCAGCCCGGGCTGATCGACCGGCACCGCCCCGCCCCCGGTGGCGACGACCTCGATGCTGTCGGGATCGAGCAGCAGGGTGCCGCCGCGCCCCTGCGGTGCCGTGACATCGACGATGGCATCGAGGGTCATGCCCTTCTGGCCCGACAGCTCGACGAAGCCGCCATCGCCCCCCGAGGGGCCGCCGCGCGCGGAGAAGATGCCTTCGGCCTCGGTGGTGGTGGCGGCATTGACGGCGATGGTGCCGCCGGTGCCCGCGACCGTCGCATCCGCCCGCACCACGGCGCCGCGCGCGACGCGGGTGCGGCTGCCCATGCGCTGGTTGCGACCGACGCCGGTGGTGCCGATGTTGACCCGGCCGCCGCCTGTACCGCCCGAGACATCGACGCGCGCCGTGGCATCGAGGCTGGTCGTGGTGCTCCCGCGGAGTTCGACGCTGCCGCCGCGCTGGCCGGCGCCGCCGGTCGCGGTGACGGTGCCGCCGACGCGCACGCCCCCGCCCTCGGCGCGGATCGCGACCTGGCCGGTGCGGCCATCGACGGTCTCGGCGCTGGCGCGGCCGGTGTGGCGGACCAGATCCTCGACCAGCCCCGAGGCCGCATGTGCCGAGATCAGGATCGAGCCGCCCGCGGCATCGATGGTGCCGCTGTTGGTGACCAGCGCCTGGGCGCCATTGGGCGCGGTGCGGACGGCCTGGGTGACGTCGATCGAGAGCAGCCCGTCACCCGCCAGATCCAGCGCGAAGGCTTCCGCGCCCTGCAAGGCGACGCGGCCGAGGCGCGCATGGATGGTGCCGCTGTTGGAAACACCGGGAGCGACCAGGGCCGCGATGCCGCGTTCGGCGACGGTGATGCTGCCCTGGTTCTCGATCCGCGCGCCAGGGCGTCCGGGCTGGTCGAAGACCATCCGCCCGCCCATGAAATTCTCATTGGTGATGTTGGCGGTGGAGGCGATCAGGCTGGCGATGTTGACCTGCGCCGTGCCGGTGAAGACGACGCCCGACTGGTTGACGATGGCGATGCCGCCATTGGCGGTGATGCGCCCGGCGATGACCGAGGGATCGGGCGCATTGACCCGGTTCAGTGTCCAGGAGGCGGCGTTGGGCTGCTGGAACTGCACCGCCTGGTTGCTGCCGACGTTGAAGCTCTGCCAGTCGATCGCGGCGCGGTTGCTGCCCTGCTGGATGGTTGTGGTGGTGGGGTTCTGCGAGATCGCCGCCTGCCCCGAGACGACGATGCCGCCGGTCGGCGCGGTGTTCGGCGCGATGCTCTGGCCAAGGGCGGGGGCGATGGCGATCGGCAGCAGGGCCGTGGAGCCCAGCAGCCAGACCCGGGTGCGGCAGAGATCGGACTGGGCCATCGCGGACTCCTCGGGTTCGGCTCAGAACCGGGCCAGGAAACGGGTATAGACGGCCTGTTCTTCGAGCGGGGGCAGCGCCTCCGAGCCCGCATCGACCCGGCGGCTGACGCGTTTCACGCCCTCCAGCTCGAACTGATAGGATTCGTTCAAGGTCAGGCGCAGGCCGAGGCCGAAGGAGGAGACGCGGCGGTTGGGATCGGTGTTGTTCTCGAAGGCACGCCCGAAGTCGCGGAAGGCGTAGAGCTGCGAGGCGATGGTCAGCGGGCCGAAAGGCGTGTCAGGGATCTCGAAGCGGCGATCGATCTGCGCCTCGAACGAGGCGCCGATGGCGCGATCCCCGGTGACCTGCCCGGAGTAGAAACCGCGGCCCAGCCGGTTGCCGCCGAAGTAGAATTTCTCGGACGAGGGCAGCACGTCATCGCTCCACTGCCCGGCGACGCTGGCCTGGAGCGACAGGCTCGCCGCGTCATCCAGCAGGAACAGCGGCTGGTTGCGGGTGACGTCGAAGTTGACCTTCTGGAAGCCGAAATCGCTGCCGGGCCGGCCGGCGGTGACGCTATTGGCCCCGGTCGCGCCGAAGGCCTCAAGCCCGCGGCTGACGCGGATCAGGCCGAAGCTGCTGGCCTGGGGCAGGAAGGGGATGACGCTTTCCAGCAGGGAGCCATCGAGCGCCAGGCGCAGCGCCCGCACCGAATCATAGGATTGCCGCGCCTGGAAGGGGGTGAAGCCCTGCTTCACCTCGCTCTCCAGCGCATCGAGCCCGGCGCTGACGTTCAGGTTCACCGGCCGTGAGCGGATGATCGGATAGATCAGCGCGGCGCCCAAGACGCGCGTCGCGCCGGCATAGCCGTTCTGGGCGAGGCTGCCGTCCGGCCGCGCCCGCCCGGCCCCGGCGTAGAGCCGCATCCGCAGCCCGGAGCCGCCGATGAAGAACTCCTCGCTGACCTGCCCGAAGCGCTGGGTATCGCTCTCGGACTGGTACAGCGCGAGTTCGGTGCGCTCGCCGAGGGAGGTGAAGGAATTGGCCGAGATCGCGCCCAGCACCTGCCAGGGGCCGGTCAGCTCATAGGCGCGGTTGTCGGTGGTGACATAGCCGCTGACACTGCGGCGGGAGACCTGCGCCACGAGTTGCAGCGCGCCCGGCTCGCCGGCGACCGGGCGCAGCAGCCCGCGCACGGTGACGCCGGGGATGTCGGAGGCGAGCAGCAGCGCCCGCTCGATCGCCGCCCCGGTCAGCGGGCGGACTTCCGTCAGCGGGTTGAGGAAGCGCAGCACCTGGGTGCCTGCCGGGCCGATATCGCCCTCCAGCTTCACCTCGGAGACATAGCCCTCGACCACGGTGAACCGCAGTTCGGCGCCCCCGGGGGCCGGGGCGCCGGGGGCCGGGGCGACGGAGGCGTTGACGGCGGCGAAGGGATAGCCCGCCTCACGCCAGATCCGCAGCAGGTCGAGCCGCGCCTCCTCGATGCGGGAGAGCGGGATGGTGGCGCCCTCCAGCCCCTCCACCGCCGGGCGCAGCCGGGCGGCGGGGATGGTTTCCGAATCGGGCAGCACCACCCGGCCGATGGTGATCCGCTGCGCCGCACCCGGCCCGGTCTGGGGCACCAGCGGCGGTGGGGCGATCGAGGGCGCGAGGCTCGGCGGGGTGGTGGGCGCGAGGCGCTCGATCGGGCTTGCCGTCGGTGGCGCGGGCGCTGTCTGCGCACGCGCGCCAGCACTGAGCGCGGCCAGGGCGAGGACGGCGACCCAGGGGAGGGGGTGCGTCGCCCATTGCCCGGCTGCTGACAGCCGAGACGACATCCGCCGAACCGACATCCGCAGCGCCATGACCAACCCTTTGAGTAACACTTGCACAACGTAACATCCTGTCGCCGGAGCGCAATCGCCAAGCAAAACACGATCGCCAAGTCCTGGCCTCTCGCCAGTTCTGGCCATCTGTTGCGATGCGGCATTCAGCCTCCATGCGGTGCCGTGGTCATGGCCGGGCCGCGCTGGGCGTCGCGGATTTTTCATCCTTGCCGTGGCGCGGTGCCGTCGGGCGGGGCGGGCGGCCGCGTCCGGGCGATGATGGTTTCATGACATGGTTTCATGACGCGGCTTCATGACATGAACGCAACAATTATGCCTCGGCCAATCCATCGCCGGTGACGGCCCCGCCGCCGGGGGGCAGGACAATAAATCGATTGTTACCATCCTCGGGTGTTTCGACGGCGGATTCTTGTCTTCGCTTGCAAGCCGGCCACGGTCCAGGCATCAATGGGTCACTGGGTCACTGGGTCACTCGAGGCCGTGGCCCGACACAGCGTGATCGCCCAAAAATACCCGTAAACCAACGGGCCATCACATCAGGGGGGGAGGACTCGGTGTCGAATACGACGACCGAAAGGACAGCCGGCATTTCGTCGGGGCAGCAACCGGCATTGTTGGAGACGCGCGGCCTCACGAAGGAATTTCGTGGCTTCGTCGCTGTCTCCGACGTGAACCTGTCGGTTCAGCCGGGCACCATCCACGGGCTGATCGGCCCGAATGGTGCGGGCAAGACCACCTGCTTCAACCTGCTGACCAAGTTCCTGCAGCCGACCCGCGGCACGATCCATTATAATGGGCGCAACATCACGCGCATGGCGCCGGCGGATATCGCGCGGCTGGGGCTGATCCGCTCCTTCCAGATCTCCGCGGTCTTCGCGAGCCAGACGGTGCTGGAGAATGTCCGGCTCGCGCTGCAACGCGAACGCGGCGCCTCCTTCGACTTCTGGCGCAGCGAGGCGCCGCTGCGGGCCTACAATGAGCGTGCCATGGCGCTGCTCGAGGATGTCGGGCTGGCCGAATACGCGACTGCCACCGCCGGCAGCCTGCCCTATGGCCGCAAGCGGGCGCTGGAGATCGCCACGACCCTGGCCATGGACCCGAAGATGATGCTGCTCGACGAGCCGACCGCCGGCATGACGCATGCCGATGTGGACCACATCGTGGAGCTGGTGAAGCGCGTGGCGCAGGGGCGGACGGTGCTGATGGTTGAGCACAACCTCAAGGTCGTCGAAGGGCTCTGCGACACCATCACCGTGCTGACCCGCGGCCGGGTGCTGGCCGAGGGACCCTATGCCGAGGTCTCCCGCAATCCCGAGGTGATCGCGGCCTATCTCGGCACCGATCCCGAACAATCCGGGGCCATGGCGCATGCTTGACGCGACGACGGCGCCGCCGCTGCTGAAGATCGACGCGCTGGAGGCTTGGTACGGCGAAAGCCATGTGCTGCACGGCGTCGGCATCGAGGTGCGGCAGGGCGAGGTGGTGACCCTGCTCGGCCGCAACGGCGCGGGCAAGACCACGACCCTGCGCTCCATCATGGGGCTGGTCGGGCGCCGCACCGGCTCCATCGCCTATGAGGGGCGGGAGATGATCGGGCTGCGCTCCGACCTCATCGCCCGCGCCGGCATCGGCTATTGCCCCGAGGAGCGCGGCATCTTCGCCAGCCTCGATGTCACCGAGAATCTGATGCTGCCGCCGGTGGTGCGCGCGGGGGGGCTCGACCTGCCGACGATCTACGCGCTGTTCCCCAACCTGAAGGAACGCGCGCGCAGCCCCGGCACCAAGCTTTCGGGCGGCGAGCAGCAGATGCTCGCGATCGCCCGCATCCTGCGCACCGGCGCCAGGCTGCTGCTGCTGGACGAGCCGACCGAGGGCCTGGCCCCGGTCATCGTGCAGCAGATCGGCGCCATGATCCGCGAGATCAAGCAACGCGGCTTCACCGTGCTGCTGGTCGAGCAGAACTTCCGTTTCGCGCAGACCGTCGCGGACCGGCATTACGTCATGGAACATGGTCGCGTGGTGGATATGGTCCCGAATTCGGACATGGCGTCGAACGTTGAACGCCTGCACGAATACCTTGGCGTCTAAATAACAATCCTGGAGGAAAGCATGGAAAACTTCGACCGCCGCACCATCCTCGCGGCGTTGGCCGCGGCCCCGGCCATCGGGACTGTCATGACCACGCGCAGCGCACGCGCCCAGGCTGCCAACACCATCAAGATCGGCGTGCTGAACGACCAGTCCGGCCTGTACCGCGACCTGTCCGGCCCCGGCTCGACCCAATGCGTCCGCCAAGCGATCGTCGACAGCGGCATCACCGCCCGTGGCATCACCGTCGAAGTGCTCCAGGCCGACCATCAGAACCGCCCCGACGTCGGCTCGACCGTGGCGCGCCAGTGGATCGACCGCGACGGCGTCGATATCATCGTCGATGTGCCCTCCTCGGGCGTGGCGCTGGCGGTGAACACGCTGGTCAGGGAACGCGACAAGGTCTACCTGAATTCCGGTGCGGCGACCTCGGACCTGACCGGCTCGGCCTGCGCGCCGACCACGATCCACTGGACCTACGACACCTGGATGCTGGCCCAGTCCACCGGCGGCGCGATGGTGCGCGCGGGCGGGTCGTCCTGGTTCTTCATCACCGCCGACTACGCCTTCGGCCACGCGCTGGAGCGCGACACCGGCGCCTTCGTCCGCAGCCAGGGCGGCAGCATCATCGGCTCGGTCCGCACGCCCTTCCCGGGCACCACGGATTTCTCCTCCTTCCTGCAGCAGGCGCGGCGTTCGGGCGCCAAGGTCATCGCCCTGGCCAATGCGGGCGGCGACACCAGCAACTCCATCAAGCAGGCCGCGGAATTCCGCATCACTCGCGGCGGCACCAAGCTGGCGGGGCTGCTCGTCTTCGTCACCGACGTGCATGCGCTCGGGCTTGCGACCGCGCAGGGGCTCGTGCTGTCGGAGACCTTCTACTGGGATCTGAACGAGCGCACCCGCACCTTCACCCAGCGGGTGAACCTGCCCGATGGCATGAAGCCCTCCATGGTGCAGGCCGGCTGCTATTCCTCCGTGCTGCACTACCTGAAGGCGGTCGCCGACATGGGCGTGCCCGCGGCCAAGGCCTCCGGCGCCGCCGCCGTCGCGCGCATGAAGGCGATGCCGACCGACGACGACTGCTTCGGTGCCGGCAGCATTCGCTCCGATGGGCGCAAGCTGCACCCCTGCTATTTGTTCGAGGTGAAGACCCCGGAAGAGAGCAAGGGCGCCTGGGACTACTACAAGCTGCTGGGCACGACCCCGGCCGACCAGGCCTTCCGCCCGCTCGCCGAAGGTGGTTGCAGCCTGCCGGCCTGAACCGGCACGCCGCTTTGTGAACTGACCTCCGCTGAACTGATGACCGCTGAACTGATGACCGGGGCCCCAACGCCGTGATCGAAGATATCCTTTCGCAAATGGTGCTGGGGCTGGTGAACGGCGCCTTTTATGCACTGCTATCGCTTGGGCTTGCCGTGATTTTCGGCATGCTCAACGTCGTCAATTTCAGCCATGGCGCCCTGTTCATGATGGGCGCCTTCGTCGCCTGGATGCTGCTGAACTGGCTCGGGATCGGGTATTGGTGGGCGCTGCTGCTCTCACCCCTGATCGTGGGCACCTTCGGCGTGCTGTTGGAGCGGCTGATGATCAGCCGTCTCTACAAGCTCGGCCATCTCTACGGCATGCTGCTGACCTTCGGCCTCGGGCTGATCATCGAGGGGGTGTTCCGCAACGAGTTCGGCTCCTCGGGCCTGCCCTATTCGCCGCCGCCGGAGTTCCGGGCGCTGACGGTGGATTTCGGCTTCATGATCCTGCCGGGCTATCGCGCCTGGGTGGTGCTCGCCTCGCTCATCGTCTGCCTCGCCACCTGGGTCGTCATCGAGAAGACGCGGCTCGGCTCCTATCTGCGGGCCGCGACGGAACGGGCGGAGCTGGTGCAGGCCTTCGGCATCAACGTGCCGCGCATGATCACCCTGACCTATGGTGGCGGCGTGGCGCTGGCCGCCTTCGCTGGCGTGCTGGCCGCGCCGATCTATTCGGTGAACCCGAACATGGGATCGAACTTCATCATCACGGTCTTCGCGGTGGTGGTGATCGGGGGGATGGGGTCCATCCTCGGCTCCGTCGTCACCGGCTTCGCGCTCGGGATGATCGAGGGCTTCGCCCGCGTGGTCTATCCCGAAGCCTCGGCGACCGTGGTTTTCGTCATCATGGCCGTGGTGCTGCTGACGCGCCCGGCCGGCCTGTTCGGGAGGGCCTGAGACATGGCTGACGGCAGCGGTTTCTCGCCCGCCCCCGCGGCGGCCAAGGATGTCCTCTTCGGCTTCACCTTGGCGCAGCTGCTGGCCTTCGGGCTGATGGTCGCCTTCGTGGTGATCAGCCCGTTCATCCTCTACCCCGTCTTTTTGATGAACGTCCTGTGCTTCGCGCTCTTCGCCTGCGCCTTCAACCTGTTGATCGGCTACCTCGGCCTGCTGAGCTTCGGCCATGCCGCCTTCTTCGGCATGGGCGGCTATATCTGCGGCCATCTGGCCAAGGTGCTCGGGCTGCCGCCGGAGCTTGCGATCATCGCCGGCGGTCTGGTCGCGGCGGCACTTGGCGCCGGCATGGGGTGGCTGGCGATCCGGCGCACCGGCATCTACTTTGCCATGGTGACCCTGGCGCTGGCGCAGATGGTCTACTTCTTCTGCCTGCAGGCGCCCTTCACCCATGGCGAGGATGGCATCCAGTCCATCCCGCGCGGCAAGCTGCTGGGGTTCTTCGACCTCAGCAACGACTTCACCCTCTATTGGCTGGTCGCGGGCATCTTCCTCGCCGGCTTCCTGATGATCCACCGGATCGTGCATTCGCCCTTCGGCCAGGTGATGAAGGCGATCCGGGAAAACGAGCCCCGCGCCATCTCGCTCGGCTATCGCGCGGATGACTACAAGCTGATCGCCTTCATCCTCTCGGCCGGGCTCGCCGGCGTGGCCGGGGCGACGAAATCCATCGTCTTCGGCATCGCCACCCTGAACGACGTGCATTGGAACATGAGCGGGGAGGTCGTGCTGATGACCCTGCTCGGTGGCCTCGGCACGGTGTTCGGCCCGGTGGTGGGGGCGGCGGTGATCATCACCATGCAGAACTACCTTGCCGAATTCGGCGCCTGGGTCACGGTGATGCAGGGCGGGATCTTCGTGATCTGCGTGCTTGCCTTCCGGCGAGGCATCATTGGCGAGATCGCCAATTTTCTGCGCGTTCGGCTGTAGCAGCCGCCTCACAGGGCCTCATTCCGGCATATTCACGGCGGCGATGCCAATGCATAGGGTGACGCATGCACGTTTCCCTTCGATGACATTGCCGCCGCGATGACCTGGTCGATCCTGGCGCGGGACCCGGCGACCGGCGCCCTGGGGGCCGCCGTCACCACCCGCTTCTTCGCGGTCGGCGCGGTCTGCCCGATGGTCCGGGCCGGGGTCGGCGTGGTGTGCAGCCAGGCGCTGGTCAATCCGCTCTGGCGGCAGGCGGGCCTGGATGCGCTGGCGGCGGGGCAGGGGCCCGAGGCCGCCGTCGCCGCCTTGGTCGCGGCCGATGCCGGATCGCACATGCGCCAGCTTCACCTCATGGCCGCCGATGGCCGCTCGGCCCGCCATACCGGCGCTGACTGCATCGCCTCGGCCGGCCATGGCGCGGAGCCGGATGTCTCGGTCGCCGGCAACATGCTGGCCGGGCCTGCGGTGCTGGCCGCCACGCTTGCCGCCTTCCTGGCCACTGCCGGGATGCCGCTGTCCGACCGCCTGCTGGCGGCGCTGGAGGCCGGGCAGGCCGCGGGCGGCGACAAGCGCGGGCGGCAATCCGCCGCACTTCTGATCGCCAGCCGCGATGCCACCCCCGATCTGGACCTGCGCGTGGACGACCATCCCGATCCGTTGGCCGAGCTGCGCCGGCTGCACAGCGTGGCGCAGCGGCGCTTCGTGCACTTCCGCCGCCACATGGCCAGCGCGGACGGACCCGGCACGCTGGACCGCATGGTGCTGGAGGCCGAGATCGCCGCCGCCGAGGCGCTGGCATGACCCCGGCGCTCGCGGTCACCGGCCTCACCGTCAGCTTCGCCACCGACCGCGGGGTGTTCCGCGCGGTGGATGGGCTGTCCTTCTCGGTGGCGCCCGGGGAAACGCTGGCGATCGTGGGGGAGAGCGGCTGCGGCAAATCGGTCTCCTCGCTCGCCATCATGGGGCTGCTCGAGGGCAATGCCCGGGTGGGGGGCGACCTCCGCCTCGCGGGGCAGGATCTGCTGGCGATGACGCCGGAGGCGCGGCGAAAACTGCGCGGCGCCGACATGGCGATGATCTTCCAGGAGCCGATGACCAGCCTGAACCCGGCTTTTTGCGCCGGGAACCAGATTGCCGAGGTCCTCGCGCTGCATCGCGGCCTCTCCCGCCATGCCGCGTATGAGGAGGCGATTCGCGCGCTCGACCAGGTCCGCATCCCCGATGCGCGTCGCCGCGCCGCGCAATATCCGCACCAGTTGTCGGGCGGCATGCGGCAGCGGGTGATGATCGCCATGGCGCTCGCCTGCCGGCCGAAGCTGCTCATCGCCGACGAGCCGACGACCGCACTGGACGTGACGGTGCAGGCGCAGATCCTGGAGCTGCTGGATGAGTTGAAGCGGGAGACCGGCACCGCCATCGTCCTCATCACCCATGACCTCGGCGTGGTCGCCGACCATGCCGAGCAGGTCGTGGTGATGTATGCCGGCCGCGCCGTGGAAACCGCGCCGGGCGAGGCGATCTTCACCCATCCCGAGCACCCCTACACCATCGGGCTGCTGGGTGCCGCGCCGCGGCTGGACGGGCCGCGCGGGCGGCTCGCCAGCATCGAGGGCACGGTGCCCGACCCGATGCACCGCCCGCCCGGCTGCGGCTTCGCGCCCCGCTGCCCGTTTGCCGTTGCCGAGTGCACCGTCACCGACCCGGCGCTGACCATGCTCGCCCCCGGCCATGCCGCCGCCTGCCTCCTGGCGCCGCTGGAGGCCGCATGACCGCGCTTCTCGAAGCCTATGATCTGGTCAAGCATTTCCCGGTGCGGGATGCGATCGGGCGCAAGCGAGGCGCGGTGCATGCGGTCGATGGCGTCTCGCTCTCGGTCGCGGCCGGGGAGACGCTGGCGATCGTGGGCGAGAGCGGCTGCGGCAAATCCACCCTCGGCCGGCTGCTGCTCGGGCTGATCCCGCCGGATGAGGGCCAGGTGCGCTTTGGCGGCGAGGAGCTGACCCAGCTTTCGCCCGCCGCCCTGCGTGCCCGCCGGCGCGACATGCAGATGATCTTCCAGGACCCCTACGCGAGCCTGGACCCGCGCCAGACGGTGCAGGATGCCGTGGCCGAGCCGCTGCGCCTGCATCGCATCGTGCCCCGCGCCGGGGAAATCGCACGGGTTGCCTCGCTGCTCACCCGCGTTGGCCTCTCGCCGGAACATGCCCGCCGCTGGCCACATGAGTTCAGCGGCGGGCAGCGGCAGCGCGTGGCCATCGCCCGCGCGCTGGCCTCCGGCCCGCGGCTGATCCTGGGGGATGAGCCGGTCTCGGCGCTGGATGTCTCGGTGCAGGCGCAGGTGATCGAATTGCTGCGCGGGCTGATCTCGGAGATGGGGCTCGCCTTCATCCTGATCAGCCACGACCTCGGCGTGGTGCGCCAGATCGCGGACCGGGTGGCGGTGATGTACCTCGGCCGCATCGTCGAGGAAGGCCCCTCCGAGGCGCTGCTGGCCGCCCCCCGCCACCCCTATACCCGCGCGCTGCGCGCGGCGGTGCCGGGCGGCGGGCGCCGTGCGGCCCCGGTCTCGGGCGATGTGCCGAGCCCGATCAACCCGCCCTCGGGTTGCCGCTTCCACACCCGTTGCCCCCATGTCGAGGACATCTGCCGCAGCGTCGTGCCGCCGCTGGCCGATGGCGTCGCCTGCCACCTCGCCGACCGGCTGCCCCCCTTCGCCGCCGTCGTGGACCGCCAGCCCAATGCGCGGCTCGTCCGCCTGCAATCCCGCTTTCGACCCCAAGGAGATGCCGCATGATCCGTCGCATGTTGCTGGCAGCCAGCCTCGCGCTCGCCGCCGCCGCACCGGCCCTGGCTCAGGCAACCCTGCCTCAGGCCCCGGCACCCACCGGAACCCTGCGCATCGCGCTCAAGGATGATCCGGACATCATGGATCCGACCCTGGCGCGGACCTACACCGGGCGCATCGTCTTCGCCGCACTCTGCGACAAGCTGTTCGACATTGACGAGAAGCTTGAGATCGTGCCGCAGCTCGCGACCTCCTACAAATGGGAGACGCCGACCAGCCTGCTGATCACGCTGCGCGACGGCGTCACCTTCCACGACGGCGAAAAATTCGACGCGGCCGCGGTCGTCTATTCGCTGAACCGGCACATGACGATGCAGGGCAGTTTCCGGCGCGGCGAGATCTCCGACATGGACACCGCGGTGGTGGTCGATCCGCTGACCGTGCGGATCACCTTGAAGACGCCTTCGGCTGCCTTCCTGTCGCAGCTGACCGATCGCGCCGGCATGATCGTCAGCCCCAAGGCCGCCGAGGCCGCCGGGCGTGACTTCGGCCTGCACCCGGTCTGCACCGGCCCCTTCAGCTTCGTCGAGCGCGTGGCGCAGGACCGCATCGTGCTGCAACGCTACCCCGGCTACTGGGACGCCGGGCGCATCCATTTCGCCCGGGTGATCTACCGCCCGATCCCCGACAACAATGCGCGCCTTGCGAATGTGCAGACGGGGACGGTGGAGTTCGCCGAACGCATGGAACCGGATGACGTCACCACCGCCCGCGCCAATCCGCGGCTCGCCGTCGCCCAGGTGCCGCAACTCGGCTACCAGAACATCACCATCAACATCACGAACGGGCCGCGCGCCAATACGCCCATGGGCCGCGACGCGCGGGTGCGTCACGCCTTCGAACTGGCGCTGGACCGCGCCACCATCAACCAGGTGGTCTACCAGGGCGCCTATACGCCGACCGCCCAGGCGGTGCCGCCGGCCAACCCGTACCACGTCGCCTCGCTGGTGCCGGAAGCGCGCAATGTCGAACGCGCCCGCGCGCTGCTGCGCGAGGCCGGCGTCACCACGCCGCTCGCCGTGGACATGATCGTCCCCAACAACCCCGACCTGCGTCAGGTCGCCGAGGTGATCCAGTCCATGGTCGCCGAGGCCGGCTTCAACCTGAAGCTCTCGACCATGGAATTCGCCTCCTCCTTGCAGGTGACGACCCGGGGCGAGTTCGAGACCTACCTCGCCGGCTGGTCCGGCCGCACCGATCCGGACGGCAATATCTGGTCCTTCCTGCATAGCCGCGGGCCGCAGAACGACGGCCGCTACAACAACCCCGAGGTCGATCGCCTCGCCGATGCGGCGCGGGCCGAGACGGATCACGACAAGCGCCTCGCCCTCTATACCCAGCTCTGGCAGATCGCGGTGGTGCAGGATCGCGCGCGCATCTACCTCTGGCACGCCACCAACATCGTCATCTATTCCGCGCGGCTGGCGGGCTATCGCCCGATCTCGGACGGCATGATCCGGGTGCAGGACCTGCGCCTGCAATGATCGGCTGGCTGCTGCGCCGCCTCGCGCAGATCATCCCGACCCTGCTGATCCTATCGGTGATGATCTTCGGGTTGCAGCAGCTCATGCCCGGCGATCCGGCGCTGATCCTGGCCGGCGAGGAACGCGGCGATCCGGTGGTGCTGGCGCAGATCCGCGCCGAGCTGCTGCTCGACCGCCCGATCGCCGAGCAGTATTTCGTCTGGGTCAGCAAGGTGGTGCAGGGCGACTTCGGTTTTTCGTGGCGCATCCGGATGCCGGTCAGCCAGTTGATCCTCGAAAAGCTGCCGGTGACCTTCCAGCTTGCGACCATGGCCTTCGTCATCGCCATCGTGATCGGGGTGCCCTTGGGCATCCTCTCGGCGGTGAGGCGTGATACGCCCACGGATTGGCTCGCCAATGCCGTGGCGCTGGCCGGGATTTCCACGCCCAACTTCTGGCTTGGGATCATGATGATCCTGTTCTTCAGCGTGAATCTCGGCTGGCTGCCGCCCTCGGGCTATGTGCCGCTGACCGAGGATTGGCGCGCCTCGCTCGCCACCACCATCATGCCGGCCTTTGTGCTGGGCTCGGGGATCGCCGGCGTGCTGATGCGGCACACCAGGGCCGCGATGATGACGGCGATGGCGCAGGATTACGTCCGCACCGCACGGGCCAAGGGGATGGCCGAGGGCGTCGTGGTGCTGAAGCACGCCTTCCGCAACGCGCTGATCCCGGTGGTCACCCTCGGCGCCATCGAATTCGGGCGGCTGCTGGCGGGCGCGGTGCTGACCGAGCAGATCTTCACCATCCCCGGCTTCGGCAAGCTGATCGTCGATGCCGTCTTCAACCGCGATTATCCGGTGGTGCAGGGGGTGGTGCTGGCGACGGCGTTGATCTTCGTGGTGCTGAGCCTGGTGGCCGACCTGCTCTACATGGCGATCAACCCACGGCTGAGGCAGGCATGAACGCCGACAGCCCGCGCCGCCGCGCGCTGCGCCGCTTCTTCCAGCACCGCCTCGCGGTGCTGGGGCTGGTGGTGGTGGTGGTCTTCATCCTGGCGGCGGTGCTGGCGCCATGGGTCGCGCCGTATGATCCGATCCAGACCTCCTGGACCCGGCTGCGCAAGCCGCCCTCGGCGGCCTTCCTGTTCGGCACGGATGAGAACGGGCGCGACGTCTTCTCCCGCGTGCTCTGGGGCGCGCGGGCCTCGCTGATGGCCGGTGTCGTCTCGGTGCTGGCGGCGATGCTGATGGGGGTGCCGCTCGGGCTGCTCGCCGGGCTCGCGGGCAAATGGACCGATGCGCTGATCTCGCGCATCGCGGACGCCATGCTCTCGGTGCCCTTCCTGATCCTGGCGATCGCGCTCGCCGCCTTCCTCGGCCCGGCGCTGGAGAATGCGATGCTGGCGATCGCGATCTCGGCGGCACCTGTGTTCGTGCGCCTCGCGCGCGGCATGGCGCTGGAGGCGCGCTCGGCCGATTGGTTCGAGGCCGCCCGCGCGCTGGGCAACCCGCCCTGGCGCACCGCCTTGCTGCATGTGCTGCCGAATATCGTGCCACCCTTGCTGGTGCAGGGGACGCTGGCGATCGCCGAGGCCATCATCGCCGAGGCCTCGCTCTCCTTCCTCGGCCTGGGCCAGCAGCCGCCGCAGCCCTCCTGGGGCTCGATGCTGAATTCGGCGCAGCGGTTCCTGACGCAGGCGCCCTGGATGGCGATCTACCCGGGCGTTGCGATCTTCGTGGTGGTGCTTGCCTTCAACGTCTTCGGCGATGGGCTGCGGGACGCGCTGGACCCGCGCAGCCAGCGGCGCTGACGCCTCAGCGGGCGGGCCTCGCCAAGCACAGCGCCGCCCCGACCAGCAGGAACAGCGCCGCGACGGTGCCGAGCACCACCGTCCCGATCCAGTCGCCCCAGGTGCCGGCCACCTCGGCACGGGGTGGCACGGTGGCGGGGTCGGTCATCAGCCGGACCTTGTCCCCGATCGCCCAATTGTCGAAGGCGGTGGCGGTGTTGCTCCGTGCCTCATGCGTCTGCCCCGCCGCATCCGTCCAGCGGAACACCGGGAAGGCGTTCCCGGAGCGGTTGCGCCGGGTGCGGAGCGTGTCCAGCCGCACCACCTCACCCTCGGCCGGCACCGCGCGGGTGAGGAAGTCGCGGGTATCCGCGCTGAGCGACCAGGCCGCGTAGCCCAGCCCCGCGCCGACGAGGGCGAAGAGCACCCCGATGGCAAGGACCAGGCGCCGCGCCGCCATGTCAGTTCACGAGCACGATCCGCCCGTTCACCTGGCCGGCCTTCAGCCGCTGCAAGGCGCTGTTGGCATGGTCCATCGGCTCGGCGCTGATCGGGATCGGCGGCAGCTTGCCGGATTTGGCGATGGCGACCAGCGCGCGCAGCTCCTTGGGGTTGCCGACGTAGGAGCCTTGCAGGGTCAGCGCCTTCATCGGCACCAGCGGCAGCGGCACGTCCAGCCCGCCGCCGAACAGCCCGACCATCACCAGCTTGCCGCCCTTCTGGAGCGAGTCGAAGGCCGCGCGCGCGGTCGCCGACCCATTCACCAGATCCACGATCGCCATGACCGGGCCACCGCAGGCGGCGATGATCTTGGCACTGGTGTCATCGCCGGAGGCCAGCACCGTGTCGGTCGCACCCGCCGCGCGGGCGCCGGCGAGCTTCTCCTCCGAGACATCGACGGAACAGATCCGCGTATGCCCCATGGCGCGCAGCACCGCGATCGCCTGCAGCCCAAGACCACCGGCGCCGATCAGCACGATCGCCTCCCCGGGCGGCATCGGCATCAGCTTGTTGATCGCGGAGAAGACGGTGACGCCGGAACAGGCATAGGTGCTGGCCAGCGCCGGATCGAGCCCCTCGATATCCACCAGGTGGCGCGGTTCGGGCACCAGGATATGGGTCGAATAGCCGCCGTTCTGGAACACGCCGAGCGCCTTGCCCTGGATGCAGAGGTTGTCGTCCTCGGCCTTGCAGCGTTCGCATTCGCCGCAGCCGACCCAGGGGAAGACGAGCTTGGTCTGCCCCTTCACCAGCCCCGCGCCCTCGGCCTCGGGGCCCCAGGAGAGGACCTTGCCGACCGTCTCATGGCCCATCGCCAGCGGCAGCTTCAGCCCGCGGTCCTTGAGGCTCATGGAGCCGCGGCTGCCGAGGTCGTAGCCGCCTTCCCAGATGTGCAGGTCGGAGTGGCAAACCCCGGCGTGGGTGACTTCGAGCAGCACCTGCTTGCCGACCGGCACCGGCGTCGGCATGTCGATGTGCTGCAGCGGTTTTCCGGTCTCGACGACGGCCCAGGCACGCATGGCGGCTTCCTTCCTGATTTCCCTGGGGGGATTCGAGACGCCTCCGGGCCGTTGGTCAACCCAGGCAGGGCCGGATCACCCCAGGCGCTGGAACACCGCGCCCACGTCCCGCCGCGCGCCGGTGCCGTAGCGGGCGTGGCGGGCGCTGCCGGGCATGGCGGCCCATTCGCGGGCCTGGCCGCGCAGGAAGCCCGGCAGGCTCTCGAACAGCACGGCATGGGCCATGGCATCGGCCTCGATCGCCAGCATCGCGCCCTGGGTGATGTCGGTCAGGCGCAGCAGCCGCAGCCCGGCCTTGGCGCCGGCCGCGCTCAGCATCCGGCGGTAGTCCTCGATCGACCATCCGGTTCCCGCCGAGATCGAAAGCAGCCCCCCCGGCACCAGCACCCGCGTCGCCTCGGCCAGGAAGGCGGCGGCGCCGACATTGGTCAGCGTGCCGACGCTGGCCACCATGTCGAAGCTGGCATCGGCCAGGGGCAACGCCTCGCCTCGCGCCCGCAGCAGGGTGATGTCCGGCCGATGGCCGAGCCTGCGCCGCGCCGCCGCGATGGCGCTGGCGGAGGCATCGACGCCCGTCAGCCGGCATTGCGGCCAGGCCGCCGCGGCATAGGCGAGCCCGCCGCCCGCGCCGCAGCCGATGTCCAGCAGCCGCGCCGGCCTGGTCTGATGCGCCCCGGGGTGATGGCGCAGCACGAGTTCATACAGGTTCGCCTGCGACGGCGAGGCCGCCAGCTGCGGCACGGCCAGCAGCCCCGGCAGCAGCGGCCGGTAGCCGCCGTTGAAGAAGCCGGTATCGGCCACCGCGGGCAGCCGGTAGGCGATCTCATACGTCGCGCGGTTCAACCCGGCCCGCAGCCCGGCAGGCAACAGCCGGCGCAGCCGGTCAAGGGCGGTGAAGGTCATTTCGCTAAGCGCAATCCAAATTTCGCGACGCACTCATGCCGCATGGGGCATGGGCAGGCAAGCGGCCGGCGGGGCGCGCAATACCCGGGTCGACGCGCCACCGCCGGGCAGAACGTCGTGGCGTAACCGCCGGGTACGCATTACGGAATAAGGGTGACTGACGCCCCCTTCCTCACCCCCTATCCGCCCCGCTCCAAGACTCGCCTTCCGATCCATGTGCTGCTGCGGGAGGGGCGCAAATCCTTCCTCAACATGTTCCCGGAGAGCGCCTTCCGCTCGCCCTTCCTGCGCCAGCGGGTGCTGTTGCGCGACGTCTTCATCACCAACTCGCCCGAGACGGTGCAGGAGGCCTTCATCACCAAGGCGGCGGTGATCGAGCGCAAGAGCCCGCAGCAGCGCCACGCGCTGATCCCGCTGCTGGGCGATGGGCTGTTCGTCTCCGATGGGGCCACCTGGCGGGAGCGGCGGCGGGCGGTGGCGCCGGTGACCCATGTCTCGCGCCTCGCCGAGCTGACGCCGCCGATCACCGAGACCGTCGCCGAACGCGCCGAGGCCTGGGCGGGGCGGCCCGAGGGCGCGCCGATCGATGCGCTGGAGGAGATGGCCCAGCTCACCGCCGAGATCATCTGCCGCACCATCTTCGGTGGCAGGCTCGGCGCCGCGGCGGCGCATACGGTGGTGGAGGCGTTTTCCGACTACCAGGCGGCGGTCGGGCAGATGGACATCCTCTCGATGCTGGCGCTGCCCGAATGGCTGCCCCGGCCGCAGAGCGCCCGCGTCCGCCGCGCCGCCGGCCGCATCCATGGCGTGGTGGATGGGCTGATCGCCGAGGCGCGCGGGCGCCGCGAGGCCTCGCTGATCCGCAGCCTCGCCGAGGGCAGCGGTGCCGCCCTGACCCCCGATGCGCTGCGCAACGAGGCATCGGTGCTGTTCATGGCGGGGCATGAGACCACCGCCAATACCCTGGCCTGGGCCTGGTTCCTGCTGTCCCAGTCCCCGGCCGAGGAAGCCGCCGTGCAGGCCGAGGCGGATGCCGTGCTCGGCGGCCGCCCCGCGGGCTTCGCCGATTTCCCGAAGCTGATCCGCGCCCGGGCGGTGGTGGAGGAGACCCTGCGCCTCTACCCGCCGGTCCCGCTGCTGGCGCGGCAGGCGACGCGGGAGACCGAGCTTGCCGGGCGGCGGGTGCGGAAGGGATCGCTGGTGATGGCGGTGCCCTGGCTGCTGCACCGGCACCAGAATTTATGGGACCGGCCGGACCATTTCATCCCGGACCGCTTCATGCCCGGCGCGCCGCCGCCGCCCCGGCACGGCTACATCCCCTTCGCCGTCGGCCCCCGGGTCTGCACCGGCATGGCCTTTGGCCTGACCGAGGCGGTGCTCTGCCTCGCGACGCTGGCCGGGCGCTTCCGCCTCCGCCTGGAGCCGGGCGCCCAGGTCATGCCCGTCTGCCGCCTGACCTTGCGCCCGGGGGACCGTCTGCCGATGCGGCTGCATCACCGGCATGGCTGACTGGAAGGGACGAGCCAACATCGCGCTGCACGAGACGCTGCGGCGCCTGCCGACGGGTGTCGTCTCGCTGATCGGGGCCGGGCTCGGTGACCTGTCCGGCCGTGGCCGGGGCGGCGCGCGGCGGGAGCGGACGGCGACGACCCTGGCCCGCTTCGGCACCGCCAGGCATCCGGCCGCGGCGAGCCGGCGCTGGTGCCGTCAGCTCGGCCGGACCCTGGCCGAACTCGCGACCTTGGACCGGCTCTGGGCCGAGGGGCGGATCGAGGTGCTGGGGGCCGAGCATCTGGACAGCGGCGACCGGCCGCTGCTGGTTGCCGCCGTCCACACCGGCAATTGGGAGGTGGTGGGGCTGACCCTGGCCGGGCTCGGCCGGGTGCCGGCCGCCATCTACGCGCCTCCCCACAATGCCGTGGCGCATGCGCTGGTCGTCACCGCCCGGCGCCGCTACGGCGTGCGGCTGATCGCGCCCACCCCCATGGCGGCGCGCGAGGCGCTGCGCACGCTGGAGGCCCGGCTGCAGCCGCTGCTGGTCTATGTCGATGAGTGGAAGCATGGCCGCGTGCATGCCCCGGCCCTCGGCCGGCCGCTGCGGGCCGAGGGCAATATCGCGACCGTGGTGCGGCTCGCGGCCCGGACCGGCGCGCTGGTGGTCCCGGCCATCCCCGAGCGCCTGTCGGGCGCCCGGTTCCGGCTGCGCTTCCTGCCCGGGCTGGCGATGCCGCCGGAGCAGCCGCTGATGGTGGGGATCGCGCGGCTGGATGCGGCCATCGAGCCGGAGGTGCGCCGGCTGATGACCCAGTGGCTGATGGCCTATGTCTGGCCGCTGCAGGACAGAAGCTAGGCCCGCGGCGCCGTCTGCTGCGGGGCACGGGCGGCGAGCAGCGCCCGCCTGATCTCGCCCTCCGCCTTGGCCAGCTCGGCCTGGGCCGCGATGCGCTGGTTGCGGCCTTGTTCGGCCAAACGCAGGCTGTCCTCCAAGGTGCCGACCAGCGCGGCATTGGCCTGTTTCACCCGGTCGAGGTCGAAGACGCCGCGCTCGATCTGGGTCCGCGCCTCGACATTGCCGGCGCGCAGGGTCTCGGCATTGGCGACCAGCAGTTCGTTGGTCAGGTCGGTCGCCTGCCGCACGGCATCGCCGGCCTGGCGCATGCGCTGGATCGCCAGCGCCTGGGCCAGCTGGGTGCGCCAAAGCGGCACGGTATTGGCCAGCACCGACTGGATGCGGGCGGAGAGCGCCTTGTCGTTTTCCTGGATCAGCCGGATCGAGGGCAGCGCCTGCATCGCGACCTGCCGGGTCAGGCGCAGATCATGCACGCGGCGGTCGAGCTCATCCCGCGCGGTCCGCAGGTCGCGCAGTTTCTGCGGTGCCAAGCCATCGGTCGCGGCGGCGGCGGCCTCGGCCTCGGCGGCGGGGATGGTCACGGTGTCGGTGCGGGCCAGCACCGTCTCGCCGGCGGCGATGTGGTCGGCAAGCGCATGGAACCAGTCCAGCGTCGCGCTGTAGAGCCGCTCCAGCCGCTCCACATCCTCCAGCAGCCGGGTGCGGTGATTGTCGAGCCGATCGCCGATGGTCTCGATCTGGCCCTTCACGCCTTCGTATTTCTGGAGGGTGCGGGCGGCCTGGGCGCCCGCCTTGGTGAAGATGCGGGCGAAAAAACCCGGCTTTTCGCCGAGCTTGGTGACGTCGAAGCCGCGCAGCGCGCCCAGCATGTCCGACAGCGCCGCACCGGCCTGGCCGGTCGCCTCGTTGCGCGCGCCCTCCAGCATGGCGTCGGCCGCGGCCTGGGCGCGGGTCTGTGCCTCGGCGCCGAAGCGCAGGATGGAGCCGGGGTCGGCGATGTCGAGCCGCTCGGCCAGGCGCGCGACCTCGGCCGCGCGTTCCGGGGCGGGGGTGGTGGGGGACAGCGGGGTCTCGCTCATGCGTAGCCTTCTTCGCGCAGCCGGGCCGACAGGACGCGGACCTGGATATCAAGCTCCTCATCCGCCGCCCGACGCATGTCCTGCCGCAGACGATCCGCCGCGTCACGCATGTCGTCGAGCAGGCGGGGCAGGCCGGATGGTGGGGTGGCGCCGGCCGAGAGGCCAGCGGTAACCCGCTCCAGCCCCTCGAGTTGCACGGTCAGGAAGCGGCGCGCCGCCGGAAGGCGCTCGGGCCGCAGCAGCAGTTCGGCCACGACCTCACCCATCGCCTGGCTCGCGGCCAGCAGACGGCTGTCGCGCAGCCCGGCGGCGGCGGCCTCGATGCGGGCGAGTCGGGCGGTGGCGTCGCGCAGCACGGCCGGCATGGCGGGTTCGGGCGGGGCGGCGGCGGCCCGGGCCGCGGCCTCCGCCCTGGTGGCCTCGGCCCGGGCGGCTTCCACCCTGGTGGCTTCGGCCTCGGCATTGGCTTCCGACTCGGCCGCATCGACCCCGTCCAGCAGCAGCCGCGTGCCGCCCCAGGCGAGCGCCGCCAGCACCGCCGCGCCGATGGTGCCGAGCTGGGCGCCCACCAGAGCGGCCACGCCGGCCGCGACCCCCATCAGGATCGCCGCGCGCCGGGCCCCGCCTGGCCGGCCCCGGCGCAGCACGCGCCCCGCCGCCCAGGCGATGAAGCCCGCGGCGACCAGCCCGCCCAGCGCGTGGCCGCGGCCAAAGAGCAGCGCCATGAAGGCGGCGGGCAGCAGCGGCAGCGCGAACAGCGGCAGCAGGCTTGCCCGCCTGTGCCCGGCGCGCCGCCCCGCGCGGGAGACCGCCGCGGCGATGCCGGGCGGCAGATGCAGCCCCGGGCGCCGTCTCACAGGAACAGCCCCAGGATGACGCGGAAGAAGGCGACCAGCCCGGTGATGCCGAAGGCGGCCACCAACAGAAACGCCCCCCCCGCAATGGCTGCGGGAGAGGCGGCATCTGGGCGCGGAGGTTGGAAGAGATCGTTCATCGTGGCCCGCACATCGCCCCGCTGGGCCGCGGGATCAAGCATCTTCAGGGACGGTTGGTGAGGCTTTCGAGCGAGAGCGCCTCATGCGCCGTGGCATGCGGGCTGCGGGGGGCCTCGGCGACCTCCTCCATCACATTGCCATTGGCGGCGCGCAGGATCCGGCCGCCCTCGGGGCGGTTGTAGATGAAGCCGGCCACCGGGTAGCTGCTGCCGTAGCTCTCGTTGGAATGGCCAACCTGGACCCGTACCACCGACCAGTCGTTGTTCTCCGAGGCGTCGATGACCGAGACGTTGCGCATCACCGTGCCGCGGCGGATGCCGGGGCCGCCCCAGTTGCTGTGGTGGACGCGGACTTCGCGGGCGCTGACGATCCGCTCGACGACGGCGACATGGCCGAGGCGCATGCTGCCCGTGGCACGGAGGACGATGACCGAGCCGGCCTCCGGGCGGCGGCCGCGGTCATAGGCGCCGGCGGCGTTGCGCCACCAGTCGCCGGCATTGCCGGACACTGCCATGCCGGTGACGAGGCGGGCATAGGGCACGCAGGAGAGGCCGCCGGCCCGCGTCGTGTAGCGGGGCGTGTTGGCGAGGGAGACCCGCGTGACGCGGCTGCCGCGAGAGGAGACGGTGCGGGAGGTGCTGGCGCGCGCGGCGGTTGGGCGTGCGGCGGTGGGGCGGGCGGCGGTGGGGCGGGCGCGGATGGCGCGGTTGGCGGTGCGTTCGGCGGGCTTGGCGGCGGGTGTGCCGCGGCCTGCGGCGCGGGCGATGTGGCTGGCGTTGCCGCCGGTGCGAACGCCGCTGGAGCGGGCTTCACCGGGCTTTGACCGCTCTGCCGCGGCCTCCCTGACCAGGGGCGGCAATGCAAGCAGGGTGCACACGAGGCTCATGACGAACCCGATCCGGCCAGCCTTCATGCAAGAAAATCCCCCAAGCGAATAACCTCGACCGAAGCGCGAGACCGCGCCCCGAAACCCCCACGCGCTGGGTTGCTCCCAATCGCGTGAGTTGTGGCTACCAATCGAGGGGGAGGGCGAACAACCACGAACTCTGTAACCCGGCGAAATCTGGCGTGATTATCAGGATCATGCGGCTCTCGCCGGGGCTGGTCAGGAAAATATCCCCGACATTCAAGCCAACGGAAATTTGCGACACAGTGTTGCGATAATGACGCAACACTGGTCGAAGCGGCGGCGGCGGGAGTCGCCCGCCGCCAGCCGGAGGTTACGCGCAGGCGGTCACTTGCAGGCGGTGACCATGATCTCGACCAGGTGGCGGGGGTCGGCCATGTTCGCCTCGACACAGGCACGGACGGGGGCGCCGCCCTCGGGCAGCCAGGCGGACCACAGCTTGTTCATCGCATCGCGGTCGCGGATGTCCTTCAGCCAGATCTGGGCCTGCAGCAGGCGGGTGTTGTCCGTGCCGTGCAGCTCGAGCTGCGCGTCGATCTTGGCCAGCACCTGGGTGGTCTGGCCCGCGATGTCCTGCGACAGATCATCGGCGGTCAGCCCCGCGAGATAGACAAAGCCGTGGTACTCGACCGAGGACGAGAGGATCTTGTTGCTACCGTTCCGGGAAATCTTGCTCATCGCGCATGGCTCCGCTGTGTGGCGCCCCGGCCAAAACCGGGGTCGGCCGGGTGTCTAAAGGGGTTTTGGATGCCCGAACACCTGTTGCCTCAGGCAACCCGCTGCGGGCCGCCGGCGGCGGCGCTCTGCACCATCGCCTCGAACACCGCGACCCCCTGGATCGCATCCTCGACCGGCAAGGGATAGGCGGGCCCGCCGGCGACGGCGGCGGCGAAGGCGGCAAGCTCGGCGCGCTCGATATCCATGGGCGCGAAATCCCGCGCCCAGCCCTGGCCCTCGCGGGGGGTGAAGGTCAGGCGTTCATGCCCGTTCAGCTCCAGAATGCCATCGGTGCCGAAGATGGCGACCCGCCAGCAGCGCGGGGCGAAGGCGAGGGTGGCAAATGTGCCGCTTACGCCCGATTCGAAGGCAAACAGCGCCGTGGTGGTGTCATCCAACCCGTTCGTGAGGAAGCGGGCATGGCTGCGGCAATCGACCTCGGTGATCGGCCCGAGCAGGTTGATGAGCATATCCACCATATGGATGCCCATGCCGCCCATGCCGCCGAGCGGGCTTTCCTTGCGCTCCGCCCGCCACATCCCCTGGGTATAGGCATTGGCGCCGGGGCCGGAGAAATTTCCCTCCGCATGCAGCAGGGTGCCGAGGCGGCCCGCGGCCAGCATCGACTTCATCTCGGCGACGGCGGGCAGGAACCGGCGGTTGTGGCCGAGCGCCAGCACCACGCCGGCCTCGCGGCAGGCGGCGACGGCGGCCACGGCCTCGGCGCGATGCAGGGCGAAGGGCTTTTCGACGAAGACATGCTTGCCGGCGCGGGCGGCGGCGATCACCTGCTCGGCATGCTGGCCATGCGGGGTGGCCAGCACGACCGCCTGCACCCGTGGGTCGGCGAGGACGGCGGTAAAATCGGGCAGCAGGTCGATGCCCTTCTCGGCGGCATAGGCGGCGGCACGCTCGGGACGGCCGGTGCAGCCGGCGACGAAGCGCAGCCCCGCCTCATTGCTGCCCTGCACGGAATTGACCAGCACCTGGCCCCAGCGGCCCATGCCGGCGATCGCGACGTTCAACATCATCCATGCTCCCGAAGGGGCGGTGCCGGACCTTCCAGCGCCGCTGCGATTTGTTTTTGCTTGCCCAGGCCCCAGACCATCAGCCCCAGGGCCAGCAGCGAGGCCGCCAGGGTCGGAAGCCGCAGCCCGAAGGCCTCGCCGGAGGCGCCGAGCGAGAGCGCGCCAAGGGCGGGGAAGGCGCGGGTGATCAGCCCCCAGAGCGAGAGGATCCGCCCGCGCATCTCCGGCGTCGAGGCGGATTGCGCCAGCACCTGCACCGAAATCCCCTGGGTGCTGGCGCTGGCCCCGATCAGTGCCGCGCAGAGCAGGCCGAAGGGAAACCAGGAGGTCGCGACGAAGCCGGCCGTCGCCACCGCCTGCACGCCCACCGACCAGATCGCGAGCCGCGTGGTGCCCTCCAGCCGCCCGCGCCCCGCCACCACCAGCCCCGCGAGCAGCGCGCCGATGCCGAAGCAGGCGGTGAGCATGGCCAGGCTCTGCGCGCCACGGCCGAAGACGCGATCGACGAAGGGCGGCAGGATCTCCTGCACCCCGCGCAGGAACAGGCAGGTCAGCGCGGCATAGAGCAGCAGTGGCCCGAGCCCGGGATGCCGCCAGGCATAGGTCAGCCCCTCCCGCACATCGGCGAAGAGGCTCGCGGTCGCGGGATGCCCGCGGCGGGCGGCGGGGGCGACGTTCAGCAGCGGCATGGTCGCCGCGGCGATGGTGAAGGCGATGGCATTGCAGGCGATCGCCGGCACCACCCCGGCCACGGCGATGATCGGCCCGGCCAGCGCCGGCCCGATGAAGCGGGCGAGGTTGAAGCAGAGCGAATTGGCCGCCACCGCCGCCGGCAGGTCCGACAGCGGGATCAGCCCGGGCAGCAGCGATTGCCGCGTCGGCTGGGTGAAGGAGGCGACGGTGCCGGCGCAGAATTCCAGCGCGATCAGCAGCTCGATCTGCATCACCCCGGCCCAGGTCAGCGTCGCGACGATGGTGGCCTGGAGCGCGGTCAGGCTCTGGGTCAGGGTCGCGAGCCGCACCCGGTCGGCGCGGTCGGCGACCGCGCCCGCGATGGGGGAGAAGATCACCGCCGGCGCCAGATCGGCGAAGGCGACGAGCCCGACCCAAAGGGCCGAGCCGGTCAGTTCCCAGGCGAGCCAGGCGACGGCGATGCGTTGCATCCACAGCCCGGTCCAGGCGGTGAAGCTGCCGCCGAAGAAGATCCGGCTATCGCGGTGCGACAGGGCGCGTGCCAGCGCCCCGCCGCCGGCCGACCGCCCCCAGAGGGCCAGCTCAGCGCGCCCTGGGCGGCTCGGCGCGCGGCTCGGGGGCCGGGTTCAGCGCGCCGCGCTCGCATTCGGCGGCCATCCGGTCGCGGTCCCAGGCCCGGCGCAGCTCTTCGGAGTTGGACGGCGGCGGCATGCCGCCGCCGACGCCGATGCGCGCGGAGCGCTCATCCTGGCGCAGCAGATCGCCGCGGTCGCGGCGCTCGATCACCCGGTCGGCCTCGGCCCGGCAGGCGTCGGAGACCTGGCGGCGGGCGCCACCGGGCTGCGTGGCCGGCTGCGCGCAGGCGCCGAGCACCAGGGCCGCGAGCAGGAACGGGGCCGAACAAGGGCGGGACATCAGGCGACTCCGGGGTGGGGCTGTGCGCGGCGGGGTGCCGGCGATTCGAGGCGGTCGGAGAATAGGCGCTTCCAGGCCGCCGCGTCGAACCGCCCCGCCGCATCGAGCGGCTGGCGCGCGGCGGCGTCCAACAGAGCGGGATGGAATTCGGTGCCGCCGGCCGAAACCGCGAACATCGGGTCGAGGAAACGCACCCGGGCCAGCAGATCGACCAGCGCCAGCAGCCGCATCAGCAGCGCGATCCCCGCGGTCGTATCCAGCCCCGCGAGGTGGTCCACCGCCATCGCCCAGCAGCGCGCATCGGAATCCGCGATCAGCAGGTCATGCGTCGCGCCATCGGTGCCGCGGAACAGCAGCGCGCGGGGCGGGCCCTCGGCCTCGGCGGTGGCGGCGATGCGGGCGGCGTCCCAGGCCTCGCGCAGCCGGGCGGGGGCCACGACGGGCAGGGCTTCGGCCGGGAAGGGCAGGGCGTGCAGCAGCGTGCCATCGGCCGCGGCCGCGAGGCCGACGGGGGTCGGGCTCATGCTGGGAAAAACCGGGTCATGTGGCGAAAGATGGCAGCAGCGGGTCCATAAAACAAAGGGGGCGCCCGTCGCCGGGCGCCCCCTTCAAAGCGTAACGTCAGGCGCGGATCAGCGCAGGACGATCTCGACGCGACGGTTCTGCGGCTCGCGCGCGCCATCGGCGGTGGCCACCAGCGGACGGCTTTCGCCGAAGGCCTGGACCACGATCTGCTCGCGAGACACGCCCTGGCGGGTGAGTTCCGCGGCAACCGCCTCGGCGCGGCGCTGCGACAGGCGCTGGTTGTACTGCGGGGTGCCCGAACGATCGGCGTGGCCCGAGACTTCAATGCGCGTGACCTGCACGCGGCGGCTGTTCTGGGCCGCATCCGTGATGATCTGGCGGGCACGATCCGTCAGGTCAGCGCGGTCAAAGTCGAAGAACACGAGGTAGGTGCGGGCCGGGGCCGGGGCCGCGGCAGGGGCCGGGGCGACGACGACCGGCGCCGGCGGCGCGGGCTGGTTGAAGGCGTAACGCAGGCCCACGAGGAAGGAGTGGTTCAGATTCTCCACCTCAGCCTTGCCGCGGGTCGTCACACCCGAGGGGAAGCTGGTCTGGCGCACATCGAGTTCCGGCGAGAGCGTGCCGAAGAAGCGATATTCCGCCGTCAGCGACAGGCCGGGGACCGAGGTGATCGGGAAGGCGGCGCCGGCGATGCCCTGATAGGCGAACTGCCCATCGGTATCGTCGATCACGGTGCGCGTCGTCGCGGTGGAGGCGCGGACGCCGTTCCAGTTGGTCCAGGCATAGCCCACGCCAGCACCGATATAGGGGGTGAAGGGGATGCCGGTGCCGAACACGTCGCCAACATCGAAGTCGTAGAAGGCGTTGGCCATCAGACCATAGGTGTTCTGGTGGCCACCGCTGCTGGTGACGCGACCGGCGCCGCGGAAGCCGCTGATGGTGTCGATGTTGTTCTGGCGGAAGTTGCCTTCGAGCTCGGTCCGGAACCCGTTGCCGAAGCCGTAGCCGAGCGAGAGGACGCCGACATAGCCGTTGTCGAATTCAGCCTGACCGCTGCGGCTGACGCCGCCGGCCTGGAGGCGGCTGCCGAGGGGCCCCGAAACGTCGATGTCGCTGTCCTGAGCGATGTTCAGACCGCCACCGCCGCCGATGTAGATGCCGGAAATGGGCTGCGCGGCGAGCGGGCTGCTCAGCAGCGCGGCGAGGGGAAGTGCGGCGTAGAGCGCGGCGCGGGTGGAACGGGATAGGGCCATGGTGAAAACTCTCTCCTTCCGACGGCGCGATATTGGCCGTGGGCTGTGCGGGAAACGTGCGGAGGTGATGGGCGTTGCGTGCAACTTTTCCGCCTGGGCGGCTCCGAACGGATTGATGCGATAGCACAGGGGGGGAGAATGCTTTGTTACCAAAGGTATGCGTCTGTATCTTGCGGGGCTTTATCAGAAGTTTTGGCCGTCCCCCGGTCATCATCCCGTCACCGCTGTGGCGCAAAAGGCACAATTTCGCCGCCCCGCGGGGCTTCCGCCGCCCGGGCCGAGGTCACATTCTGCCGGGCATGAGCCACAACGCCCCCAACGCCGTCTCCGCCACCGCCGCCCGCGCCGCCATGGCGGCGGGCCACCTCACCGCCGTCGCTTACCTCGAGGCGTGCCTTGAGCGCATCGCGGCCTCCGAGGGCGCGGTCCGCGCCTTCGCCGCGATCGACATCCCCGCCGCCCGCCGCGCGGCCGAGGCCGCCGACCGCGCCGGCCGCCCGGGGCTGCTCGGCGGCATTCCAGTGGGGGTGAAGGATGTGATCGAAACCTCCGGGCTGATGACCGGGCATGGCTCGCCGATCTGGGCGGGCTGGCGGCCACGGGCGGATGCCTCGGCGGTGGCGCTGACCCGGGCTGCCGGCGGCTATGTGATGGGCAAGACCGTCACCACCGAATTCGCGACCCGCCACCCGGGCGCCACCGCCAACCCCTGGAACATCGGCCATACGCCGGGCGGCTCGTCGCAGGGCTCGGCCGCCGGGGTCGCGGCGGGGTTCTTCCCCGTCGCCTTCGGCACCCAGACGGCGGGCAGCATCCTGCGCCCGGCGGCCTATTGCGGCGTCACCGGCTACAAGCCGAGCTACGGCACCATCCACCGCGCGGGCATGAAGGTGATGAGCGAGAACCTCGACACCATCGGGGCGATCGGGCGGGGCCTGGCCGATTGCGCGCTGTTGGTGACGGCGGCCTCAGGCCGGGCGGAACTGCCGCCGGGGGCCGCGACCTCCGCCCCGCGCATCCGCGTCACCCCCGGCCCGGCCGAGGCGATGCTGTGCGACGCGACGCGGGCGCTGCTGGCCGAGGTGGCCGCGCGGCTTTCCGCGGCGGGCGCCCAGGTCGCCGATGCCATTTTGCCGGCAGCGGTGCTGGCCGGGGCCGAGGCGCAGCCGACCGTGATGTATGGCGAGATCGCCCAGGCCCTGGCCTGGGAGGCGGCCAATGCCTCGGCGCAGATCTCGCCCGGGCTGCGCGCGAATATCGCGACCGGCGCGGCACTGCCGCCGGGCGGGCTGGATGCGGCCCGCGCCCGCATGGTCGCGGCGCAGGCGGCCTTCCTCGACTGGATGGGCGATGCCGATCTGGTGCTGACCGCCGCCGCCCCGGGCGAGGCGCCCGAGGGCCTCGGCTGGACCGGCGACCCCGCCTGCAACGCGCTCTGGACCGCGCTGCATGGGCCCTGCGTCAGCCTGCCGGCCGGTTTCGGGCCGAAGGGCCTGCCGCTCAGCATCCAACTGGTCGGCAAGCGCGGCGCCGAGATCGCCTTCCTGGAAGCGGCGCAATGGGTGGAGGCGCGGCTGGGCTGACGCCTCAGGCCCCGGGCAGCGCCTTCATCGACTCGGTGGTGTCGAAGTCGCGCAGCACCGCGTCATCGGCCATCTCGACCTCCACCACCGCATCGGCATGCTTGCCCGCGAGATGCCGGGCGCCGACATCGCCGGTGACCTGCATCATCTCGGGGATCAGGTCGCGGGACCACAGCATGGGATTGCCCTGCTTGCCGCGGCAGGTCGGCATCGCGATGCGCCGGCCTTCCTCGGGGTCGAAGGCGGCGATCAGCCGGTCCATCATCGCCCCCGTGACCAGCGGCATGTCGCCGAGGCAGACCATCACCCCTTCCGAATCCGGCGGCACGGCCGCGAGGCCCGCGCGCAGGCTGGCCGACAGCCCCTCGGAAAAATCCTCGGCATGGGCGAAAAGCACGCCGCGGCCGGACAGCGCCTCCTCGATCCGCTCATGCTCATGCCCGGTCACCACGATCACCGGGCGGGCGTGGCTGGCCAAGGCCTGCTCCACGACGCGGACGATCATCGGCACGCCCTTCGCATCCGGCACCAGCAGCTTGTTCAGCGGCGCCATGCGGCGGGAACGGCCCGCGGCCATGACCAGCGCCGCGACCTTGCGGCCACGCCGGGGCGTCTGCGCGGGGGCGGGGGATTTCGCCGCCTGTTCACGGGGCAAAGGGCGCAGCTCGATCTCCTTCAGCAGCCCGCCCACGCCCATGCCCATGACATCGCGCGCGGTGACCGGCAGCCCGGCGAAGATCCGCTGCAATACCCAGTCGAAGCCGTTGAGCTTGGGCGAGCGGGCGCAGCCGGGCAGCACCAGCGCCGGGGTCCCCGCGATCTGGCCAAGGCAGATCAGATTGCCCGGATCGACCGGCATGCCGAAATGCTCGATGCGACCACCGGCGCGGAGGATGGCGGCGGGGCCGACGTCGCGGCGGTCCACCACCGCGCTGGCGCCGGCGATCAGCAGCAGCTCGGCCCCGGCGCGGCGCAGGCGGGAGAGCGCCTCGGCAACCGCGCCTTCCTCATGCCGGCAGGTCTCGGGCGGCAACAGCGTGCCGTAGAGGCCCTTCACTCTTTCCTCGGTCGCCTCGACGGCGCCCTGCATCACGCTGTCCTTGATCCCCGGCAGTTCGGTCAGCACCAGCCCGACCTTCAGCGGCCGGAACGGATGCAGGCGCAGCGCGCGGCCGGATCGCAGCATCGCCTCGGCCACGGCCATCACCGGGCCGGGCACGGCGAAGGGGATCACCTTGATCGTCGCCAGCATGTCGCGCGCCGCGACCGGGGTGTGGTTCGGCAGGGTCGCGATGGTCAGGCTTTCGTCGATCGCATTGATGCGGTCGATCAGCGCCGGATCGACCACCATCAGCCCCGGCGTCTCCGCGAGCAGGTTCACCCGCCCGGTGACGGCGCGGCTGCGCGCGACCAGCGGCACGGTCATCGCCTCGGCGATGCGGTGCGCGGCCTCGTTCTCGGGGACGTCGCCCGGCTCCATCCGGGCGGTCGTGACCTCGGTCCTGCCGCCGGCGATCAGCGCCTCCAGCGCGCCCTCATCCAGCACGGTGCCCTTCTTGATGACGCGGCCGGGCAGGCGGACGGTATGGACCAGCACGGCGCCGCGCGCCTCGGCAACCGGGGTGGGGCCGAAGATCATGCCGCGGCCTTGGCGGCGCGGCGCGGGCCACGCCGCACCGCGACGATCTCGGCGATGATGGAGAGCGCGATCTCGGGGGCCGTCACCGCGCCGATGTCGAGCCCGATGGGCGCGTGGATGCGCCGCGTGGCCTCGGGCCCATGGCCGAGTTCGCCCAGGCGCTCCAGCCGCTTGGCATGGGTGCGGCGGCTGCCGAGGGCGCCGATGTAGAAGGCGGGGCTGGCCAGGGCGGTATCCAATGCGGGGTCGTCGAGTTTCGGATCATGGGTGAGCGTGACGATGGCCGTGCGCGCATCCGGCGCCAGGGCCTTCATCGCATCATCCGGCCAATCATGGTTCAGCGTCACGCCCGAGGGGAAGCGCTCCTCGGAGGCAAAGGCGCCGCGAGGATCGACGATGATGACGGCAAACCCCGCCGCCGCCGCCATGGGCGCCAGCGCCTGGGCCACATGCACGGCGCCGACGATGATCAGCCGCAGCGCCGGGGCCTGGGGGTGGATGAACCAGGCCTCGCCATCGAGAGTGAGATTGGCCGCGAGGTCGTCGCGCAGCGCCGCCTCAGCGGCTTCGGCCAGGGCCGGTGCCAGTTCCTCATCCGGCCAGAGCCGCTGCGCGCCATCGGTCAGCCGGGTCAGCAAGGTGACGCCGCGGCCCTCGACGCGCGCGGCCGCGATCCGGGCGAGCATGTCGGGCGTCATGCGAGCGGCTCGACGAAGACCTTGAGCTTGCCGCCGCAGGCCAGCCCGACCTCCCAGGCGCGTTCGTCGGAAATGCCGAAATCCATCAGCCTTGGCGTGCCCGAGGCCATCACGCCCTGGGCCGCCTCGGCCACGGCACCCTCGATGCAGCCGCCGGAGACGCTGCCGGCCATCCGGCCGCTGCCACTGACCGCGAGCCGCGAGCCGGCGGGGCGGGGCGAGGAGCCCCAGGTCTCCACCACCGTCGCCAGCGCCACGGTCTCGCCGGCCTCGCGCCATTGCGCGGCGGTGGCCAGGATGTCTTCCGAATCACTCATCGGCTGCTCCTCCGTGGCGGGGGGCTGGAGAGGGAAGCCACCAGGTCCCGCAACGCGTTCAGATTATGGACGGGGCGATGCTCATGCACATGCGGCAGCAACGCCCGCGCCCCTTGCGATTTGGGCTGGAACCCCTCCCATCGCAACAGGGGATTGAGCCAGATCAGCCTGCGGCAGGAGCGTTGCAGCCTTGCGGCGGCCTCGGCCAGCCCCGCGGCACCCTGGCGATCCAGCCCATCGGTGATCAGCAGCACCACCGCCCCCTGGCCCAGCACGCGCCGGCCCCAGTCGTGGTTGAAGGTGGCGATGGACTCGCCGATCCTTGTGCCGCCGGACCAGTCGGGCACCAGATGGGAGACCATCTCGAAGGCGACCTCGGGGTCGCGGTTCTTCAACGCGCGGGTGACGTTGGAGAGGCGGGTGCCGAAGAGGAAGGTGCTGACGCGGTCACGGTCATTCTCCACCGCATGGAGAAAATGCAGCAATATCTGTGCATAGCGCGCCATGCTTCCACTGATGTCGCAGAGAACCACCAAGGGCGGCGGCCGCTTCACCCGGCGTTTCCGCGACAGGCCAAGGATTTCCCCGCCGGTCCTCATGCTGTCCCTGAGGGTGGCGCGCAGATCGACCCGCGCCCCCGCCGCATGGGGGTGGAAGCGGCGGGTCGGGCGTTCATCCAGCGGCAGATGAAGCTTGCGGATCTCCTGCTTGGCGGCGGCGATCTCCTCCGCGCCCATCGCCTCGAAATCCATCTGCATCAACCGCTCGCGGTCCGACACCGTCATCGCGACATCAAGCATCGGCGGCGGTTCGTCGGATTTTTTCGGCGCAGGCGGGCGGTCGCCCTGCAAGGCCTCGGCGACGCGGCGGGAGGCCGGCGGCGGGCGCGACTTGTCCTTGATGCCATCCATCAGCGCCATGGCGGCGGCGTGCCTGGCCGCCTCCGGATCGCGCCAGAACAAGGCGAAGGCCTGGTCGAACACCTCCTGCTGATCGTGGCGACGCACCAGGATCGCGCGCAACCCAGCCTGCACCTGGCGGCGGCTGCCGATGTCGAGCAGGGTCAGCGCCCGGGTCGCCTCGATCGCATCGGCGGTGCCGAGCCGCAGCCCCGCCCGGCGCAACAGCCGCACGAAGGCCAGCAGGTTGGAGGCGAGGGCGCCGGCCGGGGGCGGGGCCTCCGCCTGCATCACAGCATCCGCGTGGCCGCGACCTTCGCCTCGGCCACGAGCTTGGCGGTTTCCTCGCCGCGCAGCCGGGCGATGTCGTCCTGGTACTTCATCAGCGCGCCCAGCGTGTCGTCCACAAGGCCGGGTTCCAGTTCCTTGGCCTCCAGGGCGGCCAGCGCCTGGGCCCAGTCGATGGTCTCGGCGACGCCGGGCAGCTTGAAGTAATCCCCCGCCCGCAGTTTTTGGACGAAGGCCACGACCTGGGCGGAGAGCACCTCGGGCACACCCGGGGCGCGCAAACGCAGAATGGCGCGTTCCCGCACCGCGTCAGGGTAATCGACCCAGTGGTAGAGGCAGCGGCGGCGGATCGCGTCATGCACCTCCCGCGTGCGGTTGGAGGTGATGATGACGATGGGCGGCGTCTCGGCGCGGATGGTGCCGAGTTCGGGGATGGTGATCTGGAAGTCCGCCAGGATTTCCAAAAGGAAGGCCTCGAAGGGCTCGTCCGCCCGGTCCAGCTCATCGATCAGCAGCACCGCGGGCGTGCCGGTCAGCGCCGAGAGCAGCGGTCGTTCGATCAGGAAGCGCCGGTCGTAGAGATCGGCCGACAGCCGGTCGCGATCGGTGACCCCGGCGGTTTCCGCCAGCCGGATCTCCATCAGCTGCCGCGCATGATCCCATTCATAGGCCGCGGCCGCGAGGTCGAGCCCATCATAGCATTGCAGCCGCACCAGGCGCCGGCCCAGGCGTTCGGCCAGGACCTTGGCGATCTCGGTCTTGCCGGTGCCGGGCTCGCCTTCGAGGAAAAGCGGCCGGCCCATGGCCAGCGCCAGATGCACGGAGGTCGCGAGCGAGGTATCGGCGACATAGCCGCCCTCGGCCAGCAACTGCCGCGTCGCCTCCACTGTGGTCGGAAGGCTCATCGATAGACGAACAGCAGGAACAGGATGACGAGCTCGACGAAGCCGCCGATCCAGAACAGCAGCGGCAGGCCGAGGAAGTCCTTGGGGATCAGGTCGAAGACCGAGATCGCGGCATTGGGCGCGGGCGGGGCGATGACGACCGGCGCGCCGGTCGGCGCGTTGGCGGCACCGACCTGGGCCTGGAAGCGGTCGAAGAACTGGTCGGCCATCTGCTTGGCGGTGCTGTCGATCAGCCGGCCGCCGAGCTGGGCGATCTTGCCGCCGACCTGGGCCTTCACCGCATAGGTGAGGGTGGTCGTGGTCGGGCTGGTCTCGACCAGCGCCACATCGGCACCGCCCTTGGCGAAGCCCATCGCACCACCATTGCCTTCGCCGGCGATGGTGTAGCCGGCCGGCGGGTTGATGTTCTCAAGCTTCACCTTGCCCGCGAATTTCGCGGCCATCGGCCCGATCTTCAGCGCCACCTTGGCCTCGAAGGCATCCGGCGCGGTGCGGGTCACGCTCTCGCAGCCGGGGATCGAGGCCTGCAGCACCGCAGGATCGTTCAACGCGTCCCAGACCTTGGCGCGCGGGGCGGCGATCAGCCGCTCACCAGTCATTTCCATCTTCTGCACTCCACTGATGCGGCCCGCGACCGCGCTCTGGCGCAAACTAGGTCCTGGGCGGCCCGGCGGCAAAGGGGGGGTGGCGCGGCGTGCGGCGCGCGGTTAGGGGAAAGCAAGGCTTGGGGGGCTATCTGATGGGGCATGCGGGACGGCTCGGGGTATTTGCGGCGCTGCTGCCGGCGCTCCTGCCCGGGAGCGCCTGGGCCTCCGGTGCCGATGGCGCGCATATGAGCCTGCTCTGGGGCCTGCCCTTCGCCGGGGTGCTGCTGTCCATCGCGCTGATGCCGCTGCTGGCGGGCCGGCTGTGGCATCATCATTACGGGAAGATCGCGGCGGGCTGGTCGGCGCTGTTCCTGCTGCCCTTCGCGCTGGTCTATGGCGTCGGCGAGGCCTGGGGCGAGTTCACCTATGTGCTGGTGACCGAATATTCGCCCTTCATCATCCTGCTGCTCGCGCTCTACACCGCCGGCGGCGGCGTGCTGCTGAAGGGGCGGCTGGTCGGCTCGCCGCTGACCAATGTGGCCTTGCTCGCGGTCGGCACGCTGGTCGCCAGCGTGATGGGCACCACCGGCGCCTCGATGCTGCTGATCCGGCCGGTGCTGCGGGCCAATGCCTTCCGCGCGCACAAGCTGCATACCTTCGTCTTCTTCATCTTCCTGGTCGGCAACATCGGCGGCAGCCTGACCCCGCTCGGCGACCCGCCGCTGTATCTCGGCTTCCTGAAGGGCGTCTCCTTCTTCTGGCCGACGGAGCATCTCTTCGCCGAATTCCTGACCTGCGCGGTGATCCTGCTCGCGATCTACTACGTGATCGACAGCCTCGCCTGGGCCAAGGAGACCGACATCCCGGTGCATGACGGCACCCACCAGCCGCTGCGTATCGAGGGCTGGGTGAATATCGCGCTGCTCGGCGTCGTCGTGCTCGGCGTGCTGCTGCAAGGCGTGTGGCACCCGGGCGAGGTGTCTCTGCTCGGCCAGCCGATCGGCATCGAGCGGCTGGTGGCCATGGCCATCTTCCTCTGCGTCACCTTCGCCTCGGTCGCGCTGACGCCGAATGCGCTGCGGGAGGCCAATGGCTTCGCCTGGGGCGCGATCCTGGAGGTCGCCAAGCTCTTCGCCGCGATCTTCCTCTGCATGGCGCCGGTGCTGGCGATCCTGAAGGCGGGCATGGCGGGGGCCGCGGCACCTTTGGTGGCGCTGACCTCCGATGCGGCTGGGGCGCCGGTGCCTTGGGTGTATTTCTGGATGAGCGGGGTGCTGTCCTCCTTCCTCGACAATGCGCCGACCTATCTCGTCTTCTTCAACCTGGCGGGCGGTGAGGCCGGGCGGCTGATGACCGATGGCGCGCTGACCCTGGCCGCGATCTCCTGCGGCGCGGTGTTCATGGGGGCGAACTCCTATATCGGGAACGCGCCGAACTTCATGGTCAAGGCGATCGTCGAGGAGCAGGGCGTGCGGATGCCGTCCTTCTTCGGCTATGTCGGCTGGGCGGTGGTCTTCCTGATCCCGGTGTTCGTGCTGCTGACCTTCCTGTTCTTCTGAACAGAGCTTTCGCCGCCCCGCCGGCTAAAGCGGGGCGGCCGGCTGGCCCAGAAGGGGCGGCTGGTGGCAAACTCCCGCGCAACGCCACGCCGGCCCGGAGCCAAGCCATGCCCTATGTGATCGCCAACGACCTGCCCGAAGCCCCGGCCGGGGACCGTTTCCGTGCCCTGCTGGCGCGGCCCGGCATCCTGCAACTGCCCGGCGCCCATCTCGGCATCGCCGCCCTGCTGGCCAAGGAGGCCGGGTTCGACGGGCTCTACATGTCCGGGGCGGCGATGTCGGCGACCATGGGCCTGCCCGACCTCGGCATGATCACCGTCGATGACGTGTGCTTCCACATCCGCCAGGTGGCCCGCGCCGCCGGGCTGCCCACCCTGGTCGATGGCGACACCGGCTATGGCGAGGCGCTGAACGTCATGCACATGGTCCGCGCCTTCGAGGAGGCCGGCGCCGGTGCGGTGCACCTGGAAGACCAGCTGCTGCCCAAGAAATGCGGCCATCTGAACGACAAGAAGCTCGCCTCGGCCGGGGATATGGCCGCCAAGGTCGCCGCCGCCCGCCGCGCCCGGCGCCACCTCTACATCATCGCCCGCACCGATGCCGTGGCGTCGGAGGGCATGGATGCCGCCGTGGACCGCGCCAAGCGCTACCTGGAAGCCGGGGCGGATGCGATCTTCCCCGAGGCGCTGGTCACCGCCGACATGTTCCGCGAATTCGCCGCCCGCATGCCGGGGGTGAAGCTGCTCGCCAACATGACCGAATTCGGCCGCACGCCCTTCTTCACGGCGCAGGAATTCGAGGAGATGGGCTATGCCATGGTGATCTGGCCGGTGAGCCACCTGCGCGTCGCCAACAAGGCAATGGCCGATCTCTACGCCGCGATCCGCACCGATGGCGGCACCATGAAGCGGCTTGATAAGATGCAGACCCGTGCCGAACTCTACGCCACCATCGGCTATCACGCCTATGAGGCGCTGGATGCCTCGCTGGTGAAGACCGTGGTGCCCGAGGGCATGCCGCAAGGCCATTGAGGATCGCCGCCATGACCGACGCCCCCTGCATTGTTGGCTGGGCCCATAGCCCCTTCGGCAAGCTGGAGGACCATCCGGATGTGGAATCCCTGATCGCCAGCGTCGGCCGCGCGGCGATCGAGGATGCCGGGGTGGCGCCCACCGACATCGGGGGCGTCTTCGTCGGGCTGTTCAACGGCGGCTTCCAGAAACAGGATTTTCCCTCCTCGCTGCCGCTGCAATCCATCCCGGAACTGCGCTGGGCGCGCTCCTCCCGCTATGAGAACGCCTGCGCCACCGGCTCGGCCGCCATCCATGGCGCGCTGGACTGGCTGGCGGCGGGCAGGGGGCGTCTGGCCCTGGTGATCGGCGCGGAGAAGATGACCGCGGTGCCGGGCTCGGCGGTGGGCGACATCCTGCTCGGCTGCGCCTATCGCCGCGAGGAGGGCGAGATCCCCAACGGCTTCGCCGGCGTCTTCGGCCGCATTGCCGAAAGCTACTTCCAAAAACATGGCGACCAGTCCGACGCGCTGGCGGCGATCGCGGCCAAGAACCACCGCAATGGCGTGGACAACCCTTTTGCGCAGATGCGTCGCGACCTCGGTTATGAGTTTTGTCGGACCGAAAGTGCCAAGAACCCCTTCGTGGCGGGGCCGCTGAAGCGCACGGATTGCTCGCTGGTGTCGGATGGGGCGGCGGCGCTGGTGCTGGCGGATGCGGAGACGGCGGCGAGCATGGCCAAGGCCGTGGCGGTCCGCGCGGCGGCGCAGGTGAACGACTTTCTGCCGATCTCCGCCCGCGACATCACCAAATTCGAGGGCTGCACCCAGGCCTGGGCCCGCGCCCATGCGGCGGCCGGCACGACGCTGGCCGACCTCGACTTCGTCGAGACCCATGACTGCTTCACCATCGCCGAGCTGATCGAATACGAGGCCATGGGGCTGGTGCCCGAGGGCCAGGGCGCGCGCGCGATCCTGGAAGGCTGGACCACGGCCGAGGGACGGCTGCCGGTGAACCGCTCCGGCGGGCTGAAATCCAAGGGGCACCCCATCGGCGCGACCGGCGTCTCCATGCATGTGGTGGCGGCGATGCAACTGGCGGGGCAGGCGGGGGCGATGCAACTGCCCCGCGCCAATCTCGCGGGCGTGTTCAACATGGGCGGAGCCGCCGTCGCGAATTACGCCTCGATCCTGGAAAGGGTTCGCTGACGCCTTTCCCACGCCGAGCGAAACTATTGCTTCATTGGATTCGTTGATCCTTCGGTTTCAACCGGAGACCGACCGATGCTGCTGCGCATGGATCAGACCTCGCCACGCGCGCGTCCACCGCAAGCCGCGCCGAGCTTCGCGCTCGGCCCCAGCCGTTTCCGCCTGGGCTCCGCCGGGCTGATCCGGCTGATGACGCCGCCGGCGACACCCGACCACGTCACCGGCCTGCCGGGCCGGTCTTCGCTATTGGACCGGGTGTCGCGCGCCTTGGCGGCGGGGCCGGCGGCGCTGGTGGTGGTGCGGCTCGACCGGCTGTCGGAGATCAATGACACGCTGGGCCATGCCATCGGCGATTCGATGCTGGCCCTGGCGGCGGCGCGGCTGCAGGAGACGGTGCGCCGGCCCGATCTGGTCGGCACCATGGGGGGCGCGGGCTTCGCGCTGCTGGTGCCCGGCATCGCCACCACCATGGCGGCCGAGGCGCTGGCGGACCGGCTGGTGGACCGGCTGTCGCGCCCCTATGCGATCGGCGATGTCGTGGCCGCCTCCGGTGCCGCCGCGGGCTTCGCCTTGGCCCCGCGCGACGGGCTGGTGCCGGCCGATCTGCTGCGCCGCGCGGGCCTGGCGCTGGAGGTCGCGCGCCAGGGCCAGGGCCTGCCCCGCGCCGCCGGCTTCCGCCCGGCGCAGGAGGAGGACGCGCGCCGCCGCCTCGCGACCGAGTCAGCCCTGCGCCGGGCGCTGCCGCGGGAGGAGTTCGAGCTCCACTACCAACCCCAGATCGGCATGGAGAGCGGCCGCATCCTGGGCTTCGAGGCGCTGATCCGCTGGCGCCGCGATGGCGTGCTGATCCCCCCCGACGGCTTCCTGCCGACGGCGGAGTCCTCCGGGCTGATCCTGCCGATCGGCGCCTGGGCTTTGCGCGCCGCCTGCCGCACCGCCGCCGGCTGGGCCCGGCCGGTGACCATCGCGGTGAATGTCGCCGTCCATCAATTCGCCGATGGCCGGCTGCTGGCCGAGGTCGCCGGCGCCTTGGCCGCCGCCGGGCTGCCGCCGCAGCGGCTGGAACTGGAGATCACCGAAAGCGCCCTGCTGCGCCACGGCGCCCATACGCTGGAGCAGCTTCGGGCCTTGCGGGCGATGGGGGTGCGGATCGCGATGGATGATTTCGGCACGGGCTATGCCTCGCTCTCCCAGCTGCACGCCTTCCCCTTCGACCGGCTGAAGATCGACCGCAGCTTCGTCGCGGAGGTCGAGCACGGCGGCAGTGGTGCGGCCATCGTCACCGCCATCGCCGAATTGGGCGCGCAGATGGGGCTGGAGACGGTGGCCGAAGGCGTCGAAACCCCGAGCCAGTTGGAGGCGCTGCGCCGCCGGGGCTGTGCGGTGGCGCAGGGCTATCTGCTCGGCCGACCGGGGCCGGCGGATCAGCTTGCGGCGTTGCTGGCGGCCTGAGGGGGTTCGGGCAGCAGCAGCATCACCGCCGCCTGGGCCGCGATGCCCTCGCCCCGCCCGGTGAAGCCGAGCCGTTCGGTGGTGGTGGCCTTCACCGAGATCGCCGCCATATCGACCCCGAGCAGGGCGGCCAGCCGCGCCCGCATCGCGCCGGCATGGGGGGTGATCTTCGGCCGCTCGCAGATCAGCGTGACATCGGCATTCACCAGCCGCCCGCCCCGCGCCGCGATCCGCCCCGCCGCATGGGTCAGGAAGCGGGCGCTGTCGGCATCCTTCCATTCCGCCTCGGAGGGCGGGAACCAGCGGCCGATGTCGCCCTCCGCCAGCGCGCCATAGATCGCATCGCAGAGCGCGTGGAGGCCCACATCCGCATCCGAATGCCCGTCGAGGCCCTTCTCATGCGGCACGGTGATGCCGCAGAGCACCAGAGGCCGGCCCGGCACCAGCCGGTGCACGTCAAAGCCGGTGCCGACATAGGGAAGCAGGGCAGGGGCCATCATGCGCTCCATCCGGGCCAGATCCTCGGGCCAGGTGATCTTGATGTTGTCGGGATGGCCAGGCACCAGGGCCACCGCCATCCCCGCGGCCTCCAGCACCGAGGCATCATCGGTCGCGGCGGCCGAGGCGAAGCCCTGCGCCGCGCGCAGCGCCGCGAAGCGGAAGGCCTGCGGCGTCTGCGCCCGGAACAGCTTGTCCCGGGGCACGGTCGCGGCGATCAGACCGGACTCGCCCCGCTTCAGTGTCTCGGCCACCGCCAGGGCCGGAATCGCGCCCGGATGTTCGGCCAGCGCCGCGACCAGGGCGGCGATGGTGCCGGGGGGGATCAGCGGCCGGGCGCCGTCATGCACCAGCACCAGATCCGGCGGGTCGGCGGCGAGCGCCGCGAGGCCCGCGGCCACGCTGTCCTGCCGGCTGGCGCCGCCGATCACGGGGGGGCGCACCGGCAGCCCGGCCAGCAGCGCCGCGACCTGGGCCTCGGCGCCCGGGGCGCAGACGGGCTGGATGGCCTCGACCAGGCCTTCGCGCAGCAAAGCCTCGGCGGCATGGCGCAGCACCGCTTTACCGGCCAGGGGAAGGAATTGTTTGGGGGTCGCCGCCCCGAAACGCGTGCCGCCTCCGGCGGCGAGCAACAGGGCCATGATCCGCATGGCGCCTGTGTCGCCTGGGCCCCTGTCCCTGTCCAGATGTGGGCCTTGAGGGGCCCCTGGCGCACAAGCCGTCACCACCCGCCCAAGCCGAGGGCAATCCGCGCATGGACGCGGCGGGTTCGGCGCGATAGTTTGCCGCGCAAATGAGCAATTCATCGCATTCCGTGGCCGGTCCGATCCGGTCGCTCTCGCTTATCGATCTGGGATCGGGGGTTACCATCCCCGTGCCGGTGATCGTGGCGCCCATGTCGGGCGTCACCGATCTGCCGTTCCGCCGGCTCGCCCGCGCCCAGGGGGCGCCGATGGTGGTCAGCGAGATGATCGCCTCGGATGCGATGGTGCGCGAAAACAAGGTGACCCGGCGCATGGCGGAGGTGGATGGCCTCGGCGGGCCCGCCAGCCTGCAGCTTGCCGGCTGCGACCCGGTGGTGATGGCCGAGGCCGCGCGCATCGCCGTCGATGGCGGGGCGGCGATCGTCGATATCAACTTCGGCTGCCCGGTGAAGAAGGTCGCGGTCGGCCAATCCGCCGGCAGCGCGCTGATGCGCGATGAGATCGGCGCCGCCCGGCTGCTGGAGGCGGTGGTCCGCGCCGTGCCGGTGCCGGTGACGCTGAAGATGCGGATGGGCTGGGACCACAACAGCCTGAACGCGCCGAAGCTCGCGCGGATCGCCGAGGATCTCGGCATCCGCATGATCACGGTGCATGGCCGCACCCGGCAGCAATTCTACACCGGCACCGCCGACTGGGCCTTCGTCCGCCAGGTGAAGGAGGCGGTCCGCATCCCCGTCATCGTCAATGGCGACATCCTCTCGGCCGCCGATGCCCGGGCGGCGCTGGCGGCCTCGGGCGCCGATGGGGTGATGATCGGGCGTGGCTGCTATGGCCGGCCCTGGCTGCCGCGGCTGATTGCCGCGGCGCTGACCGGGGGGGAGGTGGTGGAGCCCAGCCTCGCCGAGCAATACGCGATCCTGCTGGAACACCATGCGGCGCTGGTCGCGCATTTCGGCGACCCGGCGGGCCTGCGTATCGCGCGCAAGCATATGGCCTGGTATTCCAAGGGCTTGCACGGCTCGGCCGATTTCCGGGTGAAGATCAACCAGGCCGATACCGTGGCCGAGGCCCATGCCGCGCTGGAAGGCTATTTCCTGCCGCTGATCGAGCGCGGCGCCGCGCGCCAGGACGAGGCTCGCCTCGATGGCCAGGACGAGGCCCGCCTCGACGACCAGGACGAGGCCCGCCTCGACGATCAGGCGGCGCTGGCGGCATGACCATCGCCGCCGCGCATCGCCTCGCGACCCTGCCCGACAGCGTCGCCATCCTCGGCGCGCTGCCGCTGGCGATCGTGGTGCTGGACCCCGAGGACCGCTTCCGCTTCGCCAACCCGGCGGCGGAGCAGTTCTTCCAGCTCTCCTCGGTCAGCCTCGCGCAGTTGGCGCTCTCCGACCTGATCCGCCCCGACAGCCGGCTGTTCGGCCTGCTGACCCAGGTGCGGACCCTGGACGCACCTGTTTCCGACCACGATCTGACGTTGGAAAGCCCCCGGCTGCAGCGGCATGACGTCGCGGCCTATGCCGTGCCGCTGCCGGAAATGCCGGGCTGCATCGTGCTGACGCTGCAGGATGGCAGCACCGCGCATAAGCTCGACCGCCAGCTCAATTTCCGAGGCGCCGCGCGTGGCGCCTCGGCCATGGCGGCGATGCTGGCGCATGAGGTGAAGAACCCGCTCTCCGGCATCCGGGGTGCCGCGCAGTTGCTGGAAGCCGGCGTGGCCGAGAACGACCGCGAGCTTTGCACCCTGATCCAGGAGGAGGTGGACCGCATCCGCATCCTGGTCGAGCGGATGGACATGTTCTCCGAACGCCCGATCGAGCGGGTCGCGGTGAATATCCATGAGGTGCTGGACCATGTCCGCCGCGTCGCCCAGGCGGGCTTCGCGAGCCATCTGCGCATCGTCGAGGAATACGACCCCTCGCTGCCCATGGTCTGGGCGAATCGCGACCAGCTGGTGCAGATCCTGCTGAACCTCGTGAAGAACGCCGCCGAGGCCGCGCCCACCCATGGCGGCGAGATCGTGCTCTCCACCGCCTATCGCCATGGCGTGCGGATCGCCGTGCCGGGCTCGCGGGAGCGGATGCATCTGCCGCTGGAGGTCGCCGTCGGCGACAATGGCCCCGGCATCGACGAGACGGTGAAGGCGACCCTGTTCGAGCCCTTCGTCACCACCAAGCGCGGCGGGCAGGGCCTCGGCCTCGCGCTGGTCGCCAAGCTCGTGACCGACCAGGGCGGGCTGATCGAATGCGACAGCCGCCCGGGCAAGACCGTGTTCCGCCTCTCGCTTGCCAAGCCCCCCGCCCCCGAACGCCGTCCGAGGTTGCCGCCCCTTGCCTGACACTCACCCCGATGCCGACAGGATGATGGATTCCCCCATGAGCGAAGCTCGCACGATCCTGATCGCCGACGACGACCGGGCCATCCGGACGGTGCTGTCGCAGGCCCTGGGCCGGGCGGGCTACAATGTCCGCGCCACCTCCTCCGCCGCCACCTTGTGGCGCTGGGTCGAGGAAGGGGCAGGGGATCTGGTCGTCACCGATGTGGTGATGCCGGATGAGAACGGGCTCGACCTGCTGCCGCGGATCAAGCGCATCCGCCCGGATCTGCGCGTCGTGGTGATGTCGGCGCAATCGACCTTCACCACCGCGGTGAAGGCGGCCCAGCGCGGCGCCTTCGAATATCTGCCCAAGCCCTTCGACCTGAAGGAGCTGTTGCAGGTGGTCGGCCGCGCGCTCGCCGCCCCGGCGACGCCGGCGGCCGAGGAGGAGGCGCCCGAGGAGAAGCTGCCGCTGGTCGGCCGCAGCCCGGCGATGCAGGAGATCTACCGCACCGTCGCCCGGCTCACGACCACCGACCTCACGGTGATGATCACCGGCGAGTCGGGCACCGGCAAGGAGCTGGTCGCCCGCGCGCTGCATGACTACGGGCGCCGGCGGAACGGCGCCTTCGTTGCCATCAACATGGCCGCGATCCCGCGCGAGCTGATCGAGAGCGAGCTGTTCGGCCACGAACGCGGCGCCTTCACCGGGGCCCTGGCGCGCGGTGTCGGCCGCTTCGAGCAGGCCGCCGGCGGCACGCTGTTCCTGGACGAGATCGGCGACATGCCGGCCGAGGCCCAGACCCGCCTGCTGCGCGTGCTGCAGGAGGGCGAGTTCACCACCGTCGGCGGCCGCGCCCCGATCAAGGCCAATGTCCGCATCGTCGCCGCCACCCATCGCGACCTGCGCCTGGCCATCCGCAACGGCCAGTTCCGCGAGGATCTGTTCTACCGCCTGAACGTCGTCCCCCTGCGCCTGCCGCCGCTGCGGGAACGGGCCGAGGATGTGGCACTCCTGGCCCGCCACTTCCTGGACCGCGCCAAATCCGCGGGGCTGCCGTTCAAGCAGCTCGACCAATCGGCGATCGACCGGCTGCGCGCCCATTCCTGGCCCGGCAATGCGCGCGAGCTGGAAAACCTGATGCGGCGCCTCGCCGCACTCTATCCGCAGGAGGTGATCGGCGCCGAGGCGGTCGATGCCGAACTGGCGGATGCCGGCCCCGGCATGGCGGAGGAGCCCGGCCGTGGCCCCGAGACCTTGGAACAGGCGGTCGAACGCCACATCGGTGGCTTCATGTCGGCCCAGAAGGACGGGCTGCCGGTGCGCGACCTCTATGAGCGCGTGCTGGCCGAGGTCGAGCGCCCGCTGCTGCGCCTCGCCCTCTCGGCGACGCGGGGCAACCAGATCAAGGCCGCGGCGATGCTGGGGCTGAACCGCAACACGCTGCGCAAGAAAATCCGCGAGCTGGACCTGCCCGTGGTGCGCGGCCTGACCTGACGCTGATGTCGGCCATCCCGCCCGAACGCTGGCTGCGCCGTGCCGCCGATGCGTTGCTCGGGCGGGGGGTGACGCTTGCGCTGGCCGTCGCCGCACTGGCGGCGGGGCTCGCGACCTTCGTGCTGCTGTCGGGCGGCAGCCCGCTCGGGCCGACCTCGCCGGGCCAGGTCGTGGCCATGGTGCTGGCCAATGCGGCGCTGCTGCTGCTGCTCGGCGCCTCGCTCGCGGGGCGTCTGGTGCGGGTCTGGGCCGAGCGCCGCCGGGGGGGCGCGGGCTCGCGGCTGCATGTCCGGCTGGTGCTGCTGTTCGGGGGCGTCGCGGTGGTGCCGGCGCTGCTGGTCGCGGGCTTCGCCGCGGTCTTCTTCAACCTCGGCATCCAGGCCTGGTTCAGCGACCGGGTGCGGGAGACGCTGGAAGCCTCGCTGATCGCCTCGCGCGCCTATCTCGCCGAGCATGTGAACACCGTGCGCGGCGATGCCCAAGGGATGGCCAACGACCTCAACCGCGCCGCCCAGGTCTATCTGCCGGACCAGGAGATCAACTACGCCCGCGTGGTCGCGACCCAGGCGGCGCTGCGCGGGCTGACCGAGGCGGTGGTCTTCGACCCGGCGCTCGGCCGGGTGATCGCGACCGCGGGGCTTGGCACCAATTTGCTGCTCGACCCGCCGGACCAGGAGGCGCTGGACCTCGCCCGCAGCGGCGAGATCGCGGTGCTGCCGGATGAGGGCGCGGGGCGGGTCCGGGCGCTGGTTGCCCTGGAGCTTCCGGGGGGCGCGATGTTGCAGATCGGCCGCCCGGTCGATCCCGGCGTGCTGGAGCACATGCGCCGCACCGAACTCTCCTTCGCGCAATACGACCAGCTCGACCGGCGCCGGGGCCCGTTGCAGATCACCTTCGCGCTGATCTTCGCCGTCACCGCGCTGCTGGTGCTGTTCGGCGCCGTGCTGGTCGGGCTGGTCATTGCCAACCAGATCGCGCGGCCCATCGCCCGGCTGATCCTGGCCGCCGACCGGGTGCGCGGCGGCGACCTCTCGGTCCGCGTCGCGGAGGGCACCGCGGATGACGAGGTCGCGAGCCTCTCCCGCGCCTTCAACCGCATGACCGGGCAGCTCGCGGCCCAGCGCGGCGAGTTGATGGAGGCCTATAGCCAGCTCGACGGCCGTCGCCGTTTTACCGAGAGCGTGCTGGCGGGGGTTTCGGCGGGCGTCGTCGGGCTGGATGCCGAGGCGCGGATCAACCTGCCCAACCGCAGCGCCTCGGATCTGCTCGGGAGGGACCTGGACGATGCCTATGGCCGCCCGCTCGCGGATGTGGTGCCGGAATTCGGCCCGCTGCTGGCCCAGGCCGCCGCCGACCCCTTCCGCCCCCGCACCGCCGAAATCCCGATCGGGCCGGCGGCGCGGCGCCGCACCTTGCTGGTCCGCATCGGCGCCGAGATCCAGGGGCGCCGGGTCGCGGGCTATGTGCTGACCTTCGATGACATCACCGAATTGCAATCGGCCCAGCGCACCGCCGCCTGGGCCGATGTCGCCCGCCGCATCGCGCATGAGATCAAGAATCCGCTGACCCCGATCTCGCTTTCGGCCGAGCGGCTGCGGCGGCGCTACCTCAAGCAGATCCAGGATGACCCCGAGACCTTTCGCCAGCTCACCGACACCATCGTGCGCCAGGTCGAGGACATCGGCCGCATGGTCGATGAATTCTCCGCCTTCGCCCGGATGCCGCAGCCGCAGATCGGGCCCGAGGATTTCGCCGCCATCGCCCGCGACAGCCTGGTGCTGCAACGCGGCGCGCATCCCGGGATCCGCTACACGCTGACCCTGCCGGAGGCGCCCGCCATCGGGCGCTGCGACCGGCGCCTGATCGCCCAGGCCCTGACCAACCTGCTGCAAAACGCCGCCGATGCGGTCGCGATGCGGGAGGGGGCGGGAGAAATCGGGCTTCGCCTGGAAACATCCCCGGCCGCTTGGGCGTTCGTGATCGAGGATGATGGGATCGGACTGCCGGATGGCGAGAACAGCGACCGTCTCACGGAACCGTATGTCACGCACAAGGTCAAAGGGACGGGGCTCGGGCTTGCCATCGTGAAGAAGATCATGGAGGACCACGGAGGGCGGGTAACCCTGGAGGCCCGCGCCCCCGCCCCTGGCACGCGCGCCTCTCTCATTTTCCTGGCACCCCCGACATCGGGACCGGATTTGGCTGGGTTGGAGACGGAAACGGCACGCCATGGCGCATGAGATCCTGATCGTCGACGACGAACCGGACATCCGCGCGCTCATCGAGGGGATCCTCGGGGACGAAGGATACGAGGTTCGTACCGCGCATAATTCCGACAGCGCGCTGGCCGCCTTCCGCGCCCGGCGCCCGGCGCTGGTGGTGCTGGACATCTGGCTGCAGGGCTCGCGGCTGGATGGGCTCGGCATCCTCAAGGCGCTGCTGAGCGAGGAGCCGCATGTGCCCGTGGTCATGATCTCGGGCCATGGCACCATCGAGACCGCGGTGCAGGCGATCCAGGACGGTGCCTATGACTTCGTCGAGAAGCCCTTCAAGACCGACCGCCTGCTGCTGGTGATCTCCCGCGCGCTGGAATCCGCCCGGCTGCGGCGGGAGAACAGCGAGCTGCGCCTGCGCGTGGGGGCCGAGACCGAGCTGGTCGGGGTCTCCGCCTCCGTCGCGGCACTGCGTGCGGCCATCGAGAAGGTGGCGCCGACCGGCAGCCGCGTGCTGCTGAACGGCCCCGCCGGCTCGGGCAAGGAAGTCGCGGCGCGGATGATCCACGCCCGGTCCCGCCGCGCCGATGCGCCCTTCGTCTCGCTCAACTGCGCGACCCTGGCGCCCGCCCGCTTCGAGGAAGAGCTGTTCGGCGTCGAGGCGGGCGCCGATGCCCAAGGTGCGCCCCGCCGCGCCGGCGTGCTGGAACGCGCCCATGGCGGCACGCTGCTGCTGGATGAGGTGGCGGACATGCCGCTCGAGACCCAGGGCAAGATCGTGCGTGCCTTGCAGGAGGCGGGGTTCGAGCGCGTCGGTGGCGGCACACGGGTCAAGGTCGATCTACGGGTCATCGCCACCACCAGCCGCGACCTGCCCGCCGAGATCACCGCCGGACGCTTCCGCGAGGATCTGTTCTACCGCCTTGCGGTGGTGCCGCTGCGAATCGCGCCCTTGCGCGACCGGCGGGACGACATTCCCGCTCTGGTGCACCATTTCATGTCCCGCAGCGCCGAGACCACCGGCATGCCGCCGCGCGACGTGTCGGAAGACGCGCTGGCCGCCTTGCAGGCCTATGACTGGCCGGGGAATGTCCGCCAGCTGCGGAACCTGGTGGACTGGCTGCTGATCATGGCCCCCGGTGGTCCCTCCGAGCCGATTCGCCCGGAGATGCTGCCGCCCGAGGTGGGCTCGACGGCGCCCGCCGTGCTCAAGCTCGACCGCAGCAGCGAGATCATGACCCTGCCGCTGCGCGATGCGCGGGAGCTGTTCGAGCGCCAGTATCTGGAAGCGCAGCTGCTGCGCTTCGGCGGTAACATCAGCCGCACGGCGGGTTTCGTCGGGATGGAGCGCAGCGCGCTGCACCGCAAGCTGAAGTTCCTCGGCGTGCAGTCGGAAGACCGTGCGGCCAATCTGAGTTGACCGGAGCGTAAAATTCTTCGGTGAGTTGCATCATTCCGGGAGACGTCTAGCCTCCGCGCCGTCAGCGAGGGGCATCGGCGTGAGCATCCAGAGTTTCCGGCATTTCATGGCCGATCCGGCAGGATACGTCGGGTTCCACACCGTCACCGTGGGGTCCAACAACGCGGTGGCGCAGGCGATGACGGCAGCAGCGCCTGAGAATTGTCTCGGCGCGGATCTGCGTTCTCAACTTTGGACCACGCGCACGGTGGCGCCGCCGGCGGTGGTCTATCTCGACATGGTCCATATGATCGGGGTGGCGGACAATCCGCAGGAGACGAACTGGGGCCGCTTCAAGTCGCAACTCGCGCGGCTGCCCGGCGTCGCCAAGCCGGGCCGGCAATTCGCGCTGATGCCCCGGGCGGATGATATCGGCTTCCGCTGGCTGCAATTCGTCGAGAATACCTGCACCTACATGCAAATCGACCCGGCGGCGCAGTTCATCATCACCGGCCCGTTGAGCGGCTGCACCATTGCCGCCGGCATGTCGATGACAGGCCAGCGCTGGCTGCTGCATGCCAATTGCAACCGGGTTCAGGGGGAGGGGGCGCGCACCAACCAGGAGGCGATGCTGACCCAGGTCTGCCGCACCCGGACCAATATCGCCCCGGCGGCGCGGCGCGATGCGGTTTATGGCCGCGACTACAACGGGATGGGCTTTGTTTTCGGCAAGCGTCTGGCGGGCGGCACCTGGGCGTTCTACGCCTATGGCTCAGAATCCGGGGTGCGGAAGTTCGGGGAGTTCTGACCCCGGCGGTCACCCCTGTGTCCGGGGTCGCCGCATGTCTCGCATTGCCTATGTGAATGGTTTCTACCGCCCTCAGAGCCAGGCCGCGGTGAATATCGAGGACCGCGGCTACCAGTTCGGCGACGGCATCTATGAGGTGGTGCACCTCCATGCCGGGCGCTTCGTCGATACCGATCTGCATCTGGGGCGGCTCGAACGCTCCCTGCGCGAGATCAGCCTGCCGATGCCGATGCCCCGCGCGGCGCTGGAACTGGTGCTGGCCGAGGTGGTTCGCCGCAACCGGCTGACCGAGGGGCTGGTCTATATGCAGGTGACGCGGGGCGTCGCCCATCGCGACCATGCCTTCCCGAAAAAACCGGTGCCGGTCTCACTGGTCGTGACCGCCAAGCGCATCCCGCCCTATCCGCGCAATGTGGACAACTGGACCGGGGCCGCGATCACCGCGCCCGACCTGCGCTGGGCCCGGCGCGACATCAAATCCATCAATTTGCTGCCGAATGTGCTGGCCCGCCAGGCCGCGCGCGAACAGGGCGCGATCGAGGCGATCCTGTACGACGAGGCCACCGGGGAGGTGACGGAGGGGGCAGCGACCTCCTTCTGGATCGTCGATGAGCATGGCACCATCCGGGTGCGGCAGCTCGACCATGTGATCCTGCCCGGCTGCACCCGCGCCGCGCTGATCGCGGAGCTTGCGGAGGAGGGGCTCGCCTTCGAGACCCGCGCCTTCACCCTCGATGAGATGCGGCGCGCGCGGGAAGCCTTCCTGACCTCGGCCACCTCCTTCGTGAAGCCGATCGTCAGGATCGACGGCGCCCCGGTCGGCGATGGCACCGTCGGGCCGGTGGTGCGGCGGCTGTTCGACGTCTTCGCCCGGCATGTGCTGGGCCCGGCGCATAACGCGGCGGCCTGATGCGCCCGGCCGCGATCCTGTTCGACTGGGACAATACCCTGGTCGATGGCTGGGAGGCGATCCAGAGCGGCCTCAACGTCACCTTCGCCGCCTTCGGACGTCCGCCCTGGACGCGGGAGGATGTGCTGCGCGAGGTGCGGCACTCGCTGCGCGACAGTTTCCCCTTGTTGTTCGGTCACGAATGGGAGAGGGCCAGGGATATATTCTACGCCGAGGTGCGCCGCTGCCACCTTGAGGTGCTGCGCCCGCTGCCCGGAATCGCCGCCATGCTGACCGCGGCCGGGGCGGTCGCGCCGCTCGCGGTGGTGTCCAACAAGCAGGGGCCGCTGCTGCGGGCGGAGGCGGAGCACCTCGGCTGGGCACCGCGGTTCCAAACCCTGGTCGGGGCAGGGGATGCGGCCTCCGACAAGCCTTCGGCGGCACCGCTGCTGCTGGCGCTGGAGCGGATCGGCATCCCGGCCGGGCCCTCCGTCTGGTACATCGGCGATACCGCGCTGGACATGCAGGCCGCCCGGGCGGCGGGGTGCCACGCGGTATTGTTCGGCGATGCCGCGCATGATGGCGGGATGGCAGCCACGCGGCCCGATGTTGCTTTTCGTGACGCCGATGCGTTGCGCGCGGGTCTGCTTTTGCTGGACAAAGCGTAAATCGCACGCCAATGCTGCACTGCCGCATAGACGCCTCACAGAGGGTCGCGCGGCTGCCGCGCCCGGTCGGATGCCGGGGCAAAACAGAAGAAGAAGGACCGGCCCATGGCCACCGAGAAGTCCCAGAACGTGCAGGACGTGTTCCTGAACCACGTGCGAAAAAGCAAAACTCCCGTGACCATCTTCCTGGTCAACGGCGTGAAGCTCCAGGGCATCATCACCTGGTTCGACAATTTCAGCGTTCTGCTGCGCCGTGACGGCCACACGCAACTGGTGTACAAGCACGCGATCAGCACGGTGATGCCGGGCGCCCCGATCATGCTGTTCGATGGCGCTGCTGCTGCGGGCACCGCCGCGACGGCCGGAACGGCAATTCCGGCCCCGCGCGAAGGCACCATGACTTTGCGGCGTGAGGTTGATCCTGTCGGTTCCAACGAACTCTGAGCACGACGCCGGGGATACCGGCGACACTGACGGCGGTATCGGTGAGGCGCGGGTCGCCACCATCGCGACCTCGGCCGGGCCCACCCGTGCCGCCGTCATCCTTCCCTATGAAAAGCATCCGCGCGAGGTATCGCGCGAGGCCGGTTCCGTGCGTCTGGCCGATGCCCGGCTGGCCGAGGCCGTGGGCCTCGCCGCCTCCATCGGCGTCGCCATCGTCCACACCGCCATCTACCCGCTGCGTCTGCGCCGCCCCTCGACCCTGATGGGCGAGGGCCAGGTCGAGATGGTCCGCAAGGCGATCGAGGCTCAAGGCGTCACCATCGCCGTGGTCGATGCGGCCTTGAGCCCCGTCCAGCAGCGCAATCTGGAAAAGGCCTGGGGCTGCAAGGTCATCGACCGCACCGGGCTGATCCTGGAAATCTTTGGGGAACGCGCCCGGACGCGCGAAGGGGCCCTACAGGTCGAATTGGCGCATCTGGACTACCAGCGCACCCGGCTGGTGCGGTCCTGGACCCATCTGGAGCGGCAGCGCGGCGGCTTCGGCTTCCTCGGCGGCCCTGGTGAGAGCCAGATCGAGATCGACCGCCGCCTGATCGCGGACCGCATGGTCCGCATCAAGAAGGAGTTGGAGCAGGTCCGCCGTACGCGCGGCCTCCACCGCCGCAAGCGCGAAAAAGTGCCGCATCCGGTGGTGGCCCTGGTCGGCTATACCAATGCCGGCAAATCGACCCTGTTCAACGCTTTGACCGGCGCCGATGTCTTCGCCGAGGACCAGCTGTTCGCGACGCTCGACCCGACCATGCGGGCGATCCGCCTGCCCTCGGGCAAGACCATCATTTTGTCGGACACGGTCGGCTTCATCTCCGAACTGCCGACGCAGCTGGTCGAGGCGTTCCGCGCGACGCTTGAGGAAGTGGCGGCCGCCGATGTCATCCTGCATGTGCGCGACATCGCCCATCCCGACAGTGCCGCCCAGCGCGCCGATGTGATCGGGGTGCTGACCGATATGTCCGAGGGGCCCGATGGGGCGCTGGATGCCGATTGGCAGGGACGGGTGATCGAGGTGCTGAACAAGGCCGATCTGGTCGGCGGCACCGATGAGGTCGTCCCGCGCGACGCCGATGCGATCGCGGTGAGCGCGCTGACCGGGGAGGGGCTGGACCGGTTGCGCGAGCTGCTGGACGCGCGGCTGGCCGCGGGGGTGGAGACGGCGACCTACAAGCTCGCGCCGGCGGATGGGGCCTCGCTCGCCTGGCTCTACCAGAATGGCGATGTGATCGGCCGGGAGGATGGCGAGCAGACGATCGACATCACCGTGCGGCTCTCGGCGGCGGACCGGGCCAGGTTCGAAAGCACGCATTGAGACGGACATGGGCGGGCGCTTGCGCGCGCCGGCCCGACGTGCTGCCCATGCGGCATGACCCATCCCTTCGATCTCGCCGCCGCCCAGGACCTTGATGCCATCCTGCGGGAGGCGGCGCGGGCGGAAATCCTGCCCCGCTTCCGCCGCCTGGCCCAGGGCGCCGTCCGCACCAAATCCGGCCCGCAGGATCTGGTGACCGATGCCGATGAGGCCGCCGAGCGCCAGATCACCGCCGCCCTTGAGGCGCGCTTCCCCGGCTGCCTCGTGATCGGCGAGGAAGCGGCCGAGCGCGACCCTGCGCTGCTGGACCGGCTGGAGGCGGCCGAGCTCGCCTTCGTCGTCGATCCGGTGGATGGCACCTCCAACTTCGCCGCCGGGCTGCCGTTGTTCGGGGTGATGGCCGCCGCGATCCGCCATGGCGAGATCATCGGCGCCGCGATCCACGACCCCATGGGCGATGACACGGCCTTGGCGGTGCGCGGGCAGGGCGCCTGGATCGCCGATGCCACCGGGCAGCGGACCGCCGAGCTTCGGGTGGCGGAGGCCAAGCCGGTCGCGGAGATGGCCGCCGCCATCTCCTGGCGCTACCTCGCGCCTGCGATGAAGGCGAGTGTGGTGCCGCGGATGACCGCTTTCGCCTCCGTCGTCAGCTTCCGCTGCGCCGCGCATGAATATCGCGCGGCCGCTGCGGGACACCTGGATATGCTATTCTACAACCGCCTGATGCCATGGGATCATGCCCCGGGTTGGTTGCTGCATCAGGAGGCCGGTGGGTTCTCCGCGCAGTTCGATGCCAGCCCCTACCGCCCGGCGAGCCGCAGCGGTGGCTTGATCATGGCGCCGAACCGCGCGGCCTGGGAGGCCGCGCGCGAGGCCCTTCTGGGAGGCTACGAGCCATGACGGAGACGGTCGCGCCGCTGGTCATCATCCCGCGCGCGCATGACATCGGCGGCTTCGAGGTGCGGCGCGCACTGCCCTCGGCGCAGAAGCAGATGGTCGGCCCCTTCATCTTCTTCGACGAGATGGGCCCCGGCGAGTTTTTGGGGGGGCAGAAGGGTGTGGATGTGCGGCCGCATCCGCATATCGGCCTCTCGACCGTGACCTATCTGTTCGAGGGCGCGATCCGCCATCGGGATTCCCTGGGCACCTTGCAGGATATCAAGCCTGGCGCGGTGAACTGGATGACGGCCGGGCAGGGGATCGTGCACAGCGAGCGCACCGCGCCCGAGGTAATGGCCGTGCCGCGCCGCCTGGCGGGGATCCAGTCCTGGGTGGCGCTGCCGAAATCCGCCGAGGAAACCGCCCCCGGCTTCTTCCACCACCCGGCCATGGCGCAGCCGATGGCGGTCGATGCCGGGCTGACCCTGCGGCTGATCGCGGGCGAGGGCTGGGGCATGAAGGCGCCGGTCGTCACCTCCAGCCCGCTGTTCTATGCCGATGCGATCCTGGCCCCGGGGGCCTCGGTGCCGCTGCCGGCGCAGCATGAGGAACGCGCCGCCTATGTGGTGCAGGGCGAGGTGACCGTGGCCGGCGACAGCTTCGCCGCCGGGCGGATGCTGGTGTTCCGCGCCGGGGATGCCTTGGCGCTGACCGCCGGGCCCAAGGGCGCGCGGCTGCTGCTGCTGGGGGGCGCGGTGATGGATGGGCCGCGCTACATCTTCTGGAACTTCGTCTCCAGCAGCCGCGAGCGGATCGAGCAGGCGAAGTCGGATTGGGAAGCGCAGCGCTTTGCCCGGGTGCCGGGGGATGATGCGGAGTTCATCCCGCTGCCGGCGGCGCGGGCGTAGTTAGCGGGCCTCCGCCCTCTTGGCGGCGGCCCAACCGGCCTCCATCTCATCCAGCGTGCTGTCGGCAGGCGTTTTCCCTGTTATAGCAAGAGCTTGTTCGACGTAGTTGAAGCGATTCGTGAATTTTTGGTTCGCGCCCCGCAGGCAAGCCTCCGGGTCCAGCTTGAGCTTCCGGGCGAGGTTCGCGACCACGAAGAGGATGTCCCCGACCTCATCCGCCAGTCGGAGCGGATCGGCGCCCGGCAGTTCGGCGCGGAGTTCGGCCACTTCCTCGTCCAGCTTGTCCAGCACCGCCTCGGCATCCGGCCAGTCGAAGCCGACGCGGGCGGCGCGTTTGGTCAGCTTCTCGGCGCGGACCAGGGCGGGCAGGGCGAGGGGGATGCCGGCCAGGGTGCCGGTTTCGGCGCGGGCGCCGCGCTCGGCGGCCTTCTGGGCCTCCCAGAGCGCGGGATCGGCGGCCTCGGCCTCACCGAAGACGTGAGGATGCCGCCGTACCATCTTGTCGGATATGGCGGTGGCGACGTCGGCAAAATTGAACCAGCCGCGCTCCTCGGCCATGCGGGCGTGATAGACGGTCTGCAACAGCAGGTCGCCCAACTCATCCACCAGCGCCGCGCGATCGTCACGGGCGATGGCATCGGCGACCTCATGCGCCTCCTCGATGGTATAGGGCGCGATGGAGGCGAAATCCTGGACCTGGTCCCAGGGACAGCCGTCCGGGGCGCGCAGCCGGGCCATGATGGCGAGCAACCGGAGCAAAGCGGCATCGGGCGGGGTCGGCTCAGCCATATCGGGCTCCATCAAAAGACCGCATAATGTATATTATGGAAACGTCAGAGCGTGATCCGCAGGCCGTCATGGCCCGCTTCGATGCCGGGCGGCAGGTTGTCCCGCAGCCAGGCCCAGTCCATGTCGGGGCCCATATGGGTCAGGATGGTGCGCCGTGGGCGCAGCCGCTCCACCCAGGCGGTGACGGTCGCGATATCGGCATGGACCCAATGCGGCCCGCGTTGGAAGCAGCCGACCACCCAGCACTCCAGCCCTTCAAGCTGCGCCATGCTCGCTTCCGGCAGCCGTATGACATCGGTGCTATAGGCGAAGCCGCCGATCCGCAGGCCCAGCGTCTCCATCACCTGGTGGTCCTGGCGGAACAGCCGCACCGGCAGCCCGGCCAGGGTCACCACGGTCTCCGGGGCCACTTCCCGCGCCTCCAGCGCCGGGCGGAAGAAGCCGGGCGGTGCCGCCGGGCGGAAGGCGTAGTCGAAGCGCCGGGCCACATCCTGCAAGGTCGCGGCGGTGCCATAGGCCGGGATCGCGGTGCCGAGCACCCGGTTCACCGACCGCAGCTCATCCACCCCCATGACGTGGTCGGCATGGGCATGGGTGAAGAGCAGCTCATCGATGCGCCCGACCCCATGGGTCAGGAACTGCGCCCGCAGATCCGGCCCGGCGTCCACAAGCAGGCGCTTGCCCGAGGGTCCTTCGATGATGATGGAGCTTCGGCTGCGGCGGTTGCGCGGTTCGGCCGGATCGCAGGCGCCCCAGGCGCCGAACCCATCGGTGCCGCCCACCAAAGGCACGCCACCGGAGCCGCCACAGCCAAGAAGTGTAATATTTAACAAAACTCTAGGAGGCTTTCTTGAACAAACGCAGGAAGTTCCCCGTGGTCAATTCCGCGATCTCGGCAGCACCGATCCCGCGTGCCTTGGCCAGCACCGCGGCGGTATGGGCGACATAGCCGGGCTCGCAGCGCTTGCCCCGGTGCGGCACCGGCGCGAGATACGGCGAGTCCGTTTCCACAAGAAGCCGCTCCGCCGGAAGCCGCGCGGCCAGGACGCGGAAATTCTCCGATTTCGGGAAGGTCAGGATGCCGGAGAAGGAGATATAACCCCCGATCTCCACTGCCTTTTCAGCGAGTTCCTCGCCGCTGCTGAAGCAGTGCAACAGGAAATCGAACCAGCCCCCTTCCCGCTCCTCGACCAGGATCCGCAGGATATCCTCATCCGCCTGCCTTGCGTGGATGACCAGCGGCAGCCCTGTCTCGCGGGCGGCGCGGATGTGGCGGCGAAAGCCCTCCTGCTGCACCTCGCGCGGCGCGGTGTCGTAGAAATAGTCGAGCCCGCTCTCCCCGATCCCGATCACCTTGGGATGGTCGGCGAGCGCCACGATCTCGGCGACCGTCGGCATCGGCGCCTCGCCGGCATTCTGCGGGTGCACGCCGACGGTGGCCCAGACCTGGGGGTGCGCCTCGGCCAAGGCGCGGGTCACCTGCCCCTGCGCCATGCGGACGCCGATGGTCACCATCCGCTCCACCCCGGCGGCGGCGGCGCGGGAGAGGATGTCGGGCAGTTCCTCGGCGGTGAAATGGTCCAGATGGCAATGGCTATCGGTCAGCCCGGTCATGCCGCGGTCAACTCCACCTTGCGGAAGATCGGCGTCGGCGGTGCAAGCGGGGTGCCATCCGGCAAGGGGGTCGCCAGATCGGCCAGGCCCCGCGCCGCCTCGGGCACGCCGCACTGGTCCAGCATCATGCCCATGCTGCCCGGCATGAAGGGCAGCAGCACCGTCGCAAGCCCGCGCAGCGCGGTGTGCAGATGCCGCAGCACCGCCTCGCCGCGCACCGGATCGGTCTTCTTCAGGCTCCAGGGCTTTTGGGCATCGATCCAGGAATTGCCGAGGCGCACGACCTCCCAGACCCGCTCCAGCGCCTCGTGGAAGGCTTGGCGGTCGATCGCCTCGGCCACGCGCCCGGGCAGGGCCGCCACCGGGTCCAGCAACAGATGGTCGGCTTCGGTCAGCGCCACCAAAGCGGGCAGCTTGCCCTCGGCATTGCGCTGGATCAGCGAGAGGCTGCGCTGCGCCAGATTGCCCAGATCATTGGCAAGATCGCTGTTCAGCCGCCCGCCCAGCGCGCGGCGCGAGAAATCCCCGTCTTGCCCAAATGAGACCTCGCGCAGCAGGAAATACCGCACCGGGTCCAGCCCGTAGTCCTCGATCAGCGCCAGCGGGTCGATGACATTGCCCAGCGACTTGCTGATCTTCTGGCCCTCATTGGTCCACCAGCCATGGGCGAAGATCCGCTTGGGCAGCGGCAGCTCCGCCGCCATCAGGAAGGCCGGCCAGTAGATCGCGTGGAAGCGCAGGATATCCTTGCCGACGAAATGGATATCAGCCGGCCAGAACCGGTAGTCCTGAGCGTTTTCATCCGGATAGCCGACAGCCGTAAGGTAATTTGTGAGCGCGTCCAGCCAGACATACATCACATGCGCCGGATCATTCGGCACCGGCACGCCCCAGCTGAAGGACGTCCGCGAGATCGACAGATCCTGCAGCCCCGACTTGATGAAGGCGATCACCTCGTTGCGGCGGCTGGGGGGGGCGATGAATTCCGGGTTGGCGTCGAAATGCGCCAGCAGCCGCTCGCCCCAGGCCGAAAGCCGGAAGAACCAGGATGGCTCCCGCACCCATTCCACCGGGGCGCCGGAGGGGGCGAATTTCTGCCCGTCGCGCTCCACAAGCTCGTCGGGGCCGTAATAGGCCTCGTCGCGGACGGCGTACCAGCCTTCGTAATGGCCCTCATAGATCGCGCCGGCCTCCCGCAGCCGGGTCCAGAGCGCCTGGCAGGCGGCGTAATGCCGCGGTTCCGTGGTGCGGATGAAGCCGTCGTTGGAGAAGCCCATCGCCAGCGCCAGATCGCGGAAGGTCTGGCTGACGCGATCCACGAAAGCCTGGGGCTCCTCGCCCGCATCCTGCGCCGCCTTCTCGACCTTCTGGCCATGCTCATCGGTGCCGGTCAGGAAGAAGACGTCAAAGCCCTGCATCCGCTTCCACCGCGCCAGCACATCAGCCGCGAGGCTGGTGTAGGCATGGCCGATGTGCGGCTTGTCGTTGACGTAATAGATCGGGGTCGTGATGTAGAAAGGGCGCATACCGGGCTTCTACGCCGCAGGTCAGCGCCCCGCCAGCCAGCCCAGCATCGCAAGGCTCGACTGCTTGCGATCCAGTGCCAAAGCCTCGGTCCGTTTCGCCTGGGCGCCGACCCGGGACCAGGCTTCCGACCACTCCGCGAGCGGCCGCCCGGCGAGCCAGGGCTCGGCCTGCCCCTGCGCCGCCGCGGCCAAAGCGGCGGCCAGCCGCGCCCGCAGCAGCGCCCAGAACAGCACGAAGGCGCTGCCATCGCGCACCGCCGCCAGCCGGTCGGCCAGCGCGAACCAGGCGCGTTCATCCGGCCGCGACAAAGCGGCGAGGATGCGGCTCGCCTCGGCCGCGAGGGACAGCCCCTCCCCCTCGGCCAGCGACAGCGCCCGGCCCGGCGAGCCCGCCGCGACCTCGGCCAGCCGGGCGCGGTCGGCCTGCGGCATCTCCGGCAGCCAGCGGGCGAGCAGCCCCTGCATCGCGGGCTCGGGCAGCGGCGACAGCTCCAGCCGCCGCATCCGGCTGCGCAGGGTCGGCAGCAGCGAGGCCGCGACATGGGAGACGACGAGCAGCACCGTGCTTTTTGACGGCTCCTCGATGGTCTTCAGCAGCGCATTGGCCGCACCAGGATGCATCGTCTCCGCCTCGTCCAGCAGCACGATGCGAAACCCGCCCTCGGCCGGGGTCAGCGAGAGGAAGCGCGGCACCTTCCGCGCTTCATCCACCGGGATCTGGCGGCGGACCTTGCCGGCGCCGACCTCGGGCGCCAGCACCATCAGATCGGCATGGCCGCCGGCGATGATGCGGCGGAACACCGGGTCGCTCTCCGGCACATGCAGCGGCGGCTTGCCGGCCACATCCGGCGGCATCCCCGCCAGCAGCCAGCGGGCGAACCGGAAGGCGAGCGTCGCCTTGCCGATCCCGGCGGGGCCGGCGAGCAGCCAGGCGTGGTGCAGCTTGCCCGAGCGCGCCGCCTCGGCCAGCCGCGCGGCGGCGGCATCATGCCCGACCAGATCGGGGTTGGCCCGCGGTTCAGGCGGCAGGCTCATCCGAGGCGCCCGGCGATCGCGGCATCGATGGCGGCGGCGACAGCGGATTCGGCCTGGCTGGCATCGAGCACGGCGCAGCGGTCCGGCTCAGCGGCGGCAATCGCCAGGAAGGCGGCCCGGATCGCGGCGTGGAAGCCAGCCCCCAGCCGTTCGTAGCGGTTGAGCGGGCCCCGCGCGCCGGCGCGCGCCATGCCCGCCTCGGGCGGCACATCCAGCACCAGGGTCAGCTCCGGCACCACCGGCCCCAGGGCCAGCGCCGACAAGGCCAGGAAATCGGCGCGCGCAAGGCCCTGGCTGCCCTGATAGGCCCAGGTGCTATCGGCAAAGCGGTCGCAGACCACCCAGATCCCGGCGGCCAGGGCGGGGCCGATCAGCCGTGCGACATGCTCGCGCCGCGCGGCGAAATGCAGCATGGCCTCGGCCAGCGGGTCCCAGCCGTGGTCGCCGCCGAGCAGCAGCCCCCGGATCGCCTCGGCCCCCGGCGGACCACCAGGCTCGCGCGTGAGCAGCACCGGATGCCCGGCCTCGGCCAGACGCCGCGCCAGGGCACGCGCCTGGGTGGATTTGCCCGCGCCCTCGCCGCCCTCCAGCGTGATGAACCGCCCCCTCAAGCGCCCAGCCATCTCCCGATCACGGCCGGGATGCGCGGCAGCAGCCCGAGCCGCGCCACATCCGCGCCCGCGATCAGCGGCACCACCATGGGCGGCACGCCGGCACCGCCGACCTCCAGCCGCCCGATCTCCTGCCCGCGCAGCACCGGCGCGGGGATCGGGGCGTCGTAGCGCACCTTCACATCCAGCCGGTTGCGCCAGGCCCGCGGCAGGGTGATCACGAGGTCCCTGCCCCCCACCAGCGGCACCGTCGGCCGCTCGCCCAGATAGACCGGGGCTTCCTCCACCGTATCGGCGGCGCGGAACAGCACGACATTGTCGAACTCGCGGAAGCCCCATTCCATCAGCCGCTCGCTCTCATCCTGGCGCGCGCGCATGGAGAGCAGGCCGTTCAGCACCAGGATCAGCCGGCGTTCGCCGCGCTTGGCGGTGCCGGTCAGGCCATAGCCCGCATCCTCGGTATGTCCGGTCTTCATCCCATCCGCCCCGGCGACGCGGCCGAGCAGCGGGTTGCGGTTCTCCTGGGTGATGTCGCTCCAGCGGAAGGATCGCTCGCTGTACAGGCGGAAATGGTCGGGGAAGTCGTTGATGATCCGCCGGGTGAGGATGGCGAGGTCGCGGCAGGTCATGCGGTGCTCGGGGTCGGGCCAGCCGGTGACGTTGCGGAAGTGGCTGTTGCGCAGGCCGATGCGCCGCCCCGTCTCGTTCATCATATCGACGAACTGCTGCTCGCTGCCGGCGATGCCCTCGGCCAGCACGATGCAGGCGTCATTGCCCGATTGCACGATCACGCCGCGGGCGAGGTTCTCCAGGCTGATGTCCGAGCCCAGTTCGACGAACATCTTCGACCCGCCCATCCGCCAGGCGCGCTCGGAGACGGTGAAGGTCTGGTCGGGGCGCAGGCGGCCCTGCTTCAGCAGGTCGAAGACGACATACATCGTCATCAGCTTGGACATCGAGGACGGCGGCATCCGCTCATCCGCGTTCTTTTCCAGCAGCACCGCGCCGGTATCGGCATCCAGGATCAGCGCCTGGCGGGCGATGGTGTCGAAGGGGCCGAGCGGCGTGCTGCCGGGCGATCCCACCGGGGCCGGGGCGGCCCGGGGGGCGGCGCGGGCGGCGGGCTGGCGCGCCTGGGCCAGGGCGAGACCCGGGGCCAGGGCAACACCCAGGGCGACACTGGGCACCAGGGCCGCGCCAGCGAGGAGCAGGACCCGGCGCGAGGCCGGGCGCGAAAGGATGGGGGCGGGAGCTTCGGTCACGCCGCGTCTATAGCACCGGCCGAGGCGCCGGGGGATCAGTCCACGATAATTCGGGCACCGGAAATCCCGGTGCCGAGCACGCGCTCCAGCGCCGCATCGGCCTCCGCCGCCGAATGCAGCGGCCCGAGCCGGACCCGGTATTCCGCCGCCCGCCCGCTGCCGAAGCGCTCGACCCGGGCGCCGCCGATTCGCGCCGCCTGACGGGCCGCGGCGTCGCGGCCGGTGAAGCGTCCGGCCTCGACCAGGATCTGGCCGGGGTTGGCCGGAACGCTCCGGGCCTGCTGCGGCAAGGATATGTTCACCGGCGCCGCCGCGATCGGGGCGGCCACCACCGCGGCGGCGGGGCGGCCCTGGCGCAGCCGGTCGGATTGGCGGGCCCCCGGTGTCAGCGCGAGGGCCTCGCGCTCCACCGTGCCGGAGGGGGCGGCGGCGATGGCGAGCGGCACCGCCTCGGGCGCCGGCAGCCCGGTCGCGATGGCGCGGGAGGCCTCGGCCTCGACTGCGATCCTGAGGCGGGTGCCCTGCCCCGCCTGCAACAGGCTGGCGGCGCGGGGCGAGAGGCTGAGCACGCGGCCGGGGTTCACCGGGCCGCGGTCATTGACCCGCACCAGCAGTTCCAGCCCGGCGTCGAGGTTGGTGACGCGCAGGATCGCCGGCATCTGCAAGGTGCGGTGCGCGGCCATCAGGGCTGCGGGATCGTAGCGCTCGCCATTGGCGGTCAGCCGGCCGGCCCGGGGATCGGGGATGATGCTGGCGAGGCCGGTCTCGACGAGGGAGAAATTCTCGGCCGGGTAGGACCAGACCCCGCCCGCGCTATAGGGCGCGCCGATCAGGTAGCGCGCGGAGGGGGCCGGCGGCGCGGGGCGGCGGGCGCAGCCGGACAGCAGCACAACGGCGGCAAGCGCCGCCCCGATACCAAGCCTCACGCCACGCGGTCCGACAGCAGCCCGACGCCGAGCGCGTAGAAGGTGGAGGGGTTGTAGCGGCGGATGGCGCTGAAGTTCGGATAGACGATGAAAGCCTGCCCGCCGCCATCGGCCCCGCCCGGCACCAGGATGCTGCAGTCCACATCGACGTTCGGCAGCGGCGTGCCATCGCTTTGCACCACCCCGGCCGCGGCCCATTCGGGCAGCTTGCGGCGGTTGTCGAGCCGCGCCTCGGCGATGTCGAAGCCGCGGGGCAGCAGCACCTCCCGCCCCCAGCGGAACTCCTCCCGCCAGCCGCTGCGGGCCAGGTAATTGGCGATGGAGCCCAGCGCGTCGCCGCGATCATCCCAGATATCGCGGCGGCCATCGCCGTTGAAATCCACCGCCAGCCGCTCGAAGGAGGTCGGCATGAACTGCGGCTGGCCCATCGCCCCGGCCCAGGAGCCGCGCATCCGCTCCGGCGTCACATGCCCGGCCTCCAGGATGCGCAGGGCGGCCATCAACTCGCCGCGGAAGAAGCTGGCGCGGCGGCCCTCCCAGGCCAGGGTCGCGAGGGATTCCACCACGTTGAAATTGCCGGTGTAGGTGCCGTAATTGGTCTCCATCCCCCAGATGGCGACGACCACCCGCGGGTTGACGCTGTAGCGCGCGCCGATCGCTTCCAGCAACGCGCGGTTGTCCGCGAAGACCTGGCGGCCGCGGTCGATGCGCGAGGAGGTGATCTGGCGGTCGCGGTACTGCACCCAGGTCATGGTGAATTCGGGCTGGCGCCGGTCCAGCTCCAGCACCCGCGCATTCGGCCGCAGCCCGGACAGCGCCAGGGTCAGCATGGCCTGGGACAGGCCGGCGCGGCGGGCCTCGACCCGCACGCCTTCCAGGAATTGCGTGAAATTGGGCTGAGTCTGGGCCGAGCTTGAGGTGGCCACGAGCACCGGAAGCAAGCCCGCGACTCGGCGGAGAACGAGACGTCGCGCGATCATGGATCGATGCGTGCCACGGTCTGCCCCCCGGCTGCAACCGCCGCGTCGCAACCCGGGCGTGCAGTTGGCGCGCCTCCCGAGGGTGTGACAATCTGGCGGCCAAGATCGGATTGTTTTGGGAGAACGCCGCCATGGCCGCCGTTACCGCTGACCTCGCCGCCTTCAGTGCCGCCCTGCGTTGGGACGCCCTGCCCGCCGCCGTCCAGGAGCGCACGCGGCTGCTGGTGCTGGACCTCGTGGGCAATATGCTGCGCGGCCGGCGCGAGGCCGAAAGCACCCCGCCGCTGATCGCCGCGATGACCGCCCTCGGCCTGACCCAGGGCAATGCCACGGTGTTCGGGGACCGCGCGCGGATGGCCCCGGCGGGTGCCGCGCTGCTGAACGGCACCAACGCCCATAGCCTGGATTTCGACGACACCCATGCCGCCGGCAGCCTGCATCCGGGCGCGCCGGTGATCCCGGCCGCCCTTGCCGCCGCGGAGATGACCGGCGCCGATGGCGCGACCACCCTGGCCGCCATCGTCGCGGGCTATGAGGTGACGAACCGCCTGGCGGTCGCCCTGCCCGCCGGGGCGCATTACGACCGCGGCTACCATCCGACCGCGACCTGCGGCGTCTTCGGCGCGGCGGCGGCGGTGGGGCGGATCATGGGGCTGGATGCGGCCGGCATCGCCTCGGCCTTCGGCATCGCGCTGTCGCAATCGGCGGGTTCGCTGCAATTCCTCAACAATGGCGCCTGGACCAAGCGCTTCCAGGTCGGCTGGGCCTGCATGGGCGGGCTCGCCGCCGGCACCCTGGCGGCCCAGGGCTTTCGTGGCGCCGGCGAGGCGCTGGAAGGCAAGGCCGGTTTTTTGCGCGCCTATGCGCCCGATCCGGTGCCGGAACGCGCGCTGCGCGGGCTCGGCCAGGAATGGGAGCTGATGCAGACCGCCGTGAAGCCCTACCCCTCCTGCCGCTACGGCCATGCCGGGGTGGATGCGGCGCTGGCGCTGCGGGCCGAGCTTGGGCTGAAGGCGGAGGAGATCGAGGCGGTGACCCTCGGCCTGCCGGCGGCGGGGATGCTGCTGGTGGGCGCGCCGCTGGAGCGCAAGCAGGACCCGCGCAATGTGGTGGACGGGCAGTTCAGCGGCCCCTTCGTCATCGCCTGCGCCCTGGCGCGCGGCCATTTCGGCTGGGAGTCCTACGAGTGGTTACAGGCGCCCGATCTGCGCCGGCTGATGAGCAAGATCACCTGTGAGCAGGACCCCGAGATCCAGGCGCATTTCCCGCAGCAGATGTCGGGCAAGGTGACGCTGCGCGCCCGGGGCGAGGTCTTCTCCCGCACCGTGGTGATCCCCAAGGGCGAGCCGGACAATTTCCTCACCGAGGCGGAGATCGAAGCCAAGTTCCATGCCCTGGCCGATGCGGTGCTCGGGGCCTCGCAGGCCGGGCGGCTGGCCGAGGCGGTGCTGTGCCTGGACCGCGCCCCGGGGGTCGCCCCCCTGCTGGCGTTGGCCCAGCCCGCCGGTCAGCCGTTGACGCAGGCGGCGCCGGGGCGCGCCGCCTGATCCTGCGTCAGAAGCGGGCGGAGACGCTGAGGCTGCCGAATTGCTGCAGCCCCTGCTCCCGCCCGATGCCATTGCCGCGGCTGCCCTGGCCGTAGAACTCCTCGGTGCGGAAGACCTGGGTATAGGCGATGCGGACGCCATGCCAGATGAAGGCGACGCCCACCTGCATGTCGCCCACCAGGGGCCGCGCCGTCACACCGGGGCTGTCGCGCCAGGTATTGCCTTCGAGCAGCAGGTCGCGGGCGACGGCCCGGCCCTCGGCCCCGGCGAAGACGTACCAGCCGAACTCATCGGTCTTCGGCTGGAAGAAGGCCGAGCCCGCCAGGGAGGGACGCACGCGCGGCGGCCCGAAATCGGCATCCAGCCCCTGGCCGATGCGGAACATGCCGCCCGCGGCGGCGAAGGTGGTGAGGTTGCCGAGCGCCAGGGTCATCGAGGGGATGAGGTCCATCTCCATCCCCAGGACCCCCGGCAGCTCCCGCCGCCATTTGCGGTCGAGCACCAGATCGACCACCGGCTCGTCATGCAGCTGGTAGGCCCAGCCATTGGCCGGCGCGTCGTCGATCAGGCGATGGAAGTCGTTCTGCACCTGGCGCCCGAGGGCCGAGGGGCCGACCAGCCCCGCCTGCAGCTCCACCACCGACAGCGTATCGGCCGTGGCCCGGGTCAGCGAGACCGAGCCCAGCAGCAGCCCGGCATAGGGCCGGTCGCGCGGGTCGGCGGTGTAGGTGTTGGTATCCCCCGGCGTGTAGATCGAATGCGACACCGAGGCCCCCCAGCGCAGCGCGCCCGGGCCCTGGAGGAAGTCGAGCTGCCGGTCCAGCCAGGCCAAGGGCGAGGGCAGGTCCGCCGAGGGCGAACGGTACATCAGCTGCACGCCATTGGTGTAGTAGCGGTCGGTGCCGCCCAGGGTGTCGTTCTCGATCGAGACCGAGACGGTCCCATAGGGGTCGGGGGCCGGGGGCGTGGTCGGTGTGGTGATCAGGGGCGTCTGGGCCGCCGCGGCGCCCGCGCTGAAGATCCAGGCGGCGGCCGCGAGCCGTCGGATGGTCGGGGGGTTGATCATGGGCTCTCCAGGAGGGTATCGCGCGTTGCGGGGTCTCTTGCGCGGAACCGGCTTTTACGCAACGCATTCCGCGCAATGCGGGTTGCCCGCGGCGCGGCGTCAGGACGGGTGGCCGAGTGGTCTATGGCAGCGGTCTTGAAAACCGCCGGGGGGGCAACTCCTCCGTGGGTTCGAATCCCACCCCGTCCGCCATTGATCCCATAAATTTCAATATGTCAGACGGGTTTATTGTAACCGGGGCAAAAGTCCGCCCGGCTGAAGGGTTTGAAGGGCCGGCCGGACATCCGCCCGAGCGGGATGGAGCCGGGCGACAGTGCGCCGGCCGGCCCGTCATCCGGGCCTCGCCGCGGCGGCGGCAACAAGACGGCGCGGCGGACTATCCACGAGGATCGGGTGATCCAGGCCACGGTGCCGGCGGGTTCGCGCTTCAAGGGCTACCAGAGCTTCGTGGTGCAGGAGCTGGTGCTGCGGGCGCATGTGCTGCGGCTGCGGCGGGAACGCTGGCTGACGCCGGAGGGGCAGAGCATCACCGCGCCGCTGCCGGCGGGCGTGGTAGGCCATTTCGGGCCGGAACTGCGGCGCTTCGTGCTGGCGCAGTACCACCAGGGCCAGGTGACGGTGGCGCGGCTGCTGATCGCCGGCCAGGACGGCTTCATCACCGAGGCCCGCGACGTGCTATGGGCCGGGCTGGAGACGGCGCCCTGGATCTCGGTCGACGACACCGGGGCGCGCCACGCCGGGGCGAACGGGGTCTGCACCCAGATCGGCAATCAGGACTTTACCTGGTTCGGCACCACTACGAGCAAGAGCCGGCTGAACTTCCTCGGGCTGCTGCGCGCGGGGCATCCGGGCAGCCTGTCTGCGCCCCATCTTTGGCGATGCGTTTCTCTACCGCACGTCATGGACGCTGTCGGACACGCCGGCACACATTCCCGGGAATGCACCGCTCCTCGGCGCGGACCACGCCTATGTCTTCGGCAAGATCCTCGGCCTGGATAGCGCGGAGATCGGCAGGCTGGCGGCCGAGGGCGTGATCGCATGACGCCGCCCAGCCCCATGGCAACGGAAGGCATCACTCCGCCTGGATATGGGCGCGCTGGATGACGTCGCGCCACTCGGCGATGTCGCGCTGCAGCACGGCCTGGAACTCTGCCGGGGTGGAGCCATGCACGACCAGGCCGAGCTGCAGCAGACGCTCGCGCACCGTCGGTTCGGCCAGGGCCTCCCGCACCGCATCCGCCATGCGCGTGCGGATCGCCTCCGGCAGCCCCGCCGGCCCCAGCAGGCCCAGCCAGAATTCGGTGGCGAAATCGGGCAACCCGCTCTCCCCGATGGTGGGCACATCCGGCAGCAGCGGCGCGCGCTCCGCCCCGGTCACCGCCAGCGCCCGCAACCGGCCATCCTCGACCAGGCCGCGGGAGCCCGGGATGGTGTCGAAGATGAATTGGATCTCGTTCTGGATCAGCGCGTTGATCGAAGGCCCGGCACCGCGATAGGGGATATGCACCATCTGCGCCCCCGCCCGCAGCGCGAAGCGCTCACCCATCAGATGCCCCGAGGAGCCGACGCCGGCGGAGCCGAAATTCACCTTGCCGGGATTGGCACGGGTGAAGGCGATCAGCTCGGCGACGCTGTGGATCGGCAAGCTTGGATTGACCACCAGCAGATAGGGACCCGTCGCGACCAGCGAGATCGGCACCAGATCCTTCTGCACATCGTAGGGTAGGCCGGTCTTGAAGCTTGGCTCGGTCGCCAGGACCGAGGTGTGGAACAGGAATGTCGCGCCATCCGGCGCGGCATGGGCCACGGCTTCGGTGCCGATCGAGCCCGCGGCCCCTGCCCGGTTCTCGACGATGACCGGCTGGCCCAGCCGCGTCAGCAGATCCTGCGCAAGCAGCCGGGCGACCGGATCCGTGGATCCGCCGGGCGGATAGGGCACGACAAAGCGTATCGGCCGGTCCGGCCAGGCCCTGGTCTGCGCGCGGGCGGGCGCCGGGATGGCCGCAGCGGCAAATCCGCAGGCAACAAGCTGAATGGCTCCTCTACGACCCGGCATGTCCATCGCATTCCTCCCAACCGCCCGTGCGGAACCGTCCGCCAGGCATTTTGAGAAAACCTATGGGCTGCATTGGGTGATGGGAATGCCGGTCCCAGACACGGCATCCTTACGTCAAACGAAACATCATCCGCGCGGTGGCGGATCAATTGGCCCCAGCCGGGTGCGAAACGCCTCTGCCAGAAAATCAAGGAAGACCCGAAGCTTCGTCGGCATGCGCCGGCTGTCGAGATAGACGGCATAGACGCCGTTCTCGAATTCCATGTGGCTGGCGCGGTGTTCGGGGAACAGGCGTATCAGGCGGCCCTCGCGCAATTCATCCAGGACCGACCAGTCCGGAAGCAGTGCCAGCCCAAGTCCGGACACGGCCGCGGCGACCAGGGCAGGGCCGCTGTCCGACTGCATGTTTCCGGTGACCGAAACCTCGGTCAGCGCCCCCGCGGCATCGAGGAAGCGCCAGACCGGGCGCCCGAGGTTGAGGCGATAGGTCAGGCAGTTGTGCCGCGCCAGATCGGCCGGACCCACCGGTGCGGCATGGCGCGCGAGATAGGCGGGGGCGGCGCAGACGATGCGTTCGGAGCTGGCGAGCTTGCGCGCGATGAGGCTGGAATCCGCCAGCTGCCCGATGCGTATGTCCACATCGACATGCCGATCCACGAGATCCACGGCGAAATTCGACATCAGCAGATCGACGCTCACCTCCGGATTGGCCGCAAGGAAGTGCGGTAGCGCTGGCACGATGAAGCGCATGCCGACCAGCACCCGCGTATGTACCCGCAGCATGCCGCGCGGCACGGTCTGGAGGTTGGCGACCGAGGCCCGGGCGTCCTCGATCTGCTGCAGCACCTGCTCGACCTGGCGATGGTACAGCTCCCCTGCCTCGGTCAGCGCCAGCCGGCGGCTGGTGCGGTTGAACAGCCGCGCGCCGAGATCTTCTTCCAGTGCCTGGATCTGCCGCGTCACCGATGGTGCAGACAGGCCAAGCTGACGGCCGGCGGAGGACAGGCTCCCGCTCTGCACCACCGTCTGGAACACACGCATCGCCCGCAGCGTATCCACCGCTTCCCCTCCCCGACCGCGCATGAAGCGGCAGGAGGCGGGTTGTGACAAGCGCATCCTTTCACTGGGCGCAAGGTTGCTGGTCGCGCGCCGGATGTTCTCCGCCCCTCGTGGCGCTGGTAGCCGGGATGTGGGACGGCGGCGCCGATCCCCAAGGATGGGAGAGATACGCATCATGCCGGTTCCACGCCGATCCCTGCTCGCCGCCGGCGTCACGGCGGCCTTTGTCCCCGCCGCCGTCAGGGCGCAGCCGGCCTGGCCCAGCCGGCCGATCCGCTTTGTCGTGCCTTTCTCCCCGGGCGGCGGTTCGGACATCGTCGCGCGGCTGCTCGCCGATGAGCTGACGCAGCGCCTCGGCCAGCCGCTGATCATCGAGAACCGGCCCGGCCAGGCCGCCTCGATCGGCGCCGCCTATACCGCGCAGCAGCCGCCGGACGGCTATACCATCCTGATCTGCACGCCGGGGGTGCAGATGACCAACCCCTACCTCTACCCGAGCCTGCCCTATGATCCCGAGCACGGCTTCACGCCGATCGTGCATATCGCGCAACTGCCGAACATCCTGGTCGTGCATCCCTCGCTGCCGGTCACCAATGTCGCCGAGTTCATCGCCTATGCGCGGGCCAATCCGGACAAGCTGAGTTTCTCCTCCACCGGCTCCGGCTCCTCCAGCCACCTCGCCGCCGAGCTGTTCATGAACATGAGCGGCACGCATATGGTGCATGTGCCCTATCGCAGCTCCGGCCAGGCGCTGATCGACCTCACCGCAGGGCGCGTCGAGGTCACGCTCGACAGCTTTGCCGTGATGATGCCGGCGGTACGGGCGGGGCAGTTGCGGCTGCTCGGCATCTCGACCGCGCAGCGGATGGAGGATTACCCCGAAATCCCGGCGATCGCCGAAACCCTGCCGGGGTATGAGGGCACGACCTTGCTCTACATGGTGGGACCCGCCGGGCTGCCCGCGCCGATCGTCCAGACATTCAACGCCGCCTTCAACGAGGTGCTGCGCCTGCCGCGCATCCGCCAGCGCTTCCGCGAGATGGGCATGGCCGCCTCCGGTGGCACACCGGAGGAGCTGGCCAAGATCATCGATGACGGCCGGGTCAAATGGCGCCGCGTCATCGAGATCGCCGGCGTGAAGGTGGATTGAGCGGCGATGGATCTCACCAGTCTTCGCTTTGACCTCGCCGAGGGCATTGCCGTCATCACCCTCGACCGGCCGCCGGTGAATGCGCAGAATCGCCGGCTGCGGGAGGAGCTGACCTGGCTGCTGGACAGCTGCAGCGACCGCAAGGACGTGCGCTGCATCGTGCTGACGGGGTCCGGGGCCACCTTCTCCGCCGGTGCCGACATCAAGGAACGCATCGGGCTGGCACAGGACGCCGGCGACTACATCCGCCACAACCGGCTGACGCGGGAATTCTTCTACGCGCCGATGGATTGCCTGAAGCCGGTGATCTGCGCCGCCAATGGCCCGGCAATCGGCGCCGGCTTCGCGCTGATGATGTCCTGCGACATCCTGCTCGCGACCGAGGGCAGTTTTGTGCAGATGCCGGAGCTGGATGTCGGCCTGGCCGGCGGCGCCAAGTTCCTGTCGGAGCACTTCAGCCGGTCGCGGTCCCGGCTGATGTTCTTCACCGGCCGCCGCATCCCGGCCGAGGAGCTGTATCGGCTGGGCATGGTCGAGGCGGTGGTCCCGCGCGAGGCCTTGCTGCCCACGGCCATGCAGATCGCCCGCGAGATCGCGGCCAAGAGCCCGGTGGCGATGCGCCAGGCCAAGCGCTCCTTCAACGTCGTGGACAGCATGCCCTATCGCGACGCCTACCGCTTCGAGCAGACGATCAGCGAGGAGCTGTCCCATACCGAGGATGCGCGGGAAGCCCAGCGCGCCTTCGTCGAGAAACGCAAACCCGTCTTCAAGGAGGACTGAGCATGGCCACCGGACGCTACACCAGCGACCTGGAACAGGGCGAAATTCTCGGCCCGGTCGAGGTCGTCATCAGCCCCTTCATGGTGCGGGAATACTGCCACGCGACCGAGCTGCACCAGCCTTGCTTCCAGGATGATCCGCAGCCGATCGTCCCGCCGAGCATGGTGCACCTGGAGAAGCTGCGCCTCTACACGCTGTACTGCCCGGAGGGCTGCGGCCCCAATGCGCGGGTGCACTACTGCTTTGACGCGCGGTGGCACGCACCGGTGCGGGCGGGCCAGACGCTGCTGGTCCAAGGCCTGGTCAGCCGCCGCTACCTGAAGCGGGAGCGCGAGTACATGGACATGGACATCACCTTGCGGACCAAGGCCGAGGGCCGTCTTTTGGTCGAATACCGTGACACCATCTGCCTTTCCTACCGTGAAGCCGCCAAGGACGCTGCCTGAGATGGACCTGCTCCCCGGCCAGGAAATCCGCTCCGCCCCCCGCATCATGACGCGCGAGCGCATGCGCTGGTATGTCGATGCCCTGCCGACGGTGGAGGCCAATGACGGCCGCATCCATCGCGGCGGCCCGACCATCCACGACGATGACGACTACGCGCTGGGGCAGGGCCTGCCCGGCATCATCGCCGATGGCATGGTCTCGACCAATTGGATCCTCGATCTGATGCTGCGCGCCTTCGGCCCCGCGGTGCTGGAGGATCCCGGCGCGCTGACCACCAAGTTCATCGCCCCCGTCTATGAAGATGTGCCGGTGACGACGGTGCTGCGCGTCGAGGCGGTCGCCGAACTGCCCGAGGCGCGCCGCCGCCTGACCCTGAAGGTCTGGGCCGAGGATGATGCCGGCAAGGTGCTGACCTTCGGCAGCGCCGCCGTCACCTTGCCGCGGGGCTGAGCCGGCCATGGCGGGGGTGCTCGATGGTCTGCGGGTGGTGGATTTCAGCCGGGTCTTTGCCGGGCCGGCGGCAACGCAGGTGCTGGGCGACCTCGGCGCCGAGGTGATCAAGATCGAGGAACCCGGCCGCGGCGACGAGGCCCGCGGCTTCGGCGCCAATGCCGAGACCCTGGCGCGGTTCGGCGCGAGCCCTTCCTTCCTGGCCCTCAACCGCAACAAGCGTAGCATCGCTCTGGATCTGAAATCACCGGCGGGGCTTGCAATGGCGCGGCGCCTCGCGCTTTCGGCCGATGTTCTGGTACATAATTTCCGGCCCGGCACGATGGAGAAATGGGGCCTCGGCTGGGAGGATCTGCGCGCCCAAAACCCGCGGCTGATCCATTGCGGCTTCTCCGCCTATGGCGAGACCGGGCCGATGCGCGATTTCGGCGCCAATGACGTGGCCTTGCAGGCGCATAGCGGGCTGATGGAACTGACGGGGGAGCCCGACCGGCCACCGGTGCGGGTCGGCACCGCGGGGATCGACCTGCATGGCAGCCTCGGCATGGTCTGCGCGATCCTGGCAGCACTGCTGCACCGCGCGCAGAGCGGGGAGGGCCAGAAAGTCACCTCCTCGCTGCTGCAATCCTCGGCGCATCTGATGAGCTATTTCTACACCGACTGGTGGCTGGCCGGCACGCGGCACCAGCGGATGGGGACGGCCAATCACCTCAGCGTGCCCAACCAGGTGTTTCCGGCGGCCGATGGCGATGTCGTCATCATCGCGCCGAGCGACGACATGTGGCGCCGCCTTGCCCAGGCGTTGGACCCGGCGCGGCTGGACCTGCCGGAATTTGCGGGGGCGCTGGACCGCCGCATCCACCGGGGAAAACTGGTGGCGGTGCTGAGCGAGGTGACCCGCGGGCTGGCGGCTGAGGAGATCGTGCGCCGCCTCGGCGCCGCGCGCGTGAATGTCGCCAAGGTGAACAGCGTGGCGGAGGCCGCCGACCATCCACAGCTCGAAGCCATCGGCGGCGTGCTGGAATTCGAGCGGCAGGGTGCGACGATGCGCAGCGTGGCGCCGCCCTTCACCCTGACCGCGACACCCGCCAGTGTACGCCGCCGCCCGCCCGAGGTCGGCGAGCATGGCGAGGAGATCCTGCACGAACTCGGCCTGTCCGAGGCCGAGATCTTCGCAGCCCGACAGGCCGGCGCCTTCGGCCCCGCGGCTATTCGATCCTTATGTCAGCCTGCTGGATGATGCCGCGGAAGGTCGCGATATCGGCGGCGATCTGGGTCGCGAAATCATCCGGGGAATTGGCGATGATCGCATAGGCGAAGTCATCCAGGGCCTTCGGTGCGATGGCTGCGAGCGCCATTTCCCTGCCCCCTCACGCTGGAAGCTTGATGTCCCGCAAGGACATCGGCCGCGACGAAGAAGTAGCCTACCTTGATGCGGCACCTCCCGGCTGCCGCGCAAGGATCATGATGTGCATCATGCAGGGCCTGCGGGCCTATCGCGCGGTTCTTGGCCTTCTGGTCATTGCCGCCTTTCTGACAGGCGAATTGGGCACGATCCACACAGTGCTCGGCTACGCGATCGCGGGCATCATCGGAGGCCGGCTCGTCGCTGCTCTCTCAGGCCTTCGGCAACTGGGCCTGTCACGGTTCTGCCCGCAGTTCGACGGGCTGACGCTCGGCAACGCCTTGACCCACCCAGCCATCAGCAAGACGCTGTTGGCCGGCATTGCCGCCTGCCTGATCCTGGCCACGGCCACTGGATCGCCATGGATCGCGGCGGAACGCTCGGTATGGTAACCAGCGTCGCCGCGACCGAGGCGCAGGCGCGGGATGACAGCCGTGAACGCAGCCGAGACGCAGAAGCCCGAGGTGGAGAGCGGGAGGACGGCATCGTCGGCGAATTGCATGAGGGACTGTCGAACTTCCTCATGATGATCGTCGGGCTTCATGTCGCCTACCTGTTTCTGTTCAAGCGCCCGCTGGCGCGCTTCATGCTGTTCATCGCGGCGCCCAAACCCCGTGGAGTTGCGCCGGATCGTGCATCCTGATGCCGAAAGACGCGCGAAGCGGCACCTCCCATTCTCCACCGGCGATGCCGTTGTTAAGAGGAAAGTCCCATGCCACGCCCACACCTGCACCCTGAACGTCATCTCGTCTCGCGCATCGGCTGGCTGCGGGCGGCGGTGCTGGGGGCGAATGATGGCATCGTCTCAACCGCCAGCCTGATCGTCGGCGTCGCGGCCGCTGCGGCGACGCCGAGCGACATCCTGATCGCCGGGGTGGCCGGGCTGGTCGCAGGTGCGATGTCGATGGCGGCTGGCGAGTATGTCTCGGTCAGCTCCCAATCCGACACAGAACAGGCCGACCTCGCCCGGGAAGCCCAGGAGCTGCGGGACAACCCCGCCTTCGAGCAGGAGGAACTGGCCGATATCTATGTCCGCCGCGGCGTCGAGCGCGGGTTGGCCCTTCAGGTCGCCGAACAACTGATGGCCAAGGATGCGCTGGGGGCCCATGCGCAGGATGAACTCGGGATGTCCGAGATCACCACCGCGCGGCCAATCCAGGCGGCACTGACGTCTGCCGCGACCTTCGCGGTCGGCGCGGCCATGCCCCTGCTGATGGTTGTCGTCGCGCCGGCCGATCTGCTCGTCTGGGTCGTCTCCGGCGCCTCGCTCGCCTTTCTGGCGTTGCTGGGTGCCATTGGCGCCCAGGCGGGCGGCGCCAATGTGCCGCGCGCCACGGCGCGCGTGACATTCTGGGGGGCGCTGGCGATGGCATTGACGGCCGGCATCGGTGCGCTGTTCGGCACGGTGGTTTAACGGCGCGGCCACCGCCGAGAATGGATCAGATCGTGGATCTGACCGTCCCGTCGTTGAACACGAAGATCGTGCCCATCCCGGATGCGGCCGCGAGCTTGCTGGCCGCTTCCACACCCAGCACCATGAACGCCGTCGCCCAGGCATCGGCCGCCATGCATTCGGCCGCCAGCACGGAGACGGAAGCGATCCCATTGTCGATCGGTTCTCTCGTCGCTGGATCCATGGTGTGCGACAGCAGCTTGCCTTCCACTTCCACCCAATGGCGGTAGTTGCCGGAGGTCGCGACGGCCATGTCGGTCAGCTCGATCACACCCATCGCCTCGCGGCTGTGCCGATCCGGACGCTCATGCGCCACCGCCCAGGGCGCGCCATCCGGCTTCAGGCCCCGCGCGCGCATCTCGCCATCGATGCCGACCAGCCAGGAGCCAATACCGAACGCGTCCATCACCCGTGCCATCTCGTCGACGCCGAAGCCCTTGGCGATGCCCGACAGGTCCAGGCACAGCGGCGCCATCTTCCGGACGCGATCCCCCCCAACATCCAGTCGCAAAGCCTCCGTGGTGGCAGCGCGCGGCAGTGCGGATGAGGCCGCGATGAGGCTTTGGTCCGGCTGCCGGCCGCCTGGCCCAAAGCCCCAGGCCGCCACCAGCGCCCCCACACCGATATCGAAGGCGCCGCCGGTGGCCCGGCCGATCTTCAACGCCTCAGCCAGCACACGCATCAACTCGCCCGGGATCGTCACCCAGTCACCGACCGGCGCCGCGTTCAGGCGGTTGAGATCGGACTCCGGCTTCCATGTGGACATCTGCCGATCCACGCGATCGACGGCTTCGAACAGCGAAGCGGCCAGCGCATCGGTCGCCATGCCTTCCGGCGCGAAGAACACAGCGGCATAGCGTGTTCCCATGGTCGGGCCGTTCAGCGCGTGCCGCACGACCGGCGCGGCGTCAGTAGATGTCTTCACGGTAGCGGCCCTCCGATTTCAGCGTTGCAAGGTCGAGGCCCAACGGCTGCAGGATCGTCGCGAAAGCCCGGGCCACCCCGCCCGCCATGTCGCGCCCGCCGCAGACCATCACCTGTGCGCCGTGCTGGACCAGGTCGCGCAGCGCCGCCGCATCCGCCGCCAGCCGATCCTGCACGTAGCCGCCGCCAGGCACGCGGGAGAAGGCGGTGTTCAGCCGCGTCAGGCGCCCATCGGCCGCGTATTGAGACAACTGGGGCCCATAGAGAAAGTCCGAGCTGGGATGCCGGCCACCCCAGTAGAGGTGCATCGGCCGGTGCCTGGCATTGTGGCGAATGAAGCCCGCCAGCGGGCCGATCCCGGTGCCGGCACCGATCAGGATCACCGGCGCCTTGCCGCGACCAGGCCGAAAGCTCGGGTTCGGGCGGATGAAGGCCTCGATCCGCCCTCCTGGCTGCAACTCGTGCAGGAAGCCCGAGCACACGCCGCCCGGCTGCTTGCGGACGCAGATCTCCAACACGCCATCGGTCGAGGCGGAGGCGAGCGAGTAGAAGCGCGGCAGGTCAGCGCCGGGTGCAAGGATGCCGACAAGGTCGCCGGCCTCGAAGCGCGGCAGGGTGCGACGCTGCCAGAAACCGCCGGCGGCAGGCAGCACAAAGCTCAGAATGGCGGTGGGCGTCTGCGATTCCGCGCCGTACTCCACGCGCCCGGACAGTTCCAGCGCGGTGGTCCTGGGGCGCGCAGCGACATGGGCCAATGCCAGGCTGGTGCCGATCGCATTGCCGAGCGCATCACCCCAGGCGGCAAAATCCTGCGCCGATTGCCGGTCGACCAGCCATGTGTCGAGCAGCATGGGCCAGCCCTTGGCGCGGAGCGCTGCCGCGACCTCCTCGGCAAAGCCGCAGAACTGCGGAAAGCTGCGGTCACCAAAGCCGAGCACCGCGACGGGCATCACGGTACCGCTCCGCTCCAGTCGCTGCTGGAACAGCCGGGCGGAGGCCGGTGCGTCACCATCACCATAGGTCGCGGTCAGGATCAGCAGGCGCTCCGCCTTGGCATAGCGCGGCGCCAGGCTGTTCATCGGCGCGGCATGCACGCGATGCCCGGCCTTGGTCAGCGCCGCGTGCAGCGTGACGGCGAAGCCCCAGGTGCTGTTGCCCTCGCTGCCGACAAGGATGATCGTGTCGGCGGATTGCGCGCCAACGTTCTGGCGGATCTTCGGCAGCGCGGCGCGGCGGCGCCACCAGATCACGCCACCAGCGCCAGCCAGGACCGGCGCGGTCAGCGCGGCCAGCCCGAGCAGCAGTGCCAGCGGCCACACGCCGCGCCCGGTGTGCAGCATGATGATCGTCTCGTGCACCTGCCGCGCCAGATCGTTTGGCGTGAAGTCGAGCATCTGCCCGGTCGCGGCATCGATATGGCCGAGACCCTGAGCCGTGGTCAGTGTGTAGCCATCGGCCAGGTCGCTGCCGTAGGGAAAGGTGAGTTCGCGCAGCTCCGACAGATCGACCGCCTGCAAGGCCGCCAACTGCCCCGGCGGAAGCCGGGCACCGCCGCTCGGCTGCACGAGCGCAGCGGCATCGACCGCCGTGCCATCGGGGAGCACGCCAAAGGTTGCCAGACACATCCAGCATCCGGTCAGGGCCGACAGCGTGAGGCCGATCAGCGCGAAGCGGCCGAGCTCGCAATGCAGGCGTTGGGAGAGCGTGCCGCGGCTGGGCCGCAGGATCGCCCCCCAACCGCCGAGCCGCGCCATCAGCAACATGGCGCCTGAGATGCACAGCACCAGCATCGCCGCCGCCCCCAGCCCTGCCGCCACATGTCCCGCGTCGCCCATCAGGAAGGAGCGATGCAGGTTGGTGATGGTGCGGGTCAGGTTCGAAGGCTGATGCGGCCCCAGGGCCTGGCCGGTGAGCGGATCGACCCGTTCGGCGCCCGGCAGGTCCGCCTCGAAGTAGGTGGCGATGACCGAGCCGGAGGCCGTCCTGACAATCCGCTCCACCTCCGGATGCCGCAGTTGCACGGCCTCGGCGAGGGCGGCCACGGTGACCTGACCCGTCGCGGGAACCGTGGCGCCGCTGCGCTCGATGATCGAGTCAAACGCAAGGAAGGCACCCGTCACCGCGAGAGCCGCAATCAGCAGCGCGGCGAAAAGGCCCGGCAGGGAATGGAGGCGGCGGAGCATGTCAGCGATCCGGGCTCGTCGTCACATGTCGAACTTGAAGGACGCGACATAGCCGCGTCCGGACACGGCGCGGCCGCTGGCGGCGCTGGCGGCGCTGGTCAGCGGCGCGGTGATCTCGCCCGGGTTGTCCCGCCCATCCTCGACCGCGGTATCGACCTTGATCTGATACCCCGCATCGATCAGCGCATCGGCGATGTCGACCGTGACGCGAAGCGTCTGGCCGCTGCCGACGCTGGCGCCGGTGATGCCATCGATGCGCGCGGTTTCCGTGGCACGGCCACGCGCCCAGTCGCGCAGGTGGGTGTGGTATTTGGCCTTGCCCCCCGCGACACGCAGCGTGGAGTGGAAGCGGCCCTGCGCATCGACCAGATAGATCGCGAGATACGCGCCGTTGCCGCCATAGGGACGAAGCTGCGTGGTCAGCGTGACGCTGCGTGCCTCGGCTGCTGGTGCGAAGGCCAGGGCCGGGAAAGCGAGGGTGGCCGCGAGGCCGAGTGTGGCGACGATCTTGTTCATCGGGTTTCTCCCGCAGGGGCTGCGATGCGGGAGAGATGGACGCCCAGGCTGACGCTGGCCTGAACCTGAACGGCCTATCCGTTCATCTGCGGTTCAGCGTGACGCGAAGATCCGGGGAAGCCGCACGCGTGCCTCGAAACCCGATGATCGACCTGGCACGGGTGATGACAGCTCCAGGCTCGTGCCTGCTCCAGCCGCGATCGCCTCGGCGATCGCCAGCCCGAGGCCGGAGCCGGTCGCCCGGGTGGCCCCCCGCTCGAAGGGGCGCTTGAGGCGGGCCATCGCCTCCGCCTCGATCACGGCGCCGCTGTTGGAAACCCGCAGGAGGCCGTCTTCGCTCAACCCGACCGATACCGGCTGATCGGCGGCGCCATGCTTCAGCGCATTCTCGATGAGGTTGCGTGCCAGGATGGCGAAGGCATCGGCGTCCATGCCTGACAGCAGAACGCCGGTCGCCGGCAGCGACGTGGTGACGCGGGCAGAAAAACCCGGATCATCCCTGAACTCGTCCAGGACAAAGCCCAGGACCTGCGCCAGATCCTGTGGTGCCTCGGCCAGCAGCCCGGCGCCTTCGGCCTTGGCCAGTTGCAGCAGTTTCTCCGACAAGCGCGCCAATTGCCGCAGCGCGGCCTCCACGGTCCGGGCGCGTTCGCGCGGAGCGCCCTCTGGCACTTCGGCAATCAGCCGCTGGGTCTGCGCCAGAGCCGCCGCGACGGGTGTCCGCAGTTCATGGGCGCTGCTGGCGGTGAAGCCGCGCTCTGCCTCGAGCGCGCGCTGCAGCCGCGCGATCAGCCGATTGACGGAGGCCGCGACGGGAGCCAGTTCTGCAGGCAGGGCGGTCGCATTCACTGGCGACAGGTCGCCACGGCCGCGCGCCTCGATCTCATCCCGGAAGGCCAGGACCGGTCGCAGGGTGAAGCGGACCAGCGCCCAGACGCCGAGTTGGCTCAACGGCAGCAGCAGCGCCAGTGGCCACAGCAGCATGCCGACCGCTTCGATGACAGCCTGGCGTCGATGGCTGATCGGCTCCGCGGCGGTGACGAACAGCGTGCCCCGCACCGCAGCCTCGGTGTACAGGCGCAGGTCGCGCACGTCCTGGAACCCTGGTGTCATCAGCGTCGGAAATGCCGCGGGGTCGGCGTCGTGGGATTGCAGCAGGACGCGGCCGTCGCCGTCGCGCACGATGTAGGTGATCTGCTCCTGATGCGGCAGCACCGATGGCAATCGTTGGATAGGGCTCTCGCCTTCCGCCGGCGGTTCGCTGTTCAGGATCTCGCTATAGGCCAAGGGCAGGATGCGCTGTACGACCTCCTGCAACGCGCTGTCGAAGACCTCATCGATCTCGCCGCGCAGGATCAGGCCGGCCGCGAGGCTGCCCGTGAGCCATAGCAGGATCATCCCCAGCGCGAGGCCGAGGCCAAGACGGCGCTGCAGGCTCTGGGGCCGCGATACCACTATGGGGCCGCGCGCTTCGGCTGGCCGAGCCGGTAGCCCATGCCGCGGATCGTCTCGATGATGTCGTGGCCGAGCTTCTTTCGGATCCGGCCGATATAGACCTCGATGGTGTTGCTCTCGACCTCGGCATCGAAGGAATAGAGCCGTTCCTCCATCTGTGCCTTGGACAGCAGCGCCCGCGGGCGTTGCACGAAGGCCTCGAACAGCACCCATTCGCGCGCCGTCAGCGCGATCGGTTGCCCAGCCCGCTGGATCATGCGTTGCGCCAGGTCGATGGTGAGGTCGCCGATCTCGACCTGCGGATTGGGGTTGCCCGCATACCGCCGTGCCACGGCGCCGATGCGGGCCGACAGCTCGGCCAGATCGAAAGGCTTGACGAGGTAGTCGTCCGCCCCGGTATTCAGCCCGGCGATGCGATCGGAAATCTGGTCGCGTGCCGTCAGGATGATCACTGGCGTGGCGTCACGCGCGGCTCGGCGCGCCTTGAGGAAGTCCAGCCCACGGCCATCCGGAAGCATCAGGTCGAGCAGAATGAGCTCGTAGGTCACCGTGCTGACGCAGTCGCGGGCGGTATCGAGCCGCATCGCCCAGTCCACCGTATGACCGTCCGCCGCGATCTGGTCGCGCACCGCGGCACCCAGGATGGGGTCGTCCTCGATCAATAGAACACGCATCTCTTGGTCCTTCGCGTCGCCGGCCGCAGCGGGCCATAGCGCCGGCGGCTGACAGCAAGCTGAACCTCCAGCCTGCCGCATTCAGGCTGCTGTCAGGTCGGCATGGCTTTGTCATCCTACCGTGCAACTGACAGGATGCGATGCCATGACCCGACGACTTCCAGCGATCGCGCTCGCATTCTGTGCCCTTGGCACCGGGGCGGCCATGGCCGAGCAGCGTTGCAACGTGCCGCTGGCAGAGTGGCAGCCGCGCGCCGCGTTACAGCAGCAGGTCGAGGCCCAAGGGTGGCGGGTGACCCGTATCAGGACCAGGGATGGCTGCTACCGGGTGCATGGGACGAACGACCGAGGCGAACGCTACGAGGGCACGTTCCACCCTGGCACGCTGCGGGTCCTGAAGGTAGAGATTGAATACGATTGAGCGTGAAGCGCCCCCCGGGGGGCAGCGACGGCTTGTATCCGGTCGCACCTCCTCCGCCAGCTCGCAGTTTTCGCTGCAGCACGCGGCGTTTCGCTCCGGCACTCGCAACCGCCGTCAACACCATCGCGGTAGCATCGGATAACCTGCACGCGGATAGGAATGTTCTCTTTTTGTTCTTGATTTTCTGATCGGGCGATGCTACCCACGCACCTCTGAAAAGGGAGAGATGTCGTGGCCGCCTTGTCCCCGTCCGCCGTTCCCAGCCGCGAAGCCCTCAGAGCCTTTGCGATGGCCACTGCAAGCCGCGCTGATGCTGGTTCGCACCGGAGCGAGGTGAACGCTCAGCGACTTGGACAGAAGGACGGCAACGGCGGCGACGTGGTGCACGTCAGCAGCTATGTCCGGATAGTCGACGGAAAATCTGTGCATGTATCGGCACATACACGCGCTGATCCCCCTGGTGGCGATCCAGCAGCATCTGGCGTGACCGCAGTGGTTGGGAGGCCCCCAAACACCGAGGGGCCTTGGCCAGAGTTGGTGGCCCGCCGTGAGACATGCGAGGTTCAGAGACTTCGTGACGATACCATTTGTCGGTCACCACTGGTCGCACCAACAGCCAAACGGTCCTGCTGGGCGAGCGTCTCCGAGCGGTACGCCCAATGTCTTCGTGGTGGCTACATTCCGCCGCTTTGGACTGGGAGGTAAGCCATTATGTCGAATTTCGGTGATCACCCCGCCTTCGAAGTCATTGCGACACGGACTCTCGATGTGAACGGCGAACCTGCCTTTCATTTGCGCATCGGGCGGCCAGTACTCGAGGCGGACGGCGAGACATGGCGTTGCGACTATTCGGTGGAAGGCCCCAGCACCAATCATCGAAGCAGTTTTTGCGGCGTCGATGCGGTTCAGGCGCTTCTGAACGTCATTTACGTCATGTCGGTCGAGGCGGAAATGTCGGAGGAGAACCTCAGTGGACGCCTGACATGGGGTGGACAGCGCGGACACTTTGGCTTGCCGGCACCTGAGGCCGACCCCGAAAGGAAGCAATCTGCACACGACCGAACGTGATTCGGCGAGCAGATGGCTTACTGAGGCAGTTCGTCTGTGATCGGTTTTTCAAAGAGCACCCGTCTTATCTGGCCAGAGACCATTGGCGCCCTGGCTTGTACGCTCCGCCAGAACCGATCAGGCCCAACCACGCCCCCCCCCCCTCCCGGACCCCCCGCCATGGGCACCCCCCCCACCCAGCCCTCGGCCGCCCTCGCCGCCCTGCGCACCGGCTTCGCCTCCGGCGCCACCTGGCCCATCCCCGCGCGCCTCGCCCTCCTGCGCCACCTCGACGCCGCCCTGACCGCCGCCGAGGGCGCGCTGATCCAGGCCCTGCACGACGACCTCGGCAAGCCGGAGTTCGAGGCCTACACCAGCGAAATCCTCCCCGTCCGGCAGGAGATCCGCCACGCCCTGCGCCACCTCAAATCCTGGGCCGCGCCCCGGCGCGTCGCCACCGGCTGGTTCCACTGGCCGGCCCGCGCCGCCTTGGCCATGGAGCCGCGCGGCGCCGTGCTGGTGCTCAGCCCCTGGAACTACCCGGTGCAGCTCAGCCTGGTGCCGCTGGTCCATGCCATCGCCGCGGGCAATACCGTGCTGCTGAAGCCCTCCGAGCTTGCCCCCGCGACCGCGGCCGCGATGCAGCGCATGCTGGCGGATTTCGACCCGGAGCAGGTCCAGGTGCTGCCCGGCGATGCCGCCCTGGCCGAGGCGCTGACCGCCCTGCCCTGGGACCACATCTTCTTCACCGGCTCCGGCCGCGTCGGGCGGGCGGTGGCGATGGCGGCGGCGCGCAATCTGGTGAGCTGCACCCTGGAGCTTGGCGGCTGCAACCCCTGCATCGTCGATGCCTCGGCCGATCCGGTGGTGACGGCGCGGCGCATCGCCTGGGGCAAGTTCCTCAATGCCGGGCAGACCTGCCTCGCCCCCAACCATGTGCTGGTGCATGAAAGCCTGCTGCCGGCGCTGCTCGCGGCGCTGAAGACCACGCTGGATGCGTTCTACGGCGCGGATGGGCGCGGGCTGCAACGCCTGGCCCATGCAAGGCAGTTCGAGCGTGCCCTGGGCTTCCTCCGCCAGGGCAGCGTCGCGCATGGCGGCGGGCATGATGCGGCCTCCCTGCATATGCAGCCGACCCTGCTGCTCGATGTCCCAGACGAGGCGCCCGCGCTGCGGGAGGAGATCTTCGGCCCGGTGCTGCCCCTGCTCCCCTGGAGCGACGAGGCCGATCTGCTGCGCCGGCTGGCCGCGATGCCGGAGCCGCTCGCGGTCTATCTGCACAGCCGCGAGCAGCCCTTCATCGACGCCGTGCGGCGCGGCACGCGCTCCGGCGCCCTGGTCGTCAACGACCATCTGGTGCAGGCGACCGTCGCGGAGCTGCCCTTCGGCGGCGTGGGGCCGAGCGGCCAGGGCCGGTCGCATGGCCGCGCGGGGTTCGAGGCCTTCAGCAATCCGCGCAGCCTGTTCCGGCAGAGCCCGCGCCTCGATGTGCCGCTGCGCTATCCGCCCTATGGCAACAAGCTGGCCTGGGTGAAACGGCTGATGGGGTAGGCGGGGATGGGCAAGGCGCAGCGTGGCACGATCCGGGTCGGCATCGGCGGATGGACCTATGAGCCCTGGCGCGGCGCCTTCTACCCCGAAGGCCATCCGCGAAAGCATGAGCTGGACTACGCGAGCCGGCGGCTCACCTCGATCGAGATCAACGGCACCTACTACGGCGCCCAGAAACCCGCGACCTTCGCCAAATGGCATGATGAGACGCCGGAGGACTTCGTCTTCTCCGTGAAGGCGCCACGCTACGCGACCAACCGCAAGGTGCTCGCCGAGGCCGGGGAGACGATCACGCGCTTCTTCGCCGGCGGCGTGACGGAGCTGAAACACAAGATCGGCCCGGTGAACTGGCAGTTCATGCCGACCAAGCCCTTCGACCCCGTCGATTTCGAGGCCTTCCTCAAGCTCCTGCCCAAGGAGGCCGGCGGCCTGCCGCTGCGGCATGTGGTCGAGGTCCGGCATGAGAGCTTCCGCGTGCCGGCGTTCGTCGCCCTGGCGCGAAGCCACGGCGTCGCCATCGCGATAGCGGGGGATTCGAACCACCCGCTGATCGCCGACATCACCGCGCCCTTCGTCTATGCCCGGCTGATGGGCACGCAGGAGGGCGAGGCGCTCGGCTATTCTGCGGAGGCCCTCGACCTATGGGCCGGCCGGGCACGCGATTGGGCCGCCGGCAAAGCCGCGAAAGGGCTGGCGCCGCTCGCACCGGCCAAGGGGCCGCGCGACGTCTATCTCTATGTCATCAGCGGCAACAAGGTCGCCAACCCCACCGCCGCGATGGCGCTCATCAAGCGCCTCGGCTGAGCATTACGCCCCGCGGCGAAAACAGCCGGCGGCATGGTCGTTGACGATGCCGACGGCCTGCAACCAGGCATAGACGATGGTCGGGCCGACGAATTTGAAGCCGCGGCGCTTCATCTCCTTGGAGACCCGTTCCGAGAGCGGGCTTTGCGTCAGCCCGCTGCCGCCGGCATCGATGACCTTGCCATCGGTGAAGCCCCAGCAGAAATCGCTGAAGCTCTCGCCCCGCGCCGCCATCGCGTTGTAGATCCGCGCGCCCTCGATCGTCGCCAGGATCTTGGCGCGGGCGCGGATGATGCCGGGGTCGGCCATCAGCCGGGCGATATCCGCCTCGTCGAAACGGGCCACCGCCTCGGGGTCGAACTCCGCGAAACCGGCGCGGAAGGCCTCGCGCTTGCGCAGCACGGTGATCCAGGCGAGGCCGGCCTGGAACCCCTCCAGCATCAGCATCTCCCACAGCATGCGGGGGTCGCGCTGCGGCACGCCCCATTCCTCGTCGTGATAGGCCTGCATCAGCGGGCTGCCCTCGGCCCAGGCGCAGCGGTGGTGTGGCTCGGTCATGCGCGCCCGATAGCATGAAGCGGCGAGCGCGGGGGGAGCCATCACGGCGGCGGCATCTGTCACAGCACCGAAACGCCACGGTCATCGTCGCGTCCCGGCCCGAGGCTACACGCGCCCCACACCCGCCTGGGCCCGTGCCCCTGGAGACCCCGCCATGACCCGTTTCACCCGCCGCACCGCCTTCACGGCCGGCGCCGCTCTGCTCGCCGCCCCCCGCCTCGGCCGCGCGCAGAGTGTGCGCGAACTGACCTTCTATTACCCGATCGCCGTCGGCGGCCCGATCCCGCGCGTGATCGACGGCTATTGCGCGGCCTTCCAGGAGCAGACCGGCATCAAGGTGAACCCGGTCTATGCCGGCACCTATGGCGAGACGCTGACCAAGGCCGTCACCGCCATCCGCGGCGGCAGCGGCCCGCATTTCGCCGTGCTGCTGGCGGCCGAGCTGCACAGCCTGCGCGACATGGACATCCTGGCCCCGGTCGAGGACAGCGACACGGCAGCCGGCACCGGCGCCGGCACCGGCGCCTGGCTCGATGGCTTCTTCCCCGCCTTCATGGCGAACAGCCGCGCCGCCGGCAAAACCTGGTCGGTGCCGTTCCAGCGCTCGACCGCGATCTACTACTACAACAAGGAGGCCTATCGGGACGCCGGGCTGGACCCGGAAGCCCCGCCCAAGACCTGGGCCGAGGCGGTCACCATCGGCCAGAAGCTGACCCGGCGCGAAGGCAGCGCCCGTTGGGGCGTGAAGCTCGCCAATGACGCCGGCAATGGCCAATGGACCTTCGGCGCGCTGACCAACCAGCTCGGCCACAAGCTGATGAACGATGCCGGCACCGAGACCTATTTCACCCATCCGCTCGCCATCGAGGCCGCGACCTTCTGGCGTGACATGGCCTTCACCCACCACATTACCCCGCAGGGGCAGACCGCCTGGGCGACGCTCGCGCCCGATTTCCTGAACGGCACCGCGGCGGCGATCTGGTCCACCACCGGCAACCTGACCAACATGCGGACCAATGCCCGCTTCGCCTTCGGCGTCGCCGGGCTGCCGGGCAAGGAAAGCCCGCATACCGTGGTCGGCGGCGGCAACATGTATGTCTTCAAGAACGCGAGCCCGGCCGAGCGCGCCGCGGCGATGCGCTTCGCCCGCTTCGTATCCGCGCCGGAGCTGGCCGCCGACTGGTGCATCCGCACCGGCTACCTCGCGACCCGCCCGGAGGCCTGGGAGACCGAGGCCCTGCGCCGCCACACCGCGGAATTCCCCGCGGCCCTGGTCGCCAAGGCGCAGCTTCCGGTCGCGACCGGCGAGCTTTCGACCTTCGAGAACCAGCGCGTCTACAAGTCGCTGAACGACAATCTCCAGGCGATGATGGCCGGCACCAAGACGCCGCAGCAGGCGATGGCCGATACCCAGGCCGATGCCGAGCGGGTGCTGCGCCCCTTCCGCCAGGGCTGATCGCGCCCACCCCCCCTCCGCCGCGCGCCCCGAGCCATGCCCGGAGCGCGCGGCACCTCGGGCTCGACCCCGCTGCCGTTTCTGCTGGCCTCGGCGCTGGCCCTCGTGGTCCCGGGCCGGCTGCCGCAAGAGTAGTTCGACCTGCCTTGGCCGTTCCGGTGAAGCGAAGGTTCGGCTGAGGGTCCAAAAACTGGATCGATGCATACCACCCGATCTACCCGCGCGATTCCCTTCCAAAAAGTCGCGGGGAGTCGAATCAATCGTTTCGTACGCGGATTTTTGTGGTGCTAAAACCCGGACTGTGGCGCGAGAGACTGGTACACCGCTGACACAGCCCTTCTGGTGCGAGCGGGAGGCCGAAGTATAGTGCGGCTCTCCGCCTAACGACCTCTCCCTTACCAAGGGAGTGCTCTACCAATGGGCGCCCGAGGCCATCCGAGTGCTGGAGGTGCTCGGCGGGATGCCAAAATGATCCCGGCGGGTCCGCTGTGGGTCCGCACGCGCTGGTGGCGCAGGCAATACGCGCCCAAAAGGCATCTAAGGTCTTGAAATGTCTGGTGCCGACGCCCGGGATTGAACCGGGGACCTACTGATTACGAATCAGTTGCTCTACCGCTGAGCTACGTCGGCGCACCACACGGCAGGCGGCGCATTAGCCCATGCTCCGCGCCGCCGCAACCTCCGGGGCGCGGCTAACCGCGCGTCCCTTCCCACTCCAGCCGGCCGACGGTGCCGCAGGCCGAGCACTCCGGCGCCCATTCGTCATGCCGCGTGCCGCAATGGGCGCAGCGCCAGCGGGGCGCCGCGGGGGCCGTGGCGGCGGCGCGGAGCCATTTGGCCTCGGCCGCCCGCGCGGTGGCGCTCTCGCCATGCTCCAGCTGCTCCAGATCGACCATCAGCAGATAGGCCCGCCGATCCACCGTCCCCTTGGCCAGCAACGCATCCAACTGCGCCCGCGCCCGGCCGGTCAGCCCGGCCTCCAGCGCGCTGCGCGCCAGCAGCAACCGGGCCTCGGTGCCCTCGGCATCGGCATGCGTCAGATGCTCGGTCGCCTTCACCCGGCCCAGCGGATCGGCCTCATCCTCCAGATATAGCGCCGCCACATCCGGATGCGGCGTCTTCTGCCAGGCACGTTCCAGCATGGCGCGGGCACGCCGGGGCTCGCCCGCCTCACGCAGGCGCCGCGCCTGGGCCAGTACCGCGGGGACGAAGCCTGGATCGGCGGTGACGGCCTCGGCCTCCAGCGCCGCGGCACGGGCCGGGTCGGGCTCGACCGCGGCGGCGGCCAGGGCCAGCGAGGCACGCGGCGTCTCCGGCGGGGCCAAGGCCAGCGCCTCGGCCCAATCCTTGGTCCGCAGCGCGAGATCCGCCCGCTCGGCGCGCAGCCAGGCCGCACCGGGCATGGCCTGCTCGGCCTCACGCGCCAGGCGCTGCGCCTCAGGCCAGTCGCCCCGCGCCATCGCCTGCCGCAACAGCCCGCGCAGGCCGAGGAAGCGCGCATCGCCGCGTTCCGACAGGGCGCGGAAGGCCAGCGTCGCCTCCCCATCCTGCCCATCCAGCCGTGCGGCCTCGGCGGCCAGCAGCAGCGTCTGCGGCGTGTCGCCGAGTGCCAGCCGCGCCCGGCGTGCCTCCGCGCGGGCCACATCGCCGGTGCCGGCGGCCAGCGCCAGCAGGGTGCGGGTCACCGCGATATCGCCGCGATCCCGCGCCGCCAGCGCGAGCCGGGCACGCCGGCGCGCCGGCCAGGCGCGCAGCGCCGCCACCAGCCGCAGCATCCCGTGCAGCACCAGGAACAGCACGACCAGCCCCACCAGCAGGATCGGCAGGCTGATGCCGATCCAGACATCGCCGACGCGAACCTCTACGGAACCGCCGAGCCGGGCCAGCACCCAGGCGAGGCCAAGGGCGACGGCAATGATCAGCAGCAGGCCCAGGGCGCGGCGCATGCGCTCAGCCCCCGGCCAAAGTGGCGAGGGCGGCACGGGCCGCGCGCAGCGCCTCGACCTCGGTGACCCAGGGCGCCATCGCGGTGCGCGCCGGGGCCGGCAGGGCGGCGACGCGGGCCAGCGCCTCGGTCAGGTCGCCGCTGGCCAGGGCCACGCGGGCGCGTTCCAGCTCGGCCGCGCTGTCATCGCCCCAGACGACCTGCTCGCCGCGGCGGATGGTGATGAGGCCGGCCAGACGGCTCGTCGCCGCCTCCAGCGGGCTGGTGGACTGCGCGGGCGCATCGGCCGCCGCCCGGGCGGCGCGGGCCGCGTCCTCAAAGCGCTGGCGCAGCGCCGCCTCGGTCGGCGGCGGGGTGGTCGCGTACTGCTGGAGTGCCGCGGGCGGTGACTCGAGCCCAGCCAGCGCCGGTTGCAGCGCCCGCCCCTCGTTCAGCGCCAGACGCAGCCCATCGACCTGCGCGAGGCGCGCAACCCGCGCCTCCAGCCGCGCCGTCGCGGCACCGGCCTCCCCGAGCTTGCCGGTGAGCCGCTGCTCCAGCGCCGCCAGACGCTGCCGCGCCTGAGCCTCGGCCTCGGTCGCGCGGCTTGATGTGGTGCCCTCGACGGCGCCGATCCGGGCGCCGAGGGTGTTTTCCAGCGCCGTGGCGCGGCTGCCGATCTGCGCCTCCACCGCGGAGATGCGGCCGGGCACGGAGGTCTCCAGCGCCGTCAGCCGCTGGTCGAGCGCCCCGATCCGGGCGATCGCGCGTTCCGCCTCGGCGATGCGGTCGGCGATCTGGCCGATGCGGGCGCCGGCAGCGCCGTCGGCGGCCTCAAGCCCTTGCAGGCGATTGGTCGCGGCGGTGAGGCGCTCCACCATCGCGGCGGCGGCGGCGGGGTCGCCGGCGGGGCGGGCCGCGGTGCTGCGCGCCAGGGTCTCGATGCTCGAAAGCCGCTCGTTCAGCGCGGCAACCGCATCGCCCGCGCCGGAATCGGCGGGGCGGGCACTGGTCGATTGGGCGGCGGCCTCGGCGGCCGCGACGCGGGTGGAAAGCGCCGCCAGCGCCGCGGGGTCGGCCGCAAGCCGGGTCTCGGCGGCGGCGACGCGCTGCTCCAGCGCCACCATCCGGTCGGTGACGGGGTTCATGGGCTCGGACCGGGGCGAGAACATCAGCCAGCCGATCGCCGCCGCCAGCACCGCGGCCGCGGCCAGGATCGGCAGGATGGCGGGGTCCCAGGCCCGGGCCGGGGGGGCGGGGGCGCCGGCGGGCGGGGGCGCGGGGTCGGCCATCGGTGTCTCTCCGTCTTTCCCGTCGATTGTCGTCACCAGCGTTTCCTTATTGACCGGCGTCATTCGCGGAAGCCGACCCGGTGGGCGGTGGCCCAAGGGCTGACAGCAACGACGCCTCGGTGGGAAGGGTTGCCACACGCACACCCCGCCAGGCTACCCCGGAGAGGGACAGGGCGACGCGGGGGCTGATCGCGACGGCCTCGATCCTGGAGAGGGCGGGGCCATACCCGCCCTGGCGCAGCAACCCCAGGATCGCCTCCGCGCCACGCGGGGAGGTGAACAAGGCCGCCCTCACCTCGCCGGCCGCCAGGGCCTGTCGCGCGGGCTCGGGCAGGCTGCGGGCCGTGGTGGCAGCGTAAACGACGCGGCGCAGCACGGCAAACCCGGCGGCACGCAGCGTTTGCGCCAGATCAAGCCCATAGCCGCGCCCGACCGCGAGCCAGAGCGGCCCCGCCTTGGGGTCCAGCACCGCCACCACCTGGCACGCCAGCGCCTCGGCATCGCCACCCGCCGCCATCACCTCGGAAAACCCGGCGGCGCGGGCGGCGGCGGCCGTCGCCTCCCCCACCGCATGGACCGGCAGGCCGCGCGGAACCTCCGCCCCCAGCGCCCGCACCGCGGCGGCCGAGGTCACCAGCAGCGCCTGCGCGGCGCGCGGCCAGGGGGTGGGCGGCAGCGGTGCCAGCTCCAGCGCGGGGGCGGCGATGGCGCGCCAGCCCAGGGCCTCGACGGCGCGGGCGGAGGCGGCATCGCCCGGCGCGGGGCGGGTCACCAGCACGGCGGGCGGGATGGGCATGGCGGCGATGTGCCGCCGGCCCGGCGATGCCGTCAATCCACGCCGGGCAGCGTCAATGCCGAGAGGGACGCGGCGCGCATGGACAGGAGGGCGGCAAGAGTCCTAGGACAAGGGATGACCCAATTCACCGCGATCACCGAAGGCGTTCGGGTGACCGTCCAGGCCTTCTACCTTGAGGACCGCTCCGAGCCTGACGAAGGCCAGTGGGTCTGGGCCTATCAGGTGGAGATCGAGAACCTCTCCTCCCGCACGCTCCAGCTTCGCCGTCGCAGCTGGCTCATCACCGATGGGCGCGGCCGCACGCTGAAGGTGGATGGCGAGGGCGTGGTCGGCGAACAGCCGGTGCTGCCGCCCGGCGCGCGCTTCGAATACACCTCCGGCACGCCCTTGCAGACGCCCTCGGGCTTCATGCGCGGCAGCTACCAGATGCGGGATGTGGAGACAGGCGCGGCCTTCGATGCCGAGGTGCCGCCCTTCAGCCTGGACAGCCCCTCGGGCGACAGCCGGCTCCACTGAGGGCGCCGCCGGCTTACGGTTCCTTGTAGCGGTACCCGATCCCGTAGAGCGTCTCGATCTGCGCGAAGTCGTCCGCCACGGCGCGGAACTTCTTGCGCACGCGCTTCACATGGCTGTCGATGGTGCGGTCATCGACATACATGTTCTCGCCATAGGCGGCGTCGATCAGCTGGTCGCGGTTCTTGACCATGCCCGGCCGCATCGCCAGCGCCTTGACCAGCAGGAATTCGGTGACGGTGAGCTGCACCTGCGCGCCCTTCCAGGTGCAGGTGTGCTTGGTCTCGTCCAGCACCAGCTCGCCCCGCACCAGCACGCCGCCGGCGGGCGCGCCATTGGCCTCGGCCCGGCCCGCCTCGTTCCGGCGCAGCAGGGCGCGGATGCGTTCCAGCAGCAGCCGCTGGCTGAAGGGCTTGGTGATGTAGTCGTCCGCGCCGAGGCGCAGGCCCATCAGCTCGTCCAGCTCGTCATCCTTGCTGGTCAGGAAGATGACCGGCAGCGCGCTGCGCTGGCGCAGGCGTTGCAGCACCTCCATCCCATCCATGCGCGGCATCTTGATGTCCAGCACCGCCAGATCGGCCGGACGCGCGAGCAACCCCTGCAACGCGCTTTCGCCATCGGTGTAGGTGCGGACGATGAACCCCTCCTGCTCCAGCGTCATGGAGACGCTGGTCAGGATGTTGCGGTCGTCATCGACGAGGGCGATCGTATGGGCCAAGGGGCAGATCTCCGCGGCCGAAACGCGGCCGTCGCTCTCATATGGGTCCCGATTGTGGCGTAACAGCGGGCACTCACTGTCAAATCCGTATCACATGCCGGACGATGCCCACATGCCGAACCCTCCCCGCCCCGATCCCATCGCTGCCGGCGCCGAGGCGCGGCGGCTGCTGCGGGGGGCGGCAAGCGCGACACTGGCCACCCAATCCGACGGCCAGCCCTTCGCAAGCCTGGTCACGCCCGCGATGGCGCCCGACCTCGGCGCGCTGCTGCTGCTCTCGACCCTGTCCGAACACACCCGCCATCTGCTGCGCGAGCCCCGCTGCGCGCTGCTGGTGGTCGGCACCGCCGAGGACGCCAATCCGCAGACCGCACCCCGGGTGACGCTGACGGGGCTGGCCGAACAGGTCTCCGCGGCGGAGGTGCCGGCGCTGAAGGCGCGCTGGCTGGCGCGCCACCCCTATGCCGCGCTCTACGCCGGTTTCGGGGATTTCAGCCTGTGGCGGCTGCGACCCGGCGGGGCCTTGCTGGTCGGTGGCTTCGCCCGCGCCATCCGGCTGCCGCTGGCCGCGCTGCTGCCCGACCCCGCGGCCCTGGCGGCCGTCGCGGCAGCGGCCGCCGATATCCTCGACCATATGAACGCGGAGCACGCCGATGCCCTGGCGGCAATTGCGACGCGACGGCTCGGCGGCCCGGAGGGCGCCTGGCGAATGACCGGGGTCGATGTCGATGGCATCGACCTCGCCGGCCCCGATGAGGCGGTCAGGCGGTTCAATTTCGCCGCCCCGGCCGGCAATTCCGGAGAGGTACGGCAGGCCCTCGTGGCGGCGACCCGGGCGGCAAGGGCGGCAAATGGATGACTGCTCACAATGCCGTGTGCTGCGGCGCGATGGACGGCGACGCTTACCTGCCCTAATCTCGCCGCACGGGACAGTCAGACCCCGGACAACGTTTCTTCGGCCTTGCGGGCGGGGAAATGCCCCTTCATTTCCTCGTGGAGTTCGCCCCATATGGCAAAGACCGAAACCCTCCTTTCCGGCACAGGGGTCCATGCGACGGGACACGTCCGTGCGAACCTGACCGCCGCGCCGTTGACGGCGCTGGCCCTGCAGCGCGGGGAGGGCAGGCTTTCGGCCGATGGCGCCTTCATCGGGGTGACCGGCATCCATACCGGCCGCAGCGTCGCCGACAAGTTCGTGGCACAGGACCCGTCGGTGATGGCCGATGTCGCCTGGGGCAAGATCAACCAGCCGATGTCCCGCCCGCATTTCGAGACCTTCACCGCCCGGGTCCGCAGCTACCTCGCCGGCCGCGACATGCTCTTCACCCAGGATCTGTATGCCGGCGCCGATCCCGCGCACCGCATCCGCGTGCGCCTCGTGACCACCAATGCCTGGCACGCGCTCTTCGCCCGCAACATGTTCATCCGCCCCGCCGAGTCCGAGCTGGCCGGCTTCACCCCCGACTACGTCATCCTGCATGCGCCGGAGCTGGATGCGGTGCCGGCCGAGGATGGCTGCAAATCCACCACCTGCATCGCGCTGTCCTTCGCCGACAGGATCATCGCCATCGCCGGCACCTCCTATGCCGGCGAGATCAAGAAAAGCATCTTCACCGTCATGAACTGGCTGCTGCCGGCGCGCGGCGTGCTGCCGATGCATTGCTCGGCCAATGTCGGCGAGGCCGGGGATGCGGCGCTGTTCTTCGGGCTCTCGGGCACCGGCAAGACCACCTTGTCCTCCGACCCGCATCGCCAGCTGATCGGCGATGACGAGCATGGCTGGTCGGATACCGGCATCTTCAACTTCGAGGGCGGCTGCTACGCCAAGGTCATCAACCTCTCGAAGGAAGCCGAGCCGCAGATCTGGAACGCCTCGCACCGCTTCGGCGCGGTGCTGGAGAATGTGGTCGCCGACGCGCATGGCAACCTCGACCTCGACGACGGCACGCTCACGCAGAACACCCGCTCCTGCTATCCGATCGAGTTCATCCCCAACACGGTCACGGCCGGCCAGGCCGGGCTGCCGAAGAATGTGGTGATGCTGACGGCCGATGCCTTCGGCGTGCTGCCGCCGATCGCCAAGCTGACGCCGGCGCAGGCGATGTACCACTTCCTCTCGGGCTATACCGCCCGCGTGGCGGGAACCGAAAAGGGCCTGGGCAAGGAGCCGCAGGCGACCTTCTCCACCTGCTTCGGCGCCCCCTTCCTGCCGCGCCCGCCGCAGATCTATGGCCAGATGCTGTCCGATCTGATGGCCAAATACGGCACCAACTGCTGGCTGGTGAACACCGGCTGGTCGGGCGGCGCCTATGGCACCGGCAGCCGGATGAGCATCAAGATCACCCGCGCCCTGCTGCGCGCCGCACTCGACGGCACGCTGGCGGATGCGGAGTTCACCCGCGATCCGTTCTTCGGGCTGATGATCCCGACCGCGGTCCCGGGCATCCCCTCGCATGTGCTGAACCCGCGCGAGGCCTGGACCGACAAGGCGGCCTATGACCGCACGGCGGCGACGCTGGTCGGGCTGTTCCAGAAGAACTTCACCGCCTTCGAAGGCGGCGTCGGCGAGGATGTGCGGGCCGTGGCGATCAAGGCCGCCGCCTGACCCTGACCCGGCCGGGGCATCTCGCGCCCCGGCCGGGTCCTATGCTGCGGCCCTATGCTGCGGCCCTAGGCTGCGGGTCAGTCCGCCCGCAGCCCGTTGCCGAACACATTCACGACAGCGGCGCGGCAGACGTTCACGTTCCGCAGTTCGGCGCCCCGGCCATTGGCCCAGACCACCCGGAAATCATAGTTGCCGGCATGGTTGGCACGGAAGCGCATGGTGTCGCCCGGCCCGAGGACGCGCTCGCCCAGCTGGTCCCGGCCCCAATCATTCAACGCCGACTGGCTGAAATACAGCTCCCGCACCGTTTGATTGGTCCGGTTCGCAACCTCGAAGCTGGTGTCGCAGCCAGGACCGCGGTTGCCGGAGAACTGCTGCTGCTGCGGCATCGGGCCGCAGCCGGCGAGCAACAGGGCAGAACCAAGCCCGGCCGCGAGAAATGAACGGCGCATAAGATTCCTCCATTTTTTCGTTCGACGCGATACAAGCTGCAACAGGGTTATTCCCCTGTCGAGCACCCGGCCTCCGAGGCATGACCTGCGCTGTTCAGGCTTTGACTGTGGCCTTGCGGCCACGAAGCTGTGTCTTTTCAGTCGCCACCATGGCGCTTGCCACAGCATCGCCCTAATCTCATCAAGCAATGCCGCACCTATCCTCCCCGCGCCGCCTCACCCTTGTTGCCCTCGCACTCCTGGCCGGCTGCGCCGCCAGCGGGTCGGAGGGGGCACCCAGCCTCGCCGCAGCACCGCCGCTGCCGACGGGGGCCTTTGGCCCCTATCTGGCCGGGCGCTTCGCGGTGACCGAAACCGACACGCGGATCGCGGCGGATGAATTGCTGCGCGCATTGCAGGCGGAGCCGCAGCAGGACGCCATCCTGACCACCGCCTTCCTCGCCACGGTGATGGATGGCCGGCCGGACGCGAACCGCCTTGCCCGCCGCCTGCCCGACAACCAGATCGCCGCCTTGCTGCTGGTGGGCGCGGATGCCCAGGCCGGGCGGTGGGACCGGGCGGAAAACCGGCTGCGGCAATTGCCGCGCCAGGGTGTGGCCGGGCTGCTGCATCCGCTGCTGACCGCCTGGGTGCAGCAGGGGCGCGGCGCCACGGACCAGGCGCTGGCGACCCTGCGGCCACTGATCGAAAGCGGACGTCTGCGCGGCACCCATGCGCTGCATGCCGCCATCATCGCTGATATCGCGAACCGGCCGCGGGAGGCCGAGCGCTTCATCCGCACCGCCTTGGCCGAGACGCCGGACGCCAATCTGCGGCTGATCTCGATCGCCGCCGGCATTCTTGCCCGCGCGGGGCGGGAAGCCGAGGGCCAGCGCCTGCTGGACCTCGCCTCGGCCGGCAGCGACGAGCTGGCGCTGGCCTTCAGCCCCGCTTCCCGCCGGCAGATCCTCGGCACCCGCACCGTGGCGACAGCGGTCGAGGGCATGGCCGAGGCACAGCTCGCCCTGGCGGCGGCGCTGCGCGGCCAGGGGGCCGGCGAATTCGGCTTGGTGCTGGCCAGGTTGTCGCTTCGGCTGCGGCCGGAGTTCGCCCCGGCGCTGATGCTGATCTCCGACGTGCTGGCCGAGGAGCGGCATCCCGACACCGCCCTGGCGGCGCTGGACGCCATTGCCGCGACCGACCCGCTCGCCCCCGTGGCCGCGCTGCGCCGCGCCGCCTTGCTCGACCGGCTGGACCGCACCGCCGATGCCGAGCGCGTGCTGACCGAGCTTGCCGCCGCCGAGCCCGCGAGCCCGCAGCCGCTGGCCCGACTCGGCGATATTTTCCGCGCCCGCAACCGCTATCCCGATGCGGTGCTCGCCTATGACGGCGCGCTGGCGCGCATCCCCAATCCCGGGCCCGCCGAATGGCCGCTGTTCTATGCCCGCGGCATCTCCGAGGAACGCGCCGGGCACTGGACCCGCGCCGAGAGGGATTTCACCCGCGCCCTGGAACTCGCCCCGGAACAGCCGAATGTGCTGAACTACCTCGGCTATACCTGGGTCGAGCGCGGCGCCAACCTCGCCGAGGCGCGGCGGATGCTGGAACGCGCGGCGGCGCTGCGGCCGCAGGACGGCAATATCGCCGACAGCCTGGGCTGGGCGCTGTACAAGATCGGTGATCTGCCGAACGCCGTGACCTGGCTGGAAAAGGCCGCCGAGCTGGAATCCCGCAGCAGCGTGATCAACGATCATCTGGGTGATGCGTTCTGGGCGTCGGGCCGGCAGGCGGAGGCGCGTTTCCAATGGCGCCGCGCCCTGATCACCGATCCCGAGCCCGGTGATGTGGCGCGAATCGATGCCAAGCTGCGCGAGGGACTGCCCCCCACCAGCACCCCCACCGCCCAGCGCGAGGTGCCCCGGCCCGCCGTCCCGTGATCGAGGCCGCGCCGGCCAAGGTCAATCTGTTCCTGCATGTCATCGGCAAGCGGGACGATGGGCTGCATCTGCTGGACAGCCTCGTGGTCTTCGCCGGCATCGGCGACAGCCTCGCCCTGGCGCCGGGCGCGGGGCTGCTGGTCGTGGGGCCGGAGGCGGCGGGCCTCGCGGCCGAGCCCGACAATCTGGTGCTGCGCGCCACCCGCGCCTTGGCCGAGGCCGCCGGCCGCCCCCCCGGGCCAGGGCTGACCCTGACCAAGCGGCTGCCGGTCGCCTCCGGCATCGGGGGCGGTTCGGCCGATGCGGCGGCGGCCTTGCGGCTGCTGGCCCGCGCCTGGGGGGTCGCGGTGCCGCCGGGGCTCGCGGCGCGGCTCGGCGCCGATGTGACCGCCTGTCTTATCAGCCAGCCGCTGCGATTCGGCGGCATCGGGGAGGCGATCGCCCCGGCGCCGGCCCTGCCGGAATTCGGGCTGCTGCTCTGCAATCCGCGCATTCCACTCGGCACCGCGGCGGTGTTTTCCGCCCGGGCGCCGGGGTTTTCCGCGCCCGCCCCCCTGCCCGCGGCTTGGGCGGATGCGACGGCGATGGCGCGGGATCTGGGGGCGGCCACGCGAAACGACCTGCAAGCGGCGGCAATCGGCCTTTGTCCGCCCATCGCCGGGGTGCTGGCGGCGCTGGGCGCCCTGCCCGGCTGCCTGCTGGCGCGGATGTCGGGCTCGGGGGCGACCTGCTTCGGCCTCTTCCCGACGCCCGCGATGGCGCGGGCGGGAGCCGGCCTGTTGCCCGACGGGTGGTGGTCCTGGGGGGGCGGGCTTCACCCCGGCGTACGGGCAGGCTAGAGACGGCTCGCGGCTGGGGCGTCGCCAAGCGGTAAGGCAGCGGCTTTTGATGCCGCCATTCCCAGGTTCGAATCCTGGCGCCCCAACCAGCCTCTCTCAATCCACCTGGATGCCCGCGCGCGCGATCACCTCACGCCACTTCGCGACCTCCGTCCGGGTCATCTCCGCCAGCCTGTCCGGCGAGCCGCCGATCGGCTCCATCCCCTGCCGTTGCAGATTGGCCTGCGCGTCCGAATCGGCCAGGAAGGCATTGGCCGCATCCGCGAGGCGCCGCACGCTGCTCGCCGCGGTGCCGGCGGGGGCGTAGAGGCCCCACCAGCCATCGACCACGAAATCGGCGAGCCCGCCCTCGGTCACCGTCGGCACATCCGGCAGCATCGAGGCGCGCCGCGCCGAGGTGACGGCGATGGCGCGCAGCGTGCCCTCGCGGAAATGCGGCGCCAAGGCGAGGTAGTGGTAGAACATCGCATCCACCGTCCCCGAGAGCATGTCGCCGATCGCCTGGGCGCCGTTGCGATAGGGGACATGGACCGTCTCGATCCCGGCGCGCTGGTTCAGCAGCGCCTGCGACAGATGCCCCGTGGTGCCATTGCCCGCCGAGGCGAAGGTCAGCGACTGCTTCTTCGCAAGCTCGATCAGCCCTGCCAGGTCCCGCGCCGGCAGGCCCGCCCGCACCGCCAGCACCGCGGTGGTGGTGGCGATCGGCGCGATTGCGGCGAAATCGGCCACCGGATCGTAGCCGAGCGTCTTGTAGAGGCTGGCATTGACGCCGTTGGTGCCATTGGTGCCGAACAGCAGCGTGTAGCCATCGGCCGGCGCATTGGCGACCAGCCCGGCGCCGATATTGCCGCCGGCGCCGCTGCGGTTGTCCACCACCACCGTCTGGCCGAGGCTGCGCGAGAGCGAGGTCGCCAGCAGCCGCGCCAGGATGTCGGTCGTGGTGCCCGCCGAGAAGGGCACCACCAGACGGATCGGGCGGGACGGCCAGTCCTCGGCCCGCGCCTCCAGGGGCAAGGCAAGCGGCGGCAGGGCAAGCGCCGCCAGGGCTGCGATACGCAATACGCCGCGTCGGTCCGGGTTCTTCATGGTGATGTCCTCCTCATCCGTTTCTTACCCGAGCGGACGGGTCTGGCCAGCGGGCGGGCCCGCGGGGCCCGCACACCTCCCCGCCCGTCAGCGCCGCGCCAAGGCCGGCAGCAACAGCGCCGGATCGATCGCGCTGGCCATCGCGACATAGCCCGCGCGGTTCGGATGCAGCTTGTCCCCCGGCCCGCCCGTGGTGCTCTCCGGCACGAACTCGGGCTTCAACTGCCCCGTCGAGGTGTCGAGCACCGCCTGGTCGAACTCGACGACGGCATCGAAGACGCCGCCATTGCGGATGAAGTCGTTCAGCGCGCGCCGTTTCTCATCCTGCTCGGCGAAGCCATGCGCGGCGCTGCTGCTGCCAAGCGCCGTCACCACCGTGGCACCGAGGACGCGCACCCCGGGCAGCCGCTCGCGCAGCATCGCGACGCCCCGGCGCATGCCGCCGGTCACCGCCTCGACGCTCGCATTGCCGTTGCGCGAGAAGTCGTTGATCCCCTCCAGCCAGACGAAGGAGCTGACCCCCGAGAGGCTCGCGACATCCCGCTCCAGCCGCTGCAGCGAGGCCGGGCCGCCGGCGAAGGGGCGGTCGGGCGCGTATTCGGCCGGGCCCGCGACCTGGTTGCCGCCGATGCCGGCATTGACGACCGCGACCCGGTTGGGGAAGGCGGCATGCAGCCGGCGTTGCAGCACGTCGGGCCAGCGGTCATCCCCGTTCATCGTGCTGGCGGTGCCATCGGTGATGGAATCGCCGAAGCAGACCACCGCCGGGGTGCCGGCGGGCATCATCATGTCCACCGCATCGAGGAAGAACCACGAGGCGGTCGGATGCGGAAAGGCGGCCTCGGCTTCCTCGGCGCCGCGTGCCCCGGCCCCGGGCGGGGTGGCATAGGAGGTTTGCAGCGCCTTGGCATGCCAGGTCATCGGCCCGCTCTCACCGGCGACATGCAGCGATACGGCGAGCTTGCGGCCCGCCAGCAGCGGCGAGGCCGGCTCCGCGGCGAAGGGCAGTGCCACCGCATCGCTCCAGGCATCGCGGCCCGGGGGGATGGTGACCGCGCCGGCGCCGCCGAAGCGCACCGCCTGGTTGGTGCCCGGCATCACCGCGGCCCCGCCGTGCTGCAGACCGACATGGACGCCATCCAGCGTGAGCGGCTTCGTGCCGAAGGCGTTGGAGAAGCGCAGCCGCGCCTGGCGGCCCCAGACCGTGGGGCGGATGATGAGGCGCAGCGACTGGTCCTTCGCCCCATCCGGGGCCGAGGGAAAGGCAAAGCTCTGGTTCGGTTGCGCGGAGGGATTGCCGATGGGGTAAGGCCCCTGCGCCGAAGCGGCCCAGGTGGTTGCCCAGCCCTCGGCAGGCTGAGCCTCGGCGGCGCGGGGCGCCGCGGCCGCGGCGGCAAGCAGAACGCCCATCGCACGACGCGACAGATGAACATCCGACATATCGCATCCTCCAGCCGGCCCCTTGTTCGCTGAGCCTGGCGACTGACGGTTGCATATGGCACCCACGACCGCAACGATACCGTGTGGCGGCCCGTCACCCCGGGCGGTGCAGCACCGGCACTTGGCGGGTGACGGTGCGCCGCCCGTGCTTGAAGGCCGCGAGCACCGGCGCGATGACCCGCAGCGCCTGCACCGCATCCGGCGCATCGACCACCACGAGATCGGCCGGCGCCCCCACCGCCAGCCCGTAATCCTGCCGCAGGAGGCGCGCCGAACCCGCGGTGATCATGCCCCAGACCGCCGTCATCTCGGCATCCGAGCCGCGCTGCACGATGTTGGCGTAGAGGTTCGCCTGCCGGATCAGCTGCCCATCGCCGAAGGGGGTGAAGGGGTTGAGGATGTTGTTGGAGGAGAGCGAACAGGTCACCCCGGCCTCGACCAGCCGGTTGGCATCGACCACGCTGCGCGGCACGGCCCGGTCACGATGCCGCCCGCCGAGGTAGAGGTCGGTCGCCGGCAGCACCGTCAGCGCCACCCCGGCATCGGCAAGCCGCCGCGCGATCGGATCGACCTCCTCCGGCGACAGGGCGCAGAGCTTGGTGACATGGCCGATCGCGACCCGCCCGCCCCAGCCATATTGTTCGGTCAGGTCGCAGACCAGCAGCGTGTCCAGATCCTCGGCGCTGCTGCCGCTGTCCAGATGCATGTCGATGTCCACGTCGAACTCGCGCGCCATCTCGAAGACGCGGCGGATCTGTGCCGCGCGGTCGCTGTCGTAGTTGGGGGCGGCGCCGACGACGCGGGCGCCTGCGCGCAGCGCCGCGACCATCAGCTCATCGGTGCCCGGATTGTTGGTGAGGCCCTCCTGCGGCATCACGCAGATCTCGACATCGATGGCCCAGGCATAGGCATCGATCAGCGCCTTCACGCCCTCGAAGCCGCGCAGGCCCACGCGCGGGTCCACCTCCACATGGGTCCGCATCCGGGTGCAGCCGTGCAGGATGCATCGCTCCAGCGTGCCGCCGGCGCGGGCGGTCACATCCTCGACCGTGAAGCTCGGCTTGACCGCCGAAACCCTTTCCATGGCGAGGTGCGGGAACCGCTGGGTCTCGCAGGCGCAACGGCCAAGGATGCAGGATTTGTCGAGATGGATATGCGTCTCGACGAAGCCGGCGCAGACGAGGCGATTGCCGAAATCGATATCCTCGGCTGCCTCCGCCGCGAGCTTCGGCGCGATGGCGGCGATCCTGCCGTCCTTCACGCCGATATCCATCGGCGGGTCGCCCGCCGCCGCGCCATCCAGGCGGAGGTTGCGCAGAATCAGGTCCATGGGGGGCTCCATTATCGTCCACCGACCGAACCACGGAAGCCCCTTCCAGTCTACGGCACCGATCTTGCTGATGCGGCGGCAGAACTTGATCGGATTTCGTATGACCATCCCCACACGCCGGCAGCTCATGGCCGCCACCGCATTGCTCGCGGCGCCGGGCATCGCCCGCGCCCAGCCCGCCTGGCCCGACCGGCCGATCCGCTGGATCGTCAACTTCCCGCCCGGCGGCGCCGCCGATATCCTCTCGCGCAGCCTCGGCGAATGGTTCGGCGGCCGGCTCGGCCAGCCGATCGTGATCGAGAACCGGCCCGGCGCCGGCGGGCTGCTCGGGGCGGACCTGCTGGCCAAGGCGCGCGGCGACACGCATATGGTGATGATGTCGAGTGCGGCCTCGCATGGCATCGGGCCGGTGCTCTACGCCAATATCCCCTATGACCCGCTGGCCGATTTCACCCATCTGCATCTGGTCGGCACCTTTCCCTCGGTGCTCGCGGTGGGGCCCGCCTTCAAGGGCGCGACGCTGGCCGACTACATCGCCGAGGCGAAGGCGCGGCCGGGCGAGATGACCTACGGCTCCGGTGGCAATGGCACGCTGAACCATCTGATCGGCCAGGTGCTGGCGCGGGCGGCGGATGTGCAGCTCACCCACGTGCCCTATCGCGGCTCGGCCCCGGCCATGACCGACACCATGGGCGGGCAGATCCAGTCGCTGATGGAAAGCCTGCCGACCGCACTCGGCAACCTGCGGTCCGGCCGGCTGCGGCCGCTGGCGGTCAGCGAGGCCGAACGCAGCCCGATCCTGCCCGATGTGCCCACCTTCGCCGAGGCCGGGCTGCCGGGGGTGGTCGCCACCAACTGGTTCGGCTTCTCCGCGACCGCCGGCATCCCCGCCTCGATCGCCGAGCGCTGGCGGGAGGAGATGGCCGCGGCCCTCGGCTCGACCGTGGTGCGCGAGCGCTTCGCCGCGATCGGCGTGCGCCCCGGCACGCTTGGCCCGGATGGCTATACCGCGCTGGTGCGGGATGAGCTGGACCGCTGGCGGGACGTGATCCGGGTCGGCAACATCCGGGTGGACTGACGGCGGGCGCGCGGCCGACAAGTTAATCTTGTCCCGCTCGACATGCATTTCGTGTTTGAACCGGCATCCCGGCTGACGGACGCTTCGGTGCGTGACACCCTTACCGAAGCAGCCGATCATCCGCCGGAGACAGGCCCCGATGCATGGCGCGTCGGGCCGCGCTCCGGGCTGCCCTGCCGCGATCGGGTCAGTCCGGACCCGCGGCGACGACCCCATGGTGACGCAACAGGCACAGGAGAGACATGCATGACCATCTCGCGCAGGCACCTCACACAGGGGACCCTTGGCGGCCTGCTCGCCATGCCCTTCATCCGCCCGGCCTTCGCGCAGGAACGGACGATCACGCTCGCGGCCTATGGCGGCATCTTCCAGGAAAATTACCAGGCGGTCGTCGTCGATCCCTTCATGCGGGCGCATCCCGGCATCAAGGTGACCTATTTCGCCATGCCGAATTCGGCCCAGACGCTCGGCACGATCCGCGCGCAGAAGGCCGCCCCGCAGCTCGACGTCGCGATGTTCGACATCACCATCGGCAAGGCCGCGACGGATGAGGGGCTGCTCGACCCCCTCACCCCCGCCGAATTCCCGGTGCTGGCCGATCTCGCGCCCAGCGCCTTCGCCCCCGGCGTCAACTCGGTCGGCGTGACCTTCGACAGCCTGTCGCTGCTCTATTCGCCCGAGACGGTGAAGCCCGCGCCGACCTCCTGGCGCGTGCTGTGGGACCCCGCCTATAGCGGCAAGATCGCGATCACCGCCGCGCCGGACATCGTCGGCATCGGCATGACCCTGGTCGCCAACCGGCTGTTCGGCGGCACCGACTACAAGGATTTTTCTCGCGGCGTGCAGGCGCTGGCCGACCTCTCCCCGCATGTGCTGAGCTGGGACCCCAAGCCCGACGCCTATACCTTCATCACCAATGGCACGGCCCAGCTCGGCGTGGGCTGGAACGCCCGTGGCCAGCTCTACAGCCGCCAGTCGGCCGGCAAGCTCGGCGCGGCGCTGCCGGAGGAAGGCTCGCTGTTCCAGATCAACACCCTGGGCCTGGTGAAGGGCGCGCCGCAGTCCGAGGCCGCCAAGGCCTTCATCGCCTATGCGCTCTCCCCCGTGGCCCAGGCCGCCTTCGCCGAGCGCATGTTCTACGCGCCGGTGAACACCAAGGCGCAGGTCTCGGCCGAGGCGCTCTCGGCCACCGCCGCCTCCCCCGAGCGGATGGGCAAGATGCTGGCCGTCGATTGGCTGGAGGTCGCGAAGTTCCGCAACCAGCTCAACGAGCAGTGGCGCCGCCGCATCCTGACGCGCAGCTGATTGGTGGGCATGGCTGCTGAGGCGGCGCCGCCGCACCTCGAATTGCACGGGCTGGAAAAGCGCTTCGGCGCCACCCGGGCCGTGCAGGCGCTGTCGCTGTCGGTGGGAAAGGGGGAGCTGATCGGGCTGCTCGGCCCCTCCGGCTGCGGCAAGACCACGACCTTGCGGATGATCGGCGGGCTGATGCCCGCGACCGATGGGCGCATCATCGTCGCCGGGCGCGACGTCACCGCCTTGCCGCCGCACAGGCGGGACATGGGCATCGTCTTCCAGAACTACGCGCTGTTCCCGCATATGGATGTCGCGCAGAACCTGTCCTTCGGGCTGGAGATGCGGAAGATCCCCGCCGACGAACGGCAGCAGCGGGTCCAGCGGGCGCTGGCGATGGTGCGGCTGGAGGCGTTTGCCGCGCGCAAGCCGCGCGAATTGTCGGGCGGGCAGCAGCAACGCGTGGCCCTGGCCCGCGCGCTGGTGATCGAGCCCTCGATCCTGTTGCTGGACGAGCCGCTGTCCAACCTCGACGCCAATCTCCGCGAGGAGATGCGCAACGAGATCCGCGACATCCAGCAGCGCCTCGGCATCACGGCTGTCTTCGTCACCCACGACCAGGCCGAGGCGCTGGCGATCTGCGACCGCATCGCGGTGATGCGCGCCGGCGTGCTGGAACAGCTCGGCACGCCCTTCGAGATCTATGAGCGCCCGGCCAATGAATTCGTCGCGGGCTTCGTCGGCCGGGTGAATCGCGCGGCGGGGCACCGCGGCGCGGATGGGCGGCTGCTGCTTGGCGACGTGGTCTTGCAGGGCACCGGCCACGCCGGCGCCGGCCCCGTCACCATCATGATCCGCCCGCACCGCATCCGCCTGACCGATACCCCGCCCGAGGGCATCGGCTGGAACAGCGCGACCGGCACGGTGACCCGGCGCACCTTCGTCGGCGACCTGCTCTCGATCGAGGTCGCGCTCGGCCCCGCGAGCCTGCTGGTCGAACAGCACACCTTCGCCGGCGCCGTGGTCGCGGGCCCGGGCGATGCGGTGCGCCTCGCCTGGCGGGCGGAGGACACGCTTGTGTTTCCGGCTTCGCCGGCTGGGGTGTTTCCGGCTCCGCCGGCTGGGGTGTTCCCGGCGTGATGGGCCGCTTCGGCCTGCTGCCGCTGCTGGTGCTGCCGGCGGTGGCGGTGAACCTGCTGACCTTCCTGTGGCCGATGCTGAACCTCGCCGGCCTCTCCTTCCGCGAGGGCATGCCGGGCGGCGGGATCGGCACAGACTTCACCATGGCCACCTGGCGCGACCTGCTGGCCGATGAGTTCTACCTCGAAATCCTGCTGCGTTCGGTCGGCGTGTCGCTGACCATCACCGGCTTCGCGCTGCTCGCGGGCTATCCGCTGGCCTTCTTCGTCCATCGCAGCGATGCGCGCTGGCGCAACCTGCTGGTGGTGGCCTGCATCTCGCCGCTGCTGATCTCGGCGGTGGTGCGGACCTATGGCTGGCTCGTGATCCTCGGCGATCGCGGCTTCGCGCCGAGCCTGCTGCGCGGCATCGGCATCGACCCGCCGCGGCTCGTCTTCAACATGACCGGGGTGATCATCGGGCTCGTGGAGATCCTGATGCCCTATATGATCCTCTCGCTGCTCGCGGGCTTCGGCAAGCTGAACCAGACCTTGGAGGAAGCCGCCGCCAGCCTCGGCGCGCCGCCGCTCACGGTGTTCTGGCGCATCGTGCTGCCGCTGACCCTGCCGGGGATATTGCTCGGCTGCCTGCTGACCTTCGTGCTGACGATATCCAGCTTCATCACGCCGAAGCTGCTCGGCGGCGGGCGGGTGCTGCTGTTGGCGACCGAGATCTACGACAATGCCATCGTCACCCTGAACTGGCCGCTGGCGGCGGCCCTTTCGCTGATCGCGCTCGGCGTCTTCGGGGCGGCGATGGTGGTCTATGGCCGCATCGCGCGTGCCGCCGAAAGGGCGATCGCATGATCCGCTCCGGCCCCGGGCGCTACCTGTTCCTCGCATTGGTCGCGCTGCTGTTCCTGTTCCTGCTGGGGCCGGTGCTGCTGGTCTTCCCGATCTCCTTCTCGGCGGATTCCTTCATCGCCTGGCCACCTTCCGGCTGGTCGATGAAATGGTACGCGGCGATGCTGGAACAGCCGACGCTGGGCGTCGCGCTGCGCAACAGCCTGATCCTCGGCAGCATCGTCACCGTGCTGGCGCTGGCGATCGCGCTGCCGGCCGCCGTGGCGCTGTCGCGCGGCACCTTCCCGGGGCGGGATGCGATCATGGCGGGGTTGACCGCGCCGCTGCTGCTGCCGACCATCGTGCTCGGCTTGGCACTGCTCATCATCTTCGTGGGCCAAGGGCTGATCGGCTCCTGGCCGGGGCTGATCCTGGCGCATCTGCTGATCACCGTGCCCTATGCGCTGCGGGTGCTGGTGACGACGCTCGGCACCCTGCCGGCCTCGGTCGAGGAAGCCGCCTCCAGCCTCGGCGCGCCGGCGCTGCAGGTGTTCTTCCGCATCACGCTGCCGCTGATGACGCCGGGGCTGATCGCGGCGGCGGCCATCGTCTTCCTGGTCTCCTTCGATGAGGTGGTGATCACGCTGTTCATCGTCGGGCCGCATCTGACGACCCTGCCGGTGGCGCTGTTCCGCTACGTCGAATCCCGCACCGACCCGCTGGTGGCGGCGGTGTCGGTGATGATGGTGCTGTTCACGCTCACCTTGGTCGTGGTGCTGGAACGCGCGGTCGGGCTGCGGCGGGCGATCGGCGGCAAGGCGGGCTGACGCGGCCCAGACTTTGCGGGGCCCAGGCCTTGCCGGCCCAGACCTTGCATGGGCGGGCCGGACCTTGGACTGTCCGGCATGAACCTCCGCTTTCTCGAAACCTTCCTCTGGGTCGCCCGGCTGAACAGCTTCAGCGCCACGGCGGAGCGGCTGCACACCACCCAGGCCGCCGTCTCCAACCGCATCGCGGCGCTGGAGCGGGAGCTCGGCATCCGCCTGTTCGACCGCGACCTGCGCTCCGTCCGGCTGACGCCAGAGGGCCGCGCCTGCCTGGCCCGCGCCGAGGAGATCGTCCGCCTCGCGCAGGAATTCCAGGGCTCGGTCAGCGCCCGGCACGCGCTGCGCGGCCGGCTCGCGATCGGGGCCATCGATTCCGTCGTGCACACCTGGCTGCCCGCGCTGATCCGCCGCATCCACCAGACCTACCCCTGCGTCGAGCTGGAGCTGACGGTGGACAGCAGCCTGACCATCGCGGGGCAGCTGCATCGCAACGAGATCGACCTCGCGCTGATCATGGGCCCGGTCATCGCGCCGGAGGTGGAAAGCCTCACCCTCTGCCGCCTACCCTGTTCCTGGTATGCGGCGCCCGCGATGGACCTGCCGCCAGGTCCGCTCCGCGTCGCGGCGCTGGCCGCCTATCCCATCTTCGCCTTCACCCGGGGGTCCAAGCCGCACCAGGATGTGCTGCGGCACTTCGCCGATGCGGGGGTGAAGGCGGACACCGTCTCCAACTTCAACTCCATCGCGACCATGATGATCCTGGCGGCGGATGGGTTGGGGCTGACCGTGCTGCCGGATGCGGCGGCGGCGGCGGCCGTGGCGGCGGGGCGGTTGCGGCGGCTGGAGGTGTCACCCCCCTGCCCGGCCATCGAGGTCCATGCCGCCTACAGCAACCAGCCGCGCAATGTCATCGCCGCCACGGTGGCGGCGATGGCGCTGGAGGAGGCCCGCCTTCAAGCCGTGGCATAGCCCAGCAGCCGCGCATGCAGCGCCGCCGGGATGGTGATGCCCTGCGCCGCGGTGCGGGCGCGGGCAGCGATGCGCCGGCTGCCCGGCAGGCGGGCGCCGTCCTGCTCCTCGATGGCGCCGAACAGATGCGCCAGCCGTTCCGCCGCCTCGGGCCCGGCCAGCGGCCCCGGGTCGATCGCGACGAAGCACTGGCCCGTGCGCGGCGAGCCACCCTTGTTGTCGGCGAAGGAGGAAGCGTCGAGCGACAGGCTCGCGCCCGTCAGCCAGGCCGCCATCATCTCCACGATCAAGGCCTGCCCCGCGCCCTTGTAGCCGCCCGAGGGCAGCATGCTGCCGGCCAGCCCCGCCGTCGCATCGGTGGTCGGCTGCCCATCGCGATCCACCGCCCAGCCGAGCGGGATCGGCTCACCGCGCTGCTGATGCTGCAACAGCTCGCTCTTGGCGATGACGCTGGCCGACTGGTCCAGCACCAGCGGCGGGCCGTCGGCTCTCGGCGCGGCGAAGGCCATGGGGTTGGTGCCGAACACCGGCACGCGGCCACCCGCCGGCGCCATCGAGGCCGGCGCGTTCACAAAGCCCAAGGCCAGCAGCCCGGCCGCGGCGATGCGCTCGACATGGTGGCCGACGACGCCGCAATTGTAGGAATTGGTCACCGCCAGCGCCGCGATCCCCTGCGACCGCGCCGCCGCGATCAGCGCCGGCAGCCCGAGCTCGATGGCCGGATGCGCGAAGCCGTCGCGGGCATCGACGCGGATGAGGCCCGGGCGCGGCTGCTCCAGCACCGGCGTCGCGCGGCCGTCGATCTTGCCGCAGAGCGCGTGCTCGCAATAGGTCGGCAGCCGGGCGAGGCCATGGCTCTGGATGCCATCCGCCTCCGCCGCCACCACCGAGGCGACCAGCGGGCCGAGGTTGGCCGCCGAGACGCCGCTGGCGGCCAGCGCCTCGCGGGTGAGGCTTTCGACCTCGGCCAGGGTCAATGCGATGCCGGTCATGCGTCCGCCTCCATCGAGAACCCATAGTCGCGCGCGGCCCCTTCCGCGGTCACGAAGCCCAGCGCCAGATCCGCGCGCACCGCCGCACGCGGCCGCGCCGCCGGGTCGCCATGGCCACCGCCGCCCGAGGTCTCGATGCTCACCACATCGCCCTGCCACAGCGGCACGCCCGAGACCTTCGAGGGCAGGCTTTCGACCGTGCCATCGGCGCGGCGCAGAGTGGTGCGGCTGAGCGAGCCGGGCTTGCCGCCTTCCAGCCCATAGGGCGGGATGCGAAACCGCTCGAAGCTGGTGCTGAAACTCCCCTTCGGCGCATCCAGCCGCCATTCGCGCACGAGGCCGAGCCCGCCCCGCCGCGCCCCCGGCCCGCCGCTGTCCGGCAACAGCCGGTAGCGCAGGAAGGTGACGGGGTAGCGCGCCTCGACCATCTCGATCGGCGCATTGGTGTTGTTGTGCAGGCCGCAGGACAATGCGCTCGCGCCATCGCCCCGCGCATGGCCGCCCCAGCCGCCCACCTCGATGTCGAAATAGACCTGCCGCCTGCCATCCGGCTTCACGGTGGAGAGCGCATAGACATAGGAGATGGCGTAATAGGCCGCGGGGATTCGCTCCGGCATCATCCTGGCCAGCGCGCCGAACACCGCCGTGGCGATGCGATGGTTCACCACCATCCGGCTCGCGACGGGTGCGGGGAAGCGCGCATCCACCACGCTGCCCGGCGGCAGGGTCAGGGTCACCGCGCGGTAGCAGCCGGAATTGGCTGGGATGTCGCCGCCCAAGGCCGCCAGCAGCGCGTAATAGGCGGCCGAGGCGGTCATCGCCCGCGTATTGTTCACCGGCCCCGAAACCTGCGGGCTGGAGCCGGAGAAATCCAAGGTGATGCCGTCGCCGCGCTTGACCACATGCACGCGGATGCGGATCGGCGTCTCGGATTGCCCGTCGTCATCGACGAACTCCTCGAAGCTGCTTTCGCCATCGGGCAGCGCCAGCAGCGCCGCGCGCACCATGCGTTCGGACCCTTCCTGGATCTGCGCCATCGCCGCCGCCAGATTGTCCGACCCGTATTTCGCGGCGATGCGGGAGACGGCGCGTTCGCCGATGCCGAGTGCGGCGATCTGCGCCTTGAGGTCGCCGCGCGTCTCATCCGGCTGGCGCACATTGTGCAGCAGCATCTCGAACACGCCTTCGTTCAACTCGCCGCGCCGGGCCAGGAACAGCGGCGGGATGCGGATGCCTTCCTGGAACACCTCGATGGCGGTGGCGAGGTAGCTGCCCGCCGCCCCCCCGCCGATATCGACGTGATGGCAGAGCGTGCCGACGATGCCGATCCGCCGCCCATCGACGAAGACGGCGCGGAAGGTCTGGATGTCGTGCAAATGCTGCCCGCCGCTGTACGGGTCGTTGGTGACGATGACATCGCCATCCTCCCAACGTTCCAGCGGGATCGCGTGATCGAGGATCCAACGCAGGCAATCGGACATCGAGTTCAGATGCACCGGGATGCGCGCCGATTGCGCGACATTGTGGCCCTCTGCATCGAAGACGGCGGTGGAGTAGTCCAGGATCTCCCGCACCACCGTCGAGCGCGCGGTGCGCCAGATGGTCAGGCTCATCTCCTCGGCGGCGGTGACCAGCGCGTTGCGGATGACCTCCTCGCGGACGGGATCGATGCGGGTCATGCGCCGGGCTCCGCGATGAGGGCGCCGCCGGGATGGGCCGAGACCCTCCAGCCGGGCGGGATGTAGGTGGAGGTATAGGCTTCCTCGATCACCGCGGGCCCCGCCAGCGGCGTGGCGGTCACGGCGTTGCGGGTGCAGATGGTCGCCGCCTGCCAGGCGCCATCGACCAGCACCGGGCGGGAGGTGGGCGGCACCGGCTCGGCGCGGGCCGTGCTGGCCTCGGTGCCGGGCTTGGCGAGCAGCCCGCGCGCGGTCAGGCGCAGGGTCACGATTTCGACGGGCACGCCGCGATCATCATGCGCGAAACGCTGGCGGTGGACGCGATGAAACCCCTCGGCGATGGCGGCGAGACCCTCGGGCGAAAACGCCGCTTCCGCCATCGCAACCGAAAGTTCGAAGGCCTGGCCGGCATAGCGGCAATCGGCCGACCATTCCAACGCGCGCTGCGCCTCCGGCACGCCATCCTCGGCGAGCAGGGACGCGGCCTCCCGCCGCAGCCGCGCCGCGGCCTCGGCCAGGGCCGGCCCGGCCTCGGCGAGCAGCGCGATCTGCGTCGCCGCCAGATCATGCGCGATGTCGGACCACAGGATGCCCCAGGCCGAGAGCGTGCTGGCATGGGGCGGGAAGATGACGCGGCGGATACCGAGTTCCTCGGCGACCTCGCAGGCATGCACGCCGCCGGCGCCGCCGAAGGAGAGCAGCGCGAAATCCTCGGGGTCCAGCCCCTTCTCGAACAGGCTCAGCCGGATCGCGCCGGCCAGCGAGGCGTTGGTGATGGTGATCACACCTGCCGCCGCCGCCTCGGTGCCGAGCCCGAGCGGCGCCGCGATCCCCTGCGCCGCCGCCTCGGCCGCCGCCTGGTCCAGCCGCATGGCGCCGCCGAGAAAACCCGCGCCATCCAGCCGCCCCAGCAGCAGATTCGCATCCGTCACCGTGAGCGTCTCGCCGCCACGCCCGTAGCAGGCCGGCCCGGGATCGGCGCCGGCGCTCTGCGGGCCGATGCGCAAGCGCCCGCCCTCATCCACCCAGGCGATGGAGCCGCCGCCGGCGCCGATGGTGCGCATCTCGACCATCGGCAGCCGCACCGGCAGCCCGTCGATCTCGCCCTCGGTGACCATGGCGACCTGGCCCTGATGCACGACGGAGACATCGAAGGAGGTGCCGCCCATGTCCATGGCGACAAGGTTCGGCTCGCCAAGCGAGGCCGCGAGGCGCCTGGCCGCCGCCGCCCCTCCGCTCGGCCCCGAAAGCAGCAGCCGCGCCGGCTCGCGCCCCGCCTTGGCGGTGCCGCTGACGCCGCCATTGGATTGCACCAGATAGACGCGGGCACCGAAGCGCGCCTCGGCCAGCCGCTGCTCCAGCTTGCCCATGTAGCCGGCGACGATCGGCACCAGCAGCGCGTTGAGCAAGGTCGTCGACAGCCGCTCATATTCGCGCAGCTCCGGGCTGATCTCGCAGGAGAGCGAGACCGCGACATCCGGCAGCAATTCGGCGAGCAATTCGCCCACGCGTTTCTCATGCGCCGGATTGGCATAGGCATGCAGCAGGCAGACGGCGATGGCGCGCACGCCCGCGGCGCGCAGGGTCTCGGCGGCTTCATGCACGCTCGCCTCATCCAGCGGCGTCGCCACACCGCCATCGGCGCGCATGCGTTCCCGCAGGCCAAGACACAGGTTGCGCGGCACCAGCGGCGGGGGCGGGTTCGCGGTCAGCGCATAAACGTCGCGGCGGCCGTGGCGGCCGATCTGCAACAGATCCTCGAAGCCCTCGGTCGTCAGCACGGCACCGGGTGGGAGCTTGCGTTCCAGCACCGCATTGGTCGCGATGGTGGTGCCATGCAGCACCTGGCGAATATCCTCCAGAGCGAAATCGAACCGCGCGGCGGCCTGCCGCAGCCCGTTCAGCAGCCCGATGGAGGGGTCGGCGGGCGTGCTCGGGGCCTTGTGCTGATACACGGCCCGGGTTGCGGAATCGAAGATCTCCAGATCGGTGAAGGTGCCCCCGATATCGACGGCCACGCGGATGTCCCGGCCGGTCGAAGGTTGCTGCATCAGAAAGGCTCCCAGTTCTGTGCCATCAAACTCAGCGCTCCGGGGATGCGCGACAAACGAGAAAAATGCTTCGGCCCGGATCACGAAAACCTATGCCAATGCCCCACTGGCGCCTCCGGTGGGGCGCGGCTAGCCTTCCCGCCTGAGCCCGCCGCAGAGCGCGCCAGCCACCAAGGGAAGGAACGTCACCGATGCTCGGACGTCGTCACCTGCTCGGCACCACCGCCGGCGCCATCGCCACCACCTCGCTCCTCGACCGAACCCGCGCCTGGGCGCAGCAGCAGCCCTTCCAACCCGAACCCGGCGCCACGCTGCGCTTCCTGCGCTGGAGCCGCTTCCTGGAAGCCGAGGACCGCGCCACCACCGAGAACATCCGCGCCTTCAGCGAGGCGACCGGCGTGCCGGTGCGGATCGACAGCGTCTGGCAGGATGACGTGCTGCCGCAGCTCAGCGTCGCCGCCGGCATCGGCAACGGCCCGGACCTCGCCTGGACCCTGCATTCGACGCCGCATCTCTTCGCCGACAAGGTGCTCGATCTCACCGATGTCGCCGACTACATCGGCGGGAAATACGGCGGCTGGTATCCGCTGATCGAGCAATACGGCAAGCGCGACGGGCGCTGGATCGGCATCTCCAACCTCGTGATCGGCGTGCTGCCGGTCTATCGCGTCTCCGCCGCCAGGGAGGCCGGATTCGACAGCTTCCCGACCGACAGCGACGGCTTCCTGCGGCTCTGCGCCGGGCTGAAGCGCATCGGCAAGCCGGCCGGCTTCGCCTTCGGCCGCGCGCCGAGCGACGGCAATTCCTTCTGCCACTGGCTGCTGTGGTCGCAGGGCGGCAGGCTCGTGGACGAGAACAATGCCGTCGCCCTCAACAGCCCCGAGACTCTGCGCGCGGTGGAATACGCGCGCGAACTGGCCTCGCATTTCATCCCCGGCACGATCGCCTGGAACGATGCCTCCAACAACTCGGCCTTCCTCGCCGGGCAGGTGTCGCTGACCAACAACGCGGTCTCGATCTATGGCAAGGCGCGGGCCGATGGCATGGCGATGGCCGATGACATCGCCTATGCGAACTGGCCGGTCGGGCCCGTCGGCGTGCCGACCGAGCTGCACCTCGTCTATCCCTTCATCGGCTTCCGCTACAGCCGCTACCCCAATGCCACCAAGGCGCTGCTGACCTTCATGCTGGAGGGGCCGCAATACGAGCGCGTGCTGCAAAGCTCCGCGGGCTATGTCAGCCAGGCGCTGCATGCCTATGACGACAGCCCGGTCTGGCGCAGCGACCCGCATATCACCGTGTTCCGCGATGTGGCGGCGCGCGGGCGGCCGCTGTCCTATGCGGGCGCGCTCGGCACCCAGGCGGCGACCGCCTTCTCCGAAGGCATCGTCGCCGACATGTTCGCCGAGGCGATCGGCGGCCAGGTTTCTCCGCGCGAGGCGGTGGCCCGCGCCGAGCGCCGCGCCCTGCGCATCTACCGGAGCTGAGGCGGCATGAGCAGGATCGCCTTCATCGGCCTTGGCACCATGGGCCGGCACATGGCCGCGCGCCTCCTCGCGGCCGGGCATGCGGTGCAGGCCCATGACACGCGGCCCGAGGCGGTGGCGGAGCTTGCGGCGCAGGGGGCGGTCCCGGCCGCCTCCGTCGCCGAGGCCGTCGCCGGCGCCGATGCCGCCATACTGATGCTGCCCGACACGCCGCAGGTGGAGGAGGTCGTGCTCGGCCCCGGCGGCCTGGCCGCGACGCCGCCCGCGGGCAAGCTCGTGATCGACATGAGCACCATCGCCGCCGGCGCCGCCCGGCGCTTTGCCGAGGTGCTGGCGGCGCAGGGGGTCGAGATGGTCGATGCCCCGGTCAGCGGCGGGCCGCAGGGGGCGGAGAGCGGCGGCCTCTCCATCATGGCCGGCGGCACGGCGGCGGGATTCGCCGCGGCGGCACCGCTGCTGGCGGTCATGGGGACCACCATCCGCCACCTCGGCCCGGCCGGGGCGGGGCAGACGGTGAAGGCCTGCAACCAGCTGGTCTGTGCGATGAATTTGCAGGCGATCTGCGAGGCGCTGGCGCTTGGCCGGGCCGCGGGGCTCGACCTCGACCTGCTGCGCGAGGCCCTGCTTGGCGGTTCGGCCGGGTCGTGGATGTTGCAGAACCTGGGGCCGAAGATGATCGCGGGGGATGCCTCGGCGGGGTTCCGCATCGGCCTCAAGCTCAAGGATCTGCGGCTGGCGGGGGAACTCGCCTTCGGCCTCGGCGTGCCGCTGCCGGGCCTCGCCCTCGCGACCAGCCTGTATCTGGAGGCCCGCGCCCATGGCGAGGACGGCAACGGCAACCAGGGGCTGTTCCGCGTCTATGACCGGATGACCAACCAGCGACAGGACAACGCCTGATGCCCGCACCGCGTATTGGCTTCCCAAGGATCGGCTTCCCAAGGATCGGCTTCATCGGCATCGGCATCATGGGCGAGGCGATGGTGCGCCGCCTGCTCGATCGCGGCCATGGCCCCATCACCGTCTGGAACCTGGAGCCGGAGCGGCTCCAGACCGTGGTGCCGCATGGCGCCGTCGCGGCCCCGACCCCGGCGGCGGTGGCGGCGGCGAGCGACATCATCTGCCTCTGCGTGCTGCATACCGAGGCGGTGTCGGGCGTGGTCTTCGGCCCGGAGGGTGTCGCGAGCCTCGGCGCGCAGCCGGGCAAGCTGCTGCTGGACCTCTCCACCGCCGACCCCGCCGCGACCCGGGAGATGGCCGCGCGGCTGGGCCAGGAGACGGGGATGGCTTGGGTGGATTGCCCGGTCTCCGGCGGGCCGCATGCCGCCCGCGCCGGCACGCTGACCGCCATGGCGGGCGGCGAGCCCAATGATTTCGAGCAGGCCCGGGCGGTGCTCGGCGACCTTGCGACCAACCTCACCCTGATGGGGCCGGTGGGTGCGGGGCAGACCACCAAGGTCATCAACCAGGCGATCGTCGGCACCGGCTTCGTGCTGATGGCCGAGGCGCTGGCGCTGGCCGAGGCGGCGGGTATCGATGCCGCCGCCTTGCCCCGGGGCCTGGCCGGCGGCTTCGCCGACAGCGAGTTGCTGCGCCGCATCTACGTGCAGATGCAGCAGCGCGCCTTCGAGCCGCCGAGCAGCTACGCGCGGCAATTGCTGAAGGACATGAAGGCGGTGAAGGCCTTCGCGCATGAGCTCGGCGCCGAGCTGCCCTTGGTCGAGACCGCGGTCGCGCGCTACGCCGAATTCGTGGCCCGAGGCAATGAGATGAAGGACAGCGCCTCGATCCTGCGGCTGTACCGGGCCGATTCCTGATCGCGGCCCTGATCGCGAGCTAGATCGCGGCCCAGATCGCGGCCATGTGTAAAGGGAATTGACGCGGGCGGGGGCTTCGCATCTCACTATGCCGCCGCCCGCCACCCTTTGGAGCCCCGAGACGATGCCAAACGCCGCCGGGGATCGCGTCACCGCCCTGGTCGTCACCTACAACAGCGTCGGCGTCATCGCGGGCTGCCTGGACTCGCTCGCCGGCTGCGGCAGGATCATCGTCATCGACAATGCCAGCGGCGATGGCACCCCCGCCCTCATCGCCACCCGGTGCCCCAGGGTCGAGATCCTGGCCAACCCCTGCAACCAGGGCTTCGGCCGCGCCCACAACCGCGGCTATGGGAGCGCCGCCACCGAATTCGTGCTGTTCATGAACCCCGATGCGCGGCTGCGGCACGGGGCGCTGGCAGCACTGGTCGAGACCGCCGACCGCCACCCCGATGCCGCCCTCATCGCCCCGCGCATCGAGAATGACGGCGGCGATCCGGTGGTCAGCCATGATGTGGAGCTGTGGCGGCGGTCCGGCCTGCCGCGCGGCGGGCCGGCGCTGCCGGAGGGCGAGATCTGCGCCGAGTTCCTCTCGGGTGCCGTGCTGCTGCTGCGCCGGTCGGCGCTGGGCGCCGCCCTGCCCTTCGATCCCGCCATTTTCCTGTTCTACGAGGATGACGACCTCTGCCTGCGGCTGCGCCGCCTGGGCTGGAGCCTGGTGCAGACCCCGGCCGCGATCGCGAGCCACACCGGCGGTGGCGCCAGCGCGCCCTGCCCGCGCGTCACCTCGGTCAAATCCTGGCACATCGCCTGGTCGCGGCTGTATTTCGAGGCCAAGCACCGCGGCGCGCGCAGCGCCTGGCGCTTCGGCCGCGTGCAGGCGCTGCGCTTCGCGGCCAAGGCGCTGGCGCATGGGGTGACGCTGAACCGCGCCAAGGCGCTGCGCGACCGGGCGCGGCTCCGCGGCACGCTGGCCTACCTCGCGGGGCGCGGCGCCGCGCCGCCGGCGGAGGGCTGAGGGAAACCCACGGGCGCGCGCCGGCGTTGTGCCGCTGTCCCAGAGCCGGTCCCGCGCCCTTGTCCAATAGCACCACCCACCTTGCCCCCCGCGGCGCGCCTCCGGTCGGCGGGATCCTGATCGCGGGCATGGTGCTGGTGGCCCTGTACATCGGGCGCTCCGTCTTCGTGCCGGTGGCGCTGGCGCTGCTGTTCAGCGTCGCCCTCGTGCCCGTCACCAACCGGCTGCAGCGGATCGGCTTCCCGCGCCTGCTCGCGGTCGCGCTGGTGCTGATGGTCGCGGTGGGCGCGATCATGAGCTTCATGGTCTTCCTGGCGGGCCAGGTGCTGAAGCTGGTCGCCGACCTGCCGCGGCACGAGGCGACCCTGCGCGACAAGATCGTGATGCTCAGCGATGGCTCGGGCGTGTTCGACCGCGCCATGCAGACGCTGCACCGGCTGGGCCAGGCCCTCAACATCGGCCCGCGCGGCGAGGCCCCCAGGATCGTCGCGGAGGTGCCGCAGCAGTCAGGCGGCCTCTCCTCGCTGCTGGATGTGCTGGGGATGGTGCTCTCCCCGATCGCCTCGGTGGCGATCGCGCTGCTGCTGGTCGCCTATCTGCTGATCCAGCGGGAGGATGTGCGCGACCGCTTCCTGCATCTCGCCGGCACGCATGACCTGCACCGCTCGACCCGGGCCATGACCGATGCGACCGACCGGGTGGGGCGCTATCTGCTGATGCAGGTCGGGGTGAACGGCGCCTATGGGCTGCTGATGGGCGCGGGGCTGTCGGTGATCGGGGTGCCGAATGCGGCGCTCTGGGGCGTGCTGTGCTTCCTGCTGCGCTTCGTGCCCTTCATCGGCGGGGCCGTGGCGATCCTGTTTCCGCTCACCCTCGCCTTCGCCACCACCCCGGGCTGGACCGCCCCGGTGGAGGTTTTACTGCTCTATGTGCTGGTCGGCAGCTTCTGCACCTATGTGATCGAGCCGCTGCTCTACAGCAGCAGCACCGGCATCTCGCCGCTGGCGCTGCTGCTGTCCTCGGCCATCTGGACGGTGCTCTGGGGCCCTGTCGGGCTGATCCTGGCCCCGCCCATCACCACCTGCATCGTCATCCTCGGCCGTCTGGTGCCGGCCTTCGGCTTCCTCGAAGTGCTGCTCGGCGACCGCCAGCCGCTACCGCCCTCGGTCCGCTTCTACCAGCGCTATCTGGCCGAGGACCCTTTCGGCGCCGAGCAGATCGCCGATGGCTACATGCGGGAGAAGGGCATGGCCGCGCTGTTGCGCGACCTCGTGCTGCCCATGCTGGAAACCCTGCGCCACGACCGCCGTGGCGGGTTGCTGCGGGCCGATGCCCTGCCGCGCATCACCGATGGGCTGACCGCCCTGCTGGATGATCTGCAGGAGAGCACCGAGGTCGAGCCCGAAACCCCGCGCATCGCGGTGCTGCCGGTCGCGGGGGCGCTGGACCGCGCCGCGGCCGCGACGGTGGCCGCCGCCCTGCGGGACGGCGGGCGTGCCCTGGCACTCGGCGAGGCGACGGAGCCGGTGGCGGCGACGGTGCTGTGCATGGTCGATGTGCCCTCGGTCGCGCGGCTGCGGCGGCTCGTGCTCCAGGCGCGGCGGAACAGCGGGACGGTGGTGGCGATGATCCTCGGCGACGTCACCCAGGCCCAGTTGGCGCCGCTCGCCGTGCTGGAGGTGCCGCTGGTGCGCCGGCTGGATGATCTGCGCGGCCCGCTCGACGCCGCGGTCAAGCTCCGGCCGCGGACGATCGCCGCCTGAACAGGGCCGCCTGAACGGGGCCACCTGAACGGGGCCACCTGGTTGGCCTCAGGCCGGTTCGTAGACGATGCTGCTGCCATCCTCGCCGGTGGTGGTGAAGCCGGTCCAGGCGCCATCCGGGCCCGAATAGACCGCCTCGCCGCCCGGATTGCCCTCCACCGCCCAGCGCCGCCCCTCGCCCGGCAGGCGCCGCGCGGGCTTGGGCAGGCTCTCCGCGGTCACCGCATCGAACAGCGGATGCGGCATCGAGGCCTCCCGCCACCAGGAGAGCGGGGCGGCATTGGCCTCCAGCCGCTGGCCGTTCGCGGTCACCAGCCCCCCGGCCTCCGCGCGCAGCGAGAGTTCGGTGACGGTGCCCTGGCGTTCGGCACGCGCCCGCATCGACACCAGGCGGTCCCCCCGCCACTCCTCCTCGCCCCGGTGGCTGTAGCTGTAGACGGTGAAGCCGAGCAGCTTGACCACGATCTCCAGTTGCGTCGTCGCCCGCACCCCGTCGGGCAGCGGCGTCACCGTCACCCGGTGGAAGCCGACCGGCCGCCCCTCGCGCATCACCCGGAAGGCCACGCTCGCGGGCATCGCGCCGGCCGCGCGCGGCAGGAGCAGGGTTGGGGCCAGGAGCAGGGCGGTGCGGCGGGGCATGGGCATGGATGGACAGATCGGCCCTTGTCGCCCCCGGCTCAAGCCCCCATCCGCACCCCCCGCGACAGACCGGCGCGGCTGTGCCAGGATGGGGAATGCGCCAATTGCTGTTGCTGCGGCATGCCAAATCGTCCTGGGACGACCCGCGGCTTTCGGATCACGCGCGCCCGCTCAATGCGCGCGGGCGACGCGCCGCATCGGCGATGGCGCGGGTGATGCGCGAGCTGGATCTGACGCCCGAGATCGTCCTCGTCTCCTCCGCCCGCCGCACCTTGCAGACGCTGGAGGCGCTGGCCCCGCTCGAGGGCCCGCCGATGGTGGTGCCGACCGACGACCTGTACCTCGCACCCTGGACGCGGCTGCTTGAGGAGCTACGCCGCGTACGGGAAACCGCACGCAGCGTGCTCGTCATCGCCCATAACCCTGGGCTGCACGAGCTGGCGCTGGCGCTGGCCGGCACCGCCTCGATGGCCGCCGGCGGCGATGCGCTGCGCCTGGCCGAGGAATACCCGACCGGGGCGCTGGCCGAATTCGCCTTGGCCGCCCCCTGGAGCCGCATCGGACCGGGCAGCGGACGGCTGATCCGCTTCGTGGTGCCCCGAGACCTGCCGGAGATGGCCACATGACCACGACACCGGCGGAGGAGCACCCACCCGCCGAGCCTGAGCCTCCCCCCCCCGGCTTCGCGCTTGAGCTGGAGCTGCCCTTCGAGTTCGCCGCCCGGCTGCCGCGCCACCCCGCCTTGGCCGCGGGCAAGGCCCGCGCCCGCACCACGGCCGAGCGGCTGATCTGGCTCGACACCGCCGAGGGCGATCTGGCCCGCGACGGGCTGCTGCTGGAGGAGCCGGCCCGTGGACCGCGCCGGCTGGTCCGCGCCTGGGACACCGCGGCCCCCCCCGGCCAGCCCCCGCAGGTGGTGGAGGACACCCCGCCCGAGGCGGCGGTGGTGGCCCTCGCCGCCTTCGAGGGGCGGCAGACCCTGCGCCCGCTCGACACCGCCGAGGGCCCGGTCCTGGCCACCCTGCACTTTGGCCGCCTGCGCAGCGTCGCGGCGGAGGCGGAGGTCGCCCGGCTGCTGCTGGAAGGCCCCGCCGATGCGGTGATGACGGTGGCGCGGGCGCTCTGCGCCAGCCTGCCGCTGTTGCCCGCCAGTTCCAGCCTGCCCGAGGTCGCCCGTGCCCTGGCCCGCGGCGAGGCCCCCCGCGCCCGCCGTCGCGGCCCCGCCGTGCCCGCGCCCGGCGCCAGTATGGGCGAAGCCCTGGCCGGGGCGATCGGCCATCTGACCGAGGTGCTGCTGGCCCAGGCGCCCGCCGCCCATGCCGGCACCGGCGTGGAGGGCGTGCACCAGATGCGCGTCGCCGCCCGCCGGCTGCGCAGCGTGCTGAAGCTGTTCCGGCCGCAGCCGGGCTTTGGCGGCATCGACGCGCCCGCGCTGCGGGCGCTGGACAAGGGCCTCGGCGAGGTCGCCGACCGGCTTGGCCCGGCGCGGGACTGGGATGTGTTCCTGGACGGAATCGGCGCGGCACTCGGCGAGGCGGCGGGGGCGGAGAAGCGCGTCACTGCCTTGCTGCGCGCCGCCGGGGCCGAGCGGGATGCCGCCTATACGGCGCTGAGGGAGGTGCTGGAGGGCGCGCCCTGGCGGCTGCTGATGCTGGATGCGGTCGCCGCCGCAAGGGTGCAGGGCTGGCGCGCCGAGGTCGGCGATGCCGCCTATGACGCACCGCTGGCCCCTTTCGCGGCCGAGGTGATGCGGCGGCGCTGGAAGCGGTTGCGCCATGCGGCGCGGGACATCGAAACCCTGTCGATGGAGGCGCTGCACGCGCTGCGGCTGGATTCGAAGCGGGTACGCTATGCCGCCGAGGTTTTCACCCCGCTCTGGCCGGGCCGGGAGTCCCGCAAATTCGGCCAGCGGCTGGCTGCGGTGCAGGAAGCGCTGGGCATTGCCAATGATGGGGCCGTCGCGCGCGATCTCGCGGGGCGGCTGGCGGCGGGGGGGGTTGCGGGCCGTTCGGTGTCGCCCTGGGCCATCGGCCTGCTCGAAGGTTACGCCCTGGCGCGCACCGCCGGGGCGCGGAATGCGGCCATCACAGCGTGGAAAGAGGCCAAGAAAGCCCCGGAATTCTGGAAAATCCCGCCAGAACAATAGGCTGCCAGATAATTTCAAGCTGACACATCACGTCAACTCGGGCATGGACTCACGATCCCGTGCCGGGTTAGGGATCGGGGGTGCTGAACCGCCGTCGCATCTTCCGCCCCGCTCAGTCACCCCGCCGTTGGCGGGGGGCAGCGACCCTCCTTTTTGTCGGCGTCCTGGGCGCCGCGTTGACCGGTCTTGGGCTGCCCTCGGCGCTCATGGGCTCGGCGCCGCGGGAGCAGGACTGGGCCGCACCGGGTGGTGAGGTGCGGGTGGTCGATGGCGACACCCTGCGCCTGCGCGACCGCACCGTGCGCCTTGCCGGGTTGCTGGCGCCTGAACGCGGCACCCGTTGCACCGATGCCGCCGGGCGTGGCTTCGACTGCGGCGTGGCGGCGGCCGAGATGCTGTCGCGGCTGCTGCGGGACCGTGACGTGGCCTGCCGCGTGCGCGGGCGGGACCGCTTCGGCCGTGGCCTCGGCCATTGCGTGGCGGCCGAGACCGATCTCAACCTGGGGTTGATCGGCGCGGGCTTCGCCCTGGCCGATACCGATGCCCCCGTCACCCTCGGCACCGCCGAGGCCCTGGCCCGGCAGCGGGGGCAGGGGCTCTGGGCCCCCGGCTTCACCACCCCCGAAAGCTGGCACCGCCGCCCCTGACGGGCGGGCCCGGGCCAGGGTCGGTTTTCCCGTTCATCCCCCCCGGATGGACAGCGCCGCGCTGCGGCGCAATGTAGTGCAATGCAACACGGAGGCGGGGCGGCGATCGCCTGAGAGCGATCCCGGCCCGCCAAGATCAAGGATGCGCCAATGCCCACGACCCCCAAGGGTTCCCTGACCGTCACGCTCGATGGCACCAACCGCACGACCACCCTGCCGCTGCTCGGGGGCACCATCGGGCCGGAAGTGGCCGATATCCGGCGGCTGTATTCGGACCTCGGGGTCTTCACCTACGACATCGGCTATGGCGGCACCGCGGCCACCGAAAGCCGCATCACCTACATCGACGGCGATGAGGGGATCCTGCTCTACCGCGGCTATCCGATCGAGCAGCTGGCCGAAAACAGCAACTTCCTCGAAGTCTCCTACCTGCTGCTGTACGGCGAATTGCCGAATGCGGCGCAGATGGCCGAGTTCACCCATGGCGTGACCAACCACACCATGCTGCATGAGCAGATCCGGCGCTTCTTCGAGGGGTTTCGGCGCGACGCGCATCCGATGGCGGTCATGTGCGGCGTCGTCGGCGCGCTCTCGGCCTTCTACCACGAGAACCTGGACACCTCCGATCCGCGCCAGCGCGAGATCGCGGCGTTCCGGCTGATCGCCAAGGTGCCGACCATCGCCGCCTGGGCCTACAAGTACCGCGTCGGCCAGCCGCTGATGTATCCGCGCAACGACCTCGGCTATGCCGAGAACTTCCTCTACATGCTGAACGCGGTGCCGACCGAGCCGTGGAAGAGCAACCCCGTGCTCTCCAAGGCGATGGATCTGATCATGATCCTGCACGCCGACCATGAGCAGAATGCCAGCACCAGCACCGTGCGCCTGATCGGCTCCACCGGCGCGAACCCCTATGCGGCGGTCGCGGGCGGCATTGCCGCACTCTGGGGCCCCGCGCATGGCGGCGCCAATGAGGCGGTGCTGAAGATGCTGGCCGAGATCGGCACCCCGGAGAACATCCCGGACTTCATCGCCCAGGTGAAGGACAAGGGCAGCCACACCAAGCTCATGGGCTTCGGCCACCGGGTCTACAAGAACTTCGACCCGCGGGCGAAGATCATGAAGGAGACCTGCCACGCCGTCCTCGCCGAGCTTGGCATCAAGAACGACCCGACCCTGGCGATGGCCATGGAGATGGAGCGGATCGCCTTGGAGGACGACTATTTCGTCAGCCGCAAGCTCTACCCGAACGTCGATTTCTATTCGGGCATCATCCTCAAGGCGATGGGCATCCCGACCGAGATGTTCACCGTGCTCTTCGCCGTGGCCCGCACCGTGGGCTGGGTGAGCCAGTGGAAGGAAATGATCGAGGATCCGGCGCAGCGCATCGGCCGTCCCCGCCAGATCTACACCGGCGAGGCCCCTCGCGATTACGCTCCGCTCGATACGCGGGGCTGATACGCGGGGGCTGGCACGGGGGGGCTGACACGCGGGAAGGTGGAGATACCGGGCGCCGCACAACCGGATGCCGCGCCCGGCATTCATCCAATTCATCGCCAAGCGTTAACAATTCATTGATTTTGCTCCGCCGTGCCCGATGGGTGCGGCGGTTTTTTTACGTGCCGCAAGCCCTTCCCCATTCATCCCGGGAGGGCAGACCGGCGCCCAACAACCTGACCGAGCATAAATCTATCGCTTTGCGACCGAATTTCCCTTGATAACATTTTCGTGAGGTAGTTTCCTCTGCGTCAAATGGTTGCAGAGGCCCTCACCCATGCGCGTCAATAGCGAGTTTGTTTTCGTTGCGCCGCCTCGACGTTCCGTGGACAGCCAGGTCCGGGCCAGCCTGGGCACCTGGCCCCAGCGGCCCCCCGGCTCCGTCGCCTCCCCCAAGCAACCCGGCACCTGGCTGCGCGGCCGGCCCGACCCCGAGCCGGTGCTGCAGCCCTTCCTGAAATATCCGGGCGCGGCCCGGATGCGGACCTTGCCGGACGGGCTGTGGCTGCATTTTGGCAATGACCCGGCCGAGCCCTATTGCGACATCCTCTGCATCGAGGCCTGCTGCTCGCTCACCAACCTGCTGGACAAGCGCTCACGCTTCGCCCCCAGCACCTCCTCGCTGCTGGCGGTCTGCCCGCTGCCCTGGCTGCTGGCCCCGGCGCAGAAGGGCGAGACCCTGCCGCGCTGGCGCCAGATCCCGCTGATCCAGGCCGAGCCAACCCGGCATCTCTCCTTGCCGGTGCGGGACATCCGGGTGCTCTACGGCCTCAAGAAGAGCCATTACAATGGCTTCGCCGCCCATGCGATGCCGCATCCGCACGAGTATTTCTGCCCCATGGACGCGCTGACCGATGTGCGCGGCGCCGAGAACCCGGCGATGCGGGCGCTGATCGAACGGGCCAGCGCGACCTCCAGCTTCATGGTCCTCTGACCACGCGTCACTGAAACGTCACCCCACCCCCCTGCCGGGTCACGGCTGAGGGCGCTAGAGGGTTTGGGTTCCAGCCCCGAGACACCCCCGAATGCCCCCCATCCTCCGACGCATTCTCCTGGCCGCGCTGCTGCTGCCGGCCGCCGAGGCCGCGGCCCAGCCGGCGCCGGTGTCCGGCCCGCTGGTGCTCTATACCTCGCAGCTCGAACCCGATGCCGCCCAGACCGCCGAGGCGTTCCGCCGCCGCCACCCCGCCGTGCAGGTCGAGTGGATCCGTGGCGGCACCAACCAGATCATGCCGCGGCTGCGCGCCGAGATCGCCGCGGGCAGCCCCCGCCCCGATGTGCTGCTGCTGGCCGACAGCCTGACCTTCGAGACGCTGAAGGCCGATGGCCGCCTGCGCGCCTCGCCCGAGGTCGATCGCGCCGGCACCCCCGCCGACCGGCATGACCCGGACGGCACCTATTTCGGCACCAAGCTGATCACCACCGGCATCGTCGCCAATCTGCGTGCGCCCTTCTTCCCCCGCGTCTGGGCCGATCTGCTCGACCCAAGGGCGCGGAACATGACGGCGATGCCCTCCCCCGCCGTCTCGGGTGCTGCCGCGATCCATGTGCTGTCGCTGGTCCAGGCGCCGGGGCTTGGCTGGGAGTATCTGACCAAGCTCGCCCAGACCGGGTTGCAGCCGCGCGGCGGCAATGGCGCGGTGATGCAGGCGGTGGCCTCGGGCGAGCGCGCCTTCGGCATCATCATCGACTACCTGCCGATCCGCGAGGCGGCGCGCGGCGCCCCCGTCCGCTTCATCTTCCCCGAGGATGGCGTCTCGGCCATCACCGAGCCGGCGGCGATCCTCGCCACCGCGCACAACCCGCGCGCGGCGATCGCCTTCCTCTCCTTCCTGCTGTCGCGCGAGGGGCAGGAACTCGCCTCCCGCCAAGGCTTCCTGCCCGCCGATCCCACGGTCGCGCCGCCCGAGGGCTTCCCCGATCCCGCGACCATCCGCATCCTGCCGCTCGATGCCCGACGCGCGCTGGCCGAAAGCGAGGAGACGCTGCGCCGCTTCGGGGCGCTTGTCGGCCAGTAAGGGCCAGGCCGCGGCCCTTGGCTGGCTGCTGCTGATCGGCGCATTGCCGCTGGCGCGGCTGCTGGCCGAGCTGTTTCGTGGCGCCGGGCTGCCGGACGACCCCGCCATCTGGCGCGCCGCCGGCCGCAGCCTGGCGCTGGCGGCGGGAACCACGGCGGTGGCGCTCGCCCTCGGCGTGACCCTGGCGGCGGTGCTGCTGCTGCGCCGCATCCCCGGGCGGCGGGTGCTGCTGTTCGGCGCCATCCTGCCGCTGCTGGTGCCACCGCAGGTGATGGCGCTGGCCGTCAGCCAGGCGGCCGGGCCGGCCTCGCCGCTGCTGCTGGCGCTCGGCCTCGCGCCGCCGCTGGGGGCTGCGAACCTCGCCTATACGCCGGCGGCGATGATGCTGGTGCTGGGGGTGCAATCCGCCCCGCTGGTGCTGCTGGCGATCGCTGCCCTCTGCCGCCGCCTGCCGGATGAGGCGATGATGGCGGCTCGCTCGCTCGGCTGCACGCCGGGGGCGGCGCTGCGGCGCGTGGCCTGGCCGCTGCTGCTGCCGGGGGTGCTGGCGGGCGCGGGGCTCGCCTGGATCGCGGCCCTGGGCAATTTCGGCGTCGCGGCCAGCCTCGGCATCCCCGCGCGCTGGCCGGTGCTGACGGTGCTGCTGTGGCAGCGGCTGGGCACGGGGGGGCCGCAGGCGCTGTCGCAGGCGGCGTCCCTGGCCGTGGTGCTGGCCGGGCTGGCGCTGCCGGGGCTGGCCGCGCAGGTGTTCGCCGCCCGTAGGCGCCCGCTGCCGGAGGGCCGGCCCTTCGCCCCCCTGCCGCTGCGCGGCGGCGGCGGCGTGGCGCTGGTGGTCGCGGCCTATCTGCTGCTGGTGCTGGGCCTGCCGCTGCTGGCGCTGGCGGCGACGGCGCTGGTCCCGGCGCTCGGCATGGCGCTGGGGCTGGAGACGCTGACCGCGCGGCACTTCGCCGCAGCCTTGGCGCCGGGCGCGCAGACGGCCCGCGCGGTGGCGGTATCGCTGGGGCTCTCGGCGGGGGCCGCCTGCGTGCTGGCGCTGGCCGCGCTGCCCGTCGCGCTGGCGCTGCGGGCGCGGCCGGTGCGGATCGCCGCGGCCATCGCCGATCTGCCGCAGGCGCTGCCCGGGGCGGTGACGGCGGTCGCGGCGATCCTGGTGGTGCTGCCCTGGGGCGGGGCGCTCTATGGCTCCACCTGGCTGATCGGCCTCGCCTACCTCACCCGGTTCCAGGCGCTGGCGCTGCGGCCGGTGGCGGCGGCGGCGGCGCGGCTGGACCCGCGGCTGGATTTTGCCGCGCGGGGGATGGCGGCGGGGCTGTACTGGCGGGCGCGGGCGGTCTGGCTGCCGCCGCTGGCCCCCGCGCTTGCGGCGGGCGGGCTGGTCGTGACCTTGCTCGCGGTGAATGAGGTGACCGTCTCGGCATTATTGGTCGGCCCCGGGGCGGTCACCCTCGGGACGCTGGTGTTCAACCTGCAGGATGCGGGGCAGGCGCCGCTGGCGGCGGCGACCTCGCTGCTGGCGCTCGGGCTGGTCGCGGCGCTGATGGCGGCCGCGACCCTGGCCGGGCGGGGATTGCCGGCCGGCACGCTGCCCTGGCGGCCCTAATCAGGTCACCAGCGTATAGATCATCCGCGTCGCCGTGATCGCGAGGAAGATCGCGAAGGCCCGCTTCAGCGCCAGCGGCGGGATGGTATGGGCCAGATGCACGCCCCAGGGCGTCGCCAGCATCGAGCTCGGCACGATCAGCGCGAAGCCGATCAGGTTCACATAGCCGAAGCTGAACGGCGGCAGCAGCGGATTGCCGAGCCCGGCATAGATCAGCCCGATGCTCGCCGGGATCGAGATGATGATCCCGAAGACCGAGGCGGTGGCCACGGCCGCACGGATCGGCGCGCCGAACATCGACAGGATCGGCACGCCAACGGTGCCGCCGCCGATGCCCATCATCGCGCTGACCGTGCCGATCAACCCGCCGATGAGCGAGCGCAGCGGCTCGGCCGGGAAGCGGTCCCGCAGCCGGAAGTCCACGCCGGAAAAGCCCATGTTCGCCGCGACCAGCAGCGAGACCACGGCGAAGACCGCCGTCAGCACCGGCCCGCGCACGAAGATCGCGGCCAGCGTGCCGACCGCGACGCCGACCAGGATGCTCGGCCAGAGCTGGCGCAGCAGGACCACATCCATCGTCCCCTTGGCCCGGTGCTTGCGCGCCGACTGGATCGATGTCGGGATGATGGTGGCAAGCGAGGTGCCGACCGCGAGCTTCATCTGGATCGCTTCCGGCACGCTGAACAGCGGGAAGACGAGAAACAGCACCGGCACGATGACAATGCCGCCGCCAACGCCGAGGAGACCCGCCAGCGTGCCGGACAGCAGGCCCGTCAGCGCCATGGCCGCCGCGAGACCGGCAAGCCAAACCGGGTCGTTCATATGCTCCATAAATCGGGGGTCCCTGTATCTGGAGAAGGGGGATCTGGAGAAGGGGGGTCTGGAGGAGGAGACGCGGCACGGGTTTCGCTAGCCCGTGCCAGGAGGTGCCGCTGCCCGAAGGCCAGCCGGCGGCCAGCCAGCACGACGTGCCGTAGCCAGCACAACGTGCCGTAGCCAGCACAACATGCCGTAGCAAGAACCCCGCCTACACGCGCCCCCGCCCGGCGTCACCCGAGGCAGACGCGCGGGCGCCATGCGCGGCCCGCCCCATGGACAGGGCGCATCATGAGGATAAGACCGCCACCGTGCTGATCACCGACCCCCTGTTCTATCTGCTCGCCATCCCCGCCTTCCTGCTGACCGGGATCAGCAAGGGCGGGTTCGCCTCGGGCGGCGGCAACCTCACCGTGCCGCTGCTCTCGCTCGTGGTGCCCGCGCCGCAGGCGGCCGGCATCGCGCTGCCCATGCTCTGTGCGATGGACCTGTCCGGGCTGCGCGCGCTCTGGGGCAAATGGAGCGCACGGGAGATGCGGGCCTTGATGCCCGGAGCACTTCTCGGCATCGCGCTCGGCGGCTTTGCCTTCGGGGTGATGCCGGAGCGCGCGGTGAAAGGCGTGATCGGGGGGATAAGCCTGATCTTCCTGGCCCGGACGCTGTGGCAGAAGACCCGGCGGACGCCGCCGCCCAAGGCCGAGCCCTCCAATCTGCGGGGCGGGTTCTGGGGGCTGTGCTCGGGCTTCACCAGCACCATCGCCCATGCCGGCGGGCCGCCGGTCGCGGTCTACCTCTACCCGCTGGGGCTGGAGCGGCAGCAACTGGCGGCCACCACCGTCGTCTTCTTCGGCCTGGTCAATTACGTGAAGCTGATCCCCTATTGGTTTCTGGGGGAGCTGAACGCCGAAAACCTGCTGACGGCGCTGGTGCTGCTGCCGCTGGCGCCGATCGGGGTGAACCTCGGCATCTGGCTGGCGACGCGGGTGAATGAGAAACTCTACTACCGCCTGCTCTACGCCTTGCTGCTGATCACTGGGGTCAAGCTCACATGGGATGCGATAATCGGATGATCATCAGATGATTCTGGGCGTGCTCGGCGGCATGGGGCCGCTGGCCGGGGCGCAGTTCTGCGCGCGGCTGACCCTGCTGACCCCCGCGGCGCGGGACCAGGATCATATCCCCTTCCTGCTCTGGTCCGACCCGAGCGTGCCGGACCGGACGGCGGCGCGACTGGGCACGGGGCCCGACCCCCTGCCCGCGCTGCTGCGCGGGCTGCGCGGGCTGGAGGCCGCGGGCGCGCGGGCCATCGTCATCCCCTGCAACACCGCCCATGGCTGGTTCGATGCGATGCAGGCCGCCTGCCCGCTGCCGATCCTGCATATCGTGGATGCGGCCGCGGTGGACCTCGCGCGGCAGGGCGTGCGCCCCGGCCGCATCGGGCTGCTGGCGACCGAGGGCACGCTGGCGATGCGCCTCTACCAGGAGCGGCTGCAAGCGGCGGGGTGGGAGGTGCTGGTCCCGCCACCGGGGGTCATGACCGGCTGCGTCACCCCGGCGATCGAGGCGGTGAAGGCCGGCCGGCCCGAGGCTTCGACGGCGCGCCTGGCCGAGGCCGCGGCGGGGCTGGTTGCGGCGGGGGCGACGGCTGTGGTGCTGGGCTGCACCGAGATCCCGCTCGGCCTGCCCGAAGGGGCGGCGCGGGCAGCGGTGGGGGTGCCGGTGGTGGATACCATCGATGCGCTGGCGCGGGCCGCGATCGGCTGGGCGCGCCCCGCAGTCTAGACTGCGCAGTCTAGACCCCGCAGTCTAGACTGCGGGGCGGGTCTTAATCGCAGGCGCAGCCGTCAGTGGGGCCGATATCCTCGCGGATGACGTGATGGTCGATCCATTCGCTGACCAGCCGCCGCGCCTCGGTCACCGAGGCTTCGGGATGATGGACGCGATACAGCGTCGTGCAGGCCCGGAAGGACGAGAAATCATCGTTGCCCACCTCCCGCAGCTCGCGGTAGGCAGTGACCACGGCGCGCTCGCAGCGACGGGAAATGTGACTGAAGTCGTGACCCATGGGGTCCTCCGTGAGAGTTGCGAGCAGGATGCGAATCCCTCGCAACAACCAAGGTCAACCTAACCCGCTGCTTCGCCCTGTTCAAGGGCGGAGGTGACACGATGCCGCAATGCAGCAGCGTGATGCCGATTTGCCGCGGCGGACGGGCCATCTTGCTAACGCCGGCGTAACAGAGGGAGGATGCGCCCCAGGCCCGCTGAAGATGGGTCGAGGAGACAACCCCATGAACCGTCGAAGCCTCCTGAAAGCCACGGCCGCCACGCCGCTGCTGTTGGCCGCCCCCACCGTGGCGCGGGCCCAGGATTTCACCCAGACCATCCGCATCATCGTGCCGAACGCCCCGGGCGGCACCAGCGACATCCTGGCGCGGCTGATCGCGACGCCGCTTGGCCGCGCCCTTGGCCAGTCGGTGGTGATCGAGAACCGCGCCGGCGCGGGCGGCAACATCGGCGCCGATTACGTCGCCAAGAGCCGGCCGGATGGGCACACCATGCTGCTGCTCGACATTTCGGTGCTGGCGACCGACCCGTTCCTGTTCCCCACCCTGCCCTTCAACATCGAGCGCGACCTCGCCCCGGTGCAGATGGTGATCTACGCACCCTATATCCTGGCGGTGAACAATGCCCTGCCGGTGCAGAACGCGGCGGAACTCGCCGCCTATGCCAAGCAGGTCCCGGGCGGGCTGAACGCGGCCAATTCCGGCACCGGCACGCTGAGCCACCTCGTCACCTTGTCGCTGGCCAGCGCCTGGGGCGCGGAGATGACCGCGGTGCCCTATCGCGGCGGCGCGCCCTCGTTGATGGCCCTCGTGTCGAACGAGGCGAATCTGACGGTCGCCGGTGCCACCCAGTCCCAGGCCTTCGTGGTGAATGGGCAGATGCGCGGCATCGCCGTCACCGGCCCGCATCGCCTGGCCGCCGTGCCCGATCTGCCGACCTTCCGCGAACTCGGCTGGCCGGAGCCGGATTCGGGCACCTGGCAGGGGCTGTTGGTGCAGGGCGCGACCCCGCCCGCGGTCATCGCGCGGCTGGAGCGGGAGATCCGCACGGTGCTGAACGAGCCGGCGATCAAGGCGCGCATCACCGAGCTTGGCGGCGAGGTCCAGGCCGATGGCGCCGAGTCCTTCCGCACCCGGCTCGTGGCGCAGACCGAATCCTATGGCCGCATCATCCGCGCCAACAACATCCGGATCGAGTGATGGTGGACCAGGGCCGCCCGGTGCGGGTGCATGTCGCGGCCAATCCGGCCTCGCAGCTCGCGTCCGAATTCACCGAGGCGCGCATCCGCGCCTCGGCCCCACCGGGGGTGGCGCTGAGCTTCGGCGCCTCGCCCGCGGATCTGGCCGAGGCGGAGGTGCTGCTGCTGACCGGCCAGATGCCGCTCGATGATCTGGATCGCCGGGCGCCGAAGCTGCGCTGGATCAGCTACACCAGCGCGGGCGTCGAATGGCTGCTGAAGCTGGCCCTGCCACCGCGGATCACCCTGACCAATGCCAGCGGCACCCATGCCCCCAAGGCGGCGGAATTCACGCTGACCGCGGTGCTGATGCTGAACACTCATCTGCCCTATCTGCTGACGCAGGCGCGCGCCCATCGCTGGGCGCCGCGCGCCGGCGGCACCGTCGCGGGCAAGACGGTGCTGATCCTGGGCATGGGGGCGCTGGGCGGTGCTGCGGCGACCGCGCTGGCGCGGCAAGGGATGCGGGTGATCGGCAACAGCCATTCCGGCCGGCCGCATTCCGCGGTCTCCGTGATGACGCTCGGCGACGGCTTCCGTGCCTTCCTGCCCGAGGCCGATTTCCTGGTCATCGCCCTGCCGCTCACACAGGAGACGGCGGGGCTGATCGGGCGGGCGGAGCTGGACCTGCTGCCGCCCCATGCCGGGGTGGTGAATATCGGCCGGGGCGAGATCCTGGATGCGGGGGCGCTGGCGGCCAAGCTCACCGAGGGCAGCCTGGCCGGGGCGGTGCTGGATGCGCTGCCGCAGGAACCGCTGCCGCCGGACTCCCCCCTCTGGGACACGCCCAACCTCGTGATCACGCCCCATTGCGGGCTGTATGACCCGACCGCCTATGGCCAGCGCTGCCTGGAGCAGTTCTTCGCCAACCTGCATCGCTTCCGCAACGGCGCGGCGCTGGAGCAGGTGGTGGAACCGGCCCGCGGTTATTGATCAGATGCGTTCGCTGGCCCTGATCGCGATCCGGCAGCCGACCTTGATCGCGGCCGAAAGCAGCTTGTAGCCCGGTGTCAGCTCGGCCTCATTGGCCAGGCCGATGTCGCGGTGCTCCTGCTCCTCGGCACGGAATTTCTCGATATGGGCGCGCAGCGGCGCCTCATCCGGGCCGAGGCGGTCAAGCTGGGCGCCGTAATGGTCGTCGATCGATTCCTCGACCGCGACGGTGCAGGCCATGGCGGCGCGCTCGCCCATCATCGCCGTCACCGCGCCGAGGGCGAAGCCCGCGACATGCCAGAACGGCAGCAGCACGGTCGGCCGCACCCGGCGTTCGGCGATCAGCCGGCTGAAGGTGTCCAGATGCTCCTGCTCCTGCGCCTGCATGTGGCGCAGAATGGGGCCGTGGCGGCCGTCCTTCAGCACCGAAAGCTGGCCGGCATAGATGCGCTGGGCGCCGTATTCGCCGGCATGGTCCACGCGGATGGTGCGGGCGACCTCCTCGGCGGGGGTGGGCAGCGGGCTCGGGCTGGTCTCGGTCATGCGGGCCTCCGTCGCAGGCAGATGAGGGTGAAGCCGCCCAGTGCCAAGGCGTAGATCAGGTTCATCGCGGCGAAGGACAGCGGCAGGTACGGAATCGGGTAGGCCGCCGCATCGCAGGGCTTGTCCGGCCGCACCGCCATGCTGGCGAGCAAATCATCGATCGTGCCGCCACCGGTCGAGACCGGTGCTGTGCAGGAGGCGAGCGGCGAGGGCCACCAGCCCTGTTCCACCCCCACATGCAGCGCCGCGATCGCGCCCGAGGCCAGCACCGCGATTCCCGCCAGCGCCAGCAGCCCGCGCCGCCCCCGCGGCCAGGCGGCGGCGAGCAGCGCCAGGACCATCGCCACCCAATAGGGCCAGCGCTGCCACAGGCAGAGGGTGCAGGGCGCGAAGCCCAGCACGCGCTCGGACACCATGGCCATGACCGGGGCCAGGGCCGCGAGCACGGCGAGGAGAAGCGGGATCGGAAGCGGTATCATGGCAGACACCCTATCCTGCCGCGACGCGGCGGCGGCAAGCCGGCTGGACCATCCACCGGGCCGCATTTAGCCTGCCGCGAAACACGGAGGTATCACGTCCCATGCTGACCATCCTCGGCCGCAAGACCAGCAGCAATGTCATGAAGCTGCTGTGGCTCTGCGAGGAACTCGGCATCGCCTATGAGCGCGAGGATATCGGCGGCCCCTTCGGCGGCAATACGGAGCCCGCGTATCTGGCCCGAAACCCCAATGGGCTGGTGCCGACCATCGTCGAGGCGGATGGGTTCACGCTCTACGAGAGCAATGCGATCCTGCGCTACCTCGCCGCGACCCATGGCGGGGAGCGGCTCTACCCCGCCGATCCGCGCCGCCGGGCCAAGGTGGAGCAGTGGCTGGACTGGCAACTCGGCATGAACAACCGGCCGATGACGGTGATGTTCATCACCCTGATCCGCGTGGCCGAGGCCGAGCGCAACATGGCCGCCGTCGCCCGCGCGCGGGATGAGGCGGAGGCGCTGTGGCGCATCGTCGAGGCGGAGCTGGAAGGCCGGCCCTATCTCTGCGGCGAGGCGCTGACGCTCGCCGATATCGCGCTCGGCATCTACGTGCATCGCTGGTTCGTGCTGCCGATCGCGCGGCCGGAGCTGCCGCAGCTCGCGGCCTGGTACGCCCGGCTGAAGACCCATAAGGGCTATGCCGACAACTGCCTGGCGCCGCTGGTATGAGCGGGACCCCCACAATCGGGACCCCCGCAATCGGGACCCCCGCAATCGGGACCACCGTCAGCCGCGCCGAGGGCGCCGTCTATGACGAGGGGCTGCGCGCCTTCTTCGCCTATCGCGACCTCGGCGTGCGGGCGGCGACGGGCGGGGCCTTCGCCGCCCATGTCATCCGCGCCATCCCCGGCCGCCATGCGGTGCCGCAGTGGCACACGCATGATCTCGGCTTCCAGTTCGTCTTTGTGCTGCGCGGCTGGGTGCGGTTCGAATACGAGGATATCGGCGAGGTCACCTTCAACCCCGGCGACACGGTGTTGCAGCCGCCCATGGTGAAGCATCGGGAACTCGCGCATTCGGAGGATCTGGAACTGCTGGAGATCGTCAGCCCCGGGCTGTTCGAAACGGCGATGGCCAGCGGCTGATCACGGGCCGGGGGCGCGCAGCGCCTTCAGGCTGGCTTCGAGCGTGGCGATCTCGGCGCGGACCTGATCGGCGTAGCGGTCGCGCTCGGCGATTTCGGCCGCGGTCTTCACCTTCCAGGTATAGGCGGTGGAGAGGTCCTTCTTCTTGCGGATGATCTCCTGGCGGAGGTCCATCCGCTCACGCTCGTAGCGGTCGGTTTCGCGGGGCGGCTCGATGTCCTCCGCCGGCAGGTCGCGCGGCGGCGGGTCAGGCAACTCGCCCAGCGCCGAGAGGTCCGCCAGCGGGCCATGGGTGGGCCCGCCCGGGCCGCACAGCAGCTCGAACAGCAGGACCAGCCGCGACCAGCGCAGGGCGGGCTCGGCCTCGAAGCCCGCGGCCCGCAGCAGGGCGCTGCCGCGCGGGCCGCATTCCATGGCGATGAAGTGCTCAAGGTCGTGGGGCCGGGGCCGGTGCGGCAGGGTTCGGGCCCAGCCCCGCCAGGCGCGCATCATCTCCAGCGCGCCGAGGCTGGCGAGCAGCCGCGCCTCGGCCGCGCGGCTGAAGGCCTCGGCCAGCCAGTTGTAGCCGATCCGCAGATGGTAGCGCAGCCAGAAGGCAGGCCCGCGCGACAGCCGCAGCAGCAGGCCGGTGCCCTGCCCCAGCCGCCGGATCGCCCAGGGCAGCAGCAGCCCGGCGAGGATCAGGGGGGCCGGCGGCTGCTCCGCCAGTTCCAGCGCCAGCCGGCCCTGCGCCAGCGCCCAGCCCAGCGGCAGCACGAGCAGCACGGTGAGCCCATCCAGCACCACCGGCCCGATCACCGTGAGCTTGCCGCCAAGCCTGCGGAGCATCTGCGCCGGTGGCCGCGCCGAGGCCGCCAGATGCAGCCGCGAGGCGGTCAGCAGGGCATCGATATCCGGGCTGGTCTCGGCCAGGCCCGACTCCTCCAGCCGGGCGACCAGGCGCCGCAACTCGATGGTGACCTGGTCCTGGTGCGACGGCATGGCCCCTCTGCCGGGGCCGATGGCTGGCTGCACCCCGGGAAGACAGGCTGCCCCACGGCATGTGAGGGAAGGGTTAAGCCCCTGCCCCCTTTCCTTCCCCGCCCGGCGCGGCTAGATGCGGGTGGTACGCGGGCGTGGTGGAACTGGTAGACGCGCCGGACTCAAAATCCGGTTCCGCAAGGAGTGTCGGTTCGATTCCGACCGCCCGCACCACCTTTTCTCCTCACGCCGCCGCCCGCGCATCCCGCAGCCCCAGCACCGCCGCCGAGGCCACCAGGCACAGCGACCCCGCGATGAAAAAGGCCGGCAAATAGCTCTCATAGGCCGTGCGGCTGAACCCCGCGCCATAGGCCGCCGTCGCCGCCCCCAGCTGGTGCCCGGCAAAGATCCAGCCGAAGACCAGGTTCGCCTTGTCCCCGAACCGGTCCGCCGCGAGCTTGATGGTCGGCGGCACCGTCGCCACCCAGTCCAGCCCATAGAACACCGCGAACAGCGACAGGCCGTAGAAGGTGAAGTCGGTGAACGGCAAATAAAGCAGCGAGAGCCCGCGCAGCCCGTAATACCAGAACAGCAGCCAGCGGCTGTCGAAGCGGTCCGACAGCCAGCCCGAGCCGACCGTGCCGGCGAAGTCGAAGACGCCGATCATCGCGAGCACCCCCGCCGCCGTCACCGCCGCCATGCCGTAATCGCCGCAGAGCGCCACGAAATGGGTCTGCACCAGCCCATTCGTGCTGGCGCCGCAGACGAAGAAGGTGCCGAACAGCACCCAGAAGGTCCGCGTCCCCGCCGCCTCCCGCAGCGCCACCAGCGGCGAGGCCAGCATGGCCGGCAGGCTCAGCCGCTCCGGCGCCGGGACGATGGCAGAGCCGCCGAAGGGGGCGAGGCCGAGATCCGCCGGCCGGTCCCGCATCAGCACCAGCACCGCGACCGCCGCCAGGATCAGCATGGCCAGCACGAAGGTCAGCGCCCCGCGCCAGCCGATGTGATCGGTCAGGCTCGCGAGCAGCGGCAGGAACACGAGCTGCCCGGTCGCGGTGCTGGCGGTCAGCAGCCCCACCACCAGCCCCCGCCGCGCCGAGAACCAGCGTGTCGCGACGGTGGCGCCCAGCACCAGCGCGGTGAGCCCGGTGCCGGTCCCCACCACGACGCCCCAGAGCAGCAGGAGCTGCCAAAGCTCCGTCATCGCGAAGGAGCCGAGCACCCCGGCCGCGATCAGCAGCAGGGCGAAGCTCGCGACCCGGCGCAGGCCGAAGCGGTTCATGAAGGCCGCGGCGAAGGGGCCGAGCAGCCCGAACAGCAGCAGCCGCACCGCGAAGGCGGCCGAGATATCGGCGGTTTCCCAGCCGAACTCGGCCCGCAGCGGCCCGATCATCACCCCCGGCGCGCCCACGGCCCCCGCCGTCACCAGCATGGTGAGGAAGGTGGTGGCGGCCACCACCCAGCCGTAATGCACCCCCCGCCGGGCGAAGGCCGCCACCAGCGGCGATGATCGGGCGAGCGCCACAGTCGAATGCGTCATGGTCCAGCCTCCGTTTGCGGGCAGCTACCCGCATTGACCCAAACTCAAAGGCTGCCGAGGATCTCGCGCAGCGCCGCCGCCTTGCCCTCACCCAACTCCGCGGCGATCCTGTGCTGCACCGCATCCCAGAGCGGCAGGCCTGCCGTTATCACCTCCCGCCCCGCCTCGGTGAGCGACACCATCGCCTCGCGCTGGTCGGTGCCACGGCCGAGCGCCACCAGGCCCATCCGCTCCAGCACGCGGCTGTTGCGCCCGATCGTCGAGCGATCGAGCTCCAATCGCCGGCCAAGCTCGGTCAGCGCCACGGGCTCCGTGCGGGCCACCGCGCGCAGCAGCGCGAATTGGGCGATGTTGACCCCCACCGGCGCCAGGGCGGCGTCATAGGTCGCGGCGACCCGGCGGGCGGCGGTGCGGAGCAGGACGCAGAAGCAAGGGGAGCTCATGACGCGGGTATATGCCCGTATAAACCTTGCAATCAAGGGCCCCCTCGCCTCACCCCCCGATGGCGCAGGCGAGGAGGGCGCGCGCGAGCTTGCTCTCCTGGTCCCGCGGCGTCGCCACGAAGACCGCGGTGGTCGCGTCATCGGCATCCAGCCGGCGGCTGACGACATCGCCGGCCCGTATCCGCAACAGCGATTCCGGCACCACCGCGATCCCGAGCCCGGTCGCGACCAGCCCCAGAAGGGTCGAATTCTCCCGCACCTCCTGCGTCACCTTCGGCGCGAAGCCATGGCGGCGGCACAGCGCCGCAAGCTGCTCATGCAGCGAGGTGCCGACGGCGCGGGAGAAGAAGATCATATCCTCCCCGGCCAGCAGCGGCAGCGGCAGCGCCCCGCGCTTCTTCGCCAGGGGATGGTCGCGGTGCATCGCCACCATCAGCGGTTCGCGGAACAGCTCCACCGCCGCGATATCGGGCGGCAGGTCGACGGTGGCCTGGCAGCGCAGGAAGCCCGCATCCAACTCCCGCCGTTGCAGCGCATCGACCTGCCAGAAGGTCGGCCCCTCCCGCAACGACAGATGCACATCCGGCAACCTCCGGCGGAAGGCGAGAATGCTGCGCGCGAAGGCCGGCAGCAGCGGCGCCGAGGCGAAGAGGCCGACCCGCAACTCGCCGATCTCGCCGCGCCCGGCACGGCGCGCCACCATCTCGGCCCGTGCCGCCTGGGCCAGGGTGGCGCGGGCCTCGGCCAGGAACATGCGCCCGGCCTCGGTCAAGGCGACACGGCGCTGGCTGCGTTCGAACAGCGGCGTCGCAAGCTCCGCCTCCATCTGCTGGATCTGCTGGCTCAGCGGCGGCTGCGAGATGCCGAGGCGTTTCGCCGCGCGCGTAAAGTGCAGCTCCTCGGCCAGGGCCACGAAGTAACGGAAGTGTCTCAGCTCCATGACATCATTCGCCAGACCTATCACAGCATCGGTGATTGATATTGGACGCTGCTGGACCGCCTGCCCAACACTTTCGTCATCAAACGCCGGAAGGACCTGCCTTGGACGCCTTCGATCCCATCACGCTGGAAGTCTACTGGAGCCGGATGATCTCGATCGCCGACGAGGCGGCGACCGGTCTGCTCCGCACCGCCTTCTCCACCATCGTGCGCGAGTCCAACGACTTCGCGACCGTGCTGATGGACCGCAACGGCGATTCCCTCTCCGAGAACACCGGCGGCATCGCCTCCTTCTCCTGCATCCTGCCGCAAACCACCAAGAGCTTCCTCAAGCGCTTCCCGATCGAGACCTGGCAGCCGGGCGATTGCGTGATCACCAACGACCCCTGGCTCGCGACCGGGCATCTGCCCGACTTCACCGCCGTGTCGCCGATCTTCTTCAAGGATCAGATCGTCGGCTTCGCCGGCTGCATCGCGCATTCGCCCGATGTCGGCGGCGCGCTCTGGTCCGCCGATTGCCGCGAGCTGTTCGAGGAAGGCATCCGCATCCCGCCCATGCGGCTGTACCGCGCCGGCGAGATCAATGCCGAGCTGGTCGATATCCTCACCTCCAACGTCCGCGTGCCCGGGCCGGTGATGGGCGACCTGCAGGCGCAGGTCGTCTCCAACGAGGTCGCCGTGCGCCGCGTGGTGGAGTTCCTGGAGGATACGGGCCTTGCGAATCTCCAGCCGCTGTCGGAGGCCTTGCAGGCCCGCGCCGATCTTGCGATGCGCCGCGCGCTGGCGGCGGTGCCCGACGGCACCTATCGCGCCAGCATCGATGCCGATGGCTTCGACGAGCAGACCACGCATATCGAGGTCGCCGTCACGGTTGCGGGCGAGACCATGCACATCGATTTCGCCGGCACCTCGCCGCAGATCGATCGCGGCATCAACTGCGTGCTAAACTACACCCATGCCTATGCGGTCTATCCGGTGAAATGCGCGCTGGACCCGTTCACGCCGCGCAACGAGGGCTCCTATCGCGCCATCACCGTGGCCGCCCCCGAGGGCAGCATCCTCAACCCGCGCTTCCCCGCGCCTTGCAGCGCCCGGCAATTGACCGGGCATCTGCTCGCGGGGGCGATCTACAAGGCGCTGGCCGATGTGCTGCCCGAAAGCGTGATCGCCGAATGCGGTGGCGCTCCGACCATGCGCGCGCTGTTCAGCGGCATGGATCATGCGGGGGATCGTTTCTCCCAGGTGCTCTTCGCCAGTGGCGGCATGGGCGCCAGCCCGCATCGCGACGGGCTGCCGACCACGGCCTTCCCGACCAATGTCGGCGCGGGCTCGATCGAGGCCTATGAGAGCGTCGCCCCTTTGCTGGTCTGGAAGAAGCAGCTTCGCCCGGATTCCGGCGGCGCCGGGCGCTTCCGCGGCGGGCTCGGCCAGATCGCGGAGATCGAGGTCCGCACCCCCGCCCCGGTGCGGCTCTCGCTGCTCTCCGACCGGCGCGACCATCCGGCGCAGGGCCTGCTCGGCGGTGGGCCCGGGGCACCCGCGGTCATCAGCATCGACGACGGCACGCGGCCGCATCCGAAGTCGCGCAGCACCGTCGCACCGGGCCGGCGCGTCACTTTGCTCTATCCGGGCGGCGGCGGCTTCGGCGACCCGGCGCAGCGCGAGCCTTCCGCGATCCTGGCCGATCTGCGCGATGGCTACATCACCGCCGATGCGGCACGCAAAGACTACGGAGTGGTTTGAGACCATGACCATCACACGCACCGCCCGTATCGGCGTCGATGTCGGCGGCACCTTCACCGATTTCGTGCTGCATGATTCCGCCCGCGCCCTGGTCGCGACCGGCAAGCGCCTGACCACGCCCGACGATCCGAGCGAGGCGATCATCGCCGGCGTCAAGCGCCTGCTGGAGGAAACCGGCCTTGCCGCCGGCGATCTGCACAGCATCGTGCATGGCACCACGCTGGTCACCAACACCATCATCGAGCGCACCGGTGCCAAGGTCGGGCTGCTGACCACGCAAGGCTTCCGCGACGTCATCGAGATCGGCCGAGAAACCCGTTACGACCTCTACGACCTGTTCATCGAGGCACCGCCGACGCTGGTGCCGCGCCACCGCCGGCTGGAAGTGCCGGAACGCATCGACGTCTCCGGCGAGATCCTGCTGCCGCTCGACGAGGAGGCCGTGCGCCTGGCGGTGACGCAGCTGGTCGAGGCGGAGGGCATCGAGGCGCTGGCCATCGCCTTCCTGCATTCCTATCGCGACGACCGGCACGAGGCCCGCGCCGGTGAGATCGTGCGCGCGCTCTATCCCGATCTGCCCCTTTCCCTCTCCTGCCGCGTGGCGCCGGAGATCCGCGAGTTCGAGCGCACCAGCACCGCCTGCGCCAATGCCTATGTGCAGCCGCTGATGCGCCGCTATTTGGACAAGCTGGAGACGGATCTCGCGGCACTCGGCTTTGCCGGGCAGCTGCATGTCATGCTCTCGGGCGGCGGCATCGCCGCGGTGCGCGATGCCAAGGATTTCCCGATCAGGCTGATCGAATCCGGCCCGGCGGCGGGGGCCATGGCGGCCTCCTTCCTCGCGCGGTTGACGGGGATGGATCACGTCGTCTCCTTCGACATGGGCGGCACCACCGCCAAGATGTGCCTGGTCGAGAATGCCGCCCCCGACCGCAAGTTCGACTTCGAGGCCGGGCGCGTGCGCCGCTTCCAGAAAGGTTCGGGCCTGCCGCTGAAGGTCTCGGTGGTGGACATGATCGAGATCGGCGCCGGTGGCGGCAGCATCGCCCGTGTCGATCCCGGTTCGGGGCTGATGAAGGTCGGCCCGCGCAGCGCCGGCGCCAAGCCCGGGCCGATCTGCTACGGCCGCGGCGGCACCGAGCCGACGGTGACCGATTCCGACCTCGTGCTCGGCAGACTCGATCCCGCCTACTTCCTGGGCGGCGAGATGTCCCTCGATGTCGATGCCGTGCAGAAGATCATCGAGACGGGGATTGCCAAGGGTCTCGATGTCGAGCGCGACACCGCCTCGCTCGGCATCCGCCGCATCGTCGATGAGACGATGGCCGCGGCGACCCGGATGCACCTCGCCGAGAAGGGGCGCGATCCGCGCCGCTACACGCTGATCGCCTTCGGCGGCGCCGGGCCGGTGCATGCCTATGACCTGGCGCGGCTGCTGAAGATGAAGCGGATGCTGGTGCCGCTCGGCGCGGGCGTCGCCTCCGCACTCGGCTTCCTGGTGGCGCCGCCGGCGACCGATCTCGTCCGCAGCCATGTGGCGCGGCTGGAGCGGGTGGACTGGGACCACGTCAACGGTCTGCTGGCGCAGATGGTCGAGGAGGGCCGCGCCCTGTTGCTGGAGGCCGGCGCCGCGCCGGACGACATCATCGCGCATGCCGCGGCGGATATGCGCCACGTCGGCCAGGGCTTCGAGATTCCCGTGCCGCTGCCGTCGATGTCGCTTTCGAGCGCCAATCTCCCCGCGATCCGAGAGGCCTTCTTCGCCACCTATCGCGAGCGCTTCGGCCGCGTGATGGAAGAGCTGCCGATCGAGGCGCTGTCCTGGCGCGTCGCCTGCGTCGCACCCGGCCGCGACATCCAGATGGCCACGGTCGCCGCCACCGCGACGGAGAGCTTCACCGATGCTTGCCGCGCCGCGCGCGGCAAGCGTGATGTGCTGTTCGAAGGCTTCGGTTGGCGCGACTGCATCGTCTACGACCGCTACGCGCTGGCGCCGGGGGCAAGCTTCACCGGACCCGCGCTGGTGGAGGAACGTGAATCCACCTGCGTCATCGGCCCGGATGCGGCCGTCAGCGTGGACAGGTTCCGCAACCTTGTGATCGAGTTGCCCTGATCGGCCAAGCCGGCTGGGCAAGTGAGGACCGGGAAGCCGCGCCAGAAAATGAGCGCGGCAGTCCGGGGGATGCTGAGGCACGGTGTGAGACAACCGCCGCAGGGCGCGGCGACAAGCGAGGTGTACCATGACCAAAGTAACACGGCGTTCTTTGGCGGCGGCCGGTTTGGCCGCCGTTCCGGCGCTGGCCGGGCTGGGATCGCGCCCCTCCGCGGCGCAGGAGGTATTTCCCGCACGCACGCTGACCCTGGTGGTTCCCTGGACCGCGGGCGGCTCCACCGACACGCTGGGCCGCGTGCTCGCGCAGACGATGAGCATGAACCTCCACCAACCCATCGTGGTGGAGAACCGCAGCGGCGCCTCGGGCACGGTCGGCCATGGCTTTGTCGCGCGCTCCAAGCCGGACGGCTACACCTTCCTGCTTGCCACCAACAGCACCTATGCGATGGCGCCGCATCTGATGACGCTGCCATACGAGAACCGCGCCGCCTTCACCGGCCTCAGCCTCGTCGCCCGCAGCGCGCAGGCGTTGTGCGTGCATCCCTCGATGCCGGTGAACACCGTCGCGGAGTTCCTTGCCTATGTCCGGGCACGGCCGGGCGATGTGACCTTCTCCTCCGCCGGGATCGGCGCCAGCAGCCATCTCGCCACCGAGCTGCTGATGGCCAAGACCCGGACGCAGATGCTGCATGTTCCCTATCGCGGTGGCGCGCCCTCGGTGCAGGGCTTGCTGGCGGGTGAGGTGAAGGTCTCCTTCGTCGATCTGGTCACGGCCTTGCCATTTCGCCAGGACGGGCGGCTCAAGGTCCTCGGCGTCAGCACGACGGCGCGGTCGGACCTCGCGCGCGATGTGCCGACCTTGGCCGAATCCGGTGTCGCCGGCTTCGAATCCTCCACCGACTTCGCCTTCCTGCTGCCCGCCGGCACGCCGGCGCCGATCGTGCAGAAGCTCTCCACATCGCTGCGAAGCGCCTTGCAGGACCCCGAGACCAAGGCGCGGATCATAGCCTTGGGTATCGAGCCGGTCGGCAGCACCGCTGCTGAGCTCGACGCCTATTGGACGCGCGAACTCGACAAATGGGGCGAGATCATCCGCGTCCAGCACATCACCTTGGGCTGAATTGCACACTGGCGCGGGCCGGCCTCGGCCTGCCCGCCCACCATTTCCGAGAGGTCACGACCCCATGAGCGAAGCCACCGCCATCGCCGCCAGGCTGAATCGCATCTCCCCCTCCCAGACCACGGCGATGCGCCAGCGGGCCCAGGCGCTGAAGGCGGAGGGCCGCGATGTGCTGGCGATCTCCTCGGGCGAGCCGGATTTCGAAACCCCGCGCCACATCAAGGACGCCGCGATCGCGGCGATCGAGGCGGGCGAGACGCGCTACACCGATATCTCCGGCACCCTGGCGCTGCGCCGCGCCGTCGCGCAGAAATTCAAACGCGACAACGGCATCATTTATGCGCCCGATGAGATCATCGTCGCGACCGGCGGCAAGCAGGTGATCTACGACGCGCTGACCGCGACCCTCGATCCCGGCGATGAGGTGATCATCCCGACCCCCTGCTGGGTCTCCTACCCCGATATCGTGCGTCTGGCGGATGGCGAGCCGGTGCTGCTGCCCTGCGGCCCCAACCAGGGCTTTCGCCTGACGCCGGAGCAGCTGGAGGCGGCGATCACCCCGCGCACCAAATGGCTGATCATCAACAACCCGGGCAACCCGACCGGGGCCGCCTATGACGCGGCGGAGCTTGCGGCCCTGGCCGAGGTGCTGCTGCGCCACCCGCAGGTGATGATCCTCACCGACGACATCTACGAGAAGCTGCTCTACGACGGCCGCGTCTTCGCGACCTTCGCCCAGGTCGAGCCGCGACTGCGCGACCGCACCGTGACCATGAACGGCTGCTCCAAGGCCTATGCCATGACCGGCTGGCGCATCGGTTTCGCCGGCGCGCCGCGCTTCCTCATCAAGGCCATGGACAAGCTGCAGGGGCAAAGCACCTCCAACACCTGCTCCATCGCCCAGGCCGCGGCCATCGCCGCGCTGACCGGGCCGCAGGAGGCGACAGAGGAGATGCGCCTCGCCTATCTGCGCCGGCGCGACATGGTGGTGGGGATGCTGAACGCGACACCGGGGCTGCATTGCCATGTCCCGGAGGGCGCCTTCTACGCCTTCCCGGACATGACGGCCTGCATCGGCCGCACCACGGCCGGCGGCACGTTGCTTGAGAATGACTGGGATTTCGTCTTCGCGCTGCTGTCGGAGAATGGCGTCGCCACGGTGCATGGCAGCGCCTTCCTGTTCCCCGGACATTTCCGCATCAGCTTCGCGGCGGATGATGCGGCGCTGGCGGAGGCCTGCCGCCGCATCGCGACCTTCTGCGCAGCGCTACGCTGAGCCCGGCGCGACACTCTCGAACAGCAGCATCTCCTGCCCCTGATGCTGGTAGGTGAGCACCTGCCGCATCCCCAGATCGGTGAGCACGCCGACGCTCGCGGCATTGTCCCGGCGCGCGACGGCGATGATGCGCGGCAGGCCCGCAGCATGGCCGAAGGCCAGCGCCGCCCGCGCCGCCTCCCGCGCGAAGCCCTTGCCGCGACACTCCGGCCAGAGCGCGTAACGCAAGGCGACACCCCGCCCGTCAGGACGTTCCATCAGCCCCGCGATGCCGAGGAAATCACCGGTCGCGCGTTCGAACACGCTCCAGATGCCATAGCCGCGCACGGTCCAGAACTCGATGTCGTCCTGCAATTCCTCCCGCGTGCGCTCGGGCGTGCGGACGCCATGCAGCATCACGCCGAAGACGCGCGGATCGGCCTTCAGCCGGATGATGTCGTCCAGATGCTCCGGCCCGGGCGGCAACAGCGACAGGCGCGCGGTGGTGATGCCGCGCGCCACATGCAGTTGCATGCCGCGCTTAGCGAGCCAGGGGCCGGTACTTGATCCGGTGCGGCTCGTCAGCCGCAACACCAAGTCGACGTCGCTTATCCGCTTCGTAGGCCTGGAAGTTGCCCTCGAACCACTCGACGTGGCTGTCGCCCTCGAAGGCCAGGATATGCGTCGCCAGGCGGTCGAGGAACCAGCGATCATGGCTGATGATCACGGCGCAGCCGGCGAATTCCATCAGCGCCTCCTCCAGCGCACGGAGCGTGTCCACGTCGAGATCATTGGTCGGCTCGTCGAGCAGCAGGACATTGCTCTCCCGCTTCAGCATCTTGGCCAGATGCACGCGGTTGCGCTCACCACCCGAGAGCACGCCGACCTTCTTCTGCTGGTCGGTGCCCTTGAAGTTGAAGGCGGCGACATAGGCGCGAGAAGGAACCTGCCGCTTGCCGAGCGTGATCATGTCCATGCCGTCGCTGATCTCGGCCCAGACGTTCTTCTCCGGGTCGAGGCTGTCGCGCGACTGATCGACGTAGCCGAGCTTCACGCTCTCGCCCACGATCAGCGTGCCGCCGTCGGGCTCCTCGCCGCCGGTGATCATGCGGAACAGCGTCGTCTTGCCCGCGCCATTCGGCCCGATCACGCCCACGATGCCGCCGGGCGGCAGCTTGAAGGAGAGATCGTCGATCAGCAGGCGGTTGCCATAACCCTTGCGCAGGTTCTCGGCGACGATGACGACATTGCCGAGGCGCGGCCCCGGCTGGATGACGATATCGACCTCGCCGGTGCCCTTCTCCTGGCTCTTGGCCAGCAGATCCTCATAGGCGGAGATGCGCGCCTTGCTCTTGGCCATACGGCCGGCCGGGGTGCGGCCGATCCATTCCTGCTCGGCCGCGAGGCTGCGCTGGCGGGCGCTCTCCTCGCGCTCCTCCTGCTGCAGCCGCTTGCGCTTCTGCTCCAGGTAGTTGGAGTAGTTGCCCTGGTAGGGAAACGCCCGGCCGCGATCGACTTCCATGATCCAGTTGGTCACGTTGTCGAGGAAGTAGCGGTCATGGGTCACGACCAGCACCGCGCCCTGCCATTCGCGCAGGGTCTTTTCCAGCCAGGCCACGCTTTCCGCGTCCAGATGGTTGGTCGGCTCGTCGAGCAGCAGCAGGTCGGGCTTCTCCAGCAGCAGCTTGCACAGCGCCACGCGCCGCTTCTCACCGCCCGAGAGATTGTCGATGCGCGCATCGGCCGGCGGGCAGCGCAGCGCGTCCAGCGCGACCTCCACCTTGCGGTCGATCTCCCAGCCATCGGCGGCGTCGATCGCATCCTGCAACTCGGCCTGTTCGGCCAGCAGCGCGTTCATCTTCTCCTCGGACATCTCCTCGCCGAAGGCCATGGAGATCTCATTGAAGCGCGCCATCTGCGCGTTGAGCACCGTGAACGCCTCCATGACGTTCTCGCCGACGGTCTTGGTTGGGTCGAGCTGCGGCTCCTGCTCCAGATAGCCGACCTTGGCGCCCTCGGCCGCCCAGGCCTCGCCGCCGTATTCCTTGTCGCGGCCGGCCATGATCTTCATCAGCGTGGACTTGCCGGCGCCGTTGGGGCCGAGCACGCCAATCTTGGCATCCGCCAGGAATGAAAGAGTGATACCTTTGAAGACTTCCCGGCCGCCCGGATAGTTCTTCGTCAGGTCTTTCATTACATAAATATACTGCCAAGCGGCCATGGGGCGTGCAACCTGTATGTGTCGGGGGTTGGCAGGGTTCTACAGGTCCCCCCGCCCAGCGCCAAGCGCGGAGGGGTGAGGGCTGTGCTGCAAGCGGCATGGGCCCGGCAGGACTCGAACCCGCAACCAAGCCGTTATGAGCGGCCCGCTCTAACCATTGAGCTACAGGCCCATGCGCCCCGGTGATACGGGCGCCGCGCCCGTCCGTGCAAGCGGCCACGCCAGTTTTTGCCGCCCCGGACCGGGCTTGGTAGCCTCCCCCTGCCACCGACCCGGCGTCGCGAAACGGAGCCCCATGCGAACCCTTCTCGGCCCCTTGGGCAAAGCGCTGCGCTGGCTGCTGCTGCTGGTCCTGTTGCTGGCGCTCGGCCTCGGCGGGCTGATCTGGGCCACGATCCCCGGCCAGCCGGACCGGCTCGCCTTGCCGGGCATGACGGCCCCGGTGGCGCTGGCCTTCGACCGCCACGGCATCCCCCGCGTGATGGCGCAGACCGAGGCGGATGCCGCCATGGCGATGGGCTGGCTGCATGCCCGCGACCGGCTGTTCCAGATGGAGCTGATGCGGCGCGGCGCCTCCGGCCGCCTTTCGGAACTCGTCGGCCCCGGCGCGCTGCGGCTGGACCGGCTGACCCGCACCCTGGGCCTCGCGCAGCGGGCGGAGGCGGATCTGGACACGCTGCCGCCTGAAACCCGCCGCCTGCTCGATGCCTATGCCGCCGGGGTGAATGCCTGGATCTCGGCGCGCGGACGGCTCGCGGCGCCCGAGTTCCTGCTCTCCGGCGCCCCCGATCCCTGGCGGCCGGCGGAGTCCCTGCTCTGGGGCAAGGTGATGGGGCTCTGGCTCTCCGGCGATTGGCGGTCGGACATCCTGCGCGCGCGCCTGGCGGAGATGCTGCCGCCCGAGGCGCTGGCCGACCTCTGGCCGCCCGATGGCGGCGCCGGCATGCCCGACCTTGCCGCCGCCCCCCGGCTGGCGCCCGGGCGCCTCGCCGCCTTGCTGCGGGCGCTGCCGGATGACCGGCTGCCGGCCGCGCCCTTGCCCTCCTCGGCCTCCAACGCCTGGGCCGTGGGCGCCGATCGCAGCGTGAACCGCGCGCCGCTGCTGGCGTCGGACCCGCATCTGGGCTTCCAGGCGCCGATCCTGTGGTATCTGGCCCGCATCGAGCTGCCGGGCGGGCGGGTGTTGCAGGGCGCCACGGCGCCCGGCGTGCCCTTCGTGGTGATCGGGCGGAACGAGCATCTCGCCTGGGGCTTCACCACCACCCATGGCGATGTGCAGGACGTCTTCGTCGAGCGCCTGGTGGGCGCCGGCGCCTATCAGACCCCGGACGGCCCCCGCCCCTTCGATACGCGGGAGGAGGTGATCCACATCCGCGGCCAGCCGCCGGAAATCCTGCTGGTGCGCGAAAGCCGGCATGGGCCGGTGATCAGCGACCTCGATGCGCAGCCGGGGCAGGACACCGTGCTGGCGGTCGCCATGGCCAACCTCGCCCCCGGCGATACCGCCGCGGCCGGGCTGCACCGGCTGAACCAGGCGCGCGACATCGCGGGGGCGCGGGCCGCGGCGGGGCTGATCAGCAGCCCGCCGCAGAGCCTCGTGGTCGCCGATACCACGGGCGGCCTCGCGATGTTCCTGACCGGGCGCTACCCGATCCGCCGTGGTGGCGATGGGCGCCTGCCGGCGGATGGCGCATCGGGGAGCGGGGATTGGCTCGGCTGGATCGCCTTCGATGCGCTGCCGCATGTGCAGCGCCCGAACAGCGACCAGATCGTCGCGGCGAACGACCGGCCCTCCCCGCCCGGACATCCCGCCTTCCTCGGCGCGGATTGGTTCGGCGGCTGGCGCGCGGCGCGTATCCGCGCGCTGCTGGCCGAGCGGGGGCTGCATGCGCCCCTGGATTTCGCGGCGATGCAGACCGATGCGGTCAGCGGGCTGGCGCAGGAGGCAACGGCGCTGCTGGTCTCCCTGCCCCGCCCGGAGGGGCGGGCGGGCGTCGCGCGGGATCTGCTGATCGGCTGGGATGGCACCGCGGCGGTGGACCGGGCGCAGCCGCTGATCGTCAACGCCTTCTGGCAGCGCTTCGGCGCGGCGGCGCTGGCCACGCGGGGGCTGGGCCCGGACGTGCTGTCACCCAGCCCGGAATTCGTGCGGCTGCTGCTGCGCGCCGATGGCCACGCCGGGCGCTGGTGCGGCCCGGCGGGCTGCGACGCCCTGGCAACGGCGAGTTTCGAGGCGACGATTGCCGACCTCGCCGCCGCCCATGGCCCCGATCCCGCCGCCTGGCGCTGGGGCAGCGTCCATCGCGCGCGGTTCGAGCATCCCATCCTGCGGCTGGTGCCGTGGCTCGGCGCCTTGGCGCGGGTCGAGGTCGAGACCCCCGGCGATGGGCAGTCGATCAATCGCGGCGGCTATGGCGCCGGCTTCGCGCATGTGCATGGCGCTGGGCTGCGTTTTGTCGCCGATCTCTCCACCCCGGATGGCGCCTGGGCGGTGATCGCCACCGGGCAATCCGGGCATCCGCTGTCCGGCTATTGGTCGGACCGCACCGCCGAATGGGTGGCGGGGCGGCTCGATACCATCGGGAAGTGACGCGGGGTCAGCGGCAGACCCGGCGCTGGACGATGCGGTGCCTGATGCGGCCGTAGCGGTCGCGGAAGGCGACGCGGCGCTGCTCGGTCCAGCAGCGCCGGCGGCCGCGCGGCGGCGGCGGGCGGTACTGGGCGGGCTCGGCCTGCAACGGCTCGGCCCGCAACGGCTCGGGCGGCAGGGTGTCGGCGCGCAGCGGCTCCGGTGCCGGATGGGCTGACAATGTCAGCGCCTCAGCCGCCGGGGCGACCGCGAAGGCGGCCGCGAGGACGCCCGCGAGGCCGGTGAAGAGCAAACGACGACGATCCACTGCGCGATTCCTTTGTGGGAGGGAGAACGCAGCAGAGGCGCCTTTTCCGGCAAGAATAGGGTAACGTGTGGGCGAGAATGGCCGGGCTGCCTTATTGTTCCGGATACGCCTCCCGGCTGTCGGCAGGGGCTTCGGCGCGATCCTCAAGCCCGTAGTCCCGCGAAACGGTGGCGATGCGTAGCCGGTACTCCGCGAAGACGCCGCCCCGACCCAAGGCCTGGGTGGCGCGATGCGCGGGCAGGTTCCGCCAGGCGCGCACCGACGCCTCATCCCGCCAGAAGGACAGCGACAGCATTTTGCCCGGATCGGTGAGGCTCTCGAAGCGTTCGACCGAGAGGAAGCCGTCGATCTCCGCAAGCTCGGAGCGCAGCGCCGCCGCGAGCGCGAGGTAGCGTTGCCGCTGGCCCTCGGCGGGGCGGACCTCGAAGATAACGGCGATCATGGCGCGGTCGTGGACTGGCGGCGGTTCGGCATGGTCGGGCTCCTGGCACTGTCGGGCGGCAGGGTAACGTCCCGGCCGGGCGGATGCCTCGGCCGCGGCCGAAGCGGGGATCAGCTTCGCTGCTGGCGCCGTAGCGCGATCTCGGGTGCGAGCAGGGCCAGCACCTCGCCGGGTGCCACCACGGCCCCCGGCGCGGCGCGGACCCAGGACAGGTTGGGCCCCGACGGCGCCGCCGACCCCGGCGCCAGCACCGCGAGGCAGCGCAGCCCCGACCGCGCGGCCAGCGCCAGCGCCAGCCCGCCATCGCCGACGACCAGATCCGCCTGGCTGAGGAGGGCGGCGAGCGCGCCGGCCGCCTGCTCCGGCGCGGGGCGCATCAGCCAGACGCCCGGCACGGCCTTGAGCCCCGTCGCCAGCTCGGCCCAGGCCTCGGCCGGCCAGCCGGCATAGGGCAGCAGCGCCACCACCACCGCACCCGCGTCGCCCGCGGCCCGGGCGGCCTCGTAGCCCGGCCGTGCCTCGCGCGGCGCGGCCAGGTGCAGCGGCGGCGGGCTGGCGGCCAGGGACAGGGCGGCACAGCCCTCGACCAGCAGCGACCAGGCGCCGAGCACGGCCGGCACCGCCGGCGCCCCGCCATCCGTGGCGGGTTGGCCGCGCAGCTCCACCCCCTCGATCACCAGCGCCGAGGCGGGCGGGCCGTCGAGCGCCAATTCCAGCATCGCCTCCGGCGCCTCCGGCAGCGCCATATCCAGCTCCAGCACCCCGGCCGCGGCGATGTCGAGCGGCCAGTCCAGGCTGGCGAGCGACTGGCGGCCCACCGGCGGCCGCAGGCTCAGCCGCAGCATCCGCCCCGCGATCGGCCCCGCCGCCCGCAGCCGCAGCCGCAGCCGCCCGCCGCCTTCCGGCAGCCGCAGCGGCCCGGCCGAGAGCCCCAGGACCGGCATGGGCGGCGGCAGGGTGATCAGGGCCTCGAATTCGGATTGGGCCAGGGTCGCGCGCACCGGGACCGGCGCGGCGCCCGTCGCGCGCAGCACGCCCATGCCCTCGGGGGCCGCGGCATGCACGAAGCCGCGCAGCCGCAGCCGCACCTCGAAGGGGCCGACCGCCGCGGGGGGCAGCGGCAGGCGCAATACCCCCAGCGCCGCGCCGGACCAGGTGCCCCAGGGCTCGATCGGGTACCAGCCGGGGCCGAGCAGCCCGCCCACGGCCTCGGCCTCCCAGGCCAGCGCATCGGTTTCGGGGGCGCCGAGGTCGGTCAGGCTGACGCCCAGCAGGCCGAAGCCCAGCGCGCGGTCATCATCGCCGCGCCCGGCCGAGACCGGGCTATGCGGCGCCTCGGCCTCCAGGCTCAGCTCCAGCCCGGCCGGGGTGCTGCCCAGGGCCTCCCCGGCCAGCGCCGGCAGGCCGCAGCGCGTGGACGGCAATGGGCTGGTGCCGGGATAGGGCACGGCCACCGCCAGATGCGGTCCCTCACCGATGCCCGCGATCACATGGGCATCCGGCAGATCGGCGGGATCGCCGGGGGTGACGCGCAGGTCGATCAGCAGGTCGAAGGGATCGAGCGCCGCATCCGGCCAAGTGGGGGTGGTATCGGCGAGCCCGAGCAGCCGCGCCATCGCCGCCGTTCCGGCCGCCGCCAGCACCGCGATCCGGGCCTCGGGGAACAGGCGCCGCAGCCGGGTCAGCGCGGGTTCCGCGGCGAGGGCCGCCTCCGGCCCGCCCGGCAGGATCACGCCGATGCGGCCGGGGCGCAGCGGCGGGCGGGGGCTGCCATCCGCCGCGACCCATTCGCCCGGCAGGGAGAACAGGCTGGACGGCGGGGCAGCGGTCACGCCGGCTCCAGGACCCAGCCGCGCAAGGCGAGGCCGAGCCGGCGGGTATCCTCCAGCCCCATCTCGGTGCCGGGCACCGCGGTCGCGCAATGCAGGGCGATGCGGCAGACGCGGCCGCGCAGCGCCTCGACCGGCACCGGGAAGGTGACGCTGCCGGAGGCCGGAACCTCGCGGAAGCCGAGGCGCAGCCCGTTGAGGAAGACCTCGACGGTCTGCGCGACGCGGTCCGGCTGGAAGGGCACGAGGTCGAGCCGCAGGCGCAGCGGCCGGTCGGGCAGGCGCAGCAGGAAGACCAGCTCGGCCTCCCGCCCATCCATCCAGGCGAAATCGACTTCAGGCGGGTGCCAGCCAGTCCCGAAATAGGGCACCGGGGTGGCATCGTCGCGACAGGCGACCTCCAAACCGGCCACATAGACTGAGAGGCCGGATTCCCCGGATGACGTCTGGCTCATGTCCTGGCGCTAGCAGCGGGATGCCCGCCGGGTCAACGGCGGTCGCGGTCACGTCCTGGCGACACCCGCGCGCCAATTTTCCGCATTTGGGCAAAGTGGGGCCGAGCGGAGCCTTGATCCCCGGGCCCGGCACCGCGACACTAGGGTACGATGTTGCCTCGCACGCCCCGCCGCCCGCAGTTCTTCTATACGACCGCGCCCCTGCCCTGCCCGTATCTGGCCGGACGGACGGAGCGGAAAATCGTGACCGAACTGGCCGGCCCGGATGGCGAGGCGCTGCACGACCGCCTCTCCCGCGCCGGCTTCCGCCGCAGCCACAACATCGCCTATGCCCCGGTCTGCCCCGGCTGCCAGGCCTGCGTGCCGATCCGCATCCCCGCCGAGCGCTTCCGGCCGAGCCGCACCCAGCGCCGCATCGCCACCGCGAACCAGGATCTGGTCGCCGAGGAACGCCCGGCGCGGGCCACGGCCGAGCAATTCGCCCTGTTCCAGCGCTACCAGCAGGCGCGGCACGAGGATGGCGACATGGCGGCCATGGGGTTCTACGACTACCGCGCCATGGTCGAGGACACGCCCATCACCACCGGCGTGGTGGAATTCCGCGACGGCTCCGGCCGGTTGATGATGGCCTGCCTGACCGACTGGCTCTCGGATGGGCTGTCGGCGGTCTATTCCTTCTTCGAGCCCGCCGAGGCCCGCCGCTCGCTGGGCACCCAGGCGATCCTGTGGCTGGTGGAGCGCGCGCGGACGGCGCGGCTGCCTTACGTCTATCTCGGCTATTGGGTGCCGCAGAGCCGGAAGATGGCCTACAAGGCCGGTTTCCACCCCGCCGAGGTGCTGATCGCCGGCGAATGGCGGCTCTACCGGCCGCCCGCCGAGGCTGGCGCCAGCCTGGCCGAGGAGGCCCTGCGCCGGCTGACCCCGCTGACCTCCGTGCCGGGCGGGTGAGCCGGACGCTCCCATGGCCACTGCTGTAACGGGTTTGCGGGACTGGGCCCTGGCCTCCGCGACGCGGGGGCTGTCGGTGGTGGATCGCGCGCTGAACGAGGAGGATATCCGCCTCGCCATCACCGGGCTGTCGGGCGCGGGCAAGACGGTGTTCCTCACCTCGCTGATCGCCAACCTGCTGGCCATGGCGCAGGGCCGCGCGACCCTGCCGGCGTTGCAGGCGGTGCTGGACCGGCATGGCGGGGGACGCCTGCGCGGGGTGCGGCTGGTGCCACCGGGCGCGGGGGCGACGCCGCCCTTCGACATCGCCGCCAAGCTCGCGGATCTGGCCGGGGACAGCCCGCACTGGCCCGCCCGCACCGACCATCTGGCCGAGATCGCGCTGGAGCTGGAGATCGGCCCGCGCGGCGGCATGCTCGGCCAGATGCGTGGCTTCGTCGGCGTGCGGCGGCTGCGGCTGCGGCTGCTCGACTACCCCGGCGAATGGCTGCTGGACCTGCCGATGCTCGGCCAGGGTTTTTCGGCGTGGTCGCGCGAGACCCTCGCTTTGCTGCGCCAGTCGCCACGGGCGGAGGCGGCGCGGCCGTTCCTCGACTACCTCGGCCAGATCGACGGGCGCCGGCAGGCGGAGGAGGCGCTGGTCCGCCGCGGCCACCGCCTCTACCGCGAGGCGCTGGCCCGCGCCCAGGCCGAGCACGGGCTGCGCTGGCTGCAACCTGGGCGGTTCCTCGCCCCCGGGCCGGGGGTGGAGCAGCCCTTCCTGTGGTTCTTCCCGATCGAGGGCGCGGGTGGCCCAGGCTCCATGATCGCGCTGATGAGCCGGCGCTTCGAGGCCTATCGCGCCGACATGCGCTCCCGGCTTGAGGCCTTGCGCGGCTTCGACCGCCGCATCGTGCTGGTCGATGTGCTGGGGGCGCTCGCCGCCGGCCGCGCCGCCTTCGAGGACACCGAGCGCGCCATCGCCGCCATCGGCGCTGCGCTCGGCGGCGGGCGCTGGTTCGGGCGGGCGGCGCAAGTCGCCTTCGTCGCGACCAAGGCCGACCACGTGCCGGAATTGGAACGCGCCAATCTGCGCGAATTGCTGAAGAGCATGGCGGAGTCGGGGGCCGGATCGGGGGCCGGGCCGGTGGCGGGGGCGAGCTTCCATGTCGCGGCCGCCATCGTCTCCACCACCGATGGCTGGGCCGACCGGCCGGATGGGCAGCGCGAGGATGTGGTCTGGGGCCGGGTGCTGGGCGAGGCCGCCCCGCGCGCCTATCGCGTCGGCAGCGTGCCGATCCGCCAGCCGCCCGCCGGCTTCTGGTCCGGCCGCAGTTTTCGGCTGCCGATCTTCACCCCACCCTCGATCGACCCGAGCGGGGCGACAGGGGTGCCGCATCTGGGGCTCGACACGCTGCTCGCCGATGTGATCGGGGACCGGCTGTGAGCGGCTTCCGCCCCGGTTTTTCCGATGAGCCGCCGCCACCGCAGCGCGAGCCGGTGCTGGAGCCGGGCTTTGTCGAGACCACGACGCCCGCCCCCGCCGCGCCGGACTGGAGCCCCGCGAGCACCGCACCGCCCGCGACCGGGGTCGGCGCGCTGGGCTGGATCGCGGGCGGGCTGTGCCTGCTGCTCGGCGGCAGCCTGGTGATGTCGATGATCGGCTTCGCCATGGACCAGATGGCGCGCTCGCCCACGCTCGGCTTCGTCACCTTGGGCGTGCAGGCGGCGGCGGTGCTGGCCCTCGGCGCCGGGGCGGGGATGGAGCTGCGGGCATGGCGCCGGCTGCGGCTGGTCGATGGGCTGCGCCTCGCGCTGACCGATCCCGCGATGCCGCTGGAGACCGCGCGGGCGGCGGCGATCGACTGGCTGGATCTGCTCGGGGCCCGGCTGCCAGAGGTGGCGATCACCCGCCAGGCGCTGCTGGACTGCACCAGCATCGCGGAGCTGCGCGCCATGCTCGACCACCGCGCCATCGCGCCGCTGCAAGAGCAGTCCAGGCGCGCCGGCGAACGGGCCGGGTTGCAGGGCGCGGCGCTGGTCGCCATCGCGCCCTCCCCGGCGCTGGACGGGCTGGTCGCGGGGGTGCGGGGGCTGGTGCTGCTGCGCGAGGTCGCGGCGATCCACGGGCTGCGGCCGGGGCTCAGCGTCACCATCGGGCTGTTGCGGCGGGTCGCGCATACCGCCCTCGGGGTCGCGGCGGTGGATGTGGCGGCGGCTTCGGCGGCGGATTACGCGCTCGGCGCCATGCCCGGGGTGAAGCATATCGCGGCGGCCGTGCCGGGCGCCGGGCTGACCGCGCGCAGGCTGTACCGGCTGGCGCTGGCGGTGGCCGAGGCCTGTTCGCCGCGGGGCGATTTCACCCGGTGAGGCCGATTACGTAACGTATATTACGATCTAAGTCCTCACGCTCGGCGGCAGCGAGCTGGCGTGCTCTACCGCCTCTCGGATGACGAGTTGCTTGCCCTCGCCCATTTCCTATCGCGGCAGCACTAGGGGGGTCTGGGGCCTCAGGCCCCAGCGGGGTTCCAGGGGCTGGCCCCTGGCTTTTCTTTACCCCCCGAACTTCCCACTCTTCGGGAACCCGCTCGGCGGCATCCGCCCCGCGCTGCCGCGCGCGCCCAGCCAGTTGGTCAGATCCCGTTCCACCCGCAGCTTTTCCCCGAGCTTCCAGGACAGCCCATCGGCGAGGCGGAAGGCCTTGGCATCCGCCATCCCGCCATCCTTGTAGGCCTGCAACCGCACCCCCGCGCCGCGCTGCATCCGCGGCACCTGCTCCAGCGGGAAGGCGAGCATCTTGCGGTTCTCGCCGATCACCGCGAGGTGGTCGGCATCGCCAAGCCGCAGGCAGAGCGACGCCTCCACCCCGGGATCGACATTCAGCAGCGTCTTGCCGGTGCGCTTCTCGGCCAGCAAATCCTCGGAGCCGGTGAGGAAGCCGCGCCCGTCCTGCCGCGCCAGCAGGAAGGTCTCGCCTGGCTTCCAGACGAAGAACGTGACCACCGAATCCTCCTGCGCGAGGTCCAGCAGCAGCCGCACCGGCTGCCCGTCGCCGCGCCCGCGCGGGATGGTATCGGCCTTGATGGTATAGGCGCGGCCGTTGGTGGCGAAGAGGGTGAGGCGGTCCGTGGTCTCGCAGGGCACCAGGATCTGCACCCGGTCGCCGTCCTTGACCTTCACCTCCGCATCCGGCGCCAGCGTGCCCTTCTGGGCGCGGATCCAGCCCTTCTCGGAGAGGATGACGGTGATCGCCTCGCGCTCGATGAAGGCGCCCTCGTCCAGCACGACCGGATCGGGCAGGTCGCCGATGTCGGTGCGGCGGCGGCCGATCTCGGTGGTCTCGCCGAAGGCTTTGCGCGTCGCCTCGATCTCGCGGCCGATCTTCTGCCACTGCTTCTTCGGGTCTTCGAGCAGGGACCGCAGCGCCGCCCCCTCGGTCGAGAGCTTCTCGTGCTCCTTCTTGATCTCCATCTCCTCCAGCTTGCGCAGGGAGCGCAGCCGCATGTTCAGGATGGCTTCGGCCTGGATGTCGGAGAGGGAGAAGGTGCGCATCAACTGCGCCTTGGGCTCGTCCTCCTCGCGGATGATGCGGATCACCTCATCGAGGTTGAGATAGGCGATGAGCATGCCGGCCAGGATCTCCAGCCGCCGCTCGATCGCCGAGAGCCGGTACTGGCTGCGCCGGACCAGCACGACCTGGCGATGGTCGAGCCAGGCGCGCAGCACCTCCTTCAGCCCCATGACGCGCGGGATGCGGCTGGCATCCAGCACGTTCATGTTCAGCGACAGCCGGCTTTCCAGCGCGGTCGCGCGGAACAGGCTTTCCATCAGATGCGCGGGCTCGATGGTGCGGGAGCGGGGCTCGAACACCAGCCGCACCTTGTCGGTGCTCTCGTCGCGCAGATCGGCGAGCAGCGGGAGCTTCTTCTCCTCCAGCAGCGCCGCGATCTGCTCGACCAGCCGCGACTTTTGCACCTGGTAGGGGATCTCGGTGACGACGATGGACCACAACCCGTTCTTGCCGCGCTCCACCGCCCAGCGCGCGCGCAGCCGGAAGCCGCCGCGGCCGGTGGCATAGGCCTCGCGCATCGACTCCTTGGATTCCACCAGCAGCCCGCCGGTCGGGAAATCGGGGCCTTGGATGTGCTCCAGCAGCGCGTCGAGCGGGGCATCGGGGGTCTTCACCAGCACCAGCGCCGCGGCCAGAAGCTCGCCGGCGTTGTGTGGCGGGATGGAGGTCGCCATGCCGACCGCGATGCCGTTCGAGCCATTGGCCAGCAGGTTCGGAAAACCCGAGGGCAGGACCAGCGGTTCCTGTTCCTCGCCATCATAGGTGGCGCGGAAATCCACCGCATCCTGGTCGATGCCGTCGAGCATCGCGGCCGCGACCTCGGTCAGCCGCGCCTCGGTGTAGCGCATGGCCGCGGGGTTATCGCCGTCGATATTGCCGAAGTTGCCCTGGCCCTCGACCAGCATGTAGCGGGCGGCGAAATCCTGGGCGAGGCGGACCATGGCATCGTAGATCGAGCTGTCGCCATGCGGATGGTATTTGCCCATCACGTCGCCGACGATGCGGGCGCATTTCTTGAAGCCGGTGTTGGGGTCGAGCTTGAGCTGATGCATCGCCCAGAGCAGCCGCCGATGCACGGGCTTCAGCCCGTCGCGCACATCCGGCAGCGAGCGCGCGGTGATGGTGGAGAGGGCATAGGCGAGGTAGCGCTCGCTCAGTGCCTCGGCGAGCGGAGTCTCGCGAATGCCGTCGGTGCGGGGGATCAGGTCATCGGGCATATGATGTTCGCGCTTCGTTCACGGATTCATTCTCGGCCCCGGCTTACACCACCAGGGGGCGCATGGCGACCGGGGCGAGCAGCGCCAGCATCTCCGCCGCCGTCGCGCCGGTGACGGGGTGGCGCCAGTCGGGCGCGACCTCGGCCAGGGGCACCAGGACGAAGCGGCGCAGATGCGCGCGGGGATGCGGCAGGATCGGGTCGGGCGCTGCGCGGAGCAGATCGCCGATCGCGATCAGATCCAGGTCCAGCGTCCGGGGCGCGTTGAGCCAGGGGCGGATTCGGCCGGCCGCCGCCTCGATCGCCTGGGTGGCGGCCAAGAGGGCCACGGGCTCCACCTCCCCCGCCAGGCGGAGGACGGCATTCACGTAATCCGGGCTGCCGGGCGGCTCGGAGGGGGTTTGCCAGAAGCGGGAGAGGGTGACGCGGCGCAGGCCGGGCAGCGCCTCCAGCGCCGCGACGGCGCGGGTGAGGGTGACGGCGGGGGGCGCGCCATCCGGCCCGGGGAGGTTGGCGCCGAGGGCCACCAGGATCATGTCGCTTCGCATGGCCAGCCCCTCTTGATGCTGCGCTTATGCCCGATGCTCCGATCCGCGACTGCCCCCTCTGCACCCGCCTTTCATGCCGCGAACAAACTCGCGCGGCTCGGTGGGAGGGCGTCGCCCTCCCACCCCCTCCCACCAGGAAACTGAGAGTTTCCTGGACCTTCCACGGGAGCAGCGCCTTGTGTCCGGGAACGGAATGGATAGCGTCATGCCACTGCGAAGGGTGACGGCGGGTCAGGCGGAACTGCGGGCGAAGTGGTGGGAGGACTGGTGGGAGGACTGGTGGGAGGACTGGTGGGAAGCGGGTTGGTCCTGGGACGGGCTGGCCAGCAAGCCGGTTGGGGAGTCGGGCAACACGATCCTTGCTGGGCGGCGTGGCGAGCAAACCCTTCGAGACTACTGGCTACGTGACGCCACAACAGGTGATCCGAAGGATGAGGAGGCGCTGGCACGAGACGGCGAACTGATCGAGGGGCCGGACGGCAAGCGATGGCACCTCGCACATGTCCCCTTGCTCACCACGTTCGAATCTGTCCTTGCCCTCACGACGATCTTCCTTGCCGGCCTCGCCATCCGCCGTCGTTTCCAGATCACATGAATCGGGGGAGGTGCAGGAACATCAGGTTCCTGCCGGGGGGTTCGGGGGGCAGCGCCCTCCGATCTTTTCACCCCGCCCGGAAGGTAATCGCCTTGTTCCCGTCCCACAGCACCGACCGCCCGATCTTCGCCAGCCGGTCCAGCCCCTCGGTGATGGTCAGGAAGTGGTTCCCCGCAAGCTGCCCGGCCTTGCTGGAAAAGCAGCAGGGGCCATAGGCGATCAGGATCTCCGTCTCCGACACGCCGCCCGGATAGACGATGACCTGGCCCGGCGCCGGATGGCTCGTGGCGTTCTCGAAGCCGAGGCCGAGGTCGCGTTCGCCCATCGGGATCCAGCAGGCCTCGCCGCTCCAGCGGACATGGATGATGCGGTCGCTGAAGGGCAGCAATTCGCGAAAGCGCGCGCAGGTCTTGGGCGCGTCGGCCTCCTGGAAGGTGGCGTTGAAAAGCTCGCCGGCAATGTCGATCACGATGTCAGCCACGCTGTCTGTCCCCCAGGGCAGGAAAGTGGTGGGGGTTAGACGAAGGCGGGCGGTCAGGCCAGTACGCGATTGCGTGCCCATGGCCCCGGGGCAGTGGTTTTGCCCTCGGCGCATTTTCTCTTTCCCCAGGTTTCACGCGCCGTTGCGCCCGACTGGGCAAAATGTTGTTCTGCGCGCCCGCGGCCGCGGGCGCGCCGCCAGGGAGAAGATTTGTTGGCTACCACGGATCTGATCTTCAGCCTTGGTCCGAACTGCCGCAATGCATGGAATTTGCGGCACCAGTTCAAGGTTGATCGTGCCTATCCCTTCGACTGGTGGATCACACCGGCAAAGTCGATGCTGAGCCTGCTCGACCGTGACCGCAGCTTCGGGGTCAGCCGCGAGGATCTCGTCATCTCCGTCCCCGGGCCCACCGGGAATACCGTCTACAACCGGCGGCTGAACCTGCTCCACCACCATGATTTCGCCCGGGTGAACAATATTGTCGAGGTCGTGACGGACGCGGAGATCGAGCAGATCAATGCCAAATACACCGCCCTGTTCGCGCGCTTCTGGGAAGATCTGGACCGGGCCGAGCATCCCGTCGCGGTGCTGAACGGGATCGCGCGTGGCTGGCCCTCCGGCTACCTCCCGGGCGAGGCGGATCCCGCGTTGAATGGGCACATCGAACCGCAGGCGCTTGTGGACGCCCTGCGCGCGCGACTGGGGGCGAAGCTGCGCGTCGTCATCATCGATCTGGGCGAGGAAAGCCACCAGCGCCTCGACGGCGGCGATGTCGTCCGCCTGCCCGATCTCGGCACGCGCGACGAGCTTCCGGAGTATCTCAACTGGGTCGAGCCCGTTCATGTGTTCCGCGAAGCCTATCAGCGGCTTGGCTTCGCACCCGCGCTGCCGCCGGTGAGCTGAGCCTTTTCAAGGCGGGTGGCGGCCAGCGCCTGCAACCCCTCCTATTGCGGCGTGTAGCTGCAGTAGGAGGCGGTGTTCACCACCAGCACCGGGCCCCGCCCGCGCCAGGCGGCGAGCGGCAGGGCGCCGCCTTCCAGCGCCGGCAGGGAGAAGTCGTAGAGGCTCGGGGTGCCCGCCCCCGCCGACCCGCCGCTCAGGAAGACCAGCGCCGCGCGAACTCAGGCATAGCGCTCTTCCGCCCAAGGATCGCCGCGGTGGTGGTAGCCGCGGACTTCCCAGAAGCCGGGCTGATCCTCGGCGACCAGGGTGATCCGCTTCAGCCATTTCGGCGATTTCCACAGGTACAGATGCGGCAGCACCAGCCGCAGCGGGCCGCCATGCTGGCGCTCCAGCGGCTTGCCCTCCCAGGTGAAGGCGATCAGCACATCCGGGCGGTCGAGGTCGGCCAGCGGCAGGTTGGTGGTGTAGCCGTCGTGCGATTCCATGGTGACGAAGCGCGCCTCGGGCTTCGGCCGCGCCAGCGCCAGAAGCTCCGGCATCGCGACCCCGGTCCAGCGGTTGTCGTAACGCGACCACTGCGTGACGCAGTGGATGTCGTTCAGCCATTCGCCCTGCGGCATCGCCTGCAACGCGGCCCAGTCGAAGCTCTGCGGCGCTTCCACCAGCCCATCGATCATGAGGCCGGCCGCGGCCTCCGGCACCGTCGGCTGCACGCCGAGGTCGAGCACCGGCCAATCCTTCACCAGCGTCTGGCCCGGCGGCAGGCGGTCGTGCTCGGGGTCGCCGTGTTCGCCGGTCAGCAACCGGCCGTCACGGGCCCAGGCCTGCTTGGTCGCCACCAGCTTCGCCTTGACCTTGCCGGTCAGGCTGACGTCGTCCGCCATCTCTTGCGCTCCTTCAACCCGGATTACGTGCGACGTGGGCGCGCGGATGCAAGCCTCAACCTGCGTTACAGCAGCTTCAGCGCCGCGATGCCGCCGACCACCAGCACCACCGCGACGGTGGTCACCAGGGTCAGCCGCTTCTCGATGAAATGCCGGATCGGCGGCCCATAGGCCCGCAGCAGCCCGGCGAGCAGGAAGAAGCGCGCGCCGCGCGTCGCGATGCTGGCGGCCAGGAAGACCCAGATATCGAAATGCGCCGCACCCGAGGCGATGGTCACGAGCTTGAAGGGGATGGGCGTAAAACCCTTGATCAGGATGACCCAGACGCCCCAGCGCTCGTACCAGCCCTGGAAGCTCGACAGCGCATCGGAGTGGCCATAGGCGGCCAGCACCGGCCGGGCCAGCGCATCGAACAGCCAGAAGCCGATGGCATAGCCAAGCAGCCCGCCGAGCACCGAGGTGACGGTGCAGATCAGCGCGAAGCGCCAGGCCCGGTCCGGCCGCGCGAGGCACATCGGCAGCAGCATGGTGTCCGGCGGGATCGGGAAGAAGCTGCTCTCGCAGAAGGAGATGATGCCGAGCCACAGCCCCGCCCGCCGGTCGGAAGCGAGCATGAGGATGCGGTCGTAAAGGCGTCTGAGCATGGGCGGCACATCTCACATTGGCTCGGCGGCGGCAAACGAACGCCATGCATGGGATGCATGGCGCCACGGCAAGGTCTTCGCCTCCGCGCGCTTTCCTCCGCCCGCCCGATGCCGGAGACTGGCGCGAATCGCTGGCAGGACAGAAAAGCCCCCCATGGAAACGTCCGCCCCCCGGAACTGGACCCTGCTGATCACCTGCGCGGTGCTGGTCGCGGCACTTGCCATGGGATTGCGGCAATCCTTTGGCCTGTTCCTGGCGCCGATGACGGCGGAATACGGCTGGCCGGCCTCGGGCTTCGCGCTGGCCATCGCCTTGCAGGTGCTGCTGAACGGCATCGCCCAGCCCTTCTGCGGCCAGATCGCCGACCGGCTCGGCGGGCGCGTGGTGATCTGGGGCGGCGCTGTGCTCTACGCGCTCGGCATCCTCGGGATGGCGCTGTCGGAGGACCTCGGCCCCTTCACCGCCTTCGCGGGCGTGATGATGGGTGTGGCGGTCTCGGCCGCGGGGATGCCGGTGATCGTCGCCAGCCTGACCCGGCTGCTGCCCGAGGAGAAGCGCGGCCGCGCCGTCGGGCTCGGCACCGCGGGCTCCTCCTTCGGTCAGTTCCTGGTGGTGCCCTTGTCCGGGGCCGGGATCGCCGCCTTCGGCTGGCAGGGCGCGCTGTATGCCATGGCCGCCGCCGCCCTGCTGATGGTGCCGCTGGCGCTGCCGCTGCGTGAGGCGGCCAAGCCCCGCGCCACCAGCGCCCAGCCCGAACAGACCGCGACCGAGGCGTTGCGCGATGCCGGCCGCAGCCCGACCTTCTGGTATCTGTTCTTCGGCTTCTTCGTCTGCGGCGTGCATGTCTCCTTCCTCTCGGTGCATCTGCCGGGGTTCGTCGCGACCTGCCATCTGCCGCTCTGGGTCGGCGTCGGGGCGATCTCGCTGATCGGGCTGTTCAATGTGGTAGGCAGCCTTGCCTCCGGCGAATTGGCGCAGCGGTGGAAGCGGCGGGAGCTGCTGATCTGCATCTATGCCGCCCGGGCGGTGCTGATGACCGTCTTCCTGCTGCTGCCCAAGACGACGACGACGGTGCTCGGCTTCTCCGCCATCATGGGCGTGCTGTGGCTGTCCACGGTGCCGCCGACGGTCGGGCTGGTCGCGCGCAATTTCGGCACGCGCTGGTTGGCGACGCTGTTCGGGATCGTGTTCCTCGGGCACCAGCTTGGCGGCTTCACCGGCGCCTTCCTGGGCGGCATCGTGTTCGACCGGACCGGCTCCTACGACCTGATGTGGGTCTTCGGCATACTGATGGCGGTCTTCGCGGCGCTGATCCACATCCCGGTCAAGGATGGCGGCGCGGTGCCGCCGCGCCGGGCGGCGCATCCCGGCCCGGGGCTGGACCCCCTGCCCGGCCGCGCCTGACCTGGCCCGGCCCAGCTTGACCCGTGGGGGGGTTTGGCCAAGCGGGTCCGGCGCGGTAGAAGGGCCAGGTCGATGTCACGGAGGTTTCCCCGAATGCTCGCCTGGTTCCTCCGCGCCTCCGTCTTGCTCGTTCTGGTCGCGTTGCCGCCGGTGCCGGGCGAGGCGCAGCGCGCCGCCCCCGCCCCCGCCCCCGCCCCTGCCGCCCCTGCCCCTGCCGCCCCCGCCGAGCCGGCCGCCCCGCCGCATGCCTGGCTGTTCGGCAGTTGGACCGGCGGCTTCTACCCGCCCGGCGATACCTCCAGCCCCAGCTGCACCGCGCAGCCCAGCGTCATCTTCACCCGCGATGTGGTGATGCGGTCGAGCCCGCTCGACATCGCCTATCGCCAGCGCCTGATCGAGACGGTGGCGGCGCAGCCCACGGGCGTGGAGTTCCGCTTCGCCCCCGCCGCGCCGACCATCAGCGCCTTCGGCGCCCAGGCCCCGGGGCGCGATTCCGCCTTCGGCTGCGCCAATGTGAATTCCCTGACGGTGGAGCGCCGTGGTCCCGATGAGATCGTGTTTCCGAATTGCAGCGAGTTCCCAGCCCCCCTCCACCGCTGCCAGTAAGCCCCCCATGCCCCGCATCGCGCTGATCCACGCCCTGCGCCATTCCCCGGCGCCGATCGAGGCCGCCATGGCGCGGCTCTGGCCCGAGGCCACGGTGATGAGCCTGCTCGACACCTCGCTCTCGGCCGATCTGGCCGCGGCGGGGCGGCTGACGCCGCGCATGACGGAGCGTTTTCTTGGCCTCGCGCGTTACGCATTGGGGACTGGGGCGGAGGGCATCCTGTTCACCTGCTCCGCCTTCGGCCCCTGCATCGAGGCGGTGGCCGCGGCCTTCGCCCCGATCCCGGTGCTGAAGCCGAATGAGGCGATGATCGAGGATGCCGCCGGCTGCCGCCGCATCGGGCTGGTCGCCAGCTTCCAGCCGACGCTGGACTCCATGCCGGCCGAATTCCCCCCGGGCGTCGAGGTCGTGACCATCCTGGCCGAGGGCGCCATGGCCGCCCTGGATGCCGGCGATTTCGCGACGCATGACCGGCTGACCGCCGAGGCCGCACGGCAGCTTTCGGGGTGCGACGCCATCGCGCTGGCGCAGTTCAGCATGGCCCGCGCCGCCCCCGCCGTCGCCGCCGAGACCGGGCTGCCGGTGCTGACGACGCCGGATAGCGCGGTGCGCAAGCTGATGCGGCTGCTGGGGCGGTAGGGTTCCCGCATTCGCGCGGCTGCGGGGCCTCGACGAGGCGGCGCGGCCATGGGCGCGACCTCCGCGCCCATCCGCGGATTTGCGCGCGCCAAGGGCGTGCCGAGCAGTGCTGCGCCCTTCACGCTGAGAGCGCCTCGAAGGCAGCGATCCCCTCGATCCACCGCCGTGCAAGCGGGCCGTCCGCATCCTGGCCAGCCCGTTCCGCCAATCGGCGTAACCCCGCGCGTTGCATGGCTTCGGCCTGCGGTTGGCTTATATGCCCAGCCGCCAAGGCTCTTTGAACCTTGGCGCCATCCTGGCTCTGTACCAGCGAGTCTCATCTCCTACTGTTGATTCTCGGGCCAGCAAGTTGCAACGAGTTTGCGTGATCAGCCGCTCTCACCGGAAAGGTCGGCCAGCAGGACAGCCAGGTCCTGCGATGCATGCACGACCCGCAGAATGCGCGGCGGGTTCTGATCCGGCTCATAGACAATCAGATACGGAAAGCGCCGCAGCACGAAAAAATGGAATCGCTCGGGCGCGAATTCAGTACGGAAAGGTCCGATCATCGGATGCTCGCCGATGGCCTTCGCCGCCTGGTTCGCGGCGATGCGCAGTCGCTCTGCTGCGGTGGGGTCCTCGCGGGCAATCCAGCCGACCGCCTGTCGGAGGTCAGCCAGCGCCTCGCGCGTGAAGCGTGCTGCGGCGGGCCTTCGGGCGGGACTCAAGCGCGACGCTTGGCCGTGGCGATCACCGCCTTCAGTTCAGCATCCACATCTTCGGCAGAAAGCGTGCCTTCCCGGTCCGCCCGTTCGCTGACGTCGCACAGCATGGCGACGAACCGCTCACGACGGTCCTCCGCCTCCTGCATCAGGCGCAGCGCATGACGCATGACCTCGCTGGCGCTGGAAAACCGGCCCGAGGCCACGCGGGTGTCGATGAAGCTCTGCTGCTCCGGCGTGAGGCTGACATTTGGCACGAAACACTCTCCCTCGGCCGTATGGCCAACTTGGCCATCGGCAGCCGCGGGGTCAAGACCCACCACACAGGGGGATCTCCGAATGCTCGCCCTCGACCTTCCCACCGTCCCATCCGGCCAGCCGGCCGCACCGCTGGCCATGAGGGCATGCCGCCGGTTCATGGTCTTCCCCCATCGGGCGCCGGCGGGAGTCCAGCAGGATGCTCGGCAAAGCGCCGCGCGGCGCGGGAGCGCCATCCCGTCATCAATTTCACCATCTCCACCACCAGGACCGGCGTCAGCGCGCCCATCGCCACCAGCCCCCAATCGGCGGGCGACAGCGCCACCGTGCGCAGCACCTCGCGCAGCAGCGGCACCTCCACCGCGGCGATCTGCAAGGCCAGGCAAATGCCGGTGGCGCCCCAGAGCCAGGCATTCGTGAACAGGCGCGACGTCAGCGCCGAGCGGCTGCGGGAGCGCGCGCTGAAGGCGTGAAGCATCTGCGCCATCGCCAGCGTCATGAAGGCGATCGTGACGGCATGGCGCAACCCTTCGCCTTCCAGCCCATACCAGCGCATCCCCACGGCAAAGGCCGCAAGCGTGCAGCCGGACAGCAAGGCGCCCTGCCAGACGATCAGCCAGCCGAAGGCCACGGTCATCAAGGGTTCGGCCGGATCGCGCGGCGGGCGCCGCATCACATCCGGCGCGGAGGGTTCCAGCGCCAATGCCATCGCCGGGAAGATATCCGTGACGAGGTTCAGCCAAAGGATCTGCATGACGCCGAGCGGCAGCGGCCAGCCGAGCATGATGGCGCCGCCGACGGTGACGATCTCGGCAAAATTGCAGGAAAACAGGTAGTGGATGAAGCGCAGGATGTTGTGGACGATGACGCGGCCCTGCTCGACGGCGGCGACGATGGTGGCGAAGTTGTCGTCGGTGATGACCATGTCCGCGGCCCCCTTGGCGACCTCGGTGCCCCGGATGCCCATGGCGATGCCGATATCCGCCTGGCGCAGCGCCGGCGCGTCATTCACCCCGTCGCCCGTCATCGCGACAACCTGGCCGCTGTGCTGCAACGCCTCGACGATCTTCAGCTTGTGCTCGGGCGAGACGCGGGCGAAGACCGAGGCCCCGCTCGCAACCCTGATCCAGCCGGCGTCATCCAGATCGGCCAGCGCGCTGCCGTGCACGGCCTGCAATGGCCTGCCCTGCTGGTCGGTGTCGAGCCCGAGCTGGCGCGCGATCTCGGCGGCCGTGGCCTGCTGGTCGCCGGTGATCATGACCACGCGGATGCCCGCCTGGTGGCAGCGGGCGACGGTGGCCTTCACCTCGTCCCGCAGCGGGTCGATCATGCCGACGAAGCCCACGAACGTCAGCCCGCGGGTCAGATCCGCATGCGCGAAGTCGTCGGGCAGGTCGCGACAGGCCAGGCCCAGGACGCGCAAGGCGCCAGCCGCCAGCGCCTCATTCGCGGCGCGCGCCTGCCGCATCGCCTCGGCGGTCATGGGTGTCTCGCCATCGGCGCCGAGCACCGCGACGCAGGCCGCCAGCACCATGCCCGGCGCGCCCTTCGCATAGGCGACAGTGCCACCGCCGGGCGTGGTGTGCGCTGTGACCATCAACCTGGTTTCGCTGCTGAAGGGCAGCTCCCGGATGCGCGGATAGGCGGCATGGAGGGCGTTGTGTTCCAGCCCCGCCTTGCCGGCCGCGATGATCAGCGCGGCTTCGGTGGGATCACCGAGGATGCTGACGGCATCGCCGGTTCGGTCCACCCTCGCGTCGTTGCACAAGGCGCCGATGCGCAAGGCGAGACCCAGCGGCGCCGGGTCGATGTCGCGCCCGTCGATCTGGAAATGGCCTTGCGCCACATAGCCGGTTCCGGTGACATCCACGCGCAGCGCGCCCAGCGTGTAGGCGCGCACCGTCATCTCGTTGCGGGTCAGTGTCCCGGTCTTGTCGGTGCAGATCACCGTGGTGGAGCCCAGCGCCTCGACCGCCGGCAGCCGGCGGACCAGCGCGCCCATGCCGGCCATGCGTTGCATGCCCACCGCCAAGGTCATGGTGGTGACCGCGAGCAGCCCCTCGGGCACGGCCGCGATCGCCAGCGAAATGCCGACCTCCACCATGAACAGCAGCGCATTGCCGCGCAGCCAGCCGAACAGGACGATCACCGCGCAGAGCACCAGCACGATGACGAGCAAGGCGCGGCTCAATTCCGCAAGCTTGGCTTCCAGCGGCGTGCCGTGCTCCGCGACCCCTTCGATCAGCGCGCCGATCCGGCCCATCTCGGTCTGCGCGCCCGTGGCGGTGACGATGCAGCAGCCACGCCCCTCGGTGACGGCCGTGCCCATATGGACCATGTTGCCACGGTCGCCGAGCGGCGCCTGTGCATCGACCAGGATCGCCGCGGATTTCGTGACGGGCAGGGATTCGCCGGTCAGCGCCGCCTCATCCAATTGCAATTGCACGTCCTGGATTACGCGGCCATCGGCCGGCACGCGGTCGCCGGCGGCCAACACCACCACATCGCCGGGCACCAGGTCCTGCGCGGCAATCACATGCGCCGCGCCGTCGCGCAGGACATGCGCGGTGGCGACCGCTTGACCCTGCAGGGCGGCCAGGGCGCTCGCCGCCTTCCACTCCGTCGCGAAGCCGATCGCGGCATTCAGCAGGATGACGACAAGGATGGCGAGCGCTTCGACCACATCGCCCAGCGCCAGCGCGACACCCCCGGCCACCACCAGCAGGCCGACCATGAGGCTGCGGAACTGCCGTGCGATGAGCGCCAGGGTAGAGCCTTGCCTGGCCCGCGGCAACGCATTGGGCCCGTGGCGCACGAGCCGTTCGGCGGCCTCGGCGCTGTCCAGCCCGTGCAGGGCATCGGTGCGCAGCGCGGCGGCCACCTCCTCCCCAGACTGCGTGTGCCAGATGGGCGCGGTCATGGTTCACGACCCGAACGCAGCGGATCGACCATCTGGCGGCGAAACCCAGGCGAACAGGGAAGACGGGTTTTCGGCATCGGCAGCACCTCTGGCAAAGCTTCAGGGTGTCCACGGAAGCGGGTCAATCCCACAGGCAGGTCAGGTAGCACATCCGCCGGCCGGCTTGGTGCGCCCAGACAGTTTCAGCGAGATGGTATCTCCTGGGCTACATCTTCCCCGGTCCGATAGTGGACGATGCAAACCTGGCGGACGATGCCTCCGGGCACATTTTTCGGCTGGTAGATCCGAGGACCGATACCTTTGTGCTCCTGGGCAAGAAGCATCCGTTCGGCGCGATGAAACGCGAAGCGCGACGTATCGTCGAGACCGCCAAGTCGCTTCCTTAAGGTCTGCTGTGATCAGCGCATCAGCCGCCGCAGCCCCTCCGCGACCTTGGCCGCATCGGCCAGCGCCGCCTCGTTCAGCGGGCGGGAGACCACGGGCGCCGCGCGGCTGCCGGAGACGCGCTGGATTTCCGCATCCAGCCAATCGAAGCAGCGCGACTGGATCTCATCCACCCAGCGCGCGCCATGGGCGGTGCCATGCGCGGTCTGCTCGGCGATCAGCACGCGGTTGGTGCGCTTGATGCTGGCCTCGATCGCGGGCCAGTCCATGCCCGCGATGTCGAGGCTGCGCAGGTCGAGGATCTCGGCATCGATCCCGGTCGCCGCCACCGCGCGCTCGCATTCGCCGACCATCACGCCATAGGTCAGCACGGTGCAGTCCCTGCCCGGCCGCGCCAGCCGCGCCTTGCCGAAGGGGATGATGTAGTCGAGGTCGAGCGGCACCGGCCCCGTGGTCTGGAACAGCCCCTGGTGCTCGATCATCAGCACCGGATCGTCGCAGGCCAGCGCGGCATTCATCAGCCCAAGGTAATCATGCGGCGTGGAGGGATGCAGGATGCGCCAGCCCGGATAGGCCGCGAACAGCCCCGACGGGTCCATGGAATGCTGCGAGCCATAGCCCGCCGCCGGCGAGACCCGCGCCCGCACCACCAGCGGGATGGGGAAGCCGCCGCCGAACATATGCGCGAACTTGCCGATGCCGTTGAACATCTGGTCGGCGGCGACGATGGTGAAATCGCCGAACATGATGTCCACCACCGGCCGCAGCCCGCAGAGCGCGGCCCCCAGCGCCATGCCGGTGAAGCCGTTCTCGCAGATGGGCGTTGGGAAGACGCGTTCGGGGAATGTCTCCATCACCCCCTTGGCGGAGCCGGAGACGCCGCCGCGCAGCCGGTGCACATCCTCCCCGATCAGGATGATGCGCGGATCGCGTTCCATGTTGTGCAGCAGGCTGGCGGCGATGGCGTCGATGTATTTTATCTCCCGCCGCGCCGCCGCGGGCACCTCGGGCGCCTCGCGCCGTGTCAGCCCGCGCAACTCGGAGAGGTCGCCGCGGATGCCCTGCTCGATGTCCTCGACGCGCGGCAACAGCCCGGGGCGCAGCCGGGGCGCATTGGCGCCGGGGGGCGTTTTGGTCAGCGCGGCGGCGGCCTCCTCCACCACCTCCCGCGCGCGGGCATCCAGTGCGGCGAAGCCCTTGGCATCCAGCACGCCCATGCGTTCCAGCCGTGCAGGCAGGGTCGCGATCGGGTCGCGCGCACGCCAGCTTTCTTCTTCTTCCTTGCTGCGATAGCCGAACTGGCTGCCGAGCATCGGCCCGGACTGGTGCAGGAAGCGGTAGCAGATCGCTTCGATGAAGACGGGGCCTCCGGTTTCCTCGATCGTGGCCCGCGCCCATTGCATCGCCCGCCGCACCGCCAGCAGATCCATCCCGTCGCATTCGACCGAGGGCACGCGGAACATGGCGCCCCGCGTGGTCAGCCGCGTCTCCCGCGTCTGCTCGTCGAGATGCGTCGCCACGGCGTAGAAGTTGTTCTCCAGGAAGAACACCACCGGAAGCTGGAACAGGGCGGCGAGGTTGATCGCCTCCAGCGTCTGCCCCGCCATCAGCGTGCCGTCACCGAAGAAGGCGACCGAGATGTTCTGCCGCCCCAGCACCTTGTCGGCCAGGCCATAGCCCACCGCATGCGGCACATTGCCGCCGATGATGGCCGAGGAGCCGACCACCCCGGCCTCCGCGATCCGCATGTGCATGGAGCCGCCACGGCCACCGTTGAAGCCCTGCGCCAGGCCCATGATCTCGGCCATGGTGCGGCGGAGCATGCCGCGCGCCTCGGCCCCGATCGCATCGCGGCGCGGGTCGTAGCCCTCGGCCGTGGTCGCGTTCAGCAGCTTGGCCAGAATCTGGTGATGCGCGCGATGGGTGCCGTTCATCTTGTCGGCGGTGCCGAGCACGGAAAGCGCGCCGACCGCCCCCGCCTCCTGCCCGATCGAGGCATGGGCCGGGCCGTGGATCAGCCCCTCGCCATGCAGGGCGAGGATCTTCTCCTCGAAGCGGCGGATGAGCAGCAGTTGCTCCATCCAGCGGGCGAGGGCGGCGGGGTCTTCCTCGGCCCAGTCGGCCTCCTCGATCTCCAGGCGGAACCAGGGCGTCTGGGTCGATAGCGGCTGGCGTTTCACGGGTTCATCCCTTTTATTCCTGACGCGTCTTCCAGGCTGGCGAGGTAGCGCAGCAGCCCCTCCCCGCCCTCCACCATATCGGCCTGCACGGCGATGCGCGTGGCCGCCGGGTCATGCGCCCGCAGCCCGTCGAGGATGTCGAGGTGGCGGTGCCGGCCGGGATAGGTCGGGCGGGCATGCGGATAGAGGTGGTTCAGCATCGGCCCGTTGCGCAGCCAGATGCCCTCGATCACCGCCAGCAGCTCCGGCATCCCGGCGGCGCGATACAGCCCGTGGTGGAAGCGCCAGTTGGCGCGGATCGCGGGGGCCGCCTCGCCCGCCGCCTCGGCGCGGACCAGCTCGGCATGGGCGCGGTCCAGGGCGCGGATCTCGGCCATGGTGATGCGCCTGGCGGCGGCCTCGGCGGCCAGCCCCTCCAGTGCGGTGCGGACCTGGCGCAGCTCGCGATACTGCGCCAGCGTCAGCCCGGCGACGGTGATGGCCTTGGCCTGCTCCATCCGCAGCGCGCGTTCGCGGACAAGCTGCATCACCGCCTCCCGCACCGGGGTTTCGGAAACGCCGAGCTGCTGCGCCAGCTCCCGGATCTTCAGCCGTTGGCCGGGGTACATGCGCCCCTCCATCAGCGCCCCGCGCAGCTCGCCATAGACGCGGCCGGTCAGGTTCTCGCGCCCTACCGGGGTGAGGAAGCCGAGGCCCATATCCTCCGCGGCGGGCAGGGTCGAGGACGGCTGCTGGGGGGGGATCGTCATAGGGCTTTATCGTATTTGATATATCGACGCCGGTGCAATGCCGTGGCCAGACTGCGTGACGCATCACAGAGGGAAACGCCACGCATGCCGCCAAGCCCCGGTCCCGAGGCGCTCCGCGCCGCCCTGCCGACCCTGGATGGCCGCCTGTCCCTGCCGGGGCTGGCCGCCCCGGTCACGGTGATGCGGGACCGTTGGGGCATCCCGCATATCCGTGCGGCGGGCGACATGCGGGACGGCTTCCGGGCCCAGGGCTTCGTGCATGCGCAGGACCGGCTGTTCCAGATGGAGCTGAACCGCCGCCGCGCGCTCGGCCGCGCCGCGGAATGGCTGGGGGCTGCGGCGGCGGAGGGCGACATCCTCGCCCGCCGCCTGGGCGTCGAGGCCGCGAGCCGGCGCGATTTCGCCGCCCTCGGCCCGCAGGCGCGGATGATGCTGGATGCCTATGCCGCCGGGGTGAACGCCTTCCTCGATTCGGGGGCGCCGCTTGCGGTGGAATACACGCTGCTGGCGGCCGAGCCGGAGCCCTGGGAGGGCTGGCATTGCATCGCGGTGATGCGGCGCCTGGGGCTGCTGATGGGGTCGGTCTGGTTCAAGCTGTGGCGGGCGGCGGCGCTGCCGCTGGTCGGCGCGGCGGTGGTGGGCAAGCTGCGCTACGACGACGGCGGGCAGGATCTGCTGCTGGTCCCGCCGGGGGCAGAGGCCAAGCGCCTGGCCGCCGATCTGGAGGCGCTGCGCCCCGCGATCCTGGCCCTGCCCGGCACCGAGGAGGTCGATGCGACCGGCGGCGGCAGCAACAACTGGGCGGTGGCGCCGGCGCAGAGCGCCACCGGCCGCCCCGTGGTCGCGGGCGATCCGCACCGGGTCTTCGAGATCCCCAACATGTATGCGCAAGGCCACCTCGCCTGCGCCGACTTCGACGTGGTCGGGCTGACCGTGCCGGGCGTGCCGGGCTTCCCGCATTTCGCCCATAACGGCCGGGTCGCCTACTGCGTCACCCATGCCTTCGTCGATATCCACGACCTGTATGTCGAGCGCTTCGACGCCACGGCGGAGAATACCCAAGGCCCCGATGGCTGGCGCCCCGTGACGCGCCGGCAGGACAGCATCGCCATCCGCGGCGCCGCCCCGCGCGGCTTCGAGGTGGTGGAGACCATCCACGGCCCCATCATCGCCGGCGATCCGGCCTCGGGCACGGCACTCGCGCTGCGCTCGGTGCAATTCGCCGAGACCGACCTCTCCTTCGACTGCCTGCCGCGCATGCTGGTCGCACCGGATGTCGAGGCCCTGTTCGAGGCGACGCGGGGCTGGGGGCTGATCGACCACAACCTCGTCGCCGGCGACACCGCCGGGCACATCGGCCACCAGATCCGCGCGATGGTCCCGCGCCGGCCGCGCAGCAACGGCTGGCTGCCGGTGCCGGGCTGGACCGGGGCGCATGACTGGCAGGGCTGGATCGGCCATGAGGAGATGCCCCGGGTCATGGACCCCGTCGGCGGGCTGATCGTGACCGCGAACAACCGGGTCACGGCGGATGACGGGCCGGACTACCTCTGCACCGATTGCCACCCGCCCTATCGCGCCCAACGCGTGCTGGCCCGGCTGCGCGGGGCGGCCGAGGCCCGCGGCGTCGAGGGCGCGGCGAGCATCCATGCCGACACGCTCTCCCTGAACGCGCTGCTGTTCCGCGACCGTCTGGCCGCCCTGCCCGCGCCCGCCGATCCGGCCGCCGAGGCGCTGCGGCAGCGGCTACTCGACTGGGACGCGCGGATGGAGGCCGGCGCCAGCGCGCCCGGCGCCTATGTCGCGTTTCGTCGCGCGCTGACCGCGATCCTGGTGGAGCGCAGCGGGTTGGGTGCACTGGCGGGCACGCCGCTGCTCGCCGTGCCGCCCGGGGTGCCGCCGGCGAACCAGCTATGGTGGACGTTGCCGACCTTGCTGCGCGATGACGACACCTGCCTGCTGGCGGGCGCCACCTGGGCCGAGGCGATGACCGAGGCCCTGCTCCGCGCCGCCCCCGAGGCCGCGAGCCTCCGCCCCTGGGGCGAGTTGCACCGGCCGAAGCTGAGCCACCCGCTCTCGGCCCTCTTCCCCGATTGGGCGGGGCTGCTGGACCCGGTTGCGCTGCCGATCGGGGGCGACATGGATACGGTGCTGGCCACCGGCTTCATGGCGGCGACGCCGAATGCCGCGAGCTATGGCGCCCTCGCGCGCTACGCCTTCGATGTCGGGGATTGGGAGAACAGCCGCTGGTCGGTGTTCCACGGCACCTCCGGCCATCCGGGCAGCCCGCATTACGCGGACCAGCATCCGGTCTGGGCCGGCACGGCGATGGTGCCGATGCTTTATGGGTGGGAGGGGATTTCGGCGGGGGCGTGCTGGGTGCAGGAGTTGGCGCCGGCGTAAGGCAGGAGGGCTTTGCCCTCCCGCACCCACCCACCAGGAAACTGAGTTTCCTGGACCTTCCCCTCAGGCCTTCGCCGCCGCGCGCAGCTGCGTGATCGTCGCGCGGTTGGTGATCTGCTCCGGATCGACCCGGATCTCGATGATCGAGGGCTTCCGGCTGGCCAGCGCCCGCAGCACCGCCGGGGCAAGCTGCGCCGTCTCCTCGACCAACTCGCCATAGCCGCCGAAGGCCTCGATGAACTTCACGAAGTCCGGGTTGGTCAGCCTGGTCGCGGAGATGCGCTCGGGATAGGCGCGCTCCTGATACATGCGGATGGTGCCGTACATGTTGTTGTTGAACACCAGCACCACCACCGGCGCGTCATGATGGAAGGCGGTGGCAAGCTCCTGCCCCGTCATCATGAAGCCGCCGTCGCCGGCGAAGCAGATCACCGCCCGGCCGGGATGGGTGATCTTGGCGCCGATCGCCGCCGGCACGCCGTAGCCCATGGCGCCATTGGTCGGCCCGATGAAATCCTGGGCCTCGCCGACATGGGTGAAGCGGTTCGGCCAGGTCGCGAAATTCCCGGCATCCGAGGCGAAGATGGTATCGGCGGGCAGCACCGCCATCATCTCCTGCAAGGCGACCGCGAGGTTCAGCGGCCCCGGATACTCCGGCGCCTTGGCCGAGGCGAGGCGGGAGGCGCGCAGCTCCTTGGTCCAGCCGGCCCAGGCCGGGTTGGCGACCGGGGTCGTGGCCTTGGCGACGGCGGCGAAGGCGTTGAGGTCGCTGGTGATCCCGAGCGCCGGGCGGAACACCCGACCGATCTCCGCGGCATCGGGCAACACATGCACGATCGGCGTGGCGCCGGCGAGGTCGAACAGCGTGTAGCCCTGCGACACCGCCTCCCCCAACCGGCTGCCGATGGCGAGGATCAGGTCGGATTTCTTCGCCGCCGCGACCAGCGCCGGATCGGCGCCGACGCCCATGTCGCCCACGAAATTGTCGAGGGTGCCGTCGAACAGCCCCTGGCGGCGGAAGCCGACCGCGACTGGCAGCGTATTGGCGACGCAGAAGTCGCGGATATTGGCGCGGCCCTCGACCGTCCAGCAGGAGCCGCCGAGGATGACCAGCGGCCGCTGCGCATGGGCCAGCATCGCCATCAGCCGCGGCATCGCATCCGGCGCCGGATGCGGGGCCAGCACCGGGGCGCGGGCCGCGTCGCGGACGACGGCCAGTTCCTTCTGCATATCCTCGGAGATGCTGACCACCACCGGGCCCGGACGGCCGGAGACGGCGACATCGAAGGCATGGGCGATCTGCTCGGGGATGCGCGCGGCATCGTCGATCTGCGTGACCCATTTGCACAGCGGGCCGAACATCCGGCGGTAATCGACTTCCTGGAAGGAATCGCGATCCGTCTCATCCGAAGGGATCTGGCCGACCAGCAGCACCAGCGGCGTGCTGTCCTGCATCGCGACATGGATGCCGATGGCGGCATGGCAGGCGCCGGGGCCACGGGTGACGGCGGCCACACCCGGCTTGCCGGTCAGCTTGCCATAGGCCTCGGCCATATGGACGGCGCCGGCCTCGAAGCGGCAGGTGATCGTCGCGATGCGGTTGCGCTGGGCGTAGAGCCCGTCGAGGAAATCGAGGTAGGATTCCCCAGGGACGCAGAACAGATGCTCGACGCCCTGCGCCACCAGCGCATCGGCCAAGAGTTGCCCGCCGGTCCGGCCCGTTTCACTCATGCTGATCCCCCCAACCACGTCATCATACGTGCGGGGGAGACTAGCCTCCGGCGGCGGCGGCGTCACTCCGCCGGGGCGTGTTGTTCTCCGCGTTCCAGTTGCCGCAGCCGCGCGGCGATGGCGCCGATCGGCTGGGTGAAGGGGGCGAGCAGCAGATACAGCGCCGGCACCGCGAAGAGGGTGACGAAGGTCGAGACCGTCACCCCGCCGACGATCACCACGCCGAGCGCCTGGCGGCTTTCCGCCCCCGCCCCGGTCGCCATCGCCAGCGGCATCGCGCCGAGCGCGGTCGCGATCGAGGTCATCAGGATCGGCCGCAGCCGCACCACCGAGGCCTCCAGCACCGCGTCATGCACGCTGCGGCCGCGGTCCCGAAGCTGGTTGGCGAATTCCACCACCAGGATGCCGTTCTTGGCCATCAGCCCGACCAGCAGGATCAGCCCGATCTGGCTGAACACATTCAGGCTCTGCCCGGTCAGGAACAGCGCCAGCAGCCCGCCCGTCACCGCGAGCGGGGTGGAGAGCAGGATGACGATGGGGTGGATGAAGCTCTCGAACTGCGCCGCCAGCACCAGGAACACCACGAGGATGGCCAGCGCGAAGGTGACGTAGAGCGCGCTGCCGCTCTCGCGGAACTCCAGGCTCTGGCCGCGATAGGAGATGCGGGCCTCGGGCGGCAGCACCTCGCGCGCCACATCATCCATGAAGCCCAGCGCCTCACCCAGCGAATAGCCGGTGGCGAGGCTGGCGGAGATGGTGATGGCCCGCACCCTATCCTCGCGGGCCAGCGATTGCGGCCGCGCCCGTTCGGCCAGGGTCACGAGGTTGGACAGCGGCACCAGCCCGCCACCGGAGGTGCGGACAAAGATGTTCTGCACATCGGTGGGGTTGGTGCGGTCGGCGTCCTGGGCCTGGAGCAGCACCTTGTATTCCTCGCCGCCGACGGCGTAGGTGCCGACCTCGCGCGAGCCCAGCATGGTCTCGATGGTGCGGCCCAGCGCCTGGATCGAGACGCCGAGATCGGCCGCCTTGCGCCGGTCCACCTGCACGCGGATTTCGGGCTTGGTCTCGCGGTAGTTGCTGTCGAGATTCAGCAGCCGCGGATTTTCCCGCGCGCGAGCCAGAAACACGTCGCGCCAGCGCACCAGGGTTTCGTAGTCGCTGCCGCCGATGACGAATTGCACCGGCGGCTGGAAGCCGCGCTGGCCGAGGCTCGGCGGGTTCAGCGCGAAGGCGCGCACGCCGGTCACGCCGAGCAGCCCGGGCATCAGCTCGGCGGCCAGCGCCTGCTGCTTGGTGGTGCGGCTTTCCCAGGGCGAGAGCCGCATGAACATGTTCGCGGTATTGCCCTGCGGCGGGCGCAGGAAGCCGCCGATGGTGGCGAAGACCACCGTCGCATCGCCACGCTCGACCAGCGGGCGGGCCACCGCCTCCAGCCGCAGCACCTGCTCGCGGGTATAGGCGAAGGAGGCGCCCTCGGGCGCCGTCACCGGGATGATGATGATCCCCCGATCCTCGATCGGGGTGAATTCCTTGGGGATGATGGTGAAGAGGATGGCGGCGAAGCCCGTCATCACCGCGACCGCGCCCATCACCAGCAAGGGCACCTTCAGCGCGTGGCGCAGCGACCAGCGCAGGGCGTGGTTCAGCCCGACGAAGACCGGTTCGGTCTTGCGGATCAGCCAGCTCTCGCCCTCATGCGATTTCAACAGCTTGCTGCACATCATCGGCGTCAGGGTCAGCGCGATCAGCCCGGAGAAGACCACCGAGGCCGCGAGCGCGAAGCCGAACTCCGTGAACAGCCGCCCGGTGTTGCCGCCCAGGAAACTCAGCGGCAGGAACACCGCGACCAGCACCAGCGTCGTCGCGATCACCGCGAAGGCGATTTCCCGCGCGCCGCGAAGGGAGGCGAGCAGCGGCGGCTCGCCTTCCTCGATGCGGCGATGGATGTTCTCCAGCACCACGATGGCGTCATCGACCACAAGCCCGATCGCCAGCACCAGCCCGAGCAGGGTCAGCACATTGATCGAGAAGCCCATCGCCGACATCGCCGTGAAGGAGGCGATGATCGAGACCGGGATCGCGACCGCGGGGATGATGGTGGCGCGCCAGGAGCGCAGGAAGAGGAAGATGACGCCCACGACCAGCGCCAAGGCGATCATCAGCGCATGCTCCACCTCGAAGATGGATTGCGCGATGAAGACGCTCTCATCGTAGCCGACCGTCGCCTCCAGCCCCGGTGGCAGGGTCGGCAGGATGCGGGCGACCTCGGCCTTCACCCCATCGGCGACGGCCAGCGTATTGGCGGTGGATTGCCGCTGGATGCCGAGGCCGATGCCGGGGCGGCCGTTGATGCGGTATTCGCCGCGATTGTCCTCCGGCCCCACCTCGACCCGCGCGACATCGCCGAGCAGCACCTGCGCGCCGCCGCCGCGCGACAGCACCATCTCGCGGAACTGCTCGGGGCGGGCCATGCGGGTGTCGGTCCGCACCGTCAACTCGCGCTGCGTGCTCTCGATGCGGCCGCCGGGGAGTTCGACATTCTCGCGCCGGATCGCGTCCTCGACGTCCTGCACCGTCAGACCCCGCGCGGCCAGCGCCTGGCGATCCAGCCAGATCCGCATGGAATAGCGCCGCTCGCCCGAGATGATGACCTGGGCCACGCCCTCGACGATGGCGAGGTTGTCGGCGAAGCGGCGCTTGGCGATGTCGGTGAGTTCGAGCCCGGTCAGCCGGTCGGAGGTCAGCGCGATCCAGAGGATCGGGCGGCTGTCGCCATCGACCTTGGCCACCACCGGCGTATCGGCCTGGGTCGGCAGCCGGGCGAGCGCGCGCGCCACCCGGTCGCGCACGTCATTGGCGGCGGCATCGACGTTGCGGGTCAGGCGGAATTCGATGGTGACGTTGCTGCGCTCGTCGCGCGAGGTGGAGGTGATGGTCTTCACCCCCTCGATCCCCGCCGCCGCGGCCTCGATGATCTCGGTGATCTGGGTGTCCACCACCGCGGCCGAGGCGCCCGGATAGGTCGTGGTGATGGAGACGACCGGCGGATCGATCGCGGGGTATTCGCGGATCGGCAGCCGCAGCAGGCTGGCGATGCCCAGCGTGATCAGCAGCAGCGACACGACCATCGCGAAGACCGGCCGCTTGATCGAGATGTCGGAGAGGATCATCGGCGGGGCCTCAGGAGACCGGGGGGGCGAGCGTCTCGGTGATGCGCACGGGGGCGTCGTGGCGGAGGCGCTGGATGCCGCGCACCACGATCTGCTCCCCGGCGGTGACGCCGCGCGTCACCTCGACCTCCCCCGGCAGCCGGGCGCCGAGGGCGACCTCGACACGCTTCGCCCGCCCGTCGCGCACGACATAGAGGTAGGCGCGGTCCCCGACCGGGTCGATCGCTTCCTCGGCCACCAGCACCGCATCCGCCCGCCGGTGCAGTTCCAGCTCGACCGAGAGGAACAGGCCGGGCTTCAGCGCCTCATCCGGATTGTCGAATTCGCTGATCAGCCGGATCGAGCGGGTCGCGGGATCGATGCGGGTATCGACCACCAGCACCCGGCCGACGAAGCGCCGGTCGCCATAGGCCGCGGTGCGCGCGGTGACGGTGGCGCCGATGCGCGCGGAGGCGAGGAAGACCTCGGGCATCGAGAACTCGACCCGGACGGTGGTGATGTCATCCAGCGTGGTGATCGCCGTCCCCGGCTGGATCAGCGCGCCGAGGGAAACCTGGCGCAAGCCCACCCGGCCGGAGAAGGGGGCGGTGATCCGCATCTCCTCCAGCTTTGCCTGGGCCTGGCGCATCCGGCCCTCGGCCTGGCGGGAGAGGGATTCCAGCGTGTCGAGCCGGCTTGCCGCGATGGTCTGGCCGGGCTGGAGCTGCTGCGCCCGGCGGAGCTGCATCCGCGCGTCATCCATCAGCGCGCGGGCCTGGTCCATCTCCGCCCGCAGCGCGGCGGCATCGAGGTTCACCAGCTCGTCGCCCTGCTTGACCATCTGGCCTTCCTGGAAGCCGATGGTGGTGACGATGCCGGAGACCTTGGTGCTGATGGTCACCGCCTCGCGGGCGCGGACGGTGCCGACGCTCTCGGCGCGCTCCACGACGAGGCCGATGCGGGCCGGCTGCACCACCACCCCCACCGCGCCGCCGCCACCGCGCGTGGCCTGGGCGGGGGCCGGGGCTTCGAGCCCGAGCAAGGCAAGCGGACGCGGCAAGCCATAGGACTCGCCATACAGATGCCAGGCCACCCCTGCCCCGGCCAGCATGGCGATGATCGCCAGTTGGAGACTGCTACGCATCCATGTGTCCCAAAATCGCAACTTGCGACGTATAGATTGAGGCCAAGCTCCATGATCTGTCCGCATGGAGAAGAGGTTTCCCTCTATTCATTACCATGATTTCATGCGCCGCGCCACGGCCCCTTCCCCGGCGTTCCCGCCGGCGGCATGGTGCGGCGGCTTTTGGGATGACGGCGATGCGCGCGATTTTTGTGATGATCAAATGCGAGATGGGCCAGGCTTACCGCGTCGCGCGCGAGATGGCCGATGCGGTGGAGGAGTTGAGCGAGATGCACTCCACCTCCGGCCAATACGACCTGATGGGGAAGTTCTACCTGGAGCCGGAGGCCGATATCGGCCTGTTCGTGGTCGAGAAGCTGCAGACCGTGGCTGGCGTGAAGGACACCTACACCATCCAGACCTTCAACGCCTTTTCGGCCACGCGCGGCTAACTACCAGGGCCGGATCACCAAGGCCGGATCACCAGGGGCGGGGCCCCGTCAGCGACACCAGCGTCGTGCGCGGCGGCAGCGCCGGGTCGAACTGCGGCCAGCGCGTGCCCGGATGCGCCCAGGTGGCGCCCGGCCCGGCCCCCGGCGTGCGCGCGATGGTCAGCAGCGCGCCGCGATCCGCGGTGACCGCGGCCCCCCCGGCCGAGCCGCCACGCGGCACCGTATAGACCGGCCGCGCCGCGCCCTCGGCCGAGACGGCGAAGAGCGCATCCGCCTGCCCGCCCCGCCCCTGCCGATCCGTGCCGACCCAGAGCCCGCCGTCGGGGCCGGCGGTGACGGTATCCGGCGTGACCAGCGCGCCCTGCCCGGCCAGCAGCACCCGCGCCGGCATGCCCTCGCTGGCCCAGTCGCCACCGGAGGCGATCTCGACCAGATGGCCATCGCCGGTCCGGGGGTTCAGCGCATCCGGCGTCCCGGTGCCGCCCCGGCAGGCCAGCACCAGCCGCGCGCCCGCGAGCGCCAAGCCGGAGGGCGTGTCGAAGCCGATCGCCGCCGCGGCGCTGGCCGCCGCCTGGGGCTGCAACAGCGCCTCGGGGCCACCGGGCAGCGGCACCCAGCGGATGCCGGTCTCGGATCGGGTCGCGACCGCGAGCGTGCCCGCATCCAGCGCATCCGCCGCCGTGGCGGGGCCGGAGGAGACGAAGCGGTAGAGCGACCCGCCCGGCCGCCGGTCGGTCAGGAACACCACGGCCCGCCCATCGGCGGACAGGGCCGCCGCCGCATCGCCATGGGCGAAACGCGCGAGGGCGGTGCGCTTGACCGGCAGCGAGGCGGGGTCCTGCGGGTCCAGCTCTACCACCCAGCCGAAGCGCCGCGGTTCGGCGAAGCGGGGGCCGAGGTCGCGCAGGCGGAGCATCCAATCGGCGGGGTCGTCCTCGGTCAGCAACAGGCTGCCCCAGGGGGTGGCGCAGCCGCCGGACACGCCGAGCACGCCCTGCACCGCCTCGCCCAGCCCCGTGACCGGCCCCGTGACCGGCCCCGAGATCCGGCACAGGCTGCCCGCGTCCAGCCGGCGCGACTGGTAGCCGCCATCGACCACCACCCAGCGCGTGCCCTGGCGTTCCAGGTTCAGCAGGCTCGCCCCCTGCATCGCCGCGGCGACCGCCGGGCGGTCCTGCGGGCCGGGCCAGGCCATCGCCGGATCGACGGTCGGATGCGCCACGGCCAGCACCGCGCGCGGCACCCCATCGGCCGCGAGCGGCGGCGTCACCAGCGCGCAGATCCGCCCGTCCCAGCCGAATTGGGCGGCCGCGGCCTCGGGGGCCGGATGGGCGGGGTCGAAGGGGGGCGCGTCATAGGCGACGCGGTCGCCCCAGCGGATCAGCACCTCCCGCGTGAGCCCCGGGGCGGGGCTGTCCTCCGCGGAGGCCGCCGCCGCCCGGGCGGCGGCGGGGGCCAGGAGGGCGGCGAGCAGAAGCGGGCGGCGCGGGATCATATCGGCAAATATCCTCGGTTGCGCCGGGATGTCAGTGGGCGCGTTCGACCGCGAAGGTGACGGTATCGGCCAGCGCCCGCCGCAGCTCCCCATCCGGGAAGCGGTCGAGCGTCGCGACCGCGACCGCGCCATAGTCGCGGGCGCGGGCGATGGTGCGGCCCACCGCATCATGCCGTGCCAGCAGATGCTGCGCCTCGGCCATGTCGCCGTCGGTCTGTTCGCGGCGTTCCAGGGTGCGGGCCCAGAAGGCGCGCTCCGGGCCATTGGCATCGGCCAGGGCCAGCAGCACCGGCAAGGTGATCTTGCCCTCCCGGAAGTCATCGCCGACGGTCTTGCCCAGCACCGCCTGCTCGGCGGAGTAATCCAGCGCGTCATCCACAAGCTGGAAGGCGACGCCCAGCGAGCGGCCGTATTCGCGCAAGGCGGCCTGATCCTCGGCGGGGCGGGCGGCGACGACGGCGCCGACCTCGGCCGCCGCGGCGAAGAGGGCGGCGGTCTTGCCCTCGACCACTTGCAGATACTGCGCCTCGGTGGTGCCGAGGTCATTCTGGGTGACGAGTTGCAGCACCTCGCCCTCGGCGATGGTGGCGGCGGCACCGGAGAGGATGCGCAGCACATCGAGGTTGCCGTCCTCGACCATCAGCTGGAAGGCGCGGGCGAAGAGGAAATCGCCGACCAGCACCGAGGGCTGGTTGCCGAACATGGCATTGGCCGAGGGGCGGCCGCGGCGCAGCGCGCTCTCATCCACCACATCATCATGCAGCAAGGTCGCGGTGTGGATGAACTCGACGCAGGCGGCGAGCGCCACGTGGCGCACCCCCTCATGCCCGCAGAGCCGGGCCGCGGCCAGGGTCAGCAACGGCCGCAGCCGCTTGCCGCCCGCCGCCACCAGATGGGCGGCAAGCTGCGGGATCAGCGCGACCGGGCTGTCCATGCGCGCGACGATGAGGTGGTTGGTCGCGGCCATATCCTCGGCGACGAGGGCGGTAAGACGCGCAAGCGCATCCTGCGCGCCGGCGGGCGCGGCCGGTCTGGACGCGGCGTGCGGAATTGTATCCAAAGACAGTTGAGCCCCGAGTGCTGACACGCCAACATAGGGCCGCCCCGGCAGGCCAGCAAGGCCAAGCGGATCAATGGCTTGCATGCAGGAAGCTCTCAACGATGCGTATTCTGGCGGCCATGACCGATATCGTGCGGCTTTCTTTTCTCACCGCGCTGCTGCGCGATGCGGGCATTGAGGCGATCGTGCTGGACCAGCACATCGCCGCGGTGGAGGGCGGCATCGGCGCCTTTCCGCGCCGGCTGGCCGTGATCGACGATGAGTACGAGGCGGCGCTGCGGGTGTTGCGGGAGGCCGGCGAGGCGCTGTGACCGAGGACCGCCTGCTCGGCGGCCGCATCCGTCTGGTCCAGCCGCAATCCGGGCTCAAGGCCGGGCTGGATGCGGTGATGCTGGCGGCGGCCATCCCGGCCAAGCCCGGCGAGACCGTGCTGGATGCGGGCTGCGGCGCGGGGGCGGTGTTCCTCTGCCTGATGGCGCGCGTGCCCGGGCTGCGGGTGATCGCGCTGGAGCGCGACCCGGAGCTGGCGGCGCTGGCGCGGGAGAATGCGGCGCTGAACGGCTTCGCCGACCAGGTGCAGGTGATCGAGGGCGATGTCGCCGACGCCACCCTGCCGCCGGTGCAGCATAGCTGCGCCAACCCGCCCTTCTGGCCCGATGGCACGGCGCCGCCGGCGGTGCTGCGCGCGGGGGCGACCCATGCGGGGGCGACCGGGCTGCTGGTCTGGGTGCGGGCGCTGGCCAATCCGTTGCGCGCCGGGGGAAGTGCGACGCTGGTGCTGCCGGCGACCCGTTTCTCCGAGGCCGCATCCGCCTTGCGGCTGACCGGCTTCGGCGATGTCGGGCTCTATCCGCTCTGGCCGCGCGCCGGCGTCGCCGCGCGGCGTGTGCTGCTGACCGCGCGGCGCGGCGGGCGGGGGCCGGACCGGGTCACCTCCGGCCTCATTCTGCATGATGGCGCGGGATGGTCGGCCGCGGCCGAGGCGGTGCTGCGCGATGCCCAAGCCCTGCCGGGCTAGCAGTCTGTCGGATTCACTTTGCCTTCCTGATTTGTCAAACTGCGGTTATGGCGACCTTCGTATCCTACAATCGCGACCAGGCATTCCTGTTGCCTCCGGACCTCAAGGCGTGGCTGCCCGA
>NZ_QKYU01000002.1 GCF_003253705.1 Humitalea rosea
CAGAGCAGGCGCGGGCGGCGTAGTCCCAACACAACGCAGCCGACCGCGCCTGCGGACCACACAAAAAGCGCTTGCTCAGCGTGACGGTATCTCATCGGTCGGTCAGCCTCAGTTCGATGCGCCGGTTCCGCGCGCGGGCCTCGGGGGTATCGGCGGCATCGAGCGGCTGGAACTCGGCGAAGGCGGTGGCGGCGACATGCTCGGGCGGCAGCCCCTCGCTCATCAGCACATTGGCGACCGCGATGGCCCGCGCCGAGGACAGCTCCCAATTGGTCGCGAAGCGCCCGCCGCCACGGATGGGCGAGCGGTCGGCATGGCCATCGACCCGCAGCATCCAATGCAGCTCGGGCGGGATGCGCTGGGAGATGTCCAGCAGTACCTTGGCGAGGTCGCGCATCTGCTGTTCGCCGGTCGGCGAAATCTCGGCCGAGCCGACCGGGAACAGCACTTCGGACTGGAACACGAAGCGGTCGCCGACGATGCGGACATCGGAGCGTTCGCCGAGCACCTGCCGCAGCCGGCCGAAGAAATCGCTGCGGTAGCGCTGCAATTCCTCGACGCGGGAGGCCAGCGCCGCATTCAGCCGCTGCCCGAGCAAGGCGATCTGCGCGTCGCGGTCGCGCCCGGTCGCCTCCTCGGCATCCAGCAGGGCGGCGATGCGGGCCAGTTCGCGGCGCAGCGCCTCGGTCTGCTGGGTCAGCAGCGCCACCTGGGCGCGGGCCGAATCGGCCAGGCGGGTCTGTTCGGCCGTGCTGGCCTCGGCCGCGGCCCGGGCCGCGCCGGCGTCGCGCGCGGCGGCGCCGGCGGTGGCGGCCACCGCCTCGGCGGCGGTGCGGGCGCGCGCCGCCTCGGCCGAGATCCCCTCGGCGGCCGCACGGGCGCGGTTGGCCTCGGTCGCGGCGGTCTCGGCGGCGGCGCGGCGGCGCTCCTCCTCGCCGGCGCGGGCCAGGGCCGCCTGGGCCTGGGCTTCGAGCTGGTCGCGCAGCGCGGTCAGCGCGCGGGTCTGCTGGGTCAGCCGGGCGAGGTCGGCCAGCCGCGCCTCGATCGTCTCGCGGTCCACCGAAACCTGCTGGTTCAGCTTTTCGGCTTCCTCCTGCAGTCGCGCGATCAGCGTCTGGGCCTCGGTCATCTCGCGGCGGGCGGCGGCAAGGTCGCGGGTCGCGCCGGTCAGATCCGTCTCCAGCCGCGCGCGGTTGGTGCGTTCGGTGGTCAGGGCGTTCTCGGCGGCGGTGCGGCCGGTCTGCTCGCCCTCGATGTCGCGCCGGGCCTGCTCCAGCGCGCTGCGTTCGGTGGCCAGCGCCCGCCGCGCCTCGGACAGGGACCGCGCGACCTGGGTCGCATCGGTGCCGGAGGCCTCGGCGCGGCTCAGCGCCTCGGCCAGCCGCTGTTCCAGCGAGGCGATGCGGTCCGACCCGCCACGCGCCGAAAGCTCCAGGTCGGTGAGGCGGGAGGCGAGGCGCTGCGCCTCGGTCCGGGCCGCGTCGCGGTCGTTGCTGGCCCGGTCCGTCGCATCGCGCAGGGCGGCGATCTGGCCCAGGGCCTGGTCCCGCGCGGCGGTGGCGGCGCGCAGCTCATCCTGGGTGCGGCCGAGGCTGGCGCGCAATTCGCCGACCTGCCCGCGTTCCAGCGACAGCAACTCGGCCAGTTCGGCGACCTGCCGGTTCAGCCGGTCGAGCGCCCGGTCGCGGGTGGAGAGGGTGACGGACAGGAACCCCTGCGCCAGCACGAAAACCAGCAGCACGAAGATGATGACCATCAGCAGCGTGGACAGCGCGTCCACATAGCCGGGCCAGGGGTTCAGGACCTCCCGTTCCCTCCGGCGGGCCATGGGTCAGCCCCGCCCCATCAACGCGGGGGCTCTTCGGCCAAGGCGGCGATGGTGCGGGCCAGGATCTTGATCTCGTTGCGGATCTCGCTGGTGGACTGGGTGCGGCCGGCGGCGGATTCCTCAAGCTGCCGGGCCAGATACAGCTCCAGGTTCCGCAGATGCCCGCGGCTCGCGTCATCCAGGGTCACGGTGCCGGAGGTCGCGGCCAGCTTGTTCAGCGCTGGCGCCAGGGTCTGGGTCAGCCCCGCCTGACTTTCGGCGACGCGCTGCATCAGCGCCTGGCTGGCGCGCATCTGCTCGGTCAGCACGGTCAGGCGTTCGGTCAGGGTCAGCAGGGCATTGTTGCCCTGCATCCGGGATTCCTCGCCCCGCGCCAGGACGGATTGCAGCCCCTCCATATTCTCGGCGGTCTGTTCCAGCAGCGCCTGGACATAGGCGGGGATCGAGCCGCCTTCGCCGCCCATGCCGCCATCCATCGCGCCGGAGGAGAGCCGGGTGAGGCCCGCGAGCCATTCCTCAAGCTCGTTGTAGAAGCGGTTCTGCGCCTGCCCCGCGGTCAGATCGAGGAAGCCCAGCACCAGCGCCCCCGCCAGCCCGAGCATGGAGGAGGAAAACGCCACCCCCATCCCCGCCAGCGGCCGCGCGAGGCCGGATTTGAGCTGGTTGAACAGCGCGTTCAGGTCGCCCGAACCCACGGACATGTCGTTGATGACATTGGCGACCGAGCCGATCGTCAGGATCAGCCCCCAGAAGGTGCCGAGCAGGCCGAGGAAGATGCAGAGCCCGGTGACGTAGCGCGACAGCTCCCGGCTCTCATCCAGCCGCGAGCCGATGCCATCCAGCACCGAGCGCATGGCGGGTGCCGAGAGCGACAGCCGCTCGCTGCGGCGGGAGGCGAGCATGGAGGCCATCGGCCCCAGCAGCCGTGGCGCCGGGCGCGGCGGCTGGCCGGGACGGGGGGCGCGGAACCCCTCCAGCCACGACACCTCGCGCTCCAGCGAGACCACTTGGCGGATGTTCCAGCCGATCCCGAGCAGCAGCACGCCGAGGATCACCGAATTCAGCACCGGATTGGCGCTGTAGGCGCCCAGAAGCTCGGTCGCCAGCACGCCGCACAGGGCCGCGACCGCCCCCAGGAAGGCCAGCATCCGCCACAGGAAGGTGGTCGGGCGGGTCATCGGGTGGCCCTCGGCGTGGCGTCGCGCTGCACGCCCGGTGGCAGCACATCGACCGCGTCGCGGGCGGCGGGCGTGCGGCCGAGCGGCCGCAGGTCGATTCGCGTGCCATCCAGCCCGCCGGTTTCCAGTGCCCGCTTCACGCTGAGCGCCGCGGCCAGCGAGGCGCGGCGGGCCATCGACTCATCATCCGAGGGGCTCGACACCTCGGCCAGCACGGTGACGCGGCCCCGGGTCTGGGCGGTGAGGTGGCCCGCGATTTCGGTCAGCGCGGCGCGCTGCGCGGGGGAAAGCTGGTCGCGCGCCGCCTGGGTGCCGAGCAGGCGCCAGCCGCCGCCCGCCAGCGCCTCCATATCCGTCGCCAGCACCACGGCGGGCAGGGCGCGTGGGGGCGGGGTGGTGGAGGGGGCGGGCAGCGCCGAGAGGTTGGGCGGGGAGGGCGCCGCCGCGGCGGGGTCGGTCGGGATCGGGCGCGCGGCATCGCCCCCCGCCAAAGCGGGGCCGGCGGCCAGCATCAGGGAGAGCAGGATGAGGGGAGCGCGCATATTGCGGCGCAGCCTAACCGCCGGGGCGGCGAGCGTCCACGCCGCCGCGCCCGGATGAAGCGTCAGGCCCCCTTAGCGTAGCGTCAGGCGCCGGTGCGTCCTCGGGCGGCGGCGACGGCGGCAATGCCCTCCGACACCACGGCGCGCAGCTGCGGCTGCAGGATCGGGTTGCCGGCGACGACATGGCCATCGGTCCAGGCATCGCCGCCCTCGGGGTCGGAGACGAAGCCACCGGCCTCCTTCACCATCAGCAGCCCGGCGCCGATGTCCCACTTGTTCAGCCCGAGTTCCCAGAAGCCGTCGTAGCGACCGGCCGCGACCCAGGCGAGGTCGAGCGCCGCGGCACCGAAGCGCCGCACGCCGGAAACCTGCGGCATCAGCCGCGCCAGGATCGAGGAGAACTCCGCCTTGCGCGGCACCGAGGCGAAGGGGATCCCCGTCGCGAACAGCGCATCGATCATCTGCCGGCGGCCGGAGACGCGCAGGCGGCGGTCGTTGAGGAAGGCGCCACCGCCCTTCTCGGCCCAGAACAGCTCATCGGCGGCGGGGTTGTAGATGACCCCGGCCACGACCTCATCCGGCGTGCGGTCGTTGCCGCGCTTTTCCACCGCGACCGAGATCGCCCAATGCGGAATGCCGTGCAGGAAGTTGGTGGTGCCGTCGAGCGGATCGACCACCCAGCGGTATTCCCAGTCCTCGTTGCCCGAGAGCCCGCTCTCTTCCATCAGGAAGCCGAAATTCGGCCGGGCGCGGGCGAGTTCGGCGCGCAGGGTCTTCTCGGCCTTGAGATCGGCCTGGCTGACGAAATCGCCGGGGCCCTTCATCGAGACCTGGAGATTCTCGACCTCGCCGAAATCCTTCAGCAAGGCCTTGCCGGCCTTGCGCACGGCCGCGACCACCACGGTCAGCGCCGGCGAGAGGCGGGAGGAGCCGCCGCCGACGGCGGTCGTGCGGTGCAGCGGCTCGGGCGCGGGCGCACCTTCGCCCCGCTCCAGCCGCGGGCGGCGGGGGCGGGTCGGCGGCGGCGCGTCGGGACGGACGGGGCCCGCGGGCATCGGCGGGCGCACCGTGCCCGGGCGGGCGCGGAGCGTGCCGGCGGGGGCTGGTGCCTCCGGCTTGGGGGCCTCGTCCTCGGCCATGGTCAGTTCTTCGCCCGTTCCATGTAGGTGCTGTCCTCGGTGCGGACGACGATTTTCTCACCCGCGGTGACGAAGGGGGGGACCATCACCTTGATGCCGTTCACCAGCAGCGCGGGCTTGTAGGAGGAGGAGGCGGTCTGCCCCTTCACCACCGGATCGGCCTCGGCGATTTCGCAGGTGACCAGTTCCGGCAGTTCCATGGCGACCGGGTCGCCTTCGATCAGCCGGACCTGGACCTTCATGTTCTCCTGCAGATACGGCAGGCGCTCGCCCAGGATGTCCTTGGGCACCACCGTCTGCTCGAAGGTCTCCGGGTCCATCAGGACCAGCGTGTCGCCCTCGGGGTAGGAGAAGACGAATTCCTTGTCTTCGGTCGTCAGGCGCTCGACGACATCGGCGGTGCGCCAGCGCTGGTCCTTCTTGGACCCCGTCTTGATGTTGCGCATGTCCACCTGGATGATGGCATTGCCCTTGCCCGGGATCATGATGTTCTGCCGCAGGATGGTGTAGCGGGCGCCTTCGAACTCGATGACCATGCCGGCGCGCATCTGATTGGCTTGCATCTTTGCCATTGGTGGGACCTGACGTTCGTTATGTGAAAAAGCGGGCGCGCATCTGACGCGCGGGATCGGCGGCGGGTTTAGTCGCCGCCAACCGCCAGGGCAACCACGGAGGGCAACCGCAGAGGGGCAGGGGCCCGCCCCGCGGGTGTCACAGCAACAGGATTCCGACCAGCCCGCCGCCCAGCAGCGCCCAGCCGGGGCTGAAGCGCGACAGCCACACGAACAGGGCCGCGCCGATGGTGACGGCATAGGAGGTCCAGCCGATCGCCGCCGCCCCGCTCATGATCAGCCCGGTCGCGAGCGTCAGCCCGATCGCCACCGGCACCAGCCCGGCGCGCGCCGCCTTCAGCCAGGCGCGCCCGGCCAGGCGCTGCGTCCAGCCGCCCGCGATCCAGGCGACGATCCAGGCCGGGCCCAGCATCCCGAGCGTCGCCGAAACCAGCCCGGGCCCGCCGTAGAGCCGCCAGCCGAGCAGGGCCACCACCAGCACATTCGGCCCCGGCGCCGCATTGGCCAGCGCATAGGCATTGGCGAAATCCGCATCGGTCATCCAGCCGAAGCCATCGACCATGCGCCGGTGCATCTCCGGCACCGCCGCATTGGCGCCGCCCACCGCCAACAGCGACAGCCGCGCGAAAAAAATGAACAGGCCGAGGGCGTCGGGGCCCTGGCCGGTCAAGCCTGCGCCGGTCATGCCCGGCGGCCCCGGACCACGACGGCGGCGATGCCGGCCGGCCCCAGCACCGCGACGATCAGCAGCAGCGGCATCTGGAACCAGGCCGCGGCCGCGGCGGCGCAGAGCCCGATCCCGATCAGATCCCAGGGCAGCCGCAGCCGCGTCGCCTGCCGCGCGGCATTGCCGATCACCATGCCCGCCGCCGCCGCCGCCACGCCATGCATGAAGCCCGCGACGGTCGGGATCGAGCCCAACTGGTCCCAGGCCAGTGCGAATCCCATCAGCATGACCAGCGGCGGGCCGTAGAGGCCGAGGCAGGCCGCCACAGACCCCGGCAGCCCGGCAAAACGCCGCCCGATCATCACCGCCGCATTGCCGACATTGGGGCCCGGCAGCACCTGGCCGATGCCCATGACCTCGGCGTATTCGCGCTCGGTCATCCAGCGGCGTTCCTCGACGATCACGCGGCGGCACCAGGCATTGGCGCCGCCGAAGCCGAGCGAGGCGGCCTTGGCATAGGCGGTGAACAGGCCCCAGGGGCCGGGCGGGGGTCCCAGGGTATCGATCCCTGGAGATATGGCGTCATTCATTCCAGGTGGCAGCCTTGAGCGATGTCGCGGAACGCGCAAGATGCCCTTCGGCGGTTGACACGATGGCACCGCCCCCCTATCCGCCGCCTCGCCTACCAAGGGTTTCCGAGGAGGCTAGGTGACGCGTGCCGGACGACTTCGACGATCGCTTGCGAAAAGCAAGGACCCGACAGGGTCTTGACCCCATCCCGGGACAGGGTGGAGGGCTGCCGCAATCATCATGGGGGTTTGGCCTGCGCGCAGGCGTCGAGCTTGTCTCGTCGCTGATCGTGGGTGCCGGGTTGGGCTTCGTGCTCGACCGCTGGCTCGGAACCACGCCCTGGCTTTTCCTGGTCTTCTTCCTGGTGGGCGGGGCTGCGGGTGTGATGAACATCTACCGGTTGGTGATGCCAGCCAAACAGCCTCCGGCAGGTGATCGCCCAGATTTGGGTTGAGTGGGATTGAGGGGACCGCCTGTGGCCGTCGAGGAAAAGACCATAGACGCGCTGAGCCAGTTCGAGCTGGTCCCGCTGCTGGGGCCGATCGGCGGTTCCGTGAATTTCACCCAGTCCAACGGCTTCATGCTGCTGGCGATCGGACTGATCTCGGCGTTGTTCGTGATCGGGATGAAGCCGCGCGCGGTGGTGCCCGGCCGCCTGCAGGCGCTGGCCGAGACGCTGTATGAATTCGTCCTCGGCCTGGTGACGAGCCAGGTCGGCGAGGAAGGCCGGCGTTACTTCCCCTTCGTCTTCACGCTGTTCATGTTCATCCTCTTCGGCAACATGCTCGGCATGCTGCCCTATGCCTTCACCTACACCAGCCACATCGCGACGACGCTGACCCTCGCGATCATGGTGTTCCTGGTGACGACGATCGTGGCCATCTCGATCCACGGCCGCCACTTCTTCGGCTATTTCTTCCCGGAAGGGGCGCCGCTCTGGCTGGCGCCCATCATCATCCCGGTCGAAGTCGTCTCCTACCTTTCGCGCCCGATCAGCCTGTCCATCCGTCTCTTCGCGAACATGGTCGCGGGGCATGTGATGCTGAAGGTCTTCGCGACCTTCGTGGTGCTGCTCGGCTCGCTCGGCGTGGTCGGCGTGCCGCTGGCACTGCTGCCGCTGTCCATCAACGTGGCGCTCGTCGGTTTCGAGTTCCTCGTGGCTTTCCTGCAGGCCTATGTCTTCGCGATCCTGACCTGCATCTACCTGCACGACGCAGTGCACCTGCACTGATCTTTTTCGTCGAACAGACTACGTCTCAACCACACCACCCCTGAAGGGACACTCACATGGAAGTCGCCGCCGCCAAGGCCCTCGGGGCCGGTATCGCCGTCATCGCGCTGTTCGGCGTCGGTCTCGGGATCGGCAACATCTTCTCCTCGCTGATCACCAGCGTGGCGCGCAATCCCGCCGCCCGCGACGTGGTCTTCCCGATCGGCATCCTGGGCTTCGCCCTGACGGAAGCCGTGGCGCTGTTCGCGCTGCTGATCGCGTTCCTCATCCTGTTCGCCTGATCCGGAGGGGCCGGGTTCGCCCGGCCTACCCCTGGCTCAACAGATTCTGGAGACGAGGATGAAGCGCATCACGGGCAAGCTCGCCTCATGCGGGGTCGCAGCCGCGATGCTGCTCTTCCCCCTGGTCGCGATGGCGGCCGAGGCGGAGGGCGGGATGCCGCAGCTGCGCTTCGGCGACCAACGCCTCATCGGCACGACCGTCTGGCTCGTGGTGATGTTCGGGGCGCTTTACTATATCGTCTCCAGCTATCTCCTGCCGCCGGTGGGTGAGGTTCTGGCCGATCGCGCCGCGCGTATCGGTGCCGACCTGACCCTGGCCCGCGACACCAAATCCGAGGCCGACGCCGCCATCCGCGAGACCCGCACGGCGACCGCCGAGGCCCGCGCCGCCGCCCAGGCCGAGGTCGCGGCAAGCCTCGCCGCCGCCAATGCCGAGGCGCAGGCCCGCGCCGAGGCTGCCTCCGCCCGCCTCGCCGAGCGGATCGCCGCCGCCGAGGCCGGCATCACCGCCTCGCAGACCGCCGCCATGGCGGCGCTGCGCGACGTTGCGACCGAAACCGCCGTGGCGCTCGTCGCGCGGATCGGGGTGCAGGCCGATGCCGGCACCATCGGCACCGCCGTCGATCACGCGCTCGCCCAGCGCGCCGCCTGACCGGATCGGAGCCCGCCATGCATCACTACGAACATTTCTGGCTCGATCCCAAGTTCTGGGTCGGCGTCGCCTTCGTCATCTTCTTCCTGCTGCTGGGCAAGAAGCTTTGGGCGATCACGACCGGGGCGCTCGACGCCCGCGCCGCCAAGGTCCGCACCGACCTGGCCGAGGCCTCCCGCCTGCGTAGCGAAGCCGAGGCGATGCTCGTCCAGGCCGAGACCGACCGGAAGGCCGCCGCCGAGGAAGCCACCGCCTTGCTGGCCCGGGCCAGGATCGACGCCGAGCGTGGCGCCGCCGCGACCGCCGCCGAGGCCGAGGCCGCCGCCACCCGCCGTGAACGCATGGCGATGGACCGCATCGCCGCCGCCGAGGCCAGCGCCATCGCCGCCGTGCGGGCCGCCGCGGCCGAGGTTGCGACCGCTGCCGCCCGTGAGGTCGTGGCCCAGTCCCTGACCGCCGATGCCGCCGCCGCCATGATCGATTCGGCGATCGCCGACCTGCCGCGGGCGCTGCGCGCCGCCTGATCCGCCGAACCGGCGCGCCTATGAAAAACCCCGGGTGGTCCGCTGGACCGCCCGGGGTTTTTCGCGTTTCAGGGGCGGGTGATCAGGCGAAGGTGATGCCGCCATCCACCAGGGGTTCGACCTTGGCGGTCATCTCGGCGGAGAAGGCGAAGCTGTCCGCCACCCCGGCGCGCGACAGGGCGCCATGGTCCAGCTCCGCGGTCCAATAGGCGATGCCGCCGCTGTCCCCGGCGCGATCCAGCGCGTTCAGGTAGAGCTGCTCGACGAAGCCGGAGTTGGAGAGCGCGCCATAGCGCGACTCGAACTCGGCCGAGCCGGTGAAGGCAGCCCCCATATTGGCCAGGCTGAGGCCGCCATGGCGCAGCTGGATCCAATAGGCGGCGCCGCCGGCATCGGGCAGCCGGTCCAGCACCGTCTCGTAATAGCGGACCACATCCACCGCCACCGGATCGGGCGCGAAGATCCCGCCCTCGCCGGGATAGCCGGCGCGGTAGATGAACTCGTCGCTTTCGGAGAAATCGAGCACGATGGTGGAGCGCTGCTCGCCCGCGTCCAGCCGCGCCACGTAATAGGCGAGGCCCCCGGAATCGGGCGCCCGGTTGAGGACATTGGCGTAGAGCAGCGTTACGAAATCGCTGTTGCCGGGATTGCCGTAGCGGGCGCCGAATTCGGCGGAGGCCACGAGCCCCGCCGAGATGTCGTTCAACGTCTGGGTGCCGGCCTCGATCGCCGCGACGTAGTAGCCAAGCCCCGTCGCATCCGATGCGCGCCCCAGGGTCGCCAGATACAGCCGCGCCACCTGGGAGACCGGCCCGCCGCCATCCAGTTCCAGCCAGCCGTCCAGGCTGCGGATCGATTCGATCGAGTAGAGCGTGTCCACGCCCTCGGGCCCCGTGAGGGTGAAATTGCCGACCGTGCCGGTCAGGGTGTTCTGGCGCCACAGGGTCGAGACGCCGGCAGTGTCGAAGGAGCCTTCGCCATAGAGCGTGTCGTTGCCGATATCGCCATAGAGCAGGTCGAGGTTCTCGCCGCCGAACAGCTGGTCGGCGCCGGCGCCGCCCAGGATCGTGTCATTGCCATTGCCGCCGAACAGCTGGTCGTCGCCGTCCTCGCCGACCAGCACATCATCGCCGGTATCGCCGAAGATCGTATCGTCGCCGGTGCCGCCATAGGCGGTGTCCTGCCCGGAATCCAGATAGATGCTGTCGTTGCCGGCATCGCCATAGACGAGGTCTTCCTCGACCCCGCCGGAGATCGAATCATTGCCGGCGCCGCCGCGGAGCGTGTCGTTCCCGGCCTCGCCCTGCAGATTGTCGTCGCCGTTGCCGCCGTCGATGTAGTCGTTCTCGACGCCACCGGCGATGATGTCGTTGCCGCCCTCGCCGAAGATGGTGTCGTTGCCGGCCTCGCCGAAGCCGTTGTCGGCGCCTTCACCAAGGTAGATGAAGTCGTTGCCCGTCCCGCCATGCACCTCATCCGCGCCACCGGCGCCGTAGAGGACGTCGTTGTCGGCCTCGCCATACAGCGTGTCGTTGCCCTCGCCGCCGGCCAAAGTGTCGTTGCCGTCCTTGCCACCGATGACGTCGTCGCCGCCATAGCCGGTCAGCAGATCGGCGCGCGAGGTCCCGTACAGCTCGTCATTGCCGGAGAAGAGGTAGGTGGCGAAGCCAGCCTCATCACGGCTGTCGATATAGGCGTTGAACGTGGCGACCGGCAGTTGCAACAGGTCCAGGTAGAACACCTGGATTCCGCTCAAGGTATATTTGAGCGCGGTGATGGTGCCGTCGCTGAGCCGTCCATTGGCCGCCGTCAGGCCGAAGCCGAGGAACTCCACCGAATAGGCGGCCTGGCCGGAGGCTCTGAAGTCGCCATAGACATAGGCATCGGAGACGTTCGGCAGGGTGATCGTGGCCAGCAGGTCCAGCCGGGCGAAGCCCGGAACCTGCGGCGTGATCAGGGCGTTTTCGGTGAGGGTAAATCTGGCCATGCCGGGAGGGTATCGGAGCGTAAATCTTACTGCTAGGCGCCAAATCGTTCTAAAAACGAGACATGTGCCGCAACAATGCGCCACCCCTCGGGCAGCCGCACCCAGCTTTGTTGCTGGCGGCCGGTTCGGCCATTGCGGGTGAAGGTGGTGCTGGCGGTGGCGAAATCCTGGCCGAAGGTGGTGATCACCGTCCTCTCCAAGGTTCGGGCAAGGCCGGCGGAGGGGCGCGAGGCCCGGAATGCGGCGATTTCGGCATAGCCATGCAGGATTTCGGTCGCGCCGTAGCGCACCACCTTCGCATGCTGCCAGAACAGCCCATCCAGCACCGCCACGTCATTTGTGACCAGGGCTGTCTCATAGGCTGCAAACAGCCCCGCCACTTCGGCGAGAATCTCGGGCCGGTCGATCTCCATCACGATTGCGTCACCGGACCTGGTGCCACGAGGCCGGGCACCACCGGGGCCCCCGCGACGCCCGCGGCCACCAGCGCCCCGGCCACGCGGAACAGGATGTCCTCCCGCCAGGGGGCGGCGACGAGCTGGACCGACAGCGGCAGCCCATCCGGCCGGGCCAGCGGCACCGCCATGGCCGGCAGCCCGATGCAGGAGATCGGCTGGGTGAAGACGCCGAGCATGGGCCGTGTCGGCAGCGTTTCGCCATCCACGACCATCGTGGCCTGCCCGATCGGCGGGGCGACGCAGGGCAGGGTGGGGGTGAGGAAGCAATCCACATGCTCGAAGGCGGCCAGCGCCTGGGCGCGCCAGGCGGCGCGCACGCGCTGGGCCTGCTGCACCCAGACCGCCGGCAGCAGCGTGCCGGCGAGGAAGCGGTCGCGCGTGGCGGGGTCAAAATCCTCGGCCCGGGAGATCAGGTCGGGCAGATGCAGATTGCCGCCCTCGGCCATGGTGATGAGGAAGGCGGCCGCCCGCCCGGCCGCCGCCAAGGGCAGATCGACCGTGGTGGTGGCCCCCAAGGCCGCTGCGAAGATGCCGACCGCGGCCAGCGCCTCGGGGTGGGCGTTGCGGGCGAAATGGCCGCCGGCGACGCCGATGCGCAGCCCCTCGATCCCCGTGAGGCCGGTGACCATGGTGACGGGTGCTGGGCTCTGCGCCGGGTCCTCGGGGTCGAGGCCCTGCAAGGCATCATAGGCCAGCGCCAGATCCTCCAGGCTCCGCGCGAACGGGCCCAGGTGGTCGAAGGAAGCGGCGAAGAGGTAGGAGCCCGTCCGCGCCAGCCGCCCGTAGGTCGGCTTGATCCCGAAGATGCCGCACATGGCCGAGGGCACCCGGATCGAACCATTGGTGTCCGAGCCCAGGCTCAACGGCACCAGCCCGCCCGCCACCGCCGCGGCGGAGCCGCCGGACGAGCCCCCGGCCATGCGGTTCAGGTCATGCGGGTTATGGGCGGGGCCGTAATGGGCGTTCTCGGTGGTGAAGCCATAGGCGTATTCATCCATGTTCAGCGCGCCCATCGGCACCGCCCCGGCCGCCAGCAGCCGCCGCACCAGGAAGGCATCGCGCGTCGCGGGCGGGCGGCCGGCCTCGATCTTCGAGCCGGCGATGGTGGTGACCCCGTCCAGGTCGAACAGGTTCTTCACCGCGAAGGGCACGCCCGCGAGCGGGCCCGGATCGCCGCCGGCGGCGACGACGGCATCGATCATCGCGGCCGTCCGCAGCGCGCGGGTGCTGTCCAGATGGGTGAAGGCGTTCAGCGCGGCGTCGCCTGCCGCGATGGCGGCCAGGCTCGCCTCGGCGACGGAGACGGCGGTGCGGCGGCCGGCGCGGACATCGGCCGCGATCGTGCTGGCGGTCATCATGCGCGTGGCGCCGCCGGCACGAAGACGGGCGCTGCCTCATCCGCCGGGGTCAGCGGCACCGCCATGACGATCGCCGCCATCCGCGCCGCGACCGCGAGGTTGGCCGCGACACCGGGCAGATGCGCCGGTGCCAGCGGCAGCCCGATCAGGGCCGCGGCTGCCTCGGCATAGGCAAGGGCGTCGGTTGGGTCGGACATCGGCATCTCCTTGGCCGCCGGGACAGGCAAGGCGTGTGCCGGATCAGGGGGCGGGCTCCGGCAGGCCCCGCGCCCAGGTGGCGATGCGGTCCGCGACCTCGGGCCAGCTCGCATCCAGCATCATCAGATGGCCGGTCCCGGGCATGAATTGCGGTACGGTGCCATGCCAGGCGGCGCAGCGGGCCAGGGCATCGGCGGCGATCAGCCGGTCGCGCTCCCCGCCCAGCACCAGCACCGGCTTGCGGTGCAGCACATGGGGGGAGACCGGCTGCGGCCCCTGTGCCTCCAGCAATGCCGTGCGGGATTCTCCGCCCAGATGCAGCAGGAAGGGCGCGGCCTGCTCCGGCGTCAGCCCGCCGAACAGGCCGGCGGCGAGCTCGCCCATCGGTGCCTTGCCGATCGGGCCGGACATCCGCGCCACATCGCCCCAGAGGTAGGGATCGGTGAAGGCGAGCCGCATGTTGGACCACCAGAGCCCCCCGGGCGGGACCGGCGCCAGCAGCGCCGCCCCGGTCACGGATGGCTCACCCAGCAGCCGTTGCGCGACCAATCCGCCCAGGGAATGGGCGACCAGCAGGGCAGGTTGCCCCAGGGCTGCGCGCAGGGCGGCGAGGGCGGCGCGGGTCTCGGCCAGGAAATCCTCCAGCCCCGCTGGCCCGCCGCCCCGGCCGATGCGGCGGAAGGTGAAGCTGGCGGTGGTGAAGCCCAGCTCGTTCAGCCGGTCGGAGAAGCCCTGCTCCCACACCCAGGCGCCGGCCGCGGCGCCATGCAACAGCAGCATCGGCGGCGCCGGGGCGTATCCGGGCGCGGCCCCCGCCATCTGCAAATGATTGCCCGCGAAGGGCAGCGTGGAACTGGGGATGTTGGCTCTCCCTTGGTCCGGCGTTCGCGTGCAGCCTGACACGGATCGGGCGCGGCGTCAGCGTGCGGCCGCTGCGGCGCCGCGCCTGGGCAGCGAGCCTGGGCAGCGAGCCTGGGCAGGAACATTAAAATCGTGTAGGATTGGCGCCTTCGATATCGCGCCGCCAGTTTGATATCGTGCCGCCAGAGGGAACCCCGGACGCATGGCGACACCGCTTGAGATCATCGCCAAGCCCGCCCAGCGCCTGGCCACGGCCCTCCGCGACTTCCTCCGGACCGAAGCCGCGGGCGGGCTGATCCTGATGGGCACGGCGGTGCTGGCGCTGGTGGTGGCCAATTCGCCGCTGGCGCCGGCTTATTTCAGCACGCTCAAGAGCTACATCCTCGGCCTCTCGGTGCAGCATTGGGTGAATGACGCGCTGATGGCGCTGTTCTTCCTGCTGGTCGGGCTGGAGATCAAACGCGAGATGACCGATGGCCAGCTGCGCCAATGGTCCGACCGGGTGCTGCCCGGCATCGCGGCCTTCGGCGGCATGGTGGTGCCGGCGCTGATCTATGCCGGCTTCAACCTGGCGAGCCCGGGGACCTTGCGCGGCTGGGCCATCCCCTCGGCCACGGATATCGCCTTCGCGCTGGGTGTGCTGTCGCTGCTCGGCCCGCGGGTGCCGGTCTCGCTCAAGGTGTTCCTGACCGCGCTGGCGATCCTGGATGACCTCGGCGCCGTGCTCATCATCGCGATCTTCTATACCGCCGACCTCTCGGTGCCGATGCTGGGGGCGAGTGCCCTGACCCTGGCCGCACTCGTGGCGCTGAACCTGTCGGGTGTGCAGCGGCTCTGGCCCTATCTGCTGCTGGGGGCGGTGCTCTGGTATGTCGTGCTGCAATCCGGGGTGCATGCGACCCTGGCCGGCGTCGCGCTGGCGCTGACCATCCCGATCCGCCGCACCCCGGGCACGCCCGAGGCCCAGGACTCCCCCCTGATCCGCCTGGAACACGGGCTGGCCAAATGGGTCGCCTTCGGCGTGGTGCCGATCTTCGGCTTCGCCAATGCCGGCGTGTCCTTCGCGGGCATGAGCTTCGCCTCGCTGCTGGCGCCGGTGCCGCTCGGCATCATGCTCGGCCTGTTCCTCGGCAAGCAGGTGGGCGTGTTCGGCTGCGTCTGGGCGGCGGTGCGGCTGGGCTGGGCCAGCCTGCCCGCGCGGGCGGGGTGGATGCAGCTCTATGGCGTGTCGCTGCTCTGCGGCATCGGCTTCACCATGAGCCTGTTCATCGGGCTGCTCGCCTTCTCGGGCTCCGAGGCGTTGCAGGATGAGGTGAAGATCGGCGTGCTGGCGGGATCGGTGCTGTCGGCGGTGGTGGGTGCCGCGGTGATGTGCCTGCCCAGGCGCAAACCGGCCTGACCGCGGGTCACCCCGCCAGGATCTGCCGGATCAGGGCGCCGACATGGCGCAGCGCCCGGTCCTCGTCGCGGCGGGCATGCCAGGCCAGGTGCAAGGGAAAGCCTTCCACCGCGATCGGCGGGGGGAAGACGGCCAGGCTCTCCTCCGCCCCCGCCGGCAGGCAGCGGCTCGGCAGCATCGCGATCAGCCCCGACCCCACGAGCAGCGGCGGCACCATCAGGAAGCTAGGCACCACCAGCCCCACCCTGCGGGTCCGGCCATGCCGCAACAGCGCCTCATCCAGCGCCCCCCGGGTCTCGCCCCGGCCTGAGACCAGCACATGCGGCCAGGCGAGCCATTGGTCGAGGTCGAAGCACGCCGCCGCCGGGTGGTCCTTCCGCATGACCACGAGGTAGTGCTCGCGCAGCACCTCCTCCCGCCGGAACGCTGCCTCCACCGCCGGGAAGACCGATAGCGCGAGGTCGCTCTGCCCCTTGGCCAGCGCCTCCAGTGCGGCCGCCGCCCCGTGCCAGGGCTGGATGACCAGGTCCAGCCCCGGCGCGGTCGCCGCCAGCCGGGGCAGCAGATCCCCCAGCACCGCCACGGCGGGGTGGTCGGCCATGGTGATCCGGATGCTCTGGCGCAGTTGGGCGAGGTCCAGGACGGGCGGGTCCAGCACCGCCGCCATCTGGCCGAGCAGGGTCTTGAGCGGCGCGCGCAAGGCCTCGGCCCTGGCGGTGCGCCGCATCACGCCCCGGCCACGCTCCAGCAGCGGATCGGCGAAGAGGTGGCGGCAGCGGTCCAGCGCGCTGGAGGTCGCGGGCTGGGACAGGCCCAGCCGATCGGCGGCGCGGGTGACATGGGCTTCGTCCAGCAGCGCGTCGAGCACCACCAGCAGGTTGAGATCGACCGCGCGTAAATTCACCATACGGATAATCTATCATACCAACTATCTGTTGGAAGGATTTTTGGCCGAGGGCGATGGTCGGGGCACACCCCACCCAGGAGAGCCCCCGATGTCCACCACCACCATCCTGATGTTCCACCCCGACCCGTCCCGTTCGCGGGCCAATGCCACGCTGGCCGCGGCGGCCGCCGAACTGCCGGGGGTGGAGGTCGTCGATATGCAGGCGCTCTACCCGACGGGTGAGATCGACGTCGAGCGCGAGGTGGCCCGCCTGCTCGCGGCCGGGCGCATCGTCCTGCAATTCCCGGTGCAGTGGTATGCGACGCCGCCGCTGCTGAAGGCGTGGCAGGACAGCGTGCTGACCCGGATGTTCTACATCGCCTATGAGCGGGAGGGCCGGGCGCTCGAAGGCACGCCGCTGCTGGTCGCCGCGACGGCGGGCAATACGCCCGCCGCCTATGCGCCCACGGGCGCGAACCTGTTCTCGCTGGAGGAGCTGTTGCGGCCGCTGGAGGCCACGGCGCATCGCTGCGGCCTGCCCTGGTCGCAGCCCTTCCTGCTGTTCGGGGCGAACAGGCTGGACGCCCCGGCCCTGGCCGAGGCCGCGGGCCGTTATGTGGCGCGGCTGGGCATGGCGTGACCGAGCGTCACGCCATGCCCGGCCGGCAGGCTCAGTTGGCGCCCATGCGCACGAAGCGCAGCGGGAAGTAGTTGTTGGCCAACTGCACGAGCTGCACGGTGTTGCGCGCCGCCCAGACGATCTGCTGCTGGTGCAGCGGGATGTAGCCGACGTCGTCGCGCAGCACCGTGCTCGCCTCGGTGATCAGGCGCTGGCGGGCGGTCGCATCGGTTTCCACCGCGATGCGATCGACCAGCGTGTCGAAGGCCGGGTTGGAATAGCCGCCATTGTTGAAGATGCCGCTGGACTTGCCATCCCGGCTCCGCGCCAGGTTGAACAGCGAGTTGTGGGCATCCCCGGTCGAGGGCGTCCAGCCCAGCAGGTAGAAGCTGGTGTTGTAGCGCGGCCCGTTCACCTCGGCGAAGAAGCGCGCGCGGGTCTGGGCGTTCAGGGTGACGCGGATGCCGACGCGGGCCAGCATGGCGACGACGGCGGTGCAGATGCCCTCGTCGTTCACGTAGCGGTCGTTCGGGCAGTCGAGCGTGACGCCGAAGCCGTTGGGATAGCCCGCCTCGGCCAGCAGCCGGCGGGAGGCGGCCAGATCCACCGGCAGGCGCTTGTCATCGGCCTCCAGGAAGCCGTTCACGCCCGGGCCGTACATCAGCCCGGTCGGGCGGGACTGCCCGCGCATCACGCTGCGCTGGATCGCATTGACGTCGATCGCCTGGTAGAAGGCGCGGCGCACCCGCACGTCCTGGAACGGGTTGCGGCCATGCACGTCGCTCTTCAGCAGCTCCGGCCGCAGCTGGTCCATGCCGAGGTAGATGGTCCGCAGCTCCGGCCCTTGCAGGATGCGTAGCCCCGGGGCGGCGGCGATGCGCGCCATGTCCTGCGGCGGCACGGTGTAGAGCATGTCGATCTCGCCCGAGAGCAAGGCGGCGACGCGGGTCGCGTCATTGGCGATGACGTTGAACTCGACCCGGCTCAGATTGTGCTCCGCGCGGTCCCACCAATTGGGGTTCGGCGCCAGCACGGTGCGGCGGTCCGGCTCGCGGCTGGTCAGCACGAAGGGGCCGGTGCCCATGGCGTTGCGGGTCGCGAAATTCTCCTCGCGGGAGGTGAGGTCGGCGACGGCCGTCGCGCCATGCGCCTCGGCCCAGGCCTTGCTCAGCACCTGGAAGGTGGTGAGTTCCTGCAACAGGATCGGGTTCGGCACCTTGGTGATGATGTCCACGGTGAAGTCATCGACCTTCACCACCGACTCCACCGACTGGAAGGTGCCGGCGACATTGCTGCCGGGGCCGCGCGAACGGGCGATGCTGAAGACGATGTCCTCGGCGGTCAGCGGCGTGCCGTCGGAGAACTTCACCCCCTGGCGGATATGGAAGCGCCACTTGGTCGGCTCCAGCAGCTCCCAGCTTTCGGCCAGGGCGGGCTCGACCTCGAGGTTGCGGCCGTAGCGGACCAGCCCCTCGTAGATGTTGTTGTTGAACGACAGCAGGAAGGTTTCCTGCCGCGTGTACGGGTCCATCGAGTTGGTATCGCCGTCGTTCGCCCAGCGGAACACATTGCCCTGCGCCATCGCGGCGGGGCCGGCGGCGGCCAGCATGGGCAAGGTCAGGGCGGAGGCGAACAGGGCGCGTCGCAGCTTGATCGGCAGCATAATGGGGTGGTCCTCCCGGGGGTCTGGAAACCTCGGGCCGGAGCCTAGGATGTGCGCCTTGCCGCCGCCAGCCCGTTCGAGCGCGCCCGCCTCAGGCCGGCGGCCCGAGCACCGGCGGGCAGGCTGGCATCTCCCGCAGGAAGCGCCAGAGGCCATGGCCCTTGATCGCGTCCAGCTCATGCGGCTCCAGCCCTGGCAAGGCCAGGGGCTCGATACGGACCTCGGCCTCGGCGAAATCCACCAGCAGCGCGCCGACCGCCGGGACACCGCCATGACCGCCCTTGCCCAGGAAGGCCAGCGCCGGCAGCCACAGATGACGGATGCCCCCGATCTCCCGGTCCCGCGTGGCATGCAGATGCCCGCTGATCACGAGCCGCACGCCCGCGCGCCGCAGCAGGGCCAGCAGCCGCGCCCGGGGGGCGGGGTTGAGGGTGGCCGCTGTCGCCTCGTCCTCGTCCTCGCGTTCCAGGAACAGCGGCTTGTGCAGCACCAGCGCCACCGGGCGATCGCCGGCATCGGTCAGTTCCCGGGCGAGCCAGGCCTCCTGCTCGTCCTCGCGCGGCAGGCCGCTGCCGAAGAGCTGGGCGTTGACCCCGATCAGCCGCCAGACGCCGGCATCCAGCATGAAGCGGTCGGTCTCGAAAGCCTGGTCCCAGCGCGCCAGCCGGTCCTCGTCGATGATCTGGCGGGCGTCCTGGCCGGGGGGCTCGTCGCCGACGTCGTGGTTGCCGGGCAGGGCGAAGACCGGCGGCTCCAGCCCATCCAGCGCCAGAGCGGCGAAGCCCATCTCCGTATCGCTGTCCGGCCCGTCGATGCACAGGTCGCCGCAGACCACCACCGCATCGGCATCGGAGACATTGGCCGCGTCCCGGGCCAGCGCGAAATTCTTCCAGAAGAAGCCGTGCTTCGGCGACAGATGCAGGTCGGAGAGGAAGACGATGCGGCTCATGCGTGGGTCTTTCAGCTGGGGCCCTTGCCCGGTCGCCCAGTGGTAGCGCGTCCGCGTGACCCGGCGGATGGCGGAACGGCGAAACCCGCGTGACGGGTTCAGCCGCTCTCCGCCAACTCCACCGCGCGGCCAAGATCGACGCTGAGCAGCCGCGACACGCCGCGTTCCTGCATGGTCAGCGGATGGTGGGTGACGACCAGGAAGCGGGTGCCGCCCTCATTCGCCATATGGTCGAGCATGTTGCAGAGCCGCCAAGCCGCGGAACTCGGCATCCACGCGGTCGAACACGGCGCGCAGCTTTTCCCGCGCCTCCCGGTTCAGCCAGCCGACGATGCGGGCGGCGGCGCCGGCCGCCTGGGTGGAGAGGCGGTTCGCGGCGCTGCACGCTTCGGCCAAGGTTCGTTCGGCGATGCCCAGCGCGGCCGTCGCCTTCCGGCTCTGGCAATGACTCCTGAGCCTAAGTCACGCTCATCTGTCGGCTCTGGGAAGCCGGCTGGCCAAGTTGCGCGATCGGGTCAAGAATGAGGCCACGTAAGTGCTCAGACACGCGCTTAAGGAGCGTACGGCTATAATGCCGTAAATCAGCGGTGACATCATTGTCCTCCTCAACAAAATCTGCGAGGCGAACGATATGTATGTTTTTGTGGCCTTCGGCGAGACGCACCACAAGGTTGTTCAAATCCGCAAACGTTGTGCGTTCAGAAGTGTGCTCAACGACCGCGTGCTCACTCCCGGGCGGCAACAATACATACACCTTAACACCAGCCCAGCCATCAAAAGCAATCTGCAGATTTGATGTGAAACTCGCCAGGGTAAATTTGTTTCCCCAATACGCAGCCATGTAATCGACGAATATGCCATATATCAGCGTGTCATATTTTTCGGCATACTTGTGGGCGAGGTGAGCTGATTTGCGCAAGGAAAAGCTCTCAGGTGCTTGTTCGGCGTCGGTTCGGTCGGGAGCACCGAGATAGTGAGCAATGATCCCGCTCTGACAATTTGCCATTACCATAATATCTTTGGCTGACGCGTTCGCGGTGCCATCCATGTCAGCGGCAAATTCCCATTCCCGGTCGCCCACGACTGTAATGTAGTCCGGGTTTTCCGGTCGAACCGGGCAGTCAGTAAGGCCATGCTTCTTCACAAGCATGTCCATCACCACATTCTCGATCTTCATATTCATGATGCGACAAGAAAACGCAAAATGGATCAGCTTTCTTCCTCGCAAGCAAGCAAAGCCAACCAAGCCATACGAGCCAAATCGGTCTCGAACAAATACACTGTAAGGAGTATAGGTGTACGAATCTCCAACCAAAAATGTGCCGGTTCCTTCCGGAATACGACTCTTCAAGAAATTCATCTGATTTGAACGATTTACCAATTCTTCAATCCGATGAGCAAATCGAAAATTATGATTTCCTGATACAATTGCGATCTTTATGCCCGATTGGCGAAGAAAAGCCTCGTTATCTCCATTAAACTCCGCCTCATCATTCATCTTTCTGGACAGTACTTCGTAATTTTTGTGGCGCTTGCCTCCATCTTCTTTGCTTTTCGAGATTAAATTCTCAATAAAATCATCTGTCGATTCATCTCGTGCATCCAACACCTTAATCTTAGGGCAATAGAATTTTACCTCATTGAGATTCATTGGATTGTCGTCAACAAAAAGTACATTCTGCTCACGAAGTTGGAGGGCCTCTATTTGAGCCTTAACCATCTCTCCTTTAGGTTTGAAGGCAATGCGCGGAGCTACAAGAAATTCCATTAATCCAAGTTCTGTGAGTTTTGCACGCGCTACCAAAGGATCATTTTTGGAAACGACAGAATTTACAATTCCGCGCTGAATCGATGTCTCAAGCATTTTACGCCGACGCGCGAAAACTTTGACATCGTCGCCTTCGGCAAGCGTGCCGGCCCAGAGGGTATCGTCCAGATCCCAAATAATCAGTTTGATAATCTCCTCGCTCCCCCCCCCCTGATGCCGCAAGCAACATCTCGTGCAGTTCGAGTAATCCTGAGTAATCCGGAGAAAAATTTACTAAATTTCTATATGCTTTACGCGCCCTATCCAGATCGGATGAAATATAACCACGCACCATTGCGGCATAGCCATCCTCAATGCTGCCGAGCCCTAGCTTTTCAGGGAATCCTTCAGCGATATCCAAGCCGCAATCGGCAAGATATCGAATAAAAGTAAGGCCAACTTTCTTGGAAAAAGGACCATTGCGCTCCACAAAGTCCTCAATTTCGGCAAAATTAACATTGGATCGAGTTAGATTTACCCTGCCAACTTCATCTGCGCCACCGTCTACCTGGCGCACAACTTCCGCCAATAGAGAAGCATTGCAATCATCGACAGACTGATAAAATACCACGCCATCTAAATGTAAAATATGCCCTTTGTCAGCAGTAAGCCGCACAAATCGTGCACTCAGCCCCGGCATCCAAACTGTTCTTGGCCCCGTATACACACCGCCAAATATTCTTTCCCCTTCCGCAATATTTTTATTATCGAAAAATTTCTCCCACGCCTGCCCGTCATCACTCATCCACGCCTGCAAACTCGTCGCCCGCTCACGATACTTTTCGCGATTGAACACAACGAGGGCTTCGAGAGGCATCGATCGGCCAAAATCGACCTGCCACCAAGGAGAAGAGTCGCCGGCCATCGTGTGAAAGGCGAAGTGGCCATTCTTCGGCCCATCCAAAACGTTGCGTATTTCATTTTCTAAACTAAACTGAGAGATATCAGAACTACTCTGGCGGCATACGTAATTTGACCCAAGGTTACGTAACATTATAAAGCACCTCCAGAAATAAAAACCTTCTTTGAGTAGCGCCAGGAATCAAGAAAGTCAACTAAAAATTAAAGCTCATTCGATGACAACGTTGTCTAACCGTGCCAAACCTGATCTACCGACCAGCCCGCGTGAGCGCCGCACGGAGGGGGCAGATCATGTTCGCATGCCGCACCGGGTCAGGTCCGGCCGGAATTAGGCGAAGTCCACCAGCGCCGCGATCCGCTCAAGGTCATCGCCCTTGGCACCTCCGCAGCCGATGCAACACATCGGAGAACCCAAGTTGATCGGGTATACGTCCCATCCTGACCGCGATGTGAATCAGGCATCGGCCTGCAGCAGGCCGGGACCAAGATGCTCTAGCAGGCTGCTGAAGAACGACGCTTGGCTCCGGCGAAACCGCAATGTTCGGCAGGAATGAATCCAAAGGCGCTGCGTGTTGAAGGATTCATTCGTGTTGCGCGATCACCGCGAAACAATCGGTCGCCGCTTGCTGGCGAAGGTTCTTTTTCAGCAGCCTGCTAGCCCGACGACATCGTCATTATCCGTGAGGCTGGCGCCAAATCCTTCTTCCTAATACACTACGGTATGATATTACATTATCGTACTATAAAAAATCTCATCAGGATCGTTTTCAATTTTGGAGCCCATAATGATAACAGAAATCAAAGACATGACAATACATATTGCGACTCCTCGTCACCCCACGTTGCGCAATAGAGTTGCTTTGTTGGGCGATAGCCGGATGGGAGGATCGACCCGGGTCGGTGGGCAACGGTTGAACGCGGAGGACGTTGACGAGAATCGAGTCAAGCCCGGGACTGCGGTGTTTCATTCCGCCTACAGCTTCGCGTCCTGGGCGGACGCCTTGCTGGATGGCGAACTGGGCTTTCAGCATTCGGATAACTACGGCTTCCATGATGGCACGACGAATGGAGTGCTGGGGCGGGTGCCGAGCTTGATCGAAAAGCAACGATATTGGGCCTGCATTTACTCGGCAGGAACAAATGACCCTAAGCCAGAAAACGGCCCTGTCTCTTTCGAGGGATCAATGACAGCGATGGCGCGATGCTGGGATCAGCTTTTGGCTGAAGGCATCCGCGTGTTTATCGTCCAGGATCTCCCACGAAATTCCGTGGCTTGGGCGAAATTTGGCTTTGCGGGGGAGGATCTCACGCGGCTCCACGCCCGGATGGCTGGCATCCGGCGTTTCGTTGCCGATTATGCGGCGTCGCATGAAAAAATCCATGTGATCGATCCGCTGCCTTCAGTGATGAGTGTACATGCCTCCGAGCCGCTTTCTCTGCTCCATTTCGATGGAACACATACATCTCCCTGGGGCGGTTGGCGGGTTGGAACCTTGCTGGCGGATGCCATGCGTCCCTATCTGCCGCGACGGGGATTGCTGCTTGCTGATGCTGGAGACAGATTTGATGCAGCAACAAACCCCCATGGAACCCTTCTGCCCAACGGGTTGATGCTGATCGATTCGTCGGAGACCAACGCTCAAGCGCTACCCGATGGATGGATAGCATTCGACCCTTCAGCACCGGTCGATGGGCAGATCGAGACGACGACACAAAGGGCTCTCGGCGGTTTCGGTAACGGTGTCGCGATCAAGGCGCGTGGCGCCACCCTCGCGCGTACCAACGGCCTCATCGGCATCCGGGCACGCGTGTCGGTGCCGCGCTCAGCCGCAGGCCGGGTCGTCGAAGCGATGGCTGTCGTCCATATCAAATCCGGCGCCACGGGCCTCCGCGGTGTCACCTGTCGTCTGGCGGCCTTCGACGGCATGAATACGCCACCTCGCCTTGCAACCGCTTTCGAGGATGGTCCCGCGCATCTCTGGCCGAGCGAAGTGGCGCATCGTCTTGTGCTCAGGTCGCCGGCATTGGCGGCACCGCAGGATGAGAGTGGGGCTCTCGAGGTGCAACTTCTGGCTAGGCTCGACTCGGATGAGCTTTCAGGCGCAAATTTTGATGTGAGTTTCGAGCGAGCTTCTTTGCGAATTGTCGAATGAGGCTCCCGCGCCCCAGCGCTCGCTAAGCCCTCAGGGCCTTCGGCTTTTTGGGGGCGGGCGCAGGGTAATCCTATGCAGGGACCATCCGATGGCGGAACGGCGAAACCCGCATGACGGGTTCAGCCGCTCTCCGCCAACTCCACCGCGCGGCCAAGATCGACGCTGAGCAGCCGCGACACGCCGCGTTCCTGCATGGTCACGCCATAGAGCCTGTGCATCCGCGCCATGGTCAGCGGATGGTGGGTGACGACCAGGAAGCGGGTACCGCCCTCATTCGCCATATGGTCAAGCATGTCGCAGAGCCGTTCGACATTCGCGTCATCCAGCGGCGCATCGACCTCATCCAGCACGCAGACGGGTGCGGGGTTGCAGCGGAACACCGCGAAGATCAGCGACAGCGCCGTCAGCGCCTGCTCCCCGCCCGACAGCAGCGACAGCGAGGAGAGTTTTTTCCCCGGTGGTTCGGCAAAAATCTCCAGCCCGGCTTCCAGCGGATCATCCGAGCCGACCAGCGCCAGATGCGCCCGCCCGCCGCCGAACAGCTTGGAGAAGAGGGCACGGAACTCGACATCCACGCGGTCGAACACCGCGCGCAGCTTTTCCCGCGCCTCCCGGTTCAGCCAGCCGACGCTGCCGCGCAGCTTGGCGATGGCGGCCCCGATTTCGTCGCGCTCACGCTCGATGCCGCCGGCGCGATCCTCGACCTCCTTCAACTCGATCTCGGCGCGGAGGTTGACCGGGCCCATCTCCTCCCGCTCGCGGGTCAGGCGATCGGCCTTTCGCCGCGCCTTTTCCTCGGCGGCTTCCGACAAATCCTCAGGCGGTTCGGGCAGGGTCGCATCCTCGCCCAGGCGCTCGACGATGCGGGCGGCGGCGGCATGGCCCTGGACCTCGGCGGCGCGGGTGGCGGCGTCGGCCGCGACCTGCGCCTCGCGCGCCTTGGCGAAACCGGCATCGGCGGCGCGGCGGGCCTCGGCGGCGGCGCGGTGCTCGGCCTCGGCGGCGGCAAGCGTCCGGGCGGCCTCGGCATGGGTGGCCTCGGCGGTGGCCAGGCCCCGGCCGGCCTCGGCACGGCGGGTCGCGGCGGCATCGGGGGCTTCGGCGGCGGCCTCGGCCTCGGCGGCCGCCTCGGCACGGCGGCCGGCCAGGGCGTCGATGCGCTCGGCGGCGTCGGTCGCGCGGCTGCGCCAGCCCTCGGCATCGCTGCCCAGCGCCTGCCGGCGGGCGCCGAGGCGCGGTGCTTCCGCGCCCAGATCGGCCAGGGCGCCGCGGGCGGCGGCATCGGCGGCGCGGGCCTCGGTCGCGGCGGTGCGCATGCCATCGGCGGCGGCGCGCAGGGCGCCAAGGTCGGGCAGGGCCGCCAGTGCTGCCTCCGCCTCGGCCAGCGCGGCACGGGCGGTCGCGGCTTCCTCGGCGAGGCGGGCGATCTCGGGCTCCAGCGCCGCCAGCCGCGCCTCGGCGCCGGCCGCCTGGGCGGAGAGGCGGCTCGCGGCACTGCGCGCCTCGGCCAGGCTGCGTTCGGCGGTCTGGCGCGCGGCGGTGGCGGCGGTTTCGGCGATGGTCGCGGTCTGCGCGGCGTCGCGGGCCTGGGTGCGGCGGGCGGCGGTGGTGGCGGGGTCGGGCAAAGCGGCCAGGGTCGCGCGCGCCTGGGCCTCGGCCTCGGCGGCGGCGGCGGCTTCCTGGTTGCTGCGTTCGCGCTGCGGCGTCAGGGCGTCCAGGCGCCCGGTCACCTCGGCCGCGGTGGCGGCAAGGCGGGTCGCGCGGGTGCGGGCCTCGGCCAAAGCGGCATCGGCGGCATCGCGGGCGGCGCGGGCCTGTTGCTCGGCGCTGGTGGCGGTGCGGGCGGCGGCCTCGGCGGCCTCGCGGCCGCGCGCCATTTCGGCGGCGGCGGCGCTGTCCTGGTCCAGGCGGCGGCGGGCGGCGCGCAGGGCGTTGCGCTGCCGCAGCCGCACGGCACCCGCCGTGGGCGCCCCGGCGCGGGCGGTATGGCCATCCCAGCGCCATAGCGCGCCCTCGGAGGTCACCAGCATCTGGCCGGGCTGCAGGCCGCGCTGCAAGGCCGCGCCATCGGCGTCATCGGCCAGCAGCCCGACCTGGGAGAGCGCGCGGGACAGGGCCGGCGGCGCCTCGACCAGCCGTGACAGCGGGGTGGCGCCGATCGGCAGCGGCGGCACCGGGTTCAGCGCCGGCAGCGCATGCCACCAGCGGACGGCGGCCGGGTCCTCCGCCGGGCTTTCCAGCGCCTCGCCAAGGGCGGCACCAAGCGCCGCCTCCAGCCCGGCGGGCAGGGTCACGGCATCCAGCACCGGGCTGGCCGCGCCCGGCTCGCGGGCGGCCAGAAGGTCGGTCATGCCCTGGACCTCGGCGGCCGAGCGGGCGCGGGCGGCCTCGGCCTCGGCCCCGGCGGTGCGGGCGGTGGCCTCGCGGGCGGCGGCGGCGGCGCGGGTGGCGGCGGCCTGCTCCAAGGCGGCGGCGGCATTGGCCTGGGCGGCCTCGGCGGCGGCCAGCCCATCGGCGGCGGCGGCGAGGGTTTCGGGCGGGATCTGCGCGGCCAAGGCGCGGGCGTGGTCGGCGGCGATGCGGTCGCGCTCGGCGGCCAGCGACCGGGCGCGGGCGGTCGCGGCCTGGACCGCCTGGGTCGCGCGGTCGCGGGCGGCGGCTTCCTCGGTGGCGGCGCGGACGGCGGCCTCGGCGGCGGCGATGGTCTCGCGACGGCGGGTTTCGGCGGCGGTCAGGGCGGCCATGGCCTCGGCCAGCGCGGTCTCGGCGGCCTGGACGCGCCCGGTGGCGGCGGCGAGGGTTTCGGGCGGCACCTGTTCGGCGCGGGCGGCGTCGCGCTCGCGGCCGCGGGCGGCGTGGCGGCTCTCGGCCTCCCGCAAACGCTGGGTCGCGACGTCGCGGGCGGCGGCCAAGGCGCCTTCCCGGGCGGCGGCCTCGGCGGCGGCCTCGGTGGCGGCGCGCAGGGCGGCCTCGGCCCCCGTCGCGGTGCTGGCGGCCTCGGCCTGGGCGGTCTCGGCGGCGGCGAGGCGGGCGGGCATCTCGGCCTCGGCGGCATCCAGCGCGGCGGCCTCGGTCTCCAGGCGGGCCAGGGCGGCGGCGGCATCGCGCCCCGCGGCCTCGGCATGGGCGTAGTCCTGCTCGATCTGGACAAGACGGCGCTGCGCCGCCTCCAGGGCCGCGCGGGCGGAAAGCTCCGCACCGGCCAGGGTCTCGGCCTCCACGCGGCGGCGTTCCAGCGCGGTGCGGGCGATGGCCTCGGCCTCACGCGGGCCCGGCAGCGCGGTATCGGCGGCGAAGGCGCGGCGGGTCGCGGCCTCGGCGGCGGCCTCGGCCTCGGTGGTGGCGGCGCGGGCCTGGGCGTGCGCGGCGCGGGCGGTGGTCAGCGCCGCCTCGGCCCGGCCGGCCAGGATGGCGAGCCACTCCGCCTCGGCCTCCCGCGTCAGGCCGGAGAGGTTGCGGTAGCGCGCGGCCTGGCGGGCCTGGCGTTGCAGCGCCTGGCGCTGGGTTTCGAGCTGCCCCTTCAGATCATCCGCGCGCAGCAGATTGGCCTCGGCGGCGCGCAGCTTCAGCTCGGCCTCATGCTTGCGCGCCCGCAGGCCGCCGATGCCGGCGGCTTCCTCGATGACGCCGCGGCGCTCCTCGGGCTTGGCCGCGATCAGCGCCGCGACCCGGCCCTGGCTGACCATGGCACTCGCCCGCGCGCCGCTGCCGATGTCGGCGAACAGGGTCTGCACATCCCGCGCGCGGACCTCACGCCCGTTCACCCGGAAGGTGGAGCCATCGCCGCGCCCGATGCGGCGCAGGATTTCCAGGCTGTCGGCATCGGCCTGCGGCGGCGGGGCGAGGCCCAGCGCATCCTCCAGCGAGAGCGTCACCTCGGCGAGGTTCCGCCCCGGCCGGGTCGCGGTCCCGGCGAAGATGACATCCTCCATCTCGCCGCCGCGCAGGGATTTGGCCGAGGTCTCGCCCATCGCCCAGCGCAGCGCCTCGACGACGTTGGACTTGCCGCAGCCATTGGGGCCGACGATGCCGGTCAGCCCCGGCAGCACCTCGACCGTGGTGGGTTCCGCGAAGGATTTGAAGCCGGCGATCCGCAGCCGCACGAGGGTCGCGCTGCGCGGCGGGCGCGGGGTCTCCTCGGCGGCGGGGGGGTCGCCTTCGCTCAAACCGTGTTCTCGCGCACCAGCTCGGCGAAGCGCTCGAAGGGAATGCCGCCGGGCACGACCTTGGTGCCGAAGACGAAGGTCGGCGTGCTGTTCACATGGAATTCCTGCTCCGCGCGCAGCCGGCCTTCCAGGATGGCGCGCTGCAAGCCGCGATCGTTCAGCGCCGCGGTGACGGCGGCCTGGTCCATGCCGGCGAAGGCCGCGAGCTTGGCGATTTCCGCCGCCGGATCGGCCTGGCGGTTGAAGGCCCAGCGGTCCTGGCTCCCGAGCAGGGTGCCGATGAAGGCCTCATACCGCTCGCCCGGCAAAGAGCGCGCGACCTGGGCCGCGGCCAAGGCAAGCTGGTCCAGCGGGAAATCGCGGAACACCAGGCGGATGCGGCCGGTGTCGATCAGTTCCGACTTCACGCGGGGGAAGGTCTCGCGGTGGAAGGCGGCGCAATGGCTGCAGGTGAGGGAGAAATACTCGATCACCGTGAGCGGGGCATCGGCGCGGCCGATGCCGCGTTCGGCCATGCGCGGATCGGTGCCGGGCGTCGCGGCGGGGGCCGGGGCGGGGGTTGCGGTGGGCTCCGCGGCGGCCGCGGGGTGCTCGGGCGCCTGGAACAACACGGCGAGTCCGCCCAGGGCCGCGACTCCGGCGGCACTGGCGATGGCAAGGGTTCGGCGGGAAACAGTCATTCAGGGAGTGCTCCGACAAGGCGCGGGCGGGGAGGGATCTAGCCCCGGTCGCGCGTCCGATAGACCCCGCGCGCCAGATTTTCCAGCGCCGCGCGCAGCCCGGGGTCGGTGATGCCGGAGAGTTTGTCCGCGACCTGCCCCGGCAGCAGCGGGGCCGCGCCGCGTGCCGGCGCCCGCGCGGGCACCCCGGCGGGGCGGGCCACGACCTGCTGGACGAAGCGCAGCCGCTGCACCACCGCCCGGCCGAGATGGGTATTGATGCGCTCCATCAGCGCCGGGGCCATCATCTGCAACTGCATGGCGGCAGGGCCGGTGCAGGCCAGGGTCAGCGTGCCGGCCTGCAAGCCGCGCGGCACGCCGAGGGCCGCGACCTCCGGCCCCGCCACCTGCGCCCAATCGGCCATCAGCAGCGCCGCCTGCCCGCCGCGTGCCCGCAAGCCCGGCCGCGCGACATGCGGGATCAGCGCGCCGAGGGCGCGCAGGTCATAAGTGCGGAAGCTGGGCCTGGACGGGGCCAATGCTTGTGGGGCATCGGCCTTGCCGTGACCCATCCTTCCGCCGCCGCCCTGCTTGCCTGGTACGATCGCCATCGGCGCAGTCTGCCCTTTCGCAAGCCAGCGGGCGAGGCCGGAGATTTGCCCGACCCCTACCAGGTCTGGCTGTCGGAGGTGATGCTGCAACAGACCACCGTCGCCGCCGTCGCCCCGCGCTTCCAGCGCTTTCTCGGGCGATTCCCGACGGTTGCGGCCCTGGCCGCGGCCCCGGCCGAGGCGGTGATGGAGGAATGGGCCGGGCTTGGCTACTACGCCCGCGCCCGCGCGCTCCATGCCGCGGCCCGGGCGATCGCTGCTGCCGGGGCCTTCCCGCCCGATGCGGCGGGGTGGCGGGAATTGCCGGGAATCGGCCCCTATACCGCCGCCGCCGTCGCCGCCATCGCGCTTGGCCAGCCGGAGGTGCCGGTGGATGGCAATGTGGAGCGGGTGGTGGCGCGGCTTTTTGCCGTGACGGAACCCATGCCGCGCGCGAAAAAGACCCTGGCCGCGCTGGCCCAAGGCTTTTCGTCCGACCCGGCGATGCGGGCGCGGCCGGGGGATTTTGCCCAGGCGCTGTTCGACCTTGGTGCCACGATCTGCACGCCGAAAAACCCCGCCTGCGCGCTCTGCCCCTGGCGGGAAGGCTGCGCCGGGCAGGCGATGGCGGCGGATCTGCCCGTCCGGGCGGAGAAGGTCCCGCGCCCGATGCGCCATGGCGCGCATTTCCTGGCGCTGGATGGGGCGGGGCGGGTGCTGTTGGGGCGCAGGCCGGGGCATGGGCTGCTGGGCGGCATGGCGGATATCCCCGGCACCGCCTGGACCGGCGCGCCCTGGACCGATGCCGAGGCGCTGGCCGAGGCCCCCTTCGCCGCCCCCTGGGCCGCGGTGCCGGGGGTGGCGCTGCATGGCTTCACCCATTTCCAACTGACGATGCGGCTGTTCTGGGCGCGGGTGGAGATCCCCGGCACCAACCAGGACTGGCGCCCGCTGGCGGAGGCGGCGCGCATCCTGCCCACGGTGTTCCGGCGGTTGCTGGTGCTGGCGGAAGGGGCGGGGGTGCGTTGAGCTAACCGCCCCGCCGCATCATCGCCTTCACTTCCCCAAGCCGCAGCGCCCCCAGGACCTGCGCCGCCGCCGCGTAGCTCACCGCCCCCAGCACGCAGATCGCCGCCAGCACCGGCACCCGCCACCCCGGCCCGACCGGCCAGAGCGCCCAGCGCGCGAGGCCCAGCACCGCCATCATCACCGCGACCGCGCCCAGGATGCGCCAGGCCCTGCGCCGCAGCCGGCGGTCGAAGACCAGATGCCGGCGCCGCATCAGCATCCCCGCCAGCAGCAGCGCATTCACCATCGCCGCGATCCCGGTGGAAAGCGCGATGCCGACATGCCCGATCCAGCGCGACAGGATCAGGTTCAGCACCAGGTTCAGCACCACCACGCCGATCCCGATCCGCACCGGCGTGCCGGTATCGCCACGGGCGAAAAACCCAGGCGCAAACACCTTCACCAGCACGAAGAAGGGCATCCCGAAGGCATAGGCCAGCAGCGCGCCCGAGGTCGCCGCCGCCGCCCGCGCGTCGAAGGCGCCGCGCTGGAACAGCCCCTCGATGATCGGCCCGGACAGCATCGCCAGCGCCCCCGCGGCCGGCAGGGTCAGCAGCAGCGAGAGTTCCAGCGCCCGGTTCAGGCTGCGATGCGCCGCCAGCGGCCGCCCCATCCGCAACTGCCGCGCCAGCAGCGGCAGCAGCGCCGTGCCCATCGCCGCCCCGATCACGCCCAGCGGCAGCTGCGCCACCCGGTCGGCGTAATAGAGGAAGGACACCGCCCCGGCCGGCAGCAGCGAGGCGATGATCACATCGATCGCGAGGTTGAGCTGCGTCACCCCCGCCCCCAGCACCCCCGGCACCATCTTTTTCAGCACCGCCCGCACCGGCGGCGTCAGCCGGATCGGCCCGAGCAGCCCGATCGCCATCCCCGCCTGCCGCGCCGCCCACCAGACCAGCCCAAGCTGCACGATGCCCGAGAGCATCACGCCCCAGGCCAGCGCATGCCCGGCGGTGGCGACGAAGGGCGTGAGCCCGATCAGGGCCCCGATCGACATCAGGTTGAACAGCACCGGCGCCGCCGCCGCCGCCGCGAAGCGGTCCAGCCCGTTCAGCACGCCCGAGACCAGCGCCGCGAGGCAGATGAACAGCAGATAGGGGAAGGTGATCCGCGTCATCTCGACCGCAAGGCCGTAGCGCAGCGGGTCCTCGACGAAGCCCGGCGCCAGCACGGTGATCACCTGCGGCATCAGCAGCCAGCCGACCACCACGACCAGGCTGAGCCACAGGGTCATCAGCGCCGCCAGATGGTTCGCCAGCGCATGCGCCGCGGCCCGGCCCTCGGCGGCCAGCGTGCCGGCGAAGGCGGGCACGAAGGCGGAGTTGAAGGCGCCCTCCCCGAACAGGCGCCGAAACAGGTTCGGCAGCTTGAGCGCCACGAAGAAGGCATCGGCGATCGGCCCGGCGCCGAGGCGCGAGGCGATCAGGATATCGCGGGCGAAGCCCAGCACGCGGCTGGCCATGGTCCAGCCGCCGACCGTCATCACGTTACGCAGCATGGGGTGCGGTGCCTACTCCCGCGTCCCAGACGATTCGCGAGGCGGTTCGGCGGGCGCTTCGGTGCTGGGCGTGCCCGGGGTATTGGCGCCGAGGCTGATCCGGCTGATCGCCCATTGCACCGTGGGCTCGCCCTCCTCGGCGTAGAGCGCGATCTGCACGGTGCGGCGAGGTTCGCCGGCCAAATGGATGCTCTCCTCCACCGCGACGCGCCCACCCTTGGCCCGCACCCGCCAGCCCGCGCCCGAGGGCAGCCGCAGCAGCACCGCCTGCTCATCCTGTTGCAGGCTGGCGTTCACGCCCGGATGCAGATGGAAGCGGACGACGAAGGGGGTGGGCTTCTCAGCCTCCAGCGTGTCCTCGCCGCGCAGATCATCGCCGCTTTCCGACAGATAGATGCGGCGGCGGTGGACGGCGCCGAAGGGGCGGCGATAGCCGTCATGCGACATCTCCAGCCATTGCGCGCCGGCCATGGCCTGCCGATCGGTCTCCACGATCTCCGGCCGGCGGCCGAGGCCGGTGTCCTGCAATTCCGAACTGTTGGTATCGGCGGCGATCAGCGTGGAATGCGCCGCCGTGGCCCGCAGCGCGTCGCGCCAGCCCGGATCGGCGGCCGGGGCCGCGCCGCAATTGACCACCACCCGGTCCCGCCCGACCGACATCTCGAAGGACAGGGTGCCGGCATGGTGGAAGCGGTCCGCCCCGCGCGGCAGCAGCCCGACCAGCCCGCGCCCGGGCGGCGGCGCGCCGCAATCGGCGATGACCAGGGTGCGGGCCGCCTGCAAGCGGTGGAAGCCGCCATCGGGCAGGGTCAGCGGCGAACGGCCCCGCGCCTGCGCCTGGGTCAGGGTCAGGTCCAGCAGGCTCGCGGCCTCGTCCCGCGTGCCGTTGAAGCCCGCGAGCCCGCCATCGCCATGGCGGAACAGCCGCAGCGCCGGGGCGGCGCGGTCCATCGTCATCGCCATATGCGGCGGGCTTTCGACCCCCGCGCCATGCAGCAGGTTGCGGATCTCCACGAGGTCCTGCAACGCCAGCAGATGCTGCGCCGGGCTGCGCTCGACATGGCAGCCATCGGGCAGGAACTGGCGCTCCAACTCCTGCGGCAGGAAGCGCAGGCAGCGGGCCAGGGCGGTCTCGTCATCCAGCGCCACGGCGCCGGCCATGGCACCCTTCAGCGCCACCAGCGCGCCGCGATGGGCGGCCTCGGCCGGCAGCCCGGCGACCAGGGTGCGGACGTCCTGCGCCAGGCGCTGCATCACGCCGCGGCGCAGCGCATCCTCGGCCGTCGCGAAGAAGAAATCCCAATGCCCGAGCCAAGCCGAGATGCGCGCGCCCGCGACTTCCGGCATCGCCGCCATCGGGTCGGTGCCCCAGCGTTCCAGGAAGGCGGTGGCCAGGCCCCGCCCGCGCAGCCGCGCCGCATCGGTGCCGAGCGCCCGCAGGTCCCGCGCCCAGGCGAAGCCGAGTGCGGCGGCCCGCCACTGCGGCGAGCCGCGATCCCAGCCGGCTTCCTCGGACAGCGGGCGGGCGGAGCCGGCGACTTCCAGCTCGCCCTGCAACAGCCGGTTGCCGCGCGCGGCATCCCCGGGCCAGAGGTCGCGGAAGGCGCGGGCCGGCGCATCCGGTGCCCGGATCGGCTTGAGCCCCGCGAGCATCTGGCGGGCGCCACGGAACAGATTTTCGACCATCAGGCGGCCTCGTGAACGGCGGTGCCGCGTAGACTCCGAATCGCGGCCCCGTAGTCGGAGGTGCCGAAGATGGCGGTTCCCGCGACCAGCGTATCGGCGCCGGCGGCAATGCAACGCGGCGCGGTGGCGGTTGTCACACCGCCATCGACCTCAAGTGCTATATCGCGGCCGGTCGCCCCGATCATGCGGCGCAAGGTGGCGATCTTGGGCAATTGGCTGTCGAGGAAGCTCTGGCCGCCGAAGCCCGGATTGACCGTCATCACCAGGATCAGATCCACGAGATCCATCACGCCCTCCACCGCGCCGGCCGGGGTGCCGGGGTTCAGCACCACGCCCGCCTTGACCCCGAGCGCACGGATGGCCTGCAAGGAGCGGTGCAGATGCGCCCCCGCCTCGGCATGCAGCGAAATGATCTGCGCCCCCGCCTCGGCGAAGGCGGCGAGGTAGGGATCGACCGGGGCGATCATCAGATGCACGTCGAAGGGCATGGCGGTGTGGCGGCGCATCGCCTTCACCACGGCGGGGCCGTAGGAGATGTTCGGCACGAAATGGCCGTCCATGATGTCCAGATGCAGCCAGTCGGCCCCGGCGGCGGCAACGGCGCGCACTTCCTCACCCAATCGGGAGAAGTCAGCGGCCAGCAGGCTCGGGGCGATGCGGATCGGGCGTGTCACACTGCGAACCTAGCCTTGACATCGGGCTGGCGCCATCCCGTGCATGCGGTGTCGTCCGTTTCCGGCAAGGCCCGGCACCGCGCGACCCGGCAGGAGCGTCGAGGACAGCAATGGATGCCATGATCCGCCCCGGTGGCGCGGGCGATCGCCCGGCGCTGATCGAGCAATTCCTTGGCCTGAACCTGCATGAGGAGGCGATCGTCGGGAACCGCCGCACCGACCATGCGGGCGCCGAGGCCTGCCTTGAGGCCGCTGAGCGCGAGGTCGCAGCCTCCGGCGGCCGCGTGCTGGTCGCCGAGCGCGCGGGCCGGGTCATCGGCCATGTCTTCATCGTCATGCGCCGGGATGCCGTTTTCGTGCGGGAGGCGCTGCGCCCCTACGCCTATGTCCTGGAGCTGTTCGTCAGGGCGGAGGCACGGGGGCTCGGCATCGGCAGCGCCCTGCTGGCCGAGGCGGAGCGATTCGCGCGGGCGCAAGGCATGGCCCGGCTGCGAATCGGGGTGCTGGCGGGCAATGACGGGGCGGAGGCGCTGTACCGCCGCTCTGGCTTCGCCCCGGCCGTCCTCGAGATGGACAAGCCGCTGCGCTAGTCAGGCCTTGATGAACCGCGCCGCGAAAAACCCGTCCATGCCGCCCTGCTCGCCCCAGTAATCCGGCCGGGTGCGCAGATTGCCGCCGGCGGTGATGGCCTCCTCCAGCCAGGGCATCTCCTCCTCCCGGATCGGGTCGGGCAGCAGGCCGCATTCGGCCGCGGTGCGCAGATGGCCCTCGCCTTCCTCGGGCTGGAGCGAACAGACGGCATAGACCAGCCGCCCGCCCGGCCGCAGCATCGCCGCCCCGGCCGCCAGCAGCCGCGCCTGGATCGGCACGAGGTTGGCCAGATCGGTCGGCCGCTTCAGCCGTGCCACATCCGGATGGCGGCGGATGGTGCCGGTCGCGGTGCAGGGCGCATCCAGCAGCACCGCATCCAAGGGCGCCGGGGGCCGCCAGCCGGCGGCATCGGCCAGCACCACCTCGGCGGTGAGGCCGAGGCGGGCGAGGTTCTCGCGCAGCCGCTCACAACGCCGGGCATCCTTCTCGACCGCCGTGACCTGGGCGCCGGCCACGATCAACTGCGCGGTCTTGCCGCCCGGGGCGGCGCAGAGATCCGCCACCCGTTCCCCCGGCCGCACCGCCAGCAGCCGCGCGGGCAGGGTCGCGGCGACATCCTGGGCCCAGAACCCCTCCTGCCCCGGCAGGTCGGAGAAGCGCGTGCCGGCCGGCAGCCGGGCGCTGCCATTGGGCAGCAGAATCGCGCCTTCCGGCACCGGGCTGCCCGGCATCAGGCTGAGGTCGAGCGGCGCCGGCTGCCGCAAAGCGGTGGCGATGGCCCGCGCGCCCTCGGCGCCATAGGCGCCATGCCAGGCGGTCCAGAGCCAGGCTGGGGTGTCGATGCGATCGGCGTCGATGCCCTCCAGCGCGCTCTCCCCGGCCTGGGCGATCCGGCGCAGCACGGCATTGACCAGCCCGGCAAAGGGCTTCGGCACCAGATCGACGGCGGCGGAGACCGCGGCATGCGGCGGCGTGCCGAGCAGCAGAAGCTCCGCGACCCCGATCCGCAGCGCCTCGCGCACCTCGGAGGGCGGTTCACGTTTCAGATAGGGTTCCAGGATCGCATCGAGCGTGCCGAGGCGCCGCAGCACCGCCGCCGCGATGCGGTGGCCGGAGGCACGGTCGCGCGGCTCGCGGGCGGGCAGGGCGTCCAGCGCATCCTCCAGCCCCTGGCGCCGGTCCAGCACGGCCTGCAACAGCAGCATGGCGGCGGCGCGGGCGGGGTTGGCACCGGGGGCGGGGCCGCTCGGGTGGCGCACGGGGGCGCGGTCGCGGTGGAGGCCGGCGGGGCGGCGGCCGGGGGTGCGGCCAGCAGGCTTACCAGTTGGGGGCATCGTCATCCGCCTTCCTATGTCCCGCGCGGGGCACGCGTGCTAGTGCCGCCGCACTCCATGCCGAATGCCATCGCCGCCTTCCTGGACAGCCTGCCCGAAACGCGACGCCCCCGGCTCGTGCTGATCGCGCTGTGCCTGCTGCTCTGGCTGCCGGGATTCTTCACCCTGCCGGCGGGTGACCGGGACGAAAGCCGCTTCGCCCAGGCCAGCCGCCAGATGGTGGAAACCGGCGATTGGGTCCGTATCCGCGTCGGCGAGGAAGAGCGCAACAAGAAGCCCGCCGGCATCCATTGGGCGCAGGCGAGCGTCGTCACGGTGCTGGAGGCGACCGGCCTCGGCTCTCGCGCCGACATCTGGGCCTATCGCATCCCCGGGCTGCTCGGCGCCCTGCTCGCGGTGGTCGCGACCTTCCATTGGGGGCGGGCGCTGGTCGGCCGGCGGTCGGCCTTCCTCGCGGCGGCGCTGCTGGCCTCGGGCATGGTGCTGGTGGTCGAGACCCATATCGCCAAGACCGATGCCGCGTTGCTCGGGCTGGTCACGGTGGCGATGGGGCTGTTCGGGCGCGCCTACCTCACCCCCGCCGCCTTCACCGCGCGGCAGGCGGCCGGATTCTGGATGGTGCTGGGCGGGGCGATCCTGCTGAAGGGCCCGATCGGGCCCATGGTGCCGCTGCTGACCGGGCTGACCCTGGCCATCGTCGATCGCCGCGCCGCGCCGCGCGGGCTGCTGCACGCGCCCTGGCTCGCGCGGCTGCGGCCGGGCTGGGGCATCCCGCTGATGCTGGCGGTCGCGGCCCCCTGGTTCATCGCCATCGGCATCGCGACCGAGGGCCGCTTCTTCGCCGATGCGATCGGCGGCGACATGCTCTCCAAGGTCGGCTCGGGCGAGGAAGCCCATTGGGGCCCACCGGGCTACTACCTCGCGACCTTCGGCATAGCGGCCTTCCCGGCCTCCTTCCTGGTGCTGATGGCGCTGCCCTCGGCCTGGCGGGACCGGCTGCGCCCGGCCTCGCGCTTCCTGCTCGCCTGGGCGGCGCCGAGCTGGCTGGTGTTCGAGGCGGTGGCGACCAAGCTGCCGCATTACACCCTGCCGGTCTGGCCGGCGCTGATGCTGCTGGCCGGCGGCTGGGCGATGGACCCGCTGCGCCGCCCGGCGCCGCGGTGGCTGTTCTGGCTGGCCGCAGCCGCCTTGTGCGGCACCGTGGCCGGGCTGGCGCTGGCCGCCCCCGTCCTGTTCTGGCTGGCCGATGGGGGTGCGGACCTTTGGTCCTTCCTGCTGCTGCCGGTCGCCGCGGCGATGATCTGGGTGGTGATGCGCTTCGCCCGCGCCGGTGCCTTCGCGCGCGCCGGGCTCGCCGCCGTGCTGTTCGCGGTGCCGGTCTATTGGCTGGTGCTGGGGGCGGTGCTGCCGCGGCTGTATGCGCCCTGGATCTCGCCCCATGTCGCGGCGCTGCTGGAACGCAGTGCCCCGGGCGTGACGGCGGGTGATTTCGGCGTGCTGGGCTATGCCGAGCCCTCGCTGATCTTCGCCATCGGGCGCGAGCTGCATCTGCTGCGCGACGCGCCCGGCGCGGTCGCCTTCCTGGAGGGCGCACCGGGCCGCGTAGTCGCCGTGGCCGACCGGCAGGAGGCGGCCTTCCGCACCGCCGCCGCCGGGCTGCGGCTGCGTGAACTGGGCCAGGTCTCGGGCTACCAGTACGTGCGTGGCCGGCCGGTGGTGCTGATCCTCTACAGGGTTGAACCATGATCGACTGGGTCACCGATATCGTCGCCGCCGGCGGGTCCTTGGGCGTCTTCGCGCTGATGCTGGCCGAGAACCTGTTCCCGCCGATCCCGTCGGAGGTGATCATGCCGCTCGCGGGCTTCGCCGCCGCCGCCGGGCGGATGTCCTTCACCGGCATCCTGCTGGCCGGGATCATCGGCACATTGCTCGGCAATGGCGTCTGGTACGAGGCCTCGCGCGCCTATGGGTCGGAGGCGGTGAAGCGCGTGGTGGACCGCCACGGCCGCTGGTTCGCCATCGCGCGCGAGGATGTGGAGGAGGCCGAGGCGATGCTCCGCAAGCATGGCGCGATCGCGCTGTTCTTCGGGCGGATGCTGCCGGGGGTGCGGACCTTGATCTCGGTCCCGGCGGGCCTCGCACGGGTGTCGCGCCCGGTCTTCTACACCGCGACCATGGCCGGATCGGCGGTCTGGGTGGGGGCGCTGGCCGTGGCCGGACTGCTGCTGCGGGAGAATTACACGCTGGTCGAGGGCGCGCTGGAACCGCTGGGCATTGCCGCCATGGCCGGGTTCGTGGGGCTCTACCTCTGGCATCTGTGGCGCACGCGCCGGCGGAACCGGCGCCCCACCAACTCCTGACGGCGGCCGGGGCATGGGGTTTGCTTGCCCTGCCCCTGGGCCCGCGGCCCTGCTGAAGCAGGCCCGCCGCACCATGGAGAGTTTCGCATGCATCATAGAATTTCAGGCCTCGTCGCCATGGCGGCGTTGGGCACCATGCTCCTCGGGCAGGCAGCGGTGGCGCAAAGCGTGGACGCCGGCCCGACCTTGGCCAGCGTCCGCGCCAAGAATTATCTGGCGTGCAGCGGCAATGTCGGCTCCGCCGGCTTCGGCGTGCCGGACAGCCGGGGCGAACAGCAGGGGCTGGACCCCGACATCTGCCGCGCCGTCGCCGCCGCCGTGCTGGGCGATCCGGCCAAGGTGCGCTGGACCGTGCTGACCAGCCAGATGCGCATCACCGCGCTGCAATCGGGCGAGGTGGACATGGTGGCGCGCACCTTCACCTGGACCCATGCGCGCGAGGTCGCCGCCGGGCTGCAGTTCGGCCCGACGGTGTTCTTCGACGGCCAGGGCTTCATCGTCCGCAAGGCGGCCGGGGTGAACCATGCGAGTGAGCTGAACGGGGCGACCGTCTGCGTCGGCGCCGGCTCGACCAATGAGCTGAACCTCGCCGACTGGGCGCGCACCAACCACATCCAGGTGAGCCCGGTGGTGTTCGAGAACATCGAGGACACGCGCCGCGCCTATCTGTCCGGCCGCTGCGATTCCTACACGCTGGATGCGAGCCAGCTCGCGGGCTTCCTCAGCTCACTGCCGCGCGGCGAGCACATGATCCTGCCGGAGATCATCAGCAAGGAGCCGCTGACCCCCGCCGTCCGCAAGGGCGACGCCCAGTGGTACGACATCATGCGCTGGACGATCTACGCGCTGTTCAATGCCGAGGAGCTTGGCGTCACCCAGGCCAATGTCGACGAGATGCTGACCAGTACGAACCCGGACATCCAGCGGCTGCTGGGCGTGACCGGCAATTTCGGGCCGAGCATGGGGCTGGATTCGCGCTGGGCCTACAATGCCATCAAGGCGGTGGGCAATTACGGCGAGATCTTCGAGCGCCATCTGGGCCCGAACACGCCGCTCGCCCTGCCGCGCGGACAGAACAACCTGTGGAACCACGGCGGGCTGATCTACGCGCCGCCGATCCGCTGAGCGTCACGCGGGCGGGGCAGGTGGCCCCGCCCGCGGCTTACCAGGCGCGCAGCGTCGCCATGGGCGCCAACCCCGCGACCGCCGCCGCAAGCCCCCGCGCCTCGCCGGTCTTGGAATAGACCAGCTCCGCCCGGTCCCGCCCGGCGCCACCGATCGCCCGGCGCCGCTGCTCCGGCATGCCGCCAAGCCAGAGCAGGGCTTCGGCCAAAGCCGCGGCATTGCCCGGCGGGATCAGGTAGCCGACATCGGGCGACACCACCTCGGCCAGCCCGGCGATCGCGGTGGCGATCACCGGCAGGCCCATCGCCAGGGCCGATTTGGCCAAATGCGGCGCGGCCTCGGCGCCCGCCGCCATCATCGGCAGCACGAGCCCCAGATAGGCTGGCCCCTGGCGCATCAGCCAGGTTTCGGGCCGGGCGCCGAGGAAGCGGACCGCATCGCCGAGGCCCAGCGCCTGCGCGCGCGTCTCCAGCCCATGCCGCAACGGGCCATCCCCGGCGATGTCGAGGCTGGGGCGGCGGGAGGGGGGCAGGCGGGCCATCGCCGAGAGCAGCACGTCGAACCCCCCGGCCGGCACCAGCGGCCCGGCGGCGAGCAGGCGGCCGTTGCGCCCCTGGGCCTCCGGCGCCGGCAGCAGCCGGGCGGCATCCACGCCCTGCGGCACCAGCCGCAGATGCAGCCTGGGGCAGAGCCGGCGCAGGCTCTCGGCGACCTCATGCGAGGGCGCCAGCACGAGATCGGCGGCGGCCAGGGTCGCGCGCAGTGCCTTGCGGCCGTACCGGGGCGCGGGATCGGTGACCGCGATGGAGACCGTCAGCCCGGCGAGCCGCGCGCCCGCGACCGCCGCCGCCGCGGTGCCGGGGCTGGCCGCATGGACATGGCCGCAGTGCGACCGCAGCGCCGCATGGGCGACGCGGCAGCCCGCCGCCATGGTCGCGATCGGCGCCCTCTGGCGCCAGGCGAAGGCCAGGGCGCGCGCATGGTTCCGCAGCGGCGGCGCCAAGGGGCGCAGGAGGCCGCCCGCATCGGGCATGAAGGGTATGGCGGCATGGCCCTGCGCCCGCAGCGCCAGCATCACCCCCGCATCGGTCGGGTCCTCGGTCAGCCACAACAGGCGCAGCGGACGCGTGGCGACCTCGGCACGGGCGGCGGCGGACATGGCATCGAACGGCATCGGCTGCTCCATCGGGGTCACCAGCCCTTCTGCCGCGGGCCGCGACCCGCCCCCCCGGCGCCGCAAAGGCGGAACCGGGGGCGGGGTGCGACGCCACGAGAAGGCCAGGACCACAGAGCATCCGCCATGCCGCTGAATTTGGGCTTACCGAGGCAGGCTGCATCGCAGGACGCGACAAAGATCTGCGGAACGCGGAATTTCTGTGCGATGGAGTGCAACGGCACGCTCGGCACAGCGAGGATACATCCGTGAACGTTGTCACGCTGGAAGCCAGTGTCATCGTGCCGACGCGCGATGCCGCGGCGGCGCTGCCCGCGACCATCGCCTCGATCGGCGATGACCCGACGCTGGAAATCCTCATCATCGATTGCGGCAGCGACGGCACCGCCGATTGGGTGGCCGAGGTGGCGGACCCGCGCCTGCGCTGGCTGCCGGGCCCGTCCCGCGGGCTGACCGCCGCCCGCAACCTCGGCATCGCCGAGGCCGAGGCGCCGCTGGTCGCCTTCCTCGATGCCGGGCAGCGCTGGGTGCCGGGCAAGCTCGCGCTGCAACTCGCGCTGCATCGGCGGCAGCCGGAGATCGGCTTCTCCTTCGGCGCGCATGGCGCCCGGGCCGCCACCGACCCGTCCGAGGGCGGCGCGCGGGTCCTGGCCGGCGATGCGCTGGCGCGGATCTTCGCCGCCGCGCCGATCGAGGCCTCGACCGTCGTCGCGCGCACCGCCTTGGTGCGCGCCGTCGGCGGCTTCACCGAGGATGTGGGGCCGGCCGCCGATTGGGACCTGTGGCTGCATTTGTCGCAATGCGCCCCGGTCGGCTGGCTGCCGAGCCCGCTCACCGAGGGGCCGGCGGAACCATGGGATGCGCGGCGCATGGCCTCCGCCCGCAGGGTCGCCGCGGTCTGGCGCGACCTGGTCGCGGCGGTCGATCCGTCCGCGGCGCGGGAGGGGGTGGCCCGCGTCCTGGCCGCCTCGGCCGAGGCGGCGATGGCCGAGGGCGACCGGCTTGCGGCATTGCGCTTTCGCCTGGCGCGGTTGCGGCTGCGCTCCGCCCGGGCGATAGGGGCGCTGCGCAAGGGGCTTGGCTGAGGCGTGGATTTGGACGGATTGCTTCGGCACCTGCGGGCCTGCAACAACACCGAACTGCCCGGCGGACGCGTGCCGCTCCGGCTGCGCGCGCAGCGGATCGGCTGGCTCTCGCCGGAGGTGGCGCGGCTGCTCGCGGGCCTTGGTGGCGAGGCGGGGCCCGAGGGCATCACCTTCCAGGATGCGGCGGCGCTGGGCCCCGCCTCGGTCGCGCTGGCAGCGGCGGGGCATGGGCGCATCCGTGGCGAGGCCTTCGACATCCGCGCGACACCGGAGGGCCCGGTGCTGGGCGTGCTGGACCGGGGCGCGGTGCCGGTCTTCGGCGTGCTGGCGCAGGGGGTGCACCTGAACGGGCTCGTGCGCCGCCCCGATGGGCTGCATGTCTGGCTTGGGCTGCGGGCGGCGGATAAGGCGGTGGCGCCCGGCATGCTCGACAATCTGGTGGCCGGCGGGCTCTCGGCCGGGCTGACGCCCGAGGCCTGCCTGATCAAGGAAGCCGGCGAGGAGGCCGCGATCCCCCCCGAACTGGCCGCCCAATCCCGGCGTGCCTCCCGCCTCGGCTATGTGATGGCGGCCCCTGAGGGCTTGCGGCGGGATGTGCTGCACGTCTTCGATCTGGACCTGCCCGAGGGATTCATGCCCGTGCCCGATGGGGATGAGGTCGAACGGTTCGACCTCTGGCCTGCGCGGGAGGTTCTGGACGTGCTGCGGCGCGAGGACAGCGTCAAGTTCAACGTCGCCCTCGTGCTGATCGACCTGTTCCTGCGCGAGGGGCTGGTCGGGGACCCCGACGGGCGCCTGCGAGGCGGGCTCGACCGCTTCGCCTGAGCCCGGCCGGGCGTTACGGGGCCTGGCGGGTGCCGTAGTGCATCAGCGCGGCGCGCAGCGGATCGGCGCCGGGGTTATGCGCGGCCATGTCGACCACGATCTGCCGTGCCCCCGCAGTGTTGCCGTAGTAGGAGCGGTTCGCCTCCGGCCGGCTGGTCAGGATGCTGCCTTCGATGGTGAGGCCGGCGAAGAGGCCGCTGGCCCGGGCGAAGGCGACGATGTCGGCGCCGACATTGGCGGTGGTCGAGCCCTCGATCCCGCCGCCGTATTGCGCGACCGCGACGGAGGCATCCGCCCCCACCTTGAACTGGTTGTTGAGCAGCGCGTTCAGCCCGCGGTCGGTCAATACGATCATCACGATCTGGGCATCCTGCACGCCGATCTGCAGGCCGAAGGAGCCCGAGCCCATGGTGTAGAAGGCGGGCGAGGACCACGAGCCCGCGCCATCGCGCGCGACCAGCACGCAGGCGCCGCCCTCGCCGCCGAAGATGAAGCCGGCGCGGAAGACGCGCGGGCAAATCATGGCCGCACGGGATCGTCGCAGCAAGTTGTTGAAATCGCCATTATTTTGCCCTGTGGCGATTTCCTGCACCGTCAGCGTGGCGCGATCGACCAGCGCCTGTTGCTGCGGCTGGCCACCGGAAATGCCGGCGCAGGCGCTCAGCAGTCCCAGGAGCATGGTCAGTATCGTTATACGGCGATGCATGAACGTCCCCCGGCAAGTCTTTGCCCTGACGCGTTTCTAGCCGATTTCTGACACCAGGGCCAGTTTATCGTCGTCCGAACATGCGTTCGAGACTCGCGCGGTCCAGCCGCAGGAAGGTCGGGCGGCCATGGCTGCAGGTGGCGGCGCGCGGCGTTGCCTCCATCGACCGCAGCAGAGCGGCCATTTCCGGCACCGCGAGGCGGCGCCCGGCGCGGATGCTGCCGTGGCAGGCCAGCCGCGCCACCGCCGCATCGAGCCTGCGGTCCAGCGCCGGGGCATCGCCGGCGGCGTCCCAATCGGCGACCTCCTCGGCCAGGTCGCGCAGCATCGGGCCGGGATCGGCGGCCCCCAGCAGGGCGGGCATGGCACGGACCAGGATCGCCCCGGGGCCGAAGCCCTCGATCTCCAGCCCCAGCCGTGCCAGGGCGGGGGCGGCGGCGGCCAGAGCGGCGGCCTCGGCCTGCGGCAGATCGACCACCGCGGGCAGCAGCATCGGTTGGGCGCGTACCCCGCCCGCCATGATCTGGGCGCGCAGATGCTCATGCGTCAGCCGTTCATGCGCCGCATGCTGGTCCACCAGCACCAGCGCGCCATCGGCGGCTTCGGCGACGATGTAGGTGTCGAGCAATTGGCCGAGCGGGCGGCCGAGCGGGCCATCCGGCGAGTCCATCACGACCTCGGCCGGGGCCGATGCCGAGTCTGGCACCTCGGCCCGGCGCGGCGCGAAGGCGAGGGAGAGCGGCGGCTGCGCCAGGGTGGGGGTGGGCGGCGCCGCCTCGGCGAAGCCGGACCAGGCAGGGGCGGGCGGCGCGGGCGTCCACCCCCCTGCGGCCCCCGCACCGACCCCCAGCGCCCGGCGCAGCGCGCCGATAACGAGGCTGCGGACCCGGTCCGCCTCGCGGAAGCGAAGCTCCGTCTTCATCGGATGCACGTTCACATCGACCGCCTCGGGGTCGATGGTCAGGAACAGGGCGCAGGCGGGGTGCCGCCCCTGGGCGATCTGGTCGCGATAGGCGACGCGGAGCCCCGCCCGCAGCAGCGGGTCGCGCACCGGCCGGCCGTTCACCACCAGATGCTGCCCACCCATGGTCGCGCGGGTATGCAGCGGCAGCGCCGTCAGCCCGCTGACCAGCAGCCCCGCCATATCGGCGCTGACCGGCACCGCGGCGGCGGCGAATTCGGGGCCGAGCAAGGCGGCGATCCGCGCGTCGCGGTCTTGCGCCGGCAGGGCCAGCACCTCGCGGCCCTCGACCTCGGCGCGGAAGGCGACGCCGGGCCAGGCCAGCGCCAGCCGCCGCACCGCCTCGACCGCCGCCGCGGCCTCGGTGCTCGGCTGCTTGAGGAATTTGCGCCGGGCGGGGGTGGCATAGAACAGGTCCCGCACCTCGACCCGCGTGCCGGGGGCGCCGGCCGAGGGCGTCACGATGCCTTTGCGGCCGCCCTCGACCTCGATGCGATGCGCGCTGCCGCCGGGCAGGCGAGAGGTGAGCGACAGCCGTGCCACCGCCCCGATCGAGGGCAGCGCCTCGCCCCGGAACCCCAGCGTGCCGATGCGGAACAGCATGGCTTCCTCGGGCAGCTTGGAGGTGGCGTGGCGCTCGACCGCGAGCGCCAGATCCTCCGGCCCCATGCCGGCGCCGTCATCCTCGACCAGGATGCGGCTGCTGCCGCCGCCTTCGATGACCACGCCGATCCGGGTGGCGCCGGCATCCAGCGCGTTCTCGACCAGCTCCTTCACCGCGGCGGCGGGGCGCTCGACCACCTCACCGGCCGCGATGCGGTCGGCGGTGGCGGAGGTGAGCAGGCGAATCCGGGGGGGCGGGGTCACGGGGGGCAGGCTAGCACGTCGGGGTGCTAGCCGTTCCACGCCCCGCGTATCGCCGCGATCAACCCTGCGGTGGAGCCGTCATGGTGCCCAGGCTCGGCGCCGGAGGCGACCTCTGGCAACAGCGCGGCGGCGAGGTGCTTGCCGAGTTCGACGCCGTATTGGTCGAAGGCATTCACCTGCCACAGCGCGCCGAGGCAAAAGACCTTGTGCTCATACAGCGCGACCAGCGCGCCCAGGGTCACCGGGTCCAGATGCGGCAGCAGCAGGGTCACGCTCGGCCGGTCGCCGGGGAAGACCCGATGCAACGCGACGCGCTCGATCGTGGCGGCATCGGCGCCGGTCTCGGCCATCTCGGTATGGACATCCTCCAGGGTGCGGCCGGCCAGCAGCGCCTCGGACTGCGCCAGCCCATTGGCCAGCAGCATGCGGTGGTTGTCGGCCCAGCCATGGTCGGGGCGGGCGATCAGGATGAAATCCACCGGCACCGGGGTGGTGCCCTGGTGCAGCAACTGCATGAAGGAATGCTGGGCATTGGTGCCCGGCTCGCCGAAGACCACCGGGCCGGTGGCATGGCCGACCGGATGCCCGTCCAGATGGATGCGCTTGCCGAGGCTCTCCATCTCGACCTGCTGCAGATGCGCCGGCAGGCGGCCGAGCCGGTTGTCGTAGGGCAGCACCGCGCGGGCGGTGTAGCCCAGCCCGTTGACGTGCCAGACCTCCACCAGCGCCAGCAGCAGCGGCAGATTATCCTCTGCGGGCGCGGTCAGGAAATGCTCGTCCATCGCCCGGGCGCCCTCCAGCATCCCGGCCAAGGCCGCCCAGCCGCAGGAGAGGGCGATCACCAGGCCGATCGCCGACCAGAGCGAGAACCGCCCGCCCACCCAGTCGCGGAAGCCGAAGACCTGGCCCACGGGCACGCCGAAGGCGGAGGTGGCGGGGATGTTGGTCGAAAGTGCCACGAAATGCGCCGAGACATCCTCCTGCCCCAGCGCCTCGCGCAGCCAGCCGCGCACCATGGTGGCGTTCAACAGCGTCTCGGCGGTGGTGAAGGTCTTGGAAGCGATCAGCACCAGCGTGGTTTCAGGATTGAGCCGCGGGCGCAGCGCCTCCCAGGCATGGGCATCGACATTGGCGAGGAAATGCGGCCGCATCGGGCAGCCATCGCTCCACAGCGCCCGCACCGCCATGAAGGGGCCGAGGTCGCTGCCGCCGATTCCGATGTTGAGGACATCGGTGAAGCGCTTGCCGGTGGCGCCGACCAAGCGCCCGCTATGCACATTGGCGGTGAAGGCCTGCATCGCCGCCAGGGTCTTGGCGACCTCGGCCGAGGCATCCTCCTCCCCCACCGTGAAACCGCCCTTGGCGCGCAGCGCCATATGCAGCACGGCCCGATTCTCGGTCGCGTTCACCGGCTCGCCCCGGATCATGGCGTCGCGGCGGCCGAAGACGTTGGACTCGACCGCGATCTGGTGCAGCAGCTCCAGCGCCTCGTCATCCAGCGACGTCTTGGAGAAATCCATCAGGATCGGCCCGGCCCGGCGGCTGTACCGCCGGAAGCGGGCCGGATCATCCTCGAACAACCGGCGGATGCCGTGGCGTGTGGTGCCGTCCGCGCGCGGCGTCGCGACCCAGGCAGCGAGCGTGGCGACGGTAGGATGGGTCACGCGGCGTACTCTCCCCGAGTCATTTCGCCGCAGCCTGCCCCGCTTTGGGCGCCGCGGCGAGACGTGTGGTTGGCGGAGCGCGGGCTTACAGCCCCACGGGCTGTCCCGCCACCAGAACCGACAGCGCCTGCGGGTGCAGCAGCCGCGCCGCGACCCGGCTGGTATCGGCCGGGATCAGCGCCGCCAGGCGTTCGGGCCGCCGGTCCAGCCAGTCCATCGAACGCCCGTTGCGCCGCAGCGCCAGCAGCCCCGATGCGATCCGCAGGCTGTCGGTGAATTGCAGCGGCTGGTTGCCGGTCAGGAAGGCGACGGCATCGGCCAGCTCCTCCGCCGTCGGGCCGCCGGCGGCCATGCGGACCCATTCCTGGCGCAGCACCGAGATGGTCTCGGCCATGCGGGCATTCTCGGTCGCGACGGTGCCGAGCACGACGCCCTGGCCCAACAGCGTTTCGAAGCCGGTGTAGATGCCATAGGTCAGGCCGCGCTTGGTGCGGATCTCCTCCATCAGCCGGGAGGAGAAGCCGCCCCCGCCGAGGATACGCAGCACCACCTGCGCCGCCTCCCAATCCGGGTCGGCGACCAAAAGCCCCTGTTGGGTGAAGATGGCGAAGGATTGCGGCGCCTCGATCGGCACGATCTTCAGGCCGAAATCGGCGATCATCGGCAGCGGCGGCACGCCCGGCGGATCGCCGGCCGGCAGCGCGCCGAACAGCTCGGGCAGCAAAGCGGCGAGCTGGCCCGGGGTGATGGCGCCGGCCGCGGTAACCAGCAGCCCGCCCTGGCGCAGCTGCCGGGCCAGGGCGGCGCGCAGGGCCGCGGCATCCAGGCCGGGCAGGCTCTCCTCGGTGCCGCCGGTCGGGCGGGCGATGGGGTGGCCGGGGAAGGCCGCCGGCCAGAAGGCGCGGGAGGCACGGCCGCGCGGGGTTTCCAGCGCGGCGCGGGCCTGGGTCAGCGCCCGCGCCCGGCCACGTTCCAGCGGCTGCGCATCCAGCCGCGGCGCCGTCATGCACAGCCGCGCGAGGCGCACGGCCTCGGGCAAGGCATTCGTCAGGCAGCGGAAGCCGCCCTGGGACTCATCCCGTCCGCCGTTGAAGTTGAGCGAGATCGCCGCATCGCGCAGCGCCTCGGCCATCGCGGTCTCGGGCAGGTCGCCGGCGCCGGAGGTCAGCAGCCCCATGGCGAGGGAGGTCGCGCCCTCCACCCCCGGCGGGTCCAGCGCAGCCCCCCCCGGCCAGGACCAGGAGAGCGAGACGACGGGGACGCTATGGTCCTCGACCAGCCAGGCGGTGAAATCGCCACCGGAGACGGCCTGGATCGGCAGCGAGAAGCCGGTCACGCCGGCACCTCCGTGCCCTCGGGCAACAGCCATCCCGTGGTGTGGATCGGGTTCGGGCCGAGCACCGCGCGGGCCGCCGCCGTCACCTGCGCCGCCGTCACCGCGCCAATATGCGCGGGCCAGTATTCCACGCTGTCGAGCGACAGGCCGATCGACAGCGCCTGGCCGATCATGCGCGGCGCGGCCCCCAGCCCGTCCAGCGCCAGCAGCGCGCCGGCGGTCAGTTGCCGCGTGCTGCGGGTGGTTTCGGCCTCGGTCACGCCCCGGTCGAGCAGCCTGGCGATTTCCGCCCGCAGCGCCGATTCGACCCGTTCGGGCGGGATGCCGCGGCGGGGTGCGGTCTGGATGCTGAAATCCGAAATGCCGAAGGTATCCGCATCGGAGGACGCCCCGACCCAGGCCGAAAGCCCCTCCTGCACCAGCGCCTTGTGCAGGCGGGAGCCGGGGCCGCTGCCGAGCAGATGCGCCAGCACCTCCAGCGGGTAGGCGTGGCGGGTCTCGCCCCAGGTGAGCGAGGGGGCGGCCCAGGACATGGCGAAGATCGCCTCCTCCACCCGCTCGTGCTGGATCAGCCGCGCGCTGGCCGCCGCCGCCGGGGGGGCGGCGCGCAGGCGGGGCGTGGCGGGGCGGGCGGGGACGGCGCCGAAATTCTCGACGGCGATGCGGCGGAAATCGGCCTCGGTCACCGCACCGGCCACCACGAGCACGCAGTTGGACGGCGCGTAATGGGTGGCGTGGAAGTCGAGCAGCGCCTGCCGGTCGATCGCGCGCATCTCATCCGGCCAGCCGATCACCGGGCGGCCCTGCCAATGCTGGCGGCCCCACATGGCGGCGTTGAAGGCCTCCTGAAACCGGGCGCGGGGGGAGACATCGGTGCGCTGGCGGCGTTCCTCGATGATGACCAGCTGCTCGGCGGCGACCTCATCGGCCGGGATCAGCGCGACCGCCTGGCGGTCGGATTCCAGCATCGCGACCATCGGCAGGCGCGAGGCCTCGACCTGGGCGTAGTAGGCGGTGACGTCGCGGGAGGTGAAGGCATTGTCGTTGCCGCCCTGCCGCGCGATCCGCAGGGAATACTCGCCCGACGGCACATGCGGGCTGCCCTTGAACATCATGTGTTCGAGGAAATGCGCGGTGCCCGACAGCCCCTGCGGATCATCGCCCGCGCCGGCGCCGACAAACAGGTACTGCGCCACCACCGGCGCCCGGCGCTGTTCGACATGCGCGATCCGCAAGCCATTCGGCAGGGTCCAGAGCCCGGCGCCGAACAGCGGCCGTGCCGGGGGCACGGGCGGCGGCACCGGCGGCGGCACCAGTTGGGCGGCGGCGAGGCTCGGCAGGACCGCAGGCGCGAGGGCCGCGACGGCGAGGGTGGCGCGGCGTGTCAGATCAGGCATCCGCTGAGTATTGGGATGCAGCGTGCAAACGCCAATGGGGTTTGGTCAACCCGTGCGCCGGAGCGGGCCGATCCAGCCCTGCACATGCCGCCCCCAGGCCTGGCGGCTGCGCCGGCCGGGATAGGAGGCCTTCACCGGCCCCTCGAAGTTGAAGACCTTATGGCCCTCGTCCTGCGAATACTGGACCTGGATGCCGGCCTCGGCCGGGCGATTGGCGGCGTCCGATATCCCGTTCAGCAGCGCATCGCCCTGCGCCCCATCGCCGACCGAGCAGCCCATCATATCGACGCAGCCGAAGGGGGCGAGGATGTCGTTCAACCGCTCGAACTGCGCCCGCATCGCCGGGAAATGCTGCACCGACACGCCCGAGAGATGCCCCATGTTGCCGCCGTCATGGCCCGAGGCGACGTTCTGCATCCCCGGCCCGCCATGCGAGTAGAAGCGGACCATCGCCGTCATCCCCCCGGCGCCGGCGCGGGCGACGACCTCATCCATCGCCGCCGCCACGGCATTGCTCATGCCATACATGATGATCGGATTGCCCCCGGCGCGGGTCAGCCCGGAACAGACGCGCTGGCGCTGGGCGCTGTCCTCGGCATCCACGACATTGATGATGCGGTAGCCGGTGACGCGCTCGATCGCGCGCCAGGTGTCCAGGCCGATGGTGCCATCCGCCAGCAGCCCGCCGGCCCGCTGCTGGAAGGCCGAAACCGCCGCGGCGGTGTTCGGGCCATAGGCGCCATCGATGTCGATATGGGCGCCCTGGGCGCGCAGAATCCCTTGGATCATGACAACGCGCGGACCGCGATCGCCGCGACGAATCAGCAGCATTATAGCCTCCCTTGCCAATAAGGGGACGCGATCGGTTCGGGAATGGTCGCGAGAACACACGGCTCTGTGGCCGGCCATCAAGCATGCGTGCGCGGCACCCGGCCCCGGTGTCTCAGCTCTGGCCGCCGATGACCTGCGCCATCGCCCGCCACATTGCCTTGCGGCTGCCCTCCCAGTCGAGCGGCAGGCCGCGGTGATGCAGCCCGTCCTTGCGGGCGACGTCCGGGTCGGTGACCAGCCAGGAATATCGATCGACCAGGCCCCAGGTCAGGACCGTCCGCACCCCGCCATCCACCGCCGATGCCAGGAAATCCCGTACCCGTGCCGCCACCACATCGTCGCGGGCGGGATAGCCCTCGGGCACGCGCCAATCCTCGCGCACATCCAGCTCGGTGATCAGCACCGACAGGCCGAGGGCGCGGATGGCGCGGACGAAGGCGGTGAATTTCTCCGCGCTGAAGGCGTTCCGCATCTGCAGATGGCCCTGGATGCCGACGGCATCGATCGGCACGTCACGGTCGCGCAGGCCCCGGAGCAGCCCGAGCAGACGCTGCCGCTTCTCATCCGCCGAGGGCGTGTCCTCCTCGATGCCGTATTCGTTCAGCGTCAGCCGCAGGGTCGGGTCGATCTCCCGCGCCTTGCGGAAGGCGAGATCAATGTAGCCGGGCCCCAGAGCGGTCAGCATCGGCGTGGCGCGCAGCGGCCCGGGGCCGCCATCGGGGGTGTCGCTGCCCGGGGGATCGGCCACCACCTCATTCACCACATCCCAGTCGCGGATACGCGGCCGGGTGCGGTTGAGCACCGTCTCGAAATGCGCATCCATCACGCCACGGGCCCGATCGGCACCGCTGGCGATCGCCTCCCGCGCCCAGGGGGGCAGGGCCGCGTGCCAGACCAGCGCGTGGCCGCGGACGGCGATGCCCTTGGCTTGGGCGAAGGTCAGCACCTCGTCGAGGAGGCCGAAGTCGAACTTGCCCTCCTCCGGCTGCAAGGTCTCGAACTTCGCTTCCCATTCCGGCACCATGACCGCGCATTCACGGGCGACGTCCCCGGCATAGGGCGGGTCCTCGGCCAGGCGGTCGCTGCGCACCGCGCAGCCATAGGTGAAGCCCGCGAGCCGCCCCAGCGAGCCAAGGCCGGGCAAGGCCCCAGGGCTTGGGGGCGCGGTGGAGGCCGGCGCGGCGGCTTGCGCCATGGTCGTGGTGGAAAGCACCGCGGCGAGGGCCGCCCGGCGCCGGTAGGCCGTGCCGGTCATGCGGCCTCGGCCATCGGCGTCTCCAGGTCGCGGTTCATGGTCTGGCGGAAGCGGTCGCGCCGCCACACCAGCAGGCGCCAGGCCGCCCGGCCCGCCACATCCGACAACCGGCCCCGCGGATCGAGCCCCACCGACTTGAAGATCATGCCCATGCCTCGCTGGATGTGGCGCGGACGATAGGCCGCCATCGCCGTTGCCATATAGGCAGCGATGCATCGATCATGATCATATGAAACATGCAGGCCCTCATTGCCGCAATGATAGGCAAAGGCCAGCTCGTCATCCTCGCTTTCGCCGATTCGCCCGGCAGCGACGCGCAGGCGCTGGATGAAGGAGAGGTTCTCCCGCGCCAGATACCGCTTCATATGATCGTAAAAGAGCTTGAAATGCCGGTACTCATCGGCGGCGATCAGCCGGCAGACCTCGCGCAGCACCGGCTCCCGCGTCTGTTCGCCGAGGGCGGTGTAGTAGGAGGAGGTTCCGGTCTCCACCATGCAGCGGGCGATCAACTCGCCGGTGCGCGATCCGCGAATCGAGGCATCCGCCTTGGTGTCCACATGATAGCCCGCGCGGTAGCGGGCGAAGGCCGCGGCGAAATCCCAGCCCGGGTCGGCGAGGCTGGCCCAGGCGCCCAGGGCATCCCCGTGCTGTTCTTCTTCGGTGGCCCAATGGTTCGCGGCGGCCTGGAAGGCAGGGTCGTCATGGAACACGCCGCACAGGTAAAGCGCATAGTCGGCGCCGTTCTTTTCCACCATGGCCGCCGCTTTCACCAGCGGCACCAGGGAGAGATCAACGGCGGAGGGATCGAAACTGTCCCAGGCGATTTGATCCAACGTCCAATGCTTCACACCGCGCCTCCTGTCACAGAACCCCGCGACGGGCGCGCATCCAACGGGGATGCGGTGTGCCTGGGCAGGATCCGGACCCGTGCCGCGGCAAGATGCCAACGGCGACGCGCCCGGGGCCATAACGCGGCCCGGCCACGAATGTTCTGCGCGACGGCGCAGGTTTCAAGCGCTGTGTGGCTGCAAGCTGTTCGCAGCCACAAATTCGTCAGGCAGCCTCGGCCACCTGGGCCATGGCGCGGGCGGACAACAGGCTGTCCATGGCCAGTTCGCGAACCTCAGGGGTGCCGGAGGCCGCGGCGGCCTCATAGGCGGCCTCGGCCGTGGCGACTCGCGCGGCGGCCTCGGTCTTGGACAGGCTGGTGACCGGAGTCGCGTCATCGGCCAGCACGGTGACGCGATCCGGCGTCACCTCGCAGAAGCCGCCGGCGACGAACAGCCGTTCGGTGATCTTGCCCTGCTCGGTCACGCTGATGACGCCGCCGCGAAGCTGGACGATCATCGGCGCATGGCCGGGCAGGATGCCCATCTCGCCCTCGGCGGCGGGGATGACGACCATCTCCACCGGCCGCGACAGCAGCAGTTTTTCCGGCGAGACCAGTTCGAGATCGAAGCTCGCCATGGATCAGGCCGCCTGCTTGAGGCCTTCGGCCTTCTTCACCGCGTCCTCGATCGTGCCGACCATGTAGAAGGCGGCTTCCGGCAAGTGATCGTATTCGCCGGCGCAGATGGCGGCGAAGGATCGCACGGTGTCCTCGATCTTCACGAAGACGCCCGGGAAGCCGGTGAAGATTTCCGCGACATGGAAGGGCTGCGACAGGAAGCGCTGGATCTTCCGGGCGCGGGCCACGACCAGCTTGTCCTCTTCCGACAGCTCGTCCATGCCCAGGATCGCGATGATGTCCTGCAAGGACTTGTAGGTCTGTAGGATGCGCTGGACCTCGCGCGCGGTGTCGTAGTGCTCGGCGCCGAGGATGCGGGCATCGAGCGCGCGCGAGGTGCTGTCCAGCGGATCGACCGCCGGATAGATGCCCAGTTCCGCGATCTGGCGCGACAGCACCGTGGTCGCGTCCAAGTGGGCGAAGGAGGTGGCCGGCGCCGGATCGGTCAGATCGTCCGCGGGCACGTAGATCGCCTGCACCGAGGTGATCGAGCCCTTCTTGGTGCTGGTGATGCGTTCCTGCAGCGCGCCCATGTCGGTGGACAGGGTCGGCTGATAGCCCACCGCGGAGGGAATGCGGCCCAGCAGCGCCGAAACCTCGGCGCCCGCCTGGGTGAAGCGGAAGATGTTGTCCACGAAGAACAGCACGTCCTGGCCCTGCTCGTCGCGGAAGTATTCCGCCATGGACAGGCCGGAGAGGGCGACGCGCGACCGCGCGCCCGGCGGCTCGTTCATCTGGCCATAGACCAGCGCGACCTTGGAGCCTTCGGTGGACCCGTTCTCGCCGAGCTTGATGACGCCCGCGTCGATCATCTCGTGATACAGGTCGTTGCCCTCGCGGGTCCGCTCACCGACGCCGGCGAAGACGGACACGCCGCCATGGCCCTTGGCGATGTTGTTGATCAGTTCCTGGATCAGCACGGTCTTGCCGACGCCGGCGCCGCCGAACAGGCCGACCTTGCCGCCCTTCATGTAGGGGGCGAGCAGATCGACGACCTTGATCCCGGTGACCAGGATCTCCGCGCTGGTCGCCTGGTCCTCGAAGAGGGGGGCGTCGCGGTGGATGGTGTAGGTGGTGTCGTGGGGCACCGGGCCGCGCTCGTCGATCGGCTGGCCGATGACGTTCATGATGCGCCCGAGGGTGCCGACGCCGACGGGCACCGAAATGCCCTTGCCGGTGTCCACGACCTCATTGCCACGGACCAGGCCCTCGGTGGTGTCCATGGAGATGCAGCGGACGGTGTGTTCGCCGAGGTGCTGGGCGACTTCCAGGACCATGGTGCCGCCACCGACCATGCCGGTGGTCAGGGCGTTCAGGATCGCCGGCAGCTCGCCGCTGAACTGAACGTCCACGACGGCGCCGAGGACCTGGGTGATCTTGCCGACATTGTTCTTCATGAGGTCAGGTCCCTGGCTGGAGCATCGCCCGGTCGGGCACGGATGCTTGCTTCATTGTGTGCGTTAGAGGGCTTCGGCACCGGAGATGATCTCGATCAGCTCCCTGGTGATGTTGGCCTGCCGCGTGCGGTTGTAGTTCAGCGTGAGCTTGTTGATCATCTCGCCGGCATTGCGCGTCGCGCTGTCCATCGCGGACATGCGCGCGCCATGTTCGCCGGCGGCGGATTCGAGCAACGAGCGGTAGAACTGGATCGCGAGGTTCTTCGGCAGCAGCGCCGCCAGGATGTCTTCCTCGGCCGGCTCGTATTCATAGAGCGGCGGGATGGTGCCGACCTCGACCTCGGTGGTCGCTTCCGGAAGTGCTGCGGGGATCAGCGCCTGTTCGGTCGGAATCTGGCTGACCACATTGCGGAACTGGTTGTAGATCATCGAGCAGACGTCGAACTCGCCGGCCTCCAGCATCGCGATCACGCGCGCCGAAATCTCGGCGGCCTGCTCGAAGCCGATGCGCTTCACCCCGGCGTAGCTGACTTCGCCGATGATGCGCGAGGCGTATTCGCGACGCAGGAAGGCGGCACCCTTGCGGCCGATCGCCAGCACCTTGACCGTCTTGCCCTGGTCTTCCAGCGCCTTGATCCGGGCGCGGGCAAAACGGCCGACGTTGGTGTTGAACGGGCCGGCGAGGCCGCGATCCGCGGTCACCACCACCAGCAGATGCACCTGGTCGGACCCGGTGCCGACCAGCATCCGCGGCGCATCCGGGCTGCCGGCGACGGCGGCCCCGAGGCGGCCGAGGATCGCCGCCATGCGTTCGGCATAGGGCCTGGCCGATTCCGCCTGCGCCTGGGCGCGGCGGAGCTTGGCGGCCGCGACCATCTTCATCGCCTGGGTGATCTTGCGCGTGGATTTCACGCTGTTGATCCGCAGGCGCAGGCTCTTCAGGTTCGCCATGTGCTGGTGTCCCTAATCCCGCCCTCAGACGAACGACTTGGTGAAATCTTCGAGGAAGGCGACCAGCTTGGCCTCATTGTCCTTCTTGATTTCCTTGGTGTCGCGGATGCCGGCCAAGATCTCCGGCGCACGGGACTTCAGGGCGGCGAGCAACTGGCTCTCATAGGCGCCGATCTTGCCGAGCGGCAGCTTGTCGAGGTAGCCGCGGGTGCCGGCGAAGAGGGCGACGACCTGCTCCTCGACCGGGACCGGCTTGAACTGCGGCTGCTTCAGAAGCTCCGTCAGGCGCGAACCACGGGCCAGCAGCGCCTGGGTCGAGGCGTCGAGGTCTGAGGCGAACTGCGCGAAGCCGGCCATTTCGCGATACTGCGCGAGCTCCAGCTTGATGCGCCCGGCGACCTGCTTCATCGCCTTGATCTGGGCGGCGGAGCCGACGCGGGAGACCGAGATGCCGACGTTCACCGCCGGGCGGATGCCCTTGTAGAACAGCTCGGTCTCCAGGAAGATCTGGCCGTCGGTGATCGAGATCACATTGGTCGGGATATAGGCCGAGACGTCGCCGGCCTGGGTCTCGATCACCGGCAGCGCCGTCAGCGAGCCCGAGCCGAAGTCCTCGTTCATCTTGGCGGCCCGCTCCAGCAGACGGCTGTGCAGGTAGAACACGTCGCCCGGATAGGCTTCGCGGCCCGGCGGGCGGCGCAGCAGCAGCGACATCTGGCGATAGGCGACCGCCTGCTTGGACAAGTCATCATAGAAGATGACCGCGTGCTTGCCGCTGTCGCGGAAGAACTCGCCCATGGTGCAGCCGGTGAAGGGCGCCAGGAACTGCAACGGCGCCGGGTCGGAGGCGGTGGCGGCAACGACGATGGAGTATTCCATCGCGCCGTTTTCTTCCAGCGTCTTGACCAGCTGGGCGACGGTCGAGCGCTTCTGGCCGATCGCGACATAGATGCAGTAGAGCTTCTGGCCCTCATCCGTGCCGGAATGGGCTTCCTTCTGGTTGATGATGGTGTCCAGGATCACCGCGGTCTTGCCGGTCTGGCGATCGCCGATGATCAGCTCGCGCTGGCCACGACCGATCGGGATCAGGCTGTCGATCGCCTTGATGCCGGTCTGCATCGGCTCATGCACCGACTTGCGCGGGATGATGCCCGGGGCCTTCACGTCCACCCGCTTGCGCTCGGTGAAGCTGATCGGGCCCTTGCCGTCGATCGGGTTGCCGAGGCCATCGACCACGCGGCCGAGCAGGCCCATGCCGACGGGAACGTCCACGATCGAGCCGGTGCGGCTGACGGTGTCGCCTTCCTTCACGCCCTTGTCGTCGCCGAAGATGACGACGCCGACATTGTCGCTTTCCAGGTTCAGGGCCATGCCCTTGACCCCGGCGCCCGGGAATTCGACCAGCTCGCCGGCCATGACATTCTGCAGGCCATAGACGCGGGCAATGCCGTCACCAACGGACAGCACGGTGCCAACCTCGGCGACATTCGCCTCGGTGTCGAAATTCGCGATCTGGGACTTCAGGATGTCCGAGATTTCGGCAGGACGGATATCCATGGTCTAGGCGGCCCCTTTCATCGCGTACTGCAAACGCTGCAGCTTGCTCTTGATGCTGTTGTCGTAGAGGCGGGAGCCGATCCGAACGATCAGCCCGCCGAGGATCGTGGCATCCACCTTCTCAACCAGGCGGACACCGGAAAAACCGGCTTCGGTCAGGCGCGCCACCAGCGACGCCTTCTGCACATCGGACAGCGCCGCGGCGGTGGTCACCTGGGCAAGCTGCTGGCCACGGCGGGCGGCGAGCGCCGCGCCAAAGGCTTCCGCGACGTTCGGCAGCAGCGCCAGGCGGCGGTTGGCGATCAGCACGCCGACCAGATTGTGGACTTCCTTGGAAATCTCGATCCGCTCCAGCACGGCGAAAGCGGCGTTGCGCTGCACATCCAGCCCGTTGCGGGGGTCCTGCACGAAGGCGCGGAAGCCGGCATCGTCGCGGTAGAGCGCGGCCAGGCGCTCCATATCGGCGGCGATGCGGTCCGTCGCACCCGGGTCGGTGGCGCGCAGGTCGTCCGTCAGGCCCAGCATGGCGATGGCATAGCGATCGGCGGCACCCCCCGTCTGGGGTGCCCCGATCATCGGGGTGTCGTTGGCGGCGATCTGAGGCGCGTCGGAGGCCACGGCGATTCCGTTTCAGTAGGTCTCCCGCCAACCGCGAGACGCGGCCAGGGGCAAGCCGGGAGGCTGACCTCCCGACCGCGCGCGGCGCTTAGCACGCCGCGTTGCAAAACGGCAACCGGGGCAACCGCTCAGACTGGCGCAAACATCGGCACCGGGGCGCCCTCGGCGGTGGTCGGCTTGAACACAACCTTCACCTTTTGGCCGATGCGGATGCTGTCGAGCGGGCAATCGACGATATTTGTCAGGATACGCGGACCCTCGTCCAACTCGACATAGGCGATGGCATAGGGGGTCGCGACCCGCATGATGCTGAAGCTGTAGATCGTCCCGGTGCCCTTGGCCTCGACCAGCGAGACATTGGGCGAAAGCGTGAAGGGCGAGCTGCCGCGCGGGTAGAAAAAGTGCCGGTCGGTGTCATGGCAGAAGCCGACCATGAGCCTGCCCTCCCGCGCCGCGTCCCAGAAGGGCTTGTTGGTCGGGTCGATGGCCGGGGCGGGGAGGTCACGGTCCTTGATGATCCCAGGGGCGTTTTCAGACATCACAGGCGCTCCAGGATGAGGGTGGCGCTGCCATGGCGGGTGCCAAGCAGCCCGCCGGTGCCATGGGCGAGGGCGAGGGTCAGGTCGGGCACCTGCACCGCCGGATGGGCCTCGCCGCGAAGCTGGCGGACCGCCTCGATGATCTTGGTCATGCCGCCGCGATTGGCCGGGTGGTTGTTGCAAAGCCCGCCGCCATCGGTGTTGAAGGCAAGCCGCCCCACCCCCGAGATCAGATTGCCGTCGGCGACGAAAGCGCCACCGCGGCCCTTCTCGCAGAAGCCGAGGTCTTCGAGCTGGATGAGAACGGTGATGGTGAAGCTGTCGTAGATGCTGGCGTAGCGGATATCGGCCGGCGTCACGCCCGCTTCCGCGAAGGCCGCGGCCCCCGAGGCACGCGCCCCGGAATAGGTCAGGTCGATGGTCCCACCCGCCTGGTGCTTGATCATCTCGCCGGTGCCGCGCACCGAGATGAGGGGGCGCTTGAGGGTTTTGGCGATCTCCGGCCGGGTCACGATCAGCGCGCCGCCGCCATCGCTGATGACGCAGCAATCCAGCCGGTGCAGCGGATCGGCGACCAGCGGCGAATTCACCACATCCTCGACCGTCACCTTCTTCTTCAGCATGGCGTTCGGGTTGTGGAAGGCGTGGTGGCTGGCCGCGACCTTGATCCAGGCAAGCTGCTCGGAGGTGGTGCCGAACTCATGCATGTGCCGCATGGCGCAGAGGCCGTAGGCCCCGGCCACGGTGCGGCCCATCGGGATCTCGAAGGGGTCGTCCGGCACGTTCACGCCCCAGGAGCGCGGCGCGGTCCCGGTCGCCATCGCCTCGGCCCGCGGGCGCCCGGCCAGGGTGATCAGCGCGACATTGCAGCGCCCGGCCGCGATCGCCGCCGCCGCATGGGCGACATGGGCGAGGTAGGAGGAGCCGCCGAAATCGGTGCTGTCGGCATGGCGCAGCTTCTCCAGCCCGAGGTAGTCGGCCATGTTGACCGGCCCCATCCCCGGCGCGTCGCCGGCGCAGAAATAGCCGTCGATGTCATCCTTCGCCAGGCCGGCATCCTGGAGCGCGCCCCAGGCCACATCGGCATGCAATTGGGCGACACTGCGATCATCGGCCTTTCGCGTCGGATGCTCGAAGGCACCGACGATGCAGGCTGTTCCGCGCAAGCTCATGCTCTGTTCCGTTTCCCAGTCAGGGCCGCAGCATGGCGCCCCTGACGGGATAGGCAACCCGCGCGCTCAGGCCAGCTCGTACTCGACCTCGGCCTCATAGACCGAGGCTTCCTTGCCCAGGCGCGAGGAAAACAGCGTGAAGGCCTCGATCGGGACCGGCGGGGCGCGGAAAAGATTATGGGCCTGCACGAAGGCCGCGAGCTTTTCCGGCGCCGCGCGATCGGTGCGGGCGATGGTGACGTGGGGGGCGAAGCGCTTGCGCTCCGGCGGCATGCCGCTGCGCTGCAAGGCGGTTTCGATCTTGGATTGCAGGTGCGAGAGCGCGTCGGACCGCTCCACCCCGACCCACATCGCCTGGATGCGCCCAGCCTTCTCGTAAAGGCCGATGCCCCGCAGGGTCAGGTCGAAGCCGCGGCTGCGGATGCCGGCCAGGGCCAGGTCCACCTCCTCCGCTTGCCACCCCTCGATCTCGCCAATGAAGCGCAGGGTCAGATGGTAATTCTCCGGCGGCACCCATCGGGCACCGGGGATGCCGGCGTGCAGGGCGGCCAATTGGCTGCGGAGCACGGCGGGGAGGGAGAGGGCCACGAACAGACGAAACATCGGCGGTCGTCCTCAGGCGAAAAGGGCGGCGGCGGGGTGACTGGTCGGCGGGGCAGGCCTCGGGCCCTGGGGTCCTCCTGTCAGGCGTCGGGGATCAGGGCGAGCAGACGCTCGACCGGGGCAAGCATGTTGCGGGCCAGCAATGCCGCGCCGCGGGGATTGGGGTGGATCCGGTCGGCCTGGTTGAGCGCGGGGTCGCCGGCGATGCCCTCCAGCAGGAAGGGATAGAAGATCACCGCCGGATGTTCAGCGGCCAGCCGCGTGAAGATTGCCGCGAACTCCCGCCCGTAATCGGCGCCGAGGTTGGGCGGGGCCAGCATCCCCGCCATCATCACGGGCAGGCCGCGCGCCGCCAGACGGTCCAGGATATCGGCGAGGTTGACGTAGGTCTGCCCGGGCGGCAGCCCGCGCAGCCCGTCATTCCCGCCGAGCGCGAGGATCACCGCATCCGGCTTGTCGGCCAGCATCCAGTCCAGCCGGGAGCGGCCGCCGGCGCTGGTATCGCCCGAGACGCCGGCATCGACCACCCGCACCGGGTTCCCCGCCGCGCGCAGCAGCGATTCGAGCTGCGCGGTCGGGCCGTCGGCGCGCGCCAGCCCGTAGCCGGCCGTGATCGAGTCGCCCAGCATGGCGATGGCGATCTCACGCGCCCCGCCGTTCGGCGCAACGGCGGCGGCGGCAAGCCCGGGAAACACTGCGAAACCCGCCAAAGCCTTCACCAGCGCGGCGCGGCGCCCATATCGGAGAGGAGACACAAGCGAACGGAAAGACATGACCGACTCCACGCCGCCGCTGATCGATGCGCGCGACCTGAGCTTCACGGTGGGGACGGCGGGCGGGCCGGTCAATATTCTTCGTGGTGTCAGCCTCACGATCCGTCCGGGAGAGTCGGTCGGCATCGTCGGCCCCTCCGGTTCGGGCAAGACCACTTTGCTGATGCTGCTGGCGGGGCTGGAGCGCGCGACCGGCGGTGCGTTGCGCGTGGCCGGGCTGGACCTTGGCGCGCTGGACGAGGATGCGCTGGCCCGCTTCCGCCGCGACCGTCTCGGCATCGTGTTCCAGGCCTTCCATCTGATCCCGACCATGACGGCGCTGGAGAATGTCGCCGTGCCGCTGGAATTCGCCGGCCGCCGCGATGCCTTCGACCGCGCCGCCGCCGCCCTGCAATCCGTCGGCCTCGGCCACCGGCTGGACCATTACCCGGGCCAGCTTTCGGGTGGCGAGCAGCAGCGCGTCGCCCTGGCGCGGGCCATCGTCGGCGAGCCGCAGCTGATCCTGGCCGATGAGCCGACCGGCAACCTCGACCGCGGCAATGGCACGGCGGTGATGGATCTGCTGTTCGGCTTGCAGCGCGATTCCGGCACCACCCTGCTGCTCATCACCCATGATGCGGCGCTTGCCGCCCGCTGCGCGCGGCAGATACGCATCGAGGATGGGCGGATCGCCTCCGACAGCGCGGTGTTGGCCGAGGCGGCGTGATCGAGGGCGCGGCCCTGGGGGCGCGGGGCACGCTCGGCCTCGCCTGGCGCCTGGCGCGGCGGGAGCTGCGTGGGGGGTTTGCCGGGCTTCGGATCGTCATCGCCTGCCTGGCACTCGGCGTCGCGGCCATCGCCGCCGTCGGCACGCTGCGGGCGGCGACCGAGGCGGGGCTGGCCGAGGATGCGAGCCGGCTGCTCGGGGGCGACCTGGAAATCCGCTCCACCTACCAGCCTTTGCCGCCGGAAGGCCGCGCCTGGATCGCCGCGCGCGGGGGCAGGCTGTCGGAGGTGGTGCAGATGCGCGCCATGGCCATCGGCCCCTCCGGCGAGCGCAGCCTCGTCGAGTTGAAGGCGGTGGATGGCGCCTATCCGCTCTATGGCGCGCTGGTGCTGGACCCGCCAGTTCCGCAAGGCGGGCTGATGCCGGGCGGGCTGATGCCGGGCGGGCTGATGATGGATCGCAGCATCGTCGAGCGCCTGGGCCTCAAGCCGGGCGACGAGGTGCGGATCGGCGAGGCGCGCTTCCCCCTGCGCGCGGTGATCGTGACCGAGCCGGACAAGGTCGCGACCCCGGCCATCTTCGGCCCGCGCGCGATGATCCCGCTGGCCGATGTCGAACGCACCGCGCTGATCCAGCCGGGCAGCATGGTGGCCTATGAATACCGCGTGGCCTTGCCCGCCGGGGCCGATGCGCGCGGCTTCGCGGCGGCGCTGCGGACGCAGCCCTTCGCCGATGGCGGCTGGCGGATCCGGGTGGCCGACCAGGCCGCGCCCTCGGTCACGCGGTTTGTCGATCAGGCGGCCTCCTTCCTGGTGCTGGCCGGGCTGACGGCGCTGCTGGTCGGCGGCATCGGGGTCGCGACCGGGGTGCGGGCCTGGCTGGAGGCGCGGGCCCGGACCATCGCGACGCTGCGCTGCCTGGGCGCGCCGGCGAATCTGATCTTCGCGACCTATTTCGCACAGGTGATGGTGCTGGCGGCGATCGGGATCGGGATCGGGCTGGTCGCGGGCTATGCGTTGACCTGGGCGGCGGCCTCGGCGCTGGCCGGCGCGCTGCCTGTGCCGCCGCGCCTCGGGCTGTATCCTTGGCCGCTGGCGCTGGCGGCGATCTATGGGCTGCTGACGGCGCTGGCCTTCTCGCTCTGGCCGCTGGGCCGGGCGCGGGACATTCCGGGCGCGGCGCTGTTCCGCACCGGGCTGGCCGCGCCCACGGTGCGGCCGCGGCTCTCGCTGGTCGCGGCGAATGCCGCGGCGGCGCTGGCGCTGGTGGGGCTGGTGGTGGCGACGGCCGACCGGCCGATGTTCGCCGCCTGGTTCTGCCTGGGCGCGCTGGCGACGCTCGGGATGTTCCGGCTGGGCGCGAGCCTCCTGATGGCCGCCGCCCGCGCCATGCCACGGCTGCGGATGCCGTCGGTGCGGCTCGGGCTGGCCAATCTGCACCGGCCGGGGGCGCCGACGCCGATCATGCTGGTGGCCCTCGGCATCGGCCTGACCACCTTGGCGGCGGTGGCGATGATCGAGGGCAATCTGCGCCGCCAGATCGCCGAATCGCTGCCCGAGGCCGCGCCCTCCTTCTACTTCATCGATATCCAGGCCGATCAGGCAGAGGCCTTCGACGCCACCGCCCGCGCCTTGCCCGGGGTGACCGAGGTCGAGCGCGTCCCCAGCCTGCGCGCCCGCATCGTCGCGGTGGATGGGGTGCCGGTGGAGCAGATGGTGGTCTCCCCCGAAACCGCCTGGGCGCTGCGCGGGGATCGCGGCCTGACCTATACCGCGAAGATGCCGGAGGGCACCCGGCTGGTCGCCGGCGCATGGTGGCCGGAGGAGTATGCCGGGCCGCCGCTGGTCTCCTTCGATGCCGGGCTCGCGGCGGGCTGGGGGCTGCAGCTCGGCGGCACCATCACGGTGAATGTGCTGGGGCGGGATATCGAGCTGAAGGTCGCAAGCCTGCGCGACGTGGCCTGGCGGTCGCTCGGCATCAACTTCACCTTGGTCGCCTCGCCCGGGCTGCTGTCCTCGGCGCCGCACACCAACATCGCGACCGTCCGCAACGCGCCGGGGCAGGATACGGCGGTGCTGCGGGCGCTGACCGATGCCTTTCCTAACATCTCCGGCATCCGGGTGCGGGATGCGCTGGAGGCGGTCGCCTCGCTGCTGGGGCGGCTCGGCACCGCGCTCTCCTCCACGGCGGCGGTGACCCTGCTCGCGGGGATGCTGGTGCTGGCCGGCGCGGTCGCGGCCGGGCAGGCGCGGCGGGTGCGGGATGCGGTGGTGCTGAAGACGGTGGGCGCCCTGCGCTCGCAGATCCGCGCGGCCTATCTGGTCGAGTTCGGGGTGCTGGGGCTGGCCTCGGGGCTGCTGGCGGCGGTGGCCGGGACCATCGCCGCCTGGGGCGTGGTGCGCTTCGTCATGCACGCCGACTGGGTGTTCCTGCCGGGCACCCTGGCGAGCGTGGTCGGGCTCTGCCTGCTGCTGACGCTCGGCTTCGGCTATGTCGGGACCTCGCTGGCGCTGCGGGCGCGGCCGGCGCCGCTGCTGCGGAACGAATGAGGATGCCGATGACCGGGACCGACGAGACTCTCCTCCGCCGCGCCTTCGCCTTGGCCGCCACGGCGCGGGCGCGGGGGGACCGGCCCTTCGCCGCCGTCATCGCCGATGCGGAAGGGCGGGTGCTGGCCGAGGCGGGGTCCACCCAGGGCGCCTCCGGCGACGGCACCCTGGCGCATTCGGAGATGAACGCCTGCCAGGCCGTGATCGCCGCCGCCGTCCCGCGCGAGACCCTGCGCGGGGGCACGATCTATTCCTCCGGCGAGCCCTGCGCGATGTGCAGTGCGGCGATCTTCTACACCGGCATCGGGCGGGTGGTGTTCGGGCTTTCGGCCGCCGCCATCCTGCATCTGCGGAACGCGCAGCCGCATACCGCGGGGCTGTCGCTCTCCTGCGCCGAGGTCCTGGCCAGCGCCGCCGAGCCCGTCGCCGTGCTCGGCCCCTGCCTGGAGGTGGAGGGCGCGGTGCCGCACCAGGGCTATTGGACCCCCTGAGCCGATCCCCCCCCCTGAGCCGATCCCCCGCTGTGGCGAGGACGCCGGCGATGCGCTAGGCACCCCGGCGTTGGTGCAGTGCGGCAGGGCCCGAAAGGGCCGCCCGCGCTGCGGCCGTCTTGCCACCCCGGACCCAGGCCCATCGCCATGCTGAGGCAATTCGCCGCCTACTACCGGCCCCATATGCGGCTGCTGCTGCTCGATTTCGGCTGCGCGGCGCTGTCGGGGATGCTGGAGCTAGGTTTCCCGATGGCGGTGCGCGCCTTCATCGACCATCTGCTACCACAGCAGGACATGCAGTTGATCGGGCTGGCCGTGTTCGGGCTGCTGGCGCTGTATCTCGCCAATGCCGGGCTGATGCTGGTGGTGACCTACTGGGGCCATGTGCTCGGCATCGCGATCGAGACGACCCTGCGCGCGCGGGCCTTCGACCATCTGCTGAAGCTCTCCTTCCGCTTCTACGACAACCAGAAGACCGGGCATCTGGTCGGCCGCGTCACCAAGGATCTGGAGGATATCGGCGAGGTCGCGCACCACGGCCCCGAGGACCTCCTCATTGCGCTGCTGACCTTCCTCGGCGCCTTCGTGCTGATGCTGCTGGTCAGCCCCATCCTGGCGCTCATGACCGCGCTGATCGTGCCGGGGATGGCGCTGGTGGTGGCGCGCTACGGCGGGCGGATGACGCAGAACTGGCAGGTGCAATTCGCCCGCGTCGGCGCCTTCAACGCCCGCATCGAGGAAGCGGTCGGCGGCATCCGCGTGGTCAAGGCCTTCGGCAATGAGGCGCATGAGCGGCACCTCTTCGCCGCCGACAATGAGAAGTACCGGGACACCAAGCTCGGCGCCTATCGCATCATGGCGACGAGCCAGGCGCTGAACTACCTCGGCATGCGGCTGGTGCAGGTGGCGGTGATGCTGGCCGGCGCGATCCTGATCGTGCGCGGATCGCTCTCGATCGGCGATTTCGTCGCCTTCCTGCTGCTGGTCGGCGTGTTCTACCGGCCCCTCGACAAGATCAGCCAGGTCATCGAGACCTATCCCAAGGGCATCGCCGGCTTCCGCAGTTTTCTGGCGCTGCTGGCGACCGAGCCCGATATCCTGGACCGCCCCGGCGCCATCGCCGTCGGCAAGCTGCGCGGCGATCTGCGGTTCGAGGGGGTGAGCTTCGGCTATACCCCCGGCCGGCCGGTGCTGAAGGGGTTGGATCTGGCGGTCGCGGCGGGGCAGACCATCGCCCTGGTCGGCCCCTCGGGGGCGGGCAAGACCACGCTCTGCTCGCTGCTGCCGCGCTTCTACGATGTGCAGGCCGGGCGCATCACCATCGACGGCATCGACATCCGCGACATGACGCAGGCCTCCCTGCGCGGGCAGATCGGCATCGTGCAGCAGGATGTCTTCCTCTTCGCCGGGACCTTCCGCGCCAATATCGCCTATGGCCGCCTCGGCGCCTCGGAGGCCGATATCCTGGAGGCCGCCCGTCGCGCCCGGCTGGATGCGGTGATCGAGGCGCTGCCGCAAGGGTTGGACACGCTGATCGGGGAGCGTGGGGTGAAGCTCTCCGGCGGCCAGAAGCAGCGCCTCGCGATCGCCCGCATCTTCCTGCGCAACCCGCCCATCCTGATCCTGGACGAGGCGACCTCGGCCCTGGATTCGGAAACGGAGCGCGCCATCCAGCACTCCCTGTCCGAGCTTGCCGCCGGGCGCACCACGCTGGTCATCGCGCATCGGCTGGCGACGGTCCGCAATGCCGACCGGATTATCGTGGTGACGACCGAGGGCATTGCGGAGCAGGGCTCGCATCACGAGTTGCTGGCGGCGGGTGGGGCCTATGGGCGCCTGCACGCGGCCCAGTTTGCCCCGGAAGAGGCAGCCGTCTGAGCGGAAGTTCATGTTCCGAAAAGCCGCTTCCTGCTCTATCATCCCCATGTAAAGCTGAGCAACCGGCCGGTCCGGGGCATTGATCCGGATTACAGACCGTCCATATAATGCCAAACCGGCGGAGTGTTTCCGCCTACAGGAGATTTCAGCACCATGTCTTGGTCCAACAACCGACCGCCCTCACCGATGGCCGGCTGGGGCCGTGCCGCGACGGGGCTTGATGCCGCGACGCTCGATGCCGGGCTGCGCGCCTATATGCTGCGCGTCTACAACTGGATGGCCTCCGGCCTCCTGTTGACCGCCATGGTCGCCTATTTCGTGTCGAGCGTCCCGGGCGTGTCCGAGCTGTTCTACACCGTCGTCCGCACGCCGCGCGGCTATGCCACGGCGCCGACGATCCTCGGCTACATCGCGATGTTCTCGCCGCTCGCCTTCGTGCTGGTGCTGTCCTTCGGCATCAACAAGCTGAGCCGGCCGGCCGTGCAGGCGCTGTTCTGGGCGTTCTGCGCCGCGATGGGCGCCAGCATGGCGAATATCTTCGTCATCTACACCGGCGCCTCGATCGGCAGCACCTTCTTCGTGACCTCCGGCATGTTCGCCGCGACCAGCCTCTACGGCTACACGACCAAGGCCGACCTGACGAAGATGGGCAGCTTCATGATGATGGGGCTGATCGGCATCATCATCGCCTCGGTCGTCAACATGTTCCTGGGCAGCAGCGCGCTGGCCTTCGCCATCAGCGTCATCGGCGTGCTCGTCTTCGTCGGCCTCACCGCCTACGACACGCAGCGGATCAAGGCCGACTATGTCGAGCATGCCTATGCCGAGGGCTCGGATGAAGCCGGCAAGCGCAGCGTCATGGACGCGCTGGGCCTCTACCTGAACTTCATCAACCTGTTCCAGTTGATGCTGCAGTTCATGGGCGTCCGCCGGGACTGATCCCGCCAACCCCACCAAAGAAGAAGGCCCCGCGGATCGCTCCGCGGGGCCTTTTTCATGTCTGCCGCCAAGACGGAATCAGGCGGGCAGGATCAGGAGGCGAGGCCGAGCTTCAGGGTCGCCAGCAGCTTCTCCACCGCGGTCGGCTTGTCGGTCTTGTCGATCGCCGCGACCTCGGCCGCCAGACGGTCCAGCGCCTGTTCGTAGATCTGGCGCTCGCTGAAGGACTGGTCGGGCTGGCCGGAATTGCGGTGCAGGTCGCGCACCACCTCGGCGATCGAGATCGGGTCGCCCGAGTTGATCTTCTGCTCGTATTCCTGCGCCCGGCGGGACCACATGGTGCGCTTGATGCGGGCGCGGCCCTTCAGCGTGTCCAGCGCCTCGCCGATCTTCGGCCCATCGGCCAGCATCCGCAGCCCGGCGGTCGAGGCCTTGCTGATCGGCACCTTCAAGGTCATGCGGTTTTCGTCGAAGGTCACGACGATCATGCCGATCACCGAACCCATGACGATGATCTCCTCGATCCCCTGGACCTGGCCGACGCCATGGGTCGGGTAGACCACATGATCGCCCGCCTTGAAGTCGCGGCCGTCATTGCCGAGCGGCTTCGGCGGGGGCTTCGGCATGCCGCTGACGGGCGGGCGCGCGACGCCGGTCGGTGCCAGCACGGGTGCGGAGGTATAGGTCGGAGGGGGCGGGGGTGTGTCGGTCATGGGAATGGCTGCCTGGGTTTCGGCCATACCCGGCCCAGCGGAGCTGGCGGGCGGGGTGGCCGGAGGAGCGGGAGGCGCTGCCGAGGCAGGCGCGGTGGGTGGCATCTGGCCGGCGGGCGTGCCGTTCGACACGGCGGCTCCGCTCTCGGGCCGTGTGGCCTTCGGGGTCTTCTTCGCGGTCGATTTCGTCGCCGCTGCGGCGGTGGGGCTCGCGCCCCCCTTATCCTTATCTGTCATGCGAGGGTGTCCGCCCTGGAACGAGCCAAGCTCCACGCCGGTCCCACGCGCCGCCGAACGGCGCCCAGGATCGAGCCAAGGGGGGCACCCTATCACAAAAACAGGCCCTTGTCAGGCGTGCCTGGCGCGGGCCGTTTCTAATGTCTCACACTGTCCCATCCCGCGCGAAGCCGCGCGGGGGCGATCACGGCTCGCCGGGTTCCGGGCTGAACAGCGCGAGCTTGTTCGGCTTGTCCTTCCACTCATCCGCATCGGCGGGCGGTTCGCCCTTGCGCGTGATGTTGGGCCATTGCGTCGCATAGGTGCGGTTCTGCTCGACCCAGGATGCCGCCTTGTCGTCGCTGTCGGGCAGAATGGCCTCGGCCGGGCATTCGGGTTCGCACACGCCGCAGTCGATGCATTCGTCCGGATGGATGACGAGCATGTTCTCGCCCACGTAGAAGCAGTCCACCGGACACACTTCCACGCAGTCCATGAACTTGCACTTGATGCAATTCTCGGTGACGACGTAGGTCACGAACAGGTACTCCAGCGCGGGCACGGGAAAATGCCGCGCCGGGTTCGACAAGTCCAGGGCGCCCCACGCAAGGGAGGGCTGCGCCCCCTGACCCCCGACGTGGTGCGGCTCGCCCTCAGGCAACAGCCCCGGGGTGAAAATGCCCATGCACACGCCGGGCCGTGGCGGGGCCGATGCCGGGGCAATGCATCAGGTCTTCCAGCGAGGACTGCCTGACCCCGCGCGCGCTGCCAAAATGGTTCAACAGCGCCCGCTTGGTGGCGGGGCCGACGCCGGGCACCTCATCCAGCTCGGATTTCACCATCGCCTTGGAGCGCCCGGCGCGGTGGGTGGTGATGGCGAAGCGATGCGCCTCATCCCGCAGCCGTTGCAAATAGTAGAGCACCGGGTCGCGCGGCGGCAGCTGGATCGGCGCCCGCCCGGGCATGTGGAACCATTCCCGCCCGGCATCGCGGTCCGGCCCCTTGGCGACGCCGACCAAGGGGATGTCGTCCACGCCCAGCTCCGCCAGCACCTCCCGCGCGGCATTGAGCTGGCCGAGCCCGCCGTCGATCAGCACGAGGTCCGGCCAGGACTCGCCGTCGCGGCCCGGGTCTTCCTTGAGCGCGCGACCAAAACGGCGCTCGAAGACCTCCTTCATCATCGCGAAATCATCGCCGCCGCCGATGGGCCCGGCCGCCTTGATCCCGTATTTGCGGTAGGCGGATTTGATGAAGCCGGCCGGCCCCGCCGCCACCATCACGCCATAGGCGCTGGTGCCCTGGATGTGGCTGTTGTCGTAGATCTCGATGCGGGCAGGGGGCTCGGGCAGGTCGAAGACGCGCTGCACCCCCTCCAGCAACGCGGTCTGGGCGGTGCCTTCCGCGAGCCGCCGCTCCAGCGCCTCGCGCGCATTGGTGACGGCATGGTCCACCGCGCGGGCCTTGTCGCCGCGCTGGGGGCGATGGACCTCGACCCGGCGATTGGCGCGCAGCGACAGCGCCTCGGCGATCAGCGCGGCATCGGCGGGGTCGTGGCTGACCAGCACCAGCGGTGGCGGGGGGATGTCGTCGTAGAGCTGCGCCAGGAACGCCCCCATCACCTGCGCCGGCGGCACATCGCCCTTGGCATGGCTGGGGAAGAAGGCGCGGTTCCCGTTGTTGCGCCCGCCCCGGTAGAAGAAGACCTGCACGCAGGATTGCCCGGCCGCCTGGTGCAGGGCGACGACATCGGCATCCCCCATGCCGTCCAGATTGATGCGGTCGGTCCCCTGGATATGGGTGAGGCCGCGGATGCGGTCGCGCAGGGCGGCGGCGCGTTCATATTCCATGCGCTCGGCCGCGGCCTCCATCTCCGCCGCGAGCTTTTTCTGGATCGACGGGGTTTCGCCGGAGAGGAACTGCTTCGCCTGGGCCACGAGGTCGGCGTAGTCCGGCTGGCTGATGCGCCCGACGCAGGGCGCCGAGCAGCGGCGGATCTGGAACAGCAGGCAGGGCCGCGAACGGGAGGCGAAGACGGTGTCGCGGCAGGAGCGCAGCAGGAACACCCGCTGCAACGCCGTCACCGTCTGCTTGACCGCCCAGGCGCTGGCAAAGGGACCCCAGTAGGAGGCGCCCGGCTTCTTCTCGCCCCGGTGCTTGCCGATCTGGGGGAAGGGGTGGCCCTCCGTCAGCACCAGCCAGGGGTAGGATTTGTCGTCGCGCAGGACGATGTTGAAGCGCGGCCGCAGCCGCTTGATGAGGTTGGCCTCCAGCAACAAGGCCTCGGCCTCGCTCTGGGTGGTGATGACTTCAAGCGATTTCGTGTCCGCGACCATGCGTCGCAGACGCTCCGGCAACCGGGCCGGGCGCGTATACGCAGCGACCCGCTTGCGTAACGAGCGGGCTTTGCCAACATAAAGGGCAGACCCATCGGCGGCCAGCATCCGGTAGACGCCGGGCCCCTGCGGCAGGTTGGCCAGCGCCGCGAGCAGCAGCGGCGCGCCAGCCAGGGAAGGGGGAGCGTCAGGGTCCATGGGCTGCCGATAGCCGTGGGCTATGGGTCGGGCAAGCGCATTGCCTTATCCCCGAACCCTGTGGACAACTCTGTGGGCGGAATGTCGGCGAAGGCCCGCCAGCCGCAGTCATCCGCCAGTCACAGCGGCTTGCATGTAAAATAGGCATAATGTTAAGCCATTGTTTTTATTGAAAAAATAAAAGCCGCGAGGAAAGATGCGCGTCAAGAGGTAATCGCATGTTGACGCTCAGCCGGTCGGCATGCAGCGGGGGGTGGCGGTGGATGATTTTCTGACGGCCGCGCCGACCGCAATGCGATATGACAATTCCCTGACCCCTCTGATACCAGTAGGTTACAGCCGTCGCCGCTCCACCGTGACCCCGACCGAGACCGCGTCGGGCAGGATATCCGGTTTCGCCGCTGTAACGCGGGCCGACAAGACCCGGCTATCCTGCAATGCAGCAACCGCTATTCGTTCAGCGAGCGTCTCGACCAGGCGGGTGTGCCCTTCCGCGACAATGCGACGGGCACTGGCCACCACCTCGGCATAATCGACGACCCGGGCCAGCTTGTCGGGACCGATTCCATCCGGGGCGAATTCATCCACCACGGCAAGCTCGATATCCAGGATCAGCCGTTGCGGCGCCGCCTGCTCATGCGGATAGACGCCCAGCCGCGCCAGCACCGTCAGCCCGCGCACAAAGACCCGCCGGATCGCCGCATCGGCATCGGGCGTATAGGGGATGCTCATTCCTCGGGCTCCGCAGTGGGGGTGCCGGGCGACCACTGCAAATGCTGCCCGCCGTCCAATGCGATCATCTGCCCGGTGACGGAGGGCATGGCCAGCAGCGCCAGCGCCACCCCTGCCACCTCCTCAGGGCTGGTCCCACGGCGCAGGGGGGTGGAGGCGCATTGGCGGTCGAACTGCGCCTGGCTCTGGCGGGGGGAGGGGATGGCCGGGCCGGGGCCGATCGCCACCACCCGGATGCGCGGGGCCAGGGCGAGCGCCAGGGTCTGGGTCAAGGTCCAGAGCCCTGCCTTGGAGACGGTGTAGGAAACGAAATGCGGGGTCAGCGACCAGACCCGCTGGTCGATCATGTTCAGCACCACCCCCTCCGCGCCCGGCGGCAAAGCGGCGGCGAAGGCCTGGGCCAGCACGAAGGGCGCGCGCAGGTTCGGCTCCATATGCCGGTCCCAGGAGGCGCGGGAGGCATCCGCCATCTCGTCCCGCTCGAAGGTGCTGGCGTTGTTCACCAGCACGCCGAGCGGACCGAGGGCGGCGATGGCGGCGGGGACCAGGCCCGCGACCTCCGCCTCCTGCCCGAGATCGGCGCGCAGCGTCACCACGCGGCGGCCGAGGGCGCGGATCTCGGCCGCGACCGCCTCGGCATCGGTGGTCGCGTGATGCAGGGCGATGTCGAAGCCGGCACCGGCCAGCGCCACCGCGATGGCGCGGCCCAGGCGCTGGGCGCCGCCGGTCACCAGGGCCACGCGCGGGATCGAGGGGGGGATCAGCAGCATCCCGCCCCCTTACCCGGCGTGGCGGCCGGGGGCTACGGGTGCCGCGGTCAGACCACGGCCGTCCAGGTCGCGGGGATGAAGCGGTAGCCGCCCTCGGTCTTGGCGACATAGCCATTGGCCGGGAAGGGGAAGTGGTAGCCGATGCAGCGCAGCCGGTCGGTCGCCACCTGGTCGAAGACGCGGCGCCGGGTCGCCTCGGCCAGCACCGGGTCCATGTCGAAGATCGCGTGCCAGCCGGGGTTCTTCAGGTTCAGCTCGGAGTGGTTGGTGACGTCGCTGAGGATCATCAGGCTCTCGCCGCCATCCTCCACGGTGAAGGACATGTGCCCCGGCGTGTGGCCATAGGTCGCGACGGCGCGGATGCCGGGGGCGACCTCGGCGCCGGCGGCGTAGCGTTCGGTCTTGGCGGCATAGGGCCCCAGGCGCCGGCGCACGTTCTGGAAGGCCCCGCGCATGCCCTCGGCCGCGCGCGACATCACCGCATCATCCATCCAATAGGCGTATTCGGGCTCCGGTACCCAGAGATCGGCATTGGGGAAGACCGGCGTGTTGTCCGGCGTGGTCAGGCCGGTGATGTGGTCGCCGTGGAAATGGCTGATGACGACCCGCGTCACCGCCGCCGGGTCCAGCCCCGCCGCGCGCATATTGGCCGCGATGGTCCCCGCCGTCGGGGCGCCAAGCTGATTGCCCGTCCCGGTGTCGAACACCACCAGCCCCGACGAGGTCTGCACGAAGGTGATGGTGAAGGGGATGTCCAGCCCGGGGAGCGGCATATAGGAGTCGCGCAACGACGCCTCGACCTGCTCCGGCGTGGCATTGCGGACGAAGCCGGTCAGGATGTTGGGGCGGGGGGCGAAGCCGTCATGCACCACGGTCACGGTCTTGGCCCCAACCTTGAGCCGGTAGAAGCCCGGCGCCTGAGCGGTGGGCGCCGCCCCTTGCGCGGCGGCGAGGCCCGGGGCGGCGAGCGCGCCCAAAGCGGTGGCGGCGAAAAGGCTGCGTCGGTCCATGCTCATGGTCTGGCTCCCGGTTAGGTTGCCAGCGCATGTCGGTGCTCGCCGGGAATGATCAAGCCCGGGAGAGGGCGACCACCGCTTCGACCTGGGACGACCACAGGAACTGGTCGATCAGGGTCGCCTGCGTGACCCGGAAACCGACCTCGGCCAGCACCCGTATATCCCGCCCCAGCGCCAGGGGGTTGCAGGAGACATAGACGACCGAGGTGACCTTGCTGCGCGCGATCATGGCGATCTGTTCCAACGCGCCGGCGAAGGGCGGGTCCAGCACCACGGCGGCGAATTTGTCGAGTTCGGCCGGCAGCAGCGGCTGGCGCACCAGATCCCGCCTGGTCGCGGCGAGGCGCGCGCCGGACCGCCCGGCGGCCGAGCCGAGGGCGGCGACGGCCTCGGCCTCACCCTCGAAGGCCGCGACCGGCCCCCGCGTGGACAGCGGCACCGAGAGCGTGCCGATCCCGGCGTAGAGATCCGCGATCCGCCCGCGCCCGATGCGCCTGGTCGGCAGCCCGGCGAGCACGGCGGCGATGATCGCGGCCTCCCCGGTCGGGCTGGCCTGGAGGAAGGCGCCCGGCGCCGGGGCGAGGATTGTGCCGGTGAGGTCGAGCGCAACCGGCCCGGTCTGCGCCGCGATCTCGGTCGGCCCGTTGCCCAGCGCCCAGGCGATGCGGGGGATGCCATTGGCGGGGCCGAAGGCGGCGAGCATGCCGCGGGCGGGGGAATCCAGCGGCCCATCGGTGCGCAGCAGCAGGTCGGGGCCGGTATCCAGCAGGTTCAGCACGGCGCTGCCGGAGCGGCGCAGCGCCTGCATCCGCTTCAGCACCGCGCGCAACGGCGCGATCAGGGCAAACAGCCGCGGGTCCAGCACCATGCAGGCCTGAAGATCGGTGACCGTGGCGCTGCCATGGGCATGCAGCCCGATCGCGACATTGCCATCCGGCATGCGCAGCAGCGCCAGATCGGCCCGGCGCCGCGTCAGCGGCGGGGTCGGGGGCGCGATCGTGATGGGAAAATCGGGGAAGCCGCCTCGGGCCAGGGCTTCGTCCAGCCGCCCGCGCTTCCAGGCGACGCCAGCCTCCAGCGACATGTGCTGGATGGCACAGCCGCCGCAGATGCCGAAATGCGGGCAGGGCGGCTCGACGCGGTCGGGGCTGGGGACCAGCACCTCGACCAGCGTCGCGGAGACGCCATCGCCGCGCCGCGCGGTGGGTTCGGCGCGAATGGTCTCGCCCGGCAGGGCGCCCGCGACGAACAGCGGCGTGCCATCGGACAGCGCGCCCACCCCGTCCCCGGCACTGCCGAGGCGGGAGATCACGACCTCTACGACATCAGTCAACCGAAGGCGTTGAGCCCGGTCTGGGCGCGTCCCAGGATCAGGGCATGCACATCATGTGTGCCTTCGTAGGTGTTGACGGCTTCCAGGTTCATCACGTGGCGGATGACGTGGTACTCGTCCGACACGCCATTCCCGCCGTGCATGTCCCGCGCCATGCGCGCGATATCCAGCGACTTGCCGCAGGAGTTGCGCTTGACCAGGGAAATCATCTCCGGCGCGGCGCGGTGCTCGTCGAACAGCCGCCCGACCCGCAGCACCGATTGCAGCCCGAGGGTGATCTCGGTCTGCATATCCGCGAGCTTCTTCTGGATGAGCTGCGTCTGCGCCAGCGGCTTGCCGAACATCTTGCGGTTCATGGTGTAGTCCCGCGCCGCGTGCCAGCAGAACTCGGCCGCCCCCAGCGCACCCCAGGCGATGCCGTAGCGCGCGCGGTTGAGGCAGGAGAAAGGACCGGCCAGCGATTTTACGCCTGGCAGCATGTTCTCGGCGGGGACGAAGACGTCGTCCATCATGATCATGCCGGTGATGGAGGCGCGGAGCGAGAACTTGCCCTCGATCTTCGGCGCGGTCAGGCCCTTCATGCCCTTTTCGAGCAGGAAGCCGCGCAGCGTGCCCGCGTCATCCTTCGCCCAGACCACGAAGACATCGGAGATCGGGGAGTTGGTGATCCAGGTCTTGGAGCCGGACAGCAGATAGCCGCCATCGACCGACTTCGCCCGCGTCCGCATGGAATTGGGGTCCGAGCCCGCATCGGGCTCGGTCAGGCCGAAGCAGCCGACCCATTCGCCGCTGCGCAGCTTGGGCAGGAACTTGTCCTTCTGGGCGTCCGAGCCATAGGCGTGGATCGGGAACATCACCAGCGAGGATTGCACGGAGAACGCCGAGCGGTAGCCGCTGTCCACGCGCTCGACCTCACGCGCCATCAGCCCATAGGAGACATAGCCGACGCCGGCGCAGCCATGGCTGTCGAGGGTGGCCCCCAGAAAGCCCTGCTCGCCGAACTCGTTCATGATCTCGCGGTCGAAGTGCTCATTGCGGTTCGCCATCAGCACCCGCGGCATCAGCTTGTCCTGGCAGAAGGCATGCGCCGCATCGCGGATCATGCGCTCGTCTTCGGTCAACTGGTCGTTCAGCAGCAGCGCGTCATCCCAGACGAAGGGCGCGGATTTGCCGGGCTTGGCGGCGGGCGTGAGCACATTCATTCGGAGCGTCTCCTACTGCACAAAACTCTCATCCCCGGCCGAAGCCGGGGGCGCTTCAGGCCGCCTGGGCGGACCCGTTCGGGGCGTCCGGCTCGGCGCTGCGGCGCGGCTTCGGTGTTGGGATCAGCATGAAGGCCGGGGTGCTGTCACCAAAGCCGAGCACGCTCGGGCCGAGGTCGTCCTGGCGGCGGCGCTCGTCGCGTGAGCGGGCGTCGTCGCGCGGCGGGCGGGCGCGGGGGCTGTCCTCGTCACGCCGGGGTTCGTCGCGCCGGGGTTCGTCACGACGGTGGCGCGGCTCGGCCACCTGGGGCGCCTCGGCGGCGGGGGCGCGCTCGGCGGCCTCGGCGCGGGGCGCGCGACGGGGGCGCTCCTCGCGGACGCGCTCCTCGGCACGGGGCCGTTCCTCGCGGGCCGGCTCCTCGGCGGCGGCGACGGCTTCGCGCGGGGCGGGACGGGCGGCGCGTTCGCCGCCACGGCCCCGACCAGCCTCGCGAGCACCCTCGCGGCCACGCCCGGCAGCGGCACCGCGCGCCGGGGCGGCATCGCGGCCGCCACGGCCACCTCGACGCTCGCGCGCCGCCGCCATCTCCTCTTCGGAGGGGGCTTCGATGCCTTCGATCACCAAGGTCGGGATCGGCGCGCCGGTCAGCTTCTCGATGGCGGCGATGTTCTTGGCATCGCCGGGGCCGGCGATGGAATAGGCGCGGCCCTCACGCCCCGCGCGGCCGGTGCGGCCGATGCGGTGGACGTAATCCTCGGCATGGAAGGGCACGTCGAAGTTGAAGACATGGCTGAGCCCGCCGATGTCGAGCCCGCGGGCGGCGACATCGCTGCAGACCAGCAGTTGCAGCTCATTGTTCTTGAACTTGTTCAGGGTCGCGAAGCGGGCGGATTGCTCCATGTCGCCATGCAAGGCGCCGACCGAGAAGCCGTGCCGCTTCAGGCTCTTGTAGAGGATGTCCACCTCGACCTTGCGATTGCAGAAGATCAGGGCGTTCTGCACGACCTCCCCCTTCAGCAGGCGGCGCAGGGCCTCGCGCTTTTCCGTCTCGCGCACCCAGACCACACCGGCGGTGATGGTGGTGGCGACCGAGGCGGGGCGGCTGACGGTGATCTCGCGCGGGTTGCGCAGGAAGGCATCGGCCAGGCGGCGGATTTCCGGCGCCATGGTGGCCGAGAAGAACAGGGTCTGCCGCAGCGGCGGCAACAGCGAGACGATGCGCTCGACATCGGGGATGAAGCCCATGTCCAGCATGCGGTCGGCCTCGTCGATGACCAGCACCTTGCAATCCGCGAGCAGGATGCGGCCACGCTCGAACAGGTCGAGCAGCCGGCCCGGGGTCGCGATCAGCACGTCCACGCCGGCGTTCAGCACGGCCTTCTGCTCGTCCATGCTCTCGCCGCCGATCAGCAGCGCGTGGACCAGCTTCAGATGCTTGCCGTATTTGACGAAGTTTTCCGCGACCTGGAGAGCCAGTTCGCGGGTCGGCTCCAGGATCAGGCTGCGCGGCATCCGCGCCTTGGCCCGCGAGCCGGCCAGGATGTCGAGCATCGGCAGCACGAAGGAGGCGGTCTTGCCGGTGCCGGTCTGGGCGCAGCCGAGCACATCGCGGCCTTGGAGGACGACGGGGATCGCCTGTTCCTGGATCGGGGTCGGGTGGATGTAGCCGGCGTCGGCCACGGCATGGAAGATCGGCTCCGAGAGCCCGAGATCGGCGAAGGTGACGCGGGGGGCGGCCTCTTCGGCTTCATCTGCCTCGGCATCCGGGGCCTCGGCGACCAGGGTCTCGGCGACCAGGGTCTCGGCAACCGGGGTCTCGGAGATCGGCGCGGCCTCGATGGGCGCCGTCTCGACCGGGGCAGCCTCAACCGGGGCCGCCTCGACCGGGGCAGCCTCAACCGGCGCGGCTTCGGCCGTCACGGGCTCGGCCACCAGCGGCTCGGGTGTTTCCGACTCGGGTGTTTCCGGCTCGGGCGTCACGGCCTCTGGCGTCTTTGGAGTCCCGGTCGCCGCAACCTCGGTCGCGGGCGCGCCCGCGATGCTTTCATTGGGCTGCTGCCCCTGCTCGGAGGTCGCGTCCTGGGTCTGGGTCAAGTGTGTCGTATCCAGTCGAAGAAGAGCCGGCGGGACGATGGTGCGACACACCGCCCTGGATGGGCGTATGGCACACAACAGCAAAGCCACGGAACGAGGGCGTTCCTTGACCAGACCGTCGACGCACGGCGGGCACCACCCACCGGCGTGCCGAGCGGCATATGCGCCGTATCCCGTGCTGGCGCAAGGTTTTGCCGCCACATGGCCGCAGACATGTTGCCCCTATGCGCGGCATGGGGGTTTCCGAGGTCGGTCGCGATCGATACATCGGACGGCGACATGATCCATCCGATGCCGCTTCTGCTTCTGCCCGGCCTGCTTTGCGACGATGCGCTCTGGGCGCCCATCCGCCCCGCCATCGCCCATCTCGCCGCCCCGATGGTCGCCGACCTTACCCAGGATGCGAGCATCCCTGCCATGGCGATGCGCGCCCTGGCCCAGGCTCCGCCCCGTTTCGCGCTGGTCGGGCTGTCGATGGGCGGCTACGTCGCCTTCGAGATCCTGCGCCAGGCGCCGGAACGGGTGACGCGCCTGGCGCTGTTCGACACCTCCGCCCGGCCGGACACGCCCGAGCAGTCGCGCCGGCGACGCGGGCTCATCGGCCTCGCCCGCACCGGGCAGTTCCGCGGCGTGACGCCACGCCTGCTGCCGCAGTTGATCCATCCGCGCCACGCCGATGGCCCGATCGCGGCGGAGGTGCTGGCCATGGCCGGCCGTGTCGGCCGCGATGCCTTCCTGCGTCAGCAGGAGGCGATTCTGGCCCGGCCCGATAGCCGGCCGATGCTGCCGGGCCTGTCGCTGCCGACGCTGGTTGCCGTCGGGGCCCAGGATATCCTGACCCCGCCCGAGTTGGCCGAGGAGATGGCCGCGCTCATCCCCGGGGCGCAGCTTCGCATGTTGCCGGACTGCGGCCATTTGCCGCCCATGGAGTCCCCCGCCGCGGCAGGCGAAGTGCTGCGCGAATGGCTGGCGGCCTGAGCGTCGCGCCCGGCAAGCCCTGGCCAAGGCCGGGGAAAGGCGACGACCGGCCAATCGTCACCGTCAACATTCTCCAATCGGAGCGTTGCGAGAAAAGTTACGTGTTCACGCCCACAACTCGCGTTACGGTAATTTTTATTCAGAATGCGCGTCGGTCTTGGTGGCGGTGTTACAATACCTTGCAACCTTTACGGCAGGTGTTGACAGAGTACTCCCGGAGCGAGGACATAGGGGGCGCCAACCACAGCCATAGGCTGCGTCACATGGCAAGGCGCGGGGTGCCGGGCTAAGCCCCCGGTGGTTACCGCTGCCGTGGAGATCGCTGTGCCGACGACCATCGCCTATATTACCGTGTCGCTCGAACTCACCCTCGCCGGGGTGCAATGCTGGTTCTGGTGGCAGGATCGGACGCAGCGGGCGCTCGCGGATTGGACCCTGGCCCATTTGGTGGCCGCTGCGGGCATCCTGCTCATCGCACTGCGTGGCGAGGTCCCGGATGTTCTTTCGATCGATATCGCCAATGCGATGATCATCCTGGGTTACGGCCTGATCTGTACCGGGGTGCGGCGGTTCGAGGGACGCGCGGCGAGCATGGTGCCCGCCCTTCTCGCCACCCTCGTCTGGCTTGCCGCCTGCCGTACCGATTTCGTCTCCGAGAGCCTCGATGCCCGGATCGTGCTGATGTCGGTGATCGGGGCTCTGTTCTCGGCTTTGCCCGCCGCCGATCTGCGCCGCCCTCGGCCGGGGGTGAATCTGCCCTCGCGGCGGCCGCTGTTCCTGATGCTCATCCTGACCGCCGCCGGGCTTGGCGTCCGCGGGGCGCTGGCGGTGGTCTTCCCCGTTGAGGTCGCCCCCTCCGGACTGCCGGAAAGCGTCTGGCTCTACGCCGTGATCGCGCCGATCCTGATGCTGCGGGCCGCCACCTCCATCCTGCTGATCTCCCTGTCGCGGGAAGCGGCCGAGGCCCGGGTCCATGCCGCCATCGCCGAAACCCGCGACCGCGCCGACCAGGCCAATGCCCGCAAATCCCGCTTCCTCGCCCGGATGAGCCACGAGCTGCGGACCCCGCTCAACGGGGTGCTCGGCATGGCGCAGGTGCTGGCCGACGACCCGACCCTGAACGATACCCATCGCGCCCGCGCCGCGGTCATCACCCAGGCGGGGCGGCATCTCCTCGGGATCGTAAACGACCTGCTGGATATCGAGCGGGTGGAAACCGGGCGGATCGAGCTATCCTCCCAGCCCATCGATATCGGGCAGCTTCTGGCCGAGACCCCGGCGCTGATCGGGGTGCAGGCCGAGGCCAAGGGACTTCTGCTGACGGTCGAGCTGGATGCGGCCCTGCCGGCGGGGGTCCATGCCGATCCCCTGCGGGTGCGGCAGATGGTGCTGAACCTGCTCGGCAATGCCGTGAAGTTCACGCCGGCCGGGGGCGCCGTCACGCTATCCGCCAGCGCCCAGGATGGGGTGGTCCGGATCGCGGTGACCGATACCGGGCCCGGCGTGGCCGAGGAACTGCGCGGCCGGCTGTTCCAGGATTACGCCCGCGGTGTGGGGACGGGGGGGATCGAGGGCAGCGGCCTTGGCCTGTCCATCACCGCGGCCCTGGCCCGCGCCATGGGCGGCACCGTGGGCTGGGAGCCGGGGCCGAACGGGCACGGCAGCGTTTTCGTGCTGTCGCTGCCGCTGCCCACCTCGCCGCTGGCCGCCGCCTTCCCAATCGTGCCGCCGGCCCCGTCGCGCCGGTCATCGATGACGGTGCTGGTGGTCGATGACGTCACCGCCAACCGGCGGGTGGTCGAGGCCCTGCTGGCGCGGGAGGGTCATGCCGTGATCCATGCCGCCTCCGGCGAGGCCGCCCTTGACCTGCTGCGGGACGGCCCGGTGCCGGATCTGGTCCTGATGGACCTGGATATGCCGCAGATGGATGGCTACGCGACCACGGCGCGGATCCGTCAGCTCACGGGCCCTGCGGCGCGGATCATCATCATCGCGGTGACCGGGCACACCCATCCGATGGAAGTCCGCGCCTGCCTCGCGGCCGGGATGGATGGGCACCTTGCCAAGCCGATCGACCCGGAGGAGCTGAACCAGAAGCTGGATCAGCTGGCAGCCCCGGCGGTCGCGCAGGCGGCGAAGCCCCGCATCATGGCCGGCTGAGGCCGGATGCGGAGGTTGGAGCATTTTCAAGTCGGGTGGAGTCACCCGACGGCTCGGAAAATGCGACAAAACAACGAGCCAGAGCGGCTGACGTGAGCGCAAGCGAACGGAAACCGCTCTGGGTGGCCGGCTCATCCTCATCCCGCCGCCAAACCGGGGGCGAGGCAGGCGATTCTCCCCTACAGTCCGGGCCTGTCCCGTTTCGCAAGGCCCCCCGATGACACAGATCACCCGCCGTTCCGCTTTGGCGCTGCCGGCCGCTTTGCTGCCGCTTGCGGCCCGCGCGCAGGCGCCCTGGCCGAACCAGGCGGTGAAGATCGTCGTGCCCTTCGCGGCCGGCGGCAGCACCGATGTCTCGACCCGCATGCTGGCGCCGAAGATGCAGCAGATGCTCGGCCAGTCGGTGGTGATCGACAACCGCTCCGGCGCCGGCGGCACCATCGGCTCGGCCGCGGTCGCGAAGGCGGCGCCGGATGGCTACACCTTCCTGATGGGGACGATCTCGACCCATGTGCTGGCGGTCGGCCTCTATGGCCCGCGCCTGCCCTATGACCCGGAGAAGGATTTCATCGCCGTCGCGCCGACCGTGATGGTGCCGATCTGCATCACCGTGCACCCCTCGCTGGGGGTGACCGACCTTGCCGGCTTCATCGCGCTGCTGCGGGCCAATCCGGGGAAATACGCCTATGGCACCGGCGGCGCCGGCGGCTCGGCGCATATCGGGGCGGTGGCGTTCCTGAATGCCATCGGCGCCGAGGCGACCCATGTTCCCTATCGCGGCAGCGGGCCGATGCTGTCGGACATGCTGGGCGGTCAGGTCGCCGCGTGTTTCGACACGCCGGCGCTGATCGCGCCGCATCATCAGGCCGGGCGGCTGCGCTGCCTCGCGGTCGCGACCGCGGCGCGCTCGGGCCTGATGCCGGATGTGCCGACGGCGGCCGAGGCGGGGCTGCCGGGCTACAAGGCTTATTCCTGGTTCGGCCTCTTCGCCCCGGCCGGCACCCCCGCGCCGATCGTCGCGCGCATGAATGAGGTGACCCGCACGGCGCTGCTGGAGCCCGCGACCGCCGCCCGCTTCGTGGAGCAGGACCTGCCCCCCATCGCCGAGGGCAGCCCCGAGCAATTCGCGGCCTTCCTGCATCAGGAGTTGGCGGATTGGGTGCCGGTGGTGCGGGCCAGCGGCGCCACGGCGGGCTGACGGAAAAGGGCGCCCGTCGCCGGGCGCCCCTGTCCACGCGAACGGTGGCCCGTCGCCGGGCCCCCTGGTCGCTCAGGTATTCATCGCGTCGAAGAAATCCTGGTTGGTCTTGCTGTACTTCAGCTTGTCCAACAGGAACTCCATCGAATCCTGCGTGCCCATCGGGTTCAGGATGCGGCGCAGCACCCACATCTTCGACAGGCTGCCACGATCGACCAGCAGCTCTTCCTTGCGGGTGCCGGACTTGGTGATGTCGATCGCCGGGAAGACGCGCTTGTCCGAGAGCTTCCGGTCCAGGATGATTTCCGAGTTGCCGGTGCCCTTGAACTCTTCGAAGATCACCTCGTCCATGCGGCTGCCGGTGTCGATCAGCGCGGTCGCGATGATGGTCAGCGACCCGCCTTCCTCGATATTGCGCGCGGCGCCGAAGAAGCGCTTGGGGCGCTGCAGCGCATTCGCGTCCACACCACCGGTCAGCACCTTGCCGGAGGACGGCACGACCGAGTTGTAGGCGCGCCCGAGCCGGGTGATCGAATCCAGCAGGATGACCACGTCCCGCTTGTGCTCGACCAGCCGCTTGGCCTTTTCCAGCACCATCTCCGTCACCTGGACGTGGCGGGTCGCCGGCTCGTCGAAGGTGGAGGCCACGACCTCGCCGCGCACGGTGCGGGCCATGTCGGTGACTTCTTCCGGGCGCTCATCGATCAGCAGCACCATGAGGAAGACCTCGGGGTGGTTGGCGCTGATGGATTTGGCGATGTTCTGCAGCATCACCGTCTTGCCGGTGCGCGGCGGGGCGACGATCAGCGCGCGCTGGCCCATGCCGATCGGGGCCACCAGGTCGATGACGCGGTGGGTGTTGTCCTTGGTCGGACCCTTGCCGACGCTCTCGACCTCGGCATTCTCCATCTTCAACCGGCGCGTCGGGTAGAGCGGCGTCAGATTGTCGAAGTTGATGCGGTGCTTCAGCGCGTCGGGCGGCTCGAAGTTGACGGTATTGACCTTGAGCAGGGCGAAATAGCGCTCGCCATCCTTGGGCGCGCGGATCTGGCCCTCGACCGTATCGCCGGTCCGCAGCGAGAAGCGCCGGACCTGGGCGGGCGAGACATAGATGTCGTCGGGGCCGGGGAGGAAGTTTGCCTGCGGGCTGCGGAGGTAGCCGAAGCCGTCGGGGAGGATTTCGAGGGTGCCGTCACCGTGGATCGCCTGGTCTTTCTCGGCCAGGGTCTTGAGGATGGCGAACATCATGTCCTGCTTGCGCAGGGCCGAAGCCCCCTCGATTTGCAGGTTTTCGGCGAAGGCCAGTAGATCGGCCGGGGTCTTCGCCTTGAGGTCTGAAAGATGCATTGACGCGTCCGGATGGTCGGAGGGGGAGCGCGGGGGGCCTTCCTGTGGATCGCCGGTTCGCCCCGGGCGGGGGCCGACGATCGAATGAACCCGCGGATGAGGTAGGAGAAGGGCGGCACGGACGGCCGCTCCCATAGGAAGCCCTTTGAAACTAGGTGCCCCCGCTGCCCGCGTCAACGGCTCTCAGAACGGGCGGGCGATGACCATGACGACAATGATGATCAGCAACAGGCTCGGCACTTCATTGGCGATCCGCCAGTAACGTTCGGTATGGGGCCGCTCGTCCCGCGCGAAGGCACTGCGCCCGGCGGCCTGATGCATATGCACGGCGGTCATCAGGATCACCGCCAGCAGCTTGGTATGCCACCAGCCGGCCCGCCAATCGATCACGCCGGGGGTGGCGACCAGGGTCAGCCCCATGGCCCAGGCCGCGATCATCGAGGGGTTCATGATCGCCCGCAGCAGCCGGCGCTCCATGGTCTTGAAGGTCTCGCTGGTCGTGGAACCCACCGGTTCGGCCATGTGGTAGATGAACAGCCGCGGCAGATAGAAGATCCCCGCCATCCAGGTGATCACCGCGATCACATGCAGCGACTTCACCCAAGGGTAGAGCGGCAGCAGCCAGTCCATCACCAGGCCTCCTGCAAGCCCAGCAGCCCAGGCAGTTCCGCCATGGCGCGGAACACCTGCGCGCCCGCCGCGGCCAAGCCATCGCCCTCGCCCGGATGGGCCAGCCCCAGCACCCGGCAGCCGGCGGCGCGGGCGGAGCGGACGCCGGCCAGGCTGTCCTCCACCACCACGCAGTCGCGCGGGGCGGCGCCGCAGGCGCGGGCGGCGGCGATCCACAGATCGGGCCAGGGCTTGGGCCGCGCCACATCCTCGAAGGAGAAGGCCCGGTCCAGGAAGACCTCGTGCAGCCCCAGCGCGGGCAGCTTGATCGCAAGTTCGATGCGGGAGGAGTTGGAGGCGCAGGCGACCGGTATCCCGGCCGCATGGACCACCATCACCGCCGCCACCGCCCCCGGCATGGCGTCCACGCCCACCGACAGCCGGGTCGCGATCCGGGCCGAGAGCATCCTGCCCCAGCCGCGCGGCAAGGGGCCGCAACGGGCCTCGATCAGCGGCACCATGTCGGGCAAAGCGAGGCCGAGGAAGGTCTCCCGCGCCTCCACCCCGTCCATCGGCCAGCCGCGCAGCGACAAATCCTCGGCCACCAGCCGGTTCACCGTGCCCTCGGTATCCGCCAGGACGCCGTCGCAATCGAACAGGACGGCTGAGGGACGGGTCATGCCGCGGCCCGCGCCGGGGCGTTGGCGGCGATGCGGCCATGCGGGCAGTCGGCATGCACCTTCGGGCACTGCCGCCCGCCGGCGAAGGAGCAAAGGCTGCGCCCGCCCTCCAGCGCCCGCCGCGCCAGCCCGGCCAGGGCGGCGATGAAGGCGGGGTCGCTGTTCTGCGCCGGCACCCGGAAATAGCCGGGGACGCCGTGCTTCTCCGCGACCTCGCGGTATTCCACATCCAGCTCCACCAGCGTCTCCGAATGCTCGGAGACGAAGGCGATCGGGCAGACCAGCAAGGCCACGCCCTCGTGCCCGGCGCGTTCGATCTCGGCCTCGGTGGAGGGGGTGATCCATTTCTGCGGGGTGGCGCGGGACTGGTAGCAGACGAGGTGGTCCAGCCCCTCGATGTGCAGGTTGGACACCACCTGCGCGACCGTCCGCTCGATCTGCCATTGGTAGGGATCGCCGGCCTCCACGATGCTCTCCGGCAGGCCATGGGCGCTGAACAGCACTCGCAGCGGGGTCTCGGGCGGCAGGGCGGCGCGGGCGGCGGCATAGGAGTCCGTCACCAGCCGGGCGGTGGCCTGGGCATAGCCCGGGTCGGAATGCCAGCAGCACAGTGTCGTGGTCGGGATCGAAAAACCGGCCTTGGCGCAGGCCGTGGTCCAGTCATCGGCCGAGGAGCCGGTCGTGGTGGTGCTGAACTGCGGATAGAGCGGCAGCAGCAGCACCTCCTCCGGCGCCCAGGCCATCACCTCGCGCAGCGTCTCCTCGGCGAAGGGGTGCCAGTAGCGCATGGCGATGAAGCAGCGCGCGTCCAGATCCGGCTGCAAGGCGGCCTCCAGCGCCTCGGCCTGCCCCTGGGTCAGCTCCAGCAAGGGCGATTTGCCCCCGAGGATGGCGTAATTGGCCGTTGCCGCCTTGGTCCGCAGGGCGGCGATCAGCCAGCCGAGCCAGGGGCGCACCAGCCCCGGCACCCGCAGGATGGCCGGGTCGCGGAATAGATTGGTCAGGAACGGACGCACCGCCGCCGGGCTGTCCGGCCCGCCAAGGTTGAGCAGGACCACCGCGACGCGGCGGCGGTGTGGCGAAGGGGGAGGGGTGGCGTCCATGAGGGGGGGATGTGCCACCGCGCGCGGCTTGGTCAAGGCGCGTTTTGGCGATGCCGCCCTTGATCCTTGGCAGTTGCATCCGGGGGCGGTGCCCCCTAGGTGACGGCGGGTGGGATCGACGCCCCGCCACCACTATCGATGTGATCCCGATATGACCCATAATGAATCCAATCCGACCCACGACCAGGTGCCTGAAGGCGCGGCCTCGGCCGAGCACACGGCGCTGATCGAGACGCCCGAGCAGCGCATTGCGACGCTTGAGGCGGAGGTGGCCACCATGAAGGACCGCTGGCTCCGCGCCGAGGCCGAGACCGCCAATGTCCGTGCCCGCGCCACCAAGGACATCCAGGACGCCCGCGCCTATGCGGTGCAGAAATTCGCCTCCGACGTGGCCGAGGCGGCCGAGAACCTGGCCCGCGGCCTCGCCGCTTTGCCGGCCGAGGCCCCCGGCGAGCCGGAACTGCTGCAGAAGATGCGCGGCGGCTTCTCCGGCATCGAGAAGGCCTTCATCGCCATGCTGGAACGCCATGGCGTGAAGCGGGAGGATGCGACCGGCAAGCCCTTCGACCCCGCCCTGCACCAGGCGATGGCCGAACAGCCCGCCCCCCCGGGCGTGGCCCCCGGTACTGTGATTCATGCCTATAGCGCGGCCTGGAGCCTGCACGGACGCCTGTTGCGCCCGGCCATGGTGGTGGTGGCGGCCCAGCCAGGCCAATGACGTGGCTTGATGGCCGCTTGCATGGAAAAGAGGCAGTTTAACTGAGCCGAGGCCTTGTCGCCGGGCGTCCGCCTGAATACATCGCCTCTATATCAACCCGATCCGCGAGGGGTCGCGTCCGGTGCCTCTACGGGCCGCCGCCGACCGCCGCACAGGAGCAGACGGACATGAGTAAAGTCATCGGTATCGATCTCGGCACCACCAATTCCTGCGTGGCCATCATGGATGGCGGCGAGACGCGGGTCCTGGAAAACGCCGAGGGTGCGCGCACCACTCCGAGCATGGTCGCCTTCGCCAAGAATGGTGAGCGTCTGGTTGGCCAGGCCGCCAAGCGGCAGGCCGTCACCAACCCGTTCAACACCCTCTTCGCCTTCAAGCGCCTGATCGGCCGCCGCTTCGACGACCCGATGGTCCAGAAGGAAAAGGGCTTGGCGCCCTACGAGATCGTCAAGGCGGACAATGGCGACGCCTGGGTCGAGGTGAACGGCAAGAAATATGCGCCGCAGGAAATCAGCGCCAACATCCTGACCAAGATGAAGGAGACCGCCGAGGCCTTCCTCGGCGAGAAGGTGACGCAGGCCGTCATCACCGTCCCCGCCTATTTCAGCGATGCCCAGCGCCAGGCGACCAAGGAAGCTGGCGCGATCGCGGGCCTTGAGGTCCTGCGCATCATCAACGAGCCGACCGCGGCCGCCCTCGCCTATGGCATGGACAAGAAGCACACCGGCACGATCGCGGTCTATGACCTCGGCGGCGGCACCTTCGACGTGTCCATCCTTGAGATCGGCGACGGCGTGTTCGAGGTGAAGTCCACCAACGGCGACACCTTCCTCGGCGGCGAGGACTTCGACCAGCGGGTGATCGACTACCTCGCGGACGAGTTCAAGAAAGAGAACGGCATCGACCTGCGCGGCGACAAGCTGGCGCTGCAGCGGCTGAAGGAAGCCGCGGAGAAGGCGAAGATCGAGCTGTCCTCGGCCAAGCAGACCGAGATCAACCTGCCCTTCATCACCGCCGATGCGAGCGGCCCGAAGCACCTCGTGCTCCAGGTCACGCGCGCCAAGCTCGAAGCGTTGGTCGATGACCTGGTGCAGCGGACGCTGGCGCCCTGCCGGCAGGCGCTGAAGGATGCGGGCCTCGCGGCGAATGAGATCGACGAAGTGATCCTGGTCGGCGGCATGACCCGCATGCCCAAGGTCATCGAGGAGGTGAAGAAGTTCTTCGGCAAGGAGCCCGCGCGCAACGTCAACCCGGATGAGGTCGTGGCCATCGGCGCCGCGATCCAGGGCGGCGTGCTCAAGGGCGAGGTCAAGGACGTCCTGCTGCTCGACGTGACCCCGCTGTCGCTCGGCATCGAGACGCTGGGCGGCGTGTTCACCCGCCTGATCGACCGCAACACCACCATCCCGACCAAGAAATCCCAGGTGTTCAGCACCGCGGATGACGGCCAGACCGCCGTCACCATCAAGTGCTACCAGGGCGAGCGCGAGATGGCGGCCGACAACAAGCTGCTCGGCAACTTCGACCTGCAAGGCATTCCCCCGGCCCCCCGTGGCATGCCGCAGATCGAGGTGACCTTCGACATCGACGCGAACGGCATCGTCAGCGTCCAGGCGAAGGACAAGGCGACCGGCAAGGAAACCGCGATCAAGATCCAGGCGCGATCCGGCCTGTCGGATGCCGATATCGAGCGGATGGTGAAGGAAGGCGAAGCCAATGCCGAGGCCGACAAGATCCGGCGTGCGGCGGTCGAGACCCGCAACACCCTCGATGCCATGGTCCACAGCACCGAGAAGACGCTGAAGGACAACGCCGACAAGATCGGCGCGACCGAGAAGGCCGAGGCCGAGGCCGCCCTTGCCACCGCCCGCACGGCGCTGGAAGGCGACGACACCGACGCCGCAAAGGCTGCGACCGAAACCCTTTCGGCCGCGTCGTTGAAGCTCGGCGAGTCGATCTACAAGGCCCAGGCCGCCGCCGAGGCCGCCGCCGCTCCCCCGCCTGGTGCCGCCCCCGGCGCCAAGCCGGACGACAAGGTGGTGGACGCGGAATTCGAGGACCTCGACCCGAAGACCAAGAAGTAGCCTGGACACCGACCGACGCCGCACCCGGCTCCCGAACAGGGGCCGGGTGCTTGTCTGTTCGGGGCGCCGAAGCGCCTCCTTGCTGCGGATAACATGATGGCCAAGCGCGATTTTTACGAGATCCTCGGCACTAGCCGGGACGCGAGCGATGAGGACCTGAAGAAGGCCTATCGCAAACTCGCCATGCAGTGGCACCCCGATCGCAATCACGGCAACAAGGACGCCGAGCCGAAGTTCAAGGAATTGAACGAGGCCTATGATGTGCTGAAGGACCCGGAGCGGCGCGCCGCCTATGACCAATACGGTCATGCGGCCTTCGACGCCGCCGGTCGCGGCGGCGCGGGCAGCCCCTTCGGCGGTGGCGCCTTCGAGGACATCTTCGAGGAGATGTTCGGCCGTTTCGGCGGGCGCGGGCAGCGGCAATCCACCGGCCGCGGCGCCGATCTGCGGCAGGAAATCCAGATCACCCTGGAAGAGGCCTTCGCCGGCGCGAAGAAGACCATCCGGGTGCCAAGCTCGGTGCAATGCGAGACCTGTTCCGGCTCGGGTGCGGAGGGCGGCAAGGCCCAGGCCCAGACCTGCGGCACCTGCCAGGGTGCCGGCAAGGTGCGCCAGCAACAGGGCTTCTTCCTGGTCGAGCGCAGCTGCCCGACCTGCGGCGGCCAGGGCCGGATCATCAAGAACCCCTGCAAGGTCTGCGCCGGCAGCGGCCGCGTGCAGCGGGAGCGCAGCCTGTCCGTCACCATCCCCCCGGGCGTGGATGACGGGATGCGCATCCGCCTGACCGGGGAGGGCGAGGCCGGGCTGCGCGGCGCCCCCGCGGGCGATCTCTACGTCGATATCGGCGTGCGGCCGCATGAGCTGTTCCAGCGGCAGGAGAACAACATCTTCGTCCACGTGCCGCTGCGGATGAGCCAGGCCGCGCTCGGGGGCGCGGTCGAGGTGCCGGTCATCGATGGTGGCCGCGCCAAGGTCACCATCCCCGCCGGCACCCAGACGGGCGACCAGTTCCGTCTGCGCGGCAAGGGCTTCTCCGTGCTGCGTTCGGCCAGCCGTGGCGACATGTTCGTCAAGGTGGCGGTGGAAACCCCGCAGAACCTGAATGCGAAGCAGCGTGAGTTGCTGGAGCAATTTGAGGCGGAGGCGACCAAGGGCGGCCGCAGCAGCCCCGAGGCCGAGGGCTTCTTCGCCAAGGTCTCGGCGTTCTGGGAGGGGCTGGCCGGGCGCTGATCAGGCAACCGGCGGGAGGGTCGGGCGTTCTTCTGTCACTGCGCAAGAACAGCGCGCACAGACAAGGAGAAAAGCCATGAGCCATACTACGACCAACCCGTCGGGCGTGACCGAAACCAGCCCGAGCAGCAGCACCCACGGCAACCTCATCGCCGCCAGCAAGGTCAGCGGGACCTCCGTCTATGACCTGAACGATAAGAAAGTCGGCTCCGTCGATGACGTGATGATCGACAAGAGCTCGGGCCGCGTTGCCTATGCGGTGCTGTCCTTCGGCGGCTTCCTCGGCATCGGGGAGAAGTATTATCCGATGCCCTGGGCGGCGCTGAAGTACGACACGCGCCTGGATGGCTTCGTCGCCGCGATCGATGCCACCGTCCTCGAAGACGCGCCCTCCTACAGCGCGGGCGAGTCGGTGGACTGGGCGGATGAGGCCTATGGCCGCCGCCTCCATGAGTATTGGAAGGTCGCGCCCTACTACGGGCTGTGATCAGCTGAAAGAGGGCGCGGTCCGAAAGGGCCGCGCCCTTTTTTCATCCCTGCCTGGTGGGGGCCGGCGTCGAAATCGGGGCGACCCAGGGCAGGGCCATAAGGCCGGAGACAACCAGGCGCAGGCTCAACGGGGCAGGAGCGGTCTTGGCGTTCATGGCAATGTCCATTCCGGGTAGTGTTGCGACATCTCCGAATATCCGTCCCGACCATGAAGAACCCCTTAGCTTCACAAGCACGGATTTGACCGGCAAAGAGTCGCGCTGCGAGGGGCGGGGAGCGTGGTCATGCGGATCGGAATTGCCGGCATTGCCGGCCGGATGGGTCAGCTTCTGGCGGAGGAGGTCGCCGCCGCCGGCGGCACGCTCGCGGGCGGAACGGTCGGCGCCTCGCGCCCGGCGCCGGCCGGCACCACCGTCTTCGCCGATGCGGCGGCGATGTTCGCGGGCTGCGATGTGGTCATCGACTTCACCCATGCCGATGCCGCAACCGAGCATGCGCGCCTTGCGGCCCAATCCGGCACGGCCCTGATCCTCGGCTCCTCCGGTCTTTCATCGGTGGCCGAGGCGGCGGTGGCGCAGTCCGCGACCCGCACGGCCATCGTCTATGCCGCCAATTTCGCGCCGGGCGTGAACCTGTTGTTTGCATTGGCCGAACGCATGGCGGCGGCACTACCCGGCGCGCAATACGACGCCGAAATCGTCGAGATGCACCATCGCCAGAAGGTGGACGCACCCTCCGGCACGGCGGTGGCGCTCGGCCGCGCCGTGGCGCGCGGGCGCGGCACCACGATGGAGGCGGCCGGCATCGAAAGCGGGCGCGATGGCCATGTGGGCGCGCGCAAGCCCGGGGCCATCGGCTTCTCCGCCATCCGCGGCGGGCAGGTGGTGGGCGAGCACACGCTGATCTTCGCCGCGGGGTCGGAGCATATCGCGCTGACCCACCGCTCCTTCGATCGTCGCGTCTATGCGACCGGTGCGGTGCGGGCGGCGCTTTGGACGGCGGGGCGGGGGCCTGGGCTGTTCTCCATGGCCGATGTCCTGCAAGGCTAGGGCGCCCTGCTGCACCACGGCACTTGACCCCCCCGGCCTGCCTTGCGATAGGCCCCGAGCCCGGCGGCCACCAGGTTTCCCGCGGCGCTCCGCGACAAGAGGACAATTCACGCCATGCGCGACCAGGGCGACTATCTGTTCACCTCCGAATCGGTGTCCGAAGGTCATCCCGACAAGGTGGCCGATCGCATCAGCGACACGGTGCTCGATGCCTTTCTGACCGCCGATCCCTATTCCCGCGTTGCCTGCGAGACGCTGGTGACGACCAACCGCATCGTGCTGGCGGGCGAAGTCCGCGGCCCGGATACGGTGACGCCGGAACTGCTGATCCATCTCGCCCGCATGGCGGTGCATGACATCGGCTATGACCAGGACGGCTTCTCCTGGCGGAATGCCAAGGTGGAATGCCACCTGCACGCCCAGTCGGTGCACATCGCGCAGGGCGTGGATGCGGCCGGCAACAAGGACGAGGGTGCCGGCGACCAGGGCATCATGTTCGGCTACGCCTGCCTGGAAACCCCGGATCTGATGCCGGCGCCGCTCTACTACGCGCATCTGATCCTGCGTCGCGTCAACGAGATGCGGAAGAACAACGACAAGGCCGTCGCCGGGCTGCTGCCGGACGCCAAGAGCCAGGTCACCCTGCGCTACGTCAACGGCAAGCCGGTGGGCGCGACCTCCATCGTCGTCTCGACCCAGCACGCCGAAGGGCTGGATCAGGCCCAGATCAAGCAGATGCTGCTGCCGATCATCACGAGCTCCCTGCCCGAGGGCTGGATGTGCCCGGATGAGGAGCTGTACGTGAACCCGACCGGCACCTTCATCATCGGCGGCCCCGATGGCGATTGCGGCCTGACCGGGCGCAAGATCATCGTCGATACCTACGGCGGGGCGGCCCCGCATGGCGGCGGCGCCTTCTCCGGCAAGGACCCGACCAAGGTCGATCGTTCGGCCGCCTATGCCTGCCGGTATCTGGCCAAGAACGTCGTCGCCGCGGGTCTCGCGGAAAAGTGCACGATCCAGGTCTCCTACGCGATCGGCGTGTCGCGGCCGCTGTCGGTCTATTTCGACCTGCACGGCACCGGCAAGGATGTGGACGAGACGCGGCTGGCCAAGGTCGTGAACGAGATGATGAACCTCTCGCCGCGCGGCATCCGCGAGCATCTGCAGCTCAACCGCGCGATCTATGTGCCGACCAGCGCCTATGGCCACTTCGGCCGCGTCCCGGACCCCGAGAAGGGCACCTTCACCTGGGAGCGCACCGATCTGGCCGATGCGCTGAAGGCCGCCTTCGGGCGGTGAGCGACCCGGCCGCTAGCCGGCCGGTCCCGCCGGTCGAGGGCATCCCCGACCGGCTCTATGGCCGCGTGCGCGGCCATGCGCTGCGTCCGCGGCAGGAACGGCTGCTGGCCGATACCCTGCCCCGGCTGCGGCTGGCCGATCCCGCCGATCCGCGCGGCGGCTTCTCCGCCCCGATCTCCGCCCTGTGGCTGGAGGTCGGCTTCGGCGGCGGCGAGCATGCGCTCGCCCTGCATGCCGAAAACCCCGAGGTCGGGCTGATCGCCTCCGAGGTCTTTGCCAACGGGCTGTGTTCCCTGCTGACCCGGCTGGTGCCGGAGGAGGCGGAAGCCACCGCCCCGCTGCCCGACACGCTGCGGCTGTGGGATGACGATGCGCGGCATCTGCTGGCGGCGATGCCGGATGCCTCGCTGGACCGCCTCTACCTGATGTTCCCCGATCCCTGGCCCAAGGCGCGCCATGCCAAGCGCCGCTTCGTGCATCCGGCGGCGCTGGCGCTGGTGGCGCGGGTGCTGAAGCCGGGCGCGGAATGGCGCATCGCCTCGGACGACCCGACCTATCAGGACTGGGTCGCCGAGACCTTCGCCAACCAGAGCCTGTTCCGCCAGATCCTGGTGGCCGAGGAACGCCCCGAGGGCTGGCCCGGCACGCGCTACGAGGCCAAGGCCCATCGCATGGGCCGCCACCCCCGCTACTGGATCTTCGTTCGCAACGAGGACGCCGCCTGATGCTGCACGGTGCCTCCGCTCTGGTGACCGGGGGCGCCTCCGGCCTTGGCCTGGCCACCGCCGAGGCGCTGGCCGCCGCCGGTGCCCGCGTCGTGGTGCTGGACCTGAACGCCGAGGCCGCCGAGGCCGCCGCCGCCCGCCTGGGTGGGGTCGCCATCGCTGGCGATGTCGCGGATGGGCCGGTGATGGAACGGGCCGTCGCCACCGCGACCGCCCTCGGCCCGCTTCGCGCCGCCGTGGCCTGCGCCGGCATCGCCCCCGCCGCACGGCTGGTCGGGCGCAATGGCGCGCATGATCTGGCGCTGTTCGAGCGGGTGATCCGCGTGAACCTGATCGGCACCTTCAACCTGCTGCGCCTGGCCGCCGCCGCCATGGCGGCGAACGACCTCCACGGCGAGGAGCGCGGGGTGGTGGTGCTCACCTCCTCCATCGCCGGGACCGAGGGGCAGGGCGGCCAATGCGCCTATGCCGCCAGCAAGGCCGGCGTCATGGGGCTGACCCTGCCGGCCGCGCGCGACATGGCCACGCGTGGCGTGCGGGTCGTGACCCTCGCACCGGGGATGATGGAAACGCCGCTGCTGGCGACCCTGCCGCCGGCAGCACTGGAGGCGCTGCGCGCCATGCCGCTGTTTCCGGCGGGGCGCCTGGGGACGCCCGCCGAATTCGCCCGGCTGGTGATGGCGGTGCTGGACAATCCGCTGCTGAACGGATCGGTCCTGCGCCTGGATGCCGGGCTGCGCCTACCGCCCTGACGGGGTGAGCAGCGCGTGGAACAGCACGGCGGCCGCCGCCGAGACGTTCAGGCTCTCGACCATGCCCGACCCCGGCAGAGTGACCTTGACCGCGCAGGCCTCGATGGTCGCGCGCGCCGGGCCGGTTTCCTCATTGCCCAGCACCAGCGCGATCGGCCGGTCGCGCGGCACCGCTTCCGGCGCGATGCCGTCGCGGGAGACGGCGACCACGGTCAGCATCCGTGGCGCCAAGGCGCGCAGCACCCCCGGCAGCGGATCGGCATGATGCAGCATCAGATGCTCCAGCCCGCCTTCCGAGACGCGATAGGCCGAGGAGGACAGCCCGGCCTGTCCGGAGCCGCCCAGCAGCATCCCCTTCACCCCGAAGAACGCCGCCGAACGGGCGATGGCGCCGAGGTTGTGCGGATTGCCGATGCTGTCCAGCACCGGCAGCAGCGGTCCCCAATCGGGCAAAGGTTCCTCGATCTGTTCCAGCATGCGCTGCGCCGCGACCGCGACGATCCCACCGTGATGCGGGGTGCCGGCGATCTTGGCCAACTCGTCGGGCGGCACTTCGCGATAGGGGCGGCGGCTGCGCGCCAGCAGCGGGCAAAAGGGTCCGGCCTGGAAGCGCCGCTCCGGCACATAGAACAGCCGCAGCACGGCATCCGGCCGGCAGGCGAACAGGGCAGCGACGGCGTTGGGGCCGCAGATGCGATCCGGATCGTTGCTCACTGCATCGCCCCGCGGGCCGCGATCGGCCAGAGGCATTCCACCCGGCCCTTCCGCACGCCGACATACCAGTCGTAGCGGTCCACCGCCGGGTCGCAATGCCCCGGCACCAGCCGCAGTTTTTCACCCAGGGCCGGGGCGGCGCCATCGCCGATCTCGATCTTGCCGTGTTCGTCGCTGGCGCCGGTGTAGCGCAGCCCGGGGCGCTCCCAGAGGGTCGGGTAGCCGCTGTCGGTCGGGATCGCCTTATGGCCCGCATCGACCACCGCGACGCCCGGCACCGCGCGCGACATCACCGTCGCCAGCACGAACAGGGAATGGCGGAAGGGCGGGGGCGTGGTGTTGCGGGCGTAATCCGCATCCATGAAGGCGTAGGAACCGGCCTGGATCTCCGTATAGATCCCGCTGGCGACCTCGAAGCCGAAGGTGCCGGTGCCGGCGCCGCCGACGATCGGGCAGTCCAGCCCGCGCTGGCGCAGCTGCTCCACCGTGCGGCGGCTGTCCTCGGCGGCCTGGGCGATGGCAGCCCCGCGTTCCTCCAGCCCCCGGATGTGCTGGGCGGAGCCGTGATAGGCCTGCAAGCCGCCAAAGCGCAGATGCGGGCTGGCGGCGATGCGTTCGGCGAGGGCCACCGCCTCGGGGCCGGGGCGCACGCCGCAGCGGGCGCCGCCCACGTCGATCTCGACCAGCACCGACAGGCGATGGTTCGCGGCCTCGGCGGCGGCTTCGGCGGCGGCGATCTGTTCCAGCCCGTCCACGCAGAGCGCGAGTTTGGCGATGCCGGACAGCGCCAGCAGCCGCGCCAGCTTCTTCGGCCCGACCACCTCGTTGGAGACCAGGATGTCGGGGATGCCGCCCCAGGCCAGGGCCTCGGCCTCGCCGACCTTCTGGACGCATTGGCCGATGGCGCCGCGCCGCATCTGCGCCATGGCGACCACCGCCGATTTATGGGTCTTGGCATGGGCGCGCAGCTTCGCGCCGGTCGGCGCCAGGAAGGCGGCCATGGTGTCGAGGTTATGCTCGAAGGCATCCAGGTCCAGCAGCAGCGCCGGGGTCTCGACGTCCTCTTCCCGCATTCCAGGTTCGGCGGGGGCAGGTTGCAGCATGGTGAGGTCTTTGCTCCGGTCAGGGCCCCGGGTCGGGGGCATCCAGCACGCTTGGGTGAAAGAGCGCGTCTGGCGGGATGGATTCGGCGATCAGGCCGTCCTCGACGGCATAGCGGATCATGGCTTCAACCTCGACCCGGTTGCGCGCCAAACCATAGGGCCAGGGGTCGCCGCCCATGGCCTGGGTCTGCACCGCCGCGTCATAGGCGGCGAAGGGCAGCGAGACGCGCAGGACGTTGGTCATCAGCATCTCATGGACCGAGGCGTTCTTGGCCGCCGTGAAGGCGCGGAACAGCTCCATGGGCAGCCAGGGATGCGCCGCCGCCACATCCTTGCGCACCGCCAGGCAATGCATGATCGGGAAGAAATGCGTGGCGGCGTGGTAGGCGGCCTCGGCCGCGCGCGGATCGGCCCAGAGCCGCGCGACGGGGGCCCCGGCCTCCAGCGCGCCCTTCGGCGGGCGCGGGCCGATATAGGCGTCGATCCGCCCCGCCGTCAGCGCCACATCGACCGACTCGCCCAGGGGTGCCAGATCGACGCCCGGCGGCGGCGACAGCGCGATGCGCGCGCCGGCGATGCGCCAGCGGATGCTTCTGGTATCGACGCCATGCTGGTCCCGCAGCATCCCCCGCACCCAAAGGGCGGCGGTCTGCTCATAGGCCAGCAATGCGATGGTCTTGCCCGCCAGATCCGCCGGCCCCGCGATCCCGCGATCCGTCCGGATCCAGACCGCGTTGTGGCGGAAGGCACGCGACAGGAAGACCGGCACCCCGACATAGGGGCTGTCGCCCCGCGCGGTGGTGACGATGTGGCTGCCCATGCTGAGTTCGGTGACGTGGAAGGCCTGGTCGCGCAGGGCGCGGTGGAAGATGTCCTCGGGCTCCCCCGGCAGATGGGTCAGGGCGACGCCGGGGATGGGAAAGCGTCCGTCCAGCACCGGGCGCGTGCGATCGGTGAGGGTGCTGGCCAGTGTGATCGGGATCATGGGCGGGCTCCGGCGCGCGCCGCGCGCGGCACGGCCCTGATGATGCGATTATGGCTGCCGCAACGGCAGAGGTGCGGCTCCAGCGCCGCACGCACCGCAGCATCATCGGGCTGGGCGTTCGCCGCAAGCAAGGCGGCGGCCGAAATCGGGAGGCCTGGCAGGCACCAGCCGCATCGCCCGCCTGCTCGTCGAGGAAGGCGGTCTGCAACGGATGCGGCGCCTCGGGCATGCGAGCCCTCGACGGTCGTGACGTGCCGCCCCGCCACCGCCTCGACCGGCAGGGTGCGGGAGGGGCGGCTCACCCCCTCCACCAGCACATGGCAGCAGCCGTAGGTCTCGGCGCCGTTGAGGGTGAGGCGGTGCTCATTGCACCTGGATGTTGGCCAGGCGGATCGCCTCGGCCTGCTTGACGATATCCGCGCGCATATAGGCGTCGAACTCCGCCGGCGTCATCGGCATCGGCTGCGCGCCCATGCGCGCCTGGGCCAGCCTGGTCGCCTCCAGCCCCAGGATGCGGTTCACCTCGGTATTGATGCGCGCGATCACCGCGGGCAGGGTGCCGGCGGGCGCCATCAGCCCGAGCCAGATATTCGCCTCATACCCCGGCAGGGTCTCGGCCAGGGCCGGCGCCTCGGGCAGCAGCGGGCTTCGGGTCGGGCCGGTGGTGGCCAGCGCGATGACGCGCCCGCCGGTGATCTGTTCGCGCATGGTCGGGATGGCATCGAACATCATCGGCACCGTGCCCGCGATCAGCGCCGTGCGCGCCTCGTTCGAGCCACGGAAGGGGATATGGGTGATGTCGATCCCCGCCATGGCCCGGAATACCTCGGCCGCGATGTGATAGGGCGTGCCGGGGCCGGAGGAGGCATAGTCGATCGTCCCCGGCCGCGCCTTGGCCGCCGCGATCAGCTCGGCGACGGTGCTGACATGCAGGCTCGGATGCACGACCAGGACGTGATGCGCGATGTTGATGGCGGCGACGGCGACGAGGTCGCGCATCAGCACATAGGGCCGGTTGGCCAGCAGCGTCTCGTTGGTCGTGTGCGTGTTGCTCATCAGCAGCAGCGTGTGCCCGTCGGGGGCCGATTTCGTCACCGCATCGGTGCCGATCACGGCGCCCGCGCCGGGGCGATTCTCGATCACCACCGATTGGCCGAGTGCCACACTCAAGGGTTCGCTGAGGAAGCGCGCGGCGACATCGGCCGAACCGCCGACGCCGAAGGGCACGACGATGCGGATCGGCCGGTTGGGCCAGCCTTGGGCAAGGGCGGGCGTGGCGAGCAGAAGGGCCGGTAGCGCCAGGGTTGCGCGGCGTCGGATCATTGTTTTTTTCCTCCCGAACTCTGCGTCAGCTCTCCATCCAAGGGGGTGGTGGCATGGCCTGCCAGGCTTCGCGCAGGGCGGCCGACCAGCCGTCCCGCACCAGACGCAGATAGGGATCTTCGTCGCTGATCCGTCGCTGCAGCGCAATGGTTTGCGTGCCCTGCCGCGACACCAGCAGATCGAGCGGCAACCCGACCGTGAGGTTGGAGCGCAGCGTGCTGTCCATGCTGATCAGCGCGAGCTTCACGCCATCCTCCAGCGAGGTGTCGAAGGCCAGCGCGCGATCCAGGATCGGCTTGCCGTATTTGAGCTCGCCGATCTGCAGGAAGGGATTGTCCGGCGTGGCCTCGATGAAGTTGCCCGCGGCATAGACCAGATACAGGCGCATCGGCCCGCCCGCGATCTGCCCGCCGAGCAGCACCGAGACATCGAAGCCGATGTTCTGCGCCGAGAGCGTGGGGCCATCGGCGCGATACACCTCGCGGATCGCCTCGCCGACCAGGCGTGCCGCCTGGAACATGCTGGGCACGGTGAAGAGCGTATGCGTGGTGCCGTCGAAGGCGATGCCTTCCTGCAGGCGGTTCCACGCCGATTGGGTGATCGCCAGATTGCCGGCCGAGAGCAGGCACAGCATCCGCTCATCCGGTGCCGTCGCGGTGAACATCTTGGAGAAGGTGGAGATGTTGTCCACGCCCGCGTTGGTGCGGGTGTCGGACAGCATCACCAGCCCGTCCTCCAGGCAGAGGCCGACGCAATAGGTCACTGGCCCCAGCCGCCAGCCACCAGGCCGCCAGCCACCAGGTCGTCAGCCATGGAGGTAGGTGTCGGCGATCTCGATGCCGAGTCGGATGTTGGCGGCGATGGTCTCGGTGATGAAGGCGTGCAGCCCCTGTTCAAGAATGGTCTCGATGCCATTGTCGCGCAGCCGCGCATGCATCCGTGCCGCGGTGTCGTTGGCGCTGCCGCGCCGGCCGCCGGTATCGGCCTCGATCACGCGCAGCACGCGATCGACGCGGCCGTAGCAGGCGATCAACGAACGCGGCAGCTCCGGCCGCATGATCAGCAGCTCGGCGACCAGCGGCGCCCGCAGCCGCGCGCGATAGACATGCTGGTAGGCGCGCAGCGAGGCGACGGCGCGCAGCACCGCCTGGCATTGCGCGTGGGAGGCCGCATCCTCGGCCGCACCGGGGGCGAAGACCGCATGGCGCACATCCAGCAGCCGTGCGGTGTTGTCCGCCCGCTCCAGCATCGTGCCGAGATGGGTGAAGCGCCAGGCCTCGCCCCGCAGCATGGTGTCGGCGGCGGCGCCGTTGAACAGCAGCGTGCGCGACTTCACCCAGTCGAGGAACCCCGGCAGCCGGTCGCCCTGGATGGTGCCGGCATCGAGGCGGCGGAATTCCAGCCAGGTCTCGTTGATCGCCTCCCACATGTCGGAGGTCAGCGCGGTGCGGACGGCGCGGGCGTTGCGGCGCCCGGATTCGATGCAATTGGCGATGGAGGAGGGGTTGGAGGTGTCGAGCGTCAGCCAGTGGATCGCCGCCTCGCCGGTGAAGGCCTTGTGCTTGGCGGTGAAGCCTTCCTCGCCGCCGGCCGCGATGACCAGCGCGCGCCATTCCACCGCGGGGCTGGCCAGGGCGCCGCCGAGGGAGGCCATCCGCAGCGAGGATTGCAGCCCGCGCGCGACATTGCCCGCGCGTTCCGAATAGCGGCCGAGCCAGTAGAGGCTGTCGGCGGTGCGGGAGAGCATCAGAACCCTCCCCGGGATTGCGACTGGGACTGGGATTGCGACGGGTCCGGCTCGTCCTCGACCACCCAGGTATCCTTGGTGCCGCCGCCCTGGGAGGAGTTGACCACCAGCGAGCCCTCCCGCAGCGCCACCCGCGTCAACCCGCCCGGCACGATCCGCACCTCGCGCCCGGTCAGCACGAAGGGCCGCAGATCGACATGGCGCGGCCCGATGCCGCCATCGACCAGGGTCGGCACGGTGGACAGCGCCAGGGTCGGCTGCGCGATATAGTCATTCGGCCGCGCCCGGATGCGGGCGGCGAAATCCGCGCGCTGCTCGGCGGTGCTATGCGGCCCGACCAGCATGCCGTAGCCGCCCGAGCCATGCGTCAGCTTCACCACCAGCTCATGCAAATGGTCGAGCACATAGGCGCGCTCATCCTCCCGCTCGCAGAGGTAGGTCGGCACATTCGCGAGCAGCGGCTCCTCGTGCAGGTAGAAGCGCACCATCTCGGGCACATAGGGGTAGATCGCCTTGTCATCGGCGATCCCGGCACCGGGGGCATTGGTCAGGGAGACATTCCCGGCCCGGTAGGCCCGCATCAGCCCAGCCACGCCGAGCGTGCTGTCCGGCAGGAACACTTCAGGGTCCAGGTAGTCGTCGTCGATGCGGCGGTAGATGACATCGACCCGCTGCGGCCCGGCGGTGGTCTTCATGAAGACGATGTCGTCCTCGACGAACAGATCCGGCCCCTCGACCAGTTCCACGCCCATCTCATCGGCCAGGAAGGAATGCTCGTAATAGGCCGAGTTGTAGGGCCCCGGCGTCAGCACGACGACGGTCGGATCGCCCGCGCAATTGGCCGGCGCGATGGATTTCAGCGTCTCCAGAAGTTCCTCGGGGTAGTCGCTGACCGGCAGCAGCCGGTGGGTGGCGCAGAGATCGGGGAAGAGCCGCAGCATCGCCTCGCGGTTTTCCAGCATGTAGGAGACGCCGGAGGGCGTGCGGCAATTGTCTTCCAGCACATAGAAGTCATCGGCGCTGGTGCGGACCAGGTCGATCCCGGCGATATGGGTATAGACGCCGCGCGCCGGGACGAAGCCGCGCATGTGCTTGCAGTAAAGCTCGTTCTCCAACACCAGCGGGCCTGGGATCTTGCCGGCCTTGATGATCTCCCCCGGGCCATAGACATCGGCGAGGAAGGCGTTCAGCGCCCGGACCCGCTGTTCCAGCCCGCGTGCCAGACGGTCCCATTCCCCGCGGCCGAGGACGCGCGGGATGATGTCGAAAGGGATCAGCCGCTCCGGGTCGCCGCCCTCGCCATAGACGGCGAAGGTGATGCCGATGCGGCGGAACAGGACCTCGGCGTCCAGCCGTTTCTTTTCCAGCGCGGCCTCGCCGGCGGCCTCCAGATAGCGGGCGATCCCCGCATAGGGGGCGCGCGTGCCCCCCTGGTCGTTCATCTCATCGAAGGCAGGAGGGGTTTCCGTCACGACGATCTTCGGGTCCCGATGGGTTGTTGGTCAGTCTCCGCATGCCCGCCATGCGGCGCAAGGGCAGCAAACCCGTATCAGGCGAGGTTTGGTGCCCGCATGTGCCATTCGGTGTCGCGTTGGAAGGCATCCGCTGCCGCAAGGATGCGCGCTTCGGCAAAAGGCCGCCCCGCGAGTTGCAGCCCCACCGGCAGGCCGCGGTCGTCGAAGCCGCAGGGCACCGAGACGGTCGGCAGGCCGAGGTAGTTGAACGGCCGCGTATTGGCCGAGGCCGCCATCATCCGCCCCCAATTGGCCATATCGGCATCCGCATCGGTCTCGGCGCGGGTGGGGACCCGGGTGCGCAGGGTCGGCGTGACGACCAGATCATAGGCCGAGAGCGCCTCGGCCACGAAGGCGCGCAGCAGTGGCCCGCGCATCGACAGCGCGGCGACATAGGTCGGCCCCGGCACGCCATAGCCGGCATAGATGCGCGCCGAGAGGTGGGTCGCGTAATCCTGCGGCCGATCCCGCATCCAATTGGCATGGATGGTGGCCGATTCGACGCGGGAGATCATGGCCGTGCAGGCATTGATCGCCCGCATCATGGGAAGCGCGATCCGGGTCACCTCGGCCCCGCGCCCGCGCAGCACCTCCAGCGCCGCCTCGAAGGCCGCCATCACCGGGGCATCCGCGTCTTCGAGGAAGTAGGTCTCGATCACCGCGATCCGGCTGCCGCGCAGGTCGCCGGTCAGGGCGGCCTCGTAATCCGGCACCGGCTCGCGCGCGCTGGTCGGGTCCAGCTCATCCCTGCCGGCGATGACCTTGAGCAGCCGGGCGGCGTCCTTGGCGCTGCGGACCAGCGGCCCGACATTGTCGAAGGAGAAGGACAGCGGCATCACCCCGGTCCGCGGCACCCGCGTCTGGGTCGGCTTCAGCCCGGTGATCCCGCACATGGTCGCCGGCAGCCGGATCGAGCCGCCGGTATCCGAGCCCAGCGCCGCATAGACGAAACCCGCCGCCACCGCGGCGCCGGAGCCGGAGGAGGAGCCGCCGGTGCAGTAATCGGTGTTCCAGGGGTTCCTGCAATCGCCGAAATGCGCGTTGTGACCAGTGGCGTTCTGGGCGAATTCGGCCATGTTCAGCGTGCCGCAGTCGATCGCCCCGGCCTCATCCAGGCGGGACAGCGCGGTGGCGGTGATCGGCGCCACGAAATTCTTGCGGATCTGGCTGCCGCAGGTGCTGACCCGGCCTTCGCGGTAGTACATGTCCTTGTGCATCATCGGCACGCCGGCCAGCGGGCCCAGCGCCTCGCCGCGCGACCGTGCGGCATCCAGGCTGGCGGCGCGTTCGCGGGCAAGCTCCGCATCCAGCCGGATCACGCTGTTCAGGGCCGCATCATGCGCGGCGATGCGGGCCAGGCAGGCCTCGGTCAGGGCCACGGCCGAAACCTCGCCGGCGGCGAAGGCATCGGCGGCGGCGGTCAGGGTCGGATATTCGCTGATCGGCATCAGCCGGGCTCCTTCGTCGCGGCCAAGGCGGCTTCGAAGCTCGCCGGCTCATCCTCGAAGGCCAGGCCGTCGCGGATCATGGCGAATTCCGCCAGGGCGGCCTGGAGATCCGAGAGGGCCGCCAGGGCGCGGTCGTTCGGCAAGCTGATGCCGTGCCAGGCCTCGATCGCCGCCACCGTGCCTTCGATGAATGTCTGGTCCATGCGTGCAGCCCCCGGGCGTCAGAGCCTGTTACGCTATCGAAGGATTGCCGGCCCCGCTACATTGCCACCGCATAGGCCGGGCGGCGCGGATCGGCGCCGGCAAGCCGCAACCCGGTCGCGGGGTCGGTCTCCACCGCCTCGACGCTGCCCGCGAGCCAGGTGCGGTCGGGCCAGTCGCGGATGTCGTGCCCGCGCGCGGCCAAGGCGTGGCGCACGGTCTCGGGCACCAGCCCCTCCACCGCCAGGCGCCGGGGATAGGATTCGTAAGGCGCGAAGGAGGAGGGCGTGGCGTAGGAGGCGATGCGCGGCGCCTCGATTGCCGTTTGCAGATCCATCCCGAAGTGGAAGCGGTTGAGCAGCACCTGCAGCATCGCCTGGATCTGCACATCCCCGCCCGGGGTGCCGAAGGGCATCACCCCGCCATCGCGCGTGACCACCAGCGCGGGGTTCGGCGTCAGCCGCGGCCGCCGCCCGGGGCCGACGCCGGAGGGATGCAGCGGATCGGGGCGCGACTGGGTGCCGCGGCAGGAGGCGACGATGCCAAGCCCCGGCACCACCGGCGCATTCCACGATCCATCGGAGGGGGTGGCGCTGAAGGCGTTGCCCCAGCGGTCCACCACCGCGACGTAGGAGGTGTCGGGCTCCACCGTGGGATGCCCGGCGCCGGTGACGCGGGGCGCGAGGTCGGGGCCGAACAGCGGCTCGGGCACGCCCGGATGCGCGCGCTCCTGGTCGAACAGCGCGACGCGCGCGGCGATGTGCTCCTCCGACAGCAGCCGCTCGATCGGCACGTCGAAGATCGCGGGATCGGCGAAATGGTGTTCGCGGTCGGCCATCGCGGCCTTCAGGCATTCGGCCATCAGATGCAAATAATCGGCCGAGTTGTGCGCCATGCCGTGGAAGCCCGCCCGCTCCATCAGCAGCAGCGCTTCCAGCAGGGTCGGCCCCTGGCACCAGGGGCCGCAGACCATCACCTCATGCCCGCGCCAGCGGCGGGAGACGACGGGCTCGATCCGCGAATGGAAGCCGGCCATGTCCGAGCGGGACAGGAAGCCGCCCTCGGCCTGGATGAAATCGACGATCCTGGCCGCGATGTCGCCGCGGTAGAAGGCGGCATGGGCGGCGGCCAGCCCCTCCAGCCGCCCGCCGGCGGCGCGCGCCACATCGGCCATATGGGTGAGCATCGCGGCGAGATCGGTCTGCACGAAGCGGCTGCCGACCGGCGGCGGCGCGCCGCCGGGCAAATAGATCGCGGCATTCTGCGGCCAGCGCGCATATTCGGCGGCGTGGCCGGCGAGGCTCTCGGCCAGCAGGGGATAGACGAAGAAGCCCTCGGCGGCGAAGCGGATGGCCGGTTCGGCGATCTCCGCAAAACCCATGGTGCCGTGGCGTTCCAGCGCCGTGATCCAGGCATCGGGGGCGGCCGGCACCACCGTCCGCTGCACCCCGGGCGGCATCTTGCCCGCATGGTTGCGCATGAAGTGATCGGGCGGGATCGAGGCCGGCCAGTGGCCGAGCCCGGCGATCGTCTCCGTCGTGCCATCCGCCATGCGGATCAGGATCGGCGCCACACCCGCGACATTGACCAGATCGGGTTGCAGCACGCCGAGCGCGAGCCCCGCCGCGCAGCCCGCATCCACCGCATTGCCACCGGCTTCCAGGATGGCGAGCCCGGCGCTGGCCGCGAGGTAATGCCCGGCGGAGACGGCATGCCGGCTGCCGGCGATCAGGGGGCGTGTGCTCACGGGGCGGGGCTTGCGTAGGTCGCGACCATCTGTTCGTCCATGCGCGGCGTGTAAGTGATGCCCCGTCGCGCCGCCGCGATGGTCACCTGATTGTAGAGCGGGATCGCCGCCCCGCGCGCGATGCCCGCCAGCATGGCGGCCCGCAGCGCCGGCTCGCGTTCGGGCCCCGACATGACAGCGGAGTTTTCGATCATCGCGTCCAGCTCGGGGTCGGAGAAGCCGCCCCGGTTGCCCTGCCCGATGCCCATGGCCCGGTTCTGCGTGTGCATCACCGTGGCGAGCAGGTAGGAGGCGTCGCGCGAGGAGGAGAGCGACAGCCCGAACAGGATCAGCGGCACGTCGTTCCGCCCGGCCACGGTGCGGGGGAAGAAGACGCTGCCCGGCTGGGTCTCGACCGAGACCTTCAGCCCGGCGCGGCTGAGCATCTGCCCCGCCGCCTGGCAGATCCGCGAATCATTGACGTAGCGGTTGTTGGAACAGCCGATGGTCAGCCCGAAGCCCTGCGGATACCCCGCCTCGGCCAGCAGCCGCCGGGCCGCCGCCGGGTCGGGCCGTGCCGCCGGCAGGTTCGGGTCCCAGGCGCCGAAGCCCTCCGGCACCAGCTGCGCGGTCGCCACCGCCTGCCCGTCCATGGCGCGGGAGACCAGCGCCCCCCGGTCCAGCGCCAGCGAGATCGCCTGCCGCACCTTGAGGTCGCGCAGCGGGTTGCGGTCCAGCGGCTGGCCGGCGGTATCGGTGATCAGCGCCACGCGCTCCGGCCCGACCAGGGGCAGGAGGAACATCACGCGGTCGGAGGGGCGCTTGAACACCGAGACGCGGGGATCGCGCTCCAGCCGCTCGACATCGCTCGGCGAGATCTCCTCGACCAGATCGACATCGCCCGAGAGCAGGGCGGCAAGGCGGGAGGCGTCGTTCGACATCACCCGTACCTCCACCTTCTCCCAAGGGGCGCGGCCGCCGTGCCAGCTCTCGTTGCGGGTGAGGCTCATGCCCTCCGCGCCGCGAAACGCGACCAGACGAAACGGCCCGGTGCCGATGGCGGCGCGGCCGGAGGCGAAATCGGCGGTGGTGGCGCCCTCGGCGGCCTTGGCGGAGACGATGAAGACATTCGTCAACTGCCCCGGCAACGTCGGGTTCGGCCGGTCGGTGGTCAGGCGGATGGTGTAGGGGTCCACCACCTCCACGCCCGTGATGGTGCGCAGGTTCGGCGTATAGGGCCCGGGGTTGTTCGGCACATTCGGGATGCGGGCGAGCGAGAAGGCGACATCCGCCGCGGTGAAGGGGCTGCCGTCCTGGAACAGGACGTCATGCTTCAGATGCAGGACCCAGGCGTTGTCGCCCTCGGCCTCCCAGGATTCGGCAAGGCCCGGGACCCAGCGGCTCTCCGGGTCGCGCCCGATCAGACTGTCGTAGATGTGCCGCGCCGCCGCCATGTTCGGGCCGAGGAACAGGAAATGCGGATCGACGCCAAAGGTGGACTGCACCCCCATCGTCAGTGTCTGGGCGCCCGCGATCTGGGCCCCGGTGATCTGCGGCAGCAGGCCAAGAGCAAGGGCGAGGGTTGGCAACAGGCGCATGCATTCGACTCCGGTGAGGCGCCACGCTCCGGCCGGTGCCGGGGGCTGTCAACCGCCCGGGGCGGCCTTCAGGGGCGGCACAGCGCGTGCGGTGCCGTTTCCGGGCGCGGCAGCCAGCCGGCGGGATGCGGATCGAACAAGGGGGTGGCAAAAGCGGCGCTGACCGGAATGTCCTCGGCCCAGAGCGGGCGCCAGCGGTCGCCCTGGATCATCGCGACGCTCAGCGCCACCGGCCGCACCCCCACCGTCGCCAGCAGGGCGACGCCGGCGGCGGCCGAAACCCCTGAGGCCAGCACGTCATCGACCAGCAGCACCCGCCGCCCCGCGAGGCGCGGCAGCAGATTGGGGTCGAGCCACATCGCGCGCGGGTCGGGGCTGGTGGAGGAGGTCGCGGAGACCGACAGCGCCTCGTCATACCAGGTCTTCCGCGACCAGCCGGGCGCCACCCAGTTGGTATGGCCGAGCCCCTCGGCGACCAGCGGGGCCAGGCTCTGGCCCAGGGTCGGCAGCCCCACGACCACCTCGGCGCCATGCTTGCGGGCGGTCGCCGTCATCCAGGCGGCCAGCGCCCGCAGCACGGTGAAGGAGGCCTGGTTCACGATCAGCCCCGCCACCGCATGGGTCCCGCGGTCCCGCAGCGGCAGCTCCAAGCAGGAGCCGTCCGGCATCGGGGCGGGATAGAAGCCGTGATAGCCAAGCGGGGCTGGGGCGGCGGGGATGAAGTTTTGCCAGGGGCCGGTCATGCGGCGGGATAAGAGCCCGGCGCGCACGGCGCCGCCACCCCCCCTCCCCATCGGGGCCCGCCCATGTCAAACACAGCGGCCATGCTCACGATCCCCGCCTCCCGCCTCAATGCCTATACCGGAAGCCCGATCGACCGCGTCAGCAACCGACGCGACGACGAAGCCTTCCTGGCGGCCGCCCTGGCCGATCCGCGCGCGCTGTTCGCCCCGGTGTGGCGCAGCCGCAGCCTGATGCGCGGGGTCGAGGAGGGCACGCCCGAGGCGCTGTTCCTCACCCCCGCCGCCGCCGATGCGTTGCGCATGGCCGGCGGCCCCTGGGCGCTGCTGGGCCTGTGGGAGGACCGTCCGGTCTTCGCCGTCGATTGCTCGGCCGCCGAGGACCCGCTGCCGCTGCTGACCGACACCATCGGCACCTTCACCGACCTGCGGTCCGTCGCGGGGCTGCTGCCGCCGGGCGAGGCCTCGGTGCTCGCCCATGCCCGCGGGCTGATGCATTGGCGCACAAGGCACAAGTTCTGCGGTGTCTGCGGCAGCCTGTGCGCGCCGCGCAATGCCGGCAATGCGATGACCTGCACTGGCTGCGGCGCCCAGCATTTCCCCCGCACCGACCCCGCCGTCATCATGCTGGTGGTGCGCGGCGACCGCTGCCTGCTCGGCCATTCCACCCGGTTCCCCAACAGCCGGATGTATTCGACCCTGGCCGGCTTCGTCGAACCCGGCGAGAGCCTGGAAGAGGCCGTCCGCCGCGAGGTCGGTGAGGAATCCGGCATCGAGGTCGGCCATGTGCAGTACCATTCCAGCCAGCCCTGGCCCTTCCCGGCCAGCATCATGCTGGGATTTTACGCGCAGGGGCTGTCCGATACCGTCACCATCGATCCTGAGGAATTGCAGGACGCCCGATGGTTCACCCGCGCCGAACTGGCCGATCCCGAAGCGCATGGCTTCGCTTTGCCGCGTGTGGACAGCATCGCCCGGCGCCTGATCGAGGACTGGCTGGCCACATCATGATGCGCGCGACCCTTCTGCCCGGCCTCTCCCTGCCCGGCCTCTCCCTGCCCGGCCTCTCCCTGCCCGGCCTGTCCCTGCTCGCCCTGTCCCTGCTCGCAGGCTGCGGCGCCAGCACCCCCGCCCGCCAGGACCCGCCCGGCTGGGCGCCCTGCCGCGCCGAGGCCCGGAACGATCCGGCGGCGGCATCCCTGCGCCAGCAGTCCAACCCGGCCAATGTCAGCAACCAGTCCCGCATCGAGCGCGAAGCGGCCGAGGCGGAGAATCGCGCCCTGCGCGCCTGCCTGCAACGCGCCGGCATTCCCAGTTCGGGCGGGGTGGAGGCGCCGCGCTAGCCGGGGCTGCGGGGGGTCTGACACACGGCTGAGCTTGCCTCCGGCAGGCCGGGCGCGCCAAGGATAGGTCAACCAATCAGGGAGCGACCGCCATGCCCGACGCCGATATCGGAACACGCGCGGAGTTGTTCCGCGCCGCCGAACAGGCCCTGGCCCGCCTCGCGCCCGATCTGCCCGCCGATGCCGCGGTGTTGCTGCGGAAACTCTACGCCTCGGCGCCGACCGCCGAGCTGGCCGGGATGCCGGCCGACCAGCCTGCGGCCGCGGCGGCCTCGCTCTACGCCTTTGCCGCCGACCGCCCGCCGGGCGGGGCGGCGCGGGTGCGGCTGCTGGCCCCTGGGGCCGGGCGCGGCGCCTCGGCGGTGGCGGAGATCGTCACCGATGACATGCCCTTCCTGGTGGACAGCGCCCTTGGCGCGCTGACGCGGCAGGGGCGGGTGGTGCGCCGCCTGCTGCATCCGGTGCTCGGCGCCACGCGCGATGCCGATGGGCGGCTGCTGGCACTCGGCGCCCCCGGGGCGCCGCCCGAGAGCATGATGCGGATCGAGATCGCCCCCGCCGGCCGCACCGATTGGGTGGCGACCGAGGCCGCCCTGGCCCGCGCCCTGTCCGACGTCCGCCTCGCCGTCGCCGATTTCCCCGCCACCCTGGCCCTGCTGCGCCAGGCGCGGCAGGAGGTCAGCGCCGCACCGCAGGATGTCGAGGAAGCGGTGGCCATGCTGGATTGGCTGGCGGAGGAGAACTTCGTCCTGGTGGGCCATCGCCGCCTGGAGATCGCCCCGGATGGCGGCATCTCCGCCATCGAGCCGGGGCTCGGGCTGCTGCGCGATCCCGCCGTGCCGGTGTTCGATGCGCTGCGGGACCTCGCGGCGGTGCCGCCGGCGGTGGCGGCGGGCTTCGCGGCCGCGGTGCCGCTGACCGTCGCCAAGGCCAATCTGCGCTCCACCGTGCATCGCCCGCAGCATGCCGATGTCGTCACCACGCGGGTGTTCGGGCCGGACGGGCGGGTGGTCGCGGTCAGGCTGTTCGTCGGGCTCTTCGCGGCCGATGCCTATAACCGCAACCCGCGCTCGATCCCGCTGCTGCGCGGCAAGGTGGAGCGCATCCTGGCCATGGCCGGCGTCGAGGCCGGCAGCCATGACGGCCGCGCGCTGCGCAACATCCTCGACACCTGGCCGCGCGACGAGCTGGTGCAGGCGACCGAGGCGGAAATCCTGGACGGCGCGCGGATCGCGCTCGACCTCGGCATCCGCCCGCGCACGGCGATCCATGTCCGCCGTGATCCCTTCGGCCGCTTCGCCACGGTCATCGCCTGGTTCCCACGCGAATCCTTCGACACCCGCACCCGCGAACGGGTCGGCGCGCTGATCGCCGGCGCCTTCCAGGGGCGGCTCTCGGCCACCTATATCGCCCTTGGCGACACGCCGCTGGCCCGCGTGCACTACGTCATCGGCACCGACCCGGACCATCGCGCCGAGGTCGATCCCGCGGTGCTGGAGGCCGCGGTGGTGCAATCCGCGCGCGGCTTCTCCGAACATCTGGCCGAGGCGCTGGTCGCCGAGCAGGGCGAGGTCGGAGGGGCCAGCCTGCTGCTGCGCTGGCAGGATGCCTTCCCCCCCGCCTATCGCGAAAGCGTGCCGGGTGGCCGCGCGGTGGCCGATATCGCCCTCGCCGAACGCTCGATCGCCGAGGGCCGCCCCGCCGCCGCCCTGGAACGCAGCCCCGGCGCGCCCGCGCGCAGCCTGACGCTGACCCTGGCCAACCCCGGCAATGCCTTGCCCCTGGCCGACATGCTGCCGCTGTTCGAGAGCCTGGATCTGCGCGCGATCGAGGAACAGGGCTGGCGTCTGGCGCCCCAGGGGCTTGGGCCGGTGGCGCTGCACCGCTTCCATCTGGAGGTTGGCACCGAGGCCCCGCCCGAACGGTTCGCCGCCCTGCTGGACGCGCTGGCCGCCCTGCTGGACGGTCGGATCGAGGCCGATGGCTTCAACCGCCTGGTGCTGCGTGCCGGGCTCGGCTGGCGTGAGGCCTGGCTGCTGCGGAGCATGGCGCGCTGGCTGAAGCAGGTCGGCTTCGGCGTCGAGCAGGCCAGCATCGAAACCGCGCTGGCGCTGCATCCGCTCTGCGCCGATCTACTGGTGCGGCGCTTCCGCATGCGGCTCGACCCGGCGCTGGCGAATGACACCACCGAACTCGACGCGGCATGGGCCGAGGCGCTGGAGGCGGTCACCGATCCCGATGCCGACCGCATCCTGCAACGGCTGTCGGTGCTGGTCGATGCGGTGCTGCGGACCAATTTTTTCGAGGCCAAGCCCTATCTCGCGATCAAGATCGACAGCGCGCTGGCCGGCGAGATGCCCCGCCCGCGCCCCTGGCGGGAAATCTTCATCCACGCGCCCGGCATCGAATGCTGCCATCTGCGCGCGGGCCCGGTCGCGCGCGGCGGCATCCGCTGGTCCGACCGGCGCGAGGACTTTCGGACCGAGATCCTGGGGCTGATGAAGGCGCAGCGGCTGAAGAACGTCGTCATCGTGCCGACCGGGGCCAAGGGCGGCTTCGTGCTGAAGGCGCCGCCCACGGATCGGGCGGCGTTCCAGGCGGCGGGGATCGCGGCCTATCGCATCCTGATCCACGGGATGCTGGACCTCGCCGACAACATCGGGGAGGAGGGCGTCATCCCGAGCCTCGGCAGCCGCCGGCGGGATGGCGACGATCCCTATATCGTCGCCGCCGCCGACAAGGGCACCGCGAGTTTCAGCGACATCGCCAATGGCATCGCGCTGGAACGCGGCTTCTGGCTCGGCGATGCCTTCGCCTCGGGCGGCAGCCAGGGCTACGACCACAAGATCATGGGCATCACGGCCAAGGGGGCCTGGGTGATGGTCGCCCGCCACTTCGCCGAGATGGGGCACGACATCCAGGCGACACCCTTCACCTGCGCCGGCGTGGGCGACATGTCGGGCGATGTCTTCGGCAATGGGCTGCTGGTGTCGCGGCAGACGCGGCTGCTCGCGGCCTTCGACCACCGCCACATTTTTGTCGACCCCGACCCCGATCCCGCAGTGTCCTACGATGAGCGGGCGCGACTGTTCGCGCTGCCGCGTTCGTCCTGGACGGATTACAACGCGCTGCTGCTCTCACCGGGCGGCGCCATCCTGCCGCGCAGCGCCAAGACCCTGCCGCTCTCGCCCGAGGCGCGGGCGCTGCTCGGCATCGATACCGACCGCGCCACCCCCGCCGAGATCATGCGCAAGATCCTGCGCCTGCCGGTCGACCTGCTCTATTTCGGCGGCATCGGCACCTATGTGAAAGCCTCGACCGAGACCCAGGCCGAGGCCGGTGACCGCGCCAATGACCCGATCCGCGCCGATGGGCGGGAGATTCGCGCGCGGGTGATCGGGGAGGGCGCCAACCTCGGCGTTACCCAGGCCGGGCGGATCGAGGCGGCGCGGACGGGCACGCGGCTGAATTCCGACGCGCTGGACAATTCGGCCGGCGTCTCGACCAGCGATCACGAGGTCAACATCAAGATCGCGCTGGCCGATGCGATCCGCAGCGGTGCGTTGACCGAGCGCCAGCGCGAGGATTTTTTGCGCGCCATGACCGATGACGTCGGCGCGCTGGTGCTGCGCGACAATGCGCAGCAGGGCCTCGCCGTCACCCTGGAGGCCATGGCCGGCGCCGAGGCGCTGTCCGCCCAAAGCGGGCTGATGCTGCGGCTGGACGCGGCGGGGCTGCTCGACCGCGTCACCGCCGGGCTGCCGGGGGCGGAGGCGCTGGCCGCGCGGAGCCTCTCGGGCGATGCGCTGACCCGGCCGGAGATCGCGGCGTTGCTGCCGCATCTCAAGCTCTGGCTGAACGAGGCGATCGAGGCCTCCGACCTGCCCGACGACCCCGCGCTGGAAGCGCTGCTGCTCGACTACTTCCCGCCCGCGCTGCGGGAGCGGTTCGGCGATGAGGCGCGGCGGCACCGGCTGCGGCGCGAATTGCTGGGCACGATCCTTTCGAACGAGGTCGCGAACCGGCTCGGCTGCGCGGGCTTCGCCCGGCTGGCCACGGATTCCGATCCGGCCCGGGCGGCGCGGGCCGCCGTGCTGGCGGATCTGCTGTTCGGCATCGGCGCCGCCGCCGATGCCGCCGATGCGGCGCCTGCGCCCCCCGAGGCGCGCCATGCCGTGCTGCTCGCGCTGCGGCGGCTGCATGAGGCGGCGGCGCGGCTGCTGCTCACCTTGCCCGAGGGCAGCCTGCCGCTGGAGGCGGCGCAGGCCGCCTTCGCCCCCGGCATCCGGCGGCTCGCGGCCGGCGACCTGCCCGCGGGCTTCGCCTGGATCGCCGCGGGCATCCCGGCCGAGGCCGCGCATCTGGCCGCCAGCGCCGATGCGCTGGCGGATTCGCCCGGCATCGTGCGGCTGGCGACCGAGGCCGGCGTGGAGCCCGAAGCCGCCGCCGAGGCCTGGGCCGAGATCGGCGAGGCCTTCGCCCTCACCCCGCTGCGCGCCGCCATCGCCGCCGCCCGCGCCCCCGGCACCTTCGGCACCCGCGCGAAATCGGCGCTGCTGGATGATCTGATGGCGATGCGGAGCCGCCTGGCCGCCTCACGCCTCGGCGGCGCCGATCCGGCGGCGGCGCCGGGCGTGGGCAGCGCGATGCGCCTGGCACAGGAGGCGGCGGCGAGCGGGGAACTCGCCGCCTTCACCGTGGCCCTGCGGGCGCTGTCGCGGCTCGCGGCGTGAACCGCAGGGCCTGGGCCTGGGCGCTTTACGACTGGGCCAACAGCGCCTTTCCGACGGTGGTCTCGACCTTCGTCATCGCCGCCTATTTCTCGCAAGGCATCGCGCCGGACCCGGCCACCGGGCAGGCCCAATGGGGCGTGATGCAGACCATCGCCGGGCTGACCCTGGCGCTGACCTGCCCGCTGCTGGGGGCGGTGGCCGATGCGGGGGGGCGGCGGCGGCTGATGCTGCTGGTCTGCACCCTCGTCACCGCGGTCGCGACCGGGCTGGTCTGGTTCGCGACGCCCTCGGTGGACTCCACCCTCTGGGCGCTGGTCTGCGTCGGCGTGGCGACGGTGGGGTTCGAGCTTGGCACCGTCTTCTACAACGCCATGCTGCCGCAGGTGGCGCCGCCCGAACGGCTGGGCCGCATTTCGGGGCTGGCCTGGGGGCTCGGCTATGCCGGGGGGCTCGCCTGCCTCGGCGTCGCGCTGGTGCTGCTGATCCGGCCCGATCCCTCGCCCTTCGGCCTGGACCGCTCGCAGGCCGAGCATGTCCGCGCCACGGCGCTGCTGGTCGCGGGCTGGATGCTGGTCTTCGGCTGGCCGGTGCTGATCGCCCTGCCGGACCCCAAGGGGGCGCGGCCCGGCTGGGTGGCGGCGGCGCGGCTGGGCCTGGCCGAGATCGCGACGGTGCTGAAGCGCCTGCCCTCCGACCCAGCCCTGCTGCGCTTCCTGCTGGCGCGGCTGTTCTATACCGACGGGCTGAACACGCTCTTCGCCTTCGGCGCGATCTATGCGGCCGGGGTGTTCGGGATGAGCCTGGAACAGATCCTGATCTTCGGCATCGCGCTGAACGTCACCGCCGGGCTGGGCGCGGCGGGGTTCGGGCTGATCGAGGACAAGATCGGCTCACGCCGGACGGTGCTGGTGGCACTCGGCGCCTTGATCATTTGTGGCACCGGGCTGCTGATCACCACGACCCAGGCGGCGTTCTGGGTGCTGGCGCTGACGCTGGGCCTCTTCATCGGCCCGGCCCAGGCCGCGAGCCGCACGCTGATGGCGCGCATGGCGCCGGCCGGGGAGGTCACCGCCTATTTCGGGCTGTTTGCCCTGTCCGGGCGGATCACCGGCTTTTTGGGTCCGGCGGCGCTGGCGGTGGTGACCGCCACGACCGGCAGCCAGCGGGCGGGCATGGCGACCGTGGTGGTGTTCCTCGCGATCGGGGCGGCGATCCTGCTGACGGTGCGGTTCGAGGGGCGGGGCGGGCGCTGAGCTAGCCCGTCATCATCTCCGCCGCCCGTTCCGCCACCGCCAGCACCGTCGCGTTGATGTTGCAGACCGGCATGGTCGGGAAGACGCTGGCATCCACCACGCGCAAGCCGCCGATCCCGCGCAGACGCAGCTGCGGGTCGAGCGGCGCATCCTCGCCGCCCATGCGGACGCTGCCGCAGGGGTGGTAGACGGTGCCGCCCGAGGCCCGCGAGAACGCCAGCAGCGCCGCATCGGTCGCGATCTCGGGCCCCGGCCGCGCCTCGCCGGTCACGATGCCGGCGAGCGGGCCGGCCCCCATCCAGCGCCGCGCCAGCCGCAGCCCGCGCAGCAGCGCGTCGCGATCGCCTTGCGTCGCCAGGTAGCGCGGCGCGATGCGCGGGGCGGCGGCCGGATCGGCCGAGAGCAGCGTCACCTCGCCCCGGCTTTCCGGCCGGCATTGCCAGACGCCGACGGTGGCGCCGGGCTCGGCCTCCGGCACGCCGATCTGCCCCTCCCGCCAGGACAGCGGGCCGGCGTTGAACTGCACATCGGGGATGCCATCGGCCTCGGGTGGCAGCCCGGCCTCGATGCGGCGGGAATCGGCGAAGACCGCCATCATCCCGGGCGACCAGGTCAGCACGCCATCGCCGCGCAGCGCCCAGCGCGCCGCCTCCAGCCCCAGCCGCGGCCAGACGATGCGGCGATTGGCCGACCAGCGATGCTCGGCGAGCCGGAAACTCAGCCGGACGATGAAGTGGTCCTGGAGGTTCTGGCCGATGCCGGGGATGTCCAGGTCGCGCAGCGGCGTGATGCCCTGGGCCTGTAAGGCTCCGGCCGGCCCCAGGCCCGACAGCATCAGCAGATGCGGGCTGCCGATGGCACCGGCCGCCAGCACCACCTCCCGCCGCGCCGACACCACCTGGTCCTGCCCATCGCGGCGGATGGCGACGCCGGTGGCGCGGCCGTCCTCCACGACCACGCGCAGCGCCAGTGAGCGGTCGAACAGTTTTACCCGCCCGGTCTTCATCGCCGGCAGCAGGCAGGCGCGCGCGGCGGAAACCCGCACCCGCCCGCGCCGCGTCTGCTGGAACAGCGCCACGCCCTCGCGGCGGGGGCCGTTCATATCCTCATTGTGCGGGATGCCCACGGCCTCGGCCGCCGCGATCATCTTCGCCAGCAGCGGCGGCGTTTCGGCCAGCGGCGAGACCGGGATCGGCCCGTCCCGCCCGCGCAAGCCGTCCGGGTCAGGGCCGCGAAAAGCCTCGTGGCGCCGGAAGGCGGGCAGCATCGCCTCCCACCCCCAGCCCAGCGCGCCATGCTGGGTCCAGAGGTCGTAGTCCGAGGGATGCCCCCGCACATGCCCCAGCCCGTTGATCGAGGACGATCCGCCCCAGACCTTGCCCCGCGGATAGTCGTAGGCGGGCAGGCCAAGCTCGGCATCGGGCGCGGTCGAAAACCCCCAGGTCAGCCGGGGATGCGTGAGGATCCGGGCGTAGCCGGCGGGGATATGGACGTAAGGGTGGCGGTCCGAGCCCCCCGCCTCGATCACCGCGACCGACTGCCCTGCCTCGGCCAGGCGCAATGCCAGCAGGGAGCCAGCGGAACCCGCCCCCACGATCACCGTGTCGAAGCTCATGCCGGCGCCGGCCCCAACCCGCGCGCGACGGAGAGCAGGGTGCGGCGCAGCCAGGCATGGCCCTGGTCGGCCTCGAACCGCCGGTGGAACACCATCGACAGGCGGGTGTGGCGGATCTCGATCGGGCAGGTTCGGATGCAAAGCCCATGCGCCTCGGCCATCTGCTGCGCGAGGCGGGCGGAGAGCGTCATCACCAGATCCGTCCGGCGCAGCATCTCCGGCACCGCCGAGAGATGCGCCACCACGGCCCCCAGCCGGCGCGGAAACCCCGCCGCGCGCAACGGCTCGTCCAGCGCGCCATCCTTGCTGCCATTGGCCGAATGCAGCAGATGCGGGAAGGCGGTGAAGCGGGCCAGGGTCAACTCGCCCTCCGCCAGCGGATGGCCGGGGCGGACCAGGGTCAGGAAGGCTTCGGGCAGCAGCCGCACCCGTGTGTAGAGCGCCGGCGGCTCGGGCAGCACGGCGACGGCGAGCCCGGCCTCGCCGCGTTCCAGCATCATCTCGGCATTGGTGCGGTCGGCATGGCGGATGGCGAGCAGGCAGCCCGGCGCCTGGGCCGTGATCTGCTCCAGCAGCGGTGGGCCCAGCACCGCCTCGGCGTATTCGCTGCAACCGATGGTGAAGACGCGGGTGGCGGTGGCGGGGTCGAAGGGGGCATGGGTCGCCAGGGTCTCGCGCAGCTTGTCCAGCATATCGGCGACCGGGGTGGCGAGGGAGAGCGCCAGTGCGGTCGGCTCCACCCCGCCCGGGCGGCGCAGGAACAGCTCATCGCCAAGCGCCGCGCGCAGCCGCGACAGGGCGTTGGAGACGGCGGGCTGGGACAGGTTCAGCCGTTCCGCCGCATGGGTCACATGCCGCTCGCGCGCCACCGCGTCGAAAACCCGCAGCAGGTTCAGGTCGAGGGAGCCGAGATCCGCCATTTACCCCTGCTGTCATTCACTGGCGTGATGATGCTCGTTCCGAAGGAGGTTTGGAAGCCGCGTCGGGAACCGGGCATCAAGGCTGTGATGGCGGCGATCATCGCCGCAATGGAGATGACGATGTTCGACACGAAAAAGACCGCCCCCTATGCCGCCCTGCTGCTTCGGGTGTCCCTCGGCCTGATGTTCCTGGCCCATGGCGGGCTGCTCAAGCTCGCCACCTTCGGCGTTGCCGGGACCATGGGATACTTCGGCAGCCTCGGCTATCCGCCGATCTTCGGCGCCATCGTGATCGTCGCCGAGATCGCCGCGGGCCTCGCGCTGATCGCCGGCGTCTGGGTCTCGGCGGTCAGCCTGCTGACCCTTCCGATCCTGATCGGCGCGGCCTTGCAGCACACGGGCAATGGCTGGGTGTTCAGTGCCGCCGGCGGCGGTTGGGAATACCCGGTGTTCTGGATCGCGACGATGCTGGTCCAGGCTGGGCTCGGGGCCGGCGCCTATGCGCTGGACCTCGGCCGCCTGCTGGGCTCCAGCCGGACGCCCGCCCGCGCCTGACGCGGACACGGGCCCGCCGCGGATCACCGCGGCGGGTCCAGCCCGCGTAGCCGCGCCGCCAGCCAGGAGGCGTAGTTGTCGGTCATCCCGGCCACGAAATCGACGGCGCAGCGCAGGGTCTCGCTGCGCCCCAGCCGCGGGATCGGGTGGTAGTCGCCCATCATCGCCAGCGCCTGTCGGCTTCGCAGGCTGCATCCTTCCTCGCCGCGTTCGAAATACTCGACGCAGGCGGGCAGGAAGACCTCCAGCGCCTTGCCCAGCACATCCCCCGCGCCGATCTCGAACTCCGCCTTGCGGGCATGGACGTAGACGCGCTCGCGGTTCATCGCGCGGATGGCGTCGAAGGCGGCGACACGCCCGGCCCATTCGCCCGGCACATCGGTCACGAGGTCGCGGCGGGTCGCGGTTCCGGCCATGATCGCCGCGTGGTCGGCCAGGAAGGTCTGCGTCGCCACCTCGATCATCGCCCCGATGGCGCGGCTGCGCAGCCAGGCAATGCGCTGCGGGTCGCTGCCCTCGGCGGCCAGCCGGTCGGCGGGAATGCCCGCCAGCGGGTTCACCAATTCGGCATAGTCGCGATAGCCGAGGATGCCGATCTCCACCGCATCCTCCAGATCCGCGAGGCTGTAGGTGATGTCATCCGCCGCCTCCATCAGCCAGACGGCCGGGTGGCGGCCATGCAGCCCGCAGGCGGCGGCGACCTCGGCGAAGATCGCGGCCTCGGTGGCGAAGACGTTGAATTTCTGAGCCGGCAGCCCGCCCTTGGCGGCGCGCGCATCCCCGGCCGTCCAGGGGTATTTCAGGAAGGCGCCGAGCGAGGCCAGCGTCAGCCGCAGCCCGCCGCGATCGCGATAGGCATCGGCCCGGGTCAGGATGCGAAAGCCCTGGGCATTGCCGTCAAAGGCGCCGAGGTCCGCATCGAGCCCCTCGCCATGGGTTGCCAGCCAGCGCGTCATCCATTCGGCGATCACCGCCTCGCCGGCATGGCCGAAGGGCGGGTTGCCGATGTCATGCGCGAGGCAGACCGCCTGGACCAGGTAGCCCAGGTCATCCGGCGTGCGCTCGGCCGCCGCCAACTCTTCGATCAACGCCGAGCCGACCGCATAGCCGATGGACCGCCCGACCGAGGCGACCTCCAGCGTATGCACCAGCCGGTTCCGCACATGCGGGTTGAAGGGCAAGGGATGGACCTGGGTCTTCTGCTGCAGGCGCCGGAATGGGCGGCTGAAGACGATGCGGTCCTGGTCGATCTGCCAGGGGTTGCGGTTGGGGGCGGTGCGGGCCTCGGCCTCGCCCAGGCGGCGCGGGTTGAACAGCGTCGCCCAGTCCATGATGTCGCCCAGCCCTATCCGCGGATGCGGGCGACGGTGGCGGTGGTGGAATTGCCGGGCAGCAGCTCCGCCAGCCGCACCTGCCCGCCCCATTCGACCAGCAGCTCGCCGCCGACCACTTCGGAGACCGAGTAATCGGCGCCCTTCACCAGCACGTCGGGGCGCAGCGCCTTCAGCAGTTCGAGCGGCGTGTCCTCCGCGAACAGGGTGACGGCATCGACGGTGGCAAGGCTCGCCAGCACCGCGGCGCGGGCGGCCTCGGCCTGCACCGGGCGGGTCGGGCCCTTCAGGCGGCGCACGCTTTCATCCGCGTTCAGCCCGACGATCAGCCGGTCGCACCAGGAGCGCGCCTGTTCCAGCAGATGCACATGGCCCGGGTGCAGCAGGTCGAAGCAGCCATTGGTGAAGCCGACCCGCCAGCCGCGCTGCCGCCAGCGTTCGGCCATCTCGGCGGCCTGGGCGCGGCTCATGATCTTGCGCAGGGCGCCGCGCTCCAGGCTCAGCGCCTCCAGCATGTCGTCTTCCCGCGCGACGGCGGTGCCGACCTTGCCGACCACGATGCCGGCCGCGATGTTCGCAAGCCTGGCCGCGGTCGGCAGGTCCCGCCCGGCGGCGATGGCGGCGGCGAGCACCGCCACCACGGTGTCCCCGGCGCCGGAGACGTCATGCACCTCCGGCGCCTCGGCCGGGAAATGGCGGACGGTGTCGCCATCGAGCAAGGTCAGCCCATCCTCGCTGCGCGTCACCAGCACGGCGCCGAAGGCGTGCCGGTCGCGCAGCACGCGGGCGGCGGCGACGATCCCCTCCTCCGAATCGACCGGCATCTCGGTGGCGGCGGCAAGCTCCGCCCGATTCGGGGTGACGATGTCGGCACCGTGGTAGCGGCTGAAGTCGATGCCCTTGGGGTCGACGATCACCTTGCGCCCGGCCGCCCGGCCGGCGGCGATCAGCTTGGCCGCGGTGTCATCGGCCAGAACGCCCTTGGCGTAGTCCGACAGCACCATGACGGTGGTGGCGGCGATGGTGTCGGAGGCGATCTTCACCAGCCGGTCCGCGAGGCGCGGATGGATCGGCCTAGCGACCTCCTGGTCCGCGCGCAGCAATTGCTGGCCACTGGCGATGAAGCGGGTTTTGGTCGTCGTGGCGCGGCCGCCCTGGACCAGCAGCCAGGGCTCAACCCCAGGCTGGCCGCCAACAAGCCCGGTCAGGTCGCTGCCGGCGACATCGTCGCCGACGACGGTGATGAAGGCGACTGCGGCGCCGAGCGCCGTCAGGTTGCGGACGACATTGCCCGCCCCCCCGGGCATCGCGAGCTCGCGCTCCACGGTCAGGATCGGGACCGGCGCCTCCGGGCTGATGCGGGTAACGCGGCCATAGACGTAACGGTCGAGCATGGCGTCGCCGACCACGAGCACCGAGGTCCGCTTCAGGGCCCGCACGGCATCGGCGAGACGGGCGTTCTCATCGGGAGCACGACCGGCATCGGGCAAGGGGGGTACGGCGTCCACGGGGAGGTCCATCGCTTGTGCCTAACCCAAGGGAAGGAGGGCATGCAAGGAGCCCGCGCGGGAGTTCGGCCCGAGAACCCGCGTTGGCGAAGCCTTCATGTCTGCGCGGCAGGCTACGCAGGCAGGATGCTGCCCGGCCGCAAGGATTGCCCGGAACGGAGACTCGCCCATGTCATTGGCTCTGGCCCTCGGCGCGCCCCCGCTCGGCCCTGTCCCGCCGGGCCATCCCAGCCTGGAACCGCGGGTGCCGCCGCGCCTGCGCGCGCTGCTGTCGGCGGCGCGGGGCGGGGCGAATGGCGTGCTGCTGCTGCCGCCGCTGGCGAGCGAAGATGCTGTCCTAGCGCGATTTTTACGAGCCCTGGCCGAGGCGCATGCCGCTGAACACCATGGCCAGGTGCTGCTGGGCGCGGAGGGGGCGGTGCTGCTGCTGGGCACGCTGCCCGGGCTGCGCGGCGTGCGCGAGGCGGCGGCGGTGCTCGCCCCCGGGCTGGCGCTGCCGCTGTTTGCGGTCCCGGCCGAGGCGCAGGCGCTGGTCGCGACCGCCACGCTTTGGTTCAGCGGCGGCGCGCCCGGGCCAAAGAGGGCCGCGCAACTCCAGCCGATGCGCCGCGAGGCCGTGGTGATTCTGGCGCGCGGGGCGCATCCGCGCCTCGCGGGCTGGCGCGGGCCGCCGGGGGATGGCTCGGAAGATCCGCTGCATTGGCGGGAGCTGAGTCGCGGCGATGGCCCCCCCGCCGGCTTCGGGGGAACCGCCGTCGCCCCCGCCGCGCTGCTGGCGGACCCCGCGCTGCTGGAGGCATGGCGGGACGGCCTGCGGGCCGGCGGCGGGCGGCTCGCGATCGGGGCGATCGGCGCCCCGCTGGCCGGGTGGCTGCGCCTCTCCGCGATCCCGGCCGATCTGCTGCTGCTGCGCTGGTCGGCCGAGCTGCCGGCCGCGCTTGCCCCGGCGCTGCGCGACCCGACCCTGCCGGGGCGGGTGGTACTGAGCGGGGCCGATACGCCCGCCGCCCTCGCCTGGGGGCTGCGCCAGGGGGTCAGCCGCTACGCGGGGGCGGTGGTGGAGGCGCTGCTGGCCGCGACCCGCCTCGGCGCCTGCCCCGCCAGCACCGGCTGCACCGCCGGCGCCTGCGCCGCGCGGGCGGCGGCGGTCGAGCCCACCGGCTGCGACAATCCCGCGCTGCTGCGGCGGTGGCTGCCATGATCGCGACACTGGATGCCCCGCCCGCGCTGACCGCCCAGCCCGGCGGGCCGGCCGAGCTGGCGGCGCTGATCCGCCAGACGGTCGAAGGCGGCGCGCGGCGCGAACTGCTGCTCTGGCGCCCGGCGCTGGCGGTGCCGGGGGGCGCGCGGGCGCTGCACCGGCGCCTGATCGACGAAGCCGCGGCGCCACTGCGCAGGGCCCCGCGCATCCGGCTGTTCTCGCTGCCCGATGGCACGCTGGTCGCGGCGGTGTTGCCGCCGGCCCTGGCGCTGGAAACGGCCGAGGCGAGCCTGCGCGCCGTGCTCGACCCCGCCGCCGCGGCCGTGGCGCTGCATCGCCTGCGGTTGCCGGAGGATGCGCCGCGGCTTCTGGCGCTGCTGGAGGCCTCGCTGATCGGCGACCGTGCCGCCCCCGCCATTGCGCCGGATGGCGCGGAGATGCGGACAGGCCCGGCCACCCTGCAGGCGCTCGCGCGCGCCGATCTCTCGGCGCATCTGCTGCGCCAGCCGGTCCGGCGGCTGGACCCGGAGGGCGGTGCGGGCCCGGCCTGGGTGGATGAGCGCCCCAATTGGCCGGCCCTGGTCGCGCATCTGGGCGGGGCGAGCGGCGAGCGCCCCGATGCACCGCTGCGCGCCGCCGTCGCGGCGCGGCAGGCGGCGGAGCTGGGCCGGGCCGGCCCTGGCGCCGGGGCGGTCTCGCTGCCCCTGGCCCCCGCCGCCCTCGCCACCGGGGACTGGCTGCGCATGGACCAGGCGCTGCCGCAGGCGATGCGCCAGCGCGTCATTCTCTGCCTGGACCTGGGCGACCTGCTGCGCGCGCCCGGTCCGGCGATGATGGCGGTGCGTTTCGCCGGGCTGCGCGGCTACCGCGTCGCGCTGGAGGTTGCGGCGGCCGGGGCGCTGGATCTGCTCACCCCGGCGCTGTTGCAGGCGATGGGGCCGGGGGCGCTGCTGCGGCTGGGCTGGTCGGAGCTGCTGCCCGCCAGCGTCTCTGCCATGGGCGGCCTCCAGAGCCTCGGCGCCGAAACCTGGCTGGCCGGGGCGGACCGATCCGGTGCCGTCGCCTGGGGCTGGTCGCAGGGACTGCGGCTGTTCCAGGGCAGCCTGGTGGACCGGCTGCGCTAAGCCATGCTCGGTGGCACGCTCGGCGGCATGTTCTCTGGCAATGTCAGCCAGGCGGGGGGGCGAGGGGTCAGCACCGCATCCCCCGCCCGCAGCGCCGCGCCGGCCGCGATGGCACGCAGGCGCAGCAGCGCCAGCCCGATGCCATCGGTGCCGGAGCGCATCTCGCCGGCCTCGGCGCCCTCCGCATCCAGGATCGGCGTACCGGGCGCGGGCAAGGGGCCCTCGACCGCGACGGGGCAGAGCCGGCGCTTCAACAGCCCGCGGTATTTCGTCCGCGCGGTCAGCTCCTGGCCCATCCAGCAGCCCTTGGTCCAGGACACGCCGCTCAATTCATCGAAGCCCGCTTCGAGCAGGATGGATTTTTCGGGCTCCATGTCCCGGCTGCCATCAGGCAGTCCGAGGGCAATGCGGTGCCGGTCCCAGGCGTCACGGTCGGCGGTGGCGGCGGGGCCTTCGCCGGGTTCGTGCAGCAGCCGGAACCCGGCCTCCGGCGTACGGGGGTCGTCGATGGCGAGCCCCATCGCCGGCGGCGCCCCCTCCCAGCCGAGCGTGACCGCCAGCCCGGCGGGGGCCATCGCCACCTTCGAGCGCAGGCGGAACCGCATCAGCCGGGCCGAGATCATCGCCGCCTGCCCGGCCTCCACATCCAGCAGCAGCCGATCGCCGTCCCGCACCACGAAAAAATCCGCGAGCCATTTGCCCTGCGGCGTCAGCAGCGCGGCCCAGGCGGCCGAGCCATCGGCCAGGGCGGCGATGTCCGCCGACACCAGGCCTTGCAGGAAGCTCGGGGCGTCCTCTCCGGTCAGGGCCAGCACCTCACGATCGGTGGGGTAAATCTGCGTCATCCTGGGGACGTGATGCGCCGCGCCTTGCCGGACAAGTCCGCCCCCGCGCGGGAAAAATCCTTCCGTGCTAGGGAAGCGCCACGACGATGCGAATTCTGTTCATCTCCTCCACGCGGATCGGCGATGCGGTGCTGTCCACCGCCTTGCTGGACCATCTGTTACGCGCCCATCCCGGCGCCCGGATCACCGTCGCCTGCGGCCCGGTCGCGACCGGCGTCTTCGCCCGGATGCCGGGGCTGGAGCGGCTGATCACCGTGACCAAGCAACGCTGGTCGCTGCATTGGCTGGGGCTTTGGGCGCAGGTGGTGACGCGGCGCTGGGATCTGGTGGTGGATCTGCGCGGCTCGGCCATCGCCTGGATGTTGCTCGCGCGGCGCCGGGCGGTGATGCGCGGTGGGCGCAGGCCGGGGCATCGGCTGCTGCATCTGGCGCAGACCCTGGGCCTCAGCCCCGCGCCACGGCCGGTCGCTTGGTACGCGCCGGAGGATGTCGCGCAGGCAGCGGCCCTGCTGGGAGTTGGCGGCGGCCCGATCCTGGCGCTCGGCCCAACCGCGAACTGGGTGCGAAAAGTCTGGCCGGCCGAGCGGTTTCTTGAACTGGCGCGGCGGCTGACCGCGCCCGACGGCTCCCTGGCCGGCGCCCGTATCCTGGTCCTGGGCGGGCCGGGTGCCGAGGAACGCACCGCCGCCGCCCCGGTGCTGGCCGGGCTGCCCGGCGCCATCGACCTGGTCGGCGTGGCCAGCCTGCCCGAGGTCGCGGCGGCGCTGGCGCGCTGCGCGCTGTTCGTCGGCAATGACTCCGGGCTGATGCACCTCGCCGCCGCCGTGGGCGTGCCGACCATCGGGCTGTTCGGCCCCACACCCGCCTCCGAATACGGCCCGGTCGGGCGCCGTGCCGCGGCGGTGCTGGCCGAGGGCCCGCCCGGCGCCGCGCCGATGGCCGATCTGCCGGTCGATGCGGTGGTCGCCGCCGCCACCGGCCTGCTTGCCCGCGCGCCATTGGATGAGGTGCTGGCGTGACCCTTCGCCTCTCCGCCCTGATCGTGGCCCGCAACGAGGCCGAGCGGCTGCCCGACTGCCTCGCCGCCCTCGGCTTCGCCGATGAGATCGTGGTCGTGCTGGACCGCACCACCGATGCCAGCGCCGCCATCGCCACCGCCGCCGGCGCCCGGGTGATCGAGGGCGCCTGGGAGCTGGAAGGCACCCGCCGCAACCAAGGCATCGCCGCCTGCACCGGCGATTGGGTGCTGGAGGTCGATGCCGATGAGCGCGTCAGCCCCGACCTCGCCATCGAGATCCGCCGGGTGATCGCGAGCAGCCCCTTCGCCTGGCATCAGGTGCCGGTGGACAATTACGTCGGCGACCGGCTGCTGCGGCATGGCTGGGCGGGCAGCTTCGGCACCACCTCGGTCCCGCGCCTGTTCCGGGCCGGGGCCAAGCAGTGGCGGGCGCAGCGGGTGCATCCGGGGCTGGACTGGACCGGCAAGGAAGGCCCGCGGCTGCAGACCGGGGCGCTGATCCACCTCGTGGACCGCGACATCGCCGATATGCTGAAGCGGCTGGACCGCTACTCCACCGCCAAGGCCAAGGATCTCATCGCCTCCGGCAACATCGGCACCCTGCGTGGCAATCTGCGCCGGTTCGTGATGCGCGGGTTCAAATCCTACGTGTCGCGGAAGGGCTATCGGGAGGGCGCCTGGGGCGTGCTGCTGGCCTTCTGCACCGGGGCGTTTCCGTTGCTCTCCTACCTCAAGGCGCGGCTGGAACCCCGTGCGCATGGCGCGCCGGAGCCGTGATCCTGCTGGTCACCCAGTGCTTCCCCCCCGACCCCGGCGGGATCGAGGCGCTGATGGGCGGCATCGCGACCCACCTTGCCCCCGTGTCGGTCCTGGCCGACCACATCCGCAAGGGCGGCGCGGAATGGGTGGCGCCGCCCTTCGCGCTGCGCCGCTTCGGCGGGCCGAAGCCGCTGCGGCGCTGGCACAAGGCCTGGGCGATCCGGCGGCGGCTGGGGCAAGGCGACATCACCGCGATCATCGCCGACACCTGGAAGAGCCTGGAACTCATCCCCCCCACCAGCCTGCCGGTGGCGGTGCTGACCTATGGCACCGAATTCCCCGCACGGCTGACGGCGCGCAAACGGCGGCGGATCGAGGCGGCGCTCGGCCGTGCCACCCGCGTCATCGCCATCTCGCGCTACACCGCCGATCTGGTCGGCCCCTATGTGCCGCCGGGGCGCCTCGCCATCATCAACCCGCCGATCCCACCCCAGCCCGAGCCCTCCGCCACCGCACTGGCCGAGGTCGCGGCACAGGTGGCGGGGCGGGGGCCGGTGCTGCTGACGCTGGCGCGGCTGGAAGCGCGAAAAGGCATCGACCAGGTGATCCGCGCCTTGCCCGGATTGCGGATGGCCCATCCCGGCATCCTGTACCTGGTCGCCGGCGGTGGGGAGGATGAGGCCCGGCTGCGCGCTTTGGCGGCGGCCGAGGGGGTTTCCGACCGCGTGCTTTTCCTCGGCCGGGTGGATGAGGCGGCCAAGGCCGCGCTGTACCGCTCGGCCGATCTTTTCGTCATGCCGAACCGGCGCGAGGGCAATTCGGTCGAAGGCTATGGCCTCGTTTTCCTTGAGGCCGGATGGCATGGCCTGCCCTCGGTCGCGGGGCGGGATGGTGGCGCCGGCGATGCCGTGCTGGCGGGGGAGACCGGGCTGCTCTGTGACGGCGCCGATGCGGCGGATGTGGCGGCGACCCTGGGCCGGCTGCTGGGGGATGCGGCCTCGCTCGCCGAAATGGGGCGGAAGGCGCAGGCTTTTGCACGCGGGCCGCGCCAATGGGCGGAGGTCGCGCCGCAATTTCTGGCGGCGCTGACCGGCCGATAGCTCACGCGGCCCTTCCGTCAGGGATGCGTGTTCAGCCCCTCGCTGACGGCCCTCGCGGCAGCAGCGCCGCCAAGGCGACCACCACCAGCATCTGCAAGCCGATCCACCATGCCTGCCAGATGCCGTAGCTGAGCTGCCCCACCACCGCGACCGAGGCCATGGCCCCGAGCCCGGCCGCCGCGGGCAGCACCCGCAACGCCAGCCCCGAAAGGCTCCAGGCGAGCGCCGAGGCCAGCAGCGCGCCGACCAGCCCAAGGTCGAGCCAGACTTCCATCGCCCCATTGTGCGGATGCAGCGGCAATTGCTCGGCCGCCGTCCGCAGCCAGTCCGGGCTGCGCCCGGTGTTCAGCCCGAAGCGGTCCAGGGTGGGGGTGGCGACCGGCGTCTTGCCGCCCGGCATGGCGCGGCCCGATTCCAGCCCCCAGCCGAAGATCGGCCGTTCGGCGATGCGGCTGTTCACGAACTCCCAGATCAGCACGCGATGCGCGGCGCTGGGGGGGATATGGCTCAGGTCCGGCCCGGCATTGGTCAGGCCGCGGATCGCCAGCGGCGTCGCCAGGAACACCACCGCGAGCCCGATCCCCAGGCCCGCCGCCACCAGCCGTGGCCGCCACCAGGCCAGCGCCCCGGCGGCCAGCCCGACCAGCACGGCGATCTTGGCGGCATCGGCGATCAGGCTCTGCACCACGATGACGGTGAAGATCGTCAGCACCAACCGAAGCCAACGGGGCAGCGAGGGCAGGAAGGCCAGGATCGGCAGCAGCACCGCCATGACCGAAACCGCCGGCTTCAGCCCGGCATAGAGATGCGGGGAGGGCGTCCATTGCCCGCGCATCAGCCCGCGCAACGCATTGCCGCTGAGGTGATCCGCCAGTGCGAAGCCGGCCCCGATCCCCAGGCCCCAGGCCAGATGCGCCCCGAGCCGGGCCCGCGCCGCCTCATCCGCGCCGGTCACCGCGCTTGCCGCCGCCGCCCCCAGCATGGCGAAGGCGCCCAGGCGCAGGCTGGTCTCGATCGCCCGCCCGGCATCCATCGCCCAGGCCGCGCCCAGCAGCGCCCAGGCGAAGAAGCCGAGCAGGATCAGGCTCGCCGCCCCGCGCGGCAAGGGCAGCCGCCCATCGCGGCGCCAGGCGAGGAAGACGGTCGCCAGCAGCCCGATCAGGATGGCGGGCGCCAGGCCGCGGAACTGGATGACGGCCAGGATCGGGGTCAGCAGCAGCAGCACCGCGATCGGCCGCGAAGGGTCGTAGCTGGGCCGCGCAGGAACAGGGGGGGGCGTCATCGGAATCCTGAAGGGGAGGGAGGCGGCACCCTCCATAGACCCCGGGGTTTGGCAAGGCGACGGCGGGATGCGACAAAGGCCGCAGTTCGTTTTCTGCCACACGCGGGGCCGCATGACGCATTTTGACCTGATCCTGAAGAACGGCCGCTGCGTGCTGCCCTGGGGCGTGGAAACCGCCGATGTCGGCGTGCGCGACGGCAAGATCGCCGCCATCGGCGACCTGCGGACGTCCGAGGCCGCCGAGACCATCGACTGCGCCCATCTGCACGTCATGCCCGGCCTGACCGACCCGCATGTGCATCTGCGCGACCCCGGCGATCCGGCGGTCGAGACCATGGAGACGGGCACCCGGGCCGCCGTGCTGGGCGGCATCACCGCCGTCTTCGACATGCCGAACACCGCGCCCTCGATCACCAGCAAGGCGCAGCTCGACTGGAAGCGCGGCTATGCGGCGGAGCATAGCTGGTGCGACATCGGCTTCTATGTCGGCGCCGGAAAATCCAACATCCCGGACCTCGCGGCGCTGGAGCTGGAGCCCAATGTCTGCGCCGTGAAGGTGTTTGCCGGCAGCAGCACCGGCGATCTGCTGGTCGAGGATGACGCGAGCCTGGAGGCGGTCATGCGCTCCGGCCGCCGCCGCATCGCCTATCATTCCGAGGATGAGTACCGCCTGCAGGAGCGCAAGCCGCTCTACGCCGCGGGCGGGCCGCACCGGCTGCATGCGGAATGGCGCGACGTGGAATGCGCCTTCCTCGGCACCCGCCGGCTGATGGCGCTGGCGCGCAAGACCGGGCGCCCCGCGCATATCCTGCATGTCAGCACCGAGGAGGAACTCGGCTATCTGCGCGATTTCCGCGACGTCGCGAGCGTCGAGGTGCTGCTGAACCACCTCACCCAATACGGGCCCGAGGCCTATGACCGCCTCGGCGGCTATGCCGTGATGAACCCGCCGATCCGCGACAAGCGGCATATGGAGGCCGCCTGGCGCGCCATCGCCGATGGCACCGTGGACACCATCGGCAGCGACCACGCCCCGCATTCCCGCGAGGCCAAGGAACGCCCCTGGCCCGCGACCGCGGCCGGGCTGACCGGGGTGCAGACCCTGGTGCCGATGATGCTGGACCATGTCTCGGCCGGGCGGCTGTCGCTATCGCGGCTGGCGGATCTGCTCGCGGCGGGGCCGGCGCGGATCTACGGCTCGGTCGGCAAGGGCCGGCTGGCGGCGGGCTATGACGCGGACTTCACGCTGGTGGACATGGGCGCGGTCCGCACCATCGAGGAAAGCTGGATCGCCTCCCCCTGCGGCTGGACGCCCTTCGCGGGCCACGTCTGCCACGGCTGGCCGGTGGCGACCGTGGTGCGTGGAAAGGCGGTGATGCGGGAGGATACGGTGCTGGGCGCCCCGGCCGGCCGGCCGGTCCCCTTCGCCGAGACTCATCGTGTCTGACACCGGGGCCCGGCCGGGCTGGGCGCGCAGGCTGCGCGGCATGGGCCGCCTGGCCGTGCCCGCCGGCCGGCCGCGCACCGCGGCCCCCACCATGCCCAGGCCCGAGGGATGGGCGGCGGCGCTCGGCCGCGCGTTTTCGCCGGCCGCATCTGGCGGCCCGGCATCGACCGGGGTGCTGGCCTTGCTTGGGCGTGCCTCCGCCGGGGGGCGTGCCGGGCTGCTGGCCTCGGTGGCCGTGGCCGCCGCCGCCGCGCCGGATGCGGCCGAGGCCCCCTCGCTGCCCGTCATCGCGGCGCTGAGCGCGGCCGCGGCACGGGATGGTGCCTTCCATGTCCTGGCCCTGGGCTGCGGCCTCGGCGTGGAGGCGGCGGTTCGCGCGGCGCTCGGGCGGGGCCGGATGCTCGGCCAAATCGTGACGACCGAGGCCGATCCGCTGCGTCGCCTGAACGGGGCCGCCATGGTCACCGGCACGGAGGGGGCGGCGTTGCTCGGGCGGGCGCCCTGGGATCTGGTGATCCTGGACATGGGCAGCGCCGCCGCGACGCTGGCGGCCCTCGCCGCCGCGCGCCCCGGCCTGTGCCTGATCCACACCCGGGACCGGGCGCAGGAGGCGGCGGCCCTCGGCGCGCTCTCCGGCGCGGGGTGGCGGCTGCTGGGCGATGAGCCGGCCCGCTACGGCCGGGCAGGGGCGGCCCGCGCCGGCGCCCAGCTCTGGGGCAGCTGACCGCGCCCCTGTGGTTCCCACCAGGGCCGCGCGGGCGGCTGGGCCGGGGGGCTGTCCGCGACCTGGCGGGAGGGCGGCATGGCCAGCGGCGGCTGCGCCCGCCAGCACTCCACACTGCCGAGGCTGCGGGTGCAGAAGGGCACCGGCGCGGGCGGCTGGTCGCTGCGGCAATAGGCCTCGCCCCCATCCAGATAGGCCAGGGAACAATCCCGACCGCTGATCGCCGAGATGACCATGTCCGGCAGGGTCCGCCCGGTCAGCACCACCGAGGCGCCGGTCGCCACCATCGCGGGCCCGATCGCGGCCTCACACCCCGCCAGGATCAGGAGCAGCAGCAGGGTGGAGGCGCGGATCACGCGGGCATGAGACCCGCGCGGGCTTAACGCACCGTGATGGCCCCTGTATGGTCCGCGCCTCAGCATCGCCCCAAGCCCGGACGGACCCCCACTTGCCCGATATTTTTGACGAAGTTGCCGAGGATCTTCGGGCGGAAAAGACGCGTCGGTTCTGGCTGCGCTACGGCAGCCCGATCGCGGTTTTCTTCATCGCGGCGATGATCGGGCTGGGCGGCTGGCAGGCCTGGCGCTGGTATGAGGCCCGCAAGGCCGCCACGACCGCGACCGCCTTCCTCGAAATCCACCAGGCCTCACAGGTCCAGGGCGCCGATCTGACGGTCATGGCGAGCCGCTTCGCCGGGCTGCTGCCGGAAGCCCCCGCCGGCTATCAGATGCTGATCCGCATGCGTGAGGCGGCCTTGCTGGATGAAACCGGCGAGAAGGCCCGGGCGCGCGAGATATGGAACACGGTCGCCGCCGATTCCGCGGTCGATCCGCTCTGGCGCGATCTGGCCAGCCTGCTTTGGGTCCTGCATGGGATCGAGATCGACCCGCCCGCCAGTTTGGCCGCGCGGCTGGCGCCGCTGCGGGATGGGCCCTGGGGCGCCAGCGCGCGTGAGCTTGGCGCGCTGGTCTCCCTGCGTGCCGGCGACCAGGATGCGGCCCGCACGGCGCTGCAGGCCCTGGCCGCCGATCCCGCGGCGCCGCAAGGGTTGCGCGACCGGGTGCAGCGCCTCGCTGCCCAGGTCGGCAGCCCCGTGGCCCCCCCCGCCGCTCCCGTCGCCCCGCCTGTTGGGGGCACCGCGCCCGCCAACGGCGGTTGAAGGATATCCGCGAGATGACACGATCCTACGGCCGCCGTGGCGTGCTGCTTGGCGGGGCTGCCTTGCTGGCCGGCTGCGACACCATCGACAACATCTTCGGCGAGAAGAAGCGGCCGCTGCAGGGCGAACGCCTGCCGGTCCTCGGCAGCCGCCGCAGCCTGGAGGCCGATCCCGCCCTGGCGGGCCGCGCCGTCACCTTGCCCGAACCCGCCCCCATCGCCTCCTGGCCGGTGATCGGCGGCAATGCCGCCCATGCCCCGGGCCATGCGCTGCTTGAGGGCAATCTGCGGGAAGTCTGGCGCAGCGGCTTCGGCAGCGGCACCGGGCGGCGCCAGCGCATGGTCGCGGGGCCGGTCCTGTCCGCCGATCTGGCCGTCGTCGGCGATGCCTTCGGCATCGTCTCCGGCTTCGATCCCGCGACCGGCGCTCAGCGCTGGCGCCGCGATACCCGCCCCGAGGAGGATGACGCCGGCAATATCGGCGCCGGCTCGGTCATCGACGGCAACACCGTCTATGTGACCACGGGCCTGGCCGAGGTGCTGGCGCTCGATGTCGCGACCGGTGAGATCCGCTGGCGCGCGCGCCTGCCGGCCCCGGCCCGCGGCGGCCCGGCCTTCGCCGCCGGGCGGCTGTTCGTGCCGACCATCGAGAACCAGCTTGTGGCGGTTTCGGCCGAGGATGGGCGCCGGCTCTGGACCCATCGCGCGCCGCCGACCCCGGCGGTGCCCTTCGGCCTGCCGACCCCGGCGATCGAGGGCGAGACGGTGGTCGCGGGCTTCGCCTCGGGCGAATTGACCGGGCTGCGCGCGACCGATGGGCGTGTGCTCTGGAGCGAGGGCCTCGGCGGCTCCGGGCGCGGGGGCCTGAGCGATTTCTCCGGCATCCGCGGCCTGCCGGTGATCCATGAGGATTGGGTCTTCGCCTCCTCGCTCGCTGGCACCACTTTGGCGCTGGACCTGCGTTCGGGCCGCCGCATCTGGGAGCGCAACCTTGGCAGCACCGAAACCCCGGCGGTGGCGGGGGACTGGCTGTTCCTGGTGTCGCAGACGGGCGATCTGGTGGCTTTGGGGCGCGGCGATGGGCGCGTGCGCTGGATTCTGCCGCTCGATCCCGCCCCGGCGGGCGAGGAGAAGGACTGGCAGGCGGCGAGCTTCACCGCGCCGATCCTCGCCGGCGGCCGCATCATCGTGCCGGGCAGCAAGGGCCAGGCGCTGCTGGTCGATCCGGCGGCAGGTGTGGTGACCGGGCAACTGCGGCTGCCGGGCGGCGTGACGCTGCCGGGGGCGGTGGTGAATTCGACGCTGTACCTCGCGACGGATGACGCGAGCCTCGTCGCCTATCGCGGGTAGAACTCAGGATTATCCATCGGCGCCGATTCGGGGTAGGTGGGGCGCATGAAATTCCGTCCCACCGCCGGCGCCAGCCGCATCGCCATCGTCGGCCGCCCCAACGTCGGCAAATCCACCATCTTCAACCGCCTGGCCGGGCGACGCCTGGCGCTGGTGAACGACACCCCCGGCGTCACCCGCGACCGCAAGGAAACCCATACCCAGATGGGCGGCCGGCCGGTGATCCTGCTGGACACGGCAGGGCTTGAGGAAGCCGACCCCGAGACCATCCCCGGGCGGATGCGGGCCAGCTCCGAGGTCGCGATCCGGCAGGCGGACCTGATCCTGTTCGTGATCGACGCCCGCCAGGGGCTGACGCCGACCGACCGCGCCTTCGCCAATCTGTTACGAAAAGTGCCGGCGCCGATCCTGCTGCTCGCCAACAAGGCCGAGGGCCGCGGCGGCGCGCTGGCGGCGATGGAGGCCTTCGAACTCGGCCTCGGCACGCCCATCCCGATCTCCGCCGAGCATGGCGAGGGCTTCGGCGGGCTGCTGGACGAGATCGTGGCGCATCTGCCCGAGATGCCGGAGGAAGAGCCGGAGGGCGCCGAGAAGCCGCTGCGCCTGGCCATCGTCGGCCGCCCGAACGCCGGAAAATCCACGCTGCTGAACGCGCTGGTGGGCGAGGAGCGCATGATCACCGGCCCCGAACCCGGCCTGACCCGCGATGCGGTCACCGTCGAGTGGAGCGACGAGGAAGGCCGCGTGCGGCTGGTCGATACCGCCGGCCTGCGCAAGAAGGCCCGCGTGGAGCTGGAGCTGGAGAAGATGTCCACCGGCGCCTCGATCGGCGCGCTGAAGGAATGCGAGGTCGCGATCCTGGTGCTGGATGCGACGCTCGGCCTGGAACAGCAGGACATCAACATCGCCCGGCTGGCGGAGCGGGAGGGGCGGGCGATCGTCCTCGCGCTGAACAAATGGGATGCGGTGCCGGACCGCAACGCCGCCCGGAAGGGTGTGGAGGATGTGCTGCAAACCTCGCTGGCGCAGCTCAAGGGCATCACCGTGGTGCCGATGAGTGCGGCGACCGGGCAAGGCGTGGACAAGTTGATGCCGGCGGTGCGCGCCGCGCATGAGCGCTGGAACCGCCGCATCGGCACCGGCGAGCTGAACCGCTGGTTCGAGGTGGTGAAGGACAAGCACCAGCCGCCGCTGGTCGATGGGCGCCGGATCAAGCTGCGCTATCTGACCATGCCGAAGGCGCGGCCGCCGACCATCGTGGTCTTCGGCACGCGGGCCGAGGCACTGCCGGATGACTGGCAGCGCTACATGGTCAATTCCTTCCGCGAGCAGTTCGACATGGGGGGCGTGCCGATCCGGGTGCAGCTTCGCGGCAGCGAGAATCCCTATGCGGAGGACGACAAATAGGGGCGCCTACTCCGGCGGCGCCCTGAGCACGTCCATCGCCAGCATATCCGGCCCGCCGATCCACTGCTCGCTGTGAGAGATCGCCCCCGTCTGCGGGTCGGCCCAGAAGCGGTTGTGGACGGTGCTGCCCGCGCCGTTGCAGCCTTCCTCGATCAGCAGCAGCGCCGCATCCATCCGCCCGCGCAGGGTGCAGGCCAGCGCCACGCCGAAGCGCATCCGCGCCGGATCGCGGTGCGGCCCCGAGAGATCCACCTGACGCCGCACCGTGGCACTTTGGCCGAGCAGGTGCAGCGGATCATCCAGCGGGTCGGCGCCGTCGAAGCGCGTCGCCGTCACCCAGACCGGCAGCCCCGCCGTCGCGACCACCCGCGCCCCATCGGTCGCGACCACCACCCCGTTGCGGCCGCGCCAGATGCGCTGCTCGCCATTCTGCTGCACCAGCAAAGCGACGGAGCGCCGCCCGCCGATCGTCAGCGACAGCGCCGGCCCTTCCGGTTCCGCCGTATCGGGGCCCATGGCGGGGGGCGCCGGCATCGGCGGGGGCTCGAACCAGGCGCAGCCGGCGAGCAGCAGCAGCGCCGCCGCGGCCGGGAGCTTCACTGAGTGGCCCAGACGATCCGGTGGATGAAGGCGACCTCGGGCAGGTCGAAGCCATAATTCGGATGCGCGGGGTTCAGGCTGGCGAGTTCGATCCGCTTGGCCGATTGCCGCACCAGCTCCTTGGCCATCACCTCACCGCTGCGGGTGCGGACCACGACGCGGTCGCCGCGCCGGACCGGGGCACCCGGCGAGACGATCACCAGATCGCCGTCGCGGAACACCGGCTCCATGCTGTCGCCGTGGATTTCCAGGGCATAGGCATGCGGGTCGGGCACCTCGGGCACGCTGATCTCGTCCCAGGAGCCGCCGACCGGATAGCCGCCATCGTCGAAGAAGCCTTCGCCGCCCGCCTGGGCCATGCCGATCAGGGGAATGCGCCGCCCGCTGATCGGCCGCCGGCCGCCACCGCCGGTGCCGGGATTGCCCGAGACCAAGGCGGCGAAGGCTTCCAGCGGCGCCCCGATCGCGTTCAGCACCTTGGCGACGCTTTCGGTGGAGGGCCATCGCGCGCGCCCATCCGGCCCCGTCCGCTTGGAGGGGTTGAAAGCGGTCGGGTCCAGCCCGGCACGGCGGGCGAGGCCGGAGGCGCTCATCCCATGTTCAGCGGCGAGGGCATCGAGCGCGCGCCACACGTCTTCATGTCTCATGGGTTCAGTATCCTAGGTTATCACCCCCATTGCAACAGGATAAAAGACCTATAAAGGTCTTGACACCTAGGACTGAAGGTTTAGATCGGAACTGTCCCGACCCCCCAGGGACGCTTTCCGGAGCCCCCGATGCCCCAACCCGCCCCCCGCTCGACCCGCCGCCTCGACCCGTTGGACCGGGCGCTGCCCTTCCACTCCTCGGAGGAGGCCTGGTTCTGGACCATGTCCGCCCTGACCGCCCGGCGCGACGGCGCCCGCGTCGCCGCCGGGCGTGGCGAGGTGCTGCGCCCCTGCGAGCCGGATGACGTGATCCTGGTGCTGGACCGCCTGTATCGCCAGCGCCGCATCCAGCTTGCCCATGTCCGCGTGATGCGGGTCTGGGGGGAGCGGCACACCGTCCCCGACGCGCGCTTCGCGCCCGAACGCGGCGATGCGAAGCTCTGGACCGAAGCGATGCAGCGCCTGGACTGGCCGCTGCGGATCAAGGGCATCGTCTCGGGCGATGGCGTGTTCCCCAGGCCGGAAGAGGCCTGCACGATCGTGCCGCTGCGGTGAGCCGGCATCTCCGCACGGCGGAGCCGGCCGTTTTCCTCGGCTTTGGTGGCGCCGCCACCTTGCCGTGGCAGCGGCTGCTGGCGCCCGGCTTCCGCCATTGCTTCGCCGGGCTGCGCGATGAGGCGGGCTGGACGATCGTGGACCCGCTCTCCGGGCGGCTGCATGTGACGCGGCTGCCGGCGGGCCCGGAGTATGATCTGCCGGGGCTTTGGCTGCGCGCGGGCTTTGCCGTGCTTGGCCCGTATCGCCCCGTGGCGGCCCGCCCCACCGCCTTGCCGGGCCTGGCGCCGCTGACCTGCGTGGGCGTGTGCCGGGCGCTGCTGGGCCCCGGCGCCCCCTTCGCGTTGACCCCGCGCGGGCTGTTCCAGGGTCTGATTCGTCAAGATAATAAGCCTAGGAAATACTTCTTGACAAATTCCGTGCCCTAGGCTAAATCCCCAATCGCCAAGGGGCGCATTGCGCCTTCCGCGGCACACCAACCCCCTCCCTCCCGCGATCCTCCGCATGGTTCAGCCTCTCCCCCCAGGGGCGAGCCATGCGGGATGTCGCCCCGATCCCAAGGAGCGCCGAGCCGTATGGGTGGCCTGTTCAAAGCCCCGCAGCCGATCGCCAGCACCGCCCCCACGGAGCTGCCGGTCGATACCACGCCGCCCGAGGAGGCCGCGGGTGCCGCGCGCGTCGCCAATGCCGATCGCGCCCGTCGCGGTCTGGCGGGCACCATCGCAACCTCCGCCCGCGGCGTGCTCGACGCGGCGCCCAGCGCCACGCTGGGCACCCGCCGCTCTCTGCTGGGGGAATGAGGATGACCCCCGAAACCCTTCTCGACCGCCATGCGGCCGCACTCGACCGGCGCCGCCCGTGGGAGAGCGTTTGGCAGGATTGCCGCGACCATGTTCTGGCCCGCACCCCGGGCCAGGGCGGGCCCGCGCTCTATGACGGCACCGCCGCCGATGCCGCCGAGGAGTTGGCGGCATCCCTGTTGTCGGAGCTGACGCCACCCTGGTCCCGTTGGTTCGGCCTGCAGCCGACGCGGGAGATGGCGGATGTCCCGGGCCTGCCGGATCTGCTGGAAAACGCCTCGGAGGCGCTCGCCGGGCATTTGGACCGCGCCGGTTTCTCGCTGGCGATGCACCAGGCCTTCCTGGACCTCGTCGTCTGCGGGACGGGGGTGCTGCTGGTCGAGGAAGCCCGGCCCGGCGATGCCTCCGCCCTGCGCATCGCCGCCGTGCCGCTGGCCGAGGCGGTGCTGGAGGACAGCGGCAGCGGCCGGCTGGACACGGTGTTCCGCTCGGCGCGGCTGACGCCGGCGGCGATCCTGCAACGCTTCCCCAAGGCGCCGGTGGCGGTCTCCGACGACAGCCAGGCCCGGTTGCCGGTGCTGGAGGCGGTCTGGCCGGATGGCCGTGGCGGCTACAGCTTCGCCGCGGTGCTGTCGCCGCCGAACACGCCGCCGGTGCTGCTGGCCGAGGGGCGTTTTTCCGAGAGCCCCTTCATCGCCTTCCGCTGGCTGGTCGCCCCGGGCGAGGATTACGGCCGGGGCCCGGTGATGAAGGCGCTGCCCGACATCCGCACCGCCAACAAGGTCGTCGAGCTGATCCTCAAGAACGCCTCCATCGCCGCGACCGGCATCTGGCAGGCCGATGACGACGGGGTGCTGAACCCGGCGACGGTGGAGCTGGTGCCGGGGGCGATCATCCCCAAGGCACCGGGCTCGGCCGGGCTCACGCCGCTCGCGGCACCAGGCAATTTCGACGTGTCGAACCTGGTGCTGGAGGATCTGCGCGCCCGTATCCGCTCGGCCCTGCTGGCCGACCGGCTGAACCCGCGCCCGGGGCGCGACCGCACGGCGACCGAGGTGCTGGAACGCAGTGCCGAGACCGCCCGCATCCTCGGCGCCTGCTACGGCCGGCTGCAATCGGAGCTGCTGTCGCCGCTGGTGTCCCGCGCGCTCGGCGTGCTGCGCCGGCGGGGGGAGGTGCCGCCGATCCTGCTGGATGGGCGGGAGGTGCGGCTCGCCTATCGCAGCCCGCTCGCCCGGCTCCAGGCCCGCGCCGATGCCGCCAATACCGCGCTGTTCCTGCAACAGGCGGCGGCGTTGGGGGCCGAGGGCATGGCGCAGATCGATATCGCCGCCGCCGCCCGTTTTCTCGCCAGCACGCTCGACGTGCCGGCTTCGATCCTGACCGCGAAGGAGTGAATGACCGCATGAGCGAGAATCTGATCACCGCCGAGCTCGACCCGGCCCCCGCCATTCCCCAGAAATTCCTGGACCCGGCGACGGGCTCCGTCCGGGTCGATGCGCTGCTGAAATCCTATCTGGAGCTGGAACGCCGCCTGTCCCAGCGCATGGCCCCGCCCGCGACCGACGCGACGGCGGAGGAGATCACGCGGTTTCGCGCCGCCATGGGCATCCCCGAGGCGCCGGATGGCTATGAGATCACCGCGCCCTGCCCGGAATGCAGCCCCGATGCGGCGGTGAATGCCAAGCTGCATGCGGCGGGCTTCACGCCCGAGCAGGCGCAGCTCGTCTATGACCTCGCTGCCGAGAAGCTGCTGCCCGCCATCGCCGAGGCCGCCGCCGAATACGAGGCGACCCGCCAGCGCGACAAGCTGATCGCGCATTTCGGTGGCGAGGACCGCTTCCGCGCCATCGCCGGCCAGCTCGCCACCTGGGGCCGCGCCAACCTGCCGCCCGCGGTGTTCGAGGCGATGTCCGGCACGGCCGAGGGCGTCATCGCGCTCGCCGGCATGATGGACCGCCGCGAGCCGGCGCTCGGCCGCAACGCCGACGCGCCCGGGCCGATGGATGAGGCGGGGCTGCGCAAGATGATGCGCGACCCGCGCTATTGGCAGAAGCGCGACCCCGAATTCGTCAGCCGCGTCACCGAGGGCTTTCGGCGCCTCGTCGGCGGCTGACCGATGTTTGCCTGCGCGGAACCCGGGGTTCCGGGCGCGCGGGCCCTGGGCGCGCATCGGTCCGTTCGCGGAGAACCGGTGCTGCGCCCTTTCCCTGACCTTCTCCACGGAGATTCCGCATGACGATCGACGCCGCTTTCGTGAAGCAGTTCGAGTCCGAAGTGAAAGACGCCTACCAGCGCCAGGGCAGCAAGCTGCGCCCGACCATCCGCAGCCGCGGCGAGGTGAAGGGTGCCAGCACCGTCTTCCCGCGCGTCGGCAAGGGCACCGCCGCCGCCAAGGCGCGCAACGGCGTCGTGCCGGTGATGAACCTACAGTACAGCAACGCTGAATGCTTCCTCCAGGACTACTACGCCGGCGAATGGATCGACCGGCTCGACGAGATCAAGACCAACATCGAGGAACGCCAGGTCATCGCCAATGCCGGCGCCTATGCGCTCGGCCGCAAGACCGATGAGCTGATCATCGCGGCCCTCGACACCGCCACCGCCGAAGCCGTCGGCACCGCCGCCGGCACCACCGATGCCGATGGGCTGACCAAGGCGAAGGTGCTGCTGGCCTTCGAGATGATGGGTGCGGCCGACATCCCCGATGACGGCCAGCGCTACGCCATCGTCGGCTGGAAGCAGTGGAGCCAGCTGCTGCAGATCCAGGAGTTCGCCGACAGCCGCTACGTCGGTGACACCGATCTGCCGTGGAAGGGCGCGCAGGCCAAGTCCTGGCTGGGCGCGATGTGGATGCCGCATTCGGGCCTGACACTCAGCGGCAGCACGCGCTTCTGCTACTTCTACCACAAGACCGCGATCGGCCATGCCTCGGCGCAGGATGTGACGACCGACGTGACCTGGCACGGCGATCGTGCCGCGCATTTCGTCCTCAACATGATGAGCCAGGGCGCGGTGCTGGTGGATGGCGAAGGTGTCGTGCGGATGCGCGCGGCGGAGTAATGCGCCCCCCCCGGATGCGCCGCATCCGGGGGAACCCCGCCCTTTTTCCCCAGGAGAATCCGACATGGCGCTATCCGCGCTTGTTCTGTGTTCGCGCGCGCTGCTGAAGCTCGGTGCCGCGCCCGTCGCCAGCCTGGAGGAAGGCACCGCCGAGGCGGAGGTGGCGGCCAATCTCTATCCGCATGTGCGGGATTCGATGCTGTCCGTGCATCCGTGGTCCTTCGCGACCGGGCAATCCACCTTGCCGCGGCTGGTGGCCCGCCCGGTCGCCGATTTCGATGCTGCCTTCCAGCTTCCCAGCGGATTCCTGCGCGCGCTGTCGGCCGGCACCTCGGGCGCGGGGCGGGGCCTGCGCTACCGCATCCATGAGAACCGGCTGCATGCGAATGCCCAGGCGGTGACGTTGACCTATGTGTTCAGGCCGGAGGAATCGGATTTCCCTCCCTTCTTCGCCGATGCGCTGGTCGCGCGCCTGGCCGCGGAGTTCTGCCTGCCGCTGACCGAGGCCAGCAGCCGCGCCGAGGCGTTACACCGCCTGGCCGACCAGGCGCTGCGCACCGCGCGCCTGGCCGACAGCCAGCAGGCGACGGCGAAGTCCTTCGACAATTTCCCGCTGATTGCGGCGCGGGGCTGAGCCGATGCCCAGCGTCACCCGCATCAAGACGAGTTTCACCGCCGGCGAACTCGCGCCCGAACTGCTCGGCCGCGCCGATCTGCGCGCCTATGAGGCCGGTGCGCGACGGCTGCGGAATGTGGTGATCCAGCCGACCGGCGGCGTCGCGCGCAGGCCGGGACTGCGGCATCTCGCCATGCTGCCGGGGGCCGCGCGCCTCATCGCCTTCGAGTTCAACACCGAGCAGACCTATCTGCTGGTGCTGACGCATCAGCGCATGGCGGTGTTCGTGAACGACGCCGAGGTGGTGAGCGTGGCGGGGCCCTGGACTGAGGCGATGCTGCCGCATCTCGCCTTCACCCAGAACGCCGATACGCTGATCCTGCTGCATCCCGAGATGCCGCCGCAGCGCATCACCCGCACCGGGCACACCGCCTGGACGGTGCAGGAGTTCGCCTTCACCCGCAGCCCTTGGGCGCGTTTCGCCCCCCCCGATCTGATGATCGCGGCGAGCGCCACCAGTGGCTCGGTCGCGGTCACGGCCGCGGCGCCCATTTTCCTGCCGACCCATGTCGGGTCGCGGCTGCTGATCGCGGGGAAGCAAGTTGCTATCACGGCTTTCGTCAATGCGCAGCATGTCGTGGCCACGGTCATCGATACGCTGACCGATACCAATGCGACGCCGGACTGGCAGGAATCGGCCTTCTGCGCGGCACGCGGCTGGCCGGTGACGGCCTGCTTCCATCAGGACCGGCTGGTGCTCGGCGGGTCGCGCGACCTGCCGAACCGGCTGTGGCTGTCGCGATCCGGCGATCTGTCGGATTTCGACCTGGGCGCGGGTCTCGACGACCAGGGGATCGAGTTCTCGCTGTTGTCGGACCAGGTGAATGCGATCCGCGGCGTGTTCAGCGGCCGGCATCTGCAGGTGTTCACCTCCGGCGCGGAATGGATGGTGAGCGGCGATCCGCTGACACCCTCCTCGATCCAGCTCACGCGGCAGACGCGCGTGGGCAGCCCGGTGGATCGCATCGTGCCGCCCGTCGATGTCGATGGCAGCACGATCTTCATCGCGCGCAGCAATCGCGCGGTGCATGAATTCGCCTATACCGATGTGCAGCAGGCCTATCAGGCGAGCGACCTCGCGCTGGTCGCGCATCATCTGATCGCGCGCCCGGTCTCAATGGCCTATGACCAGGTGACGCGGCTGCTGCATCTGGTCATGGCCGATGGCGGGCTGTCCACGCTGACGCTGTACCGCACCGAACAGGTCACCGCCTGGACCCGGCAGGAGACGGAGGGCGCCTTTCGCGCCGTCGCCGAATTGGACGGCGCTGTCTATGTCACGGTCGAGCGTGCGGGCAGCCTCAGGCTCGAACGCTTCGATGCGGATGTCTCGTCGGATGCCGCACTCTCCGGCACGGCGGCGACCGAACAGGATGTCTGGTCGGGCCTCGCGCACCTGGAGGGCCACAGCGTCACCGTGCTGGCCGATGGCGCGCCGCGCGGCCTCGGGATCGTTGCCGATGGCCGGGTGGCGGTCGATCCGCCGAGCCTCTCGGTGCAGGTCGGCCTGCCCTTCACGCATGAGGTCGAGCCGCTGCCGCCCGAGGCCAGCACCAGCATGGGCGTGCGGACCGGCCCCGTTCGCCTTGTCGCCGTCACCTTCCGCCTGTTGGAGACCGCGGCGTTGGAGGTCGATCTCGGCCGCGGGCTGCGGCCGGTGCCGTTCCGGCGGCTGGACACGGCGCTGCTGGATGCGGCGCCGCCACGCTTCACCGGCGACATCGCGCTGCGCGCCTTTGGCTGGCGCCGGACGCTGGCCGAGCCGCTCTGGCGCATCTCCGGCAACACGCCGCTGCCCGTCACGCTCCTGTCCGTCACCACCGAAACAAGGATGCCCGACTGATGGCCGCACTCGCCCCCGTCGCGACCCTGGTCGGCACCGGCGTCTCGCTCTACGCCACCAGCCGTCAGGCGAGCACGCAATCCGCCCAGGCCAAGGCCCAGCGCCAACAGGCCGAGGCCGAGGCCCTCCAGCGCGCCGAACAGATCGCCGTGCAATCATCGACCGATGCGCGCGAGCGGCAGGCGACGCTGGATCGCACCGTGGCCTCCACCCGCGCCCGCCTTGCGGCCTCCGGCGTCAGCCCCGACCAGGGCTCGGCGGCGGCGATCACGGCCGGCATGGCGGAGGATGCCGCCGCCGCCCAGGCCGACAGCAATGCCGGCTTCCAGGCGCGCCTCGCGGCGGGCCGCAGGTCGCTGCTGAACACCGATGGCTCGCTGACGACCTGGCTGCGCGCCGGGCAGAGCTTCGGCGGCACCGTGCGCTCGCTGCTCGACTGAGACCCAGACACACCCGTTCGCAATCGCACACGACAGGAACCCCCGATGTCCGAGCACATCCGCATCGGCGACGTCGCACCGCGCGTGCAATACGCGGCCGATGGCGCCCAGACCGTCTTCACCTATCCCTTCCCGATTTTCGGCGCCGAGGATCTGGAGGTGCTGGTCGCAGGCACCGCCTCGCCCCCGGGCTACAACATCTCCGGCGCCGGGCTCAGCGAAGGTGGCAGCGTCACCTTCGCCCCGGCGCCCGCAACGGGCTCTGTCGTGACCCTGCGCCGGCGCGTAAAAGTCGAGCGCGTGACCGACTACCAGTCGAACGGGTTGTTGCGCGCCAATACGCTGAATGACGAGCTGGACCGCCAGGTCGCCGCCTTGCAGGATCTGCGCGAGGAGATGGGCGGCACGCTGCGCCTCGACCCCTCCGAGCCCAGCGGCGGCATGGTGATGCCGCCGCGGGACATGCGCGCGAACCGGCTGCTGGGCTTCGACAGCCTGGGCGGCATCACCTCCTTCCCGCGCGATGCGGCGGTGATGACCAGCCCCTACAGCGGCGCCATCCCGCGCACCGCCGAGGACAAGTTCGCCGAACGCCTGACCGCGCGCGATTTCGGTGCCATGGCGGATGGGCTGAACGACGACGGGCCGGCCTTGCAGGCGGCGATGAATGCCGCCGTCGCCTCCGGCCGGATGCTGGAGATCGGCGAGGGCTCGCACCGCACCACCATGCCGCTGGTGCTGGGCGGCGGGGCGGCGGGCCTGGTGATGCTGGGCTCGATCATCTATGCGGGCCCGGCCGGGACCACGGCGCTGACGCTTGGCGACGGTGCGGCGGTGCGCAACACCCAAAAATCCTATCGCGGCCTGCGCGTCCTGCGCGCCACGATCAGCGACTGGTCGGATGAGAACGACATCGGCATCGTCGCGCGCAACCTCGATGCCAGCGTGCTGGACGTTCGCCAGGTCGAGGGTTTTTGTATCGGCGTCCGCACCCTCGGCGTCGAGCGCGGCTTCGAGGATAGCGAGGTCCATCTCGACCGGCTTGTGAACAACGGCATCGGCTTGGATGTGCGGACGGCGACGGCGGCGGCCTGGAACACATCGGTGCGTTACTACGGCGGGCATTTCGCGCATGGCATGTCGGTGAATGTGGACAAGGACCGCTACGGCGTGCGCTTCTCCGCCGCCCCCGGCGCCTATGTCGCGCACAACCGACATGTCTTCGACGGACCGAATTTCGAGTTGCAGTCGCGGGACAAGCCGATCACCGGCATCCCCTTCCTGGTCGAGGTGAACAGCCGCGCGGTCATCGTCCGCAACCTGCGGATGGAGGGCTGCGACGCATTCGTCGCCCGCCATACCGCCGCGGCGCAGGACCATGTCTATGAGGTCGCCTGGGCGAGCCAGGGCTACCTTGTCGATGTGGACTACACCACCACCGCCACACGCACTGGCTCGGTGGTGCGCCGCCACCACCAGGCCATCGCGCATCGGGAAGCGGTCAGGGAACTCGCCTCGGTGCCGAACCTGCGGGCCGCATCGATCCGTTGGAATACCACCGAAGTCGGCTTCGAACGCATGGCCGTGCTCTCGACCAATGTCAGTGGCACGCCGAGCCTGGTCTCGGATTTTGCCTTCCCGGCGCTGGACAGCATCACCTTGACCGACCGGGGCGCGATCCTGGTCGGCGGGCGCGGACTCGGCTTCGTGGTGGACAGCCGCACCTGCCGGGATTTCGCGCTGGCCGTGGATGCGGACGCGCCGCGCCTCATCGTGCAGTGCTTCGATATCGACAAGGCCCTGCTCACCGACGCGGCGGGGCAGTTGGTGCGCGCCAGCGGCCAGACCATGCAGTACTCCACCGGGGCGCGCTGGTGGCAGGGCTCGGCGGATATGACCGATGCGGCGCTGACGCGGTTGCAGACCGTGCGGCTGGAACCGCAGGTGGCTTACGCCATCATCGGGGTTGGCCGGCTGACCGCGGATTACGAGGTGCGCGCGATGCGTCTCGCCTGCGATCCGGTGTTTTCCCCGCCGGTGCTCTATGGGCTGCCGGATATGCCGCATGGCGTGCGCGAGTTGCGGGCCGAACTGGCCTGGGACCCGCCCAGCGTTGCCGCCGGGGCCTCGGCCACGCTCAACGTCACCGTGCCGGGCACGCGGCCGGGCGACTACTGCCAGGCTGCCTTCAGCCTCGCGACCAGCGGGATGCTGTTCCTGGCGCAGGTAGGGGCCTCGGATATCGTCACCGTCACCGCCTGGAACCGCACCGCCGTCGCGATCGACCTCAACCCCGGCACGGTCCGGGTGCGGGTGGTCAAGGCGTGACGGCGCCAAACCTGCGGGGAAAGGAGGAGCTGGAAGAGGCCGTGGCCATCGTGGTCGCGAAGTACAGTGACTACCTGCGGCGATGCTCGCCCTCGGCGGATGAGGACCCCAAGGCCTTCACCGCCTGGCACGCGGGGGGGCGCGCGGCGCTCGCGCATCTCGAACATCTGTTGAAACTGCTCAAACCCACGGGCGGCGCCGCCGAAGCCGTCGCCGCTGGCGAGGATCTTCTGGCCCAGGCCAGCTCCGACATGGGTCCCCCTGACGACGAGGAGTAGCCAAGCATGGGCGACCCCGATCTCGATGCCTTCATCTGGGTCTGGAACAAACGCCAGGGCCTGGCGCTGCCGCCGCTGCACCGGCGGATCGCGCGCTGGCTGCAGACGCGCCAGGCGGCCGGGGAGCGCCATCAGCTGCTGATGGCGTTTCGCGGCTGCGGCAAATCGACGCTGGTCGGGCTCTACTGCGCCTGGCTGCTGGCGCGGCGGCCGGATACGCGCATCCTGGTCCTGGCCGCCGATCACGCGCTGGCGACGAAGATGGTCTCCAACGTGCGGCGCATCATCGAACGGCATCCGCTCTGCGCGCATCTGCGCGAAGCGGCGCCGGAGTCCTGGGCGGCCGACCGCTTCTCGGTCAAACGCCCGGGCGCCTTGCGCGACCCGTCGATGCTGGCGGCCGGCATCGAGGGCAACATCACCGGCAGCCGCGCCGAGGTGATCATCGGCGATGACGTCGAGGTCGCCGGGAATTGCGACACCGCCGGCAAGCGCGACTCATTGCGTGAAAGACTGCGGGAGGCGGAGTTCGTCCTCGTCCCCGGCGGCAGCATGCTGCTGGTCGGCACGCCGCATACCAGCGAGACGCTCTACGACCCCGCCGGTTTCGCGGTCGGGTTTCGCGCGCTGCGCATCCCGCTGCTGGATGCCGATGGTGCCAGCGTCTGGCCGGAACGGTTCTCGGCGGCGCATGTCGCGGCGTTGCGGACCCGCGTCGGCCCGATCGAGTTCCGCCGCCAGATGCAGCTCGAACCCGTCGCGGTGCAGGCCGCGCGGCTGGATCCCGCGGTGATGGTCCGCTACGCCGAGGAGACCGATTATGCCGAGGCCAATGGCCGCCCGGTGCTGCGGCTGATGGGGCGGCGGATGGTCTCGGGCGGGGCGTTCTGGGACCCGGCCTTCGGGCGGCCGGGGCAGGGGGATGGCTCGGTGCTGGCGGCCTGCTACGCGGATGCGGAGGGCAACCACTATCTGCACCGGCTGCATTGGCTGACGCATGACCCCGCCAGCGCCACCGACCCCGCGACGCAGCAATGCGCGGCGGTGGCGCGGATCGCGCGGGATCTGCTGCTGCCGGCGGTGCGGGTGGAGACCAATGGCATCGGCCGCTTCCTGCCCGCGATCCTGCGGCGGGAGATGGCGCGCGCCGGTGCGGCCTGCGCGGTGGTGGAGGTCTCCCAGCGCGAGGCCAAATCCCGCCGCATCCTGGGCGCGCTGGATCCGGTGATGGCGGCCCGGCGCCTGCATGTGCACGACCAGGCCGCGACCCCGCGCTTCTTCGCCGAAATGTCCGAATGGCAGCCGGATACGCCGGGCGGCCATGATGACGCGCTGGATGCGTTGGCTGGCTGCCTGCTGGCCGAGCCGGTGCGGCTGCCGGGGCTGCCGCCGGCGCCGCGCCGCCCGGATTGGCGGGGTTAGGCCGCCGTCGGGCGCAGCTTCAGCACCTCGGAGGCATGCCGCGCCACGCCGGCCTCGGTCAGCCACCAGCGGTCGTCCGCCCCCTGCGCGCAAAAGCCCATGCCGGCCAACCGGCGCAGGCAGCCATTGTCCTTCAGCCCGTCGGGCCGGCCCTCGCGGCTCACCTGTGACAGGCGATGCAGGGCGGAACGGCAGCAGGTCTCAAGATAGGGTTCGTTCCACATCGTCCCGTTTCCATGCTGCCCGACCCGGAAAATGGGGTGGGCGGCATGGCCCCGCAATGCTCATTCCGCCACGAGGGGTCCGATGACCGATACGCAAGTGCTGACCCAGCTGGCCCAGACGCCTTTGGTCGCGGCCATGATCTGGCTGATCTACATGCTGCGGCGGGAGCTGGCGGAGCGCCTGGCGCCCCGCGAAGCCGGCCCGCCACCCGATGCGCTGGCCCGCACGCGCGAGGATCTTTCGGCCTTCAAGGTCGAGGTCGCGCGCACCTATGTGCCGTTGTCGCTGATCCGGGACGTGGACCAGCGCCTGACCCAGCATCTGCTGCGGATCGAGGAGAAGCTGGACGAGGTGAGCCGCAGCGCCGCCGCCGCCGCCGCGCAGTACCACGCCCAAAAGCGGTAGCCCGGCGTCCCGCGGCGGTGTAGCAGCCGCCGCCATGGACATGATGATCCTCACCCTCGTCCGCCGCCCGGACTGGACCGCCGCCGAACAGGATGGCGCCTATACCGGCAGCGCGGATGACCGCCGCGACGGCTTCCTGCATTTCTCCAACCCCGACCAGGTCCGGGCCAGTGCCGCGAAGCACCGCGCCGGCATTACCGACCTGCTGCTGGTCTGCGCGGACCCGGCGGCGCTGGGGGCGGTGCTGGTCTGGGAGCCGGCGGCGGGCGGCTCGCGGCCCGGGCTGTTCCCGCATCTCTATGGGCCGCTGCCGATGGCGGCGGTGCGGCGGGTGGTGCCGCTGCCGCTCGGCGCGGATGGGCTGCATGTCTTCCCCGAGGGCATCGCCTGATGCGGATCCCGCCCCGCCACGGCCCGCTGCTGTTCGGGCTGATCGTCTCGGCGATCATGACCTGCTTCGTCTCGGCGGTGTCGGTGGCGCTTGGGATGGCGCCGGATTTTGCGGGCTATCTGCCGCGCTGGCTGCGCGCCTGGGCCATGTCCTGGCTGATCGCCTTTCCGCTGCTGACGATCGTGGCCCCGCGCGTGCGGCTGCTGGTCGCGCGGATGACCGGCTCAGCCTGAACGGCTCAACCGGGCGCCGGCTTGATCCCGCGCTGGCTCATCCCGCAGGCCAGCACGATCACCGCGGCCCCCACCAGGGTCCAGACCCCCGGCCAGTCGTTCCAGAACAGCACGTCGAAGCCGACCGCCCAGACCAGCGCGGAATATTCCAGCGGTGCCAGCCGGGCGGCATTGGCCAGCCGGAAGGCGACCGCGAGACACAGGTTCGCCGCCCCCGCCAGCAGCCCGTTCGCCGCCAGCGCCAGGAAATCGGAGGCCGGCGGCGGCTGCCATTCGGCGATGGCGAAGGGCAGCAGCAGTGGCACCGCCAGCGCCGCCGGCCAGACCACCAGCCGCGCGAAGCCGCCCTCATGCCGCAGCCCGCGGTTCGCGGTCATGACGATGGCGTGGCAGATGGTGCCGCCGAAGGCGAAGAGATAGGCGTTCCAATTCCCGCCCGAGCGCAGGTCCGGCGCCATGGCGATCAGCACGCCGGAAAATCCGACCCCCGCCCAGATCCAGGCCGTGGCCGGCAGCTTCTCCCGCAGCAGCCAGGCCGCGAGGCCCAGGGTCATGAAGGGGGCGGTGAAGAAGACGAGGTAGCCCTCGGCCAGCGCCAGCGAGCGGAAGGCGAGGAAGTAGCAGACCGAGGCCCCGAGCATCCCCCCCGCCCGCGCCAGATGCCGGCCCGGCGCCGAGGAGCGCAACGCGCCGCCCGCGCCCGGCCAGACCAGCCGCGCCACCACCAGCGCCACGAGCAGCACCAGATGGCGCAGCAGGATGACCTGGGCCACCGGATAGACGCCCGAGAGATGTTTGGAATTGGCGTCGAGCACCGCGAAGAGCCCAAGGCCGAGCAACATGGTCAGGGGGGCGCGCACCGGCGGGCTTTGCGGCCGTGGGGGCGCCGGGTCAACCTTCCCAAGGTGGTGCCGCGATGCAACAAGCGCGTGATATGACACCCGCCCTTGCCTCCGCCCTGATGCCCCTCCTGCGTGGGATGGACCCGGAGGCGGCCCATGGCCTCGCCTTGCGCGGCCTCGCCCTCGGCCTCGCCGGCACCGATCGGACCCCGGACGACCCGATTTTGGCGGTGACCGCCTTCGGGCGCGAGTTCCGCAATCCGCTGGGCCTCGCCGCCGGTTTCGACAAGAACGCCGTGGCGATCTTGCCTTTGATGCGGCTCGGCTTCGGCCATGTCGAGGCCGGCAGCGTGACCCCACGCGGCCAGCCGGGCAATCCGCGCCCACGGCTGTTCCGGCTTGCGGAGGATCGCGCCGTCATCAACCGGATGGGCATGAACAACGACGGGCTGGAAGCCTTCCGCTCTCGGCTGCTGGCGCTGAAGCGGCCGCTGCCGGCGGTGCTGGGCGCCAACCTCGGGCTCAACAAGGACGGCAGCGAGCCCACCCGCGACTATGCCGCGATGGTGCAGGCGCTGGCGGGTGCGGCGGATTACGTCGTGGTCAATGTCAGCAGCCCCAACACCCCGGGCCTGCGTGACCTGCAGGGCGAGGCGCGGCTGATCGCCATCCTGGACTCGATCCAGGCCATCGGCCCCGCCATGCCGGTGCTGGTGAAGATCGCCCCCGATCTGGCCGAGGACGCGCTGCCCGCTTTGGTCGAGGCCTGTGTCGCGCGCGGCGTGGCGGGGCTGATCGTGGCCAATACCACCATCGCCCGGCCCGACAGCCTGCGCAGCCCGCAGAAGGTCCAGGCCGGTGGCCTGTCCGGGCCGCCACTGTTCGCGCCCTCGACGGCGATGCTCCGCGCGGTGTTCCGGCTGGCGGCCGGCCGTCTCACCCTGATCGGCTGCGGCGGGGTCGGCTCGGCCGAGGATGCCTATGCCAAGATCCGGGCAGGGGCGACGCTGGTGCAGTTCTATGCGGCGCTGGCCTATGACGGGCCGGCGCTGGTGCCCCGCATGAAGCAGGGGCTCGCGGCCCTGCTGCGGCGGGATGGGTTTGGATCGGCCGCCGCGGCGGTGGGAGTGGACGCATGATCATCCTCGACGGCATCGCCGACCTGGCCGAGAAATATGACGGCTTCATCCTCGACCTTTGGGGCGTGGTGCATGACGGGCGGCAGCCTTATGCCGGGGTGACCCAGGCGCTGGCGCAGTTGCAGGCGATGGGCAAGCAGGTCGTCTTCCTCTCCAACGCCCCCCGCCGCGCCTGGTTCATCGCCGACATGCTGGCGGGCATGGGGATCGGGGCGGCGCTCTACGACGGGATCATGACCAGCGGCGAATTGACCCGGCGCTATCTGCTGCGGCGGGACCTGCCCTTCTTCGCGGGGCTCGGCACCCGCGCCTTCCATATCGGCCCGGAGCGCGACCTCTCGATCGCCGAGGGGCTGGACCTGCAATTGATCAAAACGGCGACCGGCGCCGAATTCGTGCTGAACACCGGGCCGGAGCCGGTGCTGGGCGCGCATGACGTGCGCTTCTACGAACCCGCCCTGCGCGCCGCCGCCGCCCGCAAACTGCCGATGATCTGCTGCAACCCGGACCGCGAGGTGATGGTCGGCGGCGCCAAGCTGATCGCCGCGGGCGCGCTGGCCGATCGCTACGCGGCCCTCGGCGGCGGCGAGATCTTCGAGGTCGGCAAGCCCGACCCGCGCTCCTACCCGCCGGTGCTGGAACTGCTGGGCATCGGCGACCTGTCCCGTGTGGTCGCGATCGGCGACAGCCCGCGCACCGATCTGGCCGGGGCGCAGGCGGCGGGGATCGATGCGGTCTGGGCGCTGACCGGGCTTGCCGCCATCGCCCATGGCCGCCCCGATCCGCAAGCCCTGGCGCTGGAGGCGAAGATCGCCGGGGTTTCACCGATCGCCGCCCTGACCGGCTTGCGCTGGTAAGCGGCGCGGCCGATCCTGCGCCCATGCATACCGACGCTCACGGCCTGCCCGTCACCTTGGCCTCCGCGGAGGCCGCCTGTGCCTTCGACGCCGCCATCGCCGCCTATATGGCCTATCGCCAGGACACCCCGGCGAAGCTGAAGGCGTTCCTGGCGCTGGACCCGGGGGCGCCCTTCGCCGCCATCCTGCGCGGCAGCTTCGCCATGCTGACCTACAACGCCGGCGCGCTGCCCTCGGCGCGCAAATCCGCCGCACTTGCGCTGGCGGCGGGCGGCACCCCGCGCGAACGCGCCCATGCCGCGGCGCTGGACGCCTGGACCCGGGATGACAGCGACCAGGCGCTGGCGATCTGGGAGCTGATCCTGGCCGAGCATCCGACCGATGCCCTGGCCTTCCGGCTGCATCACTTCGTCGCCTTCTGGCTGGGCCGCGGCCCGCAGATGGCGGCGGCGGTGGAACGCACCGCGCCGCATTGGGGCAGCGACCTCGCGCATTGGCCAAGCTGGCTCGCCTGCCGCTGCTTCGCCTTCGAGGAAGTGGGCCGCTATGCCGAGGCCGAGACGGCCGGGCGGCAGGCGGTCGATCTGGTGCCGACCGATGTCTGGGCCGCGCATGGCGTCGCCCATGTGCTGGAAATGCAGGGGCGGCGCAGCGAGGGCATCACCTGGCTCGCCGCGCTGGAGCCGAACTGGGAACAGGCCAACAGCATCCGCCACCATCTGCTGTGGCACCGCGCGCTCTTTCACTTCGAGCATGGCGATACGGCGCAGGTGCTGGGCCTCTACGACCGCGGCTTCCGCGACCTCGCCAGCCCGCTGACCGAGGCGCTGCCTGACATGTTCGTCGATGTGCAGAACGCCGCCTCGATGCTGTTCCGGCTGGGCTTGCAGGGGGTCGATGTCGGCAATCGCTGGGTCGAGCTGGCCGACAAGGCCGAGGCCCGCATCGGCGACACCCAATCGGCCTTCACCCTGCCGCATTGGGTGATGGCGCTGGGCGCCACCGGGCGCTTCCAGCAGGCGTCGCGGTTGCTGGATGCGGTGGCCGAGGGCGCGCAAGGCACTGGCACCAATGCCCGCATCCTGGCCCGCAGCGGGCTGCCCGCCTGCCGCGCCGCGCTGCACCACGCGCGCGGCGAACATGCCGAGGCGGTGGCGGCGATGCGCCCCGCGCTCTCCACCATGGGCGAGCTTGGCGGCAGCCACGCGCAGCAGTCAGTGCTGGAACTGTTGTTCCTGGACAGCGCGATGAAGGCGGGGATGGCCGCCGAGGCGCGCGCTTTGCTGGAACGCGCCGCCGGCCGCTGCCCGGTGCCCCCCGAACGCCGCGCCATCTATCGGCACCACGCAGGACAGGTCGCATATTGATGTCACTTCCGCTCGCCGGGCTTCGTATCCTTGATTTCGGTCACACCATCATGGGCCCCTCCTGCGGGGTGATCCTGGCGGATCTGGGGGCGGAGGTGATCCGTGTCGAACCCCCCGGCGGCGACCGCACCCGGCGGCTGGGGGGCTTCGGCGTCGGCTTCTTCGGCACCTTCAACCGCAACAAGCGGTCCCTCGCCGTGGATCTGAAGGACCCGCGCGGGAAGGAGATCGTGCTGAAGCTGGTGGAGACCGCCGATGCGGTGGTCGAGAATTTCGCGCCAGGCACCATGGAGCGCCTGGGGCTGGACGCCGCGGCGCTGGCCCGCGTCAATCCGCGCCTCGTCTATTGTTCGCTGAAGGGCTATCTGCCCGGCCCCTACGAGAACCTGCCGGCCTTGGACGAGGTCGTGCAGATGCAGGGCGGCCTCGCCTTCATGACCGGCCCGCCGGGGCGGCCGCTGCGCGCGGGCGCCAGCGTGGTCGATATCATGGGCGGCATGTTCGGGGTGATCGGCATCCTCGCGGCCCTTCACCAGCGAGAGATCACCGGCAAGGGCCAGGCCGTCGCCGCCAGCCTGTTCGAGACGGTGGCCTTCCTGGTCGCGCAGCACATGGCGGCCGGGGCCATCTCCGGCACGCCTCTGGCGCCGATGACGGAGCGGCGCCAGACCTGGGCGATCTATGACATCTTCGAGGTGTCCGACGGGCAGGTCTTTGTGGGCGTGGTCAGCGACCAGCATTGGCAGCGTCTGGTCGCGGCCTTCCCGGAACTGTCCGATCTTGGGGATGATCCGGGGCTCGCCACCAACAGCCAGCGGGTGACACATCGGGACCGGATCATGCCGCGGCTGACCGCGCTGTTCGCGACCATGACGATCCGCGAGGTGATGGCGGCCTGCAATGCCGCGCTGATCCCCGCCGCCCCGGTCAACCGGCCCGACGATCTGTTCCTCGACCCGCATCTGCTGGCGGGCGGTGGCATGCCGATCCATGCCCTGACCCCCGAGGTTGAGGCGCGTCTGCCCGTCACCCCCATCGTCATGGGCGACGGGCCGCTGCCGCTGCGGACGCAGCCGCCGGTGTCGGGCCATGACACCGCCGCCCTTCTGGCCGAGCTTGGTTTCGACGCGCGGGCGCTGGCGGATGCCGGGGTCGTGCAAATCGAGTGACTTGCCAATCGTTCGGGCGGCGGGCCTAAATCCGCCAACCGCACAGGGAGATTGGCGCATGTCCACAGGGCTTTGGGTTGTGCTCGGCATCATCGCCGCGGCGGTGATGCTGTTCGTCGTGATCTACAACCGCCTGGTGTCGCTGCGGACCACGGTCACCCAGTCCTGGAGCGACATCGACGTGATGCTGAAGCAGCGTCTCGATCTGGTGCCGAACCTCGTGGAATCGGTGAAGGGGGCCGCCGGCCATGAACGCGGCACGCTGGAAGCCGTGATCGCCGCCCGCAACGCCGCCGCCAGCGCCCATGGCCCGGCCGAGGCCGGCGTCGCGCAAGGGGCGCTGAGCAGCGCGTTGCGGCAGGTTTTCGCGCTGTCGGAAGCCTATCCGACCCTGCGCGCCAATGAGAATTTCCTCGGCCTGCAACGCGAACTTTCCGATCTGGAGAACAAGATCGCGGCCTCCCGCCGGTTCTTCAACAACAGCGTCGCCGAGTTCAATGCCGCGATCGGGCAGATCCCGGCGGTGCTCTTCGCCGGCGCCATGGGGTTCCGGGCGCAGGAAAGCTTCTCGATGCCGGAGGATGAGCGGAAGGTTGCCTATACGCCCCCGGCCGTGAAGTTCTGACACCTTGCTGACCGCGACCGGGCTTCAGAGCTGGAGCTGGAACACCGCCGCGCGTGGCTGGGCCTTGCTGGCCGGCTTCCCGGTCCTGCTGACCATGGCGGGGTTCGGCCTGGTGCTGATCCTGGGTGGGGGCGGCAACGGCAAAGGCTCTGCGGATAGTTTCGCCGTCGCCTGGAACGCCCTGCCGGCGATTTTTGTGGTGTCGCTGGTGGCGGCGGGGATCTGGTTCCTCATTGCCTGGGCGCTGCATCAATGGATGCTGGACCGGATGACCGGCTCGCACGCCGTCACCCGCCTGGAGGAGCCCCGGCTGTGGAATGCGATGGAGGTGCTGTGCATCAGCCGTGGCCTGCCGATGCCGCGCCTCGCCATCATCGAGACCGAGGCGCGCAACGCCTTCGCCTCCGGCCTCGCGCGCGATCGTGGCAGCGTCAGCGTCACGCGCGGGCTGCTGGACAGCCTGGATGACCGCGAATTATCGGCGGTGCTGGCGCATGAGGTGACGCATCTGCGCAACGGCGATGCCCGGCTGGGGGTGATCGCGGCGGTCTTCGCCGGCATCCTGTCGCTGCTGGCCGAGATCATCGGCCGCGGCATCCGCTTCCGCGCGATGGGCGGCGGTGGCCAACGGCGCAACAACAATGGCGGGGCGGTGATCGTCGGCGTGGTGCTGATCATCGTCGCGGGGGTGCTGGGGGCGCTGCTGCGCATGGCGCTCAGCCGCAACCGCGAATACCTGGCCGATGCCGGCTCGGTCGCGCTGACGCAGGACCCGGATGCGATGATCACGGCGCTGCGGAAGGTCGCCGGCCACAGCAACATCGAGGCGCTGCCGCAGCAGGTGCAGGCGATGATGCTGGACTGGCCGGCCGGCGAGGCGGGCGCGGGCTTCTGGGCGACGCATCCGAGCATCGAGCAGCGCATCACCGCTTTGGTCGCCTATGGCGGCGGCAGGACCGTGGAGGCCGTCCCGCCGCCTGCGTGATCAGTTGGTGCTGACGTTCGCGGCGCGGACGATCGGCGCCCATTTCGCGGTTTCGTCACGGATGAAGCGGGCGAGTTCCTCGGGCGTCGAGGGCATCGGCTCCACGCCATGGCGGCCAAGGTTGGCGGCGACCGTCGGGTCCGCCAGCGTCTCGCGCATCGCGGCGTTGAGCTTGTCCACGATGGCGCGCGGCAGGTTCTTCGGCCCAACCAGGGCGTTCCAGTTCTGCACCTCGAAGCCCGGCAGGGTTTCGGCGACGGTCGGCACCTCCGGCAGCAGGATGCTGCGGGTGATGTTGGGGACTGCGAGGATGCGCAGCCGCCCGCCCTCGACCTGCGGCAGCGCCGTCGGGCCGGTGGAGAAGGCATAATCCGTCTTGCCGGAAATCAGGTCGGTCATCAGCGGTCCACCGCCGCGATACGGCACATGGACGGTCTTGATTCCCGCCAACTGGTCGAGCAGCGCACCCGAGAGATGCCCGGCGCCGCCGACGCCGCTGCTGCCATAGGTGATGGTATCGGGGGCCGCGCGCGCCGCGGCGATCAGATCGGCGACGCTGCGCCAGGGGCGGTCCGAGGGCACCACCAGCACGTTCAGCACGTTGCCGGCCATCACGATCGGCGTCAGATCGGTCTGCGGGTCGAAGGAGAGGTTGGCGAAGAGGCTGGGGTTCACCGCCAGCGCCGCGATGGTGCCCATCAGCAGGGTATGGCCGTCCGGCGTCGCGCGGGCGACGGTCTCGGTCGCGATATTGCCGCTGGCGCCGGGCCGGTTCTCGATGATCACCGGCTGGCCGAGCAGTTCGCTGAGCTTCGGCGCCATGGTGCGGGTGTTCAGATCCGTGCTGCCGCCGGCGGCGAAGCCGACGACGACGCGGATCGGCCGGTTCGGAAAGGGCTCTTCCGCCCGCGCGATGGCGGGCATGGCCAGGGTTGCGCCCAGGATGGTGCGACGTTGGAACATGGTGTTTGCCTCCCCAATTATCGCGCGGCGGTTGCCCCGACTGCGCGTCAGCGACCCTGGTCCTGTGGTGTCAGCGCCCCTGGAATTGGGCCGGGCGCTTTTCCATGAAGGCACGGCGGCCTTCGATGTAATCGGCGCTGGCGAAGCAGCCGGCGACCAGCGCATCGCATTTCGCGTTGTCGGCCTGGCCGCGATCCTTCAGCGCCTCGGCCACGATCGCCTTGACCGAACCGACCGTCAGCGGCGCATTGCCGGCGATGGTGGCGGCGTAGTCGGTGACGAAGGCTTCGAGCCCATCGGTCGGCACGACGCGGTTCACGAGGCCCATGAGCCGCGCATCCTCGGCGGTGAACTTCTTCGCGGTGAAGAAGATCTCCTTGGCGAAGGACGGGCCGACGAGGTCCACGAGGCGGCGGATGCCCTTCAGCGGATAGCCGAGGCCGAGCTTGGCCGCGGGCACGCCGAAGCTCGCGCGCTCCTCGCAGATGCGCATGTCGCAGCACACCGCGAGCGCGGTGCCGCCGCCGATGCAATGGCCCTGGATCATCGCGATCGTCGGCTTCGGGCAATCGGCCAGCGCGTCATAGACGCGGGCGGTCTGTGCCTGGTAGGCGGCGACGCCGGCCTCGGAGGAACGCTCGCTCTCGAACTTCGAGATATCGGCGCCGGAGACGAAGGCGCGGCCGCCGGCGCCGTTGATGACGATGACGCGCACCGCGGGATCGGCGGTGAAGTCGGCGAGGATGGCCTCGGCCGCCTCCCACATCTCCATCGAGACGGCATTGTGCCGCGCCGGATTGTTGAAGGTCATCCAGCCGATGCCGTCGCCCTTGCGCGACAACATCATCGGGCTCGTCATGCCATCCATCTTCAAACCACCTGTGCTTCGCGGAGCCGCGCGATCTCGGCCGCATCCATTCCAAGATCGGCCAGGATCGCATCCGTGTGTTCCCCGATCGCCGGGGGATGCGAAACGATGGCCGAGTTCGTGCGCGACAGCGTGAAGGGCTGCCCGACATAGGTCGCGGTGCGATTGCCGTTCAGCGTCTGGGCAATGCCCAAATGCTGCACCTGCGGATCGGCGAAGACCTTGTCGATGGTGTTGATCGGCCCGCAAGGGACGCCGGCCTTGTTCATGCTCTCGACCAGCTCCTCGCTGGCGAAGGCCTTGGTCTTCTCGGCGATCAGCGCGTTCAGCGCATGCCGGTTCTCCGAGCGTTCCTCGCCGCCGGAAAACCGTGGGTCGGTGATCAGCGCGTCGAGCCCGAGCGCCTTGGCGCAGCGCGCCCAGATCGCATTGCCGCTGGCCGCGATGTTGACGAAGCCGTCCGCGGTCGGGAAGACGCCGGTCGGGATGCTGGTCGGGTGGTCGTTGCCGGCCTGCTTGGCGACCTGGCCCTGCATCAGCCAGCGGCTGGCCTGGAAGTCGAGCATGAAGGCCTGGGCCTGCAACAGGCTGGTCTGCACCCATTGCCCCTTGCCCGAAACCTCACGCTCCAGCAGGGCGACCATGATGCCCTGGCTCGCGAAGATCCCGGCGGTGAGGTCGGCGATGGGGATGCCGACGCGCATGGGGCCGTGGCCCGGCTCGCCGGTGATGGACATCAGCCCGCCCATGCCCTGGGCGATCTGGTCGAAGCCCGGGCGCCCGGCATAGGGGCCGTCCTGGCCGAAGCCGGAGATGCTGGCATAGATCAGCCGCGGGTTGACCGCCGAGAGGTCGGCATAGCCGATGCCCAGGCGCTCCTTCACATCGGGCCGAAAATTCTCGACGATGACATCGGCGGTTTCCACCAGGCGCTTCAGCAGCGCGACGCCTTCGGGCTGCTTCAGGTTGAGCGTCAGCGCCCGCTTGTTGCGGTGCAGGTTCTGGAAATCCGAACCCATGCGGGGGCCGCCCATCGGATCGCCCTGGTCGAGGCCTTCCGGCATCTCGATCTTGATGACATTCGCGCCCCAATCGGCGAGTTGCCGGACGCAGGTGGGGCCGGAGCGGACCCGCGTCAGATCGAGGACAGTGAAGCGCGACAGCGCGGTGCAGGGGGAGGGTGCGTCGGTCATGGCCTCATATTTTCGGTATGCCGACAGATTGTCAACAATAGGTTGACCAAAGGTGTTGGCGCCCGCGACACTGTCCCGGTGCCCGATACCCTCCCCCCGCCGCGCCGCGCCCTGACCGATGTCGTCCGTTCCTCGCTGGAGGCGCGGATCCTCAACGGCAGCCTGCCGCCCGGCACCCGGTTGAACGAGGCCGCGCTGGCGGCCGACCTCGGCGTCTCGCGCGGCCCGGTGCGGGAGGCGCTGCGGGCGCTGGAACAGACCGGGCTGGTGGAGGGCGAGGTCCATCGCGGCATGCGGGTGCGCGTGCTGGAGGCCGAGGATGTCGCCGAGGTCTATGACATGCGGGCGCTGCTGAACGGCTTCGCCTGCGCGCGGCTGGCGCTGCGCGCGACGCCGGCGTTGCTGGCGCCGCTGCATGGCTTCGTCGTGGCGATGGAGGCGGAGACCGACGCCGAGGCCTATTACACGCTCAACCTCGACTTCCACGCCGCGATCTTCGCCGCCGCCGGGCATCGCCGGGTGGCGGCGGCCTATGATGCCGCGCTGCGCGAGGGCTGGCGGGCGCGGCGGGAATCCCTGGTCGCGGTCGGCAACCGCCAGGACAGCAATGCCGAACACGCCGCCTGCATGGCCGCCATCGCCGCGGGCGACGCGGCCGAGGCGCGCCGGCTTGGCGAGGACCATGTGCTGGCCGGCAAGCGCCGCTGGCTGGCGCTGCTGGCGGGCTAAGGTTCAGCCCTTCAGCATCTCGCGCGAGATGACGATGCGCAGGATTTCCGAGGTGCCGCCGCCGATCTCGGCGAGCTTGCTGTCGCGGAAGTGGCGCTGCATGTCGTATTCCATGAGGTAGCCCCAGCCGCCCATGATCCGCATGCCGTTCAGCGCCGCACGGACATAGGTCTCCGATGAGGCGAGGTTGCCGATCGCCGATTCCTTGTTGTTGGCGATGCCCTTATCCACCAGCGTGGCGCTGCGGTAGGTCAGCAGCCTGGCGGCATCGATCTCCATCTCCATATCCGCGAGCTTGGCGCGGGTGAGTTGGAAGGAGGAGATCTTCTGGCCGAATTGCTCGCGCTCCTGGCTATAGGCGAGGCATTTCTCCAGCACAGATTGCGCCGCGCCGACATTGACGCCCGAGAGGCAGCAGCGCTCGTAATCCAGGGTCTTGAGGACGTTGGTCCAGCCCTTGTTCGCTTCCCCGATGATGGCATCGGCAGGGACGCGCACATCGGTCAGGAAAATCTCGTTCAGATCCATCGGCTTGAGGCCGAGCTTCTTCAAGCGGCGGATCTCGACGCCGGGCGCCTTGGGGTCGAGCAGGAACATGGTGATGCCCTTGTGCTTTGGGGCCTCCGTATCCGTGCGCGCCATCAGCAGGATGTAATCCGCGACCTGGGCCGCGGAGCAGAACATCTTCTGGCCGTTGATCAGCCACTCATTGCCATCCATCACCGCGCGCGTCCGCAGCGAGGCGGCATCGGAGCCGGAATTCGGCTCGGACAGCGAGAAGGCGAAGCGCAGCTTGCCGGCGGCAAGCTTGGGCAGCAGCTCGCGCTTCTGGGCCTCGGTGCCGAAATGGCCGATGGCATCGGCGGCGATGACGATGGTGGTGTAGTAGAGGTTCGCCGCGGCCTCGAAATGCCGCGCCAGTTCTTCCAGGAACAGCACGAGGTCCATGCAGGAGCCGCCGGTGCCGCCATATTCCTCGGCGATGGGGATGCCGAGCCAGCCTTGCGCCGCCAGCTTCTCGTAAAGCTCGTAGGGGTAGGCTTCCTTCTCGTCGCACTCTCGCACGTATTCGATCGGGCATTCCTTGAGGAGGAAGGCACGCAGCGCGTCGCGCATGGCGCGCTGTTCGTCGTTGAGGTCGAAGTCCATGCTACAGGCCCTTCCAGCGCGGTGGGCGCTTCTCGGCGAAGGCGCGTGGGCCTTCATGGAAATCTTCGGAAGCCATCATGCGCTCATGCGTCGGCAGGCCCGAGCGCATCATCGCGAAGGCCTCGCTGTCCGGCAGGGTTTCGACGGCGCGCGCGACTTCGAGCAAGGCCTCCACCGCCAGCGGCGCACCGGCGCAGATCTGCGCGGCCATGGCGCGGGCGGCGGGCAGCAACGCGTCCTTCGGCACGATGCGGTTGACGAAGCCGTGCCGCTCACCTTCCGCGGCGGTCAGGCGGCGGCCGGTCAGCAGCAGTTCATAGCCGATGTTGGTGGGCAGGCGCCGCAGCACGCGCCACAGCCCGCCGGCCCCGGGCAGGAAGCCGCGGATCAACTCGGGCAGGCCAAATTCGGTGTCCGCCGTGGCCAGCACGATGTTGCACATCAGCGCGAACTCGAACCCGCCACCGACCGCGAGCCCATGCACCGCGGCGATCAGCGGCTTGTTCAGATCGGACCGCTCCAGCGACATGAAGCCGTTGTTGCCGAAATCCTGGCCGCCATCGCCGGCCGCCACGGCCTTGAGGTCCCAGCCCGCGGAGTAGATGCGGCCCTCGGGGTTGGCACAGACGATGCCGACCCGGAGCGCGGGGTCGTCGCGCAGCCTGTCGAGTGCGGCGTCCAGGTCCCGGCTCGCGCGCTGGTCGATGGCGTTCGCCGGCGGGTGGTCGAACATGATCTCCAGGATCGGGCCATTGGCGGAAACCTTGATGCGCGAGCTCATGCGCTGAACTCCCGCAGCACATCCTTGGAGATGATGTCGCGATGAATCTCCGAGGTGCCTTCCCAGATGCGTTCCACCCGCGCATCGCGCCAGAAGCGTTCCAGCGGCAGGTCCTTGGTGACGCCCATGCCGCCCAGGATTTGCAGCGCATTGTCGGTCACCCGCCCGACCATCTCGGACCCGAACAGGTTGACCTGCGAGGCCTCGCGCTGGGTGATCGTGCCGTCCTGCATCTTGGCCGCCGCATCGAAGACCATCAGCCGGGTCGCGTGGATCTCGGTTGCCATATCGGCGAGCTTGAAGGAGGTGCCCTGGAACTGCCCGATGGGCTTGCCGAAGGCGACGCGGGTATTGGCCCATTGCGCGGCGATGCCCATGGCACGCTCCGCGAGGCCCACGCAATTCGCCGCCAGCATCACCCGGCCCGAAAAAATCCAAGTCTTGGCGATGGCGAAGCCGCCGCCCTCCGCGCCCAGGATATTGCGTCCCGGCACCCGCACATCGTCGAAGGAGATGATGCAGGACTTCATGCCGCGGTTCGACAGCACGTCGAGCGGCGTGACCGTGATGCCCGGCGTGCCCTTGTCCACCAGGAAGGCGGTGATGCGCTTGCGCGGCCCGCGGGGTGTATCCTCCACGCCGGTGACGGCGAAGGTGATGATGTAATCCGCCCGCATCGCCAGGGTGATGAACTGCTTGGTGCCGTTGATGATGTAGTCGTCGCCGTCACCCACCGCCTTGGTGATGATCGCCCGCGCATCCGATCCGGCGCCGGGTTCGGTCAGCGCAAAGCACTCCCAACGCTCGCCGCGGATGGTGGGGCGCAGATAGGTCTCGATCTGGTCGCCGACGCAGGCCTTCAGGATCGGCGCGGGGCGGTTGCAGATCACGCCCAGCGCACGGCTCACGCGGCCGAATTCGATCTCCGCGACCGCGCGCTCGGGGGAGGTGAGGCCGCCGCCACCGTGTTCCTCCGGCATGTTCAAGGCATAGAAGCCGGCGGCCAGGGCTTTTCGCTGGATCTCGCGGAACAACTCGTCCGGAACGGCGTCGAGCCGCTCCACCAGAGCCTCATGCGGCTGCAACTCCGCCTCGACGAAGGACCGCACGCCCTGGGCGAGCAGCTTGAGGTCCTCAGGGCCCGCCGGATCCATGTGGATCTCCACTTGTTTCAATTCTAAAAACGCTGTTCCATATTTCCGGGGGCCAAAGGCCCTGTCAATGGTGGGGAAAAACCGGGTATCGACCGCATTCGAACGGGAGAGTAGCGATGAATCGTCGTGATTTGGGCAAGCTGGCCGCTGCCGCCGGGCTCATGGGCCTGGCCCCGATGCGATGGGCCCATGCCCAGACCCGCGCGGAGAGCTTGCGGGTCCTCAGCGAGGCCGGGCCGAACAGCTTCGATCCCATCGGCGTCGGCGTGAACCGCAGCGCGATTCAGGCGCATTGGAATACCTACGACCGCCTGCTGAGCTTCGGCACGCAGACACGGCCGGATGGGACGCTCACCTTCGACTACTACAAGATCGAGGGTGAGCTTGCCGAGCGCTACGAGGTCACGGACGACGGCAAGACCATCACCTTGCACCTGCGGCCCGATGCCACTTTCCACGACGGCAGCCCGGTCACGGCCGAGGATGTGAAGTGGTCGCTCGATCGCGTGGTGAACACACCGGTCGGCAAGTCGCAGTTCTCCACCGGCTCGATGACCAGCGCCGACCAGTTCACCGTGGTCGATGCGCGCACCATCCGCATCACCGTGCCGCGGGCCGATCGCTTCACCTTGCCCAACCTCGCCGGCACCTATCCGGTCATCTTCAATTCCAAACTCGCGAAGGAACACGCAACCGCGGCCGATCCCTGGGCCGCCGAATGGCTCAAGACCAATGTCGCGGGCGGCGGGCCGTTCAAGCTCGACACCCACACTCCCGGCCAGAGCCTGACCCTGTCGCGCTTCGATGCCTGGAAGAATGGCGCGCTGCCGGGCTTCCGCCGCGTCTTGTGGCAAATGGTGCCGAATGCGCAGACGCGTCGGACCTCGCTGGAACGCGGCGATGCCGATATCGCGCAGGATTTGCCGCCGCAGGACGCTGTCTCGATGGCGCAGGAGGGCAAGGTGAAGGTCGTCGGCGTGCCGATGTCCGGCGCCTTCCAGTTCATCGGGATGAACAACACCAAGGCGCCCTTCGACAACGTCAAGGTGCGCCAGGCCATCGCCTATGCGCTGCCCTACCAGCAGATGTTCGATGCGGCGCTGTTCAAACGCGGCCAGCCGCTGTTCGGCGGCAAGCCCAACGAGGCCGATGGCACGCAATTCCCGCAGCCGCTGGGCTATGACACCGACCTCGGCAAGGCCAAGGCGCTGCTGACCGAGGCCGGCTTCCCGGTCGGGTTCGAGACCACATTCTCCTTCGAATTGTCGCTGGCGACGGTGGCGGAGCCGGTGTCGCTGCTGGTGCAGGAATCGCTGGCCAAGATCGGCATCCGCGTCACCATCAACAAGGTGCCCGGCGGCCAGCTCGGCACGCTGTTGCAGAACAAGGAAGTGCCCTTCTTCTTCGAGGGCTCGGCCGCCTATTTCGCTGATCCGGACTACTTCTTCCGCATTTTCTACAATGGTCCGACGCGATGGAACTTCGGCAGCTACGCCAACCCCGAGTTCCAGGCGCTGGTCGAGAAGACGCGGTTCGAGAGCGACCGTGCGGCCTATGAGGCCGATGTCACCCGCATGATCAACCTGGCGAAGCAGGAGGTGCCGATCATCCTGCTCTGGCAGCCGGCGCTGGATACCGGCATGCAGAAGTCGGTGGAGGGTTACAAATACCTCTTCCACCGGATGCTTGAGCTGCGGTCGTTGAAACGGGCCTGACGCATGGGGTTTCTCGTCGGCCGCCTGCTCGGCCTGGTGCCGACGCTGGCCGGCGTGGTCGTGGTGACCTTCGTGCTGACGCATCTGCTGCCGGGCGACCCGGCGGTGTTCTTCGCCAACAGCGTCACGGCCGATGCCGCCACCATCGCGGCGGTGCGGCAAAAACTGGGGCTGGACCTGCCGCTGTGGCAGCAGTTCTTCGTCTATGTCGGCCAGCTTGCGCACGGTGATCTGGGGCAGTCGATCAGCACCGGGCAGCCGGTGGCGGCCGATCTGCTGCAACGCCTGCCGGCCTCGCTGGAACTGACCTTGGTTGCCTTTGCCATCGCCATCGCGGTGGCCTTGCCACTCGGCATTGCCGCCGCCCTGCGGCCGGGTTCGCTGCTGGATCACGTCTGCCGCGTGCTGAGCACGGCCGGCGTTTCGCTGCCGACCTTCGTCAGCGGGCTGCTGCTGATCTATCTGCTGTATTATCTGCTCGGCTGGGCGCCGGAGCCGATCGGGCGCATCGATCCCTTCGCCATCATGCCCCCGCGCATCACCGGGCTGCTGCTGATCGACACGCTGCTGGCCGGCGATACCGAGGGGTTTGGCATGGCGGCGCGACAGATCGTGCTGCCCGCGGTCACCATGGCGCTGTTCGCGCTGGCGCCGCTGGCGCGGATGACGCGTGCGGCCATGCTGGGCGTGCTGAGCAGCGAATTCATCCGCACGGCCCGCGCCAATGGGCTCAGGCGACGGACGATCATCGTCTCCTATGCGCTGCGCAATGCTTTGCTGCCGATCGTCACCACGCTCGGCATGATCTTCTCCAATATGCTGGGTGCGAATGTGCTGGTGGAGCGGGTCTTCGCCTGGCCGGGGGTTGGCTCCTATGCGCTGGATTCGCTGATCTCGCTGGATTACGCGCCGGTGCAGGGCTTCATGCTGGTGATGGCCGGGATATTCGTGCTGGTGAATTTTGTGATCGACCTGCTCTATGCCGTGATCGATCCGCGTACCGGCCTGCTGACCCATGCGTGAGCGGCTGTTGCTGCTCCGCTATGTGCTGGCGGAGAACCCGGTGAATCTGGTGGCGCTGCTGCTGCTCGTGCTGCTGCTGGGCTGTGCCGCGGTCGGGCCGGCGCTGGTGCCCTTCGATCCCATCGCGACCGAAACCGCGGTGGCCTTGCAACCGCCCTCCGCGCTGCATTGGTTCGGCACGGACCAGTTGGGGCGGGACGTGTTCTCACGGGTCGTCGTGGCGGCGCGGTTGGATCTGGCCATCGCCTTCGCGGCGGTGCTGCTGTCCATGGCGGTGGGGGCGGTGATCGGCGCATCGATGGGGTATTTCCGCGGGCCGCTCGACACCATCGGCAGCCGCACCACCGATGTGCTGATGGCGTTTCCGCTGTTCGTGCTGGCGATGGGCATGGTGGCGGCGCTGGGCAATTCGGTGTCCAGCGTTGTCTATGCCACGGCGGTCATCAACCTGCCCTTCTACATCCGGCTTTCACGGGCGGAGGTCAGCGTGCGGCGCAGCCTCGGCTATATCGAGGCCGCGCGGGTCGGCGGCTCCGGCCATGCGCGTATTCTGCGGGTCTTCCTGCTGCCGAACATCCTGCCGGCGCTGGTGGTGCAGGCCTCGGTGAACCTCGGCTGGGCGGTGCTGAATACGGCGGGGCTGTCCTTCATCGGGCTGGGCGTGCGGGCGCCGGCGCCGGAATGGGGGATCATGGTCGCCGAGGGCGCGCAGTTCATCGTCTCCGGCCGCTGGTGGATCGCAACCTTTCCCGGCCTCGCGCTGATGCTGGCGGTGTTCTGCTTCAACCTGCTGGGCGACGGGCTGCGGGATGTCGTCGATCCGCGGACGCGGACATGACGGCGCCGCTGCTTTCGGTGCGTGACCTGTCGGTCGAATTCCGCACCCGCTCCGGCATCGTCCCGGCGCTGAAGCACGTCTCCTTCGACCTGGCGCCCGGCGAGATGCTTGGCATCGTCGGGGAAAGCGGCTCCGGAAAATCCGTCACCGCCTTCACCTTGCTCGGGCTGTTGGACCGCGCGGGGCGGGTCAGCAGCGGCCAGGCGATGTTCGGCGGACAGGATCTGCTGCGGCTGGGGCAGGGGGCGCTGAACGAGTTGCGCGGGGCGGCGATGTCCATCGTCTTCCAGAACCCGCGCACGGCGCTGAATCCCATCCGTCCCGTTGGCGTGCAGATCGCTGATGTGATCGCGCGGCATGATGCGGGCTCCACCGCCACCTTGCGGGCGCGGGTGCTCGATGCGCTGCGCCAGATGCGGATCGCCGAGCCTGAACGCCGCGCCAGCGCCTATCCCTACGAGCTGTCCGGCGGCATGTGTCAGCGCATCGGCATCGCCATGGCGCTGGCCTGCGCGCCGCGGCTGCTGATCGCCGATGAGCCGACCACGGGGCTCGACGTCACCACCCAGGCGGCGGTGATGGATGTGTTCCGCGACGCGGTAAGGCGGGGCGGTGTCGGCACCATCTTCATCACCCACGACCTCGCCTTGGCCTCCGAATACTGCGACCGCATTCTGGTGATGCAGTCGGGCGAGGTGGTGGAGGATGCCCCCGTCGCCGAGATTTTTACGCGTCCCCGGCATCCCTATACCCGCCGCCTGCTGCGCAGCACGCCATCCTCGGTTGATGTCATCGACGATCTTTCACCGGATGAGGAACCTCTGCCCCCCGCGCCGCCCCGCGGCGACCGGCTTGCCGCGCCGGTGCTGGAGGTGCGTGGCCTGAGCAAGAGTTACGCCTTCGCACGCCCGCGCGGGCTGTCGAATTTCTGGAAGCCGCGCGATACCGCGATGCTGCGCGCGGTGGATGGCGTCGATCTGGTGATCCGCCCTGGTGAGGCCGTGGGGCTGGTCGGGGAATCGGGTTGCGGCAAATCGACGCTCTCGCGCATGATAAACCGTCTGATCGCGGCCGATGCCGGCGAGGTTCTGCTGCAGGGCACGCCGATCCAGCGCATTTCGCCGGGACGCTTCGCCAGCCTGCCGCAACGGCGGCTGATCCAGATGGTGTTCCAGGACCCGACCGAGAGCCTCAACCCCCGCTTCAGCGTGTTCGAGGCGATCGCCGATCCGGTTGGCCAGTTGCTGCCGCATGAGGGCAGGGCGGCGCTGCGTGCCAGGGTGGAGCGCGCGGCGACACGGGTCGGGCTGCCGCTGGCGCTGCTGCCGCGCTACCCGCACCAACTCTCCGGTGGGCAGAAGGCGCGCGTCGGCATCGCCCGCGCCATGGTGGTCGAACCGCGCCTGCTGGTGCTGGATGAGCCGACCAGCGCGCTCGATGTCTCGGTGCAGGCGGTGGTGCTGCGGCTGCTGACGCGGCTGCGGCGGGAGGAGGGGGTGGCGCAGCTGTTCGTCAGCCACGATCTCAACGTCGTGCGGCTGCTCTGCGACCGCATTATCGTGATGTACAAAGGCAAGATCGTCGAGAGCGGCACCGCCGAGCAGGTCTTCAACCGCCCGGCGCATGACTATACCCGCAGCCTGCTCGCGGCCATTCCGCGGCTGCGTGGCCAGCGCGCATTGGGGGCCACATGACCGAACAGATCTGGTTCGAGGACTTCACGCCGGGAACCGTGCTGGAAAGCGCGGCCCGCACCATCACTTTGGCCGATATCGACCGCTATGCCGAACTGACCGGAGAGCGCCACCCCGTCCATATGGACGACGCCTTTGCGCGCGCGGCGGGGTTCTCCGGCCGGATCGCCCATGGGCTCTTCGCCCTGGCGCTGGTCGAGGGGTTGAAGGCGGAGATGGGCGGCTTCGACCGCAGCGTCATCGCCTCCCTCGGCTGGGACAAGGTGCGCTTCCTGGCCCCGCTGGAGCCCGGCGATGTGGTGCATCTGCGCCTGGAGCTGGTAGAAAAGCGAGCAAGCTCCAAGCCCGGCCGTGGCATCGCGACGGAACGTGGCGCGCTGCTCAAGGCGGATGGCACGGTGGTGGTCAGCGGCGATCATGTGGTGATCCTGCTGAGCCGGCCCTGATCTGGCTCACGGCTTTGGCCGAAATCTGGCACTTTTCACGGACAGGTGAACTGCGCTCCAAAGGGGAAGAAAAAATGACCAGGGACGAAGTGCCGCCGACATGGCTAACGCCGGGGGTGGCTGGTATGACATTTAATCGCAGGCAAGGTCTCAAGGGCGTCCTCGGGGCCGCCGTCGGCGGCGCCATGGGCAGCGCCGCACTGCCGCAGGAGGCAGCGGCGCAGACCCGCGCCGAAACGCTGCGCCATGTCATGGGCGGCACGGTGAATTCGCTCGATCCGACGGCGCCGGGCAGTACGCGCGAGAGCTATGGCGTCGCCATGAGCGTCTACGACCGGCTCGCGAGCTTCGGCCGCAAGCAACTGGACGGCAACTGGGTCTTCGACCTGGACAATATTCGCGGTGAGCTGGCCGAGAAGGTCGAACGCTCCGCCGATGGCCGCACGTTGACCTTCCATCTGCGCCCCGATGCGACCTGGCATGACGGCACGCCGGTCACCGCCGAGGACATCAAATGGTCGCTCGATCGCGCCGTCCTCGCCCGTTCGCTGGCGCCGAGCCAGCTCTCCAGCGGCTCGCTGACCAAGGCCGAGCAATTCAGCATCACCGGCCCGCGCACCGTGGAGGTGAAGCTCGATCAGCCTGACCGACTGGCACTGGCTAATCTCTGCGTGCCCTTCGCGATCATGGTCAACAGCACCCTGGCCAAGAAGCACGCGACCAGCGACGACCCCTGGGCGCTGGCCTGGATGAAGGAGAACACCGCCGCCAGCGGCGCCTATATGGTCGAGACCAATCGCCCGGGGCAGCAGCTGATCCTGAAGCGCAACGAAGCCTGGAAGGGCGGCGCGGGCGGCAACCTGCCGTTCTTCAAGCGCATCATCCTGCAGACGGTGCCGGAAGCGGCGACCCGCAGCAATCTGATGGAACGAGGCGATGCCGATCTGTCGATCGATCTCGCCTCCAGCGACATTCCGATGTTGCAGCAACGCGGCAAGGTGAAGGTGGTCTCGATCCCGGCGACCAACGCCTTCAACGCCATCGTGTTCAATACCCAGATGGCGCCCTTCGACAATGTGAAGGTGCGACAGGCGATTGCCGCGGCCATCCCCTATGGCGACATCTTCCAGGCAGCGCAGTTCAACCGTGGCAAGGCGCTGTTCGGTGCGCATTGGACGGAGGCACCGAGCAGTGATTTTCCGCAGGCGATGCCGCTGAACCTCGACCTGGATCGTGCCAAGTCCCTGATGGCGGAGGCGGGCCATGCCAATGGCTTCGCCACCACCTTCTCCTTCGCCACCAGCTATGCGCCCTTCGCCGAGCCCATGGCCGCGCTGGTGAAGGAATCCCTCGCCAAGATCGGCATCGACGTCACCATCCAGAAGATGCCTGACTCGCAGATGGCGACGATGATCACCGAGAAGCGCGTGCCCTTCTTCACCGACAGCGGCACGGCCTGGCTGCCGGCGCCGGACTACTTCTTCCGGATCTACTTCACCCGTGAGCAGCGCTGGAACTTCAGCAGCTGGAACAACCCCGAGGTCAACGCGCTGGCGGCTGCCGCGCGCTTCGAAACCGATCCCGCGACATACGATGCCGCCTGCAAGCGCATGATCACCCTGCTGGGCGACCAGGTGCCGCAGATCATGCTGTGGCAGGCCAATACCGACGCGGTCATGGCCGCCGACGTCAACAACTACACCTACTGGTTCCATCGCCAGATCGATTACCGCGACCTGAAGCGGGGCTGAGCATGCGGGTGCTGCGGCGTATCGGCGGGCGTCTGCTGGCTTCGTTGCCGGCGCTGCTTGGGGTGGTGGTGTTCACCTTCCTGCTGATGCGCGTGCTGCCGGGCGATCCGGCGGTGTTCTTCTCCTCCGGCCCCAATGCGGGGCAGGCGGAGATCGACGCGGTTCGGAAGGATCTGGGCCTGGACCGGCCCATTCCGGAGCAGTTGCTGCGCTACCTCTACGACGTCGGCACCGGCAATCTGGGCCGGTCGCTGACCACGGGGCAGACGGTCGTGCATGATCTGGGGGAGCGGTTGCCGGCGTCGCTCGAACTGACTCTTTGCGCGCTGGTGCTGGCCCTCGGGCTCGCGCTCCCGCTCGGCATCCTCGCGGCGGTGCGGCCGGGATCGGCGATCGACCATGCGGTGCGGATGGTCTGCACACTCGGGGTCTGCGTGCCGACCTTCGTCTCGGGGTTGCTGCTGGTCTACGTCTTCTACGTGCAGTTCGGCATCGCCCCCGATCCGACCGGGCGGCTCGACATCTTCGCCGCCTCGCCGCCCGATATCACCGGCTTCCTGCTGATCGATTTCGCTTTGGTCGGTGATTGGGAGGGGTGGCAAGCGGCGGCCGCGCAACTCGTATTGCCTGCGCTGACCATGGCGCTGTTCGTGCTGGCGCCGCTGGCGCGGATGACGCGGGCGTCGATGCTTTCGGTGCTGGGCAGCGACTTCATCCGCACCGCGCGGTCCATCGGGCTGTCGCGCTGGCGGGTGGTTGCGGTCTATGGGCTGCGCAATGCGATTCTGCCGGTGCTGACCATCATCGGCATCGTGTTCTCCACCATGCTCGGCGCCAATGTGCTGGTCGAGAAGGTGTTCTCCTGGCCCGGCATCGGCTCCTACGCGCTGGATGCGCTGCTCGCATCGGATTACGCGCCGGTGCAGGGCTTCGTGCTTTTGATGGCCGCGGTTTTCGTGATGGTGAACCTGCTGATCGATGTGCTCTACGGTATCGCCGATCCGCGGGTCTCGGTCGCATGATCGCCACGCTGCGCCACGCCGGCTGGGTGTTGCGTGGCAATCCCGTCACCGCCGTTGCCACCTTGGGCGCCGTGCTGTTGCTGATGCTGGCGGCCTTCGCGCCCTGGCTGATGCCCTATGACCCGATCGAATCGGATGTGGCGAGCGCCTTGCAGCCGCCCTCGGCGGCGCATTGGGCCGGCACCGACCAGCTTGGGCGCGACATCCTCAGCCGGCTGATGGCGGCGACGCGGCTGGACCTGGCCATCGCCGCCTCGGCGGTCGGCGTGTCCTTCGTGCTGGGGGCGGTGATCGGCAGCTTCTGCGGCTATCGCGGCGGGCGGCTCGATCGCGTGGTCGGCCGCGTCGTGGATGTGCTGATGGCCTTCCCGCTGTTCGTGCTGGCCATGGCGCTGGTGGCAGCGCTTGGCAACCGGGTCGAGAACATCATCATCGCCACCGCGGTCATCAACCTGCCCTTCTACATCCGCTTCGCCCGCGCCGAGGTGAATGTGCGCCGCGATGCCGGATGGGTCGAGGCGGCACGGGCCGGCGGCGAGGGCCATCTCTCGGTCGTGCTGCGCTTCCTGCTGCCGAACATCCTGCCGGCCATGGCGGTGCAGATCTCGCTGAACCTCGGCTGGGCCATCCTGAACGCGGCGGGGCTGTCCTTCCTCGGTCTCGGCGTCACCGCGCCAACTCCGGAATGGGGCATCATGGTCGCCGAGGGCGCCCGCTTCATCAGCGCGGGGCAATGGTGGCTGGTGGCGTTTCCTGGGCTGGCGCTGATGCTTGCCGTGCTGTGCTTCAACCTTCTGGGTGACGGGCTGCGCGACATCCTCGACCCGCGGATGCGGACATGAGCACGCCCCTGTTGCGGATCGAGGATCTGCATGTCGGCTTCTCGACCCGCGCGGGTGAGGTCAAGGCGGTGCGGGGCGTCTCGCTGGAGATCGAACCCGGTGCGACGCTTGGCATTGTCGGCGAGAGCGGGTCGGGCAAATCCGTCACCGCCTATGCCGTCACGAGGCTGCTCGATCGCGCGGGGCGCATCACCGGCGGGCGCATCTTCTTTCGTGGCCGTGACATCACCCATGCGACCGGCGGCGACATGCAGGCGCTGCGGGGTGGTGCCATTTCCATGGTGTTCCAGAACCCGCGCGCCGCGCTGAACCCGATCCGCAGCATCGGCCGGCAGGTGATGGATGCGTTGGGCGCCGGCAGCGGGGCCGGTTCCTTGCGCGACCAGGCGCTGGCGCTGCTGCATGCCGTGCTGATCCGTGACCCGGAGCAGCGCTTCGATGCCTATCCGCATGAGATGTCGGGCGGCATGTGCCAGCGGGTGATGATCGCCATGGCGATCGCCCGCGCGCCCGCCTTGCTCATCGCCGATGAGCCGACCACGGGCCTCGACGTCACCACGCAGAAGACGGTGATGGACCTCCTGGCGCGGCTGACGGCGGAGCGCGACATGGCGCTGATTCTCATCACCCACGACCTCGGCCTCGCCGCGCAATACTGCGGCCAGGTGGCTGTGATGCAGGACGGGGAAATCGTCGAGCGCGCCGATGCGGTGACGCTGTTTCAACGCCCCATCCACCCCTATTCGCGCCGCCTGGTCGCCGCATCGCCGACACCGCGTTCCACCGTCGCGGAGCTGGTCGGCGAGGCGCCGGCGCCACCCCTGACGCGCGCGCCAGAACCGGCCGGCACCCCGCCGCTGCTGGAGGTTCAGGGCCTTGTGAAGCGCTACGGGCGGGTCACGGCGGTCGATGATGTGTCCTTCACCCTCAGGCCCGGCGAGAGCCTGGGTCTGGTCGGGGAATCCGGCTCGGGCAAGAGCACCATCTCACGCCTCATCTGCCGCCTGATCGACCGCAGTGCCGGCGATGTGCTGTTCCGTGGCGAGGATATCGGGGGGCTGCCGGCGCGGGATTTCCACACCTCGCCATTCCGGCGGGAGATCCAGATCGTCTTTCAGGACCCGCATGAAAGCCTCAACCCGCGCTTCTCCGCCTTCGACAGCATCGCCCATCCGCTGCGGCGTTTGGGGGGGCTGAAGGAGGGAGGCGCATTGCGCCATTGCGTCGAGGAGTGCGCCCATCGCGTCGGCCTGCCGCCGGACTTGTTGTCGCGCTTCCCACATCAATTGTCGGGCGGGCAGAAGGCACGGGTTGGCATCGCCCGCGCCATTGCGCTGAAGCCGCGGCTGCTGGTGCTGGACGAGCCGACGGCGGCGTTGGATGTGTCGGTGCAGGCGCTCATCCTCAAGCTGCTGGATGATCTGCGGCGGCAGGAGGATCTGGCCTTTCTGTTCGTCAGCCATGATCTCAACGTCGTGCGCATGATGTGCGAGCGCACGATCGTGCTGCGCCAGGGCCGCATCGTGGAACAGGGCGCCAGCGAGGCGCTGTTCGCGAACCCCAAGGCGGCCTATACGCGCGAATTGCTGGCAGCCATTCCGCATTTCGATCCCGAGGCTGCGCTTGTCGGCTGAGGCAACCCCGAACCACCCCGCGTTGGCCTGGCCTTCGCGGGATGGCGTTCTGATGGAGACGAGTCGCGTGCAGCAGCGGATCTGGGATATCGGCACCGATATCGGCGGCACCTTCACCGACATCATCGCCGTGCGCCCCGGCAGCGACGAGACCCGCATCGCCAAGGTGCCCTCGCGCCCCGATGCGCCGGTGCGCGCGATGCTGGAAGCCTTGGCGGCAGTGGGGCTGGGGCAGGCGGATGTGCGCCGCTTCGTGCATGGCACCACGCGCATCACCAATGCCTTGGTTGAAGGCCGGCTGCCAAAGGTTGCGCTGGTCGCGACCGCGGGCTTCGAGGATGTTCTGGAGATCGGCCGCTATCGCCGCCAGGAGCTGTATCGCCTCGACCTGCCGCCGAAAGCGCCGCCGCTGGTGCCCGCCGCCTTGTGCTTCGGCGTGCAGGAGCGGCTGGACCACACCGGCGCCGTGCTCAAGCCGCTGGAGGAGGCGGAGATCCAGCGCCTGCTGGTCTGGCTGCGCGCGAGCGGCGCCCAGAGCGTCGCCATTTCCCTCCTGCATTCCTACGCGAATCCGGTGCATGAAAAGCTGCTGGCTGAGCGCCTGCGCGACGTGGTGCCGCATGTCTGCGTCTCCCACGAGATCAACCCGGAAGCGCGCGAATACGAACGCACATCCTCCACCGCCTTCAATGCCGCGGCGATGCCGATCGCGGTCGAGTACCTGACCGAGTTGGAGGAGAAGCTGCCGATCGGGGCGGGCTTGCAGGTGTTCCACTCGGCGGGGGCGATGGTGCCGGTGCCGGCGGTGAAGCTGCGGCCGTTGGTCATGGCGGCGTCCGGCCCGGCGGCGGGGGTATCGGCCTCGGCGCGCCTCGCGCGCGATCTTGGCCGGCCACGGGTGCTGACCTTCGACATGGGCGGCACCACCACGGATGTCTGCCTGATCGTCGATGGCGTCGCGGAGATGACCGATACGCGCATGATCGGCGGCCGGCCGCTGCGCCAGCCGATGTTGGCGGTGCATTCCATCGGTGCCGGCGGCGGTTCCATCGTGAAGCTCGGGCCCGGAGGGTTGAGCGTCGGCCCGGAGAGCGCGGGATCGGAACCTGGCCCCGCCTGCTACGGCCGTGGCGGCCTGGCGCCGACCATCACCGATGCGAATGCCGTGCTTGGTTACCTCGACCCGGATGCGAAGTTGGGTGACACCATCAGCCTCGACGTCGATGCGGCCCGCGCCGTCATTGCGCCGATCGCGGCGGAGCTCAAGCTTGGGCTTACCGAAACCGCGCTCGGCATCATCCGCGTTGCCAATGCCGCGATGGCGCGCGCGCTGCGCCGCGTGACGGTGGAACGTGGCGTCGATGGGCGCGACTGCGCGTTGCTCGCCTTTGGTGGCGGCGGGCCGATGCATGCGGCCGGCTTGGCCGAAATGTATGGGTTGACCGAGGTCATCGTGCCGGCGGCCTCCAGCGCCTTCTCGGCGCTCGGTTGCCTCACCGCCGATTTCAGCTTCCTGCAACAGCGCACGGTGCGCCTGGCGCTCGATGGTCTGGAACTGGCTGGCTTCGCGACCCGCGTTGCGGAGATGGCAAGCGAGGCGACCAGCCCGCTGATCGCCAATGGCGTCGAGGCTGCGGGCATTGAAATGGAGCACATCGCCTTGATGCGCTACGCGGCACAGAGCGACTCCCTGCCGGTGCCCTTCGCCATTCCGTTGGACCCCGCGGGGCTGGAAGCGGAATTCCACCGCCGCCATCGCGAACTTTTTGGCTATGCCACCTCCGAACCCTGCGTGATCGAGGCGCTGCGGGTGCAGGCGCGCAAGGCCTCGACCACGGCGCTGGCGCGGCCCGATGTCGGTCGCCCACCGCGGCCGCCGCGGTCGCGGGATTGCGTCTTTCCAGATGTGGGCAGCGTCGCCACCGCGATCCTGCCGCGCGAGACGCTCATCGGCATCGTGCAAGGACCGGCCATCATCGAGGACGCCTGGTCCACCGTCATCGTGCCGCCCGGGTGGCAGGCACGAGGCGACACGGCCGGAAACCTCTTCCTGACCAGGAGTGCGGCATGAGCACGCTCGATCCCTTCGTCGTCGAGGTCATTCGCCACGGGCTTTCCGCCGCGGCGGAGGAGATGAGCCTGGTGATGACGCGCTCGGCGCGGTCGCCGCTGCTGCGCGAGGCGGGGGACCTCTCCTCGGCCGTCACCGACGCCGAGGGCGGGCTGGTCGGGCAAGGGCGCGACATCCCGATCCACCTTGGCGCCATGGCCTATACGGTGAAGGAGTTGCTGAAGGTCTGCCCGGCCGAGGGTATGCGCGAAGGTGATGCGCTGATCTACAATCTTGGCGCGCTGGGTGGGAACCACCTCAATGATGTGAAAGTGGCGCGGCCGGTCTTCGTGGATGGCAAGATCGTGGCCTTCGCGCTCAGCCTTGCGCATTGGCCCGATGTCGGCGGCACCTGGCCCGGCAGCTATTTCGCCAAGGCCTTCGATACCTTCCAGGAGGCGATTCGGATACCGCCGATGCCGATCGCCAGCGCCGCCGGGATCAATCGTCCGGTGCTGGATTTCATCCTGCACAATGTACGCGACCCGGTCGCCTGTGAGGGCGACCTGCTGGCGCAGATCGCCGCCACCCATGCGGCCGAACGGCGCATCCACGAGCTTTGCGCGCAGCATGGCACGCAGACCTTCCTCGATGCCATGGTGCGCCTGCATGATCTGTCGGAGGCCGAGATGCGGGCCGCGATCCTCGATCTGCCCGATGGCACCTATGAGGGCGAGGATTTCCTCGACGATGGCGGCCCGGATGGCGCCCCGGCGCGGATCCATGTCCGCATCGAGATCAAGGGCGATGAGGCGCTGTTTGACCTTTCCGGGTCGTCGGATCGTGTCGCGAATTTTTGCAACATGACGCCCTTCATCGCGCGCTCCGCCGTCGCCTATTCCGCGCGGATCATCAGCGGGCGTGAGATGCAGCAGAATGCCGGCGCGCTGCGGCCACTCACCATCATCACCCGGCCTGGCTCGATCCTGGAGCCCGGCTGGGATGCCGCCGTCGCCGCCGGCAATCATGAAACCTCCATGCGGATCGTGGATGCGATATTCCGCGCCATGGAGAATGTGATCCCCGAACGGCTCTCCGCCGGCGGGCCGACGACCTCCGGGCTGCTCGCCTTCGCCGAGCCACGGCAAGGGCTGCCCTGGCGCATGCTGTATGAGGTCCATGGCGGCGGCGAGGGCGCCCGCCACGATCGCGACGGCGTTCCCGCGACGCGCGTGCATCTGACCAATACCTCCAATACCCCGGCGGAGATGATCGAGGCCAATTACGCAATCCGTATTGAGGAACAATCCATCCGCCGCGGTGCCGGCGGCGCCGGGCGGCACAGGGGTGGGGACGGCGTGGTGCGCCGCTATCGCGTGTTGGCGCCTTCGATGTGGCTGACCACCTGTGTCGAGCGCAACATCATCCCGCCCTTTGGGCTGCAGGGGGGCAAGCCCGGGCTGCCCTTCCGCATCACGCTGGAGCGGAACGGTGTGGTGGAAATCCTTTCGGGCAAGGCCAACATGCTGCTGCAACAGGATGATCTGGTGACGCTGGAAGCCTGCGGCGGCGGCGGCTATGGCGTTCCCGACCGGGGATAGGCAGACTCCCCCGCTGATGGAGGCGGGGGGTGTGATGGCGGGCCGGCGCATGTCGATGGCCGGGATGCATCTGGATCGCCGCGCGGAATTGCCGCTCTACCAGCAACTCGCGGCGCATCTGCGCCAGCGCATCCTCGATGGCCGTCTGCCGGCGGGCACGCGGCTGCTCGGTTCGCGGGACATCGCCTCAGAGCTCGGCTGTTCGCGTGCCATCGTATTGGCCGCCTGCGACCTGCTTTACGCCGAGGGCTACCTGGTCTCCGTTCCGCGCGGCGGGGTGCGGGTTGCGGATATCGCTTTGGCGCCGGGGGCCGCGGCACCGATGCCCGAGGCGGATGCGCCGGACGGCTTCCTGTCCGATCGCTGGACCTCGCTGCTGCGCACGGAGTATGTCTTCGAGACCGGATCTGCCTTCAGCACCGGCACGCCGGATATCAGCAACTTTCCTTTTGATATCTGGGCGCGATTGCTGCGGCAGGCATGGCACAACCCGCTGCGCTCCGCCTGCATCGACATGTCGCCGCTCGGCTGGCATCCGTTGCGCGAGGCGACGGCGGAGTTCCTCGGCGCCGTGCGCGGCCTGCTCTGCCGGCCGGAAGAAGTTGTCATCACCCCCGCCAGCTCGGGGGCGCTCGACCTCTGCTGTCGCATGCTGCTCGATCCTGGCGATGAGGTCTGGGTGGAGGAGCCGGGCTTCATTGAGGCGCGCTGGAGTCTCAAGGCTGCGGGCGCGAAGCTGGTGCCGGTTCCGGTCGATGAGAAGGGGATGATCGTCGCCGAGGGCATTCGTCGGGCGCCGCGTGCCAAGCTCGCCGTGGTGACACCATCGCACCAATTCCCACTCGGCGTCGTGATGGGGCTGGAGCGGCGGCTGGAACTGCTTGAGTGGGCCGGCAGCCAGGGAAGTTGGGTGATCGAGGATGACTACAACTCCGAGTTCCGTCACCGCGACAGCATGGCGGCGTCGCTGAAATCGCTCGACCGCATGGGCCGCGTCATCTACCTCGGCACCTTCTCCAAGGTCATGATGCCGAGTCTGCGCCTGGGATATCTCGTCGCCAGCCGTCGATTTGTCGAAGCCTTCGGGCAAGGTCGCGCCCGGATCGATGTGCACTCGGCCGGAACGGCGCAACCGGCCCTGGCGGAATTCCTGCGCCAGGGCCATTTGCTGCGCTACCTGCGTCGGATGCGGAAGCTCTATGCCGAGCGGCAGCAGGCGGTGCTGCATGCTGTGCGGACATTGATGCCCGATGATCTCGAGGTGGCGCCCACGGCCGCGGGCTTGCATCTGACCGCGCTGTTCACCCCGGCTATGGCCGCACGCATGAGCGATCGGGAAGCGTCAGAGCGCAGTCGGCAGGCCGGAAATTTCATCCAGCCCTTGTCGCAATGCTATCTCGGAACGCCTGACCGGCAGGGCCTCGTGATCGGCTATGGCCGGTTGCAAGAGGCCGAGGCGATGCCGCGTCTTGCTGCCGTAGCAGCGAAGCTTCGTGCGTGACGCCGCCTCTGGCTCATCGCTTTGCGTCGCAACTGGCGCTGTCGTCCCGCGGATTCGGACCCTAGCCTCGGTACTTCGATCGTAAAGGGGCGCGTGATGGGCAGGCTGCTGCGGACTGGGTTGAACGCCGGCACGGAAGCGCCCCGCGTGGTGGGCGGGCAGGGCGTGTATTTCCATCTGCAGGACGGCCGCCGTGTGCTCGATGGCAGCAACACCGGCGGGCCGCTCGGTCATGCCCATCCGCGTATGGTCGAAGCCTTGCGTGAGGCCGCCGGCGTGCCGGTGGTCAGCGAGGGCTGGAGCTGGCTTGGCCGTGACCAGGCCGCGGAGGACTTCTTCGACTACGGCTTGCAAGGCGAGGAAAGCTGGGCCGGCGCCGTTCGCTTCTGCCTGAGTGGGAGCGAGGCGAATGACATCGCGCTTTCGCTGTCCCAGGCGCTGACGGGCCGGCACGCGATCGCGACGCGCGAGCGGGCCTACCACGGCCTTGTCGGCCTGTCGCGGGACGTGACGGTGCAGCCGCAATGGCATGGCGGCCTCGCGGCACCCAATGGCGGCACCAGGCGCCCGTTTCCCTGCGCGCCCGTGCATGTACTGCCGGCGCCAGAGGGCGCGTTGTATCTGAGCCCGCCCGGTCCGGTGACGCCGCTGGCTGAACGGCTTGCGGGCGTGCCGGCGATGCTGGCCGGCTCGGCAGCCGTCATCCTCGATTATACCCAGGGCGGGTTCTACCATGATGGCGCCTACCAGGATGCTGTCGCGGCCATGGCGCGGGCACAGGGCGCGTTCTGGATCGCCGATGAGGTGGTGACCGGACTTGGCCGCTCCGGGCGTCCCTTCGCCTTCCAGGGCGGGCAGAGCCGGCCAGATATCGTGACCATGGGCAAGGGGCTGGGTGGGGGTGCCGTGGCCGTCGCCGCCGTGCTGCTCTCGAAGGATCTGGTGGCAAGGCTCGAAGGCACGAGCTGGCAGAACTATGGCACGCTGCGCGGCCACCCCATGACCATGGCGGCGGTCAGCGCCTATCTGCGCATCCTGCACGAGGAAGCCTTGCTGGAGCGGGTGCGCGGATTGGAAGTGCTTTACGCCCGGCGTCTGGAAGAGATCGCGCGGCGCCATCCCAGCGTCTGTCGCGTTGCCGGGCAGGGGCTGCATTGGACGATCGAACTGCACGGCCCCGATTGGCGCGGCTGGCTGGCGGATACCGCCGAGGCGCCTATCGCCTCCCGCGTCGCGGCGCTCGCGCTGGAGGCAGGGGCCGTGATCGGCACCAGCGGCGAACAGGTCTCGTTGTTCCTGGCGCCGCCTTTGATTATCTCCGAGGCGCAGTCGGAAACCTTGCTCGACATTCTGGACAGGAGCCTCGACCTTGCCGACCGTGAACACAACCGGATGATGGAGAGCGCCAAGTGATCGAGCATGATGTCAAGGCGGCTGTCCTGGCCACGGTGCAGGGCTATTTCGACGCATTGTATGATGGCAGCGTGGAGGGCTTTCGCGCGGTGTTCCATCCGCAGGCGCAGCTGTTCACCAGCGAGGGCGGTGCGACCGATGCCGTCGATCTGGACAGCTACATGATCCGCGTCTCCGGCCGGCCCGCGCCTGCCAGCCGCAACGATCCGCGCATCGATGAGGTGCTGAGCGTTGCAATCGCAAGCCCGAGCACCGCGCATGTCCGCGTCAGGGATGCGCTCGCACCCAACCGCTTTGTCGACGACCTGCTGCTGGTCAAGTTCGCCGATGGCTGGAAGATTGTCTGCAAGGCCTGGGCGTTCGATCCCCTTCCCGCATGATCGGGGTCGAGGTCGTCGAGGACGACATCCTCGTCATCACCATGGACCGCCCGCCGGCCAATGCCATCGACCAGGCAATGAGCGAAGGGCTGGATGCCGCCTTCAGTCGCTTTGAGGCTGACGACGCCTTGCGTGTCTGCATTGTGACCGGGGGCGGTGAGCGCTTCTTTTCCGCCGGGTGGGATCTGAAGGAGGTCGCCGCCGGGCACGGCGACGAGGACGGCTTTGGCAGCGGCGGATACATGGGGCTGACGGAGCGGTGGAGCCTGGTGAAGCCGGTCATCGCCGCCGTGAATGGCATCGCGGCAGGTGGCGGCTTCGAACTTGTTCTGGCCTGCGATCTCGTTGTGGCAAGCACCGAGGCGCGCTTTGCCTTGCCCGAGGTACGGCACGGCCTCGTCGCGGAAGGGGGCGGCGTCATCCGTGCCCCACGCCGCCTGCCACCGGCCCTGGCGATGGATCTGCTGCTCACCGGCCGTTTCGCCAGCGCGGAGGATCTGCATCGCCATGGCCTCATCAACCGCCTGGTTCCCGCGCCGGAGGTGATGGCGGCGGCGCTTGACCTGGCCCGGATGATTCGTGCCGCGGCGCCCACCGCCGTTGCGGCGACGATGGAGATTGTCCAGCGCACGTCACATCTTTCGGTGCGGGACGCCTACGCGACGATGCGGGGCGGTGACATGCCGGCCTATGCCCGGATGCGTGCCTCGCCCAATCGTGTGGAAGGTCCCCGCGCCTTCACCGAAAAGCGGCCGCCGCGCTGGACAGGCTGACGCTGTTCGGTTGAAACTGCGTTTCTCTATTCGGAACACGGGCATGACAGAGCAATCGCCGTTCTGGCCCAAGGGCGTGCCCCGCAGCATCGGCACCATGCCCCGCAGCCTGGGTGAGGCGCTGCGCCGTTCCGCCGCGCGACGACCCGATCATATCGCCCTCGTCTTCTATGGCGCCGAGATCACCTTCGCCGAGATGCTGGCGCGGGTGGAACGGCTCGCGGCTTTCCTGCAGCATCGCTGCGGGGTGCGGAGGGGGGACCGGGTGCTGCTGGACATGCAGAACTCGCCGCATTTCGCCATCGGCTACCACGCCATCCTACGGGCCGGGGCGGTGGTGGTGCCGGTGAACCCGATGAACATGGCGCCGGAGCTGGCCTATCTCTGCGAGGATAGCGGCGCGCGGGTGGCGCTGGTGGGGGGCGAAGTCCTGAGCCGGTTTGCCGGTTTGATGCCGGCACCGCTCGCCCATGTCATCGTTGCCGCCTATGCCGACGAAGTGCCCGATCCCTCGCCGTTCCATCTGCCGCCGGTGATGGCCGAATCCGTGCTGCCCGCCGCATTGCCCGAGGGCGCGATCGCCTGGCCGACAGCGCTTGCCGAGACGATGGCACCATTGCCGGATATGGCGGGGCACGATGATCTTTGCGTTATGCCCTATACGTCCGGCACGACTGGCAAGCCCAAGGCCTGCGCGCATACCCATGCGAGCACGCTCTTCACCGCCCTCGCCCAGGCAGCGTGGTATGGTTACGATGACGACACCGTGGTCACCGGCTTCATGCCGATGTTCCACGTCGCCGGCATGCAGGTGTCGCTGAATGGCTGCGTGGTGTCGGGCGCGACGGTTGTCATCATGGCGCGATGGGATCGAGATCTGATCTCGCCTTTGTTCACGCGCTACGGGGTGACGCTCTGGAGTGCTGCGCCCACCATGGTCGTGGATGTGCTGGCGGCACCGGGTTTCGATGAACGTGCGTTTGCGAAGCTCCGTATCCTGACCGGCGGGGGATCGACCATGCCGGTGGCCGTGGCGGCGGAGTTGGATCGCCGATGGGGCCTGCGCTTCGTCGAAGGCTATGGCTTGAGCGAGACCATCGCGGCGACGCATCTCAACCCGCCGGATCGCCCCAAGCCGCAATGCCTGGGCATCCCGATCCAGGACACGGTCTCGCGCATCATCGATCCCGAAACGCTGGATGAGGTCCCGGTCGGTGAACTCGGCGAGATCATCATCGCCGGCCCGCAGCTCATGCGCGGCTATTGGAACCGCCCCGATGCCGATGCGGAGGTGTTCCTCGAACGCGATGGGCTGCGTTTCCTGCGGACAGGCGATCTGGGGCGGGTGGATGAGGAGGGGTATTTCTACATCTCCGACCGGCTGAAGCGGATGATCAGCGTCAGCGGCTTCAAAGTCTGGCCGGCGGAATGTGAGGCGACGCTCTACCACCACCCCGCCATCCGCGAATGCTGCGTCATCGCCGCACCCGATCCGTATCGTGGTGAGACGGTGAAGGTCTTTGTCGTGCTGCGCCCCGGGGCCACATTGGAGGCGCCCGCGCTCATCGAATGGGCGCGGGGCGTGATGGCCGCCTACAAGGTGCCGCGCCTCGTGGAATTCGTCGACAGCCTGCCGCGTTCGGGCAGCAACAAGATCGACTGGCGCAGCCTGCATCTGGCCGAATGGGCCAAGGCCGGCTGAGCCGTCGCGTCAGAAGGCGGTCTGGTCGCCGCCCTTCAGCCCCAGCATCTCCCGCGCCTCATCCGGCGTCGCGATCTCCAGTGACAGGCGCTCCAGGATCTCGCGGATCAACCGCACCTGCTCGGCATTGCTGGTCGCCATCTTGCCCTTGCCGGCGTAGAGGCTGTCTTCCATGCCAACGCGCACATTGCCACCCATGGTCGCGGCCATGGTGCCCATGTTGAGCTGGTGGCGCCCCCCGGCCAGGACCGACCAGCGATACTGGTCCCCGAAGAGCTTGTCGGCGGTCTTCTTCATGAAGACCAGGTTCTCGGGCTCGGCGCCGATGCCGCCGAGCGTGCCGACGATCAGCTGCACGAACATCGGCAGCTTCACCAAGCCGCGATCCATCATATGCGCGAGGTTGTAGAGGTGGCCGACATCGTAGCATTCGAATTCGAAGCGCGTGCCATTGGCGCCGAGCTTGTCGAGGATGGCCTCGATATCGGCGAAGGTGTTGCGGAAGATGGCGCCGCGGCTGGCTTCGAGGTAGTCCTCCTCCCAATCGTGCTTCCACTTGCCCTTGTATTTCGGGATCATGGTGTAGGTGCCGAAGTTCATCGAACCCATGTTGCAGGAACACAGCTCGGGTTTTGCCGCGAGGGGAGCGGCGAGCCGGTCCTCGATGCTCATGAAGGTGCTGCCGCCGGTCGTCATGTTCAGCACGGCGGGGGTGCGCTGCTTCAGGCTGCGCAGGATATGGAACCAGGTGTCGAGGTCGCCGGTCGGGCGGCTGGTCGCCGCGTCGCGCGCGTGCAGATGCAGGATGGCGGCACCCGCCTCGGCCGCCTCGGCGGCCTGGTCGATGATGGCGGAGGGCGTTACGGGCAGATAGGGCGACATGGTCGGCGTATGGGTGGCACCGGTGATGGCGCAGCTGATGATGATCTTGTTGCTTGCAGCCATGATCTTCACTCCGTGTATTCGAGGCCGCCGCAGATGCTCATCACCTGGCCGGTGATGGCGCGGCCGGTGGGCGCGCAGAGGTAGAGCACCATCTCGGCGATCTCCTCCGGATCGACGGCGGTCTTGAGCGAGACGGCGCGCAGCGCGATCTGCTCCATCTCCTCATAGGTGATGCCCTTGGTCGCGGCGCGGTCGGTGAAGACGCGGCGAATGCGATCACCGTTCACCACGCCGGGCGCGATGGCATTCACGCGGATCTTGTGCGGGCCAAGTTCGACCGACAGGCCGCGCGCGAAGGCGATCACGGCCGCCTTGCTGCTGGAATAGGGCGAGCGCAGCGCGAAGGCGTATTTGCCCGCGACCGAGGCCATGCAGACCATCACGCCCCAGCCATTCGCCTTCAGATGCGGCACCGTGGCACGGGCGACGAAGAACTGGCCGTTGACGTTGATCGCCTGGGTCCGCAGCCAGTCCTCGGTGGAGATATCCTCGACCGGCGCGGCCGGCCCCGCGATGCCGGCATTGTTGATGACGAAGTCGAGCCCGCCCATCGCCGCCACCGCGGCGGCGACGAAGGCATCGACCTGCACAGGATCGGACACGTCGCAGCGCATGGTGCCAATGCCGGGAAGGGCGGTCGCCGCGGTCGCGAGGCTCGCCTCGGAAATATCGCAGACCCAGACCTTGGCCCCGAGGTCATGGAAGGATTTGGCGATGGCGAGCCCGATCCCGGCGGCCCCCGCGGTGATGAGCACGCGCTTGGATGCCCAGTAGCTCTGATCGATCATCGTGGACCTTGTGCTGTTGACGGGAAAACGCGAGCCGGCCGCATCACCGGCGTGGCGCCAGGATCGCGGGCGGGGTCATCACGCGCAGGGGCGGCGCCTCACCGATGAAGGCCTCGACCTCGACCAATGCCGAATGGGCAATGGGTGCCTGCGCGAGGGAGGAGGTGCCCTTGTCCAGCGTGAGAACATTGGCGTTGCCATGCAGCTCCAGCCCATCCGGCCCCGGGTCGAACCAGGCACCGGTCGCAAGCTGGACGACGCCGGGCATCATCGCATCGCTCAGCACCGCGCCCGCGAGGCAGGCGCCGCGCGTATTGAAGACCCGCACCAGCATGCCATCGGTGATGCCGCGCGCCGCGGCATCGGCCGGATGCAGCAGGACCGGCTCGCGCCCCGCCACCTTCGACTCCTGGGCGACACGGCCATTGTCGTATTGGCTGTGCAGCCGCGTGCGTGGCTGGTTGGAGATGAGGTGCAAGGGGAATTGCGCTGCCTCTGCCGCGCCCAGCCATTCCGCCGGCGGCAGCCAAACCGCATGGCCCGGGCAATCCGCATAGCCGAATCCCGCGATGGCATCGCAGAAGAGTTCGATGCGGCCGGATGGCGTGGGCAAAGGTGCCGTTTCCGGCGCGGCGCGGAAGTCCTCGAACAGGTTCTTCTCCGTCGTCGGCGGTGGCAGCCGGATATGGCCATCGGTCCAGAACGCCTCGAAATCCGGCAGGTTCAGGTCATGTGAGGCGGCACGCTGGCGGGCGAGGGCGTAAAGGTGCCGCACCCAGCCCATCTCGTCCCGCCCGCCGGTGAAGGCCTCGCCGAGGCCAAGCGTGGCGGCAATGCCGGACAGGATGGCGAAATCACTGCGCGCCTCCCCGACGGGCTCGATCAATTGCCGCATGGCGAAGAGATGCGCCTCGCCCGTGGCGATGCCGAGGTCGTTGCGCTCGGCCGAGGTGGTGCAGGGCAGCACGATGTCCGCGTGCCGGGCCATGGCATTCCACCAGGGCTCATGCACCACCACCGTCTCCGGCCGTTGCCAGGCGCGGACGAGTTTGTTGAGGTCCTGCTGGTGATGGAAGGGATTGCCGCCCGCCCAATAGACCATGCGGATATCCGGGTAGCGCCGTCGCGCGCCGTTGAACGCATAGGCGCCACCGGGGTTCAGCAGCATGTCGGCGAGGCGGGCGACCGGGATGTAGTCCCGGACCAGGTTCCTGCCCTGCGGCAGCGCGGGCCAGGAGAAGGGATGCGGCGTATTGCCGATGCGGTTGCTGCCGCCATAGCCGAAGCCGAAGCCCCCGCCCGGCAGGCCGATCTGCCCCAGCATGGCGGCCAAGGTGATCGCGGCCCACAGCGGCTGCTCGCCATGATCCGCCCGTTGCAGCGACCAGGCGACGGCGATCATGGTACGGGTCGCGGCCATGCGGCGCGCCAAGGCGCGGATGGTCTCGGCCTCGATCCCGCAGATCGCCGCGGCCCAATCGGCATCCTTGGGCTGGCCATCGGCCGCGCCGGTCAGATACGGCAGGACGCGATCGAAGCCCGTGCAGCAGCGGTCCAGGAAGGCGGTGTCGTGCAACCCCTCGGCCCAGAGCGTATGGGCCAGGGCCAGCATCAGCGCCGTGTCGGTATTCGGCCGCAGCGGCAGCCAGGTCGCACCCAACTCGGCGGCGGTATCCTCGCGGATCGGGCTGATGTTCACGAATGCGGTCCCGGCATCGCGGCAGCGCCGCAGCGACTCCGCGATGGTGTGATGCCCGACACCGCCCGCCGAGATCTGCGTGTTCTTCACCGGCAGGCCGCCGAACATCACCATCAGCCGGGTATGGCGCTCGATGATCGGCCAGGGCGTGTGCCGCGCCACCAGGCTGTCCTGGCTGCCGAGGATATGCGGCAGCAGCACCTCGGCCGCCGCATAGCTATGGGTGGTGACCGAGGCGGTGTAGCCGCCGACCAGGTTCAGGAAGCGGTGCAGCTGGCTCTGCGCGTGATGGAAGCGCCCTGCGCTGGCCCAGCCATAGGAGCCGCCGAAGATGGCGCCATTGCCATGCGCCGCGGCGACGCGAAGGATCTCCCCCGCCACCAGCGCCTCGGCCTTTTCCCACGACACCGGCACGAAGGGTTCCTGCCCCCGCGCCGCGCGGCTGGCCGGCCCATGCGCCAGCCAGCCGGCGCGCACCATGGGCTGGCGGATGCGCAGATCGTCGGTGAGCGCCCCGGGGATGGAGCGGCCGATGGGGGAGGGGTCGGGATCGCCTTCCAGCCCATCCAGGGCCTGCAACCGGCCATCCTTCACCTCGGCGCGGTAGGCGCCCCAATGGGTGAAGAGCAGGGGGCGCCTGTCGTCAGGCATCGGCGGCCAGACCGGCGAAGCCATTGTCCAGCACGGGGGCGGCGCGTTCCGCCGCGGCCGCGCGGAAGGCGATGCCACCTGCGACCCGCCAGAAGCTGAAGGCCAGGGTCTCGCCCGGATAAAGCGGCCCCGCGAAGCGCGCGGCGAAGCGCGTGAGCCGCGCCGGATCATGCCCGCAGAAGCGCCGCAGCACCTCGGCGCAGGCGATGGCGAAGGTGCAGGCGCCGTGCAGGATCGGCCGCTCGAACCCCACCTCGCGGGCGAGGCGCGGATCGACGTGCAGCGGATTGCGATCGCCCAGCAGGCGAAAGAACAGCGCCTGGTTCAACGCTGTGGCGACGCGGGATTGGGCATCGGGGGCGGTCTCCGGCACGCCGGCCGCCGTCACACCCTGGCCCACCGCACCGCCGAAGCCGCCGGCGCCGCGCACGAACATGGTGGAGAGCACGCTGGCCGCCACCGCCCCGTCCTGGCGCAGCAGCGTCTCGGTGAAGACCAGCCCGCCCCGCCCCGCGCCCTTGTCATCCAGCCCGATGATGGCGGTCTCCGCCAGCGCCGCGCCGGAAGGGGCGAGGGGGTGGAAGAAGCGCAGGTCGAGCGCGCCATGCACCACCTGCGGCAAGGCGATCTTCCCGGCCTCCAGCCAACTGTCGTCGAAGGCGAGCATCGTCGCCATGCTGGGCAGCACGCGCTGGCTTTGTTCCCCCTGGCCCCGCTCCCAGACAAACGGCAGATCCGCCGCCTCGCCCCCCGCGCCCATCCCCGCCGCCAGGGCGTAGAGCAGGCTGTCCCGATCGGCATAGGCCACATTGCGTGTGGGAATAGAGAGGGCCATGAGCCCCGTGGGATCGAGCGGCATCATCGGCCCTGTTGGTGCTGCGGGGTGGAGCATGCTGCCATCCTGGTTGATTTGCAACGCCGTGCCTATATTTGGAACAGGCGATGACGCCGCTGTCCGAGGATCGCTTGATGCCCCACCCCCGCCTGTCCCAGATCCAGGCCGCCTGAGCGCATGTCGGTCACGGTCGAAAAGGCGCTCCAGCTCATCGAGGCGATGGCCCGTGCCGGCAAGCCGGTCGGGGTCAGCCAGCTCGGGCGGGACCTGCAGATCAACAAGAGCACCGTCCACCGGCTGCTCGATACGCTGGTGCGCCAGGGCTACGCTTGCCAGGAGGAGGACAGCGGCCGCTACGCCCTGTCGGTGAAACTCTGGGAAATGGGCATCGGCGTGGTGCGGGGCCTCAGCCTGCCCCAGGTCGCCCGCCCGCTGCTGGAGGCCGCGGCACTGGAGACGGGCGAGACCACCATGCTGGGCGTGGTGCAGGAGCGGGAGGTGCTGATCATCGACAAGGTCGACTCGCTGCACCCCCTCCAGATATTCTCACCGCTCGGCACCAGGCTGCCGATCTGCAACTCTGCCTTCGGCCGAGTGCTGCTGGCCTTCCAGCCCGAGGCCTTCATCGAGGCCGCCGTCGCCGAATTCGCGCCCCGCACCGCCTTCGGCATCCAGACCCAGGCGCAGTTGCGGGAGGATCTGGCCCGCATCCGGGCGGAGGGCAGTTCGCAATCCCGCGACGAGTGGCAGATCGGCATCGCGGGGGCCGCGGCCTCGATCCATGACGCCAAGGGCGGTGTCGCCGGCGCTTTCTGCATCACCGGCCCGACGGCGCGGCTGACCGAGGCCAAGCTGCGCGACTGCCGCGCCCGCTGCGTCGCCGCGAGCCAGGCCATTTCCCAGCAGCTCGGCCATATCGCCCCGGGGCCGGCGCGTCAGGCGGCCGGGGCGCAGTAGAGGCGATACAGCGTCTCCAGCATCGCCTCCACCTCGGCGCTGCTGAGGCGGTAGTAGATCGTTTGGCCATCCCGCCGGGTCTCGACCAGCCGCAGATCCCGCATCCGGGCCAGATGCTGCGACAGCGCGGCGGGGGCCAGGCCGACAAGCTCCGCCAACTGGCCGACGGATTTCTCCCCTTCCAGCAAATGGCACAGCACCATCAACCGCTTGGCGTTCGCCATGGCGGTCAGCATCCGCGCGGCCTCCTCGGCCTTCGCCTCAAGGGCTGCGACAGGGGTATCCATGAGATCCAATTTCATCTTGACATTTTAGCATATGCGAATGTATGAAGCAAATATCAATTTCCTCGGAAGGGGATCGCCGATATGGCCCTCACCACCTTCACCCCGCTCGCCTCGCTGCTCGGCGGCGCGCTGATCGGCCTGTCTGCCGTGATGCTGATGGCCGCCACGGGCCGCATCGCCGGGATCAGCGGCATCGCCTCGCGGTTGCTGCCGCCCTATGGTGATAACGGGTTTGGTGGCCGCCTGGCCTTCGTGCTTGGGCTGGTCGCCGCACCGCTCGCCATCATGCTGCTGACCGGCACCGTCCCGGCCCAGGTGATCGAGGCGGGCCCCGCGTTGCTGGTCGTGGCGGGGCTTCTGGTCGGCTTCGGTTCGGTCTGGGGCAATGGCTGCACCTCGGGCCATGGCGTCTGTGGCCTGGCGCGGCTGTCCCCGCGTTCGCTGGTGGCGACGCTGGTGTTCATGACGACCGCCATCGCCACCGTCTTCGTCACCCGCCATTTGTTGTGAGATACGCCATGGTGATCCTGGTGCAATTCCTGGTCGGGCTGGTGTTTGGGACCGGCCTTGTCGTCTCCGGCATGTCCAACCCGGCCAAGGTGCTGAACTTCCTGGATGTCGCGGCGATCCCCAGCGGCGGCTGGGATGCCAGCCTCGCCTTCGTCATGGCGGGCGCGATCGCGGTGGCCTTCGTCGGCTTCCGGCTGGTGCTGCGGCGCGCGCGGCCGGTCTTCGACACCGCCTTCCATCTGCCAACGGCGCGGGAGATTGATTCGCGCATCATCCTCGGCCCGGCGATCTTTGGCATCGGCTGGGGGCTTGCGGGGTTTTGCCCGGGTCCGGCCCTCACCGCCCTTGGCACCGGCGGCGGCGCCGCGGCGATCTTTGTGGCAGCGATGCTGGCCGGCATGGCCGGCGCCCGCTGGCTGGCCAATCAACGGAGTCTGCCCCGGAGCGCAAATTCCCGGGCCTGACATACACAGAGGAGGCTTCGCATGACCGACACCCTCGCCCTCTCGGTGAAGCCCGAGGTGACCGCCTTCTTCGACGCGCCCACCAACACCGTCAGCTACGTGGTCAAGGACCCCGCGTCCGAGGCCTGCGCCGTGATCGATTCGGTGATGGACATCGACTACGCGGCCGGCCGGATTTCCTACGGATCGGCCGACGCGATCATCGCGCACATCACGGCGCATGGGCTGCGGCTGGAATGGCTGATCGAAACCCATGTCCACGCGGACCATCTCTCCGCCGCGCCCTATATCCAGGGCAAGCTCGGCGGGAAGATCGGCATCGGCGAGAACATCACCATCGTCCAGGACACCTTCGGCAAGGTGTTCAACGAGGGCACCGAGTTCCAGCGCGACGGCAGCCAGTTCGACCGGCTGTTCAAGGACGGCGATACCTACCGCATCGGCACCATGCCGGCCTTGGCCATGCATACCCCCGGCCATACCCCCGCCTGCATGACGCATGTGATCGGGGATGCCGCCTTCGTCGGCGACACGCTGTTCATGCCCGATGGCGGCTCGGCGCGCGCAGATTTCCCGGGTGGGGACGCGCGCACGCTGTTCCGCTCGATCCGGCGCGTGCTGGACCTGCCGCCGAAGACGCGGCTGTTCATGTGCCACGACTATGGGCCGAACGGGCGGGACATCCGTTGGGAAACCACCGTCGCCGAACAGCGCGCGCACAACATCCACGTCAGGGATGGCATCAGCGAGGATGCCTTCGTCGCGATGCGCGAGGCGCGCGACAAGACGCTGGCCATGCCGCGGCTGATCCTGCCGTCCTTGCAGGTCAACATGCGCGCCGGCGCCCTGCCGCCCCCGGATGACAGCGGCAAGCGCTTCCTCAAGGTGCCGCTGAACAGCCTCTGAGGAGGCCCTTGCCACTTGTCCCTGTCTGGTAGTACCAATTTGGTATGACCAGTTCGGATGACCGCCGCAGCCTGCCCCCCGCCGCCCCGCTCGACGAGCGGGGCAATCTGATCGGCCGGCTGCTGCCCTTCATCGCCCATCGGCGGCTGGAACCTGGCGACCGCCTGCCCTCCGAGCGTGAACTGGCCGAACGCTTCGGCGTCGGCCGCGGCGCGGTGCGCGAGGCGCTGGCGGTGCTGGAAACCCTGCGCATGGTCGAGCGGCGCCCGAACTCGGGCATCTATCTGCGATCGGTGGAGCGCCAGGGCTCGATCGAGGCCATGGTGCTGCAAGCCGAGCTTGGCGTGCCACTGGCCGAGTCCGAGGTGCGCGAGGTCGTCGAGCTGCGCCGGATCATGGAAATCCAGGGCGTGCGCCTCGCCGCCAGCCGCCGCCACACCGACGACATCCAGCGCCTGGACACGATCCTCGCCGAGGGCGCGTGGCTTGTCGCGCTTGGCGAGAACCTCGCCGATTACGACGCCGCCTTCCATCTCGCGATGGTCGAGGCGACGGGCAATCATGTCTTCCTGCGCGTGGTCAACGCCTTCTACCTCATGTCGCGGAACCGGCGTTGGCAGTACTTCGCCGATGGGATGCGCGCGCCCCTTTCGCATCAGCAGCACGTCGCCATGCGCGACGCGGTGGCGGCGGGCGACCCGGATGCGGCCGAGGCGGCGATGGGCAGCCATCTGCAGAGTGTCGAAGGCTACTGGCTGGAATTGTTGAAGCGACGATCACGCGGGGACTGAACCTGCGGAGCGTTGGGGGGAAAGCAAAAAATGAAGGTCACCGACGTCATCTGCCATGTGCTGCAATCCAAGGTGGAGCAGCCCTTCACCTCGGCCCGTGGCTGGCTCTACACCACGCGCGCCTCCTGCATCGTCGAGATCACCACCGATGAAGGGATCACCGGCTGGGGCGAATGCTACGGCCCGGCGGTGGTGAACAAGGCGATCATCGAGACGCAGTATCGCAGCCGCGTGATCGGCCGCGATCCCTTCGATGTCGAGGTGGTCTGGGAGGATCTCTACAACCGCATCAAGGATTATGGCCTTACCGGCATGACCATCGCGGCGCTGTCGGGCATCGACATCGCGCTGTGGGACATCATCGGCCGCGCGGTGAACAAGCCGATCCACAAGCTGATCGGCGGCGCGCACCGCACCGAGATCACCGCCTATGCCACCGGCCTCTACTTCATCGACATGGACCGGCTGGTCGAGGAAGCGGTGGAGGAGGCGCAAAAATACGTCGCGCAAGGCTTCACCGCGATCAAGATGAAGATCGGCCTTGGCGATCCGCGCCTCGACCTCAAGCGCGTCGCCGCGGTGCGTGAGGCGATCGGGCCCGATGTGAAGCTCGCGGTGGATGCGAACCATTGCTTCACCGTGCCGCAGGCGATCCGCCTCGGCCGTGCCATGGAGCCGCTGGACCTGTTGTGGTTCGAGGAGCCGATCAGCCCCGAGGACCACGACGGCTACGTCGAGGTGACGCGGGCGCTGGATATGGCGGTGGCCGGTGGCGAGAATGATTTTACCCGATGGGGTTTTCGGGACGTGATCGCGCGCAAGGCGATGGATATCGTGCAGCCCGATGTCTGCGCCGCCGGCGGCATCAGCGAATGCCGCAAGATTGCCGCCATGGCTTCGGCGCATGGGGTGGAATGTGTGCCGCATGCCTGGGGCTCCGCGATCGGACTGGCCGCAACGGTGCAGTTCCTGGCGGCCTTGCCCGACACGCCGCCGGCCTTCCGCCCAATGCCGCCGATGCTGGAATTCGAGCAGACGCCGAACCCGCTGCGCGACCATCTGGCGCGGGAGCCGATCGTGCAGACCCGCGGCATCGTGCGCGTGCCCGATGGTCCAGGGCTCGGCATCGAAGTCGATCGCGCCGTGCTCGCGCAATACAAGGTCGCCTGAGGATGCTGGTCGCCCTGACCGATCCGATCGATCCCGCCGGCGAGGCTCTGTTGCGCGCCGCCGGGCATGCGGTGGAGCTGCCGGGAGCCGCGGGCCTGGATGCGCTGCTGGCCCGTGCCGATGCGGTGGTGGTGCGGCGCAAGCTGCCGGATGACCTGGCCGCCCGCGCGCCGCGCCTGCTCGCCGCCGTGCGCCAGGGCGTGGGTGTGGACATGATCCCGGTGGAGGATTGCACCGCCCATGGCATCCTCGTCGCCAATGTGCCCGGCGCCAACGCGGATTCCGTGGCCGAATTCGCCATCGCCCAGATGCTGGCGATCGCGCGCCATGCCGAGGGCATGTATGCCGAGTTGCTCGCCAAGGGCTGGGATATCGCGCGCGGCCGCACCGCGACGGCCAGCGAATTGCGCGGCCGTACCCTCGGGATCATCGGCGTCGGCGCGGTGGGCCGCCGCCTCGCGGAGATCGCGCTGCATGGCTTCCGCATGCGCGTCATCGGCCATCGCCGCGACCGCGCCGCCATGCCGCCCGACGTCACCTATGCCGATCTGGACACGATTTTTTCCGAGAGCGACTACATCGCGCTCGCCTGCCCGCTGACGGCGGAGACGCGCGGCCTCGCCTCGGCCGCGCGGATCGCGCGCATGCGCCCCGGCGCTTGGCTGCTGAATCTCGCGCGCGGGCCGGTGGTGGAGGGCACGGCCCTGCTTGCGGCGCTGCGCGAGGGCCGCATCGGTGGTGCCGCGCTCGACGTCTACGACGAGCAGCCGCTGGCCGCCGACCATCCGCTCCGCGCCCTGCCCAATGTCCTGCTGACCCCGCATGCCGCTGGGCTCAGCCGGGAGGCGGTGGTGCGGATGAGCACCGGCGCCGCCGAGGACACCATCCGCATCCTGCGCGGTGAGCGCCCGCGCAACTTCGTCAACCCATCCGCCTGGGAAGCGTCGCGCGACCGGCGCCGCGCCCTGGGCACCCCGGAGCTGGTCTCGGCATGAAGATCTCGCAGATCCACGCGACCTGGTGCCGCGTGCCGATCCCCTTCGATCGCCAGCACACCAGCGACTTCGGCCGTGTCACCACCTTCGATTCCGTGATTGTGCGGGTGGATAGCGACACCGGTCTGGTCGGCTGGGGCGAGGCCAAGGCGGGGGTCGGCAGCGCCGCCGCCTGCGCCGGCCTCGCGGCCATCATCAACCAGGATTACGCGCCGCTGCTGATCGGCCAGGACCCGCGCGACATCTCGCGGCTCTGGGACGTGATGTACAACACGCCGCGTGAGGGCTTCGCGATTGCCAATGGCCATGGCCTGCCCCAGGTCGGGCGGCGCGGCCTGTCGATCTCGGCGATCGCCGGCGTCGATGTGGCGCTATGGGACATCCTCGGCAAATCGCTCGGCGTGCCGGTCTGGCGGCTGCTGGGCGGGCGCAGGATGCAGCGGATGCCGGCCTATGCCTCGGGCGGCTGGGCGGATGCGGACAACATCGGCGCGCAGCTGCAAGGCTATTGCGACAAGGCCGGGTTCCGCGCGGTAAAAATGCGCGTGGGGGTGATGGATGGCTCGCCCGCGCGCTCCGCCGCACGGGTGCGCGCCGCGCGCAAGACGCTCGGCCCGGACATCAAGCTGATGGCCGATGCGCATGGCACCTGGACGGTGGCCGAGGCTCGCGCCTTCTGCCGCATGGTCGAGGACCAGGACCTGTTCTGGTTCGAGGAGCCGGTCAGCGCCGACGACAAGCACGGCCTCGCGGAAGTGCGACGCTGCTCGACCGTGCCGATCAGCACGGGGGAAAGTGAATTCACCCGGCATGATTTCCGGGAGATCGCGGAGCTGCGCGCCGCCGATGTGCTGCAACCGGATCTGGCCATCGCCGGCGGGCTCACCGAGGGCTTGCGGATCTCGGCGCTGGCCTCGGCCTTCAACCTGCGGCTCGCGCCGCATCTGTGGTCCGGCGCGCCGGCCTTCGCTGCCGGCATGCATTTGGCTGCGACGCAAAGCGCGGGCTTCATCCTGGAATACTCGCTCGGCCACAACCCGATGCTGCACGACCTGATCGAGGAGGATTTCCCTGTCCTCGACGGCCACATCGAGATTCCCGACCGCCCGGGCCTCGGCATCACCGTGCGCCAATCCTTCCTTGACCGATACGCTCAGAAGCCGGGAGCAGGCGCATGACCAAGATCGCCAATATCGAGGCCTTCCCGACCTCCTTCCCGGTGCCGGAGGGCGGCAGCGTCGCCCTCGGCGTCGGCCGCGCGGTGAAGCGCGATGCGGTGGTGGTGAAGGTGACCACCGACGACGGGCTGATCGGCTGGGGCGAGAGCCACCATGGCCGCGCCCATACCGCCGTCGCGGCCTTGTTGCAGACCACGCTGAAGCGGCTGGTGCTGGGCATGGAGGCAACCGACACGGTTGGTGTCTGGCACAAGATCTATCGTGGTCAGTTGGCCAGCCACGGCATGGGTGCGGGCTGCGCGCTGGCGATGTCGGGGCTCGACATGGCGCTGTGGGACATTCGCGCCAAGGCCGCGGGGATGCCGCTGTACCGGCTGCTCGGTGGCGCGTCGAAGCCGGTGCCGGCCTATGCCGGCGGTGTCGCGCTCGGCTACCAGCCGCCCGACGAGCTGGTCGCCGAAGCCCGCCCGCATATCGAGGCCGGCTATCGCGCCGTGAAGCTGCGGATCGGCGATACCGTGGCCAACGACATCGCGCGGATGCGGGCGGTGCGCCAGGCCTTCGGCGAGGACATCGACCTGTTGGCGGACGCCAACACCGCCTATCGGCTGGAGGATGTGCGCCGGGTCATGCCGGTCATGGACGAGCTCGGCATGGGCTGGCTGGAGGAACCCTTCCCCCCGCATGATCGCCGCGCCTATGCCCAGGCGCGGAGCTATGGCCGCACCCCGCTCGCGGTGGGCGAGAATCATTTCACCCGGTTCGAATTCGCGCCGCTGCTGGATGATGGCGCCATCGGGATCTGGCAGCCGGACCTGTCCAAATGCGGTGGGCTGACCGAGGCGCTGCGGATCGCCGCCATCGCCTCAGCCTACAAGATCGCGATCCACCCGCATAGTTCCATGACCGGGCTGAACCAGGCGGCAACGATCCACTTCCTTTGCGCCATCGACAACCCCGGCTATTTCGAAGCGGATGTCTCGCGGAAAAACCTGTTCCGCGACGCGCTGGTCAGCGAGCCCTGGCGCATCGGCGCCGATGGCTGCGTTCGCCCCAACGAGACCCCCGGCATCGGCGTGGAGGTCGATGACGACTGGCTCTTCGCCCATCCCGCGATCGAGGGCCCCGGCTACATCTGAGTTCACGGCGATCGCCCCGACAGAGGGCGGCGCATCACCAGAGAGGAGGCATTCATGACACAATTCCACAGGCGGGTCGCAGCCGTGCTCTTCGCGGCGGGCACCTTGTTCGCAACCTCGGCCAATGCCGCCGACCCGGCGTTTCCAAACCGTTCCATCCGCTTCCTCAACCCGTTCTCGCCGGGCGGCACCTCGGATCTGATCGGGCGCATCCTTGCCGATCAGCTCTCGCAACAGCTCGGCCAGAATGTGGTGGTCGATACCCGCACCGGCGGCGGCGGCGTGATCGCGACGCAGGAGCTGGTTCGCGCCGCGCCCGATGGCTACACGATCCTGCTGGCCTCGATGGGCATCATGACCATCACGCCGCAGATGCAGGCGGTGCCTTATAATGTGGAAACCGATGTGATCCCGGTTGTGCCCGTGGCTTCGGTCTACAACGTCCTCGTCACCGGCCCGAACTCGGAGATCACCTCCTGGCGCGATCTGGCGCAGGCCGGCAAGAATGCCGCCCGCCCCACGACCTGCGCCACGGTGGGCGCGGGGTCCAGCCAACAACTGTCCTGCGTGCTCTTCGCCTCGCTGACCGGGTCACAGATCACCCAGATCCCCTATCGCGGCGGGGCGCCGGCGATCATCGACATCACCGCCGGCCGCGTCGATGTGATGTTCGGCAACATGCCGGAATTCATGGGGCAGATCCGGGGTGGCGGCCTGCGCGCGCTCGCCTATGGCGCGGCATCCGCCTCGCCGCTGTTGCCGGAGCTGCCGGTGATCGCCAAGGACGGGCTGCCCGATTTCGTCATCCCCAACTGGTTCGGCGTGGTGCTGCCCGGCCAGACCCCGCCTGAGCTGGTGGCGCGCTGGAATACCGAGCTGAACCGCGCTTTGGCCGCCCCCGATGTGCAGCGTCGCTTCGATGAGAACGGGCTGCAGCGCCTGGGTGGCTCGCGGGAGGATTTCCTGCGCCAGATCGGCACGGATCGCGCCCGCTGGGGTGGCATCATCCGCGCGCACAACATTCGCCCGGACTGAACCCGCGGGCGGGGAATTGCCCCGCGCCGCCCCCGCGGCCTAAACGGCCCTGACGAAGACCATCCTGGTGGCCATCGTCAGGAGCAGCCCCGCGCATGACACGTCGCCCAACATCGCCGGCCGCCACGCCGCAGGGTATCGGACCGCGCCCTTCCGATCCGGGGGCGGCGCTGATGGAGCGGCCGGGCGTGCTGATCCGGCGACTGCACCAGGTGCATTCGGCGATGTTCCAGGAAGAATGCGCCGGCTTCGGGGTGACGCCGGTGCAGTACAGCCTGTTGACCCTGCTGGCGGGCGCGCCGGGCCTGGAGCAGGGCGCGGCCGCGATCGGGCTGCGGCTGGACCGCTTCACCACCGCCGATGTGGTGCGCCGCCTGGAAGCCGCCGGATTGCTGCGGACCGAACGCGGGCAGGACCGCCGCGCCAAGATGCTCTTCCTGACCACCCATGGCATCGAGGTCTTCACCGCCATGCAGGCCTGCGTGGACCGCGCCCATAGCCGGCTGGTGGAGCCGCTGCCCGAACGGCGCCGCGGGCCGTTCCTGCGGGTGTTGCGGGAGCTGGTGACCCGCCACGGCATGGTTGGCGATCCGCCGCCGAAGGTTCGCTAGGCGGCGTCCGGCGGCCGCTCATCCGGCGGCGCGATGGCGGTGACCAGGTCGCGCAGCAGCGGCTTGTTGGGCAGCGGGTCCAGCCGCATTTCGCGTGCCTCCAGCCGCGCCGTGCAGGCATAGATCACGGCGCCATCCAGCCGCATCATGCATTCCTTGCAGGCATTCGCATTCAGGCAGGCGTAGCGCATCGCAAGCCCCGGGTCGGTATGCTCCCGCACCCAGCGCAGCCCGTCGAGCACGGACTGGCCCGCCTCGAAGGGCACCTCGAACACATCGCGCCGCGGCGCCTCGCCCGGGCCGCCACGATGGATGGAAAGGATCGCGATGCTCATGCCGCCGCTGCCACGGGTTGCTGGCCGAGGGCGAGGCGTCCGCCGGCCAAGGTCACGGTCTGGTTGCTGGTCCAGGCGGCATCCAGGCCGGGATGATCCTCGCGCTGATGCGCGCCGCGGCTTTCGGTGCGGGCGGTGGCGGCCAGCACCACGGCCCGCGCGACCAGCAGGCCGGCACGCAGGTCGAACCAATCGGCCCGCGCCAGATCATGCGGCAGCGGCGCGCCGGGCGGGGCCTCACCCAGCTCGGCGGCCAGAGCGGCGATCCGCGTCGCGGCGCGGGCAAGGCCCGTGGCGGTGCGGAAGGCGCCGACCTCCTCGGCCATTGTCGCCTGAAGGGCGGCGAACATCGCCGCGGGGTTGAAGCCTGGGCGGACGGCCCCGGCGCGCCCGGCCAGCGCCAGCGCCTCGCGCGCCCGGGGATCGGTCCAGGCGATGCCCTCCTGCTTCGCCAAGGCCGACGCCTGCCGGCCCGCGACGCGGCCGAAGGCCAGCGCCTCGGTGATGGCATTGCCCGAGAGGCGGTTGGCGCCATTGGCCCCACCCACCGCCTCCCCGGCCGCGAACAGCCCGGGCAGGTCGGTCGCCATGCGCGTGTCCACGCGGATGCCGCCCATGTGGTAATGCGCGATGGGCGCGACCTCGATCGCGGTCTTGGTCAGGTCGATGCCATTGGCCGCCAGCCTGTCGATCACCGGGCCGAAATTGGCACGTAGCTCGGCCTCCGGCACATGCTCAAAACTCAGCCAGGCACCGCCGGCCGGCGAACCGCGCCCGGCCGCGACCTCCTTGGTGATGGCATAGGTCGCGAGGTCGCGGGTCACGACATAGCGCCCGCCCTCGGGCGGTGCGCCGTAGCGGTCGGTGAATTCCTCTCGCTCGCTGTTCAGCAGCCGGCCGCCAAGCTTGTAGCGGAAGGGGTCCCACATGATCGGGTCCATCCCGATCAGCCGCGGCGCCAGATGGCCGATTGGGAAGAACTGCACGAATTCCATGTCGATCAGCGTGGCCCCGGCGCGCAGCGCCAGCGCATAGCCATCGCCCGCCATATTGGCCGAGGCGCTGTTGCGCCGATACAGCCGGGTCAGCCCGCCGGTCGCGATGATGGTCGCACCCGCGGCGATCCGCACGGCGCGCCCATGCGCGAGGTCGAGTGCCACCGCGCCCTGCACCCGGCCATCGGCCAGCACGAGGTCGGTCACCAGCATCTCGCCCATGCGGCGGATGCCGCCTTGGCGCTGCGCCTGGGTGCGCAGGGTGCGGGAGACGGCGGGGCCGGTGCTGAGGAAATCGACATAGACGCAGCGCGGCCGGTCATGCCCCGGCGCATGCGCCTGGCGGATGCGGCCATCCGCATGCCGGGCCCAGCCGGTCTTCCAGGCGTCCATTTCCTGGATGACCTCGACGCCCTCCTCGCAGAGCAGGCGGGCCAGCGCCGGGTCGCAGAGCCCGCGCCCGGCGGCAAGGGTGTCGCGCAGATGGAAGGCCGGATCGTCCGGCTGCTCGGTCCCCAGCGCCACGGCCACGGTCATCTGCGCCATCACCGTGGCGCCACCCCGCCCGATCAGCGAACGGTCCAGCAGCAGCACCTGCGCCCCCTGGCGCGCGGCCTCGATGGCCGCATAAAGCCCCGCGCCGCCGGCGCCGATGACCAGCACATCGGTGCGAAGCTCGGCGTCCTCAGCCATGCAGCAGCGCCTCGGCGGCAGCCAGCAGGCTGCCGCCGGGCGCGCGCAATTCGGCCAGGATGGTGAAGTGGTCCGCTCCCGGCACCGGCAGCAGCGGGCCGGGCGCCCCGGCCGCGGCGCGCAGGGCGTGGAATTCGCGGGACTGGCGCTGCAACTCGGGCAGTTCGGCGCCGCCATAGGCGACGGCGATCGGCGTCGCGCTGAGCGGCAGTTTCTGGGGCGACAGCGCCAGCAATTCGGCCTGGGTCAGCGACAGCGCGTCGTTCAACGCCGTGCCCTGGATCGGCGCCAGATCGAAGACGCCGGATATCGCCAGCACCCCGCGCACCAGCGGATGATCGGCCATCATCGCCGCCAGATGCCCGCCCGCCGACCAGCCGGAGACGATCACCGGCCCGGCGATGCCGTTCGCGGCGCCATGGGCCTGGAGCCAGTCCATCGCGCTGCGGAGTTGGGCGGTGATCTCGGTCAGGCTCGCATCCGGGGCGATGGCATAGCCGGGCAGGGCGGCCGACCAGCCCTTGGCCAGCGCCCCCTCCACGATGCAGGAAAACCCCTCCCGCGCGTTGCGCTGCCAATAGCCGCCATGGATGAAGACGAGGCAGGGGGCGGCCGGGTCGGCGGCGGGGAACAGATCCCAGCCCTCGCGCTGGGTGGCGCCATAGGGCTTGTCCAACCCGGCGGGGCGGGCGGTGCGCAAGGCCTTGGAATCGGCGGCCCAGCCGGCGACGGTGGCGGCGGAGCCGGCCACGGCCGCGGAGTTGTTGTAGGCGGCGCTCAGCGTCTCGCGATCCCAGCCACGCCAGTCTTCGGGTTTGGTCACTGCTCGCACTCCGGTTCAGGCGGCGAAGGCCCGGCCGCCGAGATAGGCTTCGCGCACATCGCTGCTCGCCATCAATTCCGCGCCGGTGCCGGAGCGGACCACGCGCCCAGTTTCCAGCAGATAGGCGCGATCGCATAGGCTGAGCGCCGCCAGCGCGTTCTGCTCGACCATCAGCACCATCAACCCCTGGCGCCGCACCTCCTGCACGATCTCGAACACCTGCTCGACCAGGTTCGGCGCGAGGCCGAGCGAGGGCTCGTCGAACATCACCAGGCGCGGGCGGGACATCAGCGCGCGGGCGATCGCCAGCATCTGCTGCTCGCCGCCCGAGAGCGTGCCGGCGGCCTGGGCGGCGCGTTCGCGTAAGCGGGGAAAGCGTGCGTACATCGCCTCCAGATCCTCGGCGATGCCGGCTTTGTCGTGGCGCAGCAACGCGCCCATGGCGAGGTTCTCCCGCACCGTCAGATGCGGGAAGACGCGGCGGCCCTCCGGGCAATGCGCGATGCCGCGGCGCAGGATTTCGCGCGGGGAGAGGCCGGTGATCGGCTGCCCGTCCCAGGTGATGCTGCCGGCACTTGGCTTCATCAACCCGCTGATGGTCTTCAGCGTGGTGGATTTGCCCGCGCCATTGGCGCCGATCAGGCTGACCAGCTCGCCCTGCCGCACCTCCAGCGAGACGCCGCGCAGCGCCGCGACCCGGCCGTAGCCGACCTCGATCCCCTCAAGCCGCAGCATGCGGCACCTCCCGGCTGGTGCCGAGGTAGGCACGGATCACCTCGGGGTCCTCGCGAATTTCGGCGGGGGGGCCATCGGCGATGATGCGGCCCTGGTTCAGCACCACGATTCGGTCGGAGATGCGCATCACCATGGCCATGTCATGCTCCACCAGCAGGATGGTGGTGCCGCGGTCGCGAAGCTGGCGGATCAGCGCCATGCATTCGGCGGTCTCCGACGGGTTCAGCCCGGCGGCGGGTTCGTCCAGCAGCAGCAGTTGCGGAGCGGCGGCGGCGGCCAGGGCGATGCCGAGGCGGCGCTGCTCGCCATAGGCGAGGGAGTCCGCGGTCACCTCCGCCCGCGCGGTCAGCCCCACGAAATCGAGCATGGCGAAGGCTTCCTCGCGCAGCCGGGCTTCCTCCCGCCGCATGCCGGGCAGGCGCAGCAAGGCGCCGAGCAGGCCGGATTCGCCCCGCAGGTGCAGCGCCATGCGCGCGTTCTCGAAGACCGTGCAGGGGCCGAAGATGCTGGTGCGCTGGAAGCTGCGGACCAGCCCCAGGGCGGCGATCCGCTCCGGCGACAGCCCGGCGAGGTCCTGGCCCCGGAAGCGGATGCGGCCCTGGCGGGGGCGCATGTAGCCGGTGATGGCGTTGAAGGCGGTGGTCTTGCCCGCGCCATTCGGGCCGATCAGGCTGACGACCTGACCCTCCTCCACCGTGAAGCTGAGATCGGCGACGGCGACCAGCCCGCCGATCTGCACCGCGACATGCTCGACCTCCAGCAGCGCGGTCATGGCGCCGGCTCCACCATGGCGGCGATGGCCGGCGCGGGCCTGCGGCGCGCGGGCAACAGCCCCGCCACCGCCGGCACGATGCCGCGCGGCAGGAACATCACCAGCAGGATCATCAGCACGCCATAGGCGATCCACTGCGCCTCGGGCGGGGCTGAGCCGCGCAGCAGGTCGGGCATCAGCCCGAAGATCAGCCCGCCCACCACCGGCCCCCAGAGGGTGCCCTTGCCCCCGGTGATCACCATGATGACCATGGTGACGGTGTAGATGAACAGGAACACGTCCGGGTCGATGATGCGGACGTAATGCGCGAAGAGGCTGCCCGCCGCCCCCGCGATACCGGCTGAAAGCACCGTCGCGATGACGAGGTAATGCGTGACGCGGATGCCGACGGAGCGCGCCAGGGTCTCATTCTCCCGCAGCGCGACCAAGGCGCGGCCGATGCGCGACTGCACCACCTGCCGCACCAGCAGGAAGGCGAGCGTGCCCACGCCGAGCACCAGCCAGAAGCTCTGCGGCTTGGTATAGAGCGGCACCACGCCCTGGCCCGGCAGCCAGAGCGAGGCGGGGGGGATGCCGATCAGCGCCATCGGCCCCTGGGTCAGCTCCACCCAGTTCAGTGCGACCATCCGCAGCACCTGGGCGAAGCAGATGGTGATGACGACGAAATAGGCCCCGCGCACCCGGAAGGCGAGGCGCCCCAGCAGCCAGCCGAAGGCCCCCGCGACCGCGATTCCCGCCAGAAACCCGACGAAGACCGGCTGCGGGTCCAGCCGCAGCCGCAGCCCGAAGCCGATGCCGATATCGAAGCCGAGCGAGACCAGCGCGCTGGCATAGGCGCCCAATCCGAAGAAGGCGGCATGGCCGAGGCTGAGCTGCCCGGTATAGCCCAGCAGCAGGTTCAGGCTGATCGCGCCGATGATGAAGATGCCGGCCGAGGTCAGCACCGACAGCACATAGGGGTCGGGAAACACCACCGGCACGGCCGCCATGGCGGCGACGAACAGCCAGCCGAAGACCGCGCTCACCCGACGCGCTCCTTCAGCGCGACCAGCCCCTGCGGGCGGATCGCCAGCACCAGGATGATCAGCAGGAAGCCGAAGGCGTCGCGGTATTCGCTGGAGACGAAGCCGCCGCCGAATTCCTCGACATAGCCGAGCGCGAAGCCGCCGATCACCGCACCCGGCAGGTTGCCGAGCCCGCCGAGGATGACGATGGCGAAGGCCTTCAGCCCGACCAGATCGCCCATGGCCGGGGAGACCATGAACACCGGCCCCAGCAGCGCCCCCGCCGCGGCGGCAAGCCCCGAGCCGATGGCGAAGGTCGCGGTATGCACCCAGCCCACGCGCACCCCCATGAGGGATGCCGTCTCCGCATCCTGGAAGGTCGCGCGCATGGCGATGCCGGCACGGGTGCGTTCCAGCAGCAGCCAGAACACCAGCAGCAGGGTCGCGGCCACGCCGAGCACGAACAGCCGCAGCGGCAGCACCGATACCGGACCGAAGACCAGCGGCGTGCCGGCGAAGGGCGTGGGCACCAGCTTGGCAACGCCGCCCCAGGCCCAGAGCCCGGCATTCTGCAGCACCAGCGCCGCGCCGATCATCACCAGCATGACGGAATCGATATCCGCCTTCCGCATCGGCCGCAGCAGCACCAGCTCGATCAGCGCGCCGAGCGCCAGGCCGAGCATCGTGGCCAGCACCAGCGACAGGAAGAAATCGACATGCAGCAGCGCCACCAGCCCGTAGGCCATGTAGGCGCCGAAGGTGTAGAGCTCGCCATGGGTGAAATTCACCACGCGCATGACGCCGAAGATCAGCGTGAGCCCGATCCCCAGCAGCGCATAGGTGCCGCCGAGGACCGTCCCGTTGACGAGATGTTGCAGAGCCTGGTCCATCACGTCCGCCTTGGGGTCGGGCCGGGCCGTGGCGACCCGGCCGAATGCTTTCAGAGAAGGCCGGTCTTGCCTTCGGACAGCGTGACGATGGCGACGTTCGGCTGGTTCTGGCCGCTCTCCTGCCCCGCGGGGCCTTCCTTGGCGAAACGGATGTCGCCGTTCACGCCATGGATATCGACCTTCCACAGCGCCTCGCGGATCGCCTCGGCCTCGGGCTTGCCGGCCAGGCGGATCGCCTCGACCACCGTCAGCACCGCGTCATAGCCGCGGAAGCCCTCGGTCAGCCCGGCGAACTCCCAGTTGTTCTTGTTCCACTCGGCGGTATAGGCCTCGGCGATCGCGGGGTAGGGCGCGCGCTCGGGGAACCAGGGCGCGTAGAACAGGATGTGGAAGCTGGTGTTGCCGGCCGGCAGCGGGTTGGCGATCAGCGCATCGGGGAAGGAGCCGCCGGTGGTCACGAAGCGCTTGCCGAGGCGCTGCTCCACGGCCTGACGCAAGGCCAGGGTCTGCTGCTCGACGCCGGTGGTCAGGAAGATGGTGTCGGCGTCGGATTGCTTCAGGGCTGCGAGCTGCGCCGAAAGATCGGTTGCTTCCGGCGTCATCGTCTCGGTGCGGCCGATGGTGACGCCCTTGGCGGCCAGCGCCTCGGAGAATTTCTCCGCCGCGCCACGGCCGAAGTCGTTGTTCACCGAAAGGAAGTCCACCTTGCGCATCGCCGGGGTGAATTTGCCAAGCTGCGTGCTGAAGGCCACGGCCTCCATCGCCGAGGTCGGCGCGATGCGGAAGACATAGGGGTTGCCGGAGGTGGTGATGCGCGACGCCGAGGAGGTCTCGACCACCATCGGCACCTTGTATTCCAGCAGCTTCGGCATGATCGCCAGGGTGTAGGTGGAGCTCCAGGCGCCGATCAGCACCGGCACGCGGTCGCGCAGGACCAGCTTGTCCACCGCCGCGACGGCCTCGCGCGGGTTGGACTTGTTGTCCTCCAGGATCAGCTCCAGCGGACGGCCGAGCACGCCGCCGGCGCGGTTCAGCACCTCCACGGCGATCTTGGCGCCATTGGCGACATAATTGCCCGAGGCGGCGACGGCGCCGGTCAGCGGCTGCGTCATGCCGATCTTGATCGGATCGGCGGCCCAGGCGGTGCGTTGCAGGGCGGGCAGGGCGAGCCCGGCCAGGAGGGCGGTGCGTCGGTTCAGCATGCGGATGGCTCCTTGTGGGGTGTCAGGCGGCAGCGACGCGGGTCTGGCGGTATTTCTCGTCCCGATAGGCGCCAGACAGGACCGGCGGATATTTCGCCGATCCCAATTCTGATCCCGATTCTGATCCCAATTCTGGCGGCGACGCGATGCATTCGATGCGCGCGTCGTAATTGGGATGGTGGAAGAAGGCGATCGACAGCCGGCTGCTGCGTGCCGCCGCGCTATCGGGCGGATTGACCACGCGATGCACATTCGACATCCAGCGGTCGTTGGTCCAGCGCATCAGAAGATCGCCGATATTGACGACGAAGGTCCTGGGATCGGTCTCGACATCCAGCCAGCGGCCGTCCCGCATCTGCGCCTGGAGCCCGCCGGGGACGTTCTCGCCGTTCAGGATGGTCAGCAGCCCGTAATCGGTATGCGCCCCGGCCCGAAGCTGGCCCGGCGCCGGCGGCGCCACCTGCGCCGGGTAGTGGTTCAGCCGCATCGCGGTGATGTGGCGGTCGATCTTGTCGTCGAAGAAGTGTTCGGGGATGCCGAGGCCGAGCGAGGCGAGGCGCATCATCTCGACCGTCAGCGTCTCCATCGCCGCGTAATAGGCGGCGGCGGCGGCGGCAAAACCCGCCGGCCGTTCGGGCCAGAGGTTGGGCCGGAAGTACCGCTGCCCTTCTGGTGAGGTGTAATACGCCTCCTCGGGCCAGGTTTCGCGGCCGAAGTGGTAGTATTCCTTCAGATCCGGCGGCGTCGCCACAGCATTGCCGGAGGCCAGCGCCTCGACCCCCAGTGCGATATAGCCGCGCGGGGTGCCTTTGACCGGATGCAGGGCGCGTTGCTTCTCGTCGAGCGGCAGCGCGAAGAAGGTGTTGGCGAGGCCGCGGAGGTTGTCCATCGCGGTGGCGGAGACGCCATGGCCGGTGACGGTGAAGAAGCCGATCTCGCGGCAGGTGCGATCCATCTCCCGGCCCACGCGCAGCCGCTCGGCCGGGCTGCCGCCCAGGGCGGCGCTGAGGTCGATGACCGGAATCTCAGACATGGCTCGGCTCCCTCGCGTCAGTGGAAATAGGCCCCTCCATCCACCACCAGCGTCTGGCCGGTGATGAAGCCCGCATCGGGGCCCGCGAAGAAGCAGACGGCGCCGACCAGGTCTTCTGGAAGCATGTCGCGTGCCAGGACGCGATTTCGCAGCGAAGGCTCCTTCACCCCCGCCACCAGCACCGGATTCTTCATCACGCCATCGCTGAGGGTGAAGCCCGGCGCGACGCTGTTCACCAGCACGCCATGCCGGCCAAGCTCGGTCGCCAGCGCCCGGGTCAGCGAGACCACGGCCCCTTTGCTCGCCACGTAATGCGCCATGTACGGGTTGCCCTTGAAGGCGACGCCGGAGCTGATGTTGACGATCCGCCCGCCCCCGCGCCGCCGGAACCCCGCCAGCGCCGCGCGGCAGCAGAGGAAGGTGCCGATCACGTTCACATCCAGCACCCGCCGCCATTCGGCGACGTCCAGCGCCTCGAAGGGGCGCGGCGTCAGCGTCGCATAGATGCCGGCGTTGTTCACCAGGATGTCGATGCCGCCGAAGAGGCGCTCGGCGGCCTCGGCCATCGCCGCGGTGTCGTCTTCGGAGGACACGTCGGCGGCGATGCCCTCGACGCTGAAGCCTGCGGCGCGCAGCCTGGCCGCGGCGGCCACGGCGCCGTCCCGGTCGGCGATCAGTACCGCGGCGCCACGCCGGGCAAGCCCTTCGGCCAGGGCATAGCCGATGCCGGCGGCACCGCCCGTGACCACGGCGACCTTGCCGAGCAGCGCCGGCTCGCTCACGGCATGCGGTCCGCAAGCGGCGGCAAATAGGCGGTCGAGTAGAGGCTCTCGGGAGCAGGCGGGTTGGCGATCTGGTTGACCTCGGCATTGATCGCGACGAGGCGGGCCATGCGATCCGGCTCCATGGTGCCAAAGCCCTTCTGGCGCACGCCATCGGTCAGGATGGCGACGTCGCGGGCCATGGCGAAGCGCTCCAGCTCCAGTGCCTCGTCGAACAGCGGCTCGCGCCGCTTCATCGCCGCCATGCCGGCGGCCGGATCGGCCAGCGCCGCACGCAGCCCGCCGAGCGAGGCGCGGAGGAAGCCACGCAGCACCTCGGGGTGGCTCTCGGCGAAGGCGGCCGAGGTGATGATGCCATGGCCATAAAGGTCCACGCCCGCCGCCGCATAGGGCAGCACGACGATATCCTGCGCTGGCACGCCGGCGGCGCGCAGGCTGAACACCGCGGCCATCTGCAACCCGGTGATGGCCTCGACCTGGCCGGTGGCCAGCATCGTCTCCCGCAGATTGGCGGTCATCGAGGTCCAGCGGATGGTGCTGGCGTCCACCCCCGCCGCGCGGGCGAAGACCGGGAACAGCACCCGGCTGCTTTCGCCCTCGGGCGCGCCCAGGTTGCGGCCGCGCAGATCGGCGGCGGTGCGGATGCCGCTGCGGCGCAGCGTGACCACGGCGGCGGGGTTGGTGTCGAACACCATCTGCACGGCGATGACGCGGCGGTCGGGGTTGCGGGCATTGAACTGCACCAGCGCGTTCACATCGGCAAAGCCGACATCATAGGCGCCGGTCGCGACCTTGCTGATGGTGTCGCCCGAGCCATAGCCGCGGTCCATCTGGACCCGCAGGCCGGCGTCGCGGAACAGGCCCCGCTCCTCCGCCAGCGCCCAGATGGCGTGGTAGCCCTGCGGCGCCCAATCCCAGGAGAATCGGACTGGGGCCGGGGCCGGCGTCTGCGCCTCCGACCGCGCCGGCAGAAGGGCGGCAAGGCAGAGCGCCGCGGCCAGGATCGAACGACGTCGGAAGGGGGAGGTGAACATGGGGGCGACTCCGGCTCTGCACAGCGGCGACTGATCCCGATGAAGCAAGCAGGGTGCCAGCCCGGCAGCGCCGGTTTGGCGGCGGCGAAGGGCGCTGCGCGGCCCGGGGAGTGCCCATGCATTGAGCGTGCGCCGGGGGAGTTGCCAAAAAATGTGCCTACAGCCACATTTCCTGGGGGCCGCCCGCGGCCATTCGCCAGGGTGCCGCTTGGTGCGGCGGTGGCATGGCTTTTGCGTTTTCTCCCTGCCTCCGATCCGGCATGCTGCCCTGTGCAGCGCTGTGCCAATGCGGATGCACAGACACCAACCTGGCGGGCGCCGCCTGTCCGAAGGAGGCCGATCATGGATTTCACCCAGGCAGGACCCTATGACACCGTGCTGCGCGGCGGCCGGGTGATCGACCCCGCCCAGGGCATCGACGGCATCTTCGATGTCGCCGTGCGCGACGGGCGGATCGCCGCCATCGGCCCTTCGCTGCCCGGCCCGGCGAAGGAGGTGATCGATGTTTCCGGCCGGCTGGTGCTGCCGGGGATGATCGACACCCATGCCCATGTCTATCGCTACGTCACCGGCCGCTTCGGGCTGGATGCCGACATGGTCGGCGTGCAGTCCGGCGTGACCACGCTGGTGGACCAGGGCGGCCCCTCGGTGCTGACCTTCCCGGGCTTCCGGGAATTCGCGGTCAAGCCCGCCGCCAGCCGGGTGCTCGCCTTCCTCTCGGCCTATATGGTCGGCGGGCTGGAGGGGCATTACTACCCCGAGCTCTACCGCCCCGATTGCATCGCCGTGCAGGACACGATCCGCTGCGCCGGGGAGAACGCCGATCTGGTGCGCGGCATCAAGGGCCATGCCGAGATCGGCGGTTTCACCCGCTGGGGCAATGAGGCGATGCGCCGGGCCGCCGAGATCGCCCGCGCGGTGGACCGGCCGCTCTACATCCATTTCGGCCAGCTCTGGCCGCTGCCGGAGGACAAGGAGTCCTTCGACCCCGACGCCATCCTGCCCGAGATGATCGAGATCATGCGCGCCGGCGACATTTTGGCGCATCCCTTCACCCGCCACCCCGGCGGCTTCGTGGACCGCCACGGCAAGCTGCACCCGCTGGTGCGTGAGGCGATGGCGCGCGGGCTCAAGACCGATGTCGGCCATGGCTCGCATTTCTCGTTCAAGATGGCCCGGCTGGTGATCGAGGCCGGCATCGTGCCCGACACCCTCGGCGCCGACATGCATGGCTACAACACCACCATCCCCAAGCCGCGCGGCACGCCGGAGTCCCATCCGGACAAGGACGAGATGCATCTGTTCGCCGGCAAGCAGAATTTCTCGCTGGCCTCGGCGATGACCAGCATGCTGGCGCTGGGCCTGGATCTCACGCAGGTGGTGCGCATGGTCACCTCCAACTGCGCCGAGATGCTGCGGATGAGCGATGAGATCGGCAGCCTGCATGTCGGGCGGGAGGCGGATGTCTCCGTCCTCGCCGATGAGCGCGGCCGTTTCCTGCTGCAGGACAATGAGGGCACGCAGGTCATCGCCGAACGCCTGCTGCGCCCGGTCTTCTGCCTGCGTGCCGGTCGCCGGTACGACTCCGATTCCGTGGTTCTGCCTCAGCCGATCCTGGCCGAGGCGGCGTGACCTCGCCACAAGGCGTCAGGGCCCAGGGCGTCGGGGCCAGCCTACTCCGCAAGGAGGATGCGCGCTTCCTGCACGGCCGCGGCCGCTACGTCGCGGATATCACCTTGCCGGGCATGCTGGAGGTCGCCTTCCTCCGCAGCCCGGTCGCCCATGCGCGATTGCTTGGTATGACCAAGCCGGAGGGTGCGGCTGAGCGCGTCTTCACCTTCGCCGACCTCGACGGCGTCGGCCACATCCGCGCCGTCTCCGGCCTGCCGGGGTTTCGCATCTCCGAACAGCCGGTGCTGGCCACGGACAAGCTGCGCCATGTCGGCGAGGCGATCGCCGCCTGCGTCGCGCCGAGCCGTGCCTGCGCCGAGGATCTCGTCGCCGCCTGTGTCCTGGACTACGAGGAATTGCCGGTGGTCAGCGACATGCTCTCCGCCGGCCTGCCGGGTACGGCGCTGGTGCATGAGCATTGGTCGCAGAACGCCTTCCTCGAAACCACGCGGCAGGATGATCTGTCAGAGCTGGACGCGATCGCCGCGGCCAAGGTCACGCGCCGCCTGCGCACCTCCCGCCAATGCATGGCGCCGCTCGAAGGGCGCGGCGTGCTGGTGGAATGGGACCCGCGGCTGGAGCAGCTCATCGTCACCACCTCCACCCAGATGCCGCATGTCAGCCGCACCGGGCTTGCCGAGATCCTCGGCCTTGACGAAGGCCAGGTGCGGGTGATCGCGCCCGATGTCGGCGGCGGCTTCGGCTACAAGGGCATCCTGCTGCCCGAGGAGGTGGTCTGCGCGCATCTCGCCATCCGCCTCGGCCGCCCGGTGCGCTGGATCGAGGACCGGCTCGAACATCTGACCGCGAACGCGAATTGTCGCGAGCACCACTACATCGTCACCGCCTGGGCCGATGCCGGGGGCCGGCTGCTGGGGGCCGAGGTGGATGCCACCGTCGATGCCGGCGCCTATTCCTCCTACCCCTTCGGGGCGTGTCTGGAAGCGGCACAGATCGGCTCGATCTTCCCCGGCCCCTATACCCTGCCGAAGTTCAGCTTCCGCACCGTCTCGGCCTGCACCAACAAGCCGCCGATCCTGCCCTATCGCGGCGTTGCCCGCACCGGCGTCTGCTATGCGCTGGAGACGACGATGGATGCGCTGGCGCGCAAGCTCGGCATCAGCGCCACGGCCATCCGCCTCGCCAATCTCGTGCCGCCCGAGGCGATGCCCTACCGCAACCTGGTCGGCAAGGTCTTTGACAGCGGCGACTATCCGGAGGCGCTGCGCCGGGCGATGGCCAGCGTCGATCTCGCGGGCATCCGGGCGCGGCAGGCCGCCGGCGAATGCGTCGGCTTCGGCCTCGCGGTGTTCTGCGAACAGGGCGCGCATGGCACCTCGGTCTATGCCGGCTGGGGGGTGCCGATCGTGCCGGGGTTCGAGCAGGCGACGGCGCGCTTCTCCCCCGATGGCGTGCTGGAAATCCGCACCGGCGTGCACAGCCATGGCCAGGGCATGGAGACGACCCTGGCGCAGGTCGCGCATGAGGTGCTGGGCGTGGAGACGGCGCGCGTCCGCGTCGTGCATGGCGATACCGCGCTGACGCCCTATTCCACCGGCACCTGGGGCAGCCGCGGCGCCGTCATGGCCGGGGGCGCGGTGGCCGAGGCCTGCCGGCTGCTCGGCGAGCGGGCGCTGGCGATCGGGGCCGCGCTGTTGCAGGCCGAGCCGGGGGCGGTGGAACTGTCGGGTGGCGCGATCCGGCGGCGGGACGGTGGGGCCGCCGTCACCCTCGCCGAGATCGCCCGCACCTGGTACCGCCAGCCGCAGAATCTGGCCCGTGACGTGGACAAGGGCGGGCTTGAGGTCATCGCCGGCTACCGCCCCGATCCCGATACCGGCACCCACTCCTATGCCTGCCACGCCGTCACCCTGCGGGTGGATCGCGACACCGGCGAGGTCGCGATCGAGGATTACCTCGTGGTCGAGGATGGTGGCACCTTGCTCAACCCGATGATCGTGGATGGCCAGGTGCTGGGTGGCGTGGCCCAGGGCATCGGCACCGCGCTCTATGAGGAAATGCCCTTCGATGCCGCCGGCCAGCCGCTGGCGGGCTCGCTCGCGGATTACCTGCTGCCGGGCGCGACCGAGGTCCCGGATATCCGCCTCGACCATATGGAAACGCCGAGCCCCTGGACCCGCTTCGGCCAGAAGGGCATCGGCGAGAGCGGCGCCATCGGCCCGCCGGCCGCCATCGTGAACGCCATCAACGACGCGCTGCACCGCTTCGGCGCCGAGGTGCTGGACCTGCCGGCCACCCCCGCGCGGGTGCTGGCCGCGTTGGAGGCCGCGCGATGAAGCCCGCGGCCTTCACCTATGCCCGCCCCGCCGATTGGCCGGAGGCGCTGGCCCTGCTCGGCGGTGGCGCGCGCGCCCAGGCGGGGGGGCAATCGCTCGGCCCGATGATGAACCTGCGGCTGGCGCAGCCGGGGGCGGTGGCCGATCTGCGCCATCTGCCGGGCTTCGCCGGCGTCACCGTCACCGGAGCGACCTGCCGCATCGGCGCCGGCACCACCCATGCGGCGATCGAGGATGGCGCCGTGCCGGGGCTGCTCGGCCGCATCCTGGCCGGGGTGGCGCGCCGCATCGCCTATCGCGCCGTGCGCAACCGCGGCACCATCGGCGGCAGCTTTTCGCATGCCGATCCGGCGGCGGATTGGGTCGCGGTGCTGCCGGTGTTCATGGGCGAGGCCATCGCCTTCGGCCCGGCCGGTGAGCGCCGCATCCCGTTGGATGGCTTCCTGCGCGGGCTGTTCGAGACGGCCCTGGCACCGGATGAGTTGTTGCGCGCGATCGAACTGCCGCTGCTGCCGGCCGGAACCCGTTGGGGTCATTGGAAATTCTGCCGCAAGCCCGGCGAATTCTCCAAGGCCACCGCCTGCGTTCTGGCCGTGCCGGGCGCGCCCGTGCGCGCTGTGCTGGCGGCGCTGGACACCCCGCCGCTGGTGATCGCCGATGCCGGGGCTTTGCTGCTGGCGGCACCAGAGGCCGAGGCGGCCCGCATCGTCGCAGGGCTTGGCCCGCTGGAGCCCTGGCGTGCCGCCTTGGCCCGCACCGCATTGCAGCGCGCCGGCCTGGCCGCGAGGGAGGACGCATGAACCGCTCCGCGATCAGCCTGACCGTCAACGGCGCCGCCACCACGCTGGAGGCGGAGCCGCGCACCCATCTGGCCGATCTTCTGCGCGGCGGCATGCTGCTGACCGGCACCCATTTGGGCTGCGAGCATGGCGTCTGCGGCGCCTGCACGGTGGAGCTGGATGGCGCCCCGGCGCGGTCCTGCATCACCCATGCCGGAGCCTGCGACGGCGCCTCCGTCCGCACCATCGAGGGCTTTGCCGAGGATGCGGTGATGGCGGCGCTGCGCGCGGCCTTCACCGCCGAGCATGCGCTGCAATGTGGCTATTGCACGCCGGGGATGCTCATCACCGCGCGGGATGTGGTGCTGCGCCTGCCCGAGGCGGATGAGGCGCGGGTGCGGGAGGAGATGGCGGGCAACCTCTGCCGCTGCACCGGCTATCGCGGCATCGTCCGGGCGGTGCTGCGGGTGCTGGAACAGCGGCGGTCGGCCGCGGCCGTCGCCTGACGACCGCGCCGCCGCCGCGAATGTGAAGCGCGGGCCGGTCGACCGCGGGCCTCGCGACGGGCAGGCTGCCCCCGCCGGCTGGTTCGCGGCGATAGGGCGGGGGGCGTATGAAGCGACTGGTCATGGATCTTGACGGCACGATCACCCATGAGGGCGATGGTCGGGGATACGCCGACAAACTGCCGAACCTGGAGATCATCGCCCGGATGCAAGCCTATCGGGACATGGGCTTCACCATCATCATCCAGACCGCCCGCAACATGCGGTCTTTCGACAATTCGATCGGACGCATCAACGCCCATACCCTGCCTGTCATCATCGAATGGCTGCGTCGCCACGACGTTCCCTATGACGAGATCCATGTCGGCAAGCCGTGGTGCGGGACGGAGGGCTTCTACGTCGATGACCGTGCCATCCGCCCTGCCGAATTCCTCGGCCTGGACCCAGGCGAGATCGCGGCATTGATCGGGCGGACCTCGGCGATATGACGGCGGCGCCGAAGGGCTGCTGGCTGATCACCTCCGGCGCCTATGTCGGGCAGGAGTTGGCGGCCGAGTTCGGCCGCCTGCCGCCCTGCTTCCTGCCCGTCGGCGTGAAGCGCCTGTACGAGTACCAACTCGACCTGCTCGGCGATGCATGGCCGCTCTACATGACCCTGCCCGAGACCTATGCCGTGCCCGAGCACGACCGGGCGCGGCTGGCCGCGCGGGGCGTCACCATCCTGCCGGTGCCGGCCGAATTGCGCCTGGGCGAATCCGTGGTCTTCGCCCTCAACCTGATCAGCCAGCCGGACCAGGAGGTCCGTATCCTGCACGGAGACACCCTCGTCGAGGGGCTGGAGGCCATCGATGCCGACTGCCTGGGCATCGCCGGCGGGCGCGAGGATTACGCCTGGGCGGAGGTGCATCTGGACGCCAGCGGCAGGTATGTTAGCGGCCTGACCACCCTGGTCGCAGGCGTGCCCGACGAGCGCCGGGACCCGGTGGCCTGCGGGGTGTTCTCCTTTGCCAGCAGCGCCACGCTGGTCCGGTCCCTGACCCGCGCCCGGAGCGATTTCATCGCCGGGCTACTGGCCTACAACGCGGCGCGTCCCCTGCGCGCGGCCCCGGTCGCGGCCTGGTATGATTTCGGCCACCTCGCCACCTTCTTCCGCTCCCGTCGCCTGCTGGTCACCGCGCGCAGCTTCAACACGCTGCAGATCGACCGGCTGGTCGCGCGCAAATCCAGCGAGGATGTCGCCAAGATGCGGGCCGAGGTGGACTGGTTCGCCGGCGTGCCGCCCCGACTGCGGCCCTACTGCGCGCGGCTGATCGATTCCGGGGAAGCCGATGGCCGCGGCTACTACGAAACGGAATACGAATACCTGCCGACCCTGGCCGAGCTCTTCGTCTTCGGCACGCTCGGCCGGCCGAGCTGGATGCAGGTCATGCAGTCCTGCCGCAGCTTCCTGCAGGCCTGCGCGGACAGCGTCGGGCCCGGCTCGGGCGATGCGATGCTGCGCGCGCTCGCGGCCAACAAGACCACCGCCCGGCTCAGGCAATTTGCCGATGCCAGCGGCTTCGACGTGGAGGCTCCGCTGTCCTATGAGGGCCGCCCGATGCCCGCGCTGATGCGGATCGCCGAGAGCCTGGACAGTCTGATCGATCTCGGCACCGGCCGCCCGGCCACCGTGATGCATGGCGATCTCTGCTTCAGCAACATGCTCTACGACAGCCGGGTGCAGCGCATCCGCGTCATTGACCCGCGCGGCTACGTGACGCCGGGCGAGACGAGCCTGTATGGCGACATCCGGTATGACATGGCCAAGCTCTCGCATTCCATCATCGGCCGCTACGACCACATCATCTCCGGCCGCTATGCCATGCCGGCGCAGGACGGTCCCCGCTTCGCCCTGAGCTTCGAACCGGCGCCGCATCACGCCTGGTTGGAACAGGCGCTGCGGGAGACGGTCATCGGCGGCGTGGCGGCCGACAGCCGGGACGTCCGCGCGCTGACCATTGGGCTGTTCCTGTCGATGCTGCCGCTGCATGCCGACCGGCCGGACCGACAGCGCGCCTTCATCGCCAATGCGCTGCGTCTGCACGCGCTGATGGAGGCGGCACCCGCATGATCGTCATCCCCATGGCCGGCCAGTCCCGGCGCTTCGCCGAGGCCGGCTACAGCCTGCCGAAATACATGCTGCCGCTGGCCGGGCGCAGCGTCTTCGCGCATGCGGTCGAAAGCTTCCGCGCCTGTTTCGTGACCCACCCCTTCCTGTTCATCGCCCGCGACATCGCGGGCACCGGGGCCTTCATCGCCGCCGAATGCGCGGCGCTGGGCATCCGGCAGGCCGAGGTGCAACTGCTGGAAGCCCCTACCGCCGGCCAGGCCGAGACGGTCGAACTCGGGCTGCGGGAGGCCGCGGTGGCGCCGGGCGGGCCCATCAGCATCTTCAACATCGACACCTTCCGCCCTGGCTTTCGTTTCCCGGCGGCGCCCTGGTGGGCGGGGTCGGACGGGTATCTGGAGGTATTCCGGGGGGCCGGCGCCAACTGGTCCTACGTGCGCCCGTCGCCTGGCCCCGAGCCGCTGGCGCTGGAGACGGCGGAAAAGCGGCCGATCTCCGATCTCTGCTGCACCGGCCTCTACCACTTCGCCCGAGCCGGCGATTTCCTCGATGCGCTGGCGCAGGAGCGCGCGGCACCCAGCGCGGCGGAGCTGTATGTGGCGCCGCTCTACAACCACCTTATCCGGGCCGGCGCCCGCATTCACTACGACCTCGTGCCGCAGGCCAGCGTGATCTTCTGCGGCGTGCCCGCGGAATACGAGGCACTGCTGGCGGGCGCGGCTGCGCGGCCGTAGCGGCGCTCAGCGGCCGCGTTTCGCGCGCAGGCGCTGGCGGATCATCCGCTCCACCTCCAGGCACAGCCGGTCCGGGACGATGTCATAGGATTCTGACTGCATTTGGGCGATCGGCAGCCGCGTGGCGGAGGAGGTCATGACCGGCACCAGCGTGTCGATGGACTGGGCGCGGTCCAGCATGACCGGCGGCACGCCGTCGTCGAACAGGGCAATCTCGACCAGCACGCCGGCCAGGTCGGCGGAGTTGCTGTGGATCACCGTGGGGGTGTTGGTCACCCAGGCCAGGGTCGGCAGGTGGCCGTTGCCTTTCGGCATCACCGCGATGTCGGCGTGCCGGAACAGCCGCGCCTTCTCCAACAGCGTCATGCCGATGGATACGGCAACGGGGCCGGTGAAGTCGAAATCCGCCCGCGCCCGCAGCGCATCGACCAGCCCGGCCTCATGTGCGATGGCCGCCTCCTCCTGCGGGTTGCCATCGATGGTGCCGGTATAGCCCTCGAAGATGACCGCCACCCGGGCCTGCCATTCCTCGGTGCAGAGCCGCTCGATGTGGGACAACAGCTCGCAGAAACCGGCTATCTGGCTGAGCCAGGCCCGCCGCTTGGTTCGCAGGCCGAGAATGATGACGATATCCGCCCCCTCGAGCGCGGAGAGCGCGGCGATGAGTCGGGGTGAAGCCGGGGCCTTCTCCGCCGCGTCCAGGATCGTCTGGCTCGCGCCGCGATAGGCGGCCTCATCGGTCGGCCAGATCAGGAGCAGGCCATCCCTGAGCACCCGCCGGGTCAGCTCGGCGTCGTTGCCGCCGTTGATCGGATCCTTGGCAAGTCCGAACAGGCCGAGCGCGTCGTAATAATCATAGGCGCCGCGGATATAGAGCGCGCCGGCGGGCATCAGACTGCTGGAACGCAGCCGGTGCAGGCCCGACACCTCGTTCATGTAATTGTGGCCGATGTTACGATGTACGCCGGATAGGATGGCGATCCGCCGCGGCCCCGACCGGTAGGCCGCCACGGCGGGAGCCTCGCGCTTCAGATGCTCGGCGAAGCGGCGCAGCAGCGGGCGCGCCTGATCCATGCCGCGCTGGGGCGCCAGCCCCACGACCACCGCCTGGTCATCGGTCCAGAACAGGCCGCGCAGAAACTGGTGCCCGAAGTTGCTGATCCAGAAGACGTGCTCGCCCTCGAAGCGGTAGTGCGCAGATGCCTCAAACCAATGGCTCTCGGTGGCCAACACCGGGCGCAGCGACCAAGGGCAGATCGCGCGCAGGCCGCGATGGGCCGAAAATCCGCGTAGCCAGTTGACGGCGCGGCCGGCGGAGAGGCTCCTCATTCCCCAGTAGCCATAGAAGAAGGTCTCGTCGGAGAGGCGGGGCAGGGCCCAGGCCGTGGCTTCGCGCGCTGTCTGTGTGGCGGCGGCGGTCTCGACCCATTCGTGGTCCTCGGCGCAGGCGAGCAGGGCCAGGGGGTTGATCCCGCGGGCGTGCAATGCCTGCCGTGCCTCCGCACCGTTGCGGCCGAGGTAGTTGACGGTGAGCGGGGGCAAGCCCTCCGGCGGGGGGGGCGCGGCCGGGACGGCGCGCAGGGTCGCCAGGGCCATATCGGCGACCGCCGCCGCCAGCGCAGGGTCGGCGGCGCCGGGAAAGGTGAAGGGCAGGATGTCATGCAGCGGTGCCGCCTCCCATCGTGCTGCCTGCGCCGCGATGTCGTGCTCCTTCAGCAGCCGCCGGGTCCGGACCGCCCACAGCGCCTCGATGCGCTGGCGAATGATCGCGGCCTCGGCCAGGCGGCCGGATTTGAAGTCCTGCCAGCCTAACGCAAAAAGCTGGTCCTCGGCCCCGGCGGCATAGGCCTCATCCGCCGTCAAGGCGATCTCGGCCTCCCGCCCCTGCGCAAGCAGGAGCCGCGTATGCGTCCCGCCCAGATGCGGCCGCAGCCCCGGCATGCGGTCGAGCAGCCGGAGGAAGGCGCGGCCGGCGCCCATGGTCAGATGGTCGTTCGCGATCTGCCGGATCAGCGGGCCATTCGTGGTTCCGCTCTCCACCAGCCAGGCGCGTGCGCGAAAGAGGTACTCGTCATAGCGGTGGCTGCGATGAAGATAGGCGAGGATGGCCTCACGGCCCGCCTGCTTCTCCCACAGCCGCGGGATCGCCGCGGCGACCGCCACATCGCCAAAGCGATCGGCACAGGCGACCAGGAAGGCATCAAACCCCAGGGCCTCCGTCGGACCAGAGAGGATCGTCTCCAGCGCCACCTTCATTTGCGATGGAATCGGTCCCGACATCCACACTCGCCCCCATCTGCGCGTGTGAGGCTTACCCTTTCCGCCCGCGATGGGTCCAGGGGGCGGCCACGGCGCCTGGGCCGGGCCCGCGGCCGTCCTGGCGTGCGCGTCCTATGCCAGCACACCGCCACCCCGGCGCGCGGCGCGCGCCACCAGATAGGCGAGGACGGCGAAGCCGAGCAGCGCGACCAGCTGCGCGACCGCGAAGGGCGGCTCCGACTGTGTCGGCGCGGCGGCGTGGAGGAAGGGCGTCTTGGCGAAGGCCTGGGCGACGCCGACGAAGACCAGCAGATACTCGCTGGCGACCAGTCCGAGCGCATCGACCAGGCGCCAGGGGCCGCCAAAGGCGAAGACGTACCGGGCGGCCAGGACCAGCACCAGCACCAGCAGCGCCAGCACCCCGACAACATGCGAGGGCAACACCCCGTTGAAGGGGAAGAGGAAGCCCGTGGTGCTGGTCGCGATGGCGGTGATCAGGAAGAAGACGGTCCAGCCCGGCCGGGGATGCGCGGCGATGAGCCCCGCCACCACGACCGCGCCGGCCACCAGCGCCACCAGGCTGATGAGTGTGTGAACGGTGGTCAGTGTCTGGAGGTCCATGGCTCGGCTCCCGCCTGTAGATGGCCTAGGCTGGGCCGGCCCGGTCCTCGGCAGATTGCGGAATGCTGGCCGGATTTGGCTGTTTCTGCGGCAAAGCCGGGCCTCTTCATCCCGGCCAGGGCGCCGCCCACCCCTGGACATCCGCCCGAGCCATACCGAAGTCCCTGGCAAGCAGGGGAGATGGCGGCGATCGAGGTCGCGGCGCCGGGTGCCTCCGCCCACGCCCCGGCACACGGATTTGTGAACGAAGGTGCCCCCCTGTGGACCCCCCGTTCACTGCGTTCTGGGAGGAGGTGGGGGTCGTATCGTGGCTGCGGGGGATCGTCCCGACTCGTTGGGTCGCGTGATCATTTTTGACCATTCATCAGAAAATCGCTAGAGTCTCGATGAACTGAATGATCCATCTTGCTCGGTACGGCAGATACATGCTGGATAAAATCGGGAAATCCCCTGGATATTCCTTGGAATTGATGAGATTTAATGGAGTTATGGCTATGGATATTGCGATATATCACACGCCTCGCGGTTTCTCATCTTTTCAGGTGACGCGGATTACGGCAGTGCTTGCCCGGGGGAGTGAATAATTGTCGGGCGCTCGGAAGGCGCGGCCGACCGGCCCGCAGAAAACCGCCCTCGTTGCGCCCGCCGTCGCGGCCTCGCGGCCGGCTGGGATCGCCATCTACTACGCCTCGCCCCTGCTGCTCGGCAGCGGGGAAGCGGCCGCCGCGCATCTGAAGCGCATTGCGGGGCTTGGCTTCGATACGCTGCTGATCGCCCCCCCCTTCCGGCCCGGCATGAGCGGCAATCTCTTCGACGTCGCGGATTACGCGCAGGCGCATCCCTTGCTTGGTGAGGGTGGGGCCGAGGCTTATCTGACCGCGCTTTCCCGCCTCGCCGCGGCGCAGGGCATGGCGCTGTTCGTCGATCTCGTGACCGATCACGTCGCGGCGGATTCGCCGATGCTGCATGCTTGGCCCGAGCTGTTCCGCCACTCCCCCGCCGAAGACGGCATGCCCCCCGATCCGCGGCGGGCCATGCCGCGCGGCGATGCCGTCGCTGCCGGATTCGAGACCCAGGGCGCGCGCGAGCAGGCGGTGGCCTTGTTCGGCGGCCTGCTCGCGCGTTGGGCGGCGGCCGGTGTCTCGGGCATCCGCGCCTTGGCGCCGCAGCATGTCCCGGTCCCGGTCTGGCAGGGTGTGATCGCAGCGGCCCGCGCCGCCTGCCCGACCTTCACCGCCATTGCCTGGACGCCCGGGCTCGCCCCCGCCGAGGTCGATGCGCTGGCCGGCGCAGGGTTCGACCGCAGCGTTGCCAGCACCCCCTGGTGGGATGGCCGCGCCCCCTGGCTTGGGCGGGAATACGAGGATCGCAGGGTGACGCTGCCGGCGATGGGGCTGGTCGAGGACCCATCCGGCCCGCGCCTCGGCGCCGGGCTGCATGCGCCCGACATCGCCACGCGCGGCCGGGTGTTGCGGCGGGCTTTGGCCCTGGCGGCGACCACCGGGGCGGGGTTGATGATGCCGATGGGGGCCGAGCATGGTGCCCGCCGGCCGATGGATTTCACCGCCGACCGCCCCGCCGACTGGCACTGGCCGGATGATCCGGGTGCCGTGCAACTGGAGCAGCCGGTCGCCGCCATCACCGCCCTGTTGCGCGGCTGCGAGGCGCTGACCGCGCCCGGGCAGATGCTGCCGCTCTCCGGGCCCGGCGCGCCGGTGCTGGCCTTCGCCCGCGCCCTCGGCGGCGATCTGCGGGTGGCGGAGGCGGCGGCGCTGGTCGTCGCCAATGCCTCGGCCGATGCCGCGGCGACGTTCCTGCCCGATCGGATGCTGGGCGCCTTCGATGGCCGCTTCCCCGAGCTGCGTCAGATCTTTCCCGTGGGCAGCGAGGATCTGCTGGTGCCCGGCCGCCCCTTGGCGCTCGCCGCGGGTGAGGTGCGGGTTTACTCCGGCCGCGCCGCCGCGACCCCACAGTTGGAGGCCGCGCCGCTGACCGAGGCCCTGGCCCGCGCCCAGCCGCGCATCGCCATCGAGCGCGTGGCGCCGGCGGTGGATGACGGCCGCTTCGCCGTGAAGCGCCTGGCGGGCGAGGCCGTGGAGGTCTCCGCCGACCTCTTTGCCGATGGCCACGAGAAACTTGCCGCGGTCGTCGCCTGGCAGGTGCCGGGCAAGGCCATCTGGTACGAAGCGCCGATGACGCGCGGGGAGAACGACCGCTGGTCGGGCCATCTGCCGCTTCAGATGCGCGGCGTGCATCGCTTCGTCATCGAGGCCTGGCGCGACCTGTTCGCCACCTGGCGGGATGAGGTCGAGAAGAAGCATGCCGCCGGCATCCCGGTGACGCTGGAACTGCGTGAGGGCGTGGCTCTGGTCGAGCATGCGGCAAGCCGTGCCGAGGCCGCCGATGCCGAGCGTTTCTCCACCATGCTGCGACGGTTGCAGGCGGGCGGCGACGGCGACCGGCTGCATGATCTGCTGTCGGAGGAAGCGCTGTTGCTGATGGCGCGCTGCGCCGAGCGCACCCAGGCGGTGCGGACGGAGCAACTCTATCCGGTGATGGCGGATCGGCGCGCCGCCGCTTTCGCGAGCTGGTACGAGATGTTCCCCCGCTCGGCCTCCGACGACGCGAGCCGGCACGGCACCTTCGACGATGTGGTGCGGCATTTGCCGCGGGTGCGTGGGATGGGCTTCGACGTGCTGTATTTCACGCCGATCCACCCGATCGGCCTGAGCAACCGCAAGGGCCGCAACAACACGCTGACGCCGGGGCCGAATGATCCGGGCAGCCCCTATGCCATCGGCACGCCGGAGGGCGGGCATGATGCCCTGCATCCGGAGCTTGGCGGGGTCGATGCCTTCCGCCGGCTGATCGAGGCGGCGCGTTTGCAGGGGCTTGAGATCGCATTGGATTTCGCGATCCAGTGCAGCCCAGACCATCCCTGGCTCGCCGATCACCCCGGCTGGTTCGCCTGGCGGCCGGATGGCAGCCTGCGCTATGCCGAGAACCCGCCGAAGAAATACGAGGACATCGTCAACGTCGAGTTCTACGCGCCCGATGCGGTGCCGGGGCTGTGGCTGGCGCTGCGCGACGTGATCCTGCATTGGGCGGGGGAGGGGGTTCGCACCTTCCGCGTGGACAACCCCCACACCAAGCCGCTGCCCTTCTGGGAATGGATGATCGCCGAGGTGCAGATGCAGTACCCGGACGCGATCTTCCTCTCGGAAGCCTTCACCCGGCCGAAGATGATGAAGCGCCTGGCCAAGCTCGGCTTCACGCAGAGCTACACCTACTTCACCTGGCGCAACAACAAGGCGGAGCTGACTGAATACCTCACCGAGCTGACGCAGACCGAGGCGGCGGATTTCTACCGCCCGCATTTCTTCGTCAACACGCCCGATATCAATCCGGTGTTCCTGCAACGCTCCGGCCGCGCGGGGCATCTGATCCGCGCGGCACTGGCGGCGACGCTGTCGGGGCTTTGGGGGGTGTATTCCGGCTTTGAGCTGTGCGAGGCGACGCCGATGCCGGGCAAGGAGGATTACCTGGACTCGGAGAAATACGAGATCCGCGCCTGGGACTGGAACCGGCCTGGCAACATCATCGCCGAGGTGACGACCCTGAACCGCGTGCGGCGGGAAAACCCCGCGCTGCAAACGCATCTCGGCCTTGGCTTCCTCAATTGCTGGAACGACAACATCCTGGCCTATCGCAAGATGACGCCCGACCGCAGCAACCTCATCGTCGCGGCCGTCAGCATGGATCCCTTCAACGCCCAGGAAGCAAGCTTCGAGGTTCCGCTCTGGGAACTCGGGCTGCCGGACGACGCTGAGGTCCTGGTCGAGGATCTGATGGATGGCCGATCCTGGCGCTGGCGGGGCAAGGTCCAGCATCTTCGACTTGATCCGGGCTATCGCCCCTTCGCGCTCTGGCGCATCACCCCGCCGGGGAGTCACGCATGACCGAAACCGATCCGCACTGGTACCGTGACGCCGTCATCTACCAGGTGCATGTGAAGTCCTTCTTCGATTCGAACGATGACGGCACCGGCGATATCGAAGGGCTGATCCGCAAGCTCGACTACATCGCCGGCCTCGGCGTGACGGTCGTCTGGATGCTGCCCTTCTATCCATCCCCGCGGCGCGACGATGGCTATGACATCGCCGATTATCGCGGCATCCACCCCGATTACGGGACCATGCGCGACTTCAAGCGCTTCGTGGCCGAGGCGCATAAGCGCGGCCTGCGCGTGGTCACCGAGCTGGTCATCAACCACACCTCCGACCAGCACGAGTGGTTCCAGCGCGCCCGCCTCGCCAAGCCGGGGTCCTGGCAGCGGGACTTCTACGTCTGGCGAGACGACGACAAGGGTTTTGGCGAGACCCGCGTGATCTTCTGCGATACCGAAAAATCCAACTGGGCCTGGGACGATGTTGCCAAGGCTTATTACTGGCACCGCTTCTACAGCCACCAGCCGGATCTGAACTTCGACAACCCGCGGGTGCTGCGGGCGATCCTCGATGTGCTGCACTACTGGCTGAAGATGGGTGTGGACGGGCTGCGGCTCGACGCCGTGCCCTATCTCGTCGAGCGGGAGGGCACCAACAACGAGAATCTTCCCCAAACCCATGACATCATCAAGAAGATCCGCGCCGAGCTGGACGCCCACTACCCCGACCGCATGCTGCTGGCCGAAGCCAACCAGTGGCCGGAGGATGTGAAGGAGTATTTCGGCGACGGCGACGAATGCCACATGGCCTTCCACTTTCCGCTGATGCCACGCATGTACATGGCGATCGCACAGGAAGATCGTTACCCGATCACAGATATCCTGCGCCAGACGCCACCGATCCCGGACGGCTGCCAATGGGCGATCTTCCTCCGCAACCACGATGAGCTGACGCTCGAGATGGTGACGGATTCGGAACGCGACTATCTCTGGAGCACCTATGCCGCCGACCGGCGTGCGCGCATCAACCTCGGCATCCGCCGGCGCCTTGCACCGTTGCTGGAACACGATCGCCGCCGCGTCGAGCTGATGAACAGCCTGCTGCTGTCGATGCCCGGCACACCCGTCATCTACTACGGGGATGAGATCGGCATGGGCGACAACATTTTCCTCGGCGACCGCGACGGCGTGCGGACGCCGATGCAGTGGTCGAACGACCGCAACGGCGGGTTCAGCCGCGCCGATTTCGCGCGCCTCGTGCTTCCGCCGGTGATGGACCCGATCTATGGCTTCGAGACGGTGAACGTCGAGGCGCAGCTGCTCGACCGATACAGCCTGCTCAACTGGACGCGGCGCATGGTCGCGGTGCGGCAGAGCCATGCCGCGACCTTCGGGCGTGGCGAATACCGCTTCCTGTATCCCGGCAACCGCAAGATCCTCGCCTATATCCGCGAACGTGAGGGCGAGGCGATCCTCTGCGTCGCCAACCTCTCGCGCTCGCCGCAGGCGGTGGAACTCGACCTCTCCGCCTGGCACGGCCGCATCCCGATCGAGTTGATGGGGCGCACGCCCTTTCCGCCGATCGGCGACCTGACCTATCTGCTGACCCTGCCGCCCTTCGGCTTCTTCTGGTTCGTGCTGGCCGAGGAGGCAGCGCTGCCGGGCTGGCACGCGCAGGCGCCGCAGCCGATGCCCGAGCTCGTGACCTTCGTGATGCGGGACGGGCTGAAGACGGCCTTTGGCGACCTGGACCGCAAGGTCTTCGAGACCCAGGTGCTGCCGGCCTATCTGCCGCTGCGCCGCTGGTATCACGGCAAGGGCACGCGGCTGTCGGAGGCGCGCCTCGTCGCCGCCGCCGTGCTGAACACCAGCGAAGGCGAGATGGTGCTGGGCGAGATCGAGACGGTAAGCGGCAGCGACGACCGCTATTTCCTGCCCTTCGGTGTGGCCTTCGAGGATCAGGATCAGCGCTTCTCGGCCTTGACGACACAGCTGGCCCTTGCCCGCGCCCGTCGCGGTCGGCGGGTCGGGCTGGTCACCGATGCCTTTGCCCGCGATCCCTTCATCCGCGCCATGGTGTCCTCGCTCGCGAGCGGTGCGGTCTTGCCCTGCGCGGAAGGCGGCGGCGAAATCCGCTTCCGCCCCGCCGCCCGCATGGCCGACTTCGTGCCGGATGCTGACGCGCCGATCGTGCGCTTCGTGGGTGAGCAGTCCAACAGCACCGTCATGGTCGGCGATCTGATGTTCAAGCTCGTGCGCCGCACCTTCCTCGGCATCCACCCCGAGGCCGAGATGGGACGCTATTTGACCGCGCCCGGCGGCTTCGAGGGCACGCCCGCCTATCTTGGCGACGTCGTGCATGTGGGCGCGGATGGTCAGGAGCGGCTGCTTGCCGTGGCCCAGAGCTTCGTGCGGAACCAGGGCGATGCCTGGGCCTGGACGCTTGGCCAACTCAAGCGGCTGCTCGATGATGCGCTGGTACATGACCATTCCGGTGATGAGGCCGGAACCGCCCCAGACGCCCAACATCCGTTGGAAACACTGGCACCTTTCCTCGCGACCCTCGGCCGGCGTCTCGCCGAGATGCATCTGGCGCTGGCCCGGGAGAGCGACGATCCTGCCTTCGCGCCCGAGCCGCTGGAGGTGAAGGACGTCGAGGCCTGGACCGCCAATGCGGCGGAGGAGGCCGCGGAGGCGCTGGACTTGCTGGCCGGGCGCCTCGGCGACCTGCCGGCCGAGGCGGCAGCGCCCGCGGCCCTGTTGCTGGACTCACGGGAGCCGCTGCTCGCCGCGATCCGCGCCGCCGGGCGCCCCATGGCAGGCGGGTTGAAGACGCGCATCCATGGCGATCTGCACCTGGGGCAGGTGCTCGTCGCGGCGGGTGATGCGGTGATCGTCGACTTCGAGGGCGAGCCGTTGCGCCCGCTCGACGAGCGCCGCGCCAAGAGCGCACCGGCACGCGATGTCGCCGGCATGCTCCGCAGCCTCGACTACGCGGCGGATGCGGCGATGCGCGATCTCACCCCGCATCCACCGGGCCCGCCCGACCCGCGCCCTGCGCTGGTGGCGAGGTGGCGCGGCGCGGCGCGCGAGGTCTTCCTTGCCGCCTACGAGGAAACGATCGGCGAGGCGCCGATCTGGCCGAAGGATGCGCGGGACCGGCAGGCGCTGGTCGATCTCTTCGTCGCCGGCAAGGCGGCGTATGAGTTGACCTACGAACTTACCAACCGTCCCGCCTGGGTCGGCATACCCATCGCGGCGCTGCTCGCCCTCGCCGGGGTGAGCCTGCCGGAGGCAGCGAAGGAGGCGGAGGATGCTTGAGATGACACCGGCGATGACGCGCCTCGTGGAGGGGCGCGATGGCGACCCCTTCGCCCTGCTGGGCCCGCATGACACCGCGGAGGGCAAGGTCGTGCGCGCCTTCCTGCCCGGGGCGCGGGCGGTCACCGTGCTCGCGGCGGATGGCGCCACCCTGGGGGCGCTGTCCCAGACCCATCCGGCGGGTCTCTTCGTCGGCACGGTGGATCGTGCGGCGCCCTATCGCCTTCGCATCACCTGGCCGAAAGCCGAATCGGAGACGGAGGACCCTTACGCCTTCCCGCCGCTATTGGGGCCGCTCGACCTGCATCTCATCGCCGAAGGCCGGCACCGCGAACTTGGCCGCGTGCTCGGCGCGCATGCCATGAAGGTTGAGGGGATTCCCGGCGTGCGTTTCGCCGTCTGGGCACCGAACGCGCAGCGGGTTTCCGTGGTCGGCGACTTCAACGGCTGGGATGGGCGGCGCCACCCGATGCGCCGCAGGATCGAAGCTGGCGTCTGGGAGATCTTCATTCCGCGCCTGCTGCCCGGCACCCGCTACAAGTACGAATTGCTCGGTCCCGACGGCGCCACGCTGCCGCTCAAGGCCGATCCCTGCGGCGGCCAGGCGGAGAAGTCGCCGGCCAATGCCTCGGTCGTGCCGGACCCGATGCCGCCGCGGCTGGAGGGCCTTCAGGGGCCGAGCCACAGCCCGGATGCGCCGATCAGCATCTATGAGGTTCATGCCGGGTCCTGGATGCGGCATGAGGATGGCCGCCAGCTCAGCTGGGATGAGTTGGGTGACAGGCTGGTGCCCTATGCCACAGGCATGGGCTTCACGCATCTCGAACTGATGCCCATCACCGAACATCCCTTCGATGGCAGCTGGGGCTATCAGCCGGTCGGTATGTTTGCGCCGACCTCGCGCTTCGGCAATCCCGACGCCTTTCGTCGTTTCGTGGCCCGCGCGCATGTAGCTGGCCTCGGCATCATCCTCGACTGGGTTCCGGCGCATTTTCCGACCGATCCGCACGGGCTTGGCCATTTCGATGGGACCGCGCTCTACGAACATGCCGATCCGCGGGAGGGCTTCCATCAGGATTGGTCCACGCTGATCTACAACTTCGGGCGGCATGAAGTCCGGGGCTACCTGATCGCCTCGGCGCTGCACTGGCTGCGCGAATTCGGCTGCGACGGGCTGCGCGTGGATGCGGTCGCCTCGATGCTCTACCGCGACTACTCGCGCAAGGCTGGTGAGTGGGTCCCGAACATCCATGGCGGGCGCGAGAATCTTGAGGCGATTTCCTTCCTCAAGGAACTGAACGAGGCTGTCGCGGAACACGCGCCCTGGGCCACGGTGATCGCCGAGGAATCCACCGCCTGGCCCGGCGTGTCGAAGCCGGTGTCCGAAGGGGGGCTCGGCTTCGGCTTCAAGTGGAACATGGGCTGGATGAACGACACGCTGCATTACATGGAGCGTGACCCGATCCACCGTGGCTTCCACTACGACGCGATGACCTTCGGCCTTGTCTACGCTTTCAGCGAACGCTTTATCCTGCCCCTGTCGCATGACGAGGTGGTGCATGGCAAAGGCAGCCTGATCGCCAAGATGCCGGGCGATCGCTGGCAGCGCTTCGCCAATTTGCGCGCCTACTACGGCTTCATGTGGGGCCATCCGGGCAAGAAGCTGCTGTTCATGGGCTGCGAGATCGCGCAGGACCGCGAATGGAACCATGATGCGGCGATCGACTGGCCGGCGCTGGAGGACCCGATGCATCTGGGTGTGCAGCGCCTGGTGCGGGACCTCAACCGTGTGATGGCGACGACACCCGCGCTGCATCGCCGCGACGCTGATCCGGGCGGGTTCGGCTGGGTGATCGGCGATGACCGGGCCAACAGCGTCTATGCCTTCTTCCGTTACGGCACCTCGGCCGATCCGATGGCGCTGGTCGTCTGCAACCTGACCCCGGTGCCGCGCATTTCCTATCGCGTCGGCGTCCCTCGCGCCGGCCGATGGATCGAGAGGATCAACACCGATGCGGCGGAATATGGTGGTTCGGGGCTCGGCAATGGTGGTGCGGTCATGACGGAACCGGTGCCCGCGCATGGCCATGCGCAATCCGTCCTGCTGACGATCCCGCCCCTCGCCACCCTCATGCTTCTTCCCGAAGGCGGCTGACACCGATGCCACGATTTCCAGAGCGTCTCGAGGCTGGGCGGCCCTATCCGCTCGGCGCGGCATTTGACGGTGCGGGCGCGAATTTCGCGCTCTTCTCGGCGCATGCTGAACGCGTGGTGCTGTGTCTGTTCGATCGGAACGGACGCAGGGAGATGGAGCGGTTCGACCTGCCGGAATGCACCGATGGTGTCTGGCACGGCTATCTGCCTGGGATCGCGCCGGGGCGGCCGTATGGGTATCGGGTCTACGGCCCGTACCGCCCGCTGGAGGGTCACCGCTTCAACCCCAACAAGCTGCTGCTTGACCCTTACGCCAAGATGCTGCTGGGCGATGTGCGTTGGAGCGACGCGCTTTATGGCTATCGCATCGGCGCACAGCGGGCGGATCTGTCGTTCGACCGCCGGGATAGCGCGGCGGCGATGCCCAAGGCCGTTCTGGTCGCACCCCAGCCCGCAATCACCACGCCGCGGCTGAACCATTCCTGGCGCGACACCACGATCTACGAGACGCATGTGAAGGGCATGACGGCGACGCTGCCCGAAGCGGCCCCGCATGAGCGCGGCACCTTTGCCGCCCTGTCCGATCCGCGTGTGATCGATCACCTGAAGCGCATCGGCGTGACCGCCGTTGAGCTGATGCCGATCCATTCCTTCGTCGATGATCGCTTCCTGGTGCAGAAGGGCCTGCGCAACTACTGGGGCTACAGCACGCTTGGCTTCTTCGCGCCGGAACCACGCTACCTCTCGCGCCGTGACCCGGACGAGGCGCGGATCGCGATCCGGCGCTTCCAGGCGGCGGGGATCGAGGTCATCCTCGACGTCGTCTACAACCATACCGCCGAAGGCAGCGAGATGGGGCCGACGATGTCCTTCCGCGGCATCGACAATGCCAGCTACTACCGCCTGCTGCCCGACAATCCGCGCTACCACATCAATGACACCGGGACGGGCAATACCTTCAACCTGTCGCATCCGCGGGTGATCCAGCTGGTGATGGACAGCCTGCGCCATTGGGTCACGGATTACGGCGTGGATGGCTTCCGCTTCGACCTGTGCTCCAACCTTGGGCGCGAGCCCAGCGGCTTCGATCCCGGCGCTGGCTTCTTCGATGCCCTGCGGCAGGATCCCCTGCTGGCGCAGGTGAAGTTGATCGCGGAGCCCTGGGACATCGGGCCGGGCGGCTACCAGCTTGGCAACCACCCGCCCGGCTTCGCCGAATGGAACGACCGCTACCGCGACGGCGTGCGCCGCTTCTGGCGCGGCGACGAAGGGCTGCGGCCCGAGCTGGCGGCGCGCATCGCCGGCTCCGCCGATCTGTTCGACCATGGCCGCCGCATGGCCTGGGCCAGCGTCAACTTCATCGCCGCGCATGATGGCTTCACCTTGCGTGACATCGTCAGCTATGCCGAGCGTCACAACGAGGCGAATGGCGAGGACAACAACGACGGCCACTCGGAAAACAACAGCTCCAACAGCGGTGTCGAGGGCGAGACCGACAACCCGGATATCCGCACCCATCGTGCTCGCCTGGCACGTTCGATCCTTGCGACCGTCTTCGTCTCGCATGGCACGCCGATGATCCTGATGGGCGATGAGGCCTGGCGCAGCCAGGGCGGCAACAACAACGCCTATTGCCAGGACACGCCGATCGGATGGATGGATTGGGAGGCCGCGGTCTCCGAGGAAGGCGAGCGGATGATCGCCTTCACCGCGCGTCTCGCGGAGCTGCGCCGGAGCTATCCGATCCTGCGGTCGGATTTGTTCCTGCATGGCACCGAGGTCGCGCCGGGCTTGCCCGACATCTCCTGGTTCGAGGCGGATGGCGGCCAGATCCCCCCGGAGAACTGGCAGGATCCGCAGCGCCGCGCCTTCACCTTGCAACTGGTCGGCACCGCGGCCGGGGGCGGCGCCTTCGATATCGTGCGTGTCCTGCTCAACGCCCATGACGGCATGATCCCCTTCGCAGTGCCGGCCGAAACGCCCGGTGGCTGGCAGGTGCTGCTGGATACCGACAAGCCGGATACGGCGCCGGCCGCGGTGGGCGATGTTGTCGATGTCGCCCCGGGCGCCCTCGTGATCCTGGCGGCCCGGACGGAGGTGGCGTGACCGGCGACCGCTTCCGCCACATCCTGCCCTTCGGGGCGGAGCTGGTGCCGGATGGCACCACGCGCTTCCGGCTCTGGGCGCCGGTGGCAAAGCAGGTCGCGGTGGTCTTCGCCGATGGCCGCGAGGTGCCGATGGCGGCGGAGGAGGATGGCTGGTTCGCCGTCACCACCGCGGCCCCGGCCGGCACGCGCTATCGCTATCGCGTGGCCCCCGATCTGCTGGTGCCTGACCCCGCCTCCCGTTGCCAGGACGGCGATGTTGGCGGCTGGAGCGTGGTGATCGATGCCCATGCCTATCGCTGGGGCGACGGCGCCTGGCGCGGCCGGCCCTGGCATGAGACCGTGCTGTACGAACTGCATCCTGGTCTGTTCGGCGGCTTTCGCGGGCTGGTCGATCACCTCCCGCGACTTGCGGCCCTCGGGATCACCGCGGTCGAGCTGATGCCGGTCGCCGATTTCGCCGGCACCCGCAACTGGGGCTATGATGGCGTGCTGCCCTTCGCCCCCGACGAAGCCTATGGCACGCCGGATGAGCTGAAGGCCCTGGTCGATGCGGCGCATGGCCATGGGCTGATGATCTTCCTCGATGTGGTCTACAATCATTTCGGACCGGAGGGGAATTGGCTGCACACCTATGCCGCCCCCTTCTTCGCCGAGGGGCACCAGACGCCCTGGGGTGCCGCCATCGATTTCGCCAAGGCGCCGGTGCGCGATCTCTTCATCGAGAATGCGATTCACTGGCTGGTGGAATACCGCATGGACGGGCTGCGCTTCGATGCTGTGCATGCGATCGAGGCCTCGCCTGGCGAGAACATGCTGGTCGAGATGGCGCAGCGCATCCGCATCGCCGGGGGTCCCGACCGCGACGTGCATCTGGTGCTGGAGCACGACGACAACATTGCCCGCCATCTGGAGAACGATCTGTACGACGCGCAATGGAACGATGACGCGCACCACTGCCTGCATGCGCTGCTGACCGGCGAGGCGGACGGCTATTATGCCGACTACGCCGATGCCCCGGCGGCAAAGCTCGCGCGCTGCCTGGCGCAGGGCTTCGCCTATCAGGGCGAGCCCTCCATGCATCGCGACGGCACGCTGCGCGGCGAGCCATCGGCCCATCTCCCGCCCACCGCCTTCGTGCAATTCCTGCAGAACCACGACCAGATCGGCAATCGCGCGATGGGCGACCGGCTGGATGCGCTGGTCTCGCCCGCGGCGATGGCCGCGGCGCGCGCGCTGTTGCTGCTCTGCCCGCAGGTGCCGATGCTGTTCATGGGCGAGGAATGGGGCTGCCGCACGCCCTTCCTCTACTTCACCGATTTCACCGGCCCGCTGGCCGAGGCCGTGCGGGACGGGCGCCGCCGCGAGTTCGGCCGCTTCGCCGCCTTTTCGAGCCAGGCCGCCCAGGCCGCCATCCCCGACCCCAACGACCCCGCGACCTTCGAGGCCTCCCGCCCCGATCCCGCGACGGCGGATGGGGAGGCGATACTGGCGCGCATCACGGCGCTGCTGGCGCTGCGCCATGCCGAGATCACGCCGCGGTTGCCGGGCGCCCTGGCGCTCGGGGCGGATGCGATCGGGCCCAAGGCCGTGCGCGCGAGTTGGCGGATGGGCGATGGCCGGGTGCTGCGGGTGCTGTCCAACTTCGGCGCTGAGCCGGTGCGGGTCTCCCGGGACGCCGGACCTCCATTCCAGGCGACTCCGCCCGAAGCGCAATCGGCCGTCGCCCGCGGCACGCTGCCGGGCTATGCGACGGTCTGGTTTTTGGATGGCGGGCCTGCTGCATGATCGATCCGGATGAGGCGTTGCTGCGCCTCGCATCGCTGCATGGGATTGAGACGGCGTGGCAGGACGCGCTGGGCCGCCACCGGCAGGTGGGGCTGGACACGCTGCGCGCGATGCTGCGCGCCATCGGCTCCGACCCGATCGATCCCGTGGGTGCGCTGGCCTTCGAACTCCACACCGCCGGTGGCGCCGCGCTGCCGCCCAGGCTGACCGGCGTCGCCGGCCATGCGGTGCATATCGACGTGCCCTCCGGCCGCGCGACGCAGGAGATGGTCGGCTGGCGCATTTCCACCAGCGATGGTGCGGTCACCGAGGGCCAGGCCCAGCCGGAACCGCGTGGCGAGGCCGGCTGCCGCCTCTCCATCCCCCTGCCGAGCGAGGCGGGGGAGGCGCGGCTCGAACTTTCCGGCCCCATCACGGCCGAGGCGGCGCTGACCGTGGCACCGCCCTCCTGCTACCTCGGCCCGCTGGCCGATCGCAGGCTCTGGGGCCTCGCGGCGCAGGTCTATGGGCTGCGGGCGCCGGGCGATGGCGGGCTCGGCCATTTCGGCGCGCTGCCGCCGCTGATGCGCGCCGCCGCGGCGCGGGGCGCGGATATGCTGGCGATCAGCCCGACGCATGCGCTCTTCGCCGCCGATGCGGCCCATAACAGCCCCTATTCGCCCTCCAGCCGCACCCAGACCAATGGCTGGCTGGCCGATCCGGGCGGGCTGCCCGAGGTCGCCTCGCTGGCGGCGCTGGTCGGGGAACTCGGCCTTGGCGATGGCTTGGCGGAGTTGGAATCCTCCTCCCTGGTCAATTACGGCCGCGCGGTGCCGGCGCGGCTGGCTTTGCTGCGCGGCCTCTTCACCCGCTTCTCCGAACAGCATCTGAACGGCGCCACCGCGCTGGGCGATGAATTCCGCGCCTTCCGCATCGCCGGCGGGACGACACTGGAGGACCACGCGCGGTTCGAGGCGCTGCATGCCCATCAATTCGCGATCGATCCCTCGGGCTGGGACTGGCGCCGCTGGCCGGAGGCGCTGCGCGATCCGCGCGGGGCTGCGGTCGCCGCCTTCGCTGAAGCCCGGGCAATGGACGTCGGATTCCACGCCTTCCTCCAATGGCTCTCCCAACGGCAGTTGGCGGCGGCGCAGGGCGCGGCGCGGGCGGCCGGCATGGCGATCGGCCTCGTCACCGATCTTGCCGTGGGCACCCATGGCGGCGGCAGCCGTGCCTGGTCGCGCAGCGCGGCCCTGCTCTCCGGTGTCAGCATCGGCGCGCCGCCGGATGTCATGAACACCATCGGGCAGGACTGGGGCCTGACCACCTTCGCCCCCAGCCTGCTGGCGAAGCAGGGCTTCGCCCCCTTCGTCGAGGATCTGCGCGCCGCCATGGCCCATGCCGGCGGCGTGCGGCTGGACCATGTGATGGGGCTGTCGCGCATCTGGTGCATCCCGCAGGGCGAGCCGCCGCAGCATGGCGCCTATCTGCGCTTCCCGTTGCAGGACATGCTGCGCCTGCTGGCCGCGGAATCGCAGCGCCACCGCGCGGTGGTGGTGGGCGAGGATCTCGGCACCGTGCAGGAAGGCTTCCGCGAAACGCTGACCGAGCAGGCGGTGATGGGCATCCGCGTGATGTTCTTCGAACGCGATTCCAACGGCGGTTTCGCGCCGCCCGATCGCTACTCCACCCGTGTCATCACCATGCCGACCACGCATGACCTGCCGACCTTCGCGGGGTGGTGGAAGGGCGATGACATCGGCCTGCGCGCCGGCCTCGGGCTGCTGCCCGAGGGCCAGACCGAGGCCAGCGAATGGGCGACGCGGGAACATGAACGCGGCGCCCTGTGGCATGCGCTCTGCACCCATGCGGGCGCCGAGGGCGAGATGCCCCTGACCGCCAATGCGCCCCTTGGCGCCGCCGTCGCGCGTTTCCTCGGGGCGACGCCGGCAGCACTGGTGGTGCTGCCGCTGGAGGACGCGATTCTTCAGGAGGAGCAGGTGAACCTGCCCGGCACCACCATCCAGCATCCGAACTGGCGCCGCCGCCTGCCGCGCCCGGCCGAGGAGATGCTGACCGAAACCCCGGCGCAAGAGATCCTAGGCGCGCTGCAAGGCCTGCGAAGAGCGGATGCATGACCCCGACCGCGACCTACCGCATCCAGTTCAACGATGCCTTCACCTTGTCCGATGCCTGCGCGATCGTACCCTACCTCGCCTCGCTCGGCGTCTCGCATCTCTATGCGTCACCGCTGCTGACGGCGCGGCCGGGTTCGCCGCATGGCTATGACATCACCGACCATGGCCACATCAGCCCCTCCCTCGGCGGGATCGAGGGGCTGCGCGCGCTCTCCGCCGCGCTGCGGGCGCGGGGCATGGGGCTGCTGCTCGACATCGTGCCGAACCACATGGGCGTCGGCGGCGCCGACAACGCGCTCTGGCTGGATGTGCTGGAATGGGGGCCGGAAAGCCCCTGCGCCGATTGGTTCGACATCGACTGGGAACCGGCCGATATGCGCCTGCAGGGCAAGGTGCTGGCGCCCTTCCTCGGCGCCCCCTACGGCGAAGTGCTGGCGGCGGGCGAGTTGCGACTGCGGCTGGATGCGGCCGGGGGCTCGCTCTCCGTCTGGTATCACGAGCACCGCTTCCCGGTCTCGCCGCGCTTCTATCGCCATGTGCTGCCGGTGGCGCCGAGCGGACATGCCGCGCTGGACACGGCCCTCGCCGCCTGGCGTGTCATCGGCCGGGGGCCGCGACTGGGGCTGCGCGGCCGTGCCAAGGCGGCCAGGCAGGCGCTGGCGGCGGCGCTGGCCGATCCCGCGGTGCTGGAGACCGTGACCGCGGCCATCGCGCGCATCGATGCGGAGGGGCTGCATGAGCTGCTGGAACGCCAGTCCTACCGGCTGTGCTGGTGGCGGGCGGCGACCGATGAGATCAACTACCGCCGCTTCTTCGACATCAACGGCCTGGCCGGCTTCCGCGTCGAACAGCCCGCCGCCTTCGAGGAGGCGCACCATCTGATCCTCGACCTCTGGGCGGAGGGGCTGATCGACGGCGTGCGCATCGACCATGTCGATGGCCTCGCCGATCCCCGCGCCTATTGCCGCAAGCTGCGGCGGCGGATGGAGGTGCGGGCGGCCGAGCGGCCGGAGGGCGTCTCCCGCCGTCCCTGGATCCTGGTCGAGAAGATCCTCGCCCGGCACGAAACGCTTCCCGCCGAATGGCAGACCGATGGCCCCACCGGCTACGAGTTCATGGACAAGGTCGGTGCCCTGCTGCACGACCCGGCCGGCGAGCCGGTGCTGGACGAGGCCTGGGCCGCCATCGCCCCCGAGTGGCGGGACTTCCACACCGTCGAGCATCAGGCACGGCGCGAGATCCTGCAGGACTACCTGGCGGCGGAGCTGGCCGGGGTGGCGCTGGTCGTGCATCGCGTACTGCAACGCAACCTCTCGACGCGCGACTATACGCTGACGGCGGTGCGCCGCGTGCTGGCGGCGGTCGTGGCCGAATTCCCCGTCTATCGCACCTATGCCGCACTCTCCGGCGGGCGGCAGGCGGATGGCTATGTGATGGACTGGGCCTTTACCCGCGCCTCGCGGGCGGTGCGGGCGACGCAGCGCGATCTCTTGGCGCTGGTCCGCCCGATCCTCTCCGGCGAGGCGCTGCGGGGGACCCGTCCGGGTGCGGAGCGGCAGGAGATGCTCCAGGCGATCCGCCGCTTCCAGCAACTCACCGGGCCGGTCGCGGCCAAATCCACCGAGGACACCGCCTTCTACCGTTATGTCCGGCTGATCTCGCGCAATGAGGTCGGCTCCTACCCCGGGCAGTTGTCGATCAATGCCTCGGGCTTCCATGGCGCCATGAGGGCGCGGCGGCGGATGCCGCTGGCGCTCTCGGCGACCGCGACGCATGACCACAAGCGCGGCGAGGATGTCCGCGCGCGGCTGGCGGTGGTCAGCAGCCGTGCCGGTGACTGGGTGGCGGCGACCGAACGCTGGCGGCGGCTGAACGTCGGGCTGCTCAGCGAGCCGGAGGGCATTTGGGCCCCCGATCCGGTGGATGAGCTGCATCTCTACCAGACCCTGGTCGGCGCCTGGCCGCTCGGGCTGGATGCCGATGACCGGCCGGGGGTGGAGGCCTTCGTGACCCGCGTCGAGGGCTGGTTCGTGAAGGCGCTGCGCGAGGCCAAGCGGCGCAGCGACTGGGCCATGCCCAATGCGGGTTATGAGGACGCCTGCCTGGGATTTCTGCGCGGGGCCATGGAGGCCGCGCGGCCGGCACGCTTCGACCGCGAGGTTGCGGCGTTCGCCGGCGCCCTCGCCGGGGCCGGGGCGTCGCGGGGGCTGGTGCAGACGACGCTGCGCTGTGTGGCGCCGGGCATTCCCGACCTCTACCAGGGCACCGAGCTCTGGGATTTCTCCCTGGTCGATCCCGACAACCGCCGCCCGGTGGATTTTTGGGCCCGCGCGGCGGTGCTGGCGGCCCAGGAGATCCCCGGTGACTGGCGGGACGGGCATATCAAGCTGCTCTGGACCGCGACGCTGCTGCGGCTGCGCCGGGACAAGCCGGCGCTGTTCCAGGATGGCTCCTGGGATGCCCTGACCTGTCGCGGCGCCCTGGCCGGGGAGGCCATCGCCGCCGCCCGCAGCCTGCCCGGCGGGGCGCTGATCGTGCTCGGCCTGCCGATGGCGATGGAGCCGCCGATGGGGGGGATCGCGCCGGAGCGCCAGGCCGCGCTGGCCGGCACGCAGGTCAATATCCCCGAGGCGCTGCGCCGCTTCCGCCGCTGGCGGCTGCTGGCGCCGGGCCTCGCGCCGCGGGAGTGGAGCCCGAGCGGCAGCGCCAGGCTGGACGAGTTGCTGGCGGGGCGCCCGGCCGCGGTCGCCGTCGCGCTGGATTAACCCGCGCGCTTCGCCATCGCGCCATAGACATGCGGCATCTGCCCGATGTCATGCAGCGTCAGCGCATCCACCGTCCGCAGATGGCTTTCGAAGCTGCCATCCGGATGCAGCAGATGCTCGACCCAGCCGAGCATCTTGGTCCCGATCGGTTCCTGCCAGTCATCGCCCACGATGAAAGAGGTGGCGGGCGCCCAGATGTGGCGCGTGCCGGCGGCCATGTGGTCGCGGAACTGGTGCACATGCCCGCAGGCGACCAGCGCCGGCGGGCGCCCCAGGGCCGCGATCAGCCGCTGGCGGGGATCATGCGGCACGTACCAGTAACCGGGCTCATCCTCGGCGGCATGGCTGTGGAACAGCGGCTTGTGCAGGAAGACGGCGACTTCCAGCGTGCAGCCCGCCGCGGCCTCGGCCACCGCATCGAATTGTTCGTGGGCGGCGGGGAAATCCGCACCCATGGTCAGCGCGTCCAGTCCGAGGATGCGCCAGCCGACGGTATCCACCACCATCCGGTCGCTGCCGAAGACCGCGCACCAGCGCGCGAGGCGCTCGGCATTCGCGGGCTGGCGCACGCCGGGGGCGGGGGTGTCGCCGATATCGTGGTTGCCCGGCAGGATGCGCCAGTCCAGCCCCGCGAAGGCCGCATCATGTTCGGCGCGGGCGAAGGCCAGATCCGAATCCTTGTCGGCGCCATCGAGGGAGATGTCGCCGGTATGCAGCACCAGATCGGGCTGGCTCTCGCGCACCGCCGCCGCGAGGCGATGAAAATTCGCGGTGAAGCCGGGGTGGTCGGGGGAAAGATGGGTGTCGGAAATCTGGGCGATGCGGAAGGTCATTATGAAATCCATGGGTCGGTAGGCGGCTCCGGGCGCAGGGCCCGGAGCCTGTTGGCGTCATCAGGCGCGGGGCAGCAACCGGCGGACCTGGTCGGCCATATCGGCCAGCACCACCTCGGGCGTCGCCTGCTGTTCCGCGATGCGGGCGAGATTGTCCACCATCACCTGGGTCACGCGCACCGAATTCGAACCCGGGAAGGAATACCAGGGCTTCATGATGCCGACCTGACGCGTCGCCGCCTGGAACAGCGGGTTGGCGGCGTAGAAATCACCGAGGTACTTGGGGTCGTCGATCGCGATCTGGTTGGTCGGCACATAGCCCGTGTTGCGCACCATCAGGCTGGTGCCCACAGGGCTGGTCGCGAACTTCACGAAACGCCAGGCGGCGCGGGCGCGGGCGTCGTCACGCGCGGCGATCATCGCGCCGGCGCCACCGGTCGGCAGCCGCCCGCGCGCCGGGTCGATCACCGGCATGATGGTGGTGCGCAGCTCGAAGGTCTGGCCGACGCTTTCGAGGATGCCGCGCACCTGGGCCGTGGTGCGGAACATCATGCCAAGGCGGCCGGCGGCAAAGGCCTGCAGATCGGCGACGCCGGCGAAGTTGGGCATGCCGCCCTCCTTTACCATGCGGTCGAGCAGACGCACGGAGGCGAGGCCCTCGGGGCCGTTGAAGGCGACGTCCTTCTCATCCGGGGTCAGCATGTCGCCGCCATGGCCGAACAGCAGCGCGCTGAACATCCAGTCATCGCCGGGCCAGCGGAAGAACATGCCCTCGATGCCGCCGCCGAGGGCGCGGATGCGCCTGGAGGCGTCGATCACCCCGTCCCAGCTGGTCGGGAAGGCGTCGGGGTTCAGCCCGGCGCGGCGGAACAGATCGACGTTGTAATAGGAGATCGGGTTGGACATCGCGAAGGGCAGACCGGCCTGCTTGCCGCCCTGGAAACCGATGGCGAGGATCGGCGCGGAATAGCCGAGCTCCGCGGCATTGCCCTCATCGGCGAGGTAGGGGCGCAGGTCGCGGGTGATGCCGCGCTCGGCAAAGAGCCGCATGCGGTTCAAGCCCTGGAAGGTGACATCCGGGAGCTGGCCGGTGGCCGCGCCGCGCAGCAAAAGCTGGGCGCCATCCTCATAGGTCGGCGTTGCATTGACGTAGCTGACGCGGACTTCGGACTGGCTGGCGTGGAAGGCCTCCAGGATCGCGTCCTGCGCGGATTTGAAGATGGCGGGCATCGAATAATGCGCGGTGATGTTGGTCACCGTCTGCGCGTGCCCGATGGCGGGCATGGCCAGCAGGCCGGACCCCAGCATCAGCGCGCGGCGGGAGGGGGCGAAGGTTTCTGTCATAATCTGTCTCCAATGTTGGGGCAGGGGGGCGTCACCCTTTCATGCCGCTCATCGTCATGCCTTCGATGAAGCGGCGTTGGGCGAGGAGAAAGGCCGCGACCAGCGGCGCGGTCACCAGAACGGCGGCGGCCATCAGCGCGCCATAGTCGTCACCCGCTTCCTCGGCGCGGAACCACAGGACGCCGAGGGCGGGGGTGTAGAGCGCGCCTTCGTTGATCACGATCAGCGGCCAGAACAGATCCGACCAATGCGCGACGACGGAGAAGATCGCGAAGGCCGTCGCCGCCGGCCAGGCATTGGGCAGCGCGACGCGCAGCATGACCGAGGCCTCGTTCATGCCATCCACGCGGCCGGCCTGGAGCAATTCATCGGGCATGGCGCGGAAGAACTGGCGGAACAGGAAAATACCGAAGACCGAGATGGTGAAAGGCGCGATCAGCGCGGTGTAGGTGTTCAGCAGCCCTGCATTGGCTGCCGCGATGTAAAGCGGGATCGCCGGCACATGCGCCGGCACCAGCAGCCCGAGCAGGATCATCGCGAACATCACGCCGCGTCCGCGAAACCGCAGCTTGGCCAGCGCATAGCCGGCCGGAATGGCGAAGGCGAGCTGGAAGGCGAGGATGCTGCCGCAGACAAACACGCCGTTCAGCAGATAGCGCCCGATCGGGATCTCGCGCAGCACGCGGCCGTAGTTTTGTACGGCCGCGAAATCCTTTGGGATCAGTGAGAGTGTGGCCTGGAACACCTCCGACCGCGGTTTCAGGCTGACCGAGATCATCCAGACATAGGGCAGCAGCACCAGAACGGCGAGCAGAGACAGCAACACGAGGCGCGGCGCGGCCCTCATGAATAATGCGTCCGCTTTTCGATCAGCCGTGTCTGCACCAGCATGATCGCCAGCACGACCACCAGGAAGACCACCGTCAGCGCCGCGGCATAGCCCATGCGGAGGTAGGAAAACCCCTCCTGGTAGATGGTCCAGACGATCATCTCCGAGGCCTTGTTCGGCCCGCCCTGGGTCAGGGTCGCGATGGAATCGAAGGTGCGGATGGCGCGGATCGTGGTGATGGTGGTGACCAGCAGCATGGTCGGCCCCAGCAAGGGCCAGGTGACGAGGCGAAACCGCGCCCAGGGGCCGGCGGCGCCATCGACCTCGGCCGCCGCATACAACTCGCGCGGGATCGCGGTCAGCCCGGCGAGGACCAGCACCATGTTGAAGCCGGCATTCTCCCAGACCCCGATCAGCCCGAGCGAGACCAGCACCCAGTCGGAGGAGCCGAGCCAGTTCGGCCCGGCGATGCCGAACAGCGCGAGCCAGGCATTCACCGGGCCGATGGTGGGATGCAGCAGATATTGCCAGGCCGTCGCCATCGCCACCATCAGCGACACCACCGGCAGGAAGAACACCGCGCGGAAGAACACTTTTCCCCGTGAGCCTGCCTCGATCAGCAGCGCGAGGCCCAGGCCCGCCAGGATCGAGGCCGGCGTGACCAGCGCGACATAGAGCGCGGTGTTCCGCACCGAGGTCCGCATGCCGTGATCGGTCAGCAGTTCGGAAAAATTGTCGAGCCCGACCCAATGGAAGCCGGGCATCCCCAGCTCGAAATCGGTGAAGGCCAGCACCACCACGGCCAGGGTCGGGATCAGCAGCATCGCCAGATAGGCGAGGATCGCGGGGCCGGTCAGCAGCCAGCCGGCCAGCGCCTCGCCGAATCCCGCCCGCTCAGACAAGGGCCGATGTCCGCGCCAGGGCCGGGCAGCGCCGGCCATCGGCGCTGAAGACCAGCCCATGCAGCGGGCGCAGATGCAGCGCCTGGCCGCGTTCCAGCGATTTGCGCGCCTGCGGCTCCAGCCGCGCGACCAGCGGTGCCCCGCTCGCCTCATGCCGCGCATGCAGCAACAGGCTGTCGCCGAGGAATTCCACATGCTCCAGCACGGCGGGCAGGCCCTCGGGGCCAGGCACCAGCGCCTCGGGCCGCACGGCGAAGGTCGCGGCCCCGGGGGCGACCAGCCCGGTGCTCCAGCCGCCGACGCGGACCAGCCCGTCGGGGCCGCTCTCGGCCGGCAGCAGATTGATGCGCGGGCTGCCGATGAAGCTCGCGACGCGCAGATCGGCGGGGTCGGCGTAGATCGCCTCGGGCGTCGCCACCTGCAGGATCTCGCCGGCCATCATCACCGCGACCCGGTCGGCCATGGTCATGGCCTCGGACTGGTCGTGGGTGACGTAGATGGTCGCCGCCCCGACGCGGCGATGCAGTTCCACCAGTTCCCGCCGCGTCTCGGTCCGCAGCGCGGCGTCGAGGTTGGACAGCGGCTCGTCCATCAGGAACACGCGCGGCCGGCGCACGATGGCGCGGCCGAGCGCCACCCGCTGCCGCTGCCCGCCCGAAAGCTGCCCCGGCTTGCGCGCCAGCAGATGCCCGACCGCGAGGCTTTCCGCCGCGGCCCGCACATCGGCGGCGATCCCCTCCCGCGCCGCGCGGCTCAGCATCGGGCCGAGCAGCGGCAGCCGCTGCCAGGCGTTCAGCCGCCGCATCACCAGCGGCACGGCGATGTTCTGGAACACCGTCAGATGCGGGTAGAGCGCGTAATTCTGGAAGACCATGGCGACGTCGCGATCCGCGGCGCGACGGCGCGTCACCTCCTCCGCGCCGAAGAGCACGCGGCCGGCATCCAGCGGCTCCAGCCCCGCCACGGCGCGCATGAGGGTGGTCTTGCCGCAGCCGGAGGGGCCGACCAGGGCCAGGAACTCGCCGGGCGCGATGGTGAGTGAGACGCCCTTCAGCGCCTCGACCGCGCCGTAGCTCCGCTTGGCCCCCTCGATGACAATGCCGCCCAAGCCAACCCCCGTCCGATCACGGGGCGCGGCTTAGCGGTGCTGTGTGACAGCCGCGCGGGGGCGCGGTGACAGCTCGATGACGAGCGGGTTCATGCCTGTTTGCGCTCGATCAGGCCGCCGCGGATCTTGCGGCCGCGGCGGATGCGGTCCTCGATGAACTCGGCCTCGCCATAGCGCACGGCGCGGGCCATGGCCTGGCTGTCCTCGGTGAAGCGCGCCAGCATTTCCAGCAGCGCCTCACGGTTGTTGAGGAAGATGTCGCGCCACATGTCCACGTCGCTCGACGCGATACGGGTGAAGTCCCGGAAGCCGGAGGCGGCGAATTTCAGCACCGCCTCCCGCGTTTCCTGCGCCAGGTCATCGGCGGTGCCGCAGATGGTGAAGGCGATCAGATGCGGCAGATGCGAGACGATGGCCACGACCTTGTCATGGGTGATGGGGTCCATGGTCTCGATCATGCTGCCCGCGCGTTCCCACAGCGTCCGCACCTTGGCGATGGCGGCGGGGTCGGTGCCCTCCGGCGGCGTCATGATGCAGTAGCGGCCCTGGAACAGGGTCGAGAAGCCGGCATCGGGGCCGGAATGCTCCGTGCCCGCCATCGGATGCGCCGGCACCAGATGCACGCCGGCGGGCAGCAGCGGCCGCAGGTCGCGTATGACCGAGCCCTTGGTCGAGCCAACATCCGTCAGGATGCAGCCGGGTTCGAGATGCGGCGCGATCTGCGCCATCACCCCGGCATAGGCGCCGACCGGCACGCAGAGGATGACGCAATCGGCCCCCTTCACCGCCTCGGCGGGGTCGCTTTCGACGACATCGGCGATGCCGAGGTCCCGCACGCGATCAAGGGTCGCCCCGGTCCTGGCGCAGGCCACGACCACCTTGGCGATATCGCCCCGTTCCTGCGCGACGCGCGCGATGGAGGAGCCGATGAGCCCGATGCCGATCAGGCACAGGCGCTGGAAAAGCGGTTCAGCCGTCATGGGCGAAGGCGGTCAGCGCCTCGATGACCACGGTGTTCTCATCCGTGAGGCCGATGGTGATGCGCAGGCACTCCGCCAGCCCGTAGCCGCCCATCATCCGCACGATGGCGCCACGGGCCTTCAGCGCCGCATCGGCGGCCTTGGCCCGCGCCGCGTCGCCGAAGCCGACCAGCAGGAAATTGCCCTCGCTGGGGTGCACGGTGAAGCCGGCGGCGGTCAGCGCCGCGGCCACGCGGGCGCGTTCGGCGACATTGTGGGCGACGGATTTCTCGATCCAGCCCTCCTCGGCCAGGGCGCCGATCCCGGCGGCCTGGGCGGTGGCATTCACGTTGAACGGGCTGCGGACGCGGTTCAGCACATCGACCACACCGGCCGGCCCATAGGCCCACCCAAGCCGCACGCCGCCGAGCCCAAAGACCTTGCTGAAGGTGCGGCACATCACCGTGTTGCTGCCCGCATCCACCAGCGTCTGGCCCGCATCGTAATCGGGGCGGGTGACGTATTCGGCATAGGCCGCGTCCAGCACCAGCAGCACATCCTCGCGCAGGCCGGCGCGCAGGCGAACAACCTCGGACTGGGGCAGGATGCTGCCGGTCGGGTTGTTCGGATTGGCCAGGAACATCAGCCGCGTGCGCGGCCCCACGGCGGCCAGCATGCCATCCACATCGGTGGTCAGGTTGCGCTCGGGCACCTTGATGACCTGGCAGCCGGCCCAGCGGCCGGTGATCTCGTACATCATGAAGCCATGGGCGCTCATGATCAGCTCGGTGCCCTCGCCGCCATAGGCGAGGATCAGCATCGACAGCAGCTCATCCGAGCCATTGCCGCAGACGATCCGGGCCGGGTCCAGGCCGAATTTCCGGCCGATCGCCGCGCGCAGCGCCGTGGCGTTGCCATCGGGGTAGCGGTTCGCGTCCAGCGCCGCGGCGGTCATCGCCTCGATCGCCTTGGGCGGCGGGCCGAAGGGCCCCTCGTTGGAGGAGAGCTTGAGGATGCGGTTCACGCCCGCAAGCTTGCTCTCGCCACCGATATAGGGCTCGACCGAGAGGATCGAGGGGCGCGGTTGCAGGCTCATGACGCATCTCCGGGCACAGGCAGGGCATAGGCGCCGAGCGGACGCAGCCCGTGGAAGGGCAGCGCCGCCAGGCGTGGGTCGGCGGGGTCCAGGAACCCCTGCACCTCCACCAGCGCCGCATAGGGCGCGGTGATCAGCCGGCGCGGGGCGAAGCCCGCGGCGGTGAGCATCGAGGTCAAGGCGGCGCGGGACTGGCCCTCGGGCGGCTCGAAGCGGAACAGCGAGACGTCATCGCCGGAGGGCTCGGCCGGGCCGGGGCCGACGACCAGCGCCGCGGGGCCGGATTGGTCGAGCACCGGCAGCCGGGCCAGGATCTGCAGGCGCGGGGCCTCCAGCATCGGCCACCAGGGCTGGGTCTCGGCGTCCTCGGGCAGCGGCAGGACCGCGACGGCGGCCTCCGACAGCGCCGCGAAGGTCGCGGGCGCCGAGCCATGGATGCGCAGCGCCGTCTGGCTGCCGAAATGCGCCCGCGCCAGGGCGGCCGTCGGCGCATCCATGGCCGGGGCCAGCACCGCGACGGCGAAGCCGGCCTGCTGCGCGAGGCTGGTGGCGATGATCTCCCGCCAGATGCCGACCAAGGCGGCGGCGGGCAGGGGCCCCGCATGCCGCGCCAGCAGGCGGCGCAGGATCTGCATCTCCCGACCCGGCCGGAAGGGCGGCCCCGACTTGGTGCGGGCGGCGGACATGTCGGCCACAATCTGCGCGCGCCGCATCAGCAGCGCGTGGAGCTGGTCGTCGAGGCGGTCGATCTCGGCGCGGATCGCGGCGAGGTCCGGGGGGGCGGTTTCCGGCATGGCCGGCGATCCATAGGGCGCAACCCCCCCCAAGCCAAGGTGGCGGCTTCCGAAGCTGGCGCCTCTGCATTAATCCCCTGGTCTCATGGCCACTCCGATCACTCCCTTCCCCCGCGTGAAGCATCAGCGCGAGGTCTTCGCCGATGGGCTGATGCTCGATTGCGGGGTGCATATCGCGCCGCTGGCGGTGGCCTACCGCACCTATGGCCGGCTCAACGCCGATCGCAGCAACGCCATTCTGGTCTGCCATGCGCTGACCGGGGACCAATACCTCGCCGAGACCCAGCCGCTGACGGGCAAGGGCGGCTGGTGGGGCAATCTGATCGGCCCCGGCAAGCGGGTGGATACCGACCGTTTTTTCGTGATCTGCGTCAACGTCCTGGGCGGCTGCATGGGCAGCACCGGCCCGGCCGAGCCGCGCAATGGCGTCGATGGCGACCCTTGGGGTACCGATTTCCCGGCCATCACCATCCGCGACATGGTCCGGGCGCAGAAGCGGCTGGTGGACCACTTCGGCATCGCGCGGCTGCTGGCGGTGGTCGGCGGCTCGATGGGCGGCATGCAGGTGCTGGAATGGGCGGCGACCTATCCGGAGGCGGTCTTCGCCGCCGCCCCCATCGCCTGCGCCACGCATCATTCGGCGCAGAACATCGCCTTCCACGAGGTCGGCCGCGCCGCCATCCACAACGACCCGGACTGGAAGGGCGGCCGCTACTGGGAGGATGGGCGCGTGCCGGCCCAGGGCCTGGCCGTGGCCCGCATGATCGCGCACATCACCTATCTGTCCGAGGCCGCGCTGACCCGGAAGTTCGGCCGTCGCCTGCGCGGTGCCCCCTCGCTGACCTTCCTGGAGGATGTCTTCGAGGTGGAATCCTATTTGCGCCACCAGGGCAGCAGCTTCGTCCGCCGCTTCGATGCCAATTCCTACCTCACCATCACCCGCGCCATGGACTACTTCGACCTCGCGGCCGAATACGGCGGTGAGCTGCGCGCGGCCTTCCAGGGGACCAACACGCGCTTCCTCGTCGCCTCCTTCAGCAGCGACTGGCTGTTCCCGACGGCGCAGAGCCGGGACATCGTGCGTGCCCTGAATGCGGCCGCGGCCAATGTCTCCTTCGTGGAAATCGCCTCCGACAAGGGGCATGACGCCTTCCTGCTGGAGGAGCCGGATTTCTACGCGGCGCTCGGCGGCTTCCTGGTCGGGGCGGCGGAGCGGGTCGGGGTCTAGCAGTCTGTCGGATTCACTTTGCCTTTCTGATTTGTCAAACTGCGGTTATGGCGACCTTCGTATCCTACAATCGCGACCAGGCATTCCTGTTGCCTCCGGACCTCAAGGCGTGGCTGCCCGA
>NZ_QKYU01000003.1 GCF_003253705.1 Humitalea rosea
AAAACCATCCCGACACCGCCGCCGCGCCGTGATCCTGGCATGCCAGGATCACGGCGTCAGGCACTGCAGAAGCAGCATCTGAACGGTAGGGCAGCATGACCGCGGTGGTTCACCCGCCGGTCAGCCTGACCGTGAATGGCATCGGCGCCTTGGTGCTCGCCCCGCCCCAGACCCGGCTGAGCGAGGCCCTGCGCCACCACCTCGGCCTGACCGGCACCAAGGTGGGGTGCGATGCCGGCGATTGCGGCGCCTGCACCGTGCTGCTGGATGGCGCCCAGGCCTGCGCCTGCCTGGTGCCGCTGGGCCAGGCCGAGGGGAGCGAGGTGATGACGGTGGAGGGGCTCGCCGCGGATCCGCTGGGGGCTGCGTTGCAACGCGCCTTCCACCACCATGGGGCCGCGCAATGCGGGATCTGCACGCCGGGGATGCTGATGGCCGCCCGTGAGCTGCTGGCGCGGGAGCCCACCCCCGATGCGGCAATGGTGGAGGCCGCACTCGGCGGGGTGCTCTGCCGCTGCACCGGCTACCTCAAGATCATCGAGGCGGTGAGGGACGCGCCCCGATTCCGTGACATGCGCGCCGCGCCGCCCCCCGAGCCCGGTGCCGCCGTGGGCGCCCGCCTGCCGCGGCTGGATGGGCGCGAAAAGCTGGACGGCACCGAGCGCTACGGCGCCGATGCCTTCCCTGTGGATACGCTCTGGCTGCGGGCCGTGCGCTCGCCGCATGCGCATGCGCGCTTCACCTTTGGCGATCTGGCGGCGTTCCAGGCGGCGCGGCCCGGGCTGGTCGCGGTGCTGACGGCGGCGGATGTGCCGGGCGAGAACGGCTTCGGCATTTACCCCGACATGAAGGACCAGGCGGTGTTCGCCGAGGGGCTGGTGCGCTATCGCGGCGATGTCGTCTGCGCCCTGGTCGGATCGCGGGCGGCGGTCGCGGAGCTGGACGGGCTGCCCATCACCTGGGAGGTCTTGCCGCCCCAGACCGATCCCGTCGCAGCACTGGCCGGCCCGCCGCTGCACGAACGCTGGCCCGACAATGTCCTGTCCGAAGGGCGCATGGTCTGCGGCGAGGCCGCCCTCTCCGGCACGCATCAGGCCGCGGGCGCGTGGGAAACCGGCTTCGTCGAGCACGCCTATATCGAACCCGAGGCCGGCTTCGCCCGCCGCGTCGGCGACAGCATCGAGGTCACCGCCTGCACCCAGGCGCCGGGGATGGATCGCGATGAGGTCGCCCGCGTCCTCGGCCTGCCGCTGGCGCAGGTGCGGATCATCCCTTCCGCCTGTGGCGGCGGCTTTGGCGGCAAGCTGGACGTGTCGCTGCAACCCATGATCGCGGTGGCGGCCTGGCGGCTCAACCGGCCGGTCGCCTGCGTCTTCCCGCGTGGCGAGAGCATGGCCTCCAGCACCAAGCGCCACCCGGCGCGGATCACGGCCAGCGCCGGCTGCGACGCGGAGGGGCGCCTCACCGCCTTTCATTTCGATGGCATCTACGAGACCGGCGCCTATTCCTCCTGGGGGCCGACCGTCGCGGGGCGGGTGCCGGTGCATGCCATGGGGCCGTATCGCGTGCCGCATGTGCGCGCCCGGGCGCGGGCGGTGCTGACCAACCACCCCCCCGCCGGCGCGTTCCGGGGGTTTGGCGTGCCCCAGGCGGCGATCGCGCAGGAGGCGCTGTGGGACCAGCTTGCCGATGCCGCCGGGCTCGACCGGCTGGAGTTCCGCGCCCGCAACGCGCTGCGCCCCGGCGATACCATCGCCTCGGGCCAGGTGCTGGGGCCATCGGTCGGGCTGGTGGAATGCCTCGATGCGCTGCGGCCGCATTGGCTGGCGGCGCGGGCGGAGGCGGCGAGCCTTGGCGATCGCGGTGCCTTGCGGCGCGGGGTCGGGATCGCCTGCATGTGGTACGGCATCGGCAATACCGGCATGTCCAACCCCTCGACCATGCGGATCGAGCTTTCGGCCGCGGGGCTGCTGTTCCGCAATGGCGCGGTGGACATCGGCCAGGGCAGCACCACGGTGCTGGCGCAGATCGCCGCCGATGCGCTGGGGCTGCCGGTCACCGATCTGCGCTTCGTCATCGGCGACACCGCGCTGACGCCGGATGCCGGCAAGACCAGCGCCAGCCGCCAGACCTTTGTGAGTGGCCGTGCCGCCATGGAAGCCGCGCTGGATCTGCGGGCAAAGATCCTGCGCCTGACCAATGCCGGGCCGGAGGCGCGGCTGCGCCTCGATGGCGCGACGCTCTGGGCCGATGCCACCGCCCTCGACCTGCGCGGCCTGACCCTGGCGGGCGAGGGGCGGTTCGACCCGCCGACCGTGGCCCTGGATGCGGATGGTCAGGGGGTGCCCTATGCCTGCTACGGTTTCGCCGCGCAGATGGCGGTGCTGGATGTGGATACCGACCTCGGCACCGTGCATCTGCGGCACATCGTGGCCGCGCATGACGTCGGCCGCGCGGTGAACCCGACCTTGGTCGAGGGCCAGATCCATGGCGGCATTGCCCAGGGGATCGGGCTCGCGCTGATGGAGGAATTCTTGCCGGGACGCACCGAAAATCTGCACGACTACCTCATCCCCTCGATGGGCGATGTGCCGCCGATCACGACCATCCTGATCGAGACGCCGGAACCGCTCGGCCCCTATGGCGCCAAGGGCGTCGGCGAGCCGGCGCTGGTGGCGACGGCACCGGCGATCCTCTCCGCGATCCGCGATGCGACGGGGGTGGTGATCCGCCGCGTGCCTGCCTTGCCGCATCGTGTCCTGGCAGCACTCCATGGCTGACCGCACCACCCAGTTCGGCGCCCGCGAGGCCGATGGCATCGTCCGCTGCGATGCCTGCCCGGTGCTCTGCCGCATCCGGCCGGGTCGTGCCGGGGCCTGCCAGCGCTATGCGAACCGCGACGGCGAATTGGTGCGGACCGATCCGCTCGTGCTGATCGAGCGCACGGCCGAGGCCGGGGGCGCCGTCGTGCCCTTCCTCGACACTGACGACTGGGATGGTTCGGCGCTGCGCCCCGCGGATACCTTCGTGACCGCGATCGGCGCCGGCACCACCTATCCCGACTACAAGCCCGCGCCCTTCATCGTCGGCAGCCGGCACGCCGGGGTGGACACGGTCACCGTCGTCACCGAGGGCATCTTTTCGTATTGCGGGCTGAAGGTGAAGCTGGATACCGACCGCCACCTCGGCCACGAGACCGCGGCGGTGCGCGTCGATGGCGAGCAGATCGGCCATGTCACCACCGCCGAATACGGCAGCCAGATGCTCTCGCTTGGCGGGGTGCGGCATCTGACGGGTGGCTCCAAGCGCGAAGGGGCAGTGACCTGTCGCAGCATGTTGACCCTGTGCAACCGCGGTGCGGTCGAGGTCGAGATCGACGGCGGCTCCCGCGTGATCTTGCAGGCCGGGACTGCACCGATCGTGAACGGCGTCGCCGAGACCCGGATGCGCGTCGGCTGCGGCAGCGCCACCATCGGCATCTTCGCCCAGCAATGGTTCGGCCATGCCGATGAGGTCATCGTGCTCGACGACCACATCACGGGTGTGCTTTCGGAACACCAGGCGGGCAAGACGCTCGGCATGCGCCCGGCCGGCATCCGCGTGCGCGGGCGGCGCTCGACGCCGGGGCGCTATTTCCAGGTCGCCGAGCCCGGCGTGGGCTGGGGTGGCACCGCCATCACCGATCCGCTCTCGGTGATCGAGAGCATCGATCCTGCCTTGGCCTGGCCGGGGCTGCGTTTGTTGCTGACAAGCACGACGGGGGAGGACGCGCTCTGGGTCGAGTTGGACGAGGCGTTGCGCCCGGTTCCTGCGCCGATGCCGGCCATGGTGCGCCAGGTGGTCGATCGGATCGGGGAGAATTGCGAACCGGCGCTGACCTCCATCCTGTTCATGGCCGGCGCCGGCGGCTCGCTGCGCGCCGGGGTCACCAGCAACCCCGTGCTGCTGACGCGTCAGGTGCAGGAGGAGGCGGTGCGCGTGACCATGGGGGGCGCGCCCTGCATGCTCTGGCCGGGGGGCGGGATCACGCTGATGGTCGATGTGATGCGGTTGCCGACCGACGCCTTCGGCTCGGTGCCGACGCCGGCGCTGGTGGCGCCCATCGAATTCACCATGCGGCGCGAGGTCTTTGTGGCCCTCGGCGGGCATGATGATCAGGTGGTGCCGATCGAGCGGGTGATCGCGAATTACGGCGGCTCTGCCCGCCGCGCGCGTACCAACACCAACCCCTGGCCGGATGCGCCGTGACAGCGGCGCTGTTGCCGGATGGACGACTGCATCTGCAAGACGGTCCGATCGACCTGATCATCGCGGCCCATGGCGACGACCGCGCCCTGCCGGCGGCGGCGGCCGCATTCCGAGGGCTGCTGGCCGGGTTGGCGGCCGAACTGCCGGGGCTGCGCGCGCCGGTCGGGACGGTGGCGCTGACCCATCCGGTGGCGCTGCGGATGGTGGCCGCGTGCCTGCCGCATGCGGAAGCCTTCATCACGCCGATGGCGGCGGTGGCCGGGGCGGTCGCGGATCATATCCTGGCGGCGATGGTCACGGCCGCACCCGGGCTGCGCCGGGCCTGGGTGAACAATGGCGGCGACATCGCGCTGCACCTCGCGCCCGGCGAAGTCTTTCGCGTGGGGCTGGTGCCGGAGCTTGCGGTGGACGGGCAGGCGGTCATCGTCGCGGCCGATCCGGTGCGCGGCATCGCCACCAGCGGCTGGCCGGGGCGAAGTTTTTCTCTTGGCATCGCCGATGCGGTGACGGTGCTCGCGGGGAATGCGGCGGCCGCGGATGCGGCCGCGACCATGATCGCCAATGCGGTGGATGCGGAGCACCCCGCGATCCAGCGCGAGGCCGCCGAGATGCTTGATCCAGACAGCGATCTTGGCGCGCGGCTGGTGACGGTTGCGGTCGGGCCGCTGCCGGAAGCCCTGGTCGCCGATGCCTTGGCCCAGGGCCTCGCCGAAGCCGAAACCCTGCGCGGCCGTGGCCTGATCCTTGGCGCGCTGCTGCGCTGCCAGGGGCAGCAGGTCGCGACCGGGGCCGGCTACAGGCTCAGATAGCGCTGCCGCACCTCATCCGCCGCATCCAGCGCCGCCATGCTCCCGGTCCAGCGCACCCGCCCCGTCTCGATCACCACGGCGCGATCCGCGACCAGCCCGGCGAAATGCAGATTCTGTTCGGCCAGCAGGATCGACAGCCCGCCGGCCTTGATCGCCCCGATCGCCGCCGCCATGCGTTCCACGATCACCGGCGCCAGGCCTTCGGAGGGTTCGTCCAGCAGCAGCAGCTTCGGATTGCCCATCAGGGTGCGGGCGATGGTCAGCATCTGCTGTTCACCGCCGCTCATGCGGCCGCCCGGGCGCTTGCGCATGGCGGCGAGGTTGGGGAAGAGCGCGAACAGCCGCTCGGGCGTCCAGGGCTGCATCCCCGCCGGCGCCGCGCGGCGGCCGACGGCAAGGTTCTCATCCACCGTCAGATCCGCGAATATCCGGCGCTCCTCGGGCACGTAGCCGATGCCGGCGCGGGCGATGGCATAGGGGGGGGCGCCGGCCAAATCCTGGCCGAGGAAGGTGACGCGGCCGGCGCTCGGGCGCACCAGCCCCATGATGGTCTTCATGGTCGTGCTCTTGCCCGCGCCATTGCGGCCGAGCAGCACCGCGACCTCCCCGGCCGCGACCGAGAAGCCGACATCCTCCAGGATATGCGCGCGGCCATAATGCGCGGAGAGGCCCGAGACCTCCAGCATCAATGCCCCCCCGCCGTGGCGCCGGTGCCGAGATAGACCTCCCGCACCCGTGGATCGGCGCGGACCTCCTGCGGCGCGCCCTCGGCGATCAACTGGCCGCGATCCAGCACGATGATGCGGTCGGCATGGGCGAAGACGACATCCATGTCGTGTTCGGTGAAGAGCACGCCAATGCCGCCCTCCTTGGCCAGCCGCGCGGTCAGCGCCATCAGCGCGATGCGCTCGGCGGGCGCCATGCCGGCGGTGGGTTCGTCCATCAGCAGCAGCCGGGGGGTATTGGCCAAGGCGACGGCCAGCTCCACGCGCTTGAGGTCGCCATAGGCGAGCACGCCGCAGGGGCGCGCCGCCTGTTCCAGCATGCCGACGCGGTCGAGCAGCGCCTCGGCCTCGGCTGCCTTCTGCCCCGCCATCGGCCGCCACAGCCCGCCGAGCCCGCGCGCCTGGGACAGCAGCGCCACCTGCACATTCTCCCGCACGCTCATGGCGCCGAAGGTCGCGGTGATCTGGAAGGTGCGCCCGACGCCGAGCCGGAAGACGTGGCGCGGCGCCATGCCCGTGATGTCCCGCCCCGCCAGCAGGACGCGCCCCGAATCCGGCCGCACCTGGCCGTTCAGCATGTTGAAGCAGGTGGATTTCCCGGCGCCATTCGGCCCGATCAGCGCCAGCACCTCGCCCGCCGCCAGGCTGAACGACACCCCCGCCACCGCCTGCACGCCGCCCCAGGATTTGGCGAGGTGTTCGACCGCGAGCACGGTCACGCCCGCTTCTCCCAGGCGGCGCGCGCGGCGCCGGCCAGCCCTTGCGGGAAGAAGACCACGAGCAGGATGATCGTCGCGCCCAGCAGCAACCGCCAGTGATCGGTCCCGCGCATGAGCTGTTCCTGCAGCCCGGTCAGCGCCACCGCGCCCAGCAGCGGCCCGGACAGCGTCTGCACGCCGCCGAGCAGCACCATCAGCAGCGCATCCACGCTGCGCGAGATGCCAAGGTAGGTCGGGAACACGCTGCCCTTGGCATAGGCGAAGACCGAGCCCGCGACGCCCGCGAAGGCCGCCGAGATCGCGAAGGCCATCCAGCGGGTGCGAAAGGTGTCGATGCCGATCGCCTCGGCCCTGAGCGGGCTGTCGCGGCCCGCCCGCAGCGCCGCGCCGAAGGGCGCCCAGACGATCCGCCGCAACAGCATCGCCCCCCCCACGCAGAGCACCAGCGCCAGCAGATAGAACACCGGCTTGGGCTGCGCCCAGGCATCCGGCCAGACGCCGAGGATGCCATTGTCGCCGCCGGTGACCTCGACCCATTGGAAGGCGGTGCTCCAGGCGATCTGCGCGAAGGCCAGGGTCAGCATCGCCGCGTAAACGCCCGAGAGCCGCACGCAGAACCAGCCGAACACCAGCCCGAGCAGCCCGGCCGCGAAGGGGGCCAGCAGCATCCCCGCCCACATCGGCGCGGCCGCATGCTGCACCAGCAGCGCGGCGGCATAGGCGCCGGCGCCGAAATAGGCGGCATGGCCAAAGCTCGCGAGCCCCCCCGGCCCCATGATGAAATGCAGCGAGGCGGCGAAGAGCAGCGCGACCAGGATTTCGGTCAGCACCGACAATTCGTAATCCGGCAGCACCCAGGCCGAGCCGACCAGCAGCGCCAGCACCACCGCGCCCAACTGCCGCAGCGCCCTCGGCGCCGGCAGCAGCAGCGGATCGGGGGGGCCGGAGCTGGCATGCAGACCTTGGGGCGCCCGCCCGAGCAGCCCATAGGGCCGCACCACCAGCACCACCGCCATCACCAGGAAGACCAGCACCAGCGTGATCTTGGGCAGGATGAGGATGCCGAAGGCCGATAGCTCGCCGATCAGCAGCGCCGCCAGGAACGCGCCCGTCAGCGAACCGAGCCCCCCCACCACCACGACCACGAAGGCCTCGGTGATGGTGGAGAGGTCCATGTGCAGGTTCACGCTTTCGCGCGGCAATTGCAGCGCCCCACCCAGCCCCGCGAGCCCGGCGCCGAGGGCGAAGACCCCGGTGAAGAGCAGCGCCTGGTTCACCCCGAGGGCCGCGACCATCTCGCGATCCGCGGTCGCCGCCCGCACCAGCACGCCGAAGCGGGTGCGATGGAACAGCAGCCACAGCCCCGCCAGCACCAGCGGCCCGACGGCGATGAGGAACAGTTCGTACAGCGGAAACCGCAGCCCCAGGATACGCACCGCCCCGCGCAGCATCGGTGCCCGTGGCCCCAGCAGATCCTGCGCGCCCCAGGCCCAGAGCGCGACATCCTGCACCACCAGCACCACGCCGAAGGTCGCCAGCAACTGGAACAGTTCCGGCGCGCGGTAGATGCGCCGCAGCAGCAGCACCTCGATCACCGCGCCGATCGCGGCGGTCACCACCGCGGCACCCAGTATGCCGCCCCAGAACTGCCAGAACGGCCCGGCGAAGGCGAAGACGCCGTGGGTCACCAGGCTCCAGGCGACATAGGCGCCCAGCATGTACAGGCTGCCATGGGCGAAGTTGACGACCCGGGTGACGCCGAAGATCACCGTCAGCCCGGAGGCGACCAGGAAGAGCGAGGAGGCCGAGGCCAGCCCGCTCAGCGCCTGGACGACAAGATCATCCATCAGTTCAGAGAGGGCCGGTCAGACGGGCGCCGTCCGCAGCGTCCGCACCACCTCGTCGGTGGGGAAATACTTGGCGCCATCGGCGTAGCGCCAATCGGTCATGGTGCCGCGGCCATTGCGCAGCGCGGTCTTGCCGACGAAGGCGCCCAGCGTGGACTGATGGTCGATCGCGCGGAAGGTGACATCGCCGGTGCCGAAGCTGGTCGGGAAGGTCAGGCCGCGGAAGGTCGCGATCAGCGCCTCGGTCTCGATCGCGCTGGTCTTGCGCAGCGCGGCCGCGATCGCCGTCACCGTATCCCGCGCCACCACCGAGCCGAGCTTGGGATCGGCATTCCACCGCGCCTTGTAGGCGGCGCGGAAGGCGGTGTGGGTGGGGTTGTCGATCTGCTCCCAGGGGTAGCCGGTGACGATCCAGCCCTCCGGCGCCTCATCGCCCAGGGGCTCCAGGTATTCCGGCTCGCCGGTCAGCACCGAGACGACGCTGCGGTGCTCGAACAGCCCACGGGTATTGCCCTGGCGGACGAAGTTGGTGAGGTCGGCGCCGAAGGTGACGTTGAAGATCGCCTCCGGCCGCGCGCCCGCCAGCGCCTGCACCGTCGCACCTGCATCGATGCGGCCGAGGGCGGGGAACTGCTCCGCGACGAATTCCACATCGGGCTTGGCGCGGGTCAGCAGCTCCTTGAACCAGCGCACCGAGGACTGGCCGTATTCGTAGTTCGGCGCGACCATGGCCCAGCGCCTGGCGGGCAGCTTGGCCGCCTCCTCCACCAGCATGGCGCATTGCATGTAGGTCGAGGGCCGCAGGCGGAAGGTGTAGCGATTGCCCCGCGCCCAGACCAAGGCATCGGTCAGCGGCTCGGAGGCGATGTAGAGCTTGCGGTTCTGGTTGGCGAAATCGCCGAGCGCCAGGCCGATGTTGGACAGGAAGCCACCGGCCAGCAGATCGACCTTCTCATTGTTGATCAGCTCGCCGGCATGGCGCACGGCGTCCTCGGGCTTGCCGCCATCGTCGCGGAAGATGGTCTCCAGCGGGCGGCCGTTGATGCCGCCGGCGGCGTTGATCTGCTCGACGGCCAGGATCCAGGAATTGCGGTAGGGCGCGAGGAAGGCGGGCTGGGAGGTGTAGGAATTGACCTCGCCGATCTTGATCGGCGCTCCGGCCTGCGCGCGCGCCAGCATCGGTGCTGCCAGCACCCCGGTCATCACCACACGTCGCGAAACACCGCTCATCAGAGCCTCCTTTGTCCAGCCGGCGCGGATGGGACCAGAGGATGGCGCGCAACGGAAGGGCCAAAGCGCAATTCCGTGCCGGTAACCTCTCCTGCCCCCCGTCAGTATCGGGCGAGACGCCCCGGCACCGCCGCGAGCGCCGCCTCGGCCGCATTGGCGAAGGCAAGGCGCAGATGCCGTTCGTTGCCCGGACCGAAGAAGGGGCCGGGCAGGGTCTGCAATCCGTGCCGCGCGGCCAGGGCCTCCGCCGCGGCGAGGGCGTCCGGCGCGCCATCCGGCAGCCGCGTCCAGGCGAAATAGGCGCCCATGGCATCGATCCGCCACTCCGGCACCGCCGCCATGGCGTCGCGGAACATCGCGGCCCGCCCGGCCATCAGCCTGGCATTGCCGGCCCGCCACTCGGCCAGCGCCGGCACCGCCCAGGCAAGCGCCGCCTGGCCGGGGCGGTTGGGACAGATCTGCAAGGTATCCAGCGACTTCAGCAGCGCCGCGCGAAAGGCGCCGCCGCCGAGGATCGCGCCCAGCCGCTGGCCCGGCACGCAATAGGCTTTGGAGAAGGAATAGAGATGCACGACGCCCTCCCGCCATTCCGGGTCGGCGAAGAGCCCATGCGCGGGGCCGGGGGCGAGGAAGTCGCGATAGGTCTCGTCCAGCACCAGCCAGACGCCCCGCTTGCGGCAGAGCGCCGCGAAGGTCGCGATCAGCGCCGGTGAGCACACCGCCCCGGTGGGGTTGTCCGGCGTCACCAGCACCAGGGCGCGGATCTGGGGATTGGCATCCAGGATCGCCGCTGCCCGGTCGGGGTCGGGCAGGAAGCCGTCCCCGGTGCGGCGGGGCAGGGGGACGCAGGGGATGCCCGCCATCTCCAGCGCCATGCGGTGGTTGAAGTACCAGGGCAGCGGCAGCATCACCGCCGCGCCGTCGCCGGCCAGCACCGAGGTCACCATATGGAAGGCGAGGTTGCAGCCGGCGGTGATGGCCACGTCATCGCTCGTGACCGTGGCGCCATAGGCGCGGGAGATATCGGCGGCCAAGGCCTCCCGCAGCGCCGGATCGCCATCGATCGGGCCGTAGCCCGCATTGGCGGCGCGCCCGGCCTCCTCGCCCAGCCGTGCCAGCAGCGCATCGGGCGGCGGGTAGCCCGGCACCGCCTGGGTCAGGTCGAGCACCGGCCCGGCCGCGCCGTCATAGCCCATGCCCCAGGCGCGGGCGGCGGGGATGGCGGGGGCTGCGGTGCGGGCGAGGCGGGGGGAGAGCGGCGGCATGCCGCCGTATTGTCACGCTGCCCCGGCGCTTGCCAGACGCGGCACATGGTTCAGGCCACTTCTCCGGTCGGGCGCCCGCTGCGATGCCGCCACCAATGCCAGAGCAGCCGCGCCGCCACCCCGCGCCAGGGCGCCCAGCCCGCCGCCAGCACGGCCAGCGCCCGCGCATCGGGCCGCGCCGGCAGCCCCAGCAGATCCGTAGCCCCGGCGGCCAGCGCCACATCCCCGGCGGGGAAGATATCCGCGCGATCCTCGGCGAACAGCAGGTAGACGCTGGCCGTCCAGGGCCCGAGCCCGGGGATCGCCACCAGCGTCGCGATCGCCGCCGCATCCGGCGCTTGCGCGATGGCGGCAAAATCCAGCCGTCCATCCAGGCAGGCGGCGGCAAGGGCCCGCGCATGGGAGACTTTCGGTCGCGACAGCCCGGCCGCGCGCAGCAGCGCCTCGTCCAGCGCCAGCAGCCCCAACGGATCCAATGCGCCGGGAATCGCCGCGACCCGGCCCCAGATCGCATTCGCCGCGGCATTGCTGATCAATTGCCCGCAGATCGTCCGCAACAGCCCGGGAAAGCCGACGGGCCGGTTGCGCCAATCGAGCGGGCCGGCCGCGGGCAGGATGAGGGCGAAAGCGGGATGGGCCGCGCTCAAGGCCGCGATGTCGCGCAGCGCGGCGACGGGGATCTGGCGAGGCGGCGGAAGGGTGAGGGGAGTGCCCATCCGCCGCCTCTACCCGACGCCGCCTCCGGGGGGGAGAGGTGGTTAGCGCCGGTAAAAGGATATCTGGTGATCCAGGCGCCGTTGGACAGGCATCCTTCGTCGTCGGAAAGCAACGTTGCGTAACGGCAGGGGCTGCGGCAAAGCCCTGTAACAACTCCACGGCGCGGGCCGCCCGGCTCGTGTATGTAACTGGGATGGACACCACCCCGCATATCCTGATTGTCGACGACGACCGGGAAATCCGTGAACTCCTCTCGAAGTTCCTGGAACGCCAAGGTTTTCGCATCGCCGCCGCCCGCGATGCGCGGGAGGCACGCCGCCTCTGGCCGCTCGGCCGCTACCACCTCGTGGTGCTGGACCTGATGCTGCCCGGCGAGTCGGGGCTGGATCTGGCCCGCTGGCTGCGCAGCCAGTCCGATGTCCCGATCGTGATGCTCACCGCGATGGGGGAGGAGACGGACCGCATCGTCGGCCTGGAACTCGGCGCCGATGATTACGTCGCCAAGCCGTTCAACCCGCGCGAATTGCTGGCGCGCATCCGCGCAGTGCTGCGCCGGGCCTCGGGCGAGGCCGCCTCGGCCAAGGAGCCGCCGGCCAAGGCGATCCACTTCGCCGGCTGGACCCTGGAACCCGGCCGCCGCCGCCTGCTGAACCCGGATGACGTCGAGGTGCCGCTGACGGGTGGCGAATACGAGCTGCTGACCGTGCTGGTCGAGCGCCCGAACCGGGTGCTGACGCGCGACATGCTGATGGATCTGCTGCGCGGCCGGCAGGCCGGACCTTTCGATCGCGCAATTGATGTGGCCGTGTCACGCCTCAGGCGTAAGCTTGAGGATGATGGGCGCAATCCCACCCTCATCAAGACGGTGCGCGGCGGTGGCTATGTCCTGGCAGCAACTGTGGATCGGGCGGCATGAGCCCGGCCTCGTGAGTTGGCTGTCCCGCCGGCTGGTGCCGGCGAGTCTGGCGGGGCGGACGGCTCTCGTGCTGGTGCTCGGGTTGATGGTGGTGCAGGCGGCGGGTCTGACCATCCATGCCCTGGATCGCGTCGATCTGCAGCGCCTCGGCCAGGCGCGGGAAGTCTCCTCCCGCATCTTCGGGCTCTGGCGCAGCGTCGTGCTGGCGGCGCCGGACCGGCGCGAGGCGGTGCTCGCCGATATCGAACTGCCCCTTGGCCTGGTCGCCGCTTTGGATGCGCGCCCGATCGTGCGCCCAGGGATGCCGGCCCCGCCCTTGCCCGCGGTCCGGATGTTTCGGCTGGAGGTGATGCTGGCCGCCCCCCCGCGCTTCCGGCCGCGCGAGGTGCTGCTGGCCGCGACCCCGCAGGTCGATGGGATGCTGATCGCCTTCCGCCTGCCGGAGGGCGAGTGGCTCAACATGATCGTGCATCTGCCGCCGCCGCGCCCCTGGCATTCGGAGACCTTCCTCTCCGCCTTCGCGGTGATGACCATCGCCGCGGTGCTGATGGCGCTCTGGGCGACGCGGCGGCTGACGCGGCCGGTGGTCGATCTGGCCCGCGCTGCCGAGCGCCTGGGCCGCGACGTGAACGCCCCGCCGCTGCCCGAGGACGGCCCGCGCGAGGTCGGCATGGCCGCGCGCGCCTTCAACACCATGGCGAGCCGCATCCGGCGCTTTGTCGGCGACCGTACCCAGTTGCTGGCCGCGATCGGGCATGATTTGCGCACCCCGATCACCCGCCTGCGGCTGCGCGCCGAGTTCATGGAAGATGACGAGCAGCGCCGGAAGATGCTCTCCGACCTCGACGAGATGGAGGCGATGATCACCGCCACCCTCGCCTTCGCCCGCGACGATGCGGCGACGGAGCCTTCGGTGGCGCTGGATCTCGCGGCCCTGGCCCGAACCGTGCTGGATGAGGCGGCCGATGCCCGGCCGGAACTGGCGGATAGCCTGGACTACCAGGGGCCGGAGCGGCTGACGGTCCGGGTTCGGCCGGTGGCGCTGAAGCGCGCGTTGGCCAATCTGGTCGGCAATGCCATGGCCTATGGCGGGGCCGCCCGCATCCGCCTGTCGCTGCCGTCCAAGGGGCTGGTGCGGCTCGCGGTGGAAGACGACGGGCCCGGGATTCCGGAGGACCAGATGGAGGCCATGTTCCAGCCCTTCCGCCGCATGGAAAGCAGCCGCAATCGCGAGACCGGCGGCGTCGGGCTGGGCCTGCCGATCGCGCGCAACATCTTCCGGGCGCATGGCGGCGACATCACGCTCGCCAACCGGCCGGAAGGTGGCCTGGTGGCGATGGGCAGCCTGCCAGCTTAGAGGCCGATCCAGGCGCCGCTTGGCTCAGCGATTTTCGTTGTCACGGATGGAAGGCGCTCCCTTCACGTCGTGCAGCTTGCCGAAATGGCTTTCGAGCAAGCTGCGCAGCTTCTTCGCGGCGCCCACGCAGGCCTCGTCGACCGTCGCGGCCTCATGGGTGACGGCCAGCGGCTGCTGGTGCACCGGGCGGGCTTCCATCATGCAGCGCTTGTCGCGCTGACCGGACTTGCCGGCGTTTTCATCACTGATGTGGACCTCTACGCGGGTCAGGTGATCGCTGAACTGCGCCAGCGTCGCTGTCACCACGGCCTCCACGCCGGCGGTCATCGCCTCGCTGCCTTCAATGCTCTCATCGGTATTCACTTGGATCTGCATGGGGAAGCTCCTTGGCACGGTGGAAGGTTGTCCCGAAGGTGCGTTGTCCATGGTGTGCACATAATGCGCCAGATCAAAATCGGTTGCATTTTTCAATTTTTATCTGAAATACTTTGTGATTCAGAACAATTCTTGTCTTCCGCGAACACTCACGGGAACCACAGGAGGACAATGGCCAGATAAATTCTGATTCGTCTTTTCGAATACGTCATCAGATCGCCCATTGTGTCTCGTCGTTCAAGACCAAACGATCGACTCCCTACAAGACCGCCTGCCAATAGGCGGCGATGACTCGCACATTGAACAATTCATAGACTCCACAGGACCTAAAGCGGGAAGGGCCTAGCCGCGCCGCGGGTCAGATGGCCCTCCGCCATCGCCCCGCTCGCGGGGCAGCGGCCGTGGTGGTAGTCGCGCTGCCAGCCGGCGGCGGCGGCCTCGCTTCCCGGCACCTTCAGCGCGGTATTGAAAGCATCCCGCCCGAGGCGCCAGGCGGTATGGGCGGCCAGCAGCGCCGGGTCATCGGCCAGCCGCCGCACCTCGGGCTCGGTCGCGCCCAGGCGGTGGCGGTCGATCGGCATCATCCAGCAGACCGCCTCCCCGGGCCGGAAGCTGACCACGGCATGCGGCCGGGTGAATCGCCAGTTCATGGTGAAGGTCATCGGCGACCAATCCGTCTCGACCAGTCCCGAGAGCGGCATGATCCCGTCCCGTACCGCATTGGGCGGGCCCGAGACCCAGAGCGCGACCCCGGGATCGGTACGGAACAGCGCATCGACATGAAAGGTCAGCACCCCGGCGCCGAAATGCGCGAGGGGCAGCGGGCGGCCCGACGTCTCCGGCTGGTGGCGCCGGATCACCACGTCCTGCGGCTGGTCGCCGCCATTCCACCAGGCATCGAAGCCGACACCGCCCACGATCTCCCAGCCATGGGCGTTGGCCATGGTCAGCGGCAGGCAGCGATTGGCGAAACGCCGGGGCGAGGCCTCCATCCAATCGCGCCGGGGGGAGGCGGGACGCAGCGCCGGCAGCGGGTGGCCGAGGTCATAGGCGATGATCCGCGGGCCGGGCGGCGGGGTCTCGGCGTCAGGCATGTTCGCGTCCTGCGAGTAAAGTGAGCGGCCCATGCATTGCAGCACAGACATGTGAACCACTCCTCAACTGCAAGCTGCAATTATGGACGTCGAAATGCCTCGCAATTTGCAACTCATCCTAATTCTCCCGGGCCTATTCTTGTCGGCTTCGTCGCTGGCCCAGGAGGAACCGCTTCTCTTTACGCAGCCGGGCTGGGCGGTCGCCTATCTCGCGCCCGCCCCCAGCGCCGGCTGGGGCATCGCTGCCGGGCGGCTGGACCGCGAGGCAGCGCATCGGCGAGCCGAGGCGCTCTGCATCGCCCGCTCCGGCGGGGTGGCGTGCCGGCTGGTCGCGGAACTGCGGGCGCAGTGCCTCGCGGTGGCCCAGGCGCCGCTGCTGGGCGATGACCAGGGGCGGGTGGCCTTCGGCACCGTCGCCGGCGCCGCCGAGCGCGTCGATGCCGAGACCCAGGCCATTGCCACCTGCCAGATGCGGCTGCCCGGCCGGCTCTGCCGTATCGTGGAAAGCAGCTGCGCCGGGGGCTGACCCGACCCTGTCAGCCCAGCCGAAACCGGGCCTCTGCGATCACGCGCAGGGCCTCGTCCCATAGCGGCGGCAGCGCGTCGGGGGCGAAGAAGGCCGCCTCGGTCACGTCGCCGCCGGGGCATGGCTCGCCCGCCCGCCAAAGGGCGCAGAAATCGACGATGGTGTAGTGGAAGCGGATCCGCCCCTCCGCATCCGGCGTGATGGCATCGACCACCGCGGCGAGGTGGAGCGGGCCGGCGGTGATCCCGGTTTCCTCGGCCAGTTCGCGACGGGCGGCGGCCTCAGCCGTCTCACCCAGGCGCTGCGCGCCGCCGGGGATGGACCATTCGCCGAGGCGGGGCGGACGCCCGCGGCGGACCAGCAGCACATCCGCGCCACGCAGCACCACGCAGCCGATGCCGACCAGGGGCCGGGCGGGATAGTCCCGCCCGGGGCGGGCGTCGCTCAACGCGGCGCGGTGGGCACGGCGGGGGCCGGCTGGGGGGCGGGTTCGGGCGCGCGCACCAGCTCGGAGAGGCGTGGGAAAAAGGCCTTCTCCTTCCACGCCCCGACCTGATAGGCCCAGCCACGCCAGCGCGCGTTCAGCCGCGCCGCCTCGTCATCGCCGCTGGCCGAGAGGGTGATCCAGATGTTTTCCGCATCCCGCCGCCCACGCACGGTGACGCCGAGCCCGTCCGTATAGGTCAGCGCGGCCTCACCCACCGCCTCGCCCTTGTTGTCGGCCTCGGCGCGGACATCGGTGAAGGTCAGGAACTCCATGGCGCGGCCGACCTCGTCCAGCGCGCCTTCGTCGGCGGGGCCGGCATTGGCGGGAATCGCAATATGCAACGCGCTATCCGGCTCGGCGCCATGCAGCAGCTCGATCGAGCCATCCGCCGGGCGGTTGGTCAGCACCCGACGCAGCCGGTCATGGGTGAGGTTGGCGATGTCGCGGTCGATCCACAGGTTCAGGTCGGAATCGACCGGCAGCCGGCCCTCGGCCAGCCAGGCCTGAGCCTCGCCGGGGCGGCGGACGTAGATCGTCTCCGGCACCTGCGCACCCGCGAGCCCGCCCTGGGTCCGCATCCGGCGACGGCCCAGCACCAGCTCGGCGATCACGCCGCCGGTGCCATCCAGCAGCCGCAGCAGCTGCGAGGTGGCACCCGGTGCCGCCGGGTCCTCGACGCCGAGGCGCGAGAGCAGCTCGGCATTGGCGGTGCGCGGCTCGGTCAGGCGCAGCTCGGTCAGCCCGACCAGGATTTCGCGCACCTTCTCGCCGCGCGCCGGGTAGTTGCCCTTCTCGGGCAGCACCCAGCGATCGGTGCCGAGGCGGGCGATGGCGAGCGTCGAATCGCCGCGCCTGATCTCGATCCGCATCACCCCGGCAAGCTTGGGGGCGAGGCCGGGGAAGGCCAGGGTCGGGCCCGGCGGCGGCGGCGGGGCGCCCGGCGTCAGCACCAAAGCGGCAAGGCCGGTCACCGCGGCGGTGCCGCCGAGGACCAGGAGCGTGCGGCGCTGCATCAGGACAGGGTCCGCGCGGCCTGGCGCCGTTGCCGGCGCCACATCGCCAGCCCGATCGCCAGCACAACGAGCAGCACCGGCACGACGGCGATGTTCAGGATGCGCAGGCTGCGCTCCAGCGCCTCGATATCCCGCCGCAGTTCGAGCTGCACGATGCGAAGCTGCTGGCGGGTGCCGAGGATTTCCTCACGCGCACGATCGATCTCGGCGCGTTGCTCGGCGGTGATGATGGTCTGGGCCTGGTTGCGCTCGCCCCCCGCCGCGGGGCCACCGGGCGTGGTGCCCTGGCGGAGTTCGCGCAGGCGGCGCTGGGTCGCCTCCAGCCGCTGTTGCAGGTCGCGCTCGGTCTGGCGGAAGCGGGCCTCCGCATCCCGGCGCATGTCATCGACCAGCGTGAAGGGGCGCAGGGATTCGCCGCGCGAGCGCAGCGAGATCATCGCATCCCCGCCGACCAGCGTATCGGCGACATTCACCAGGAAGGAGGCGTTGTCGCTGAAAGGCTGGGCCTGGGACTGGCCGAAGAACTCCTGCACCCGGACCCAGAAGCGGTCCTCCAGCACATCCGCGTCGTTCATGACGAACAGGTTGGCCGGCGTGCCGCTGCTGGCCAGATGCCCCGCGGCGGGGGCGGTGGCCCCCTCCGGCGGCCCATCGGGGAAGGCGGAGGCGAGCACGCCCCGCACCCGGGCCGCGATCACCCGCCGCTCGCCGTCAGGCTTGAAATCGGCCAGCAACTGCGTCGGGTTCGGATCGGTCCTGACCTTGGCCGCATCGACCAGCATGCTGCGGTCGGAGGTTGTCAGCATCGGGGTAAGCTCGACGGTCGAGCCCTCCCGCCGCGTGACCTCGCCGGCGGAGGCGACGGTGACCTGGTTCAGCTCGGCGCTGGCGACATCGCTGCGCGAGAGGCTGTCGCCCTGCATGTTGTACCAGGCGATGTAATCCACCGCCTGCATGCGTTCGCCGGCATTGGCCCGCACCCGCCAGGCGCCGCGCAGGTCGAGCACGACCTTGTCCGATGGCGCATCCACGCCCCAGGCATGCAGCAGGGTGTCGAGGCTGGAGGCGGTATCGGTCGGCGGGCGGCCATTGGCGCCGGGTCGCCCGGCCTGGCCATCGGAATGCGGATCGACCAGGATCATCGCCTTGCCGCCATGCATGACGAACTGGTCGATGGCATATTGCGTCGGCAGCGGCAGGTTCTGCGGATGCGCGACCAGCAGCACCTTCACATCATCCGGGATCGCGGTGGCGTCGGTGGCGACATCGCGCACGGTGAAGAACTGGCGGAACTGGTTCAGCGCGACATAGGGTTGGCCTGCCCCCGGCTGGCGCATCATCGCCGCGCGCGGATCGCCCGAGAGCGGCAGCGACGAGATCACCCCCAGCACCGGCCGCGTCGGGTTCGACAATTCGAACACGAGCCGCGTCAGGTCGTATTCCAGGAAGCGTTCCCGCTCCGGCTGGAAGAAGGCGATGGTCCGCTCATCATCCAGCAGGTTTGCGCCGGCGAGGCCGAAATAGACCTGCTCGCCCGACTGATCGACCGGCACGCCCTGTAGCCCGAGCGAGAGCGCGCGGTCCTCGGTTTCCGAGAAGGGCTCGGGGTCAAGTACTTCCAGCCGGATCTTGCCGTTGGAGATGGAGACGTATTCCGCCAGCATCTCCCGCACCCGGTCGGCATAGGCGCCATAGACCGGGATCGTGGCGCCGAGGCGGCGCGAATAGAACAGCCGCAGGGTCACCGGGTCCTGCAATCCGCCGATGATCTGCTTGGTGCCGTCCGACAGCGTGTAGAGATGCGACTCGGTCAGATCGAGCCGGTCGCGCGCAAGGAAACGCTCGGACAGTACCACCGCGCCCACCGCCAGGAGGAGGGCCGCGAAGAGCCCAAGCAGGCTGTGCGAAAGGCGACGGGAAGGGGGTTTCGGGGGCATCAGTCGGCCTTCCTGTGATCAACCGCGACGCCATTGGCGAAGAGCCAGAAGCCGATGAAGGCGGCGAAGAAGACGATGTCGCGCAGCCCCACGACCCCGCGGGAAAACCCGCCCAGCCGATCGCTGATCGAGAGGCCGCGTGCGATCTCGGCCAGCATCGGCACCCGCAGCGAGAGGAATTCGGTGACGATGGGCGAGCCCGCCGCGGCGAAAAGGAAGCAGACCGCGACCGCCAGCACGAAGGCGATGACCTGGTTGCGCGTCAGCGCCGAAACCGCCGAGCCGACCGCGAGATAGGCGCCCGCGACCAGCAGGCAGCCGAGGTAGCCGGCCGCGATCACGCCATTGTCCGGGTTGCCCAGCACGTTGACGGTGATGACCAGCGGGAAGGTCAGAGCCAGCGCGATGGCGCAGAAGGCCCAGGCCGCCAGGAACTTGCCGAGCACCGCCTGCCATTGCGCGACCGGCAGGGTCAGCAGCAGCTCGATGGTGCCGAGGCGCCGCTCCTCGGCCCAGAGCCGCATGGTGATGGCCGGCACCAGAAACAGGAACAACCAGGGCACGAAGGAGAAGAAGGGCTGCAGATCTGCGGTGCCGCGCGCGAAAAACCCGCCGAGGGTGAAGGTCAGCGTGCCCGACATCACCAGGAAGATGACGATGAAGACGACGGCGACGGGCGTTGCGAAATAGGCCGCAAGCTCGCGGCGGAAGATGGCCAGCATCGCGGTCATGCGGCGGGCTCCATGTCCGCGGCATGGGCCACGGTCAGGTCGCGGAAGACCTGGTCGAGGCTCGGCCCCCGCGCGGCCAGTGCTGCGGCGGATTCATCCGCAACCACCTTCCCGTGGGAGATGACGATGGCCCGGCTGCAAATGGCGCCGACTTCCTCCAGGATATGCGTCGAGATCACGATGGCCTTCTTCGGCGACAGCATCTCGATCAACCGTCGCACATCATGCTTCTGGTTGGGGTCGAGCCCATCGGTCGGCTCGTCCAGCACGAGCACCGCCGGATCGTGCAGCAGCGCCTGGGCGAGGCCGACGCGGCGCTTGAAGCCCTTGGAGAGGGTTTCGACCGGCTGCAGCCGCACATCCTCCAGCGCCGTCACCGTCATCGCGTCATGGACGACCTGGCGCCGGTCGCTGCCGGAAAAGCCGCGCACGGCGGCGCAGAAGGACAGGAAGCCCTCGACCGTCATCTCGGGATAGGTCGGAGCCCCTTCGGGCAGGAAGCCGAGGTGCCGGCGGGCGGCCACGGCCGCGTCCTGCACGTCATGGCCGCAGATGCGCGCGGTGCCCGCCGTCGGCTGCATGAAGCCCGCGACCATGCGCATGGTGGTGGATTTGCCGGCGCCATTGGGGCCGAGAAAGCCCACGACCTCGCCTCGTGCCACGGTGAAGGATACGTCATCCACGGCGGTGAAGCTGCCGAAGCGCTTCGTCAGCCGCTCGATTTCGATCAGCACGTCCAAGCGAGCCACCTCCGATCTGGGTCATGACCCCGGGCGGCCGGTTTACTGCCGGAGGCAGCTTTGGCAAGGGCTTGGCCCCCTGGCGCGCGGTCAACTTGCGCCCGCGATACCATTTGTCACGGCCCAATTTTCAACGGGCCTATCCGGCGCGCAGCGTCTCGATCGCGGCATCCCGTCCGAACAGGCGCAGCAGGGCTGGAATCGCCCGTCCGCGCGGCGTCGCGGCAAGCTCCGGGTCGCGGTCCAGCAGCAGCGCCGCGTCGCGATGGGCCATATGGGCGAGCCGCTCCTGCGTCGCGGGATCGGCCAGGCGAAACCCGGGCAGGCCGGATTGGCGGGTGCCCAGCACATCCCCGGCCCCCCGCAGGCGGAAGTCCGCATCGGCGATGATGAAGCCATCCTCGGTGTCGCGCAGGATGGCGAGGCGCTCCTTGGCGGTCTCGGTCAGGCCTTCCTCGAACAGCAGCATGCAGAAGGAGCGCGCCTCGCCCCGCCCGACCCGCCCGCGCAGCTGGTGCAGCTGTGCCAGGCCGAAGCGGTCGGCGTGTTCGATCACCATGACGCTGGCCTCCGGCACATCGACGCCGACCTCGATGACGGTGGTCGCGACGAGCAGCCGGGTGACGCCGCTGCGGAAATCCGCCAGCGCCTGTTCGCGGGTCTCGGAGGGCATCTGCCCATGTGCCAGCCCGACCGCGTCGCCGAATTTTTCGCGCAGGGTCAAGGCGCGGGTCTCGGCGGCGGCGAGGTCGGAGATCTCGCTTTCGGCGACATGCGGGCAGACCCAATAGACGCGGGCCCCCTCGGCGAGCTTGCGGCCCACCGCCTCGACGACGGTCTCCAGCCGCGACAGCCCGTGCAAGGTGGTGGTGATCGGCTGGCGCCCGGCGGGTTTGCCGGAAAGGCGGCTGATGGCCATCTCGCCCCATTGCGTCAGCAGCAGGGTGCGCGGGATCGGCGTCGCGGTCATCACCAGCAGGTCGGCCGCTTCCCCCTTGCCGGCCAGCATCAGCCGCTGGGCCACGCCGAAGCGGTGCTGCTCATCGACCACGGCCAAGGCGAGGTCGCGGAATTCCACCGCCTCCTGGAACAGCGCATGGGTGCCGACCACGATCGGCAGCGAGCCATCCGCGAGGCCCCGGAGAACCCGGGCGCGGGACTTGCCCTTCACGCTGCCGGCCAGGATGGCGACGGGCACGCCGGCGGCGGCGCAGAGCGGGGCCAGGGTGCGCAGATGCTGCCGGGCCAGAAGCTCGGTCGGCGCCATCAGCGCCGCCTGGGCGCCGGCCTCCACCGCCCGCAGCATCGCCATCAGCGCGACCAGCGTCTTGCCGGCGCCGACATCGCCTTGCAGCAGCCGCAGCATCCGGTGGGGGGCCGCGAGGTCGGCGTCGATCTCGGCGATGGCGGCGGTCTGCGGCAGGGTGGGGACATGGCCGAAGGCGGCCAGCGCCCGCGCCCGCAGCCGCCCGTCGCCGGTCAGCGACCGCCCCGGCCGCGCCTTGGCCGCGCGGCGGACCAGCGCGATCGCGATCTGCCCCGCCAAGAACTCGTCATAGGCGAGGCGCAGCCGGGGCTGCTCGGCCGGAATCGCCTCCGGCTTTTGCAGCGCCGCCAGGGCGTCGCGGACCCCTGGCCAGCGCTCTCGCGCCATCAGCGGCCCATCATTCCATTCCGGCAGGGTCGGCAGCAGCGCCAGCGCCGCCTCCACCGCCCGACGCATCCGGGCGTTGGAGAGGGCGGCGGTCAGCGGCCAGACCGGCTCGATCTCCGGCGGGCGGGCCGCGGAGATCGCGGGGGCCAGCATCGACCAGCGGTCCTGCTCCGCCCGTACCGGCCCCGCGAACCAGCGGGTCGAACCCGGCGGCGCGGAGCGTTCGAGCCAGGCGGGCTTCAGCCCCATCACCCGCGCCAGCAGCGGCTCGCCGCCCGCCGTGGCCCGCAATTCGGTGTATTCGCGCCCGGCGGCGGAGCGGGCGCCCCGCAGCGAGTCGACCCGCGCGGCCAGGATCACCTCGCCCTCGGCCTCGGAGGGGCGTTCCACCAGCCGCCGCTGCACGTATCGTTCGGGCAGATGGAACAGCAGGTCGATCACCCGGTCCCCGCCGCAGGCGCGTGCGATCAGCTTGGCCATCGCGGGCGCGAGGCCCGGCAGGCCCGCGATCGGGGCGAAGAGGGCGTCGAGCCTCGCGGCCCCGTCAGGCCCGTCTTGCAGTTGTCGGGCTTCCGCGATTCCCATGTGGGCGTGTATGCCACTGCCAGCATGACCGACGAAACCGACCTCGACCCGCGCCGCCGCCGTATCCTCTTCCGTGCCTGGCACCGTGGGACCAAGGAAACCGATCTGATCATCGGTGGTTTCGTGCGCGCCCGGATCGCCGGCTTCTCCGAGGCCGAGCTTGGCGAGATCGAGGCGATCCTCGAATGGCAGGACCTGGACATGGCCGAATGGCTTTCGGGCCGCCGCCCGGTTCCCCCCGAACGGGCGACGCCGATGTTCCTGGAGATGTTGCAGACGGCCCTTAGCGGTGAGCACGCACATACCGGCCATCGCCCGGCATGAGCCCCGCCACCACCCGCGGCCTGACCGTCTTCGGCGCCCCCGAGGGCCATGACGCCGCTCTGCTGGCCCGCCGCCGCGCCGAGACCAAGGGCCACATCCTCCATGCCTGCCGCGACGATGCCCGCATGGCGCGGATGGAGGAGGCGCTGGCCTTTTTCGCGCCCGAGGCCGAGGTGCTGCGCCTGCCGGCCTGGGACTGCCTGCCCTATGACCGGGTCTCGCCCAACCCCGAGATCATCGCCGAGCGGGTCGCGACCCTGGCGCGGCTGCTGGAGCCCACGAGCAAGCCTCGCATCCTGCTGACCACGGTCAACGCCTTGGTGCAGCGCGTGCCCCCGGCCGAATCCTTCCAGGGCGCGGCCTTCGGGCTCAAATCCGGGGCCCGCGTCGATGTGGCGGCGCTGACCGCCTTCCTGGAGGCCAATGGCTATGGCCGCGCCGCCACCGTCATGGAGCCCGGCGAATATGCGGTGCGGGGCGGCATCCTCGACCTGTATCCGGCGGGTGAGGGGGATCCCATCCGCCTCGACCTGTTCGGCGACGAGATCGAGGACATGCGCCGCTTCGACCCCGCGACCCAGCGCAGCGGCAAGAAGGTTTCGGAGCTGACCCTGCGGCCCGTGGGCGAAGTCACCCTGGATGCGGCCTCCATCGCGCGTTTCCGCACCGCCTGGCGCGATTTGTTCAGCCCGGCGGCGGCCGAGGATCCGATCTACGTCTCCATCAGCGCGGGGCGAAAGCATCCCGGCATGGAGCATTGGGCGGCGCTGTTCCATGAGCGCATGGCGACGGTGCTGGAGTATCTGCCCGGCGCCTCGGTCAGCCTCGACCACCAGGCCGAGGATGTGCTGACCGCGCGGCTGGAGATGATCGCCGACCACTACCAGGCCCGCCGCCAGCCGCCGCGCGATGGCGAGACGCCCTATCGCCCGGCCCCGCCGGGGGGGCTGTATCTCGACCGCGGCGAATGGGATGCGATGCTGGCCGATGGGCCGCTGCTGCGCTTTTCCCCCTTCGCCATGCCGGACGGGGCCGCAGGCATCGATGGCGGCGGCCGGCCCGGGCCGCTTTATGCCGATGTGCGGACCTCGGGCGGCAATGTCTTCGCCGCCTATGCCGAGACGGCAGCGGGTGCGACGGCAAAGAAGATCCGCCCCGTGGTCGCCGCCTGGACCCGCGGGTCGCGCGAGCGCCTGGGCAAGCTGCTGGCCGAAAACCGCGTCCCCGCCCAGCCGGTCGAGGATGTCTGGGCGCTCCAAAAGCTGCCCGCCGGCGTGGTCGGGCTGGTCATCCTGGGGCTGGAGCGCGGTTTCACGGGGCCTGGCCTCGCTGTCACCGCCGAGCAGGATCTGCTCGGCGAACGCATCGCCCGCCCCGCGCGGCGGAAGAAACGCGCCGACCAGTTCATCGCGGATGCCACCCAGATCGAGGAGGGCGACCTCGTCGTCCACCAGGATCACGGTATCGGACGTTACGATGGCTTGACCACCATCGAGGTCAATGGCGCGCCGCACGACTGCCTGCGCCTGGTCTATGACGGCGGCGACAAGCTGTTCCTGCCGGTCGAGAACATCGAGCTGCTGTCCCGCTTCGGCAGCGAGGGCTCCGGCGCCTCGCTCGACAAGCTCGGCGGCGTCACCTGGCAGGCGCGCAAGGCCCGCGCGAAGTCGCGCATCAAGGACATGGCGGCGCAGCTGATCCGCACCGCCGCGGAACGCGCGACCCGGGTCGGGCAGCTGATGGCGCCGGAAGATGGGGCCTTCGACGAATTCTGCGGCCGCTTCCCCTTTGCCGAGACCGAGGACCAGCTGCGCGCCATCGGCGATGTGCTGGAGGATCTCGCCTCCGGCCGCCCCATGGACCGGCTGATCTGCGGCGATGTCGGCTTCGGCAAGACCGAGGTCGCGCTGCGTGCCGCCTTCGTGGTCGCCATGACCGGCGCCCAGGTCGCGGTGGTGGTGCCGACGACCCTGCTGGCGCGCCAGCACTTCCGGGTGTTCACTAGGCGCTTCGAAGGGCTGCCGCTGAAGATCGCCCAGCTCTCCCGCATGGTGACGCCGAAGGAGGCCAATGTCGTCCGCGCCGGGCTCGCGGATGGCAGCATCAACATCATCGTCGGCACCCATGCGCTGTTGTCCAAGACGATCCACTTCGCCTCCCTCGGCCTCGTCATCGTCGATGAGGAGCAGCACTTCGGCGTCGCCCATAAGGAACGGCTGAAGGCGCTGAAGACCGACGTGCATATGCTGACCCTGACCGCGACGCCGATCCCGCGCACCCTGCAACTCGCGCTGTCCGGCGTGCGGGAGATGAGCGTGATCGCAACGCCGCCGGTCGATCGCCTGGCGGTGCGCACCTTCATCATGCCCTGGGATTCGGTGGTGATCCGGGAGGCGATCCAGCGCGAGCGTTTTCGGGGTGGCCAGATCTTCTGCGTCTGTCCCCGCCTCGAAGATCTGCCGCGCATGGCCGAACGGCTGCGGGAGATCGTGCCCGAAGCCCGGCTGGTCGAGGCGCATGGCCAGTTGACCCCGACCGCGCTGGAAGCGGTGATGACCGAATTCGGCGATGGCCGCGCCGATATCCTGCTGGCGACCAACATCGTGGAATCCGGCCTCGACATGCCGGCGGTGAACACGCTGCTGGTGCATCGCGCCGATCTGTTCGGCCTCGCGGGGCTGTATCAGCTTCGCGGCCGGGTCGGGCGCGGCAAGCAGCGCGGCTACGCCTACCTCACCTGGCCGCAATCGCACCGGCTGTCGCCGGCGGCGGAAAAGCGGCTTGCGGTGATGCAGACGCTCGACAACCTCGGCGCCGGCTTCACCCTGGCCTCGCATGACCTCGACATCCGCGGCGCCGGCAATCTGCTGGGCGACGAGCAGTCCGGCCATATCCGCGAGGTCGGCATCGAACTCTACCAGCAGATGCTGGAAGACGCCGTACGGGACATGAAATACGGCCAGAAGGGCGATGGCGAAATCCCCGATACCGACTGGACGCCGCAGATCGGCCTCGGCCTGCCGGTGCTGATCCCGGAAGGCTATGTGCGCGACCTGCCGGTGCGCCTCGGCCTCTATCGCCGCATCGCGGGGCTTGCCACCGAGGGCGAGGTGGATGCCATGGCCGCCGAACTCGCCGACCGCTTCGGGCCGGTGCCGGAGGAGGTGGAGAATCTGCTCCAGGTGGTGAATCTGAAACGGCTCTGCCGCGAGGCCGGGGTGGAAAAGCTGGATGCCGGGCCCAAGGGCATCGTCATCGGCTTCCGCAAGAACCGCTTCGGCAATCCGGCGGGACTCGTCGCCTGGGTCACGTCCCAGAAGGGCATGGTGCGGCTGCGGCCGGACCTCAAGCTCGCGGTGGTGCAGGAAATGCCGCTGCCGCTGCGGGTGAAGACCGCGCGTGACATGCTGCGGGCGCTGGTGCGGGTGGCGAACCAGGCCCAGGCCGCCTGACGCCTGCTGGATTGGCGGCGGCTGGCGGGACGGATAGCCTTGCCTGGTCCATGACCGGGAGGTTCCAACAATGCGCGCCAAGGTCCTTTGCCTGTCCCTGCTGATCGCGGCCCCGGTGGGCGCGGTGGGCGTCTCGGCCGGGCATGAGATGCTCGAGCAGGGTGTGAACCAGACGACCTGCCTCGATCGCGCGTCGCAGGCCGTGGTCAGCCAGGGGCTGCGCCAACTCAGCCGCGACTCCCGGGCGGTCTGGGCGGAGAATTCCGAAGGCGATGAACTTTACGGCGTCTATTGCATCGCCGAGCGCGGCGTCGTGACCGTCACCGGCGCGGCCGAGCAGTCGCAATCGGCCGAAGCCATGGTGACGCGGCTGCGCGCGGCGATGCGGGCGGGCGGCACCGTTCGGCGCAAATAAGCGCGCGGGCGCTCAGACCCCCGCGGCGATCGCGGCGTCGAGCAGCCGCTCCAGAACCTCGGGCTCCTGCGCGCCGGCGATGGCATGGCGCTCGGCCACCACGAAGCAGGGCACGCCGTTGATCCCGAGCCGATGGGCGCGGAGGTTGTCGGCATGCACCTGGTCCGCCTCGGCCCCCGAGGCCAGATAGCGCAGCACGGGGGCCTCGGCGAAGCCCAGCCCGGCGGCGATGGCGCCCAGACTATGCGGATCGCCCAAATCCGCGCCTTGCGAGAAATAGGCGACGAACAGCGCATCCACCATCGCATCGCCAAGCCCATGCCCGCTCGCGTAGCGGACCAGCCGGTGGGCATCGAGCACCGGCGGGATCTGGCGCACGCGCTCGAAGCGGAAGGGCACGCCCTCCGCCCGCCCCATCTCGGCGATGGTCGCATGCAGCCGGCGCGCGCGGTCCTCGCCGCCGAATTTCCGCGCCAGGTAATCCGTCCGGGCGACGCCGCCGGGGCCGATATCCGGGTTCAGCAGGAAGGGGCGCCAGACCAGCTCGGCCAGGATTTCCGGTCGCGCCAGCAGCGCACGGCGCAGCCGCCGGGTGCCGAGGAAGCACCAGGGACAGACCAGGTCATAGACAACTTCGATCGTCAGCCTGGCACGGGGAGGAGAGAGGACGTTCACCGCCGGGAGTATCACGCCGCCGGGTGCGCGGCGTCCAGATCAAGCCGCCGGTCGGCGCATCATTTCCCTGCTCACCCCCCTCCCTGCTTCACCCCTCGGCGGTCGCGGGCGCCAGCAGCGCGGTGAGCGCCGCCACCAGCTCGCCCCGGGCCAGGGGCTTGCGCAGGACCGGCGCGCCCTGGGTCTGCTCGGACGGCAGGTTGGAATAGCCGGTGGTGAAGACCATCGGGACGCCCCGCTGGCGCAGCTTCTCCGCCACCGGGAAGATCTGCCGCCCGCCCAGGTTCACATCCAGCACCGCCGCATCCAGCCGTCCCGCCTGTGCGATCAGCGCGAAGGCCTCGTCCGGCGTTCGCGCCGGCCCAACCAGTTCGCAGCCCAGTTCCTCGATGATGTCCCGCAGTTCCAGCGCGATCAGCGTCTCATCCTCTGCCAGCAGGATCCTCCGGCCCCGCATCCCGGTATTCCTTGGGACCGCGTGCGGCGCGGCGTGCGGAACGCCAAGCGGCTGCGGCGCCGCGACATAGGGCTGCAGCATCGTCACATCGATGGTGATGATGGCCCGCAGGCCGAAGCGGCTCCAATCCCGCTCGAACTCCCCTTTCAACTGGCCGGCCACGGTCGCCTCGATGAGCGTGCTGCCGAAGCCGCGGCCGGTCGGCGGCTCGCTCACCACCGGGCCGCCGCTCTCGGACCAGGTCAGCCGCAGCTTGCCGCCGGGCAGCAGCACCCAGTCGATGTCGATGCGGCCGTCTCTGGCCGATAGCGCGCCATATTTCGCCGCATTGGTCGCCAGTTCATGCAGGACCATCGACATCGGCTGCACCGCATCGGCGATCAGGACCACCATGGGGCCGGAGGTGCGGAAGCGATCGCCGACGTCATGCGCCGCAAGCTCCTCCTCCACCATCCGGTTCAGTTCCGAGCCGATCCAGCGGCCCCTGGCCAGCAGCGAATGCGCGCGGGCGAGGGCGGCGACACGGCCCTCGATCGCGGCGGCAAAGTCGGGGACGGTGGCGGCCCGGGTCAGGCGGATGACGCTCTGCACCACCGCGAGCACGTTCTTGGCCCGATGGTCCACCTCGGCCGCCAGCAGCGCCTGGATCTCGGTGGCCTGGCGTTCCTCGGTCACGTCACGGGCAACGCCGGTGACACGGGCGGCGGCGCCGCTCATCGGGTCCGGCACCGCAAAGGCACGGTCATGCAGCCGCCGCTCACCACCATCGGCGCGCAGCATCCTGTATTCGATGTCGTACGGGCCTTCGCGGCGGGCGGCGCGGACGCGCTCGCGATCCTCCGGATGTACGGCCGCGAGCCAGGCCTCCGCGGCGTTCTGCGGCGCCGTCGCGGGGTGCCCGGTGATGCGCGCCCAGGCCGGGCTGACATAGCGCATGCGACCGGTCGAGGGCTCGGCCACGTAGAAGATCTCGTCGATCGTCTCGGCGATCTGGCGGAAGCGCGCCTCGCTTTCCGCCAGCGCCTGCTCGGTCTGCTTCAGCGCGGTGATGTCCAGATGCGCGCCGACCATCCGCAACGCCCGGCCCTTGGCATCGCGTTCGATCTCGGCCCGGGCGGCGGTCCAGCGGATGCCGCCTTCGGGCGTCACGATCCGGTATTCCTGGGCATAGGTCGTGGTCGTGCCCGGGCTCTCGATCGCATAGAGGAAGGCGGCCTGCGCCCGTTCACGATCCTCCGGATGCAGGCGCGCGACCCAGTCGTCGTGCTGCTCGGTCCTGGGCTCGGCCGCCATGCCCTGCAACGCCATGTATTCCGGGGAGCGGCGGTTGACCCCGGTCGGCAGGTCGATCTCGAAACCGCCGACACGGCCGATGCGCTGCACCCGCCGCAGCCAGGCCTCGCTTTCGAGCAGGGCGGAGGTGAGGCCGGAATTATCCGCCGTCAGCCGCTGCTGGTCCCGCCGCACCCGCAGGCTGAGCAGCAGCAGCGCCAGCGTCATGGGCAGGCCGAGCGCCAGATGCGGCAGCAGCCCGCTCCACCATTGCTGGATGATGGAGTCCCGCGAGCGACTTGCCAGGGCATAGATCGGGAAGCCCGGCAGCTGGCGCGCCGCGATGATCTGCGCATCGCCGGTGAAGGGAGAGCGGGTCTCGATCGCGAAGCCGTCGCCCTGCATGGCGCCCAGGATCGGTGAATCGGCAGGCAGCCGGGCCGGCGGGCCGCCATCGTTGCCGCCATCGTTGTTGGTGTGGACCAATACGGCGCCATCGGCCCGGACCAGCCCAATCACCGCTTCATCGCCGAGCACCCGGCGCATGCCATCGGCCAGCGTCGCCGGCTCGACCGAGAGGTTGACGATGCCGTCGAAGCTGCCGCGCGGCAGGCCATTGCCGGTGTTCTGCCGGCGGCGGGAGACGGCAAAGAACGGCCGCCCCTCGAAGTGCCCGACGTGGACCGCGCTGATATGCACATCCGGCGCATCCGCCGCCTTCAGCGCCAGGAAGAAGTCGCGATCCGCGACGACCGTCTCGTTGCGCGGGACCGGGAACAAGGTCGCGCTGAGCAAGGGCACGCCATCGCGGTCCATGACATGGGACGCAATGCCCTGGGGCACTTCGGCCACCATCTTGGCAAGGTCGCCGTGCAGCTCGGCCTCGCGCGCATGGATCTCCGCGTCCGACAAGCCGCGCAGCAACTCATTGATCCGCCCGGCGGCCAGGGCGTAGCCCGAGAGGATGCGGTTGCCGTAGTCAGCCCCGCCCTCCGCCGCGCGTTGCAGGTCGCTCCGCGCATCGCGCCAGACTTGCAGCCAGCTCAGTTCGGCGCCGGCGCCAAGCAGCATCATGGGGATCAGCACGGCCGCGTAGGGAAGCAGATGCACGAAGCGGGAGGGCCGGTGCGGCGGGAGGCGTTCGGTCACGGACTGGATCGGCAAGCAAGGTGTCTCCCCAAGGGGACTTATCTGGCGCCCTCAAATAAACGCCTTACGGCGCAACGCCGGACGGGGTGTGAAAGTTGCCTCGGTGTCCGGCCGAACTGCCGTCCCCGCCTTCAGCTGTTGTGCCCGGTCTCCGGTTTGTTGCCATGCGAGACCTCGGGCGTGCCGCGGAACAGGGACATATGGGTATGGGTCGCGACCCAGGGGGCGCCGATGGCCGCGCGGGCGAAGGAGACGGTGGCGCGGCCGCGGCGGTCGAAATCGCCGCCATCGGCCAGATGGCCGATGGAATCCCAGACCGCCATGCCCACGGCGAAGAGCCGATCGGGCGAGACGAGGGCCCGTACCCCATCCAACCGCCAGCGGAAGTCCTCGATGGTCGGCCAGACCTTACGCCACTGGGTCGTCTCGGCGTGCTCGCGGCCGGTGACGAAGTCGGTGAAGGTCCCGAAGGCCAGCAGGTCGTCGGCGAAGAGATGCCGTGCCCCGGTGTAATCCACCGCCCGCACCTGCGCCGAGAGCGCATCGAACCAGGCCTTCACCAGGGCCAGGTCGTCGGGATCGGTCGGGCTTTTGGTCATCGCGGTCTCCGGGGTGTCACAACAGGCCGCGCGCGATGCCACCATCGGCCGCAACGGACTGGCCGACCACATAGCCGCTGCGGGGGGAGGCGAGGAAGGCCGCCACATCGGCGATCTCCTCCGCGGTCCCGAACCGGCCGAGAGGGATGTCGGCGGCGAAGCGGGCCAGCACCGTCTCGCGGGTGGTACCCTCGGCCGCGGCCAGGGCATCGGCGCGGCGGCGCCAGAGCCGGGTGAGCGTGCGGCCGGGCAGCACGGCGTTGACGCGGATGCCCTGGGGCAGAAGCTCGGCCGCCAGGGTCTTCACCAGCGCGAGGTGGCCTGCCTTGTGGACGTTGGAGACGATCTGCTCGGGGTAGGGCATCCGCGCCGAGGCCGCGCCGAACAGCACAACCCGCGCGCCCTTCGCCCGGGTCAGCGCCGGCAGGAAGCCACGCACGAGCCGGACGGTGGCAAGGATGTTCAGCTCGTGGTTCGCCCGCCAGTCATCGTCGGTCAGCGCGGCGAAGGCGGAGCGCTGGCTGCCGCCGACCGCGACCACCAGAATGTCCAGATGCGGGTGCGCCGCGTCCCAGTCCATCACGAGGCGGGTGACCGAAGCCGCATCCGTGGCATCGGCGGTGAGGCTCGCCGCCCCGATCGAGGCGGCGGCCGCGGCAATGGTCGCGGCATCGCGCGCGACGAGGGTGACCTGGGCGTTCTCGGCCGCCAGGGCGGCGCCCGTGGCCAGCCCGATCCCGTCGCTGGCGCCGACCACCAGCGCCAACTGCCCGGCAATACGCAAATCCATTTGTTCGTCCCCTGTCCTTGGGGACGCAGACTGCGTGTCTAGGCCTCGACGGTCCAGACCTTGAAATCGGCGAGGATGTTCGGACCGAAGGTATTGCTGATCGCCACATCCGCCGCATCGCGGCCACGGGCGATCAGGACCCGGCCGATGCGCGGCTTGTTGTTGCGCGCATCGAAGGTGTACCAGCGGCCGCCCACGAAAACCTCCATCCAGGCAGAGAAATCCATCGGATCGGGCGAGATCGGCACGCCGATGTCACCGAGGTAGCCGGTGCAGTAACGGGTTGGGAAGTTCATGCAGCGCAGGAAGGCGATCGCCAGATGCGCATAGTCGCGGCAGACGCCCTTCTTTTCCTGCCAGGCATCCCAGGCGCCGCGGGTGGAGCGGGCGTCCTGGTAATTGAAGACGATGTGGTTGTGCACGAAGTCGCAGATCGCCTGCACCCGCGCCCAGCCCGGCGGTGTGTGGCCGAAGAGGTTCCAGGCGATGTCCGACAGGCGGTCCGTTTCGCAGTAGCGGCTGCCGAGGAGGTAGACGAGCGTGTCCTCCGGCAGATCCTCGACCGGCGTCTGCCAGGCATCCGGCTGCGCCGGATCGGGCAGGCCCGTGTCGTTGACCAGCGCATCGGTGCTGAGGCGGATGCGCCCGGCAGGGGCCACGATCCGCGAGCACCAGTTGCCGAACCCGTCGCGATAGGCCGAGACCGGCACCGGTGGCTCGGTCCTCAAATGGTCCGGTGCCACGATATCCGACACCCGCGAGGAGTGGATGTGCAGCGTCAGGATCATCGGCGTGGGCTGCGGGCAGTCGTAGGTGAGGGCGTATCCGAGGCGTAGGCGCAAGTCGGGGTGTCTCCGGCACCGGATCGGCGCATGCCGAACCTATCGTGCCTTAACGCCGAAGTCCCGGTTTGGTTTGACGCCGGATCGTGCTGCTATTTCTCGACGAAGGCTTTTTCGATGACGTAGTGCCCGGGGCTGGAGGACGAGCCCTCGACGAAGCCGCGTTCGGTCAGCAGCGCCTTGGTCTCGGCCAGCATCTCGGGGCTGCCGCAGAGCATGAAGCGGTCGCGTTCCGGCGACAGCGGCGGCAGGCCGAGATGGGTCGCGGCCCGGCCGCTGGCGAGCAGGGTCGTGATCCGCTCGCGCATCGGGAAGGGCTCGCGCGTCACCGAGGGCAGATACAGCAGCTTGCCGGCCAACAGCTCGCCCAGCATCTCGTCCTGCGGCAGGGCGGCGATCATGTCGCGATAGGCGAGCTCGGCCACCTGGCGGACGGTATGGCTGACCACGACGCGGGGGAAGCGGTCCCAGGTCTCGGGCTCGCGGATCACCGAGAGGAAGGGCGCAAGGCCGGTGCCGGTCCCGAGCAGCCAGAGCGTCTCGCCCGGCAGCAGGTTGTCGAGCAGCAGCGTGCCGGTCGCCTTGCGCCCGATCAGCACGGTGTCGCCCACCTGGATGTGCTGCAGGCGGGAGGTCAGCGGCCCGTTCGGCACCTTGATCGACAGGAACTCCAGCCCGTCGTCCCAGGGCGGGGAGACCATGGAATAGGCGCGCAGCAGCGGTCGGCCATCGACCTTCAGCCCGATCATGGCGAATTGCCCCGCGAGGAACCGGAACCCCGGATCGCGGGTGCAGCGGAAGGTGAAGAGCCGGTCCGTCCAGTGATGGACGTGGGTCACGGTTTCTTCGAGGAAGGGCGAGGGGGCGGCGCTGGCGGACATGGGCTCTGCTATGCCTCCACGCGTGCTGCGACGCAACGCGGCCCATCTGGACGGCGGCGCGGCCGGGGTGCAGGAGCCTGCCATGACCACCGATCCGACGACCGACACCTGGGGCAATCCCGTGGGGCCCTTGCTCGATGCGACGCCGCGGCCGCTGCCGGCGCGGGTGCCGCATCGCGGCGGGGTCATCGACCTCGAACCTCTGCATGTCCGCCATGTGCCCGATCTGTGGCGGGCGGTGCAGGGGCAGGACGCGAGCTGGTCCTGGATGGGCTATGGCCCCTTCGCGACCGAGGCGGCGCTGCGCGCCCAGGTCGCAGCCTTCGCCTCGGCGCATGATCCCCTGGTCTGGGCGGTGCGCGCGCATCGTTCTGGCGCCATCGAGGGCTGGCTGTCGCTGATGGACATCCAGCCCGGCAATGCCGCGGTGGAGATCGGCCATATCTGGTTCGGTCCCCGCCTGCGCCGGACCCGCGGCGCCACCGAGGCGATGGCGATCCTGATGCGCCATGTCATGGATGACCTCGGCTACCGGCGTCTGGTCTGGAAGTGCAATGCGTTGAACGCGGCCTCCAAAACCGCCGCGCTGCGGCTCGGCTTCGTGCCCGAGGGCGTGCTGCGCGCGGCACTGGTGATCAAGGGGCGGCGGCGGGACACGGCGATGTTCTCGATCCTGGCCGATGAATGGCCGGCCTGCCGCGACGCGCTGCTCGCCTGGCTGGATGAGGCCAATATCGACCATACCGGCGCCCCCCGCGAGGGGCTGGCCGCGATCCGCGCCCGGGGTTGAAGGGGCGCCCCGGCCCGGTGCCGGCAAGCCGGCGCTTGGCTCTGGGCCGGCATCAGGCTATGCCTAAGCTGTAACGGTTGGTTACCGGCCCGATCGCCGCGACCGAACCGCGCGGGGGGTTACAGCGTCATGTCCGATCCATCCGATCCCTATGGCGCTTTCATGCCCGGCCCGCGCGCGACCCTTGCCGGCGCACCCGAGGGGCCGCTGGCAGGGCTGAGCTTTTGCGCCAAGGATTTGTTCGACATTGCCGGCCATGTCACCGGCTACGGCAATCCGGACTGGGCGCGCACGCATCCGCCCGCAGTCGCCTCGGCGCCGATCATCGCGGATCTGGTCGCCGCCGGCGCCAGCCTCGCGGGCAAGAGCAAGACCGTGGAACTCGCCTATGGTCTGACCGGCGAGAATATCTGGTACGGCACCCCCATCAACCCCGCGGCGCCGGACCGGTTTCCCGGCGGATCGTCCTGCGGTTCGGCCGCGGCGGTGGCGGGCGGGCTCGTCGATTTCGCGCTGGGCTCGGATACCGGCGGCTCGGTCCGCATCCCGGCCTCCTATTGCGGCATCTTCGGCATCCGACCGTCCTGGGGGGCGGTGAACCTGACCGGGGCCTGCGGCCTTGGCCCCTCCTTCGACACCGCGGGCTGGTTCGCCTCCACCGCGGGCGTGCTGCGCCGGGTCGGCGATGTGCTGTTGCCCAGCAATGGCGAACTCGGCCTCGGGCCGCTGCTGCGGGTGCAGGAAGCCTGGGTGAATGCACTGCCGCAGGTGGCGACGGCACTGCAACCGGGCCTGGCCGCCGCCGAGCGGGTGCTGGGCCCGTCGCTGGCGCTGAATGTGGCGCCGGAGGGGCTGGTCGCCTTCTACGATAATTTCCGCTGTGCCCAGGCGGCCGAGGCCTGGACGACGCTTGGCCCCTGGGTCGAGGCGACCGGCCCGGCCTTCGGCCCTGGCGTGAAGGAACGCTTCGAGGCCGCCCGCGACCTCGCCCCGGCGCTCGCCGCGCGCGGCCGGGCGTTCCGCAGCCTGATCCAGGCCCGGATGCGCGCGCTGCTGGCCGGCGGGGCAGTGCTGGCCTATCCGACCAGCCCGGCGCCCGCGCCGCGTCTCGGCGCCGATCTCGCGACCCAGCAGGCGGTGCGGGAGGCGACCATGTCGGTCACCGCCATCGCCGGCCTCGCCGGGCTTTGCGAAGTGACGCTGCCGGTCGCGCGGCATGATGGCGCCCCGGTCGGGCTGTCTCTGGTCGCGGGGCCGGGGCGCGACCGTGCCCTGCTGGCCCTGGCCGTGCGCGTGGCGGCGGAGGCCGGGCTGCCGGGGTGAGCCTGTCCGGCCCTTTGCGCGCCCCGTTGTTTTTCGCCGCCCCACCGGCGCAGGCCGGCCCCGTTGCAAGGAGCCTTCCGCTGCGTTAGGCCGATGCCATGCCGATCCGTGACGCCACCGCCGCCGATGCCGACGCCATCGCCGTGATCTATGCCCATCATGTCCTGCATGGGACCGGGACCTTCGAGGAGACGCCGCCACCGGCCTCCGAGATGGCCGCGCGCATCGCCAAGGTGCAGGCCGCCGGCTGGGCCTGGCTGGTCGCCGAGGATGGCGGCATCGTGCAGGGCTACGCCTATTTCGCGCAGTATCGCGACCGCAGCGCCTATCGCTTCACGGCCGAGGACAGCGTCTATGTCCGCCCCGATGTGGCTGGCCAGGGCGTGGGCAAGTCCCTCGTCGCGGTGCTGCTGGCCCGGGCGGAGGCGGCGGGGTTCCGCCAGATGCTGGCGGTGATCGGCGATTCCGACAATGTCGGCTCGATCGGGCTGCATGTCTCGCTCGGCTTCAAGCCTGCCGGCACGTTCAAATCGACCGGGTTCAAATTCGGCCGCTGGGTCGATGTCGTGAACATGCAGAAGCCCCTCGGTGAGGGCGACCGTACCCTGCCTGCGTAAAGACGGGCTGGCCCGACAGGAGAGAACATCCATGGCGCGTACCCACCGCATCGCCGTGCTGCCCGGTGACGGCATCGGCAAGGAAACGGTGCCCGAGGGCCTGCGCGTGCTCGATGCCGCCGCGCGGCGTTTCGGCTTCAACCTTGAACTGAAGCACTTCGACTGGTCCTGCGAGACTTACAAGGAAACCGGGCGGATGATGCCCGAGGACGGGCTGGACCAGCTCCGCACCTCGGATTCCGTGTTCCTGGGCGCCGTGGGCTGGCCGGGGGTGCCGGACCATATCTCGCTCTGGGGCCTGCTGATCCCGATGCGGCGCGGCTTCGACCAGTATATCTCGCTGCGTCCCTGCAAGCTGATGCCGGGCACGCGCACGCCGCTCGCCGGCCGCACCCCCGCCGACATCGACTTCATCGTGGTGCGCGAGAACACCGAGGGCGAATACAGCAGCTCCGGCGGCCGCATGTTCCCCGGCACGCCGCGCGAATTCGTGACGCAGGACAGCGTCTTCACCCGCGTCGGCTGCGACCGGGTGATGAAATACGCCTTCGAACTGGCGATGACGCGCAAGCGGCGGAAGGTGACCTCGGCCACCAAATCCAACGGCATCACCTTCACCATGCCGTATTGGGACGAGCGCTTCGCCGAGATGGCGGCGCAGTATCCGGGGATCACCACCGACCAGTTCCACATCGACATCCTCTGCGCGCATTTCGTGCAGCACCCGGATTGGTTCGACGTGGTGGTCGGCTCCAACCTGTTCGGCGACATCCTCTCGGATCTGGGGCCCGCCGTGGCGGGCTCGATCGGCATAGCGCCCTCGGCCAACATCAACCCCGAGCGCGCGCATCCGAGCATGTTCGAGCCGGTGCATGGCTCGGCCCCCGACATCGCGGGCAAGAACATCTGCAACCCGATCGGGCAGATCTGGTCGGGCGCCATGATGCTGGAGCATCTGGGCGAGGCGGCGGCCGCCGCGGCGATCCTGGATGCGATCGAGCGCCTGCTGGCCGAGGGCGGACCACGCACCCGCGACCTCGGCGGCCAGGCGAGCACGCAGGATGTCGGCCGCGCCCTGGCCGAGGCCGTGGCGCAGGGCTGATCGCCCGCGGGGGGAAGTTTTGGCGCGAGGAGATCGCGAGGCCCGCTTCCCGGTCGCGGCGTCAGCTCTCCAGCTCGCTGTCCCAGTACAAATAGTCGCGCCAGGATTCATGCAAATAATTCGGCGGGAAGGACCGCCCATTATCCTGCAATTCCCAGGAGGTCGGCTGCCGAGGCGTCTGCCGCGGGTACATCCGGCACTCCTTCGGCAGCATCGCCGCTTTGCGCAGGTTGCAGGGGCCGCAGGCCGTCACGACGTTTTCCCAGGTGGTGCGGCCACCGCGCGAGCGGGGGATCACATGGTCGAAGGTCAGATCATGCGAGGGCCGGTCCACGCCGCAGTATTGGCAGGAAAATTCATCCCGCAGGAAGACGTTGAAGCGGGTAAAGGCCGGACGCCGCGCCGAGGGGATGTATTCCTTCAGCGCGATGACGCTGGGCAGGCGCATGGTCATGCGCGGCGAATGCACCGCGGTTTCATATTCACTGAGTACCGAGACGCGATCGAGCCACACCGCCTTCACTGCGTCCTGCCAGGACCAGATCGACAGCGGAAAATACGACAGAGGCCGAAAATCTGCGTTCAATACCAAAGCCGGGAACGTCTGACCGCCCAGGGCAAGTTGGGTGCCATGGGCCAGTTGGTTGCCCAGAGCCATTCCGCCATCGGGCACGGTTTGCTCCTTCCACCGCAGGGATGCGGCAGCGGTCCGAACGCCCGGGGGCCTGACCGGCGGTAAGGCCCCGAAACTTCTGGTGCCGCCGTGATCTGGAATGCAGCTTCATCGTGCAGGGCACAGGGGTCAACCGCCATGCAACGGGGTTTCATCCCTGCGTCATGGAACCGGGCTCAACCAGGCTCCAACATGGCGAAAGATCGCTGCAGAAAGAGCGCCCCACGGCTGATTCCGGCCTGATCGATGCCATGGCCGAGGCGGGGGCAGAACAACGACTCGACCGGCACACCAAGCGCCCGCAGCGCGGATTCGGTCCCGCGCGAGGCGGAGGCGGGCACCACCTGGTCATCCTCGCCATGCACCAGCAGCACCGGGGGGCGGCAGGCGATGCTCTCCGCCAGCCCCGCCACATCCGGCAGCCCGCCCGAATAGGCCAGGATCGCCGCCGGTGGCTCGGCCCGCCGCAGCCCATAGGAGAGTGCCGTCATCGCCCCCTGGCTGAAGCCCACCAGCGCGACATGGCTGAGCGGAATCCCGAGTGAGGCGCAGCGTTCCGCGATGGCGGCATCCAGCACCGGCCGCGCCGCCGCGAGCCCGGCCGCCAGGCGCGCCGGGGTGCGATCGGCGAGGCTGAACCATTGCCGGCCGAAGCCGGGGCCTGCCTGGTCATAGGCTTCGGGCGCATGCGGGGACCAGAACTGCGCCTCGGGCGCCGCCCCGGCCCAGCCGGGGGCGAGGTCGATCAGGTCGTTCCCATCCGCCCCCACGCCATGCAGCAGCACCACCAGATGTTTCGCCGGCCCGGTCTTCGGCCCCCAATGTGGCCCGTCCAATATCGGCATCGCTCTTGCCCCTTGCTGCGGTCCTTGGCTATCGCGGGCGGGGCGGCCCCGCAACATGACCCTGACCACACGCTTCGCGCCGAGCCCGACCGGGCTGCTGCATCTCGGCCACGCGCATTCGGCGCTGGCGGGCTTTTCGGCCGCGCGCGCCGCGGGCGGCCGGTTCCTGCTGCGGATCGAGGATATCGACAGTCAGCGCTGCCGCCCCGAATTCACCGAGGCCATCCTGCGCGACCTGGACTGGCTCGGCCTGGAATGGGATGGCGCGGTGCGGGTGCAGTCGCGGCATATGGCCGAGTACCGCGCCGTGCTGGAGGCGCTGGACGCGCGGGGGCTGCTCTACCCCTGCGTCTGCACCCGCGCCGATATCGCGGCGGCGGGGGCGGCGCCGCATGGGCCGGAGGGCGCGGTCTACCCCGGCACCTGCCGCGACCCCACGCGGGCGCAGCGCGCGGCGAGGCTGGCGCAGCCGCATGCGCTGCGGCTGGACATGGGTCGCGCCCTGGCCGTGGTGCCTGGGGATCTGTGGTTTTGCGAGGCGGGGCGGGGGCGCCTGCGCTGCGATCCCGCGCGCTTCGGCGATGTGGTGCTGGCGCGGAAGGATACGCCGGCCTCCTACCACCTCTGCGTCACCCACGATGACGCGGTGCAGGGGGTGACGCTGGTCACGCGGGGGGAGGATCTGCTGGCCGCGACCGATGTGCAGCGGCTGTTGCAGGCGCTTTGCGGCTGGCCGGAGCCGCATTACGCGCACCACCGGCTGCTGACCGATGGCACGGGGCGGCGGCTGGCCAAGCGGGATGGGGCGGCGACGCTGGCGAGCCTGCGCGAGGCGGGGCGGAGCCCGGCGGAGGTGCGGGCGATGGCGGGCTGGCCGGGTCAGCCGGCGAGGAGCCCCTCGATCGCCTGAGCCAGCGCCACATCGCGCGGGGACAGCCCGCCCGCGTCATGTGTGGTCAGGGTGATCTCCACCCTATTCCACACATTGGTCCATTCCGGGTGGTGGTCCTGCGCCTCGGCCAGCAAGGCGACGCGGCTCATGAAGCCCCAGGCCTCGGAGAAATTCTTGAAGCGCAGGCTCCGGTGGATGGCGTCGCGGTCGGGCCGCGGCTGCCATTGCGGCAGGCTCTGCGCCAGCCCGGCCCGTTCGGCGGGGGAGAGTTTCACGAGGGCGATGTTTTCTGTCATGGGGGGCCTCCTTCACCGAGATGGGCATTGACGCGGCCCGTGCCATCGGAGCCGATGCGCCCATGCGATACACAACGCCCCCCGCGATCGATGACCTGCTCGAAATGGCCGAGCGCGCCCTTGGCGCCATCCCCTCCGAACTGCGCGAGAATGTGCGCGGCCTCGCCATATTGGTGGAGGAGGTGCCCGATGATGACACCCTGGAGGAGATGGGGCTGGAACACCCCTGGGAGCTGACAGGGCTCTATCGCGGCACGCCGCTGACCGAGCGGAGCTTCGGCGATGTGCCCGCCCAGCCGGATACGGTGCTGCTCTACCGCGAGCCGATCCTGGTGGAATGGGTGGAGACCGGGGAGGATCTGTTCCGCCTCATCCGCAATGTGCTGATCCATGAGATCGCGCATCATTTCGGCTTCTCGGATGCGGAGATCACCCGGCTGGAGGGAGAGGGCTAGGCCAGCGCCCGCGCGACCGCGAGGCGCAGCGCCGGCAGCACCTCGGCCTCGAACCACGGGTTGCGCTGCGCCCAGCCGATGGTGCGCCAGGACGGGTGGGGCAGGGGAAACAGCCCCTCCGCCATATGCCCGGCAAAGCCCCGCACCGCCGTCTCCAGCCCCATGCGCGGCCCCAGCACCAGGCGGATGGCATAGCCGCCGACCAGCAGCCGCAGCCGCACATCCTTCAGCAACGGCATGATGCGCGGATGCCAGGCCGGCGCGCATTCCGGCCGGGGCGGCGCATCGCCGCCGCGCGGCAGCCGCCCCGGGTAGCACATGCCGCAGGGCAGGATGGCGACCTTGGTCGTGTCGTAGAACGCATCCACCCCCAGCCCCAGCCATCCCCGCAGCCGCTCGCCGGAGGGGTCGAGGAAGGGCGTGCCCGACAGATGCGCCTTGGTCCCCGGCGCCTGGGAGGTGATCAGCAGCCGCGCCCCATCCCCGATCTGCAGGATCGGCCGCGGCCCCAGCGGCAGGGCGGCGGCGCAAAGGGTGCAGGCGCGGGCGGCGCGGGCGGCCTGCTCCAGGGGCGTGTCGGACATGGCGGCTGAAGGGGCCACCGCCCGGGCCCGCCGTCAATAACGCCGGTTGCGACCGCGGCCCCGCCGCTCCATCATCCCTGCCAAGGGAAGAAAACATCCGGGGAGCCGCCTGTGGGCGAAGACGCGCCGATTCTGGCCGCTGACCACGTTTCCCTCCGGTTCGGCGGGGTGCGGGCGCTGACCGATGTCTCCTTCTCCGTGAACCGGGGGGAGATCTTCTCCATCATCGGGCCGAATGGCGCGGGCAAGACCTCGATGGTCAATTGCATCTCCGGCCGCTACCGCCCGACCGAAGGCAGTATCCTCTGGCAGGGGCGCGACATCACCCGCGTCGCCACCAACCGCCGCGCGGCGCTCGGCATCGGCCGCACCTTCCAGAACCTGGCGCTGTTCGGGCACATGAGCGTGCTCGACAACATCATGGTCGGGCGGCACCACCTCCTCTCCTCCGGCGTGGTGCAGGGCATGCTGTGGTGGCTCGGCGGCGCGCAGCGCGAGGAGATCGCGCATCGGCGCGAGGTCGAGGAGATCATCGATTTTTTGGAGATCCAGGCGGTGCGCAAGGCGCCGGCGGGCACGCTCTCCTACGGCTTGCGCAAGCGGGTGGAGCTGGCGCGCGCCATGGCGCTGAAACCGCAGCTCATCCTGCTGGATGAACCCATGGCGGGCATGAACCTTGAGGAGAAGGAGGACATGGCCCGCTTCATCGTCGACCTCAACGAGGAATGGGGGATGACGGTGCTGATGATCGAGCATGACATGGGCGTGGTCATGGATATCTCGACCCGCGTCATGGTGCTGGATTTCGGCCGCCAGATCGCGATCGGAAGCCCGGAGGAGGTGATGGCCCATCCCCGCGTCCGCAGCGCCTATCTGGGGGAGGAGGTCGAGGCGTGAGCGCCGATACCCTGCCCAAGCTGCTGGCGCGCAACGCCGCCGAGCATGGCGGCGAAACGGCGATGCGCGAGAAGCGCCTCGGCATCTGGACCGCGCTGAGCTGGGGGGAGGTGCAGGCCCGCACGCGCCAGATGGCGCTCGGGCTGCATGTGATGGGCGTGGGCGCGGGCGATGTCGTGGGGCTGATCGGCGACAACCGGCCGGATTGGGTGATGGGGGAGATCGCGGCCCATGCCATCGGCGCGCGCTCGCTCGGGCTGTATCGCGACGTGCTGGAGGATGAGGTCCATTACCTGCTCGACTTCGCCGCCGCGACGGTGGTGCTGGCCGAGGATGAGGAGCAGGTCGACAAGCTGCTGAACGTCGCCGACCGCCTGCCGCTGCTGCGCCACATCATCTACGGCGATCCGCGCGGGATGCGGAAATACGAGGATGCGCGGCTGCGGCCGTTGAGCGATCTGCTGGCCGAAGGTGCCGCGGCGCATGCAGCCGACCCGGGGCATTACGCGCGCCTGGTCGCGGCCGGCAATGGCGAGGATATCGCGATCCTCTGCACCACCTCCGGCACCACGGCGCGGCCGAAACTGGCGCTGCTGCCGGCGGGCTGCCTGGTGCGGCATGTGGAGATGTATCTGCGCTTCGATCCGCGCGGTGCGGAGGAGGATTACGTCTCGGTGCTGCCGCTGCCCTGGATCATGGAGCAGATCTACGTCCTCGGCTTCTGGCTGGTCTCCCGCATGCGGGTGAATTTCGTCGAGGAGCCCGAGACGATGATGGCCGATTTCCGCGAGATCGGGCCGCATTTCGTGCTCTTCGCGCCCAGGGTATGGGAAAGCCTGGCCGCCGAGGTGCGGGCCCGCGTCATGGATGCGAGCCCGATGAAGCGCTGGCTGTTCGACCTCGGCATGCGGCTCGGCCTCGCGGCGCTGGCCAAGGGCAAGCGCTCCTGGCTCGCCGATGTGCTGCTGTTTCGCGCGCTGCGCGACCGGCTGGGGTTTTCGAGGCTGCGCTCGGCCGCGACCGGTGGGGCCGCGCTGGGGCCCGAGACGTTCCGCTTCTTCCAGGCGATGGGGGTGCCGCTGCGCCAGCTCTACGGCCAGACCGAGCTTTTGGGGGCCTATACGCTGCACCGCGCCGATGCGGTGAACTTCGACACGGTCGGCGTGCCCATGGGGCCGGAGGTGGAGCTGCGGATCGAGGACCCGGATCGCAACGGCGTCGGCGAGATCGTCACGCGGCACCCCAACATGTTCCGCGGCTACCTGAACGTGGCCGAGACCCCGGACATGCGGGACGGCTGGATGTACACCGGGGATGCCGGCTACTTCGACAAGACCAGGCAGCTTGTGGTGATCGATCGCATCAAGGACATCGCGACCACCAGCGGCGGCGAGCGCTTCAGCCCGCAGTTCATCGAGAACAAGCTGAAGTTCAGCCCCTTCGTCGCCGAGGCCGTGGTGCTGGGCGATGCCCGGCCGCATCTCGCGGCGCTGATCTGCATCCGCTTCCAGATCGTCGGCAAATGGGCGGAACGCCAGCGTATCGCCTTCACGACGTATAGCGACCTCGCCTCGCGGCCGGAGGTATTGGCGCTGCTGCGGGAGGAGGTAGTGAAGGTCAACGCCACCCTGCCCGAGCCGCAGCGCATCCGCGACTTCGTGCTGCTCTACAAGGAACTCGACGCCGACGACGACGAGCTGACGCGCACGCGGAAAGTCCGCCGCGGCGTCATCAACCAGAAATACGGCCAGATCATCGACGCCATCTATCGCGGCGATGCCGCCATCCCGGTGGATACGGTGATCCAGTTCCAGGACGGCACCACGCAGCGGGTGCGGACCAGCCTGACCGTCGCCTCGCCGCTGGCCGCCTGAGGAGAAGATCGTGGATTTCACCCTGTTCTTTCCGCTGCTGCTCAATGGTCTGATCGTCGGCGCGCTCTATGGCGTGGTCGCGATGAGCTTCGTGCTGATCTACAAGGCGTCCCAGGTGGTGAACTTCGCGCAAGGGGAGTTCCTGCTGGTCGGCGCCTGGGTCTGCTGGTGGCTGCTGACGACCTATCCCATCCCGTTCTGGGCCGGCTTCCTCGTCACCATGTGCTTCATGACGCTGTTCGGGATCATCCTGCAGGTGGTGGTGCTGCGGCCGCTGATCGGGGAGCCGGTCATCAGCGTCATCATGGCGACGGTGGGCATGTCGATCTTCTTCCAGGCGCTGATGAAATGGATGTTCGGCGTCTTCGCCAAGCCCTTCCCGCCGATCTTCGCCACCGAACGGGTGCAGGTCCTGGGGTTGCAGGTGCAGCCGGTCTATCTGCTCTCGCTCGTCGTCTCGCTGTTCATCATGCTCGGCTTCTGGTGGTTCTTCACCTACAGCAAGCACGGGCTGGCGATGCGGGCCACGGCCTTTGACCAGCAGGTGGCGCAATCGCTCGGCGTCTCGGTGCCGCGGGTGTTCGCGATGTCCTGGGCGATTTCGGCGGTGGTGTCCTCGGTCGCGGGCGTGGTGGTGGGGGTGGTGAATGGCGTGTCCTCGGCGCTGTCCTTCTACGGCATCAAGGTGTTCCCGGCGGTCATCCTGGGCGGCCTGGATTCCATCATCGGCGCGGTGCTGGGTGGGCTGATCGTCGGCGTGCTGGAAAACCTCGCGCAATGGGTGGACAGCGAATTCCTGAACTGGGGCAACATGACGCAGATCGCGCCCTTCTACGCCCTCGTGCTGATCCTGCTGATCAAGCCCTATGGGCTGTTCGGCACCAAGAACATCGAGCGGGTCTGAGACATGGTGGCCCTGACCCCGGCGGGCGACTACCGCACCTCCTACGCCGCCGACATGACGATCTTCCCCACGCGCAACAGCCGTATCGCGATGCTGCTCGGTATCGTGCTGGCCTGCGCGGCGCCGCTGGTGCTGGGCCGATATGAGCTGGGGCTGCTGATCAATATCGGCACGCTCGGGATCGCGGCCCTCGGGCTCAACATCCTCGTCGGCTTCACCGGGCAGATCAGCATCGGCCATGCCGCCTTCTTCGGCTTCGGCGCCTTCATGTCGGCCTGGCTGCATGAGGAGTTCCATATTCCTGTCATCCTTTGCATCCCGCTGGCGGGGCTCGGCACGGCGGTGGTGGGGCTGATCTTCGGCCTGCCGGCGGCGCGGCTGAAGGGGCTGTACCTGGCCATCGCCACCCTCGCCGCGCAGTTCATCCTGGAGGATTTCTTCGCCCGCGCGCGCTGGTTCACCGGCGGCGTTGCCGGCCGCATGACTGAGAATGTCAGCATCGCCGGCATCGTCTTCGACCGCGAGGAAAGCTACTTCTACATCGTGCTCGGCTTCGTCGTGCTGATGTTTGTCGGTGCCGCAAACCTCATGCGCACCCGCGACGGGCGGGCGCTGGTGGCGGTGCGCGACCACTACCTCTCGGCCGAGGTCATGGGCATCAACCTTGCCTATTACCGCACGCTCTCCTTCGCGATCTCCTCCTTCTACGCGGGGATCGGCGGCGCGCTTTATGCGCATTACCTCCTGTTTGTCTCGGTCGAGGCCTTCAACATCCTCTTCTCGATCCAGTTCCTCGCCATGGTCATCATCGGCGGGCTCGGCAGCGTGATGGGCAGCCTGCTGGGCGCCGCCTTCATGGTGCTGCTGCCCGAGGTTGTGCAGGCGCTGGTGGACCAGCTCGCGGGCGGCGCCATCGATCGCACGCTGAAACTGGGCGCCAACATCTCCTTCCTGCGCGAGATGATGGTCGGTGCCTCGATCATCCTGTTCCTGGTGTTCGAACCCAATGGGCTCGCGCATCGATGGCGGTTGATCAAGGCGTATTGGAAGCTCTACCCCTATTCCCACTGATCCGCCGGAACAGGCGGGCGTGCAAAGCAAACGGAGGCGAACGACTATGAAAAGCTCATTCCTGCTGGCGGCCGCAGCGGCCATCGGTCTTGCCGGGCCCGCCGTGGCGCAGCAACGCATCCCGGTCGGCCATCTGATGGACAATTCCGGCGCGACCTCGGACGTCGGCCTGCCCTATGGCCAAGGTGTCGCCGATACCCTCGCCTGGGTGAACGCCTCCCGCAACGGCATCTCCGGGCGCCAGTTGAATGTCCTCGGCTTCGACTACGGCTATGCCGCGCCGCGCGCGGTCGGCCAGTACCAGGCCTGGTCGCGCGACCGCGTCGTCGCCATCCAGGGCTGGGGCACGGCGGATACCGAGGCGCTGACCCGGTTCGTGACGCGGGACCGCATCCCCTACATCTCCGGTTCCTATTCCGCCGCTTTGACCGATGCTGCAGGGCGCAGCGGGCGCCAGGGTGTGGAGGCGACACCGTTCAACTTCTTCTACGGCCCCTCCTACAGCGACGCTTTGCGCGGGATGCTGCAATGGGCCAAGCAGGATTGGGACCGCAGCGGCCGCGCCGGCCGGCCGAAATACGTCCATATGGGCGCCAACCACCCCTATCCGAACTCGCCGAAAGAGGCCGGTGAGAGCCTTGCGCGCGAACTCGGTTTCGACGTGCTGCCCGCCATCCAGTTCGCGCTGACGCCAGGCGACTACACCGCGCAATGCCTGACCTTGGGTAATCAGGGTGCGAATTACGCCTATCTCGGCAATACCGCGGGCTCCAACCTCTCGGTGCTGCGGGCCTGCCAGACGGCGGGGGTGCAGGTGCAGTTCCTCGGCAATGTCTGGGGCATGGATGAGAACGCCATGAAGGCCGCCGGCACCGCCGCCAATGGCGTGGTCTTCCCGGTCCGCACCGCCGTGGTCTGGGGCCAGGATGCGCCTGGGATGACGACGGCGCGGCAGATCAGCCGCATCTCCGACCCCACCGGCACCGCCTATCGCACCGTGCATTATCTCGCCGGCATGTGCGCCGCGATGCTGATGACCGAGGCGATGGACACCGCGGCCGAAGGTGGCGGGGCCATCACCGGCGAACGCATCCGCGAGGGCTTCTACGCCCGCCAGAACTGGGTGCCGCGCGGCTTCGAGGGGCTGTGCAGCCCGTCCTCCTTCGCGCCCGACGATCATCGCGGCACGATGCGAGTGGCACTCTATCGCGCCAAGGTCTCGGGCGACACCTCGCAGGGTTCGGTCGCCGACCTCGTTGCGGCCGGCACCATCAAGCTGGAGCCGGTGACGGTGATCGAGCTGGAACGCCGCCGCGAATGGCTCGGCTGGTAGCAGCATGAGCGCCGCGCAGCCCGAGGTCCCGCCGCTCCTCGAAGTGAACAACATCGAGGTCGTCTACAGCGACGTGATCCTGGTGCTGCGCGGCCTGTCGCTGAAGGTGCCGAAGGGCGAGATCGTCGCCTTGCTCGGCGCCAATGGCGCGGGGAAATCCACGACGCTCAAAGCGATCTCAGGCCTGCTGAAGACCGAGGATGGCGAGGTCACGCGGGGTGATGTGACCTTCGCCGGCGAACGCATCAATGGCATCGATCCGCATCTGATCGTTCGCCGCGGCATCTTCCAGGTCATGGAAGGCCGCCGGATCGTTTCGGATATGACGGCGCTGGAGAATCTCCGCCTCGGCGCCTTCACCCGCCGCGACCGTGAGGTCGGGGACGACATCGAACGGGTCTATGGCTACTTCCCCCGCCTGAAGGAACGCACCGGCCTGGCCGGCTACCTTTCGGGCGGTGAGCAGCAGATGCTGGCGATCGGCCGCGCGCTGATGGCGCGGCCAAAACTGATCCTGATGGACGAGCCCTCCATGGGCCTCTCGCCGCTGCTGGTGCAGGAGGTGTTCGGCATCATCCGCAAGATCAACCAGGACCTCGGCGTGACCATCCTGCTGGTCGAGCAGAATGCGCGCATGGCGCTCTCCGTCGCCTCCTATGGCTATGTCATGGAGCAGGGCAAGGTGGTGCTGGATGGCACCGCCGCGGAGCTCGCCGACAATGAGGATGTGAAGGAATTCTACCTCGGCGGTCATGGCGCGGAACGGAAATCCTTCCGCAACCTGAAATCCTTCAAGCGACGGAAGCGGTGGCTATGAGCCTCGAATATCGTAGCCCAGAATATCGCAGCCCGGACCAGCGCGCCGCCGATATCGCGCGGGAACTGCCGGCGGCCCTGGCCCATGCCCGGCGGGCGGCGGCCTATCGCGACATGCCGGAAGTGCCGCTCGCCGACCTGCCGGTGCTGCGCAAATCCGATCTGGTCGCGGGGCAGGGGGCGGCGCCGCCCTTCGGGGGCATGAATGCCGCCCCGCTCGGCAGCCTCGCCCGGGTCTTCCTCTCGCCGGGGCCGATCGTGGAGGGCCATGGCTACGGCCCCGACCCCTTCCGCTTCGCCCGCGCGCTGACGGCCACGGGGCTGCGCCCTGGGGATCTGCTGCATAATTGCTTCGCCTACCACTTCACCCCGGCGGGCTACATGCTGGAGGCGGGCGCGCATGCCCTCGGCTGTCCGGTGTTCCCGGGCGGCACCGGCAACACCGAGCAGCAGGCCCGCGCCATCGCCTTGCTGCGCCCGCGCGGCTGGTGCGGCACACCCGACTTCCTCAAGACGGTGCTGGAGAAGGGCGACGAGCTGGGCCTTGACCTCACCAGCCTCGCGGTCGCGCATGTCTCGGGCGGGGCTTATCTACCGGCTCTGCGCGCCTTCTACACCGCGCGCGGCATCGCCGCCCGCCAGTCCTATGCCAGCGCCGATGCCGGCGTCATCGCCTATGAGACCGAGGCGAATGACGGGCTGGTGGTGGATGAGGGGGTGCTGGTGGAAATCCTCCGCCCCGGCACCGGCGAGCCGCTGCCCGAGGGGGAGGTCGGCGAGGTTGTCGTCACCACCCTGTCCGCCACCACCGCCTGGCCGCTGGTGCGCTTCGCCACCGGTGATCTCTCGGCGGTGCTGCCGGGGCTCTCGCCCTGCGGGCGCACCAACATGCGGCTGCGCGGCTGGATGGGCCGCGCCGACCAGGCGGCCAAGGTGCGGGGGATGTTCATTCGGCCGGAGCAAATCGCGGCCATCGCCCGCGCGGTGCCCGCCGCCGGGCGGCTGCGGCTGGTCGTCACCTTGGATGGCACCCGCGACGTGCTGACCCTGCGCGCCGAGGGCGACCCGACGCTCGCCGAGCGCCTCGCCGCAGCCCTCGCGGATGCGACCAAGCTGCGTGGCACGGTGGCGATGGCCCCGCCCGGCAGCCTGCCGAACGACGGCAAGGTCATCGAGGACCTGCGTCCCGTGCCATGATCGCCATTCCGCCCGTCTGCAACATCGCGACCGAGGCCTGTGACCGCTGGGCCGATGGCAGCGGCCGCGCCGCCATCCATCATTTGCGGGATGATGGCCAGCTCGAAACCTGGTCCTTCGACCGGCTGCGCGCCGCCTCCGCCCGGCTTGCCAATACCCTCGCGGCCCATGGGGTGCGGCGGGGGGACCGGGTGGCCGTGCTGCTGGCGCAGGGGCCGGAGGTCGCGGTGGCACATCTCGCGGCCTATCGGATGGGGGCCATCGCCGTGCCCCTCTTCGTGCTGTTCGGGCCGGAGGCGCTGGCCTTCCGGCTGCGCGACAGCGGCTGTGCCGCGCTGATCACCGATACCGCCGGCGCCGGGCTGGTGGAGGGGATCGGCGTGCCGCTGGTGCTGGCGCTCGGCGGCGGGCCCGGCGCGCTGGACTACGCCGCGGAGACCGCGCGCGCCGCCGATACCCATGCCGCGCTTGCGACCGGTGGGGATGATCCGGCGCTGATCATCTATACCAGCGGCACCACCGGGAGCCCCAAGGGCGCGCTGCATGGCCATCGCGTGCTGCGCGGCCATCTCCCGGGCGTGGAGATGCCACATGACGGCTTCCCCCAGCCCGGCGATCTGATGTGGACCCCGGCCGACTGGGCCTGGATCGGCGGGCTGCTGGATGTGCTGCTGCCGGCGCTCTACTGCGGCGTGCCGGTGCTCGCGCATCGCTTCCGGAAATTCGACCCCGAGGCGGCGCTGAGCCTGATGGCGACGCATGACGTGCGCAACGCCTTCCTGCCGCCGACGGCGCTGAAGATGCTGCGCGCCGTGCCGGTCGCGGCCCGCTTCGGCGCCCGCCCGCGCAGCCTCGGCTCGGGTGGCGAGACCCTGGGCGATGGGCTGCTGGACTGGGGGCAGGAGACATTCGGCGTCAGCATCAATGAATTCTACGGCCAGACCGAATGCAACCTCGTCATCGCCGGCTGCGCCTCCCGCTTCCCCCGCGCCCCCGGCAGCATGGGCCGCGCGGTGCCGGGGCATGAGGTCGCGATCCTGGCCGAGGATGGCAGCCCGACGCCCGAGGGCGAGGAGGGCGTGATCGCCGTCCGCACTCCCGATCCGGTGGCCTTCCTCGGCTACTGGCAGAATCCGGCGGCGACGGCGGCGAAATACCGCGGCGACTGGCTGCTGACCGGGGATCGCGGGCGGATGAACGGGCAGGGGGATATCTTCTTCCTCGGCCGGGACGATGATGTGATCACCTCGGCCGGCTACCGCATCGGGCCGGGGGAGATCGAGGACAGCCTGCTGCGCCACCCCGCCGTCGCCATGGCCGCCGTCATCGGCCTGCCGGATGCGCTGCGGACCGAGCGGGTCACCGCGGTCATCGTGCCCGCCCCGGGCTTCGCCCCGGATGCGGCCCTTGCCATCGCGATCCAGGACCATGTCCGCCGCCAGGTCGCCGCCCATGCCTATCCGCGGGAGGTGGTCTTCGCCGAGACCCTGCCGATGACCGCGACCGGCAAGATCATGCGGGGGGCCTTGCGCGCGAGCCTCGGCGCGCGCGACACAGAGGACGGAGGCGCCTGACCATGCTCTCGAACACCACGACCCTGCCGCAGCTCGACCATGGGTTGGGCGAGGATGTGGATATGCTGCGCGACAGCGTGCGCGGCTTCGCCGCCACCCGCATCGCCCCAATCGCCGCGGAGATCGACCGCACGGATGAATTCCCGCGCTACCTCTGGCCGGAGATGGGGGCGCTTGGCCTGCATGGCATCACCGTCGCCGAGGAACGCGGCGGCAGCGGCATGGGGTATCTCGCGCATTGCGTGGCGATGGAGGAGGTCAGCCGCGCCTCGGCCAGCGTCGGCCTCTCCTACGGCGCGCATAGCAACCTTTGCGTGAACCAGTTGGAGCGCAACGGCACCCTGGCCCAGCGCGCGCAATATTTGCCCAAGCTGATCAGCGGCGAGCATCTTGGCGCGCTTGCGATGAGCGAGCCGGGGGCGGGCAGCGATGTCGTCTCCATGAAGCTGCGCGCGGAAAAACGCGGCGACCGTTGGGTGCTGAACGGCACCAAGATGTGGATCACCAATGCCCATTACGGCGAGGTGATCATCGTCTATGCCAAGACCGATCCCGAGGCCGGGCCGAAGGGCATCACCGCCTTCATCGTGCAGCGCGATTTCCCCGGTTTTTCGGCGGCCCAGAAGCTGGACAAGATGGGGATGCGCGGCTCGCCGACCTCCGAGCTTGTGTTCCAGGACTGCGAAGTTCCCGAGGAGAATATCCTGGGGGTGCTCAACGGCGGCGTTCGGGTGCTGATGTCGGGGCTGGATTACGAACGCGCGGTGCTGGCCGCCGGTCCCTTGGGCATTTTGCAGGCCTGCCTGGATGTGGTCGTGCCCTATATCCATGAGCGCAGGCAGTTCGGGCAGCCGATCGGCGAGTTCCAGTTCATCCAGGGCAAGGTCGCGGATATGTACACCGCGCTGAACGCCGCCCGCGCCTATGTCTATGCCGTCGCCCGCGCCTGCGATGCCGGCCGCGCGTCCCGGAAGGATGCCGCCGGCGCGATCCTCTTCGCCGCCGAGGCCGCGACCAAGGCGGCGCTCGATGCGATCCAGATCCTCGGCGGCAATGGCTATATCAACGACTACCCGACCGGGCGGCTGCTGCGGGATGCCAAGCTTTACGAGATCGGCGCCGGCACCAGCGAAATCCGCAGGTTGCTGATCGGGCGCGAGATCTTCCGGGAATCCGCATGAGCGCCGCGGAGACCGCCGCCCGCCGTGCGCATATGCAGGGGCTGGTCGCGACCTTGCGCGAACGCACCGAGGCTGCGGCCCTCGGCGGCACCGAAGCCTCCCGTGCCCGGCATGAGTCGCGTGGCAAGCTGCTGCCGCGCGCGCGGGTCGAGGCGCTGCTCGACCCCGGTGCGCCCTTCCTGGAATTCTCGCCGCTCGCGGCCCATGGCATGTATGGCGGCGAGGTGCCTGGCGCGGGCATGATTTCCGGCATCGGCCGCGTTTCCGGCCGGCTCTGCGTCATCATCGCCAATGACGCCACGGTGAAGGGCGGCTCCTACTACCCGCTGACGGTGAAGAAGCATCTGCGGGCGCAGGAGATCGCGGCGCAGAACAATCTGCCCTGCCTGTATCTGGTCGATAGCGGCGGCGCGAACCTGCCGAACCAGGATGAGATATTCCCGGATCGCGACCACTTCGGCCGCATCTTCTTCAACCAGGCGAATATGTCGGCGGCGGGGATTCCGCAGCTTGCCGCCGTGCTCGGCTCCTGCACCGCCGGCGGGGCCTATGTGCCGGCGATGTGCGACGAGGCGATCATCGTCAAGGACCAGGGCACGATCTTCCTCGCCGGCCCGCCGCTGGTGAAGGCCGCGACCGGGGAGATCGTGACCGCCGAGGATCTCGGCGGCGCGGATGTGCACACGCGCCTCTCCGGCGTCGCCGATCATTTCGCGCTGGACGACCTCGACGCGCTCGGCCGTCTGCGCCGGATCGTCGCGACCCTCCCGGCGCAGCCCGTGCCCGGGCGCGCCCCGGTGCGCCCGCCGCTGCATGACGACATCGACGGGCTGATCCCCGAGGATGTCCGCACCCCCTATGAGGTCCGCGACATCATCGAGCGCCTGGTGGACGGCAGCGAGTTCGACGAGTTCAAGGCGCGCTATGGCGCGACGCTCGTCTGCGGCTTCGCGCATATCCATGGCATCCGCATCGGCATCATCGCCAACAACGGGATATTGTTCTCGGAATCCGCCCAGAAGGGCGCGCATTTCGTCGAGCTGTGCAGCCAGCGCCGCATTCCTCTGCTGTTCCTGCAAAACATCTCGGGCTTCATGGTCGGCCGCAAATACGAGACCGGCGGCATCGCCAAGGATGGCGCCAAGCTCGTCACCGCCGTCGCCACCACCAATGTCCCGAAGATCACCGTGCTGATCGGCGGCAGCTTTGGCGCGGGGAATTATGGGATGTGCGGGCGCGCCTATTCGCCGCGCTTCCTGTTCACCTGGCCGAACAGCCGCATCTCCGTGATGGGCGGGCCGCAGGCCGCCGCCGTGATGGCAACCTTGCGCCGCGACACCATCGAGGGGCGCGGCGGCGCCTGGTCGGCGGAGGAGGAGGCGGCCTTCAAGGCCCCCATCGCCCAGAAATACGAGGTCGAGGGCGACCCCTATCACGCCACCGCCCGGCTCTGGGATGACGGCATCATCGCGCCGTCGGAGACGCGCGACGTGCTGGGCCTCGCCTTCGCCGCGGCGCTGAACGCGCCCATTCCGGAAACCCGCTTCGGACTGTTCCGGATGTGATCCAGTCGCTCCTCATCGCCAATCGCGGCGAGATCGCCGTCCGCATCATCCACACCTGCCGTCGCCTTGGCATCCGCAGCATCGCCGTGTTCAGCGAGGCCGATCGCGACGCCCTGCATGTCGCCATGGCCGATGAGGCCGTGGCGATCGGCGCCGCGCCGGCGCGGGACTCCTATCTCCGCGCCGATGCCATCCTTGACGCCGCCCGCCGCACGAGGGCCGAGGCCATCCATCCCGGCTATGGCTTCCTGTCGGAGAACGCCGATTTCGCCGAGGCCTGCGTCGCCGCCGGTTTTCGCTTCGTCGGCCCGCCCGCCAGCGCCATTCGCGCCATGGGCAGCAAGGCGGCGGCCAAGACGCTCGCGGCCTCGGCTGGCGCACCGATCCTGCCCGGCTACCATGGCGAGGACCAATCCGACGCCCGCCTGCTGGCCGAGGCCGCCCGCATCGGCACGCCCCTGCTGATCAAGGCGACGGCGGGCGGCGGTGGCCGCGGGATGCGCGGCGTGAGTGATGCCGATGAGTTCGCCACCGAACTCGCCGCCGCCCGCCGCGAATCCCTGGCCGCCTTCGGCGATGACCGCGTGCTGCTGGAGCGCTGGCTGCAACGCCCGCGCCATGTCGAGGTCCAGGTGTTCGGCGATATTTTTGGACGCGTCGTGGCCCTTTCCACCCGCGACTGTTCCCTGCAACGCCGCCATCAAAAAGTGCTTGAGGAAGCCCCGGCCCCGGCGCTCCCGGCCGAAATGATCGCCCGTCTGGAGGCCAGCGCCGTCGCCGCCGCCAGTGCCGCCGGCTACCACAACGCCGGCACCGTGGAATTCGTGGTGGAGGGCGACCAGGCCTCCTTCCTGGAGATGAACACCCGGCTGCAGGTCGAGCACCCGGTCACGGAGATGGTCCTGGGCCTGGATCTGGTCGAATGGCAGCTCCGGGTCGCCTCGGGCGAGGCGCTGCCCGCCTCCTGGCCCCCGGCGCCCAAGGGCCATGCCGTCGAGGTCCGCCTCTGCGCCGAGGACCCCGATCAGGACTGGCGCCCCTCCACCGGCCGCCTCACGCGCTTCACCATGCCCAAAGCCGACGCCAGCCTGCGAGTGGAGACGGGCGTACGGCAGGGCGACGTTGTCACCCCCTATTACGACAGCATGATCGCCAAGCTCGTCGCCCATGGCCCAACGCGGGCGGAGGCCCTGGCGCGGCTGGCCGAGGCCCTCGCGACGGCCGAGGTCGCGGGGCCGGCGACCAACCTCGGGCTGCTGCGGCGCATCATCCGCCATCCGGCGCTGCATGCGGCCGCGCTCGACACCGGCTTCATCGCCCGCCATGCGGAGGATCTGCTGCCCGCGCGCGGCGTGGCGCCCCTCCGCGTCATGGCCGCGGCCATCGCCGCCCGCCTGCCGGTCGCGAGCGGGGACGACCCCTGGGCGCGGGCCGACGGCTTCCGCCTCCAGGGCGTGGCGACCTTGCGGATGGTGCTGCTGGATGGCGATGACCGGCACAGCCTGATCCTGACCCGGCCGCGGCAGACACCCTGGCAGGTGGCGCTGCCCGGTTGCGAGAGTGCCGCGATTTCGGCCCATGCGCTCGATGATGGCGCCCTGCTCGTGAGCTGGGGCGAGCAGGTCTTCCGTGCCCAGGTGTTCGAGGACCGCGTGACCCTGGCGGGCATCACGTATCGCCTCGGCTTCGCCGATCCGATGGCGCCGGCGGGGGGCGCGGCGGCGGTCGATGGCCGTCTCTCGGCGCCCATCCCGGGCCGCGTCGCCGCCATTTCCACAACGGTGGGCGATCAGGTGGTCCGGGGCCAGGTGCTGGCGGTGATCGAGGCGATGAAGACCGAGATACGCCTCGCGGCACCGGCCGATGGCATCGTCGTCCATATCGGCTGCGCGGTGGGCGAGATGGTGGAGGAGGGGCGGGAGGTTGTTACCCTCGGCCCCCTTCCGGCAGTACATTGAGGTAGCGGGCAAGCTCCGGCGTGCTGCCCGCGATCTGCAGGCTGGCGGCACGCGCCAGAACGGCCCTGTCCTCCGGGGTCAGCCGGGCGGTTTCGCGCAGATGGTCGGTCCAGCTTTCCACCGCCCATAGCTCGATCCAGCGTTCCGGGAGGGCGACATCCTCATAGAGGCGCCAGGTCACCGCGCCGCCGCGCAGCCGCACGCGGCGGCATTCGGCCATGGCGGCCAGGAAGGCGGCGCGATCGGCGGGCAGGATCGTGTAGCGCACGACCTCCAGCACCCGGCCGGACTGCTCGCCCAAGGCCTGGATCAGATCGGCCGAGGGAGCATCCGGGCGGGCTGGCGTGGGGATCGTCTCGGCCTCGGCGGTGAGCGGTGCCTCGATCTGTGCCCGCCGCACGAGCCAGGAGGCGATGGCCCCGAGCACGCCGAAGGACACCAGCGTCACCGGCAGCCCGACGATGTGCCCGGCGATGCCGGCCAAGGTCGATCCCGCCGCCAGCGCGCCGAAGAAGCTCAGTTGGTAGATCGCGATCGCCCGCGCCCGCACCCAGCCGGGTGCGGCGAATTGCGCCGAGGCCTGCAAGGTGCTCGCCACCGTGATCCAGGAGATGCCGTAGCCGACCATGCCGATCCCGGCCACGAACCAGTGGAAGGACACCCCGAGCAGCGCCAGCGACGCCCCGGACAGCATGGTGCCCATCAGCACGATCTTCGACCGGTCGGCCCGCGCGCGCAGCCAGGGCAGGGCGAAGCCGCCGCCCACCGCCCCTGACCCCATCGCCGTCAGCATCAGACCATAGGATTCCGGGCCGAGGCCGAGCTGTTCGCGCACCAGCAGCGGCAGCAGGCCCCAGACCGCCGCGCCGAAGAAGAAGAAGGCCAGGGCCCGCAGGATCGTCGCCCGCAGCAGGGGCGAGGCGGCGACGAACCGGACCCCGGCCCGCATCGCTGACAGGAAGTGCTCCTTGGGCAGGGTGCGGTTCGCCTCCGACGCCTCCCGTCGCCAGAACAGCAGCGCGATCAGCAGCAGGCTGGCGCAGATGGCATTCAATGCGAAGGACGCGGCAGTATCGAACCAGCCGATGACGAAGCCGCCGACCGCGGGCCCGAGCGACCGCGCGAGGTTGAAGCCGATGCCGTTCAGCGCGATCGCCTGCACGAGGTCGCTGCGCGGCACCAGCTCGGGCGTGGTCGCGGCCCAGCCCGGAAAGGTCATGGCCGTCCCGGCGCCCACCGCGAAGGTCAGCGCGAGCAGGCTCCACGGCCCAAGCATCCCGCCCCAGGCCAGGGCGCAGAGCAGCAGCGACACCGCCACCATCCAGAGCTGCGCCGCGATCAGGAACAATCGCCGGTCGAGGATATCGGCCAGCGCCCCCGCCGGCAGCGCCAGCAGGAAAACCGGCAGCATCGAGGAGGCCTGCACCAGCGAGACCATGATCGGGGAAGGGTCGAGCGTGGTCATCGACCACCCCGCCCCGGTGTTCTGCACCCACATCCCGGCATTGGCCGCGAGGTTTGCCCACCACAACATGCGGAACGCCGGGTGCCGGAGCGGTGCGAAAGCAGATGCCATCCCATGCCTATATCCCGAACCCGGACCCGGCGGACAGTGACTGACCTGCCCGGGGACTGACTTGGCCGGGGACTGACCCTGGCCGGGGACTGACCTGGCCGGGGCTGTGGTCCGGCGCGGGATTTCGCTAGCCTGCTCCCGACCGCCTGGAGGAAGCCCGTTTGACCGACCGTTGCCGCATTGCCCTGCCTGCCGAGAAGGACTGGACCGCCGCGCAGGCCCAGGCCGTCGCCGAGGTCACCGCCGGCCGCCGCGGCCGTATTCCCGGCCCGATGATCGCCTGGCTCGCCAGCCCCGAACTCGCCCGCCGCGCCCAGACGCTCGGCGAGTTCTGCCGCTACGAGACGATGCTCGGCCCCGTGCTGTCGGAGCTGGCGATCCTGCTGACCGCGCGGCATTGGACCAGCCATTACGAATGGATCGCGCATAAGCGCGCGGCGCTGGAAGCCGGCCTCGCCGCGGCGGTGATCTCCGATATCGCCGCGCGCCGCCGCCCGGGGCTGACCACGCCGGCCGAATGGGCCGTCTATAACGTGAGCCAGAGCCTGCTGGAGACGCGAGGGGTGCCGGAGGCGCTCTATGCCGAGGGTGTGGCCGCCTTGGGCGAGCGTGGCATGGTCGAGCTGGTGGGCCTGCTCGGCTACTACGCGATGGTCTCGATGACCTTGAACACCTTCGGGATCGGGCTGCCGGAGTCGGTCGCGCCTGAACTGCTCTGACTGAACGGGTTTGGTGCCACCGGAAGCGTGCTCTGGACTTCCGGTTCCGGCTGGGCCAAGCCGCCCGACATGCTGCACCTGTTCCACCGCCTCATGTCGCGCCTGACCGGCCGCGAAGCTGCCCTGACCCGCTGGAATGTGAAGATCCTCGGCAATCTGCTGACGACCCAGCACTACATGGCGGGGCTGGCGGGCAGCCTCGTCGCCCTGCCGGAGATGCCGCAGCCGGTCGGGCTGGACAGCCGCATCTGCCGGCAGGCCGATATCGAGAGCGACTGGCTGCGCCATTGGTGCGGTGAGCTCGACACCCTGCCGACCTATCACCGCAAGCTGTGGGAGACGTGCTTCGTCGTCCAGGCGCTATGGGAGGCGGGGATGCTGGCGCCGGGCAAGCGCGGCCTCGGCTTCGCGGTCGGGCATGAGCCGCTGCCGAGTTTTTTCGCGGAGCGGGGCGCGGATGTCCTGGCCACGGATCTCGACGTCTCCAACCGCCGTGCCGCCGGCTGGATCGCGACCGACCAGCATGGCGGGGACGCCGAGGAGCTGTTCTTCCCCAAGCTGGTGACGCGGGCCACCTTCGATGCGCGGGTGACGCTGCGCGCCGTGGACATGCGCCACATCCCCAAGGATCTGGAGCGCGGCTTCGACTTCGTCTGGTCGGTCTGCTCCTTCGAGCATCTGGGCTCCATCGAGGCCGGGCTCGATTTCGTCGTCAACGCCTCGCGCTGCCTCAAGCCCGGCGGGATCGCGGTGCATACGACCGAATTCAACATGGCGGGCGAGGGCCCGACGGTGAACCGCGGCCCGACCGTGCTGTTCCAGGAGAAGCACATGCGCCGCCTGGCCGAGAAGCTGGCGCAAGCGGGCTATGAGATGATGCCCTTCGATGCGACGCCGGGGGTCAAGCTGATGGATGGGTTCATCGACCTGCCGCCCTACCCGGGCAACGACTGGCCGCTGCCGCAGCAATCCACGCCGCATCTGCTGCTGTCGGTGCATGGCTTCCCGACCACCTCGGCCGGCATCATCGTCCGGGCGCCGGCTGCGGCCTAACCCCGCAGCAGCGCCGCCGCGCGGGGCGCGAAATAGGTCAGCACGCCATCCGCCCCGGCGCGCTTGAAGGCCATCAGGCTCTCCATCATGCCGCGGTCGTGGTCGAGCCAGCCGCGCTCGATCGCCGCCATCAGCATCGAATACTCGCCCGAGACCTGGTAGGCGAAGGTCGGCGCCGCGAACTGGTCCTTGGCTCGGCGGATGATGTCGAGATAGGGCATCCCGGGCTTCACCATGATCATGTCGGCCCCTTCGGCGAGGTCGGCGGCGATCTCGCGCATCGCCTCGTCGGAATTGGCGGGGTCCATCTGGTAGGTCTTCTTGTCGCCCCGCAGCGCGCCGCCCGACCCCACCGCATCGCGGAACGGGCCGTAGAAGGCCGAGGCGTATTTGGCGGCATAGGACATGATCCGGGTATGGATCAGCCCTTCGGCATCCAGCCCCCTGCGGATCGCGCCGATGCGGCCGTCCATCATGTCGGAGGGGGCCATGATGCCGATACCGGCCTCGGCCTGTACCACCGCCTGGCGCACCAGCACGGGCAGGCTCGCGTCATTGTCCACATAGACGCCGCCCGGCCCGGGGCGCAGCACCCCGTCATGGCCATGGTCGGTGTACGGGTCGAGCGCCACATCCCCGACCAGCAGCAGATCGGGGAATTCGCGGGTCAACAGCCGGGCGGCGCGGCAGATCAGGTTATCCGGGTTGGAGGCCTCGCTGCCCTCGGCGTCCTTGGCCTCGGGCGGGGTCATCGGGAACAGTGCCACCGCCGGGATGCCGAGCTTCACCGCCGGCGCCACATGCGCCGCCAGCCGGTCGATCGTCACCCGCTCCACCCCCGGCATGGAGGCGACCGGGCTGATGGTGCCCGTGCCCTCCATGATGAAGACCGGCCAGATCAGGTCATCGACCGACAGCCGGTTCTCCGCGACCAGCCGTCGGGTGCCGGCATCGAGGCGGTTGCGGCGCGGCCGGCCGATGGGGAAGGGGGCGACGATCGGGATCATGCCACGCTGGCGTCCAGGGCCTGGGCGAGGTCGGCGATGATGTCGTCGATATGCTCGATGCCGATCGACAGGCGCACATAGCCGGGGGAGACGCCGGAGGCCATCTGCTGCTCGGCGGTAAGCTGGCTATGGGTGGTGGTCGCGGGGTGGATCGCGAGGCTGCGCGAATCCCCGATGTTGGCGACATGGTAGAACAGGCGCAGCGCCTCGATGAAACGGCGGCCGGCCTCGGCACCCGCCTTCAGCTCGAAGCCCATCAGGCTGCCGTAGCCGCCCTTCAGCGTCGCATCGGCGCGGGCACGGGCCTCGCCATCCTGCAGGCTCGGATGGGTGACCGAGGCGATGCCGGCGTGGTTGGCCAGGTAGGCCGCGACGCGGATCGCATTGGCGCAATGCCGCTCGATCCGCAGCGGCAGGCTCTCCAGCCCTTGCAGGGTGAGGAAGGCGTTGAACGGGGCCATCGGCGCGCCAAGGTCCCGCAGCAGGCAGGTTCGCATCCGCAATATATAGGCGATGGGCCCCAGGGGCGCCGCCGCCACGGTCCAGATCGCGCCATGGTAGGACGGGTCGGGCGTGTTCAGCGTCGGGAAGCGTTCGGCATGCGCCGCCCAGTCAAAATTGCCGCCATCGACCACGACGCCGCCGATGGAGTTGCCATGGCCGCCGATCCATTTGGTGGTGGAATGCATCACCACCGCGGCACCCAGATCCAGCGGCCGGCACAGGATGGGGGCGGCCGTGTTGTCCATGATCAGCGGCACGCCGATGGCGCGGCCGAGGGCGGCGACCTCGGCGATCGGGAAGACCTGCAGCTTCGGGTTCGGCAGCGTCTCGGCGTACCAGCAGCGGGTGCGCGCATCCGTCGCGGCGACGAAGCCTTGCGGATCGGCAGGGTCCACGAAGCGGACCTCGATGCCGAACTGCTTCAGCGTATTGGCGAAGAGGTTAACGCTGCCGCCGTAGAGGTCGGTGGAGGAGACGATATTGTCCCCCGCGGAGCAGAGATTCATTACCGAAAATGCCGTCGCCGCCTGCCCCGATCCGACCGCCAGCGCGGCCACGCCGCCCTCCAGGGCGGCCATGCGCTGCTCCAGCACATCCACCGTCGGGTTCATGATCCGGGTGTAGATGTTCCCCAGCTCGGCGAGCCCAAACAGCCGCTCGGCATGCGCGGTGTCCTGGAACTGGAAGGAAGTTGTCTGGTGGATCGGCACGGCGACCGATCCGGTCGTGGCATCGGCGCGCCAGCCGGCGTGCAGGGCGATGGTTTCCGGATGGCTTGAGGCTGGGGCGGGGGGGAAGGTCATTTTGGCGTCCTCGGTTTGAGCGAAACCTACCGGCTTCGGGGCAGACCGCCAACGCTGCGACCCCAAGCCCCGGTAACAAAAGGTGAGGCGGCTCAATTACCGATAATGTTGCCTATGGCATTGCGGTTTTGCTAGTGGGCCGCATGGATAATTTTCATCATTTTCCAAAAAATAAGTCATCCTGCAGCGACCCTGCCCGCATAGGCTGTACAGCGCGTCGAAGTGTGTCACGCCACTACCTGCTGGCACTGTCGCTGATCGGGGGGCTGGCGATCATCAGCGCCGTGCTGATCGGCGTCCTTGTGGAACGGCAGGAGAGCTACGCCACCATCATCGATATGGCGGGCCGGCAGCGCATGCTCAGCCTGCGCATCGCCGCGCTGGTCGCGCCAGGCGGCGTGGAGGATCCGGCGGCCCTGACCCAGGCGGCCGATGAGATGTTGCAGGCGCATTGGACGCTGCGGCAGGAGCCGGCCCATATGACGCTGGCCCTGACCCAGTCCTACTTCGCCCCGGCCACCGGTCTCGACCAGCGGGTGCAGGGCTTCTTGCGCACCGCGGCGAGCCTTGCGTCCGGCCCGGTCAACCCCGCGGTGGCGCGGCGCGTGCGGCAGGAGGCGATGGGGCCCCTGCTCGACAGCCTGCAGAACACCGTCGAATTGCACCAGGCCGCCGCGGAGCGGGACATGTCCGTCATCCTCTGGGGCCATTGCGCCTCGGCAGCCCTGGCGCTGCTGCTGCTGCTGGCCGAGACCATGCTGATCTTCCGCCCCCAGGCGCATCGCTTGGCCGGGTTGACGGAGCGCCTCGCGCGCGAGGCCGACCATGACCCGCTCACCGGCCTGTACAACCGCCGTGCGATGGAGCGGGTGCTGGAGGCGGCGCTGGTCGCCGGGGAACGGCTGGCGATCATCATGCTCGACCTCGACTACTTCAAGGGCACCAATGACAGCGCGGGGCATGCGGCCGGCGATGCGGTGCTGTGCGCCGCAGCCGAGCGGCTGCGGGCGGCCCTGGCGCCGGGCGACATCGTGGCGCGGGTCGGCGGTGATGAATTCCTGATCCTGCTGCGCGGGATCACCGATCGCGCCAAGGTCCAGGCCATGGCCGAAGGCATCAGCGAGCGTCTCGGCCGCCCCTTCACCTGGCAGGGCCAGGCGCTGCGGATTGGCGCGACCTGCGGTTTCGCGATGTCGCCCGCCGATGCCTGCGTGCGAAGCGACCTGCTGCGGGTGGCGGATGATGCGCTGCGCCGGGCCAAGGCGGCGGCGCGGGGGCGTGTCGCGGGGGCCTCGGCCGCCGATGCCACGCGGCTGGCGCGGGAGGCGCAGATCGCGACCGCCCTGTTCGCCGCCGGCGGTGCGCCGCGTGGGCTCTATGCGGCGCTGCAGCCGCAGATCGATCTGAAGGACGGCGCATTGCTGGGCTTCGAGGCGCTGGCGCGCTGGGACGATCCGGTGCTTGGCGCCATCGCCCCGGGCGAGTTCCTGCCGATCGCGGCGCGCCAGGGGCTGTTGCCGGCGCTTGGCCGCGCGGTGCGGCGCGACGCTTTTTCGACCTTGGCCTGGCTGCGCGATGCCGGGCTGCCTGCGCCCCGGGTTGCCATCAACCTTGCCCCGGAGGAGCTGGCGGTGCCGAACCTCGTGGAGGCGATAGAGCTGGATCTGATCACCCGTGGCCTGAGGCATGCCGATCTCGAGCTGGAGATCACCGAGGATGTGCTGCTCGACCGCGTCTCCGATGTGGTGCGGGAACGGTTGAAGCGGCTGCGCGACCGCGGTGTGCGCCTCTCCATCGACGACTTCGGCACCGGCTATGCGGGGCTGCTGCAACTGCTGCGGCTGTCGCTGGATGCGGTGAAGCTGGACCGGCGGTTCGTCGCCGGTATCGGCTACGACGCCCGGGCTGAGGAAATCATCCGCGCGACCGCGGGGCTGGCCGCGGGACTCGGGTTGGAGCTGGTCGCGGAAGGCGTGGAAACCGAGCAGCAGGCGCAGATCCTGCTGGAACGCGGCATCACCATCGGCCAGGGATGGCTCTTGGCCCGCCCGATGCGGCAGGCGGAGCTGTGGGACTGGCTTGAGGCACGCTCGGCAAAGGCGCCCATGGTCCTGCATCGCCTGGGCTGAGCCGGGGTGGGTGCGGACTGGCTCCCCTGCGCGCCCCGCGCAACCGCGATGTGCTGCGGGACGTTTCGCGCCATCGCCGACGCGTGCTAGTGCGGCGGCATGGTTGCACATAGCCCCCCATCGCTCTCCCTCGCCATCGGCGCCGATCATGCCGGCGTCGCGGTCAAGGCCGCGCTGATCGAAGCGCTGACCGCCGCCGGGCATCGCGTGACCGATTGCGGCACCGATGGGCCGGCCAGCGTGGACTATCCGGATTTTGCCCAGGCCGTCGCCGGGCAGGTCACCTCGGGCCAGGTGAGCCTCGGCGTCCTGGTCTGCGGCACCGGCATCGGCATGTGCATCGCCGCCAACCGCCTGCCCGGCATCCGCGCCGCCGTGCTGCATTCGACCACCGAGGCCCGGCTGACCCGCGCCCATAACGACGCGAACATGGCCTGTTTCGGTGCCCGCACCACCGGGATCGAGATCATCCTGGATTCCCTGCACGCCTTCCTGGCCACGCCCTATGAGGGCGGCCGGCACGACAGGCGCCTGCGGAAACTTTCGGCGGCCGATGCCGCGCTGACGCCTTCGGAGGCCGCCCCATGAACGAACAGATCTCAGGCATGAGCCCGGAACGCTTTTTCGGCGCCGATCTTGCCGAAACCGATCCCGAGATCGCCGCCTGCATCGGCCATGAGCTGGTCCGCCAGCAGGATGGGATCGAGCTGATCGCCTCGGAGAACATCGTCTCCCGCGCGGTGATGCAGGCCCAGGGGTCGGTGCTGACCAACAAGTACGCGGAGGGCTATCCCGGCCGCCGCTACTACGGCGGCTGCGAATATGTCGATGTCGCCGAGACCCTGGCGATCGAGCGGGCCTGCAAGCTGTTCGGCGTCGGCTTCGCCAATGTGCAGCCGCATTCCGGCGCCCAGGCCAACCAGGCGGTGTTCCTGGCGCTGTTGCAGCCGGGCGATACCTTCATGGGGCTGGACCTCGCGGCGGGCGGGCACCTGACCCATGGCTCGCCGGCCAACCAGTCGGGCAAGTGGTTCAAGCCGGTGCCCTATACCGTCCGGCGCGAGGACCAGCGCATCGACATGGCCGAGGTCCGCCGCATCGCGCTGGAGTCCAAGCCCAAGCTGATCATCGCCGGCGGCTCCGCCTATGCCCGCGCCTGGGATTTCGCCGGCTTCCGCGCCATCGCGGATGAGGTCGGCGCGATCTTCATGGTCGATATGGCGCATTTCGCCGGCCTCGTGGCCGGTGGCGCGCATGACAGCCCCTTCCCGCATGCCCATGTCGCGACCACGACCACGCACAAGACCCTGCGCGGGCCCCGCGGCGGCATGATCCTCACGAACGACGAGGCGCTGGCGAAAAAATTCAACAGCGCGGTTTTCCCCGGGCTCCAGGGCGGGCCGCTGATGCATGTGATCGCGGCCAAGGCGGTCGCCTTCGGCGAGGCGCTGCGCCCCGAATTCCGCAGCTACTCCCGCCAGATCGTCGCCAATGCCCAGGCGCTGGCCGAGGCGATGCAGGCCGAGGGCTTCGACCTCGTCACCGGCGGCACCGACAATCATCTGATGCTGGTCGATCTGCGGCCGAAGAAGGTCACCGGCCGCGCCGCCGAGGGCGCGCTGAACCGCGCCCATCTGACCTGCAACAAGAACGCCATCCCCTTCGACCCCGAGAAGCCGATGGTGACCTCCGGCGTGCGTCTCGGCACCCCGGCGGCAACCTCCCGCGGGTTCCGCGAGGCGGAGTTCCGCGAGGTCGGCCGGCTGATCGGCCGCGTCGTCGATGGCCTGGCCATGGCCAATGCCCCGGATGGGAATGCGGCGGTGGAGGCCGCGGTTGCGGCCGAGGTCCAGGCGCTCTGCGCCCGCTTCCCCATCTACACGCACTGAGGGGCTGCGATGCGCTGTCCCTTCTGCGGCAGCGAGGACACGCAGGTTAAGGACAGTCGCCCCGCCGAGGATGGGGCCGCCATCCGCCGCCGGCGCTTCTGTCCCGCCTGCGGCAATCGCTTCACCACCTTCGAGCGCGTGGTGCTGCGCGATCTGGTCGTCGTGAAGACCGATGGCCGCCGCGTGCCCTTCGACCGTGACAAGCTGTCCCGCTCGGTTCGTGTTGCATTGCGAAAACGCCCGGTTGACGAGGAGCGCATCGAGCGCATCGTCTCGGGCATCCAGCGTCGGCTGGAGATGGAAAGCGACACCGAGACCACCTCCCGCCGCATCGGCGAGATCGTGATGGCGGCGTTGCGGGAAGTGGATGAGGTCGCCTATGTCCGCTTCGCCAGCGTTTACAAGAACTTCGGCGCGGCCACCGATTTCCAGGCCTTCCTCGGCGAATTCGAGGATGGCCAGCCCTGAGATGAGCAGCGTGGACGAGGCGCATATGCGCTCGGCCCTGTCGCTGGCCGCAAGGGGCCTCGGCAATACCTGGCCCAACCCCACGGTCGGATGCGTCATCGTCAAGGATGGCCGGGTGGTCGGCCGCGGCTGGACCGCCCCCGGCGGCCGGCCGCATGGCGAGACCGAGGCGCTGAAGCGCGCCGGCGCCGCCGCCCGCGGCGCCACCGCCTATGTCACGCTGGAACCCTGCTGCCACTGGGGCCGCACGCCGCCCTGCACCGATGCGCTGATCGCGGCCGGGGTTTCCCGCGTGGTGGTGGCCCTGCGCGATCCCGATCCACGGGTGGATGGGGAGGGGCTGCGCCGCCTCCGCGCCGCCGGGATCACCGTCGATGAAGGCCTGCTGGAGGCCGAGGCCGCGGTGCTGAACGCGGGGTTCCTCAAGCGTCAGGCCAAGGGCCTGCCCTTGGTGACCTTGAAGCTCGCGACCTCGCTGGACGGGCGGATCGCGACCGCGAGCGGCGAAAGCCGCTGGATCACCGGCCCCGCCGCCCGCCGCCACGGCCATGCGCTGCGCGGGCGGCATGATGCGATCCTGGTCGGCAGCGGCACGGTGCTGGCCGACGACCCCGACCTCACCTGCCGCATCCCCGGCTTCTCGCCCCGGCCGCTCGTGCGGGTGGTGGCCGACGCGCGCGGGCGGGTCTCGCCGGCCGCACGGCTGTTCGGCGTCGAAGGCCCGGTCTGGATCGCGGTCGGCGAGGGGATCGCCCGGCCCGACCTTCCGGCGGAACTGTTGCCCTTGCCCCCGTCCGACTCGGGCGAGGGGCTCGACCCCACGGCCCTGCTGCGCGCCCTGGCCGAGCGCGGCATCACCCGGGTCCTGCTGGAGGGCGGCGGGCGCCTCGCTGCCGCTTTTCTCACCGCTGGACTGATCGATCGCCTCGCCTGGTTCCACGCGGCGCGGGTCATCGGCGGCGATGGATTGCCCGCAATTGCCGCCATGGGCTTTCTGCGGCTGGAGGCTGCGCCTAAGTTCCGTCGCAGCGCAGCAATCCCGGTTGGCGAGGATTGGCTGACCGAGGCTGTTTTACAGGAGAGTTGAGCGCGTGTTCACCGGGATCATCACCGGCATCGGCCGCATCGCCGCCGTCACACCCATCGGCGCGGGGTCGGATATGCGGCTCACCATCGCGACCCCGCCGGGCTGGCTCGTGGCCGGTGGCGCGCCGGCGCTCGGCGCCTCCATCGCCTGTTCCGGCTGCTGCCTGACGGCGGTCGAATTCGGGCCGGATCGCTTCTCGGCCGAGGCCTCGGCCGAGACCCTCAAGCTGACCACGCTGGGCGGCTGGCGGGAGGGGAGCGAGATCAACCTCGAACGCTCGCTGCGGCTCGGCGACGAGATGGGCGGCCATGTCGTCTCCGGCCATGTGGACGGGCTTGGGGAGGTGATCTCCGCAACCCCCGAGCATGGCTCGACCCGCTGGCGCTTTCGCGTGCCGACCGCCATCGCTCGCTTCATCGCGGCCAAGGGCAGCGTGGCCATCAACGGCGTCTCGCTGACCGTCAACGATACCGAGGGCAACGATACCGATGGCGACAGCTTCGGCGTCAACATCATCGCCCATACCGCCGCCCACACGACCTTCGGCACGCTGGTGCCGGGGGATGCGGTCAATATCGAAATCGACATGCTGGCGCGCTACGTCGCTCGCCTTCGGGAGTTCGCGGGATGAACCCGGTGCAGACCACGCAGACCAATCTTTCCGACTTCCTCTCCCCGACCGAGGAGTTGCTGGAGGAAGCGCGCAGTGGGCGCATGTTCATCCTGGTCGATGACGAGGATCGCGAGAACGAGGGCGACCTCGTCATCCCCGCGCAATTCGCGACCCCGGATGCGGTGAACTTCATGGCGCGCCATGCGCGCGGGCTGATCTGCCTCGCCATGACCGGCGCGCGGGTCGAGGCGCTGGGCCTGCCGCTGATGGCGCAGTCCAACGGCACCAGGCACCAGACCGCCTTCACCGTCTCGATCGAGGCGCGCGAGGGCGTGACCACCGGCATCAGCGCCGCCGACCGCGCCCATACCGTGGCCGTCGCGATCAACCCCGAGCTTGGCCGCAACGCCATCGTGACGCCGGGCCACATCTTCCCGCTGGTGGCGCGGGAGGGCGGCGCGCTGGTCCGCGCCGGCCATACCGAGGCGGCGGTGGATTTCGCCCGCCTCGCCGGGCTGAACCCCTCGGGCGTGATCTGCGAGATCATGAACGACGACGGCACCATGGCCCGCCTGCCGGACCTCGTGACCTTCGCCCAGCTGCATGGGCTGAAGCTCGGCACCATCGCCGACCTCATCGCCTATCGCCGCCGCACCGAGCGGCTGGTGCGCCGGGTCGAGGAGGGGACCATGTCCCTGCCGACCGGCGGCGAGTGGCGCGCCGTGGTCTATGCCAATTCCATGGATGGCACCGAGCATCTCGCCCTCATCAAGGGCAGTCCGGGCCGGGGCGTGCCCGCCATGGTGCGGATGCACGCGATCTCAGCACTGCCGGATGTGGTGATGGGCCGGGGCACCGCCTCGGTGCAGGCCGCGATGGCCAAGATCGCCGAGGCGGGTGAGGGGGTCATGGTCGTGCTGCGCGACTGGCGCCCGAGCAGCCTGTCCGAGGCCGTGCGCCGCGGCCGCGATCGCGCCTCGGCCCCCGAGCTGCGCGACTATGGCATCGGCGCGCAGATCCTGGCCGATCTCGGGCTGCATGAGCTGATCCTGCTCTCCAACCACCCGCGCCCGATCGTGGGGCTGGAGGGCTATGGGCTTGAGGTGGTCGAGACCCGCGGCTTCGGGCCGGGCCAGGCATGAGCACCGCCGACGCCCCGGAGCGCGCCGCGACCGCCCTGGCCGGGCCCCCGCCGCGCATCCTGGCCATCATTGCCCCCTACTACACCGCCGTCGTCACCGGGATGATGGATGGCGCCCGCAAAACCCTGGCCGCGACGCCCGGCGCGGTGCTGGAGGTGGTCGAGGTTGCCGGTGCTTTTGAGCTGCCTGCTGCGTTACGCATGGCGCTTCGCTCCGGAGAGGCCTACGACGGCGTCCTTCTGTTGGGTTGTGTCGTGAAGGGCGAAACCGATCACTACGACTTCATCTGCTCCGCCGTCTGTGACGGCGTGATGGCGATCGCCGCCGAAACCGGGGCCGCGATCGGCTTCGGCCTGCTCACCGTGGCCGAAATGGCCCAGGCCGAGGCCCGTTCCGCCCCCGACCGCCACAACAAGGGCGCCGAGGCGATGTCCGCCCTGTTGGTCCAGGTCGGGCTGCGTCGCGCCTGGTCGCTCGCATGAGCGGCGCCAAGCAGCCCGCCACCTCCCGCCCGCGCACCGGTGCGCGGGTCGCGGCGGTGCAGGCGCTGTTCCAATCCGAATCCTCGGGCGATTCGGCCGAGACGGTGATCGACCAGTTCGTGAAGCACCGCCTGGGTGACGATCCGCTGGCCCATCCGGATGATGGCGGCTTCGACAACGGCCGGGTCCCGGAGGCGCATGTGCCGCTCTTCGCCGCGATCGTGCGCGGTGCGGCCAAGCAGGGCGATGCGGTGGATGCGGCGATCCTGGCGCATCTGGCGCCGGGCTGGCCGATGCACCGGCTGGACCCCGTGCTGCGCGCGATGTTCCGCGCCGCCACCTTCGAATTCCTGGCCGGCGGCGAGCCTCCGGCGCGGGTGGTCATCAAGGAATACATGGACATCGCCCATGGCTTCTTCGGCGGCGAGGAGCCGCGTTTTGCCAATGGCGTTTTGGACGCCCTGGCCCGCCACTTCCGCCCGGGCGAATTCGGGACCTGACCTTATGTCGGAGGCGCCGGGTGAATTCGGCCTGATCGCCCGGCATTTCCGACCCTTGGCGGGGCCGGGCGGGCTGTCGTTGCTGGATGATGCGGCGGTGCTGGACCCGCCGCCGGGTCGCAGCTTGGTGCTGGCCGCCGATGCCATGGTGGCGGGGGTGCATTTCCTGCCCGACGACCCGGCCGAGACCATCGGGCGCAAGCTGCTGCGGGTGAATCTGTCGGATCTGGCGGCGATGGGGGCGGTGCCGCTCGGCTACCTCATGACCACCGCCTTCCCGCGCGACATCGACGACGCCTGGATCGCGGCTTTCGCCGGCGGCCTCGCGCTGGATCAGCAGGAATTCGGGCTGGATCTGCTGGGGGGCGACACGGTGGCGACGCCGGGGCCGATGACCCTGTCGCTGACCATCCTCGGCCATGTGGCCCCTGGGGCGGCGCTGCGGCGTGGCGGGGCGCGGGCCGGGGACGAGATCTGGGTCTCGGGCAGCATCGGCGACGGGATGCTCGGGCTCGGCGTGCTGCAAGGGCGGTTCGCGCCCGATGCTGCGGGTTTTCTGGCGGCGCGCTACCGGCTGCCGCAACCTCGGCTCGGGTTCGGCCAAGGGCTGGTGGGGATCGCGCGGGCGGCGATGGATGTCTCCGACGGGCTGGTGCAGGACCTCGGCCATCTCTGCCGCGCAAGTGGCGTCGCGGCGGAGATCGAGGCGGGGCTGGTGCCGCTCTCCCCCGCGGCGGGCGCCCTGGTCGCGGGCGATCCGGCGTTGCTGGCGCTTTGCCTGACCGGCGGGGATGATTACGAGCTGCTCTTCGCCGCCCCGCCCGGGGCCGAGGCCGCCATCCGCGCCATCGGGGGCGACACGGCAGCCACGCGCATCGGCCACTTCACGGCAGGGCCGCCGCATGTGACCGTCCGAGACAAGAATGGGGCGGAGATCGCCCTGCCGCGCGGAGGATGGAGCCATTTCTGACGTGACCGAACCCGACCGGCACATGCTGCGCAATGTGCGGCTGCTGTTCCTGTGCCAGGCCTTGCAGAATGCCGCGGTGGTGGGTCAGGTCGCGATGGGCTCGCTGATCGGCTTCGCCCTGGCTTCCGACAAGACGCTGGCGACGCTGCCCATGGCGATCCAGATGCTGGCGACCATGGCGGCCTCGATCCCGGCCAGCATGGTCTTCGCCCGGCTCGGGCGCCGCGCCGGCTTCACCCTTGGCGCCTTCGGCAGCATGGCGGGGTCGCTGATCTTCGCGGCCGGCATCTGGCAGGGCGATTTTTGGCTCTATTGCCTGGGCGCGGTGCCGGCGGGCCTCGGCTTCGGCATCGGGCAGCACTACCGCTTCGCCGCGGCCGAGGTCGCGACGCCCGCCTATCGCCCGCGTGCCGTGAGCCTCGTGATGGCCGGCGGCGTGCTCGCGGCGGTGGCGGGGCCAGAACTGGTGAAGCAGACCCGCGACCTCATGCCGGGCTTCCTGTTCATGGGCACCTATCTGATCCTGGCGACGCTGCCGGCGATCTGCCTCGTGTTGCTGTCCTTCGCCGAGATCCCGCCGCCGCCGCCGCGCACCGGCGTGTCGACCCCGCTCTCCGCCTTCCTGCGCCGGCCAGCCTTCGTGACCGCCGCGGTCACGGGCGCGATCGCCTATGGCACCATGAATTTGGCGATGACCTCGACGCCGCTGGAGATGCTGGCCTGCGGCTTCGGCATCAGTGCCAGCTCCACGGTCATCCAGGCGCATGCGGTGGCGATGTTCCTGCCGGGATTCTGGACCGGGCGGCTGATCCTGCGCTTCGGCGCGCTGCGGATCATCGTCGCGGGCGCGCTGCTGAATACCGCCTTCGTCGCCGTCGCGGTCAGCGGCGAGACCTTCACCCATTTCGTGCTGGGGCTGGTCTGCCTCGGGCTTGGCTGGAACTTCATGTTCACCGGGGCGACCACGTTGCTGGCCGCGGCCTATGCGCCGGCCGAGCGGTTCCGGGCACAGATGCTGAACGATCTGATCGTCTTCGGCACCGTCGCCTGCACCGCCTTCGGCAGCGGCTTCCTGCATGCGCAGGCAGGGTGGGTGGTGCTCAATCTGGTGCTGCTGCCGGCGATGGCCGCGGTGGTGCTGATGCTGGTCTGGCGGATCCGCAGGGCGCCGGCCCTGGCCTGAGGGCCTCAGTCTTCGTGGGTCAGCAACAGCATGGTGTCTTCGCGGCTGTTGAGCAGGACCGCGGTATCCGCGGGCTTCACCACCGCGTCGAAGTCGAGGAAGCGCAGCGGGAAGCGACCGGCGATGTCGCGCAGCAGCCCCGCGGGGTCCAGGCAGCGCGCGGCGTTGAACTCGAGCAGCACGCGCACATCGGGTGACCGGTCGAGCAGCCGCTGCATTCCGGCCCAGGCCTGTTCCTCGTGGCCCTCGACGTCGATCTTGATGATGTGCGCGGTCTCGACCAACTCGTCGAGCGGGGCGATCTCGATGGTTTCCTCATGCACCCCGGCGGGGGCGGGCAGGCCTTCGGGCACCACATAGGCGTTCTTGGGCTCGGCCGCCGTGCTGCGCAGGACGGCGCTGCCGCGGCTCGCGCCCACGGCCAGGGCATGGACCGTCGATTGCCCGGTGAAGCCGTTCACGGCGAGGTTGCGCCGCAGCAGCCGCAGGCTGCGCCCTCCCGGTTCGACGGCATGGACATGGCCACCGCTGCCCACCAGATCGGCCATCAGCACGGCATAATACCCGGCATTGGCGCCGACATCGACGGCCACCATCCCCGGCTGGGTCATGCGGCAGATCTGATCGGTCACCCAGTATTCCCAGTAGCCATCGAGCAGCAGATGCGGCGCGAAGCCCTCATCCTGCGGGTCCACGTGGAATTTGAAGCGGCCGAGGATGCGGCAGAGCAGCAAGTCCGCCGCCAGCGGCACGGCGTTGCAGCGGGCGCGGATCGCCGCCTCCAGCCAGGACCGGTGCGGGGGGGAGCGCAGCATCTGCAACGACAGCAAGGGCAGCAAGGTGGTTTCGGGCGACTGCGCCACGGCGACGGTCTGCACCAGCGGCTGGAGCGGCTCGGAGCGGCCAAGCAGACGGGAAATGGGGCCGATGCTCACGACGTAGTTCTCATGGGCAATGTCCCAGCCACGCTTGCTTCTCAGACCATCGCCGGCTGGGTTGCGCGGCGCGGAGGCCGCTCCAGGGTGGCGATGATGCGTTCGACCCTGCGGTGCGGCCCTGCGGTCGTCAAGCCTGAGCGGCCGTGAGCCCGGTTTGGCGAGGCCAGGCATTCCCCTGCTCGCCCTATCGTGATCGAATGGCGCGCTGGCTTGCGCATGAAGGAGAATGGTTTGGCTCGGAAGGATACGGCGTCCGTGGCGGGCTGGCTTTATGCGCGGATGCGGACGTGGTGGCGCGCCGATCTGCGGTCCGAGCTTTGGGGACTGCTTCCGCGGATCGACAGCAGCAATCGTCCGCAGACGAATCCGCTGGCCCAGGCGCTCAAGGACAATGCCAATCTGCGCTGGAACATGAAGGTGCTGGCATCGGCCCTGGCCGAGCAGGCCTATGCGACCGGGCGCGCCGGGCCCCTGGCGCCCATCCCGGCTGAACCGCAGCGCGTGGGGCTGCGCAGCAAGCTCTGCTGCCAGGCGGATATCGAGGCCGCCTGGGCGCGGCACTGGTGTGGCCAGCTGCACCTCACGCCGCTCTATCGCCGCGGCGTCTGGGAGCTCTGCTTCGTGCTCCAGGCGGTGTGGGAGGCGGGTCTCCTGGCTGAGGGGAAATCCGGACTCGGCTTCGCGGTGGGGCAGGAGCCGCTGCCGGCCTATCTCGCCTCGCGCGGGGTTTCGGTCCTGGCGACGGATATGGGCGGCGTCGTCGATCCGGCAAGGCTGTGGCGCGGCGTCGCGGGCCATGCGGCGCAGATCGGCGACCTTGCCCGCCCGCCGTATCTGGAAGGCGTCCCGTTCTGGAAGACCGGCGCATTCCGCGCCATGGACATGGCGGCCATCCCCGAGGATCTGGAGAACGGTTTTGACTTCTGTTGGTCGGTCGGCGCCTTTGGCCATCTCGGCTCGGTGGAGGCCGGCCTCGTCTTCGTCGAGACTTCGCTGAAGTCCCTCAAGCCCGGCGGGATCGCGGTGCATACCTCCGAATTCAACCTCGATGGCAGCGGCGAGAGCACCGACAACTGGCCGACGGTGCTGTTCCGGACGCAGCATCTCGACGATCTGGCCGGCCGTCTCGCGGCCAAGGGGCATGAGCTGCTGGCGGTGGATCTGGATGCGGGGTCGGGGCTGTTCGACCGCTTCATCGACCATCCGCCCTATGAGCATGATCCACATCCGGCGCTGGGCTACCCGTCAGCACCCCATCTGAAGCTGAGCGTCGATGGGTTCCCGATGACCTCGATCGGTCTGATCATCCGCAAGGTGGCCGCGTAACGCTGCCGGGGGCGGTTGACCGGCGCCCCGACCGGCAGCATGGAAAGCCCCGGAAACGTTCAAACCGGAGGGTCTATCCCCATGCGCCGTCGCACGATGCTCCTTGCCGCCCCAACCCTTCTGGCACCGGCCCTGTTGCCCGGCGGCGCCCGCGCCCAGGCCGCGGTCACGATGCGGCTGTCGCATCAATATCCGCCGGCGCATCACATCGCCCAGGTGCTGGAAGGCTTCGCCGCCGATGTCGCGGCCCGCAGCAACGGCGCCGTGGTGGTGCAGATCTTCCCGGCGCAGCAGCTTGCCAAGGTCAGCGACAACTTCCCCGGCGTCGCGCGCGGCGCCTTCGAGGCCGCGGTGGCGACCAACTTCACCTGGGGCAACACCATCCCCGAGATGAGCGCGCCGACCATCCCCTACCTGTTCACCTCGCTCGACCGCATCCGCAAATTCTCGGGCAGCGAGGCGGGCAAGTTCCTCGATGCCGCGACGGCGCGCCGCGCGGTACGCAGCCTCGGCTGGCTCTTCACCACCCGCGCCACGATCTTCACCAGCCAGAAGGCGCCGATCATCACCTTGGCGGATTTCCAGGGGCTGAAGATCCGCGGCCTGAACCCGATGATCGATGGCGGGCTCTCGGCCGTCGGCGCCGCCCCGGCCGCGACCCCGGCGCCGGAAGTCACCGCCGCCCTGCAATCGGGCGTGCTGGATGCCGGGCTGACCGACGTCTCCGCCGCCGTGTCGCGCCGCTACTATGAAGTGCAGCGCTTCGGCACCGTCGCGCCCTTCTTCTCGGTCTTCACCCAGATCTATGTGAACCCGCGCTGGTGGGACGGGCTCGGCGCGCCCCATCGCACCCTGATCGAGGCCGCGGTGAAGCTGGCCGAGGAGAAGGCGATCGAGGCGACCGAGGCGACCGCCGCCGCCGCCGTCACCGAACTCCGTGCCAAGGGCATGACCCTGCACGACCAGACCGACGCCGAGGCCGCGACCTGGAGTGCCGCGATGCAGCCGCCGGTGATGGCGACCTTCCTCCGCCTCGCGCCCGAGGGCGGGCCGCGCATCCTCGAACTGCTGCGCGCGCTGTGAAGCTGCTGGTCCGCCTGGTCGCGGTGCTTTCGGGCATCGCGGCCGCCTTGGGCGGGCTGGCAACGGCGACCTGCCTCGTGCTGGTCGGGGTGTCGGTGGTCTCGCGCTATGTGTTCAACGAGCCGCTGCCCTGGATCGACCGGGTGGCGGGCTGGCTCGTGGTGGCGCTGGTGCTGCTCGCGGCACCTGAGGCGCAGCGGCGTTTCGAGCATATCGGCGTGGATATCGCCGTCTCCCAGGCAAGCCCAGGCTGGGCGCGGGCCTCGCGCCTCGCGGGCACGCTCTCGGTCGCCGCGGTGGGCGCGATCCTGACTGTGGCGGGGTGGGAGGCGGTGTCCTTCTCCCGCATGGTCGGGCTGGCGACCGAGATCGAGGCCGTGCCGCTGTGGTGGGTGCAGATGCTGCTGCCGATCGGTGCCTCGGTGCTGTGCCTGGTGGCGCTGGTGCAGAGCCTCGTTCTGCTGACGGGCGGCACGCCGGAGTATCAGCCGACCGGCGAGGATCAACTGCCGCGCGACACGCTGGCACGCGGAGAATAGGCGGGTGCTGTTTCTGGGCCTGATGGCCGTTCTGATCGTTCTGCTCTACCTCGGCCTGCCGATGTTCGCGGCACTGTTCCTGCTGCCGCTCGGCGTGCTGCTGGCGGTCGAGGGCGGGGTGCCGGCGCTCGGCGAGATGGTGATCGGCAATCTCGACGGCTATCTGCTGGTCGCGATTCCGCTGTTCATGCTGATGGCGCATGTGATGGTGCGCGGGCGGGTGGTCGATGACCTCTACGCCGCCGCCTTCGCGCTGGTGCGAAACCTGCGCGGCGGGGTCGGCATCGCGACCGTCTTCGCCTGCACGATCTTCGCGGCGATCAGCGGCTCCTCGGTCGCGACGGCGCTGACCGTGGGCAAGATCGCGATTCCGCAGATGCTGCGCTACGGGATGTCGCGCAAGGGTGCCTTCGGCGTCGTCGCCGGTGGCGGCACGCTCGGCATTCTCATCCCGCCCTCCGCGCCGATGGTGCTCTACGCCTATGTCACCGAGACCAGCGTCGGCGCGCTGTTCCTCGCGGGGTTGATCCCCGGGCTGATGATGGCGGCGATGTTCGCGCTGTATGTGATGGCGACCGAAGGGCACGCCCGTGTGCCCGAGGGCGAGGAATTGCCCACCGCCATCCTGCCGGTCCTGGCGCGCGCGGGCTGGTCGATGACCTTGCCGGTATTCGTGCTCGGCGGCATCTACATGGGCGTCTTCACCGCGACCGAGGCGGCGGGGACCGGGGCGCTCTATGCGTTGTTCGTGGCGGGTGTGATCTACCGCACGCTGACCTGGCGCGACCTGCTGTCGGGCGTGCAGGAGGCGACGCGGACCTCCTCCATGCTGCTGCTCATCATCGCCGGTGCTGCCATCTACGGCTACATGCTGACCAAGCTCGGCGTGCCCCAAAGACTGACGGCGGAGATCGCCGCGATCGGGCTTGGCCGCACCGGCTTCATCATCGCGATGATGGGGCTGCTGTTCGTGCTGGGGCTGGTGCTGGAGAGCTTCAGCATCATCCTGCTGACCATGCCGGCGATCCTGCCCGCGATGGGCGTGCTCGGCATCGACAAGGTCTGGTACGGCGTGCTGCTGACACTGTCGCTGGAGATGGCGCTGATCTCGCCGCCGGTGGCGATGAACCTCGTGGTGATCAAGGCGATCACCGGGGCGCCGCTGGCCGAGGTGAACCGCTCGATCCTGCCCTATATGCTGATGCTGGCTTTTGGCACCGGGCTGCTGATCGCGTTTCCTGAAATTGCGCTCTGGTTGCCGCGGGCGGCGGGCTACGCCGGGTAGGAACGCCTCATCTCCACACCTCATGCCCGATGGCGCGCCGCTGCTTCGGCGCCGCCGGGCCGGGCAGCTTGCCGGGCCGGCCGAACAGCCAGCCCTGCCCGAAATCCACGCCCAACGCCAACATGCGCGCGGCATCCTCCTCGGTCTCGATCCGCTCGGCGACGGTCTGGGCGCCGACGGTGCGGGCGAGGTCGAGCATCGAGGCGAGGAAGCTGCGCTCCCGCTCCTGCGTCGCGGCGGCCTGGACGAAGGAGCCGTCGAGCTTCACGTAATCGACGCGGAAGGCGCGCAGGTAGCGGAAGGACGCGGCCCCGGCGCCGAAGTCGTCGATGCAGGCGGCCACGCCGCGGGCGCGCAGGGCGGCGATGGTGATGGCGGCCTCGTCCTCATCCTCGACCTCGGCGCTCTCGGTCAGCTCGATCAGCATCCGCCCTGCCGGCACCCGGGCCCGGTCGAGCAGGGCGAGCAATGCGGCGCGGAAATGCGGGCTCTGCGCCGAATAGCCGGAGATGTTGAAGGCGATCGAGGGGCCATCGCGCGAGGCCTCGGCCGCGACCGCGGCCACGGCGAGATCCAGTTCCTCGGAGAGGCCAGCGCCCTCCACCAGATTGACGAATTCCCCGACCCCGGCCGAGCCCGCGCCATCAAGCCGCAGCAGCGCCTCGAAGTGATGGATCTGTCGATCGGCAAGGCGACAGATCGGCTGGTAGTCGAGGCGGAAGCGGCGTTCGGCGATGGTACGGCGATAGCCGCCGCGCCGCTTGGCCACGAGGTCCAGGAAGGCCTGCAACCCATCCCCCATACCGGCGGCGGCCAGCCCCGAAGCACCGCCGCGGGTGAAGGCGCCGAGCGCATGGCGCAGCGCGCGCACCGCCTGCGCCTCGTTCATCCCATCATGGGTCAGCAGCAGTTCCAGGCTCTTGATCTGGCCGCTGACCCCGCTCTGCTCCAGCACGCGCGTCATCGCGGCGGCGGACTCCCCGAGCGGCAGCGGCGCCTCGCCGCCCTGCATCAGGCCGAAGCGGCCCGGCGCCACGCTGCCGGCAAGCGTTCCCGGCCCAGCCTGCAACGCCGTCGCAAGCGCGCCATTCAAGATGGGATCGCCCCGCGCGAGGCGCTCCGCGGCGGGGCCGGTGATCTCGAACAGGCCAAGGCGTCCGGCGCTGCCCGCCTGCAGCCTCGCCTCGGCAGCGCGAAGCAGCCCGGCAGCTTGCGGAGCTGGTCCATTGCCGTTCGCAGCCTGGATCGGAGCGAGCCCCAAGGGCACCGTGCCGAGGGTGAGGCAGAGCCGGAACTGGCCATCCTGCCCGGGCAAGGCCAGGCCCGACAGCACCGCCTGGCTCGACACCGGGCCCGCAGATGGCGCGGCGGGGCCAGCGGCCAAATTCACCACGCTCGGCGGCAGGCGGCCGCGCAGCGCCAGCATCGGAATGGCGGTGGCAATCAGCCCCTGCTCCTCCGGCGCCAGCAAGGTCGCGATGGGGCGACCCACCAGCGCCTCGGCCTCGCAGCCGAAGCGTGAGCGGAAGGCGCCGACCGCGAATAGGATTCGTCCCAGGGGATCGGTTTCGATCAGGCATTCGGAGGCGGCGAAGGCGAAGGCGACGAAGCGTTCGCGTGCGCCCTCACCAGGACTCATCGAGGCCTGGCCTCGCCCTTCCTCGCCGCTCACCTGCGTATTGCCCCGTCCGGATGAAGCGGCAGAGGGCGCCTGAAAGGATTGCCGCCCCGTTAAGGTGGGGCGGCCTGGCGGCTCAGCCCGCCAGCGCGTCCTCGCCATCCAGCACGACGGCGGTGGCATGCACGGTCGCGGCGATGCGGACAGCGGCCTGCACCTGCTCCTTGGAGAGCCCGCCGTGCAGCACGATCTTCTCGTGGCTTTCCATGCACATCCCGCAGCCGTTGATGGCCGAGACCGCGAGCGACCAGAGCTCGAAATCGACCTTCTCCACCCCAGGGCGCGCCATGACGTTCATGCGCAGCTTGGCCGGTATGTTCGGGTAATCGCCGCCGATCAGATGGGTGAAGCGGTAATAGACATTGTTCATGCCCATGATCGCCGCGGCGGCCTTGGCGGCGGTCAGCGCCTCGGGCGACAGCTTGGGGGCGAATTCGGCGACGATCGCGGCGGTGGTCGCGGCATGGCGGCTGGCCAGGGCCGAGGCGATGAAGGTGCCGGCAAGCTGCTGCTGGTTCAGCAAGGGTTCGGTGGCGAGGCTGCCGAGGTTCAGCTTCAGATCCTTGGCATATTCGGGCAGGCGGGCGCGCAGGGCTTCCAGCGACATGGCCGGGTCCTTTCAACTCAGTCGGATTTTACGGGGGGCGGCAGGGCAGGGCAGGGCCGCCGGCAGGCGAAAAAGGGGTCGCGCGGCCCGGAGGGGGCCGCGCGACGGATGGCCTCTCAGGCGGCCTTTTCGAACAATTCCTGCGGCGCCAGGGTCTCGGCGCCCTTGGTCCAGTTGCAGGGGCAGAGTTCGTCGGTCTGCAGCGCGTCGAGCACGCGGACGACTTCCTGCGGATTGCGGCCGACGTTCAGCCCATTGGCCGAGGCCCACTGGATCGTGCCGTCCGGGTCCACGATGAAGGTCGCGCGCAGCGCCACGCCGGCGTCCTTGTCCAGGATGCCCAGGGCCTCGCACAGCTCGCGCTTGGTGTCGGCCAGCATCGGGAAGGGCAGGTCGCGGATGTCGTCGTTGTACTTGCGCCAGTTCAGATGGACGAACTCGCCATCGGTGCTGCCGCCATAGATCACGGCGTCACGATCCGCGAACTCGCCCGACAGCTTGCCGAAGGCGGCGATTTCGGTCGGGCAGATGAAGGTGAAGTCCTTCGGCCAGAAGAAGAAGATCTTCCACTTGCCGGCGTCGGTCTCGTTCGACACCTCGGTGAAGGACACACCCGGGCCGCCCAGGCCGTCGGGGCCGCCCTTGACGGCGCTCAGGGTGAAGCTGGGGAATTTGTCGCCGACGGTCAGCATGGCGTGGTCTCCTGGAAGGAATGGCTGCCGCAGTGCACAATTTTCCGCGGCATCCTCGGTATGGCCATTAGATCGCTTGTATGCCAATGAATTGTTTTAAACAGAATGATCGATCCATTCAATGATGGCCTTGCCTGCGCCGCAGCAGCTCCGATACCTCCTGGCCCTGGCCGAATTCGGCCATTTCGGCCGTGCTGCGGGCGCCTGCGGGGTGACGCAATCCACGCTCTCGGCCGGGATCATCGCGCTGGAGCGGCTGCTGGATGCAACGGTGCTGGACCGTGCCCATGGCAAGCGCCCGGTCTTCACCCCGCTCGGGCTTGAGGTGCTGGAGCGGGCCCGCGTCGCGCTCACGGCGCTGGAGGCGGTGTCGGAGACCGCCGACCAGGCCCGCGCGCCGCTTTCGGGCCCGCTGCGCCTCGGGCTGATCCCCACCATCGGCCCGTTCCTGCTGCCTCGGCTGATGCCGCGGCTGCGGGCGGCCTTCCCGCGGCTGCGGCTCTGGCTGCGTGAGGAGCGGACGGACCGGCTGGTGGAGGAGCTTCAGGCCGGGCGGCTCGACCTGCTGCTGCTGGCGCTGCCGGTGGCGGGGGAGGGGCTGGAGACGATGGCGCTGGCCGAGGACCCCTTCCTCGCCGCCCTGCCGGCCGACCACCGCCTCGCGGCCTTCGATCCGGTGACCGTGGCGGCCTTGGGTGCCGAGCGGCTGCTGCTGCTGGAGGACGGGCATTGCCTCCGCGCCCAGGCGCTGGCGGCCTGCGGCCTGCCGGGGGCGGGGGCGGGCGATGCCTTCGCCGCCACCAGCCTGCATACGCTGGTCCAGATGGTGGCGGGGGGGCTCGGACTGACCTTGCTGCCTCGGCTCGCGGTGGAAGGCGGGGTGCTGGCCGGCACCGATCTTCTGCTGCGCCCGCTGGAGCCGCCGCAAGGGCGGACCATCGGGCTTGCCTGGCGGGCGCGTGGGCCGCGGGCGGCGGAATTCCGGGGCCTCGCCCCGGTCGTCGCGGATGCGCTGGGGGCGCTCGCCGCCTAGGCCCGCGACCGGCGTCAGTTCCGCCGGGGACCGGCCTCGTTCAGCGCGATGTTCTGGGCGGCGAGGTCGGCCGTCGGGCTGTCCGGCGCAAGCGTGATCGCCCTTTGCCAATCCCGGCGCGCGCCGTCCGGATCGCCCTTCATCTGCTTGAGGATGCCGCGTTCCAGCAGCGCCTCGGCGCTGTCGGGGTCGATCACCAAAGCGGCTTCCAGATCGGCCAGCGCCGCATCGGGCCGTTCCAGGTGCCGCGCGGCGGCCGCGCGGAAGACCAGCGCATCGGTGCGGTCCGGCGCCAGCGTCAGGGCACGGTCCAGATCCTGCATGGCCTCCTCGTACCGCCCCTGGATGCCGGAGGTGACGGCGCGGTCGATCAGCAGGTCGGCGTCCTCGGGTGCGAGCCCGAGCGCCATGGTCACGGCGCCATAGGCCCGCTGCGGCGCGCCCGTGATCATCCAGGCCTGGGCCGCCTGCCCGAACACCGCCGCCCGCGCCATGGCCCCGGCGGTGGAGGTGCGGCCGATCTGCTCCAGGCGCGGCGCGGCGCGTTCGGCATCCCCCAGCGCCAGCATCGCCAGCGCGGCGCAATGCCGCGCGGCCTCGCCGCCACCCTGGGTCTCCCAGGCCTCGGCCAAGGCCGCGCTGCCGGTCGGGTCATAGCCCAGCATGTCCAGGCAGCGATCGTATTCCGGGTCATCCGAAAGCCGCACCGGCGCCGGCGGCAGCGGCAGCGGGACTTCCTCGGCCTGGACCTCGGCGGGGGGGCTCTCGGCCGAGGAGGTGGACCAGCTGACCCAACCGCCGCCGCCGATCGCGACAAGCATCGCGCAGGCGAAGGCGCCAAGCAGCAGGGGACGGGAGGTTGCGCGCATCTCGCGCGATACTTAGCCGGATCGGCGGCATCCTGCATCCCCTGGTCTGCACGAAGCGGGACGGTCAGGATGGCGCCATGCCAAACAGACTTCTGATCTTCGGACTGGGCACCACCGGCCGTGCCATGGCGGGCGCCGCGCTGGCCGCCGGTTGGGCGGTGACGGCCACGGCGCGCGATCCCGCGCGGCGCGCGATGCAGGGGGTCGCGGTGATCCCCTTCGCCGAGGCCGGGCCCGCGATCGCCGAGGCCACCCATCTCCTCGTCACCGCCCCCCCGGCCGAATCCGACCCCGTCATCGCGGCGCACCACGCGGCGCTGCGGGCGGCGCTGCGGGCCGCGGCGCCGCTGCGCTGGGTCGGGTATATGTCCACGACGGGGGTCTATGGCGACCGCGGCGGGGCCTGGGTGGATGAGAGCACCGAGCCCGCCCCCGGCCAGCCGCGCAGCCAGCGCCGCCTGGCGGCCGAGGACGCCTGGCGCGCCATCGCCGCCGGCCGCGCGCTGGAGCTGTTCCGCACCGCCGGCATCTATGGCGGCGCGGGGCCGAGCGTCTTCGACGATCTGCGCGCCGGCCAGGCGCGGCGTATCCTCGCCCCCGGTCACGCCTTCGGCCGCATCCATGCCGAGGATATCGGCCGCGCCACCTTCGCCGCGGCGGCCCAGGAGCGCGCGGCCGGGGCGCGGGTGCTGCATCTGACCGACGACCTGCCCGCGCCGCAGGCCGATGTGGTGGCCGAGGCCGCGCGGCTGCTCGGCCTCCCGCCGCCCATCGCCCGGCCGCTGGCCGAGGTCTGGCCCGAGATGAGCCCGATGGCGCGCTCCTTCTGGAGCGAGAGCCGCCGCGTCAGGAACGATCTGACCAAGCAGGCGCTCGGGATCGCCTGGCGCTACCCGACCTACCGCGAGGGGCTGGCCGCGGTGCTGAGCAGCGCGCCCAGCAGCTGACAGATCAGCTCCAGATCCTGCGGCCGTGACAGGCGATGGTCGCCGTCGCGGATCAGCGTCAGGCGGGTATCCTGGCGCCGGCAGGCCTCGACGATGCGCAGCGCATGGTGCCAGGGCACGTCCGGATCGGCCATGCCCTGGACCAGATGCAGCGGGCAGGGCAGGTCGAAGCCCGGGTCGAGCAGCAGATGCTCCTTCGATTCCTCGACCAAGTGCCGGGTGATCGGCGTCGGCTCGCCATACTCGGACGGCATCAGCACCACGCCCTTGGCCGCAAGCTCCGCCCGCGCCTTCGCGGGCAAGGCAGGCTCCAGGAGCATCGTCAGAAAATCCGGTGCCGCCGCGATGCCCAGCACCGCCGCGACCTTCGTCGGATGCCGCCGCGCCAGCAGCATCGCGATCCAGCCCCCCATCGAGGAGCCGACCAGGATCTGCGGCCCGTCGGTCAGTTCCAGCAGCGCGGATTCGGCATCCGCGAGCCAGAGGCCGATCGAGCCCTCCTCGAACCGCCCGCCGCTCTCGCCATGGCCCGAGTAGTCGAGGCGCAGGTAGGCGCGGTCATGGGCGGCGCAGTGGCCGCGCAGGAAGGTCGCCTTATTGCCCTGCATGTCGCTGTGGAAACCGCCGAGGAACACCACCCCCGGCTTGGTTCCCGGCAACCGCGCATAGGCGATCTCCCGCAGCCGGCCGAGTTCCTCGGTCATCGGCGCGGATATCCGCGCCGGGCGAGGGAGGCGAAGAGCGCCGTGACCCCGAAGGTCCAGGGCGGGCATTCGCTGGTCAGGCGCACGGCGTTGGACAGGGTGCCGAGGCGCTTGCTGTGGATGGTCACCACATCGCCGACCTTGTGGGTGAAGCCCATGCCCGGCGCGCCGCGATCCTTGGACGGGCTGAAGGGGGTGCCGAGGTAGAGCATCGCCCCATCCGGATACTGGTGGTGCGGGCCCATCAACTGGGCGACGATATCCACCGGGTCGCGGGCGATGGCATTCACCGCGCCGGTCTCCTCCAGCCGGAAGCCATCCTCGCCGGTGATGGTCAGATGCGTGGTGCCGGCGACCACATCGGCCAGGCTGAAATCCGCATCGAACAGGCGGATCGCCGGTCCGATCGCGCTGGCGGCGTTGTTGTCCTTGGCGCGGCCGAGCAGCAGCGCGCTGCGCCCCTCCACGTCGCGCAGGTTCACGTCATTGCCCAGCGCCGCGCCGAGGATCCGGCCCGTGGCGGAGATCGCCAGCACCGCCTCGGGCTCCGGGTTGTTCCAGCCGGACATGGGGTGGATGCCGATCGCGGCACCTGGCCCGACCGAGGCCATGGGCTGGGCCTTGGAGAAGATCTCCACATCCGGGCCGATCCCGACCTCCAGATACTGGCTCCACCAGCCGAGTGCCAGCAGCCGCTCCTTCACCTGCATCGCGGCCTGGCTGCCGGGGATGAGGGCGGTCAGATCCTCGCCGATCACCGCGCGCATCTCGGCGCGGACGGCCTCGGCCTGGGCGGCGTCGCCCCGGCAGCGCTCCTCGATCACCCGTTCGAGCATGGAGCGCACATAGGTCACGCCGCAGGCCTTGGCGGCCTGCAGATCATTGGGCGCCAGCAGATCCCCGAGGCTGCCGAGCGCCACCGGCGAGCCCAGGCTGATCGCCTTCAGCGGGTTGGGATCGTTGAGCCAGGCCGAGGTGGTGCCGAACACCGGCGTCATATCGAAACCCGCGCCAAATTGCAGGGCCACGACCATGGGGCCGCCGGGCGAGTCCACCCGCAGCGCGAAATGCCCCTCCCGCCAGTCCGCGGGCAGTGCCGTCATGTCCATCGTATGCTTCTCCCGTCGCCGGCAGGGTGGCGCCACCACGGCCACTGGACAAGCCCGCGCCGAGCGACGCAGCATCCCCCGCAACGACGCCCGGTCAGCGGGCGCGGCAGGAGGAATGCCAAACATGAACCCGACCGAATGGATCACCCGTCGCGGCGTGCTCGGTGCGACCACGGCCCTGCTGGCCGCCCCCCCCATGATCGAGACGGCCAACGCCCAGTCGGGCTTCGACTGGCGCCGGTTCCGGGGCCAGCGGATCGAGGTCAGCCTCACGCAGAATCCGCGCAGCCAGATCCTGATCTCGAACCAGCGCGAGTTCGAGGAGATGACCGGCATCAGCGTCGGCGCGGAGGCGATCCCGGAACAGCAGCACCGCCAGAAATTCGCCATCGAGTTCACCTCCGGCCGGCCCTCCTTCGACGTGGTGGGGATTTCGCTGCATGTCTCCAAGCTGCAGATCGGCCGCGCCAAATGGTGCACCGACCTCACACCGATGATCCAGGATGCCAGCCTGACGGCGCCGGATTTCGATTTCGCCGATTACGGGCAGGGCATCGTGGAGTATGCGCGGCAGGCGGATGGCCGGCTGGATACGCTGCCGGAGTTCACCGACTACTTCATCATGTATTACAACAAGGAGCTGCTGGCGGCAAAGAACCTCGGGGTGCCGCGCAGCTTCGACGAGATGGTCGACTCCGCGCGCAAGCTGACCGACCCCTCGCGCCAGATCTATGGCAATGTCGGACGGGGCCTGCGCAATGCGAATGTCGTGCTCTGGACGCAGTTCCTGCTCGGCACGGCGCAGAAGGACACGCTGAACGCGCAGCGCCAGCTGATCACCGACACCCCCGATGCGATCGAGGCCGGGCGCATCTACCAGACACTGATGCGCGACTGCTCCCCGCCGGGCTCGGTCGGCTTCAACTGGAACGAATGCCAGACGACCTTCATGCAGGGCCGGGCGGCGATGTGGATCGACGGCGTCGGCTTCGCCGCGCCGCTGGAGGACCGCACCCGCTCCCGCGTCGCCGGCAAGGTCGGCTATGCGGTGGTGCCGCGCGGCTCGGCCTCGCATCACTGCTGCATGTTCGGCACCAGCTTCGGCATCGCCGAGGCGTCGCAGAAGAAGGGCCCGGCCTGGCTCTATCTGCAATGGGCCTCGGGCAAGGCGAACCAGCTGCGCTACCTCACGGGTGGGGCCGGCTCGCCCGCCCGCACCAGCCCCTACCGCAATGAGGAGGCGATCAAGGCGAGCCGCTTCCCGCGCGACTTCTTCGACACGCTCGTCGAAAGTGCCGCGATCAGCCGCCCCGGCCTGCCGATCATCCTGCCGGTGACGGAGTTCCGCGACACCATCGGCACCGCGCTCACCAACACCATCGGCGGTGCCGATGTCGCGACCGAGTTGAAGCGCGCGACCGACGCCTTCCGCCCGATCCTGGAGGCGTCGGAGCGGGCCGCATGAGCATCGCCCTCTCGGGGGTCGCGGCGGCGGGGGCCAATCCCCGCCGCCGCAACTATGCGCGCCACTACTGGTGGTTCGTCGCGCCCTGCGGCGTTGTGGTCTTCGCGACCATCCTGTTTCCCTGGGTCTTCACCCTGTTCATGTCGGTGCATGACTGGAAGCTCGGCGGTGGGCGCAGCTTCATCGGACTCGCCAACTACCAGCGCCTGTTCACCGATGAGCGCTTCGGCTGGGCGGTGCTGCGGACGCTGTATTACACCGCGCTGGCGGTGGTCTTCCCGATGCTGCTCGGCACCGCGGCGGCGCTGGCCTTCAACCGGAAATTCCCCTTGCGCGGGCTCGCGCGGGCCATCTTCATCCTGCCGATGATGGCGACGCCGGTGGCCGTTGCTCTGGTCTGGACCATGATGTTCCATCCGCAGCTTGGCGTGCTGAACTGGCTGCTGACCAGCATGGGGTTGCCGCCCAGCCTTTGGGTCTATGACGCGAACACGGTGATCCCGACGCTGGTGCTGGTCGAGGTCTGGCACTGGACGCCGCTCGTGATGCTGATCGTGCTCGGCGGGCTCGCGAGCCTGCCGGTCGATCCCTATGAGGCCGCGAAGATCGATGGTGCCACGCCCTTGCAGGTGCTGCGGCACATCACCTTGCCGCTGCTCGCACCCTTCCTGATCGTGGCGCTGATCATCCGCACCATCGATGCGCTGAAGGCCTTCGACACCATCTACGTCATCACCCAAGGGGGGCCGGGAACCTCCAGCGAGACGATCAACATCTTCCTCTACCTGAACGCCTTCGCCTATTACAACATGGGCTATGCCAGCGCGGTCGTGGTGGTGTTCTTCCTCATCATCGTGGCGCTGGCGATGCTGCTCCTCTGGGCGCGGCAGCATTTCAAGGATGCGGCGTGATGCGGCGCTGGCTGGGCCGTATCGGCTTCGGCGCCTCGGTGCTGGTGCTGATCTCGCCGGCGCTGATGGTGTTCCTGTGGATGCTGTCGCTGTCGCTGAAGAATGAGCTCGACAACACCGACTTCCCACCGATCTTCATCCCCAATCCGCCGGTCTGGACGAATTTCATCGCGGTGTTCGAACGCAACGACTTCCTGGGCCAGGCCTGGAACAGCGTCGTGGTCTCCTTCTCCGCAACCGGCCTTGCGGTGCTGTTCGGCGTGCCCGCAGGCTACGGCATCGCGCGGATGCGGGCGACGCGGGCGGCGGTGCTGATCCTGATCGCGCGGATCACGCCGGGGCTCTCCTACCTGATCCCGCTGTTCCTGCTGTTCCAATGGATCGGGCTGACCGGGACCCTCGCGCCCATCGTCATCACCCACCTCGTCATCACCGTGCCGATCGTGGTCTGGATCATGATGGGCTTCTTCGAGGGGCTGCCGCCGGAGCTGGAGGAAGCCGCCATGGTCGATGGCGCCACCATCTGGCAGGCCTTCTGGCATGTCGCGGTGCCGCTGTCGCGACCGGGGGTGACCGTCGCGGTGATCCTCTCCTTCATCTTCTCCTGGAACAACTTCATCTTCGCGATGGTGCTGGCCGGCCGCAACTCGCGCACCCTGCCGGTCGCGGTGAACAACATGCTGACCTTCGAGCAGATCAGCTGGGGCCCGCTCGCCGCCGCCGCCTTGCTGGTGACGCTGCCGGTGCTGCTGTTGACCCTGCTCGCCCAGAAACAGATCATCGCCGGCCTGACCACGGGAGGCGTAAAGGGCGGATGATGCGGTTCGAGGTTGTTTCATTGATCTCCACGGTGGCGGCGCTCTTCGCCAAGGAGGGCCTCTCCCCCGATCGCGCGCTGGACATGGCGGAGGTACTGGTCGAAGGCGACCTGCTCGGCCATGACACGCATGGGCTGGGGTTGATGGCGCCCTACCTCGATGCGCTGCGCAGCGGTGGGATGACCGCCGAGGGCGAGCCCGAGATCATCGCCCAGACCCCGGTCGCCGAGACCTGGGACGGCCGCAAGCTGCCCGGCCCCTGGCTGGTCCGCCGCGCCGTGGCGCGGGCCGAAGCCATGGCCGAGGTCTTCGGCCTCGGCTGCGTGGTCATCAAGCGAGCGCATCACATCGCCTGCCTCGCCGCCTATCCGGAGCCAGTGGCCCGCGCCGGCAAAATGCTGCTGCTCGTCTCCTCCGATCCCGCCACAGCCTCGGTCGCGCCGGCGGGCGGGATCGCGGCGGTGATGACGCCGAACCCGCTGGCAGCGGGCTGGCCGACCGGGGAGGGGCCGCCGGTCATCCTCGACGTCTCCATGTCCTACACCACCAATGGCATGAGCGGCCGGTTGAAGGCGGCGGGGGGCGTCTTCCCGCATCCCTATCTGCAGGATGCCGAGGGTGTGCCCACCAACGATCCCGCCGTCTTCGGCGCCGGCGGCACCTTGCTGCCGCTCGGCGCACCCGGCGCGCCGCACAAGGGCTTCGCCCTCGGCCTGCTGGTGGAGGCGCTGACCAATGCCCTCGGCGGCGAGGGCGGCCGCGCCGATGTGCCGGGCGGCTGGGGGGCCGCCGTCTTCGTCCTGGTGCTGGACCCGGCACGCTTCGGCGGCACCGAGGCCTTCGCGCGGGAGGCCGGCTGGCTTGCCGAGACCATCCGCACCAGCCCCGCCCCCGCCGGCCAGCCGGCGCCGCGCCTGCCGGGCGAACGCGGGCTCGCACGAAAGGCCGAGGCCCTGCACAGCGGCGTCGCCCTGCATCCCTCGCTGCCGCCGATCCTGGCCGAGCGCTGCGCTGCGGCGGGCGTGGTGATGCCGGACCCGATCTGATGGCCGAGGTGCCGGTGCTCGATGTGTCGGGGCTGGCATCGCCCGATCCCCTGGCGCGGCGGGCGGTCGCGGCCGCGCTGGGGGCGGCCTGCCGGGGGCGGGGCTTCTTCCTCGTCACCGGCCATGGCATCCCCGAGGCGCTGCGCGCCGGGTTGTTCACCGCCGCCCGCGCCGTCTTCGCGCTCCCGGCCGAGAAAAAGGCCGCCCTCTCCATCCGCCGCTCGCCGCATAACCGCGGCTGGGTGGCGCTGGCCGAGGAGCGGCTGGCGGCCGGCCAGGCCCCGGATGTGAAGGAGGCCTTCAACATCGGCCTCGATTTCGCGCCGGATCATCCGGAGGTGATGGCGGGCGCGCCCTTTCGCGGGGTGAACCTCTGGCCCGATTTGCTGGGGTTCCGCACGGCGACGCTGGCCTGGTTCAACGCCGCTTGGGACTTGGGGCGGCTGCTGCATCGCGGCTTCGCGCTGGACCTCGGCCTGGCCGAGACCTTCTTCGAGGACAAGCTGGACACCCCGCTCGCGACCCTGCGCCTGCTGCGCTACCCGGGCGGCGGCGACCCCGCGCTGCCTGGCGCCGGCGAGCATACCGACTATGGCAATGTCACCGTGCTCGCGACCGATGGCGTCGCGGGGCTGGAGGTGAAGCGGCGCGGCGGCGGCTGGGAGGATGTGCCCCAGATCCCGGGTACCCTGGTCTGCAACATCGGCGATTGCCTGATGCGATGGTCGAACGGGGTCTATGCCTCGACCCCGCACCGGGTACGGATGCCGGCGCGGGAGCGGTTCTCCGCCGCCTTCTTCCTGGACCCGAATCCCGATGCGGTGGTCGCCGCCTTGCCCGGCACCGGCATCCCGCGCTGGCCCGCGACGACGGGTGCCGCCTATCTCAAGGAACGGCTGGACGCGACCTACGCGCACAGGGGTTGATGACGCCGGCGGCGGGCCCGACTACGAACACGGCCATGTCCCGCCCTCCCGCCATCCTGCAAGTGCTGCCCGCCCTGGTTTCGGGTGGCGTGGAGCGCGGTACCGTCGAGATCGCCGCGGCCCTGACCCGCGCCGGCTTTCGCGCTTTCGTCGCCTCGGCCGGCGGGCCGCTGGTCGCGGCGGTGGAGGCGGCGGGGGCCACGCATGTCACTCTGCCGCTCGGGGCCAAGGCTCCTTGGGCGATCGCCGCCAATGCCGCGGCGCTTGCGGCCCTGGTGCGGTGGGAGGATGTGGCGATCCTGCATGCCCGCTCCCGCGCCCCCGCCTGGGCCGCGCTGCTGGCGGCGCGGCGGACCGGTGCCCATTTCGTCACCACCTACCATGGCGCCTACAACGAAGGTTTTTGGGGCAAGCGCTTGTACAACTCGGTTATGGCGCGAGGTGAGCGGGTGATCGCGATCAGCGCTTTCATCCGTGATCTTATTATCGAGCGTCATCACATTGATTCATCACGCATTCACTTGATCCCTCGCGGCGTGGACCCGGCGCTGTTCGACCCGACCCATATGCGTCCCGAACGCTTCGGCCTCCCGCCCGGCACACGCATCGTGCTGCTCCCCGCCCGGCTGACGCGATGGAAGGGGCAGGAGGTGGCGGTGCGCGCCCTGGCGCTGCTACCGCCCGAGGTGGCGCTGGTGCTGGCGGGCGGCGATGCCGAGGGTGCCTTCGCCGCCGAATTGCGCGGGCTCGCGGCCGGGCTGGGCGTCGCGGAGCGCCTGCATCTGGTCGGGCTGCGCCCCGATCTGGCCCCGGCCCTGGCCGGCGCGGACATAATCCTGCATGCCAGCACTGACCCAGAAGCCTTTGGCCGGACAGTGATCGAGGCCCAGGCGATGGCGAAGATCGTCATCGCCTCGGACCTCGGCGCCCCGCGTGAGACGGTGGCGGAGGGCGTCACCGGCTTCCGCATCCCCCCCGGTGACCCTGCCGCTCTGGCCGCCGCCATCGCCCGCGTGCTGGCCATGCCGGCCGAGGCACGGGCCGCGATGGGGGCCAGCGCGCGGGAAGCGGTGCTCGCCCACTACACCACCGCGGCGATGCAGGCGGCGACGCTGGATGTGTATCGGGAGCTGCTCGCATGAACCGCCCGATCCTGGTCATCAAATTCGCAGCCCTCGGCGATGTGGTGCAGGCCTTCGGCCCCTTCGCCGCCATCCGCGCGCATCATCCGCGCCAGAAGATCACCCTGCTGACCACGCCCCCCTATGCCGATCTGCTGGCCGGCAGCCCCTGGTTCGACGCCTTCCGCACCGATGGCCGCCCGCCGTGGCGGGATCTGCGGTCGGTCGCACGGCTGGCGCTCTGGCTGCGGCGCCAGGGATTCGCGCGGATCTATGATCTGCAGACCTCGGGGCGCTCCTCGCGCTACCGGATATTCGTCGGCACCAGGCCTGAGTGGTCGGGCATCGCCATCGGCGCCAGCCACCCGCATGCCAATCGCGCCCGAGACCGGATGCATACGGCGGACCGGCAGCGCGAGCAGTTGGAGATGGCGGGCATCACGCGCTTCCCCGAACCGCAGCTGACCTGGCTGGCGAGCGACGTGTCGCGCTTCGCCCTGCCGCCCCGCTATGCGCTGCTGGTGCCCGGGGCCTCGCCGGGGCGGCCGGGCAAGCGCTGGCCGCTGGAGCATTTCGTCGCACTCGCGCGCCGGCTGGAGATGCCGGTCGCGGTCGCCGGCAGTGCCGCCGAGGCGCCGCTGGCCGCCGCCATCGGCGGCATCGACCTGACGGGCAAAACCTCGCTGCGCGAATTGGCGACGATCGCGCGCGGTGCCGCGCTCTGCATCGGCAATGACACCGGCCCCGTGCATCTGGCCGCGGCGATGGGCGCGCCGACCCTGGCTTTGTTCGGGGCGGACAGCGACCCCGCGCTCTGTGCGCCGCGTGGCCGGTCGGCGGCGGTGCTGCGCGCCTGGCCGATCGCCGCCATCACGCCGGACCAGGTGCTGGCACGGCTGCGAGGGGGGTCACCCTTCCTCGGCGACCTCGACCCAGCCGCCGCCCTCGCCGGGGATGCGGCGCAGCCCGGCGGCTAGGACCAGCGCCTCCAGCGAACCGGTGCCGAAATAGTCGCTGTCCCGAAGCGAGATGCCGAGCCGCTCGGTCGCGAGCTTACCCAGGGCCGGCAGATGCAACCGCCCGCTCCGCGCCACCATCTCGCGCAGCCGCGCGATGGAGGTGGGGTCCTCCGCCATCGGGTCGGGCTGGACGAAGCCCTTGTCCTTGTTCTCCCTCCAGCCGAAGGCGCCGGCCGCGAATTCATCCAGCGCGATCACCTGATCCGCCGATTCCCGCATCGCCGAGGCCAGCGCCGGATGCGCCAGCAGCAGGCAGCGCCGGTCCCGCGCCCGCAGCCGGTGCAGCAGCGGCAGGAAATCGCTGTCCGAGGTCGCCAGGATCACGTCATCCGGCGGCACCTCGCCGGCAATGGCGTCCAGCACGTCGATCACCATCCGCACATCGGCGGCGTTCTTGCCGCGGGTGAGGCGGGGGCAATCCACGACCTCGAAGCCGGCCTCGGTGAAGGCGCCGCGGAAGCGGCTGAAATAGACCCGGGGATGCTGCCCCATCTCGGCAAAAGGCCCGTCGGGGCGGGTTTCGACCCAGCCGCCGGGGTTCATGTAGCAGCGCAGCGCCAGCATCCGCCGCCGCGTCCTCGGCCCGCAGAGCCAGTCCCGCCAACGCAGCGGCGTGGTGGCGAAGGCATGGGACAGCGCCTCGTCCTGCTGGTGCAGGAGGGAGAAGACATTGTCGAAATCGAGGTAGAGGCAGGCGCGGGCTGGGGGAGCTTCGGACATGGCCCAATCTGCCCCGCCGTGGGGCCGCGTGACAATCATGGCGGCCAGCCCTGCCACGCGCGCGCTTGACCGCGGCCCCGCCGCTGGCCAAATCACCGCCCCAAGCCATTTCAAGGTCACGCAACGCCATGCTCGCGATCACTTTGCCCGACGGTTCCGTCCGCCAGTTCGACGGGCCGGTGACGGGCACGACGATCGCCGCCAGCATCGGGCCGGGCCTGGCCAAGGCCGCGCTGGCCATGGAGGTCGATGGGCTCGCCCGCGACCTGTCGCAGGTGATCGACGCCGACGCCGCCGTGCGCTTCATCACCCGCCGCGACCCCGAGGCGCTGGGGATGATCCGCCACGACGTCGCCCATGTGCTGGCCGAGGCGGTGCAGGCGCTCTACCCCGGCACCCAGGTCACCATCGGGCCTGCGATCGAGAACGGCTTCTATTACGACTTCGCGCGCAACGAGCCCTTCACCCCGGCCGATTTCCCGGCGATCGAGGCGAAGATGCGCGAGATCATCGCGCGCAACGAACCCTTCGTGCGCGAGGAATGGCCGCGGCATGAGGCCATCGCCTTCTTCCGCGAGCGCGGCGAACGCTACAAGGCCGAGCTGATCCAGGACCTGCCGGCCGGGGTGCCGATCAGCATCTACCGCCAGGGCGAATGGCTCGACCTTTGCCGCGGCCCGCATATGCGCGGCACCGGCGATGTCGGCTCCGCCTTCAAGCTGACCCGGGTGGCCGGCGCCTATTGGCGCGGTGATCACCGCAACGCCATGCTCAGCCGCATCTACGGCACCGCCTGGCGCGACCAGAAGGAGCTGGACGCCTACCAGCTTCAGGTCGAGGAAGCCGAGAAGCGCGACCATCGCAAGATCGGCCTGCACACCGGCCTGTTCCATTTGCAGGACGAGGCGGTCGGCAGCGTCTTCTGGCACCCCAAGGGCTGGAAGCTTTACCGCACCGTCGAGGATTACATGCGCCGCCGCCTGGACGCCTCCGGCTATGCCGAGGTGAAGACGCCGCAGCTTGTGGACCGGCGCCTGTGGGAAGCCTCCGGCCATTGGGAGAAGTATCGCGAGCACATGTTCCTGGCCCGCGTCGAGGACGAGGCCGAGCATGAGCGCGTGATGGCGCTGAAGCCGATGAACTGCCCCTGCCATGTGCAGATCTTCAACCAGGGCATCCGCTCCTACCGCGACCTGCCGATGCGCATGGCAGAATTCGGCGCCTGCCACCGCTACGAGCCCTCGGGCGCGCTGCACGGCATCATGCGGGTGCGCGCCTTCACCCAGGATGACGCGCATATCTTCTGCACCGAGGCGCAGATCGCCGATGAGACGGTGGCCTTCGTCGATCTGCTGTCCTCGATCTACCGCGACCTCGGCTTCGACAGCTTCGTGGTCAAATTCTCCGACCGCCCCGCCAGCCGTGCCGGCAGCGATGCGGTCTGGGACCAGGCCGAGGGCGCGCTGAAGGAAGCCTGCGCCGCCGCCCGCGTGGGGTACGAAATGAATCCGGGGGAGGGCGCCTTCTATGGCCCCAAGCTCGAATTCGTCCTCCGCGACGCCATCGGTCGGGACTGGCAATGCGGCACGCTCCAGGTGGATTTCGTGCTGCCCGAGCGGCTGGACGCGCTCTACACCGCCGAGGATGGCAGCCGCCGCCGCCCGGTGATGCTGCATCGCGCGATCCTGGGCAGCTTCGAGCGCTTCCTCGGCATCCTCATCGAGCAATATGCCGGGCGCTTTCCGCTCTGGCTGGCGCCGGTGCCGGTGGTGGTCGCGACCATCACCGAGGAGGCCGCGGCGTATGCGCTGGAGGTTGTCGCCGCCCTCCGCGCCGCCGGCATCGCGGCCAATGCCGATGTCCGCAACGAGAAGATCAACCGCAAGGTCGTGGACCACATCGAGCAGCGCATCCCGGTGCTGGCGGTGATCGGCAAGCGGGAGGCGGAGGAGCGCAAGCTCGTCCTGCGCCGCCTGCCCGGGCGGGAGCAGGAGACGCTGCCGCTCGCCGAGGCCATCGCCTTGCTGGCCGCCGAGGCGACGCCGCCGGATCTCCGCCGGCCGGCCTGACCGTTTCGGACAAATCCCCGGCAAGGGGCGTCCTGACGGGGCGCCCCGAATCCGCCGGATCGGGCCAGGGGGATTGCCCCCGGCCTTCCTCCACCCCATACAGATATGTTGCATGTGGTAGCCAAACTCGGCTATCGCGCGCCTCAAGAACGTCCACCACGACAGGAGACCACCCTGGCCCGAGGCCCTTCACCCGCCCAAATGCCGACCCGCGACGGTCCGCGTGTCAATGAGGATATCCGTGTGCCGCAGGTGCGGCTGATCGACGAAGAAGGCGAGATGCTCGGCGTGATGAGCGCCTATGACGCGCTCCGCCGGGCTTACGACGTCGGTCTTGATCTGCTCGAAATCTCGCCGAACGCGGTCCCGCCGGTCTGCAAGATCACCGACTACGGCAAGTTCAAATACGAACAGCAGAAGAAGGCCAACGAGGCCCGCAAGAAGCAGAAGGTCGTCGAAATCAAGGAAATCAAGGTTCGTCCGAACATTGATGACCATGACTACGAAGTGAAGATGCGCTCGGCGAAGTCGTTCATCGAGGATGGCGACAAGGTGAAGGTCACGCTCCGCTTCCGCGGCCGCGAAATGGCGCACCAGGATCTCGGCGTGAAGGTGCTGGAGCGGATTCGCGTGGAATTGGGCGAGGCCGTGAAGGTCGAGCAGATGCCGCGCCTGGAAAACCGCCAGATGATCATGGTGCTGGCGCCGAAGTAACGGCAGCCAGCCCCAACCGGGCGGCATGGTGGAAGGGGCAGCTTCGCGCGTCTTCCGCCCGCCGCCTTTTTCTTGCGGCGATGGCATAGTGGCCGGGACGGTGCTCCGCCTCCCGCGCCGGCACGCCCACGGCGGCGTCGTAGCCCGCCCAATCCATCTCCGAAAATCCCTCGACCATCTGCGCGCCATTCAGCCAGGCCTCGGCATAGGCCGGGCGCGGCACCGGCTGCGCCAGCGCGATCGGCCATTCGGGGCGAAGGGTCACGACCTCATTGGTGCGGGTCAGGCGCAGGTTGAGGAACAGCGGGCCGAACCAGGCATCGGTTTCGACCAGCCCCTCGAAGGCATCCAGCCCAGGCGCGGGCGGCAGGTTCGGCGGACGCCGCAGCAGCAGGCTCCAGCCCGGGGCGCTTTGCGCCATCAGCCCGGTCCAAAGCTGCACCACCCCCGATTCCGGCAGGGCGGTCAGCAGCGGGGGCGAGAAGCCCTGCAACGCCGGCGGGGCGGCGGCATCGAAGACATCGGAAAATCCCGGGAATTGCGCGGCATCGTCCAGCGCCATCCAATCCTCGTTGACGGTATCGCATTGCCACCAGATCCGCTCCCCATCCCACATCAGCCGCAGGCAGGTCGGCGGAAATAAATGCCAGCCGAGGCCGGCGGCCGTCGTCGCCGCCTCGCAATAGCGCCAGGCGCGGATGGGCAGCGTGCCCAGGCCCGAACGATCGGCGCGCGCCGGCGGGCGCTGCCCCGGCAGCAGCGCGTGAAACCTTACGGGGGGTGTCGGTTGGGACATCTGTCTTAGGCTCCACGGCAATGGGCCCCGGGGGATGGCGCGCCATCCCCCGGGAAAACGCACTCAGATCCGGCGCAGCCCGGCGCCGAGGCGGATGCGGCCGCTATCGCGGACCGAGGCGGGAACCGGCGCCGGCACCGCCTGGCGGCGCAGCCCCGCACCAAGGCGAACCTTGCCGGAATCGGCGATGATGCGGGGGAGGGGCGCGGGGATCGGGGGGGTGGCCATCGGGGGGAGGCTCCATCGCTTGCGCGGACCGCGGGGGTGCTGTCCGGCCCTCTCGATCTAGGGGGCCGGCTCCACGTCGTCAAGGAATAAAAGCTCTATACGGTGCAAAAGCCTAACCCATCAGGCTGGAAGTCCTTGACATGGGTTTCACGCGCCGCCACCCGGTTCTCACGCGTCATCCGCCCGGCGCTCGGCAATGCTGCGGCATCGGAATGAGGAGCAGGGCGATGGATGTTTGGCGTGGCGCGCATCAGGGGGCGGTTCGCTCCGGTGGCGTGGCGGGGGAGGTGCTGCTGATGGAGGTGCTGCGTGCCGCCCGCACCCTGCTGAGCCTTCAGGAACGCAGCGGCATCCTGGCGCGCGCGGCGGGTTCGGTGCCACCGAGCCTCTCCGATGCCATCGAGCGGGACTTCCTCACCTTCGAGATGCAGGACGCATTCGGCGCCTTGCGTGAGACCGTCGCCGCCGCCGATGCGGTCGCGATGCCGCGCGGATAGCGCCTGTTCGCGCCGGGGGCCTGGCCCTCCGGCCGCCTCGGTGGACAGCGCCCCCCCGCGCGTTACGCTCGCGGGATGGCAGAGGCCTTATCGTCCCGTACCGAGCTGACACGACTGCGGCTGGTGCTGTTCGGCCCGATGGAGGCCTGGGGCCCCGGCGCCGCGACGGTGCTGCCGCGCGGCCGCAAGACGCAGGCGCTTCTGGCCTTGCTTGCCATCGAGGCAGCTCCGGTGCCGCGACGGCGCCTGGCGGCGATGCTCTGGAGCCGGGTCGGCGAGGAGCAGGCGCGGGGCAGCCTGCGCCAGGCGCTGTTGGAACTGCAATCCGCACTCGCCCGCATCCCCGGGCCGCCGCTGCTGCGCGCCGAGCGGGAGGAGGTGATGCTCGACCCCGCCGCGCGCTGGGTCGATGCCGAACAGGTCATGGCCGCCGATGCCGGCCATCCGGCCGCACTCGATCTGATGCGCGCGCCGCTGCTGCCGGGGCTGGACGGGCTCGATCCCGCCTTCGACCACTGGCTCGCGGCCCGGCGCACCGGGCTGGCGGCGACCGCGACCGGCCTTGCCCGGCTGCTTCTGGCACGCAGCCCGGGGGAGGCCGCGGCGCGCCGGTTGCTGGCGCTGGATGCGCGGGACGAGACTGCCGCGGCGTTGGTCATTGCCGCCCGTGTCGCCGCCGGTGACGCGGAGGCGGCGCGGGCCACCCTGGCCGCGCTGCGGGCCGCGCTGCTGCCGCTCGGGCGGCAGCCGTCGCCGGAGATCGAGGTGCTGCTGCTGCCGCGGGCCGCCAATGATCCGGCCCCGCCGCCCTCAGAGCCGCAGCGCCTCCCCGCCCGCCGCGGTGCCCGGCTCGGGGTGCTGCCGCTGACGGCGGGGCCGGGCGCGGAATGGGTCGCCGGGGCGCTGGCCGAAAGCCTTACCGCCGCCCTGGCGCGGTTCCGCTGGCTGTTCCTCGCCGATCCCGCATCGCTGGCGGCGGCGGTGCGGCAGGGTACGGCGGGGCCGATCGCGGCGGCGCGGGGGGCGGGGCTCGACCTGGCGCTCTCGGGGCAGGTGCAGGGCGGCGCGCGGCTGCGGGTGTCGCTGCGCCTGACCGATCTGCGCCCGCCCGAGACCGTGGTCTGGGCCGAAAGCTTCGAGGCCGTGCCGGCCGAGCTTGGCGGGCTGGAGGAGGGGATCGCCGCCGCCGTGGTCGCCCGCGTCGATCCCGAGCTGCTGCTGCTGGAGGCACGGCGGGCCAGCGCCGCGCCGCACAGCGACCCCTCCTCCTATGAGCTGCTGCTGCGGGCGATCCCGGGGCTTGCGGCGCTGGACCGGCCGGGGTTCGAGGCCTCGGGCCAGTTGCTCGCCCGCGCCTGCGCCGCCGATCCCGGCTTCGCCTCGGCCCAGGCCTGGCATGCCGCCTGGCATCTGTTCCAGGTCGGCCAGGGCTGGGCGCCGGACCAGGCCAAGGCGATGCTGAAGGCCGAGGCGCTGGCGCGGCGGGCGATCGCGCTGGACCCGGCCGATGCCCAGGCGCTGACCATCTGCGGCCATGTCCGCGCCTATCTGCACCATTTGCCCGAGGAAGGGGCCGCACTGCACGACCGGGCGCTGGCGCTGAACCCGAACCTCGCCATGGCCTGGGTGTTCTCAGGGCTCGCCGAGACCTATTGCGGCCGGCATGAGGAGGCGCTGCGCCGCCTCGCGCGCTACAAGGCGCTGGCGCCGCTGCATCCCTTCGCCTTCTTCTTCGACGCGGCGGCGCTGGTGCCGCTGATGCTGCTGCGCCGCCATGCCGAGGCCGCCGTGGCCGCCCGCGCGGTCTGCGAGCTGAACCCGGTCTTCTCCTTCCCCCTGCGGCCCTGGCTCGCCTGCCTCGGGCATCTGGGGGATGCGGCGGCGGCGCGGGCGGTGCGCGGGCGGCTGCTGGCGCTGGAGCCGGGGCTGACCATCGCCGCCGCGATGCGCCGCGCGCCGCTGCGCCCGCCCGATGCCGAGCATTACATCGAGGGGCTGCGCCGCGCCGGGCTGGAAGAAGGGCTCGCGGAGAAAGGCGTGGCCTGAGCCCTCACTGCGCCTCGGCCATCCTCGTGCTGGTCCGCAGCGATTCGACATAGGCGAGCCGCGACAGCAGATCATCGGCGCGACAGAGCATCACCCCCCTCAACCCAATCCCGATGCTGCGGATGTCATCGGTGCCAAGATCGGACAGGCGAATACCGGGGCCGGTATCCAGGTCGAGATGCAGGAACTCCGCATCCTCCAGCTCCGGCAACTCGAAGGCGAAGGTGAGGTCCGGACCCGGATGGATGGGGATCTCGGTGCCGATCCCCCGATTGCCGGCGCGCGCGGTGATCCGTAGCGTGAGGGCGAGCGGCGGCGGGCGAATGTCGAGGTAGAGCCGCAGCGGCGCGCCGAGCAGGGCCGCGGGCAGCGGCACGGCGACCGCGGCCGGGCCCGGCCGCGACCAGACCCCCCAATTCTCGGCGGGAAACCAGCCATTCCCGTCCCGAAGCCGATCGGCGAGGGCCAGCGACAGCTCCGGGCGGCTCGAACGGCTGAGCACGGTCGGGTAGCGGTACCCGGCCTCGATCTTCGGCTGCGGCAGGGTGAGCTCGGGCAGCGCCCGCACCGCCTCCAGCACCCCAAGCGTCAGATCCGACCAGGAGCGCATTTTCGCATCGGCCAGCCGGGCCGTGGCGGCCTCCAGCGCGGCCGGGTCCAGCATCAGCGGCTCTAGCACGGCGACCAGATCGGGCTCGCTGCGCGGGGTGAAATACGCCGCCCAATCGCCGCCCGCCTCGATCAGCGAGGAGTGGCGCGGCACCACCGGCACCTTGCCATGGGCGATGCTCTCGGTGACCGGCAGGCCCCAGCCTTCGTAATGGGTGTTGTAGACGGTGAAGGCGCAGGCGCCGTAGAGCGCGGCCAGCGCATCGTCGGAGATCTCCCCGGTCAGCACGACATGGCGGCGCAGCTGCGGCGATTGCGCCAGCAGGTCGAGTGCCGCCTGGGCGTGCCAGCCCTGCCGTCCGGCGCAGACGAGGCGCGGGATGCGGGCCGGCCCGTGCTTGCGCAGCAAGGTCAGCCAGGCCGAAAAGACCAGATGATGGTCCTTGCGGCTTTCGATCGTCGCGCAGAACAGGACGAAGGGCTCGCCCGGCCGCAGGCCCTGGACTTCGGCGAGGGCGATCGCTGCCGGGGCCGCGCCACGCGGATCGGCGTCGAGCAGGATGACGCTCCCCTCCAGCCTATGGCCGGGCAGCAGCCGCGCCAGATGCCGCGTGACATCGGCGCGGGTATTCTCCGAATTGCACAGGAAGCCGGAGGCATGCAGGCCGAAGCCCGCAAACCAGCGCGCGTAATCGCGCACCATGTCGCCGAGGCAGTGTTCCGGCACTTCCAGCGGCACGCAATCATGCACGAAGGGCAGCCAGCGCACCCCCGCCGTCTGGATCGCCCAGCGCAGCCCCCGGTAATAATCGGGCATCCCGAAGGCGTTGCCGAGGTTGACCAGGACCGCCCCCGGCGCGAAGCGCATCGGCCCGGCCTTGGCGCGCGACAGATCCATCTGCTTCGTCGCCGCGACCCAGTCCGGGTCGTCGATCGTGGCCCCGGTGCGGGAAAGCGCGGCCAGGGCCGCGAAGCTGCCCCGGTCCACCCGGCGCCACAGCCCGACCCCGGGATCGAAGATGGCGAAGGCGATGGGCAGGCCGCTGGCCGCACCCGGCGGCAGGCCGCCCTCCAGCAGCGGGCCGAGGATGCCGAGGGTGACCCGCTGGATCCCGGTCGGCGTGCGGCGGACCCGGAAGTGGTCCAGCATGTCGGTGACGTCGAAGACCAGCTTCGGATCGGCCCCGCTTGGCCCCGGACGGCTCGGCTGCGGCATCCCGCGCGGCAGCAGCCGGGCGCTGGCCGCGGCCTCGAGGGCGGCTTCCGTATTGGCCGGATCAAGGACTGCGGCGTGGGCGTAGCGCAGGGCGGCCGCCTCCGTCCGCCCTTGCAGCTTCATCAGATGCCCGATCTGCAGCTGCAGGTCGGCGTCGTCGGGCGCCAGCGCCTCGGCGGCGGAATAGGCGGCCAGCGCGCTGTCGAACTGGCCATCCTCCTTCAGCGCATGGCCCTGCTGCACCAGGCTCCGCCAATCACCGGGATGGGCGGCGAGATGCTCGGCATACCCGGCTGCGGCGTCCGACCACTCGCCACGGTCGCGGGCGGCGTCGGCGCGCCCGAGGGGCGTGTCAAAGGCATCCGATCCAGACATTACGTACTCCCGCGACCAAGGGCATGTTTAAGCGCGATTGCGGGATTTTAGAACCGCCCAGGCCAGATCCCCCGCCTCACAGTCCGGCGAACAAGGCCGTGGAGAGGTATCGTTCCGCTCCCGACGCCGCGATCCCCACCACCAGCCTGCCGGCCATCGCCGGCTCCCGCGCGACCGCCACCGCGGCATGCAGCACAGCACCGGAGGAAATGCCGATCGCGAGGCCGTCCAGCCGCGCGACATGGCGCGCCATGGCCAGCGCATCGGCCTCCGCGACGCGCATCACCCCGTCCAGCAGGCCCAGTTCGAGCACTCCGGGGCGGAAGCCGGCACCGATGCCCTGGATACCATGCGGCCCCGGCTCGTCGCCTGAGAGCACGGCGGATTCGGCAGGCTCCACGCCCAGCACGCGCAGCCCGGGGCGCCGCGGCTTCAGGGCGCGGGCAAGGCCCGTTGCGGTGCCGCCGGTGCCGATGCCGCAGATGATGGCATCCACCGTGCCGGCGCTGTCGGTCCAGATCTCCTCGGCCGTGGTGGCGGCATGGGCGGCGGGGTTGGCGGGGTTGTCGAACTGGCGCGGCATCCAGGCCATATCCGTGCTGGACAGAATCTCCTCGGCCCGCGCGATGGCCCCGGCCATGCCGAGGGCGGCGGGGGTCAGCTCCAGCTCGGCGCCGAGCAGCCGCAGCATGCGTCGCCGCTCGATGCTCGCCCCCTCCGGCATGGTGACGATCAGCCGATAGCCACGGGCGGCGGCGACGGTGGCCAGGGCGATGCCGGTATTGCCCGAGGTCGGCTCGACCAGCACGGTGCGGCCGGGGGCGATGGTGCCCTCGGCCTCGGCGGCGCTGACCATGGCCAGGCCGATGCGGTCCTTGACGCTGCCGCCCGGGTTGAAGAACTCGCATTTCATGGCGATCCGCGCGGCCAGGCCAAGCTCGGCGGCGAGGCGCGGCAGCAGCACCAGCGGCGTGGCCCCGATCGTGTCCAGCACCGAGGCGAACATACGGCCCTGGCAGCGGGTTCGGGGGGCATCGTGAGGGGACATGGCGTCTGACATGGGGGCTGTGATACCACGGCCGGGCGGCGTGAAAAGAATGGGAGGCCAATCGCCATGCTGAAAAAGGAACGCGCCTGGCTGGCGGTCTGCATCATGCTGGATGTGGCGTTTTTCGCGGGGCGGGGCCGGACGGTGCCTGGGGCCGAGGTCGCCGACCGCCTGGGCGAATCCCGCCGGGGGATCGAGCCGGTGTTGCAGGCGCTGGCGCGCGGCGGGCTGCTGGCCAGTACGCGCGGCCCCAAGGGCGGCTACCGCCTCGCGCGGCCGGCGCGGGACATCGGGCTCGACATGATCACCCGGGCCATTGTCGATCCGGCCGATCCGGCCGACCCGGGGCCGGTGCCGGCCGGTGGGTTGCGGGCGCTGGTGGCCGAGCCGCTATGGACGGAACTGGAGGCCGGTCTGGAGAAGATCCTGGCCGGCATGACCCTGGCCGACCTGCTGGCGCGCGCCGCCGCGGCCGGGATGCAGCGCCCGGCCGCCGGCCCGTTGAACTTTGCCATCTGACGAACGATGTGCCGGCCGAGGATGCGCCGTGGCGCCTCGCGCCCCCGGCCCGGTGGAGTTGCGCGTAATTGACGTCGTGCTAGCGTGATAACCATAAACCCCAAGGAGGGCACACCAGATGACCATCCAGCTCGGGACTGTCGCGCCCGATTTCACCGCTGACACCACCGCCGGCAAGATTTCCTTCCACGATTGGTCCGATGGCAAATGGGTCGTGCTGTTCAGCCACCCCAAGGATTACACCCCGGTCTGCACGACCGAACTCGGCGAGGCCTCCCGCCTCAAGCCCGAATTCGACAAGCGTGGCGTCAAGGTCATCGGCCTCTCGGTCGATACGCTGGACCGCCATGAGGGCTGGGCCGCCGATATCGCCGAGACCACCGGCTCCGCCCTCAACTTCCCCATGATCGCCGATGCCGACCGCAAGGTGTCGGAGCTGTATGGGATGATCCATCCGGCGGCCGATCCCTCCGTCACCGTCCGCACCGTCTATGTCATCGATCCCGCGCATAAGGTGCGGCTGACGCTGACCTATCCGCCCAGCACCGGGCGCAACTTCCTGGAAGTCCTGCGGGTCATCGACAGCCTCCAGCTCACGGATCGCGCCAAGGTGGCGACGCCGGTGAACTGGCAGCCGGGCGACAAGGCGATCATCGTGCCGAGCCTGTCCGACGCCGATGCCAAGGAGCGCTTCCCCCAAGGCTGGGACGCCCAAAAACCTTATCTGCGTTGGGTGGACGTCGCCTGATGGCCGCGGCGGCGGTGGCCGAGGGGTTCTGGGGGGCGGTCGGCAATACGCCGCTGATCCGCCTCGCCGGCCCATCCGCCGCCACGGGCTGTGAGATCCTCGGCAAGGCCGAGTTCATGAACCCGGGCGGCTCGGTCAAGGACCGGGCCGCCCTGGGCATTCTCCAGGACGCGGTGATGCGCGGCCAGTTGGTGCCAGGCGAGCCGGGCACGGTGGTCGAGGGCACCGCGGGCAATACCGGCATCGGGCTGGCGCTGGCCGCCAATGCCCGCGGCTGGCGCAGCGTGATCGTGGTGCCGGAGACGCAGAGCCGCGAGAAACTCGACTTCCTGCGCATGATCGGCGCCGATCTGCGGCTGGTGGCACCCAAACCACTCTCCGATCCGGGGCATTACGTGAATGCCAGCCGGCGCATCGCCGAGGAGATGGCGGCGGCCGGCGAACGCGTGATCTGGGCCAACCAGTTCGGCAACCTCGCCAATCGCCAGGCGCATCGGGACACCACGGGCCCCGAGATCTGGGAACAGACCGGCGGGCGCATCGATGCCTTCACCTGCTCCTGCGGCACCGGCGGGACCCTGGCCGGCGTTGGCTTGGCGCTGAAGGCGCAGAACCCGGCAGTTCGGATCGTGCTGGCGGACCCGGCTGGCTCCGGCCTGTATTCCTGGGTCAAGACCGGGGAGATGAAGGCCGAAGGCTCCTCCATCACCGAGGGCATCGGCCAGTCGAGCAAGGTGCCGGGCAATCTGGAAGGCGCGCCCATCGACGACGCGGTGCGCATCGAGGACCCGGAGGCGCTGGAGCTCTGCTTCGAGCTGCTGTTGAAGGAAGGGCTGTCGATCGGGGGCAGCGCCGCGCTGAACGTCGCGGCCGCCATACGCGTGGCGAAGGCGATGGGACCCGGCCATGTGATCGTGACGATCCTCTGCGATGGCGGCGCCCGCTACCAATCCAAGCTGTTCAACCCCAGTTTCCTGAGGGAGCGCGGGTTGCCCGTGCCTGTCTGGTTGGCCTGATCGGCCGGGAGTCGCTTGTGGAAATCCTGGAACTCGCCCGCAGCATTCGCGCCCGCGATCCTGCCCGCCCGTCCTGGCCGGAGGCGATCCTCGCCTATGCCGGGCTGCATGCGGTGCTGTGGCATCGGCTGTCCCACGCGCTCTGGCGCATCGGGCTGCGCGGTGCCGCGCGCGTCACCAGCCATATCGCCCGCTTCCTGACCGGAATCGAGATCCATCCCGGCGCCTGCATCGGCCGCCGGCTGTTCATCGACCACGGCATGGGCGTGGTGATCGGCGAGACGGCGCAGATCGGCGATGACGTGCTGATCTATCACGGCGTCACCCTCGGCGGCCTTTCGGGCAGCCCGGGCAAGCGCCATCCCACGGTCGGCAACAGGGTCGTCATCGGCGCCGGGGCGCAGGTGCTGGGGCCGATCACCGTCGGCGCCGGGGCCCGCATCGGCGCCAATGCCGTGGTGGTGAACCCGGTGCCGCCCGGGGCCACCATCGTCGGCATCCCAGGCCGCGCGCCGCAGAAGGGTGGGGCGGATTGCGCCACCGCCGGCTACGGCCTGCCCGAGGGCGGCGCCGATCCGGTCGCCGAGGATATGGCGAGCCTGCGCGCCGAGGTCCGCGCGCTGCGCGCGGAGGTGACGGCGATCCGCGCCGCCGAGCGGGACCGCGAACGCGCCTGAGCTAAACACAAACCGCGCCCAGCACGGCCAGCGCGACCAGCACCGCCAGCGTCGCCCAGGCCACGCGGCGCGCGGAGTGCTTCGGCGCATCCTCGCCCCAGGGGTCATCGGAGGGCGGGATGTCGCTCGGCGGTGGCGGGCGGCGCGCCAGACCGGCGCGGAGGGCGAAAGCCGCGGTCATCGTGCGGCCCGCCGTGCGGCCGGGGCCAACAGCGGATCAGGCAGCGCCAGCGCCTGGCCGACCGCGGTGCCGATGACGATCAACGCGGGGCCGGGCAGGGCGCTGCGCTTGGCCGCCAGCGTGGCGGCGCCCAGGGTGGTGGTCAGGCTGAGCTGACCGGGCAGGCTGGCCTGGGCGATGACGGCGAGCGGCGTCGCCGCCGGCAGGCCGCCGGCCAGCAGCGCCAGCACCAGCGCATCCAACCGCGTCATCGCCATGAACACCACCAGCGTGCCGCCGGCGCGGGCCAGCGCCGCCCAGTCGTGCGGCGGCAATTCGCCCGTCTCGTCGTGCCCCGCGAGGAAGGTGACCGCGCCGGTCACGCCGCGCCGGGTCAGGGCGATGCCCGCCGCCGCCGGGGCGGCGAGCCCGGCCGAAACCCCCGGCACCACGCGCCAGGGGATGCCGGCCTCGGCCAGCGCCGCGGCCTCCTCGGCGCCGCGGGCGAAGAGGAAGGGGTCGCCGGCCTTGAGGCGCACCACGCGCTTGCCGGCGCGGGCGGCATCCAGCATGCGCGCGATGATCTTGGTCTGCGGCACCGGGGCGGCGCCCTTGCGCTTGCCGACATCCATCAGCGTGGCGTTCGGCCGGGCATGGGCGCGGGCGATGCGGGCAGGGATGTGGTCGTGCAACACGAGATCGGCGCCCCGGATCGCGGTGGCGGCCCGCAGGGTCAGCAGCCCGGGGTCGCCAGGGCCGGCACCGACCAGCCAGACCTCGCCCGGCGCCGGGGCATCACCCATCGCCAGAGTGGATTCGCTCCTGATACCCGAATCTGAAAATGTGGAATGCATGGAGATAATCCGTATTCAACGTTGTGTGGACGCTAATCTGTGATATCCCTTCCTGCAAGTGATTTTCGGGAACGCGCTCATGTCCTCCAAGCCCAGCGCCGTCGAAGGCCAGAAAGAGACCAGCCTCGCCCTCCGCGGCACCATTGGCGCGGAACTCAGCGCCGCCGGGGAACGCGGCGGGGTGTCCGAGGCGACCTATACCCTGCTCAAATTCCACGGAACATATGAGCAGTTTGACCGCGACACCGCCACGCCGCGCAAGCAGCAGGGGCTGGACAAGGAATGGGCCTTCATGGTCCGCGTCCGCTGCCCCGGTGGCCGGATGACGGCGGCGCAGTGGCTGCATCTGGACAGCCTGGCCGAAACCCATGCCGACAAGACCCTGCGGTTGACCTCGCGCCAGGGCGTGCAATTCCACGGCGTGTTGCGGGGGAATGTGAAGCCGGTGATCGCGGGGATCGATGCGGCGCTGCTGACCAGCTTCGCGGCCTGCGGCGATGTCGTCCGCAACGTCACCACCACCGCCGCCCCCCGGCGCACCGCGGTGCATGCCGCGCTGCAATCCTGGGCGGCAAGGCTCTCGACCGCGCTGCTGCCAAAAACCCGCGCGCATCACGACATCTTCCTGAGCGAAGGCGGCGACGCCCCGGCCAAGGCCGAGGAGGAGCCGCTCTACGGCCCGACCTATCTGCCGCGGAAATTCAAGATCGCCCTGGTCCATCCGGCGGACAACACGCCGGATGTGCTGACCAACGACCTCGGCTTCATCGCCAAGGTGCAGGGCGGGCGGGTCGTCGGCTGGCAGGTCACCATCGGCGGCGGCCTGGGCATGACCCACAACAAGCCCGCGACCTTCCCGCGCCTGGCCGATCCCGTCGCCTTCATCGGCCCGGATGAGGTGCTGGAGGTTGCCGAGGCCGTGGTCCGCCTCTCCCGCGATTACGGCGACCGCGCCGACCGCAAGCATGCCCGGTTGAAATACGTGCTGGCCGAGAAGGGCGCGGACTGGGCGCGGGCGCAGATCTCCGCCGATCTTGGCCGCGAACTGGCGCCCCCCGGCCCGCTGCCGGAGCTGCAGATGCCGGAACTGCTCGGCTGGCAGATCCAGGGCGACGGCAAGCTCTGGCTCGGCCTGCCGATCCCCTCCGGCCGCGTCGCCGACCGGCCGGGCGTGGCGCTGCGGACCGCGATTCGCGAGGTGGTGTCGCGCTTCGGCGCCGATCCGGTGGCGACGCCGCAGCAGGATCTGATCCTCTCCAACCTCCCCCCCGACTCGCGGCAGGAGGTCGAGGCGATCTTCCGCGCGCATGGCGTGACCCTGGCGCAGGATCTGAGCCCGGTGGCGCGCTGGTCGCTCGCCTGCGTCGCGCTGCCGACCTGCGGCCAGTCCCTGGCCGAGGGCGAGCGCGTCCATGCCCCGATGCTCACCGCCGTCGAGGCGGCGCTGGACCGCCATGGGCTGGCGGAGGAGCGCCTCTCCTTCCGCCTGACCGGCTGCCCCAATGGCTGCGCCCGCCCTTATGCCGGGGATATCGGCGTCGTGGGCCGGGCGCCGGGGCTCTACATGCTGTTCGTCGGCGGCGATTTCGCCGGCACGCGGCTGTCCTTCCCGATCGCCGACAAGGTGCCGGAGGCCGAGGTCGCGACGGTGTTGGAGCCGATGTTCGCCGCCTTCGCCGCGGCGCGAATGCCCGGCGAGGGCTTCGGGGATTTCTGTACCCGGCAGGGTGCCGACACCCTGCGCAGCCTCATCGACCGTGCCACCGCCCAGACCACCATCGCCGCCTGACGGCGCGCATTCCGGATTTATCGCCATGATCGTCTCGCGTCGTTCCGCCCTGCTCGGGCTTGCCGCCCTCCCTCTCGCGCGCCCCGCGCTGGCGCGCTCGGCCCATGCCGACAGCCTCGCCTGGCCCGACCGGCCGATCCGCCTGATCGTCCCGGTCGCCCCGGGCGGCAGCCAGGATATCGTCGCCCGCCATTCCGCCCATACGTTGTCGGTCGCCCTGGGCCAGCCGGTGCAGGTTGAGAACCTGCCCGGCGGCGGCTCCAACATCGGCTATGACGCCGCCGCCCGGGCGCGGCCCGATGGCTACACCTGGCTCGCGGGCTCGGACACGCTGTCCATCACCGGCTCCCTGACGCCGAACCTGCCCTATGACCCGCTGAGCTTCGCGCCGATCCACCGCACGGTGCGGGTGCCGCAGATCCTGGTGGTGGCGGCCGACAGCCCGCATGCGGATCTGGCCGGCTTCATCACGGCCGCGCGCAAAAACCCGCCGGCGGTCGGCACGCCGGGCAGCGGCAGCCTCGCGCATCTGCTGCTGGAACTGGCGCAGCAGGCCAGCGAGACGAGCTGGATCCATGTCGCCTATCGCGGTGGCGCGCTGGCGTTGAACGATCTGATGGCAGGCCACCTGCAAGGCGTGATGATCAACATCGGCGCCGTCACCGAGCATGTCCGCCAGGGGCGGCTGCGCGGCCTCGCCGTCTCGTCCGAGGGCCGCGCTGTGGCGCTGCCGCAGGTGCCGACCCTCTCCGAACAGGGGTTCTCGGGTCTGACCGCGCTCGGCTGGCACGGGCTGGTCGCGCCCAAGGGCACCGATCCCGCCATCCTGGCGCAAGTGAATGCCGCGAGCCGGGCGGCGGTGAAGCAGCCGGACCTCGCCGCGCGGCTGCAGGCCCTGGGCGTGGAGCCGACCGATGAGGCGCCGGAGGTGCTGGCCGAGGTGGTGCGCGCCGATGCCGAGCGCTGGGGCGCGGTCGTCCGGCGCGTCGGGATCGTGGCGGGGTAGGAAGCCAAGGGGGCCGGCTCACCGGCCGCCCCCGCCTTCAGCCCAGGCGTTCGGTGGTGCCGCGGACGACCAGCGCGCCGGGCAGGCACAGCCGCTGGCGCGGCGCCTCCTCGCCCGCCAGGCGCTGGAGCAGCAGGCGGACCGCCTCGCGCACCATCTCCTCGATCGGCTGGCGTATCGTCGTGAGGTCGAAGGCGGTCCAGGACGCCATCGCGATATCATCGTAGCCGACCAGCCAGACCTCCCCTGGCACCGCGACCCCGGCCAGCCGGGCCGCGTCCCGCGCGCCAAGCGCCAGCACATCATTGGCGCAGAACACCGCATCCGGCCGGTCGGCGAGTGCGAGCAGCCGCCCCATGCCCTCGGCGCCGGCGGTATAGGTGAAGGCCTCCGTCCGCACCGTCATGGGCGGCCCATCGAGGCAGCCCTCCAGAAAGCCCGCCTCGCGCTCGCGGATGGTGCTCGGCCATAGCGGGCCGCTGAGCAGCCCGATGCGGCGCCGCCCGGCCTGGCGGAAATAATCGGCGACGGCGCGCCCGCCCGCGTGGTTGTCGCTGGCGACCTGGTCGCAGGGCCAGCCCTCCACCGTGCGGTTCACCAGCACGACCGGCAGCCGCTGGGCGATCTCCTCGTAGAGCGCGGTCGAGGCCTGGGTCGCCGAGGTGAAGATGATCCCGTCGACCATGCCCTGCCGGGCGGCATCGGCGGCGGCGCCCTCATCGGTCTCGTCCGAGTTCCAGACGATCATCCGCAGCCCGGCCAGGCGCAGCTCTCGCCCCAGCAGTTGCAGCATCTCCGGGTAGATCGGGTTGTGCAGCCGCGCCGTGACGACGCCGATATTGCCGCTGCGGCTGGTGCGCATGGTCCGGGCGGCGGCGTTGGGCACGTAGAGCAGGTCCCGCGCGGCGGCCTGCACCCGCCGGCGCACCTCCTCCGTCACCCCCGGATGGCCGGAGAGCGCGCGGGAGACGGTGGACTGGGACACGCCGGCCCGCTGGGCGACGTCGCGACTGGTGGCCATGCCGGCGATACGTATGCAACAGAAAGCCCAAGCACAAGCTATTGACGTGATCAATCAAGAATACGTATTCATGGCCGAAAGGCGTGGGCAGGGCCCATGCCAGGAGGAGGAACAGCGTGAAGATCACCGCCGTCGAGGCCTTTCCCATCAGCGTTCCCGTCCCGCCGCACCGGCAGGTGACCCTCGGCATCGGCCGCCAGGTGAAGCGCGACGCCGTCGTCGTGAAGGTCACCACCGCGGGCGGGCTGGTCGGCTGGGGCGAGAGCCACCACGGCCGCGCGCATCTGGCGATCGGCACGCTGATCCAGACCACGCTGCGCGACCTCGTGCTCGGCATGGATGCGAGCGACGTCGTCGGCATCTGGGCCAAGGTCTACAAGTTCCAGCTCGGCAGCCACGGCATGGGGGCGGCCTGCGCGATGGCGATGAGCGGGCTCGACACCGCGCTCTGGGACATTCGCGGCAAGGCTGTGGGCTGGCCGCTCTACAGGCTGCTCGGCGGCGCCTCGCGTGCCATCCCCGCCTATGTCGGCGGCATCTCGCTCGGCTACCAGGAGCCGGCCTCGCTGGTCGAGGAGGTGCGGGGCTTCGTCGCCCAGGGCTATACCGCGGTGAAGCTGCGCGTGGGCGACAGCCCGGAGCGCGACATCGCCCGCGTCGAGGCGGTGCGTGCCGCCTTTCCCAGGCTCGTGATCCTGACCGATGCGAATACCGGCTATTCCATGGCCGATGCCCGCCAGATCCTGCCGGCCTTCGCCGCCGCCCGCGTCGGCTGGCTGGAGGAACCCTTCCCCGCGCATGACCACCGCAGCTACCGCGAGGCGCGCCAGTTGGCCCCCGCGGTGCCGCTCGCGGCCGGGGAGAACCACTACACCCGCTTCGAATTCCACCGGCTGATCGAGGACGGCAGCATCAGCATCCTGCAGCCGGATATCTCCAAGACCGGCGGCGTCACCGAGACGATGCGGATCGCCGCCATGGCCTCGGCCTGGAAGCTGCCGATCCATTGCCATTCCAGCGCCGGGCTCTGCATGGCGGCGACCTTGCATGTCATGAGCGCGATCGAGAACCCCGGCTATTTCGAGGCCGATTGCGCGCTCGACAACCCGCTGCGCGAGGAACTCGTCACGCCCGCCTACACGGTCGCCGCGGATGGCACGGTGCGCCCCAACGAGGGGCCAGGCCTCGGCGTCGAGGTCGATGAGGCTTTCCTGCGCCGCTACCCCGGCATTCCCGGCCCCGGTTACGTCTGACGCGGGCAATCCCGCGGCGTCCCAACGAAAAAAACAGGAGGAACCAAGCAATGTTCGAGACAACCCGCCGCCGCCTTCTGGCGGCCCCTGCACTCCTCGCCGCCTCAGGCGCCATGGCGCAGAGCTTCCCCAGCCGCGAGATCCGACTGGTCGTCCCTTGGGCGGCCGGCGGCGGCACGGACATCATCGGCCGCCGGCTGCAGCCGATGCTGGCCGCGGAAGGGCTGCACACCATCGTGGACAATGCGCCGGGCGGCAGCAGCGTCGTGGGCCTGCAGCGCGTCGCCTCGGCGCGGCCGGACGGCTACACGGTCGGCCTTGCCTCCACGAGCATCCTCGCGCTGATGGCCTCAGGGACGATCACCCTGCGCAACGAGAATTTCACCAACCTCGTGCGCATCTCCGAAGATCCGATGCTGCTGCTGGTCTCGGCGCGTTCGCCCTGGCACGATCTGGCCTCCTACCTCGCCGCCTTCCGCGAGAAGCAGGGCGGGATGAGCGTCGGTGTCTCCGGCACGCGCGGCACCGTCAGCCATATCTTCTCCGTCGTGATGGCGAAGGCGCTGGGTGCCGACTACATCTTCTCCGGCTATCCGGGCGGATCGCGGGCGGTGGCCGATGTGCTCGGCGGCCATATCGACTCGGTGATCCTGAAGCCCAACGAGACCATGAGCTATATCCGCGAGGGCCAGCTGCGCCCGCTCGGCACCTTCGCCCCGGCGCGGCTGTCGCAGTTGCCGGATGTGCCGACCTTCGGCGAGGCCGGCATCGACATCTTCCCCTATGGGCCGATCACCCAGATGACCTATCTCGCCGCCCCCGCCGGCCTGCCGCCCGCGATCGCGGCCAGGCTCACGGAAGGCTTCCGCAAGGCGGTGCTCTCGCCCGAGTTCCAGGCCTTCGCGGCGGAGAACGGCTTCCCCGCCGATGGGCTGGCCGGTGCGCCCTTCGGCAAGCTCTGCGACGATGTGCAGGCGACCATGCTCACCGTCGGCAATACGCTCGGCGTGTTCAACGCGGGCTGAGCGCGGCGGCGCCGGGCGGTCCCGGCGCTACCCCGCGCCGTGATCCAGCGCGCCCACCCGGACCAGCGCCCAGAGGTCGCGCCCCGGCACCAGATCCAGCGCCGCCACCGCATGGCGCGGGGTCCGCGCCAGCAAGGTGACGCTGCCGGCATGCAGGGTCAGGAACACCTCTGCCGGCCCGGCCGGGGCGATGCCGACGAGCCGCGCCGCCAGCACCGAATGCGCCGCCAGCCCGTGTGGCGGCGCGGTCGCCACCGCCACGTCGCGCGCGCGCAGCCGCAGCCGCAAGGGGCTGCCCGCGGGCTCCGGCCGCAGCGGCACCGTCAACATCTGGTCCCCGACCGCGATCCGCGTCAGCCCCCGTGCCGCGTCATGCCCCGCGATGCTCGCGCGCAGCAGCACCCCGGCATCGCGCCGCCCCGCCAGCAGGGCCAGATCGGTGCGGGCGGAAAGCGCCTCGGGCGGGCCTTCGGCGACGACGCGCCCGGCCTCGATCAGCACCAGATGATCGGCCAGCCGGTCGGCCTCCTCCAGCGCATGGGTGACGTAAACCACCGGCAGCCCGGCGGTCGCGACCAGGGATTCGAGGAAGGGCAGGATCTCCGCCCGGCGCGGCAGGTCGAGCGAGGCCAGAGGCTCATCCATCAGCAGCAGCCGCGGCCGCGACAGCAGCGCGCGGCCGAGCGCCACCCGCTGCCGCTCGCCGCCCGACAGGCGCTGCGGCCGGCGGTCGAGCAGCCCGTCCAGCCCCAGCAGCCCGATCACCGCCTCGGGCGAGGGGCCCTCGGCGCCGCGCGGCGCCCGGCGCAGCCCGAACAGCAGGTTGCGCCGCACGCTCATATGCGGGAACAGCCGGGCCTCCTGGAACACCACGCCTGCCCGCCGCGCCTCGGCCGGCAATTGGTGCAGCGCCAAGTCGTCCAGCCGGATCTCGGCCCGTTCCGGCCGCAGCAGCCCCGCGATCGCCAACAGCACGGAGGATTTCCCCGCCCCCGAGGGGCCGAACAGCACCGTCACCCCGCCGGGCGCGGAAAACCCGATGTCGAGCGCCATCCCACCCGGAAACCGGTGCCCGATCGCGACGCGCAGCATCACCCGCGCCCGATGGCGCGGGAGAGGGCGCGATGCATCGCCTCGGCCAGCAGCAGCCCGGCCAGCGCCAGCGCGAAGGACAGCCCCGCCATCCGCGCCGCCGCCGCCTCGCCGCCCGGGGTCTGGATCGCGGCATAGATGGCGAGCGGCAGGGTCTGCGTCTCACCCGGCACATTGCCGGCGAAGGTGATCACCGCGCCGAATTCCCCGAGCCCCGCGGCAAAGGCGGTGATCCCGCCCGCCAGCACCCCCGGCGCCATCAGCGGCAAGGTGATCGTGAAGAATCGGTCGATGCGCCGCGCGCCGAGGGTCGCGGCGGCCTGTTCCAGCCCCTGGTCCACAGCCTCCAGCGACAGGCGCACGCTGCGGACCACGAGGGGCAGGGACATCACCGCGGTGGCCAGCGCCGCGCCCTCCAGCGAGAACACCAGCCGCACCCCGAACCAGTCATCCAGCCAGGCGCCGAAGGGGCCACGCAGCCCGAACAGCATCAGCAGCCCCCAGCCCACCACGACGGGCGGCACCACCAGCGGCAGATGCACGATGGCATCGAGCAAGGGCCGGCCCCAGAACCGCCGGCGCGACAGGATCCAGGCCAGCAGGATGCCGACCGGCAGGGCCAAAGCGACGGAGCGCAGCGCGACCGACAGCGACAGGCCAACCGCCTGCCATTCCTCAGGCGTCACTCCTGCGCCAGGGTGAAGCCGAGGCGGCGCCAGACCGGGGCCGCCTGTTCGCCGGTCAGGAAGGCCGCCAGGGCCAGCGCCTCCGGATTGCCCGCGGCGCGGCGCGTCACCGCGAAGGGATAGGTGATGGGGGTGTGGCTGCTGGCCGGGAAGGTGCCGACCACCCGCACCCCGGCGCCGGCGTCAGTCGCATAGGCGTCGGTCGCATAGACGACGCCGAACGGGGTCTCGCCGCGTTCCACCAGCAGCAGCGCGGCGCGCACATTCTCGGCCCGGGCCAGGCGCGGTTCGACCACGGGCCAGGCGCCGAGTGCCGTCAGCGCCTGCTGCGCATAGCGCCCGGCCGGGACATGCGCGGGATCACCGACGGCCAGCCGCCCGCGCGGCCCAAGCAGGGCCGCCCAGTCCAGCCCCTCGGCCAGCGTGACCTGCCGCGTGCCGCCGGCGGGTGCCACCAGCACCAGGCTGTTGCCGAGGGCGGTGCGCCGCGTCGCCGGGTCGATCAGGTCGCGTGCGGCGGCCCAATCCATCCAGGCCTCATCGGCCGAGGCGAAGACATCCGCCGGCGCCCCCTGTTCGATCTGCCGTGCCAGGGTCGAGGACGCGGCCAGCGAGACCCGCAGCGGCGCATGGCCCGCCGCCGCCCAGAGCGGGGCGAGCGCCCGCATGCCATCCGCGAGGCTGGCCGCTGCAAAAACGGTCAGCGGCGGCGCCTGGGCCGCGGCAGGACGGGGGCCGGCGAGGCCGGCAAGCAGGAGGAGGGCGAGGAGGATCTTGCGCATGTCCCGCAGCCTAGAACAGCACCGCTATCTTTGACCAGAGATAGCGCGGTGGGATGGACGATTCCCCGAGCCGGCGGGAGGATGCGCCATGCTCCTTACTGTCCCGTCATGATCGCGCGCACGACCACCGTCGTCATCGCCCTCGGCACCGCCCAGACCCTGGCCTGGGCCTGTTCCTATTACCTGCCGGCGATCCTGGCGGCGCCGATGGCCGAGAGCCTCGGCCTGCCGCCATCGGCGGTGTTCGCGGCGTTTTCCGGGGCCTTGCTGCTCGGCGCGGTGGTGGGGCCGGTCGTCGGGCGGGTCATCGACCACAGCGGCGGGCGTGGGGTGCTGGCGGCCTCCAGCCTGGTGCTGGCGGCGGGGTTACTGATCCTGGCGGGGGCGGGCGGGCTGGTCGGGCTGATACTCGGCTGGGCGGTGATGGGGCTGGGCATGGCCATGGGGCTGTATGACCCCGCCTTCGCGACCCTGGCGCGGCTCTATGGCGCCGAGGCGCGGGGCAAGATCACCGGCATCACCCTCTTCGCCGGCTTTGCCAGCACCATCGGCTGGCCGGTCAGCGCGCTGCTGCTGGAGGCCTTCGGCTGGCGCGGGGCCTGTATCGGCTGGGCCGGGGTGCAGGTGCTGATCTGCCTGCCGCTCTATCTGTCGCTGCCGCGCGCCGAGATGCCGCTGGCCGGCAGCAGCCCGGCCGCCGCGGCGCCGCCCCGGGCGCCACCGCCGAAGCACGCCATGGGGCTGCTGGCCTTCGTCTTCGCCGTCGCGGCCTTCAATGCCGGGGCGATCGGGGCGCATCTGCCGGGGCTGTTCTCGGCCGCGGGGGCGAGCCCGGCGGCGGCGGTGCTGGCCGCCGCCCTGATCGGTCCGGCCCAGGTCGGCGCGCGGGTGGTGGAGTTCAGCCTGTTGCGGCGCTTCCACCCGCTGGTCGCGGCGCGGATCGCCACGCTGACGCATCCGCTGGGGGCGCTGACCCTGGCGGCGCTTGGGGCGCCGGGGGCGGCGGGCTTCGCGCTGCTGCATGGCGCGGGCAATGGCATGCTGACCATCGCCAAGGGCACGCTGCCGCTGGCGATCTTCGGGGCAGGGGGCTACGGCGCCCGCACCGGGCTGCTCTCGATCCCCGCGCGGCTTGCGCAGGCGGCGTCCCCGGTCGTGTTCGGGCTGCTGATCGCGGGTTATGGCGTGGGGGCGCTGTGGCTCTCCGCGGGCCTCGCGCTCCTGGCCTGCGGGGCGCTGTTCCTGCTGCGCGCCCGCTGAGCGGTCAGACGAAAAGGATGCCGTAGGAGGCAGGGGATTCGCTGATCACCGAGGGGGCGGTCAGCGCCACATGTTCCGGGCTTTCGCTGAAATCGAGGACGACATCGACGCGCGGCACGCCGGCGTTCAGCGTGTTGGTCCAATAGGCCAGCCCGCCCGCATCCGGCGCGCGGTCCAGCGTGTTCACATAGAGGGCGGCGGCGAAATCCTGGTTGCCCAGCGCGCCGTATTTCGCCTGGAACTCCGGCGATCCCACGAAGGAGGCAGCGACCTCCCGCTGCGAGATCGCGCCCGCATCCAAGGCGTCGCGCCAGAAGGAGAGCCCGCCGACATCGGGCAGCCGCCCGAACACCGTGTCGTAGATGCGCGCCACCACGGCCGCGTTCTCGTTCAGGTCCCAGATGCCGGCCGCCACGCTGGGGGCGGTGAGCTGCTTGTTCTCGGGACTTTCGGAGAAGGAGACCAACACATCCGCGCGCGGCACGCCGGCGCCGAGCACGCCCTCCCAATAGGTCTGCCCGCCCACATCGGGGCCGCGCCCGAGGACATTGTGGTAGAGCGTATCGACGAAGGCGGCGTTGGACAGGCCGGTGCCGAAGCGGGCCGCGAACTCGTCGCTGCCGAGGAAGCCCTGCGCCAGGCTGCCGAGATTGCCCGTGCCATGTTGCAGATGGCCGATCCAGAAATTCAGCCCGCCCTGGTCCGGCCCGCGCCCCAGCCCCGCCTGGTAGAGCCGCAGCACCTGCGCCGCCGGGTCGGCCGCATCGAGCACGACGCGGCCATCGGCGAAGCGGATCTCCTCGATGCCGATATACTGCTCCACCTCCGCGCCATGGGTATGGGTGAGCGTACCGCCGGAGAGGGCGAAGCCGCTGCCCCGCCGCCCGATGCCGGTAAGGTCCACGACATCGAAGCCATCGCCGCCATTGAGCGTGTCATTGCCGGCGGCGCCGAGCAGCGTGTCATTGCCGCCGAGGCCGCCGAGCAGATTGTTGCCCGCATTGCCGATCAGCAGATTGGCCAGCCCATTGCCGGTGGCCGAGATATCGCCCGATCCGGCAAGGAACAGATCCTCGACCTCGATCGGCGCGGTATAGGAGACGGTGGCGGAGATGACGTCATGCCCTCCGCCCAGCGCCTCGACCACCACGACGGCGGCGTTGTTGACGAAGTAGGTGTCGTTCCCGGCCCCGCCCTCCAGCCGGTCGGCGCCGAGCCCGCCATCCAGCGTGTCATTGCCCCCGAAACCGCGCAGCACATTCGCCGCATCATTGCCGCGCAGGTAATTGTCGAGCTCATTGCCGTCGCCATTCGCGGCCCCGGTGCCATACAGCGTGAGGTTCTCGACATTCGCGGGCAGGCCGATGCTTTCGGCGATGACGATGGTGTCGATGCCACCGCCCGGCAGTTCGGTGACCGGCGTGCCGGCATTGGGCAGCACATAGACATCATCGCCCGGCCCATAGGCCAGTGCGGCGCCCGGGGTGTCGTTGTCGATGATCGTCGCGGTCGCCGAGGTGCGGGCGAGCACGAGACCGGTCGCGCTGCCGAGGGTGAGGAGGAAGGTCTCGGGCTGCTCGGACAGGGCATCGTCGATGATGTTGACCTGCACGGCCCTGGAGGTCTCGCCCGGCGCAAAGACCATGGTGCCGGAGAAGCCCTCGAAATCCTGGCTGCCGGCGGTGCCATAGTCCCAGGAATAGCGGACGCTGCTCTGGCTGGCGGAGGTGGCGTTGAGCCGGAAGACGAAGGTCACGGTGCCGTTCGGGCCGTTCTCGGCAACGGTGACGTCATCGACGCTCAGCGTGGGCAGCGAAACCGGCGCGGTGTCCGAGCGCGAGATCAGGGCGCTGCCGCGGCCATCGGCCACGGCGATGCCGGGGGTGCCGCTGGCACCGGTCAGCAGCAGGTCGAAGCGCTCCTCGCCCTCGGCGATGGCATCGTCGAGCAGGTGCACCGAGACGGTGGCGCTGGTCTCGCCCGGGGAGAAGACGACGGAGCCCTGGGTCGGGACGAAATCCTGCCCGGCGACGGCCGAGCCAGTCGCGGCCTGGAAATTCACCGTGACCGGCGTGGTCGCGGCGCGGTCCAGGGTGAGGGCGAAATGCGCGAAGCCATCGGATTCATTGACGGTGGTGTCGGTCACGAAGACCAGCGGCGGCCGCTCGTTCCGGTCATTGTCGATGATGGTGGCCGTGGCCGAGCTGCGGCCGAGGACCAGGCCCGTGGGCGAGCCGAGCGTGAGGCGGAAGGTCTCCGGCCCCTCCGCCACGGCATCGTCGATGACGTTGACCTGGACGGATTTGAGGGTCTCGCCCGGGGCGAAGACGATGGTGCCGGAGAAGCCGCCGAAATCCTGGCTGCCGGCGGTGCCGTAATCCCAGGAATAGGTGGCGCTGGTCTGGTTGGCGGAGGGCGCGCTCAGCCGGAACAGGAAGGTCACGGTGCCGGCTTCGTTGGTCTCGGAGACGGAGACGTCGTCCACCGTGAGCAAAGGCAGCGACAGCGGCCCCGTATCGGAGCGCGCGATGATCGCGGTGCCGCGTGCGTCGGCCAGCGCGGTGCCGGCGGGGCCGGAGATGCCGGTCAGCACCAGATCGAAGGTCTCATCCGCCTCGGCGGCGCCCTCGTCGAGGATCTGCACCGCGACGGTCGCGCTGGTCTCGCCGGGGGCGAAGACCACCGTGCCCTGCTTGGCCAGGAAATCCGTCCCCGCGGCGGCGGTGCCATTCGCGGTCTGGTAATTCACCACGACGGGTGTGGTCGCGGCGCGGTCCAGGGTGATGACGAAATGCGCGAAGCCGTCGGATTCATTGACCCCGGTGTCGCCGACCGAGGCCAGCGGCGCGCGGTCCGTGCGGTCATTGTCGATGATCGTGGCCGTCGCCCAGCCCTGGCTCAGCACCAGCCCGACCGGCGTGCCGAGGGTGATGTGGAAGGTCTCCGGCATTTCGGCCAGGGCGTCGTCGAGGACCGAGACCAGGATGGTCTTGGAGGTCTCGCCCGGGGCGAAGGTGATGGTGCCGCTGAAGCCCTGGAAATCCTGGCTGCCGGCGGTGCCGTAATCCCAGGAATACCGGACGCTGGTCTGGTTGGCCGAGGGCGCGCTGAGCCGGAAGACGAAGGTGAGGGCATTCAGCTCGCTGCCCTCGGAGATGGACACATCATCGACCGTCAGCATCGGCAGCGATACCGGGGTCGCGTCCGAGCGTGAGAGGGTGGCGGTGCCGCGGGCATCGGCCAAAGCGGTGCCGGCGGGGCCGGTGACGCCGGTCAGGATGAGGTCGAAGCTCTCATCCGACTCGATCGCCGCATCGTTCAGCAGCGGGACGGCGATGGTCTTGGCGGTCTCGCCCGGGGCGAAGACGATCGAGCCCTGGGTCGTGGTGAAATCGGCCCCGGCGGTGGCGGAGCCATTGGCGGTCTGGAAGGCCACGGTGACCGGCGCCCCCGCCGCGCGGTCCAGCGTCACCACGAAATAGGCGAAGCCGTCGGATTCATTGACCGCGGTATCGGTGACGGAAACCAGCGGCGCCCGGTCGGTGCGGTCGTTGTCGAGGATGGTGGCGGTGGCCGAGGTGCGCGCAAGGCCAAGGCCGACCGGCGTGCCCAGAGTGAGGTGAAAGGATTCAGGCTCCTCGATGATGGCATCATCGGTGATCGCGACCTGAATGCTCTTGCTGGTCTCGCCGGCGGCGAAGGTGATCGTCCCGGTGAATGACCCGAAATCCTGGCTGCCGGCGGTGCCGTAGTCCCAGGAATAGCGGATGCTGGTCTGGTTGGCGGAGGCCGCGTTCAGGGCGAAGACAAAGGTCGCCAGGCCATCCTTCTCACCGACGACGATATCGCGGACCTCGACGAGTGGCAGAGTACCGGACATCGCGCACATCTCCCGCTGCTTCCGCAATGAAAGCAGCGGGTGCAGGAGATCGTCAATTAATAAGTGGTAACGATATGTTGGTCAAATCCACAAGACAACCATTAGGTGGTGATAGGAACTCACGTTACTTTTTTCATGCGGTTCTTACTGCGCTTGGTGGCGCCTTCATCGGACGCCCGGCGCCTTCCGGCGCGCGATCCAACCAGCGGGCAAGGCGCGACAGCAGCAACGTGCCGGCCCCGATCAGCACGACATCCAGCACGAAGGGCTGCATCGGCCCCCAACCATGGCCCGTGGTGCGGAACAGCGTCGCCGCCGCATAGGACAGGAAGAGGCCGACGCAGAAGACCATCAGGCTGTGCCGCCCGATGCGGCCGAGCGCGCCCGACAGCGGATGCCGCCAGATCGCCGCCCCGGCCGCCGGCAGCACCCGCACCGCGATCCAGGAGGTGGCGAAGGCATGCAGCAGTCGCAGCGGCCCCAGGCTGTCCTTGGCCGTCAGCGCGCCCAGGCCCGGCGCCGGCCCGGCCAGAAAGCCGTGCTCGATCAGCCGGAACCACAGCCCGCCCGCCAGCACCAGGATGGCGGCGGCGGTGATCCATTTCGTCCCCGGCAGCGGCCCGGCGCCGAACAGCGCCCGCCGCCCGATCCAGGCCCCGGTCATGAACAGGATCTGCCAGGCCAGGGGGTTGAAGCCGATCCCGCTGCCGCCGAGCGAGGGCAGGTTCCAGCCCCAGAGCTGCACCGCGCCCCAGAGCAGGACGGGCAGGATCAGCGCCAGGCCCCCCGCCCGCGCGAGCAGCAGCACGAAGCCCGGCAGCAACATCATGCACCAGATGAAAACCGGGAGGATTTCCTGAAAATTCGGCTGGTAGAGCAGCACCGCCGCCCCCGCGAAGCCGCTCAGCGGGTTGTGCAGCAGATGCCCGAAGCCCATCCGCTCGACCTCGCTCGGCATGCCGAGCAGCAGCGAGACGCTCAGCACCATCAGCGCGAAGCCGCTGAACACGACCAGATGCGTGCGCCACAGCCGCACGATCCGCAGCCCCAGATCCAGCAGTGCCGCGCGGAGCCCGTCCCGCGCCCGCTTGCGCGAGAAGACGCTGCCCAAGGCGAGGCCCGAGAGGAACAGGAACTGCTCGCTGCTGTCCGACAGGCCCCAGGCCGCGGGGATCAGCCAGGCGCCGATGAAGGAGCCGTAGGAATGCGAGGCGAAGATCACGAGTTGCAGATAGCCGCGCAGCGCATCGAGCCGCCCGTCGCGCCCCGGCGCCTTGGGCACCGCCATCGCCGCCGCCTCACGCATGGTGGCGCCCCGGCACCAGCCCGCGCAGGCGGTCGATCCACAGCGGGATCTGCCCCCGCAGCAGCACGAGGATGGACAGCGAGGCGACCCAGGTGACGCAGGCCTCGATGAACAGCGTCGCGCCGTCATTGTAGGGGTCGATGCCGAGCGGGCTCACGACATGGAAGAAGATCGCCCCGCTGATGATGCCGAGCGAGAACAGCGCCCCCGGCACCCGCGTCTGCGGGATGAGCACCAGGATCGAGGCGATGATCTCCATCGAGGCGACGAAGAGGCGAAATGGCTTCTCGCCGCCCGGGGTGCCGAGCCAATCGGACAATATGGTGAAAAGAAACACCGATCCTTCGGCGCCCGGCAGCTTGAACTGCAAATAGTAGCCGTATTCCCAGGCGATCCAGATCGCCGGGATCCAGGACAGGCGGCGGGGCCAGGGGTGGGGCAGCGGCATCTTCGGCATCCAGTGTCAGCCATATGCCCTGGTTCGCCTGATCCCCAGGCGTGGTTACGGCCGTAACCACGCGGGCCGTGGCGGCGAAACAACAGCATCGAAATCGGAGCGAAACGCCATGAGCATGGCCATCGGCGCCGGGCTGTGCAGGATGCCGATGCCCGCTAGTGTGGCCGCCATGCGAGATGAGGCCGGCGCCTGGGAAGTCTGGATGGTGGCCGCTCAGGCGGGCGATGGCGCCGCCTATACGGCGGTGCTGCGCGCCTGCGTCCCTTATCTGCGCGGTGTCGCCCGCCGGCGGCTGCGCGAGCCTTCCTCCATCGAGGATGCGGTGCAGGACACGCTGCTGAGCATCCATCGCCTGCGCCATACCTGGGACCCGGAGCGGCCGCTGCGGCCCTGGCTCGCCGCCATCGCCGACCGCCGCGCCATCGACGTCGCCCGGCGCGAGGGGCGCCGCCAAGGGCGCGAGGTCGATCTGGCGCCGCTCGCCGAGACCCTGGCCTCGGCCGGGGAGGATGGCGAGGCCGCCTCGGCGGCGCATCAGCTTCGCGTCGCGATTTCCGAATTGCCGGAGAGCCAGCGCACCGCCTTGCGGCTGGCCAAGCTGGAGAACCTGCCTTTGGCCGAGGCCGCGGCCCGGTCGGGGCTTTCGGTCGGGGCCTTGAAGGTCGCGACGCATCGGGCGATGGCGAGTTTGAGAAAACGTCTGGGCGCATCACCGGGGGGAGGGCGAGATGGAGACTGACGAGATGATCGCGACCCTGGCCGCCGATCTGACCCCGGTGCAGCCGGTCGTCCCCTGGCGGCGGGCGATGTTCTGGCTGCTGCTCGCCGTGACCCTGATCACCGGCGCGGTCGCCTGGTACGGCTTCCGGCCGGATATCCACGAACGCATGCTGATGCCGTCCGAACAGATCCAGTGGATCGCCTCCGTGCTGGCCGGGGTGCTGGCGGCCTTGGCGGCGGCGCGGCTGGCCGAGCCCGGGCGCTCCGAAGCCTGGGCGCTGCTGCCGCTGCCGGCGGTGGTGGTCTGGCTGGCGGGGCTGGGCTGGGGCTGCCTTGCGGATATCGCGCGGCTGGGGGCGGCGGCGCTGACGCTCGGCACCTCCTGGCACTGCATGGGCTTCATCGTCGGACTCGGCGTGCCGCTGCTCGCGGTGCTGCTCTATTTGCTGAAGGATGGCGCGAGCCTGCGCCCCGGCCCGGTCGCGGCGCTCGCCGGGCTCGCGGCGGCGGCGCTGTCCTCCGCCGGGCTGTCGCTGTTCCACCATCTGGATGCGGTGCTGATGATCCTGGTCTGGCACGGCGCCGCGGTCGCGCTGGTGGCGGGAATCGGTGCGGTTTCGGGGCGGTTCGCGCTGGCGCGTTGACCCGTCCTCCTTGGCGCCCCCCTTGGCGGCGAGGCAAAAACGCGCTTGTCCTCCCTGGACATCTCTATCCCGGGGGAACCAAGCCATGTCCGATGCCTTCATCTGCGACGCCGTTCGCACGCCCATCGGCCGCTATGCCGGGGCACTCGCCGCCGTCCGTGCCGACGACCTGGGGGCCGTGCCGCTGAAGGCGCTGATGGCGCGCAACCCCGGCGTGGACTGGGCCGCGGTCGAGGATGTGATCTACGGCTGCGCCAACCAGGCCGGCGAGGACAACCGCAACGTCGCCCGCATGGCGCTGCTGCTGGCCGGGCTGCCCGACAGCATCGGCGGCAGCACGGTGAACCGGCTCTGCGGCTCGGGCATGGATGCGGTCGGCATCGCCGCCCGCGCTATCCGCGCCGGGGACGCCGAGTTCATGATCGCGGGCGGGGTCGAGAGCATGACCCGCGCGCCCTTCGTCCAGGGCAAGGCGACCGAGGCGTTTTCCCGCCAGGCCGAGATCTACGACACCACCATCGGCTGGCGCTTCGTGAACCCGGCGATGAAGGCCAGGCACGGCGTCGATTCCATGCCTGAGACGGCGGAGAACGTCGCCCAGCAGTTCCAGGTCAGCCGTGCCGACCAGGATGCCTTCGCCTGGCGCTCGCAGCAGCGTGCCGGCCGCGCCCAGGCCGCCGGCATCTTCGCCGAGGAGATCGTCCCCGTCACCATCCCCCGCCGCAAGGGCGACCCGATCGTGGTGGACCGCGACGAGCATCCCCGCCCGGAGACCACGCTGGAGGCGCTGGGCAAGCTCGGCACCCCCTTCCGCAAGGAGGGCGGCAGCGTCACCGCCGGCAATGCGAGCGGCGTGAATGACGGCGCCTGCGCCATGCTGGTGGCGAGCGGGGCCGCCGCCGGCCGCTTCGGCCTCGTCCCCCGCGCCCGCGTCGTCGCGGTCGCGGCGGCCGGCGTCGCGCCGCGCATCATGGGCTTCGGCCCGGCCCCCGCGGTGCGCGCGGTGCTGGCCAAGGCCGGGCTGTCGCTGGCGGACATGGCGGTGATCGAGCTGAATGAGGCCTTCGCCGCCCAGGCGCTGGCGGTGACCCGCGACCTTGGTCTCGCGGATGACAGCGACCTCGTGAATCCGAATGGCGGGGCCATCGCGCTCGGCCATCCGCTGGGGATGAGCGGCGCGCGGCTGGTGCAGACGGTGGTGGCCGAACTCCACCGCCGCCAGGGCCGCTACGGGCTCGCGACCATGTGCATCGGCGTCGGCCAGGGCATCGCGATGATCGTCGAACGGGTCTGACGCGTCAGGCCGCGAGGGGGAGTGCGAGGCGGCGGAGCAGCCAGACCGCGCGCTCCGTCTGCGCGGTCGCCCGCATCAGCGCGGCCTGGGCCTCCGGGGCCGGGCTCGCCTGCGCCGCGCGGCGGCGCAGCGCCGCCATGCTCGGCCCGCGGTCCTCGGTCAGCGTGACCAGGGTCGCGGCCTCGGCGGCATCATCGGTCGCCTCGGCATATTGCAGCAGCAGCAGATGCAGCGCCTCGGCCAGCCGCGCCAGGATCGGGCGCAGCGAGGCATGCGCGGTCGCGGCCTCGGCGCTGAATTCCTCCAGCGTGCTCCGCAGCGCGCCCTGGTGGCCGAGCGCCTGCTCCAGCGCCATCGCGCGCGCCAGGGTCTCGCCTTGCAGTCCGCGCCCGAGCAGCCCGGTCATGAAGCGGGCGATCTCGCCCTCCAGCGCGCGCAGCCCCTCGGCATTGCCGGCCCCGCGCCCGCCATCCTCGCGCAGATGGTCCAGCAGATCGGGCAGGGCGGCCGCCAGCCGCGCCTGTTCGCGGGCGACGAGGTCGAGTGCCGTCGGCGGGTCCTCGGCCGCCTCCTCGAACAGGAAGGCCGGCCGCGCCAGCGCCTCGGCCGGGGAGGGCGGCAGCAGCCGGTCGATCAACCGGCCGCCGATCCCGGCGAAGGGGGTGGCGAGCAACGCCGTCCCGCCCTGCAACAGGGCGAACATCACCCCGGCACGGGCCTGGGGGTCGTGCACCCCGGCCAGGGCCGATTGCAACAGCGGAACCCCGCCCCAGTATTCGGCAAGGTAGATCCCCGCGAAAACCGTGGTGCCGAGCCCGCGCGCCAGCGCCTGCCAGAGCCCGAGGCGCCGGATCGGCCCCGCCCCGCCCAGCAGCAGAATCGCGAGCCCCGAGCCGAGGAAGGCGCCATGCACCACCATCACCATCTGCGGCTCGGTCAGCAGCCCGGCGGAGGACAGGGTGAGGGCCAGGATGGTGACCGTGGAGGCCGATTGCACCATCAGCGTCACCACCACCCCGGCGATGGCGGCCGGCAGCAGCGCCTCGCCGGCGAAGCGCGCGACCTCGCGCATCAGCGCCGAGGCACCCAGCGGCGCCGCCCCCGCCTTGATCAGAGCGAGCCCCAGCAGCAGCAGCCCGAGCCCGGCCAGCATCCCCATCAGCGCCCGGCCCTGGCCCATGCGGCCGATGCCGAAGGTCGCCCCGATCCCCGCGACCGCCAGCAGCCACAGGGCGGCGAGCCGCAGGTCGAAGGCCGCGAGCAGCACCAGCGCCGCGGTCCCGAGCCCGGCCCAGAGCACCACCCCGAGCGCGCGCTGCGCCGGCAGCATCCCGCCCGCGACCATGGAGGCCGCGATGAAGGTCGCCGCCGCCGAGGATTGCGTCACCACCCCGAGCACCACCCCCGCCGCCGCCGTGCCGCCGGGGCGGGAGGTGATGGCGGCGAGCCCGGCCCGCAGCCGCCGGTCGGTCAGCCCGGAGAGGCCGGCGCTCAGCGCCTTGGCGCCAAGGAAGAACAGCCCGAGGCCGCCCAGCAACGTCGCGGCGAGGTCCATCAGCGACGGCGGCGCGCGAGCAGGCCCAGCAGGATCAGCGTCGCCAGCAGCCCGGCGAGGGTGACGACGAGCAGCAAGTGCCGCGTTTCCTCATAGCGGTCGGTCAGCCGCTCCTCCATCGCCATGGCGGCGTCGCGATGGGCCTCGCCCAGGGCCTCGGCGAGGCCGTCGAGCTGCTCCTGCACCTCGCGGTCCGCACCCCGCACGGCGGCATCGGCGGCGCGCACGCCCTCGGCCGTGGTCAGGTCGGCGCTGGCCAGGGCCGCGTCATAGGCCTGCCCCAGCACGGCATGGGCGGCGGCGAGCCGCCCGGCCTCAGGCGTGCCGGCCAGTGCCGCGAGTCCCACCGCGACATCGGCCCGCCGCTCCGCGAAGGCGGCCTGGTACCGCGCCCGCAGCGCCGGGTCGTAGCCACGCAGCAGGATGTTCTTCCACTCCTGCACCTGGACCTTGAAGGCGACCTCGATCTGGCGGGCGTTGTCGCGCTGCTCGGTCAGGGCGGCGAGGCCATGGACGGCCTGGAGATGGTCGTCGCGGGAGCGGTCGAGCGCGAAGAGCCCGACCCCCGCGGAGGCCAGCATGAGCAGCATCACGAGGCCCGCGAGCGAGAGCGTCTGTCGCATGGTCTGCTGTCCCGAAGTTGGCGGAGCCTGCCGCCTCGGGCGAGATGCGGCAAGCCCGCCGGCGCGGCCCGCACCAATGCGTCGGGCGGGCTGGCGCGCCGCCCCGGCGGCGGCGATAGTGCGGTGGAATTTCCTCCGAGGGGCAACCGATGCAAATCGTCGAAACACGCGCGGGCGCGGCCATGGTCGCCGCCATCGATGGCCGGCTGGACACCGCGACGGCGGCCGAGGCCGAGACGAAGCTGCTGGCGCTGCTCGGCGCCGGGCCGCTGATCGTCGATCTGGAGGCGGTGCGTTACGTCTCTTCCGCCGGGCTGCGCGTGCTGCTCAAGACGGCCAAGCAGGCCCAGTCGGCGGGCGTGAAGTTCTCCGTCTGCGCCTTGCAGCCGGCGGTGCGGGAGGTCTTCGAGATCAGCGGCTTCGACCGCATCATCCCCTCCTATGCGACACGGGCCGAAGCCATCGCCGCCGGCTGATCCTGCCGGCCCGCCGGGCGCGATCGTCGCGCGGCGGGCCGCCGACGAGTGGCGCCTTCCCGCTTTGCTGGATGCGCTGGCGCGTCTGGCCGGGTTGAAGGCCGACTCGGTGCTTCGCGGGCGAATCGCGCGGCTGCCGCCGGCGGTGCTCGCGGCCGCCGACCCGCGTCAGGTCCGGCTCGACCATCCCGGCTGGGCCGGGGTGCTGGATGGCGTGACGGTGCAGGAGACGCGGCTGTTCCGGCACCCGGCGCAGATGCTGGCGATCGGGGCCTGGCTGGAGACGGCCGGGCCAGCGCCGCTGCTGCTTTCGGCCGGCTGCGCCTCGGGCGAGGAGGCCTGGAGCCTCGCGGCATTGCTGCTGCAACGGGGCGCGCGGGAGGGGCGGGTGCTGGGCATCGACCTCTGCCGCCCGGCGCTGGCCCTGGCCGAGGCCGCGGCCTATGGCCCCGCGCCGCCCGACCCGCTGCGCGACGTGCCCGACACCTGGCAGCCGATGTTCCTGGCCGAGGCCGGCCTCGTGCGGCCGCTGGCGGCGCTGCGCGAGATGGTCGCCTTCCGCCGCGCCTCGCTGCTGGACCTGCCCTTGGATACGGCGCCGCTCGATCTGGCGCTGTGCCGCAACGTCCTGATCTATCTGACCGCACCCGCGCGGGTGCGGGTCGTGACCGGCCTCGTCGGCCGGCTGCGGCCGGGCGGGCTGCTGGGGCTGGGGACGACCGATTCGCTGCCGCCCGGCCTGCCGCTGCGCCCCTGGGGCCCGCCCGGCATGGCGCTCTGGGAAAAGCGCGCATGAGCACGCCGGTCGCGGCCCTCCGTGCCGCGGGCAAGGTCTGGCGCCTGCCGCCCGGCAGCATGGCGGCCGAGGCCGCGACCATGCGGGCGCTACCGGCCGGGGGGGTGGCCGGGCTTGCTTTGCTCGCGGGCCGCGCGGTGCCGGTGCTCGCCCCTGGCGGCGCGGCCGGGTCGGCCTGGGCCATGGTGCCGCTGGCCGGGGGCGATCTGCTGGTGACCGGGGAGGCCCTGCTGGCCGAGGCCCCCGCCGGCGCGCCGCCGCTGCCGATGCCGGACATGCCGCCCCGGCAGGCCGCCCCGCCGCCGGCGCCACCGCGCCTCGCCGCGCCGCCCAAGGCAGCGGCACCCGGCGCCGTGGCCTCCGGCGCGCTGGACCTGATTTCGGCGGGCGGGCGGCTGCGGGTCGGGCTCACCGCCTTGCGGCATGTGGTGCCGCTGCCGGCCTGGCGCCCGGTGCCGGGGGCACCGGCGGAGGTGCTCGGCTGGACCATCGCCGATGGCGCCCCGGTGCTGGTGCTGGACCCGGGCGGCATGGCGGGGGGGGCGGCGCATCTGGCGTTGCTGACCCTGGGCGGCCGGCTTTTGGGCATCCCTTGCGCGCGGCTGGCGCCGGCCCCGGTGGAGGGGGTCGATCTCTCCCGCCTCGCGCAGCTTGTGCATTGGGCCGCCGCGGCACCACCCGAGGTGCCGCTGGAGACCGCCGCCACGCGCTCGCTGCTGCTGGTCGTGGCGGGCGGGCAGCGCTTCGCCCTGCCGGCGCAGGATGTGGAGGCCGCCATCGCGCCCTTGCGCGCCAGCGCTTTGCCCGGCGGCGCGGCCGTGATCATGCATAAGGGCGATGTGCTGCCGGTGCTCGATGCCGGTGTCCTGTTGGGCGGCACGCCGGTGCTCGATGGCCGCGCCAGCCCCTGCCTGCGGCTGCGGCTGCCCCGCCCGGTGGCGCTGGCGGTCTCCGCCATCGAGGCGCTGCGCGCGGTGCCCGGGACGGCGATCGCGCCCCTCTCGGCCCCGGGATTCGCCATCGCCGTTCTCAGCCTGAATGGCGAGGCGGTGCCGGTCTGCTCCGCCGCCAGGCTCGGCGGGGCCTACGACCAATGATCCGCGTGCTGATCGCCGATGACAGCGGCTTCATGCGCCTGGCCCTGCGCCGGATGATCGAGGCCGAGGCCGATCTGCAGGTGGTGGGCGAGGCCGCCGATGGGCTTGCCGCCGTCGAGCAGGCGGCGCGGCTGCGTCCCGATGTCGTCACCATGGACATGGAAATGCCTGGGCTGGACGGGGTCGAGGCCACGCGGCGCATCATGGCCCGCCCGGACCCGCCGGCCGTGGTGATGGTCAGCCACCATACCCAGGACGGCAGCGCCGCGGCGCTGGCGGCGCTGGCGGCCGGGGCGTCCGATACGATCTGGAAGGGCTCCACGCTGTCGGGGCTGGGCGCGCTGGACCTCGGCGCGCTGGATGCGGCGCTGCGGGTGCGGCTGCGGCATTGGGCGGATCTGCGCCGGGCCACGCGCGGCGCCGAGCGCCTGGCCAATCGCGGCCGTGGCGCGGCGGTGGCGGCCCTCGCGCCGACCGGCTGCGTGGCGCCGCCGGTGCAGAGCGGGGTGCAGATCGTGATGATCGGCGCCTCCACCGGCGGGCCGGATGCGATCGTCGCACTCCTGAAGGCGGCGGGGCCGCTGCCGGTGCCGGTGCTGGTGGCGCAGCACATGCCGGCCGAACTCGGCGCGCATTTCGTGACGCACCTCGCCGAGCGCAGCGGCGTGCCGGCGATGCTCGGCACCCATGGCATGGCGCTGCCCACGGGCTGCACGCTGCTGCTGCCGGGCGGCGCGGATGGGCTGGTCGCGCGGGCGGCGGCGGGCGGCTTCGTCTTGCGCCTCGCCCCCGGGCACGGGGCGGTGCATCCTTCGGTGGACGTGCTGTTCCGCTCGGCCGCCGTGGCCGCGGACCGCGCCTTGGGGGTGGTGCTGACGGGGATGGGACGCGACGGGACGGCGGGGGCGGAGGCGATGGCCCGGCGCGGCATGGCGGTGCTCGCGCAGAGCCCCGAGAGCTGCGTCGTCGCCGGCATGCCCGGCGCGCTGATCGCCGCAGGGTTGGCGGCCGAGGTGGAACCGCCCGAGGCGCTTGGCCTGCGGCTCGCGCGACTGCTGCGGCCCTCGTGACGATCCTCGACCCCGAACTGCTTGAGGCCTTCGTCCCGGAATTCGCGGACCTCTGCGGCCGGCTGTCGGCTGCCGCCGAGGTGGGGGCGGCGGGGCGCGGCCTGGATGCGCTGCACGGCATGGCCGGGGCCTTCGGCATCGCGAGCCTGGTGGCGATGATCGAGGCGGCGCGGGAGGCGCTCGACCCCTTCGACCCCACCATGCCGGAGACGACGGCGCAGCTGCTGCGCGCGCGCCTCGCCGCCATCGCCGATGCCGGCGCCGACCTGCCGCCCGAGGCGGCCCCGGCCGGTCCCGGGCGCCTGCGCGTGCTGATCGTGGATGACAGCGCCCTGATGCGGCGGCTGCTGCGCGAGGCGGTGGCGGAGGATGCCGGCGTCGAGGTGGTGGCCGAGGCCGCCGATGGCACCGCCGCCCTGCGCGCCATGGCGGAACACCAGCCGGATGTGACCTTGCTGGATATCGAGATGCCGGTGCTGGACGGCTTTGGCGTGCTGCGCCGCCGTGCGCTGTTCGGCGGCCCCGGGGCGGTTGTGGTGGTCAGCAGCGCGGCACCGCCCGGCTCGCCCGCCGCCGTGGCCTTGCGTCGGCTGGGCGCGCAAGCGGTGGTGGGAAAGCCCTCGGGCGCCTTCTCGCCCGATCTGGCGCGGCAGGCGGGGGCGGCGATCCGCGCGGCGCTGCGGGGGGCGGTGCCGTGATCGCCGCCGATGATCCGCTCTGGGCCGAATTCGCCGCCGAGAGCGAGGAGCATCTGGACACGCTGGACCGGCTGCTTTCGGCCGGTGCCGGCGGGCTGGGGGCGGATGGCATCAACCGCCTGTTCCGCGCGATGCACAGCCTCAAGGGCATGTCCGACGCGCTGGGGGCGGCGGGGATGACGCGGCTCGCGCATGTCTCCGAGGATCTGCTCGGCCAGATCCGGAGCGGGCGCCGTGCCCTGGACCCCGAGGCCGGGGACGCGCTGCGCGCCGCGGTCGATACGCTGCGGGGCCAGCGCGCGGCGGTGCTGGGGCGGGACAGCGAGCGGCCCGCGCCGGGCGCGCTGCTCGATCGCCTGGCGGCGCTGGTGGCGGGCGAGGCGCCCGTGGGGGCCGCACCCGCGGTGCGCGCGATCCCCGAAGCCAACCCCATGCTGGCCAGCATGGCCCAACGCCTGGCCGAGGCGTTGCCGCTGCTCGGGGCAGGCGATGCCCTGCCGCTGCTGCGCGACCTTGCGGAGGCCGCGGATATCGCGGGGCTGCCCGGGTTACGCGATGGGCTGCGGGCGGTGGCCGTGGGTACGCCGGCGGCACTGCCCGCGCTCGGCCGGCTGCGACGGATCATCGCGGTGCTGAACGAGGTGGCGGGGCTGCCGGCCCCAGGGGCCATCGCCGATCCCGCCTTGCTCGCCCCCTGGCTCGCGCCGGTGCTGGCGGCGGGGGGCGTGGGGCTGGCGCCGGCGCTGCTCGCCGATGCCGCCGCCTGCGCCAGCGCCTGTGGCGCGGAGGATGTGGAGGCCGCGCTCCTCGCCTTGCAGGATCTGCTGGAGCGTGGCGCCGAGGCCGATACCGCCGCCGTGCTGGCGACCATGCGGCCCAGCCTGCTGGCCCGGATCGCCACCGCCGAGGCGCTGCCCCCGCCCGAGGCGCTGCCCGATGATCCGCGCCTGCCCCCGGCCTTCCTGCCGGTGCTGGGCCCCGCCGGCCGCGCGCGGGTGCTGGCGGCGCTGGAGGCCGGGCAGACGCTGTTCCGCCTGCGTCTGGCCCTCGGCGCCGATGCCCTGGCCGAGGCCGCGGTCGCCGAGGCGATCTCCACCCATGGCGAGATCATCGCGAGCCATCCGCTGCCGGAGGCCGGGCTGCTCGACCTGCTGATCGCCTCGGGCGCCGGGCTCGATCCGCTCTCCCGCGCGGCCACCGCGGCCGATCCGGCCCGGCGCGTGGTGCTGGCGCTCGGCCCGATCGGCGAGGAGAGGCCGCCGACCAGCACCGACCTCACCAGCACCATGCGGGTGCGGCAGGAGGTGATCGACGGCATCATCACCTTGGAGGCCGAGGTCCGCGCCGCCGCCATGGCCGTCGAGGAAGCCATCGCCGAGGGGGGCGCGCGGGCCGATCTGGCGCGGCTCAACGTGCTCGGCCAGCGCCTGCCGACCGGCCCGGCGCGGGAGGCCGCGAGTGCCGCCGACCGGCTGCGGCGGTTCCTGGACGGGCTGGAGGGCGCCGAGCAGCGCCTCGGCCTCGCGCTGCGGCGGCTCGACGATGCGGTGATGGATCTGCGCGTGCTGCCGATCGGCACGCTGTTCGCGCGGCTGCCGCGCGTGGTGCGGGCGGTGGCGGAGGCAGGGGCGAAACAGGTCGATCTGGCGATCGAGGGCGAGGAGGTGACGCTGGACCGCGGCCTCGTGGAACTGCTGGCCGATCCGCTGCTGCATCTCACGCGCAATGCCGTCGATCATGGGATCGAGGCGCCGGCCGAGCGGCTGGCGGCGGGCAAGCCCGCGCGGGCGGTGCTGCGGATTTCGGCGGCGCGGCGTTCGGGCCAGGTGCGGCTACGCGTCTCCGATGATGGGCGCGGCATCGATACCGATGCGGTCTTCGCCCGCGCGGTCGAACGCGGGCTGCTCACCGCCGCCGAGGCCGCCGCCGGCACCGCGACCGAGGCGCATGCGCTGCTGTTCCGCCCCGGCTTCTCCACCATGCGGCAGGTGACCGAGACCTCCGGCCGCGGGGTCGGGCTGGATGTGGTGCAGGATGCGGTGCGCCGGGCGGGCGGCAGCCTGGAGGTCGCGAGCCAGGCGGGGCAGGGCACCTCCTTCACCCTGCGGCTGCCGCTGACGGCGGCATTGGCCCCGGTGCTGCTGGTCCAGGTCGGCGGCCAGCCCTGCGCCATCCCGGCGGGGCGGGTCGAGGCGGTGTCGGCCGCCGCCGATACGGAATTGCCGGTGATCGACCTCGCGCCCCTGCTGGGGCTGATCCGGCGGGGCGAGGGCGAGATCGTCGCCGTCACCGTGCGCGGCCGCAAGCTTGGGCTGCTGGTGGACCGGGTGCAGCGGCGCACGGATATGCTGCTGCGCCCGCTGCATCCGGCGCTGGCGGCGCTGCCGGGGGTGGGGGGTGTCGGCGTGCTGGGGAATGGCGAGCCGGTGCTGGTGATCGAGCCGGATGGGGTGGTCGAGGCCTGAGGCTCAGCCTCGCCTGAGGCTTAGCCCCGCCTGAGGCTCAGCCCCGCCGGATCACCAGGATCGTGATGTCGTCATTTGCCGGGTTGCCCGCGACGAACCCCGCGACCGCCGCCAGGGTCGCCGCGACCACCGCCGCCGGGCTGGCGAGGGCGACGGGGGCCAGCATCGCCTCAAGCCGTTCACGGCCGAAGAAATCCTGGGCGGCGTTCTCGGCCTCCGACACGCCATCGCTGTAGAGGTAGAGCCCCTGGCCCGGTGCCAGCGACAGCGCCGAGGAGGCGTAGTCGAACCCCTCCCAGGCGCCGAGCGGCGGCTGGCGCGCGAAGCCGGTCAGCACGCGGGGTGCCGCGCCATCCAGCAGATAGGGCGCCTCATGCCCCGCGACGCAGATGCGGCCTTCGCCCGTCGCCGCATCCAGCACGATCAGCGCTGCGGTCACGAAGGTCTGGCTGTCATTGTCGGCGGCAAGGTCCGCATTGGCATGGCGGAGGATGGCCGCCGGATCGGGCAGCGGCCCCGGCACCAGCCGCGCGGCGGCCCGGATGGCGCCGACCGTGCGGGCCATGGTCAGCCCGGCCGGCGCGCCCTTGCCCGAGACATCCGCGACACAGAGCAGCACCCCGCCGCCCGGCAGGCGCATCGCTTCATAGAGGTCGCCGCCGACCTGCCGCGCGGGGATCATCGCCGCCGCGATGCTTAGCCCCGGGGGGGCGATGGCCGCGAAATCGCGCGGCACCAGGGAAAGCTGCGCGGTGCGGGCGCTTTCGAGCTCGGCCTCCAGCAGGCGCAGCCGCTCGTCGGCCAGATCCCGCAGCCGCTTCTTCTCCAGCACCGCGCCGAGCCGCGCCCGCAGCAGCGGCGGGTCGAAGGATTTCGGCAGATAATCCTCGGCGCCGAGTTCGATGCAGCGCACGATCTTTTCCATCTCCGTCAGCGCGGAGATGACGATGACGGGGGGCGCGTTGGCCGGGTCCCGGCGCAGCGCTTCCAGCACGCCGATGCCGTCCAGCTCGGGCATTTCCAGATCGAGCAGCACGCAGTCGAAGCGCCGCGCGGCGATGGCCGCCAGCCCCTGCACGCCGTCATTGGCCATGGAAACGTCGTTGTAGCCCTGCTCCGCCAATCGGCGTTTCAGCATCAGCCGGTTGAAGGAGCTGTCGTCGACGATGAGCAGCGCGACATCACTCATGCCCGCTGGCCGCGCGCCATGGTCTCGACGGCGCTGCGGGTTTCGGTCGCAAGGCGCGACAGGTCGATCATGGTCACGGTGATCTCCTCGGCGGCTGTCGCATTGGATTGCCCGATGCGGGAGAGGGTGGTGACCCGCTCCTCGATGCCGGTGACGGTCGCCTGCTGCTCCTCCATCGCCACCGCGATCAACGCGGCGAGCCGGGCACTTTCGGCGACCAGATGGGTCAGGCTGTCCATCGCCTCGCCGACCGCGGCGGCGGTGCCGCTGCCCTGGCGGGTGCGGCGGCCGGCAACCTCGACCACATCGGCGATTTCCTGCGCGAGCTGTTCGGAGGAGGCCGCCAGCGCCCGGACTTCCTCGGCCACCACGGCCAGGCCGCGGCCGTGCTCGCCGGCGCGCGCCGCCTCGATCGCCGCGTTGATCGCGAGGATATTGGTCTGGGTCGCGATCTTGGCGATGTGGCCGGCGATGCGCGTGACACGCTCGGTGTCATCGCCCACGGCATCCACCAGCTCGATGAGGCGATGCACCTTCTCCACGCTGGCGGAGAGCAGGCCGCGCGCCTCGGCGGCACGGTCATTGGCATCCTGGGTGCTGCGGCCGACGTCGCGGATGGCATCGGCCGATTGCGACAGCGCCTCCACCACCTGGCGCAGTTCGGAAAGCTGGGTGAGCGCGCCGTCGCTGACCTGCCCGATCGCCTCCGAGGCCTGGTTGGTGGCGATGGCGGTGCGTCGGGCGTTCTCCATGGCACTCCCGGTCAGGCGGCGCTGCGCCTGGGCGGTGTCGCGAAAGACCAGCACGGCGCGGGCCATGGCGCCCACCTGATCGGAGCGGTCGGCCCCCGGCACCTCGGCCTCCACATCGCCATGGGCGAGGCGGTCCATGCTGGTGGCCACGCGGTCGATCGGCCGCGCGATCAGCCAGACCAGCACGTACCAGATCAGCCCCGAGCCCAGCAGGCCGACCAGGCCCGCGCCGACCACGACGCGTACGGCGCGCGTGGACAGGGCATTCGCCTCCATCAGCGTCGCAGCGATCCGCGTATGCACCGCCTTCCGCGCGGCGGCGGCGACGCCGTTGAAGGTGGTGGCGAAATCCAGCCATTCCTCGTGCAGCGGGGCATATTCGGCACGCCGGCGGGCGGCGAAGGCGTCGCTGACGCGGGCGGCGAATTCGGGCATCCGCGCCATCATGTCGCGGCCGCCGCTCAACACCAACGGGTCCATCTCACTGCCCAGCGCCGCCTCCAACCGCCCGAAGTTCGTGACAAGCTGCGTCGCGCTGCGCGACATCCGGCTCGCGGCGGGCCCTGGGGGGATCACCCCCGCGGTGACGCCGGCGAAGGCGGCGGAGACATCGGCAAGCTCGGTCGCGAATTCATCGGCGATGGCATCGGCGTCCCGGTCGCTGGTGCCCATGTGGAGGATGATCGCGGATTGCTCGGCGCCGACGAACAAGGCGGTGCCGGTCAGCAGCCCGACCGTGCAGAGCATCAGCAGCGCGATCAGCACCGCCTTGGTGCCGATGCGGCCGAACCAGGCGCGGAGTCCCTGCTCCATCGGCGGCATGGCGTCCGCGGCGGAGGCCCCTGGGGCCTCGGCATCGCCAGCGTGGGGAAGGGGGCGCAGGGTCTCGTTCATCGCCTTGGCATCATGCTGGCGGAGAGGCTAGCCGGGGTGGACCCAAGGCGCCAGTCAAGCTGGCCTATGGGCGGGATGCCGGAAATCGCGGGGGATTGCGCCAGCGGCCCAAATCCGTGGCGGGAGGGGGTTTGACCGCCCCTCGCGCAGCGTCGATCCTGTGCGGAACACGGGAGAAAACGCCATGACCGAACGAGCCTTCACCGCGGCCGACCTCGAAGCCCTGCGGGCCTGGGACACGCCCACCATCTGCAATGCGCTGGAGGTGGTGACGCCGCATCGCCGCGGCCATGGCTTCACCGTGCGCCCCTTCCAGGTGGCCGATGTGGCGATGAAGCCGATGTGCGGCCTGGCCCGCACCGGCACCATCCGCGCCGCCCATCCCGCCGGCCGCACGAAGGAGGCCGATCGTGCCTCCCGCGTCGGCTGGTACGAATATGTGGCCGAGGCCGCGATGCCGACCATCGTCGTGTTGCAGGACCTGGACGACGTGCCCGGCACCGGCGCCTTCTGGGGTGAGGTGAACAGCAATGTGCACAAGGCGCTGGGCTCGCAGGGCTGCGTCACCAACGGCTCGTTCCGCGACCTCGACATGCTGGCGCCGGAGTTCCAGATCCTCGGCATCATCAACCCCTCCCATGCGCATGTGCATGTCGTGGCGCGCAAGCTGGAGGTGACGGTGCATGGCATGGCGGTCACGCATGATGCCGTGGTCCATGCCGACCGCCATGGCGCGGTGGTGATCCCCGATGAGGCGGTGACCAAGCTGCTCGCCACCATCGACCTGTTGACCCGCAAGGAGGCGGTGATCCTCGACCTCTGCAAGGCGGGCAAGCTGAACATCGCCTCGCTGCGCGAGGCCTTCTCGAAGATGGACGACATCCACTAAGCCCCGGCAGCCGGCCGAGGGGGAATGACGATGCGCCTGTCGCGACCCGGGTTGGTCGCGGCCGGGCTGCTGGTCGCGAGTTGCGCGCCGCCCCCGCCCGACTACAGCATCACCCCCGGCACGGATGGCAATTTCCGCATCACCCTCAGCGCCGAAGGCCCGGCTGCGCGCTGCCGCGCCGAGGTGCTGCGGCTCGCGCGGGAGGAGAGCGCGCGCCGCGGCATGCCAGGCGGCGTTATCGATGACACCGGCATGGCGGTGACGGCGGCGCGCGGCCGATGCACGGCCGAGTTGACCGTCTCGACGCTCGGCGCCTGGCCGAGGTGACGCTGCGGGGCGGCGCGGTCTAGATTGACCTGGGCCGCGGATCGCGCCGCCTCTTCGAAGATGGACGCCATGCCTTGAGGTTAGTGCCGATCTACCTGTCCCTGCTGCTCGCGACCCCCGTGGCGGCGCAGGAATTCTGGACCCGTGAATTGCCCGGCATCGCGCCGAGCCTGCGCGCCTGCCTCGGCACCGAGGCGCGTGCCTCGGTCGTCGCGGCGGTGCCGCTGGAGGGCGGGCGCGTGCTGGCCCGCATCCGTGGCGCCGATGGCGAGCGGGTCGATTGCACAGCACTCGGCGATCGCGTCACCGGCCGCCGGCCGGTGGGCATCGCGCCGCCCATGGTGGGCGAGGATGAGCGCCGCTTCACCCTGGAGCGCGGCTGCGTCGATGCCCGCCGGGTGGATGCGGCGGATGGCACGGTGCTCGGCTGGATCGGTTATCCCGGATGCGGCTGACCGCGCGGGTTCTGCCCGAATGGGTCGATCACTACGGGCATATGAACCTCGCCTATTACCTGCTGGCCTTCGACCGCGCGACCGACACGCTCTGGCCGACCATCGGGCTCGGGGCCGGGCTGCGGGCGCAGGGGCTCGGCACCTTCGCCGCCGAGACCTGGGTCGGCTACCAGCGCGAGGTGACGGAGGGCATGGAACTCGCCTTCAGCAGCGAGGTGCTGGGCTTCGACGACAAGCGCCTGCTCATCCGCCATCTGATGTTCCATGCCGAGGAAGGCTGGCTCGCGGCGGAGAATGAGGTGCTGTTCCTCTGCGTCGATCTCGTGGCGCGCAAGGTCGGCCGCTGGCCGGAGGCGACGCTGGCGGCCTTCGCCCTCGCCCCGCAGGGCGCGCCGGCCAAGCGGCTCGCCCTCAAGCGGGCCGGTTGACCAGCCAGATCCCGACGCAGATCAGCACCAGCGCGGTGACCAACGGCAGGGTCACCGCCTCGCCCAGCAGCACCGCCCCGGCGAGCACGCCGAACACCGGGGTCAGGAAGGACAGCGCCGCGAGCCCCGAGACGCGGTAGCGCGTGATCAGCCAGAACCAGGCGAGGTAGGAGCCGAAGGCGACCAGCACGATCTCGAAGCCCAGCACGCCAAGGATCAGCGGGCTGGGGTCGAAGATGCCCGGCTCCCCAAGTGCCAGGCCCAGCGGCAGCAGCAGCGCCGAGACCGCGAGTTGGGAGGCGAGCGTCGCCTCGGCCGGGGCGAAGCGCAGCCGGGTCGCCTTGATGGTGATCGTCGTCGCCCCCCAGGCCATCGCCCCGGCGAGGCAGAGCAGATCCCCGATCGCCTCCCGCCCCGAGGGCAGGCGCAGGCTGTCGCCGAAGGCCAGCATCAGTGCCACGAGGCAGAGCCCGAGCCCCGCGGCCTTGCCCCGGGTCAGCCGGTCGTTCGGCAGCAGCAGATGCGCGAGCAGCGTGATGAGGCAGGGCGCGGTATAGAGGAAGACCACCCCGCGCGCGGCGGTGGTATAGGTCAGTCCGGTATAGACCAGCACGAATTCGCCCGCGAACAGCGCCCCGCACAGCGCCGCCGCGGCCCGCGCGCCCTCCGGCGGCACGATCGGCACCCCGCGCGCGCGGCACCAGAGCCAGAGCAGCGCCAGGCTGCCGATCGAGCGCAGCCCGGCATGGGCGAGCGGCGAAATGCCCTCGCCGCCGACCTTCATCGCCACCTGGCCGACGCCCCAGGCGGCGCAGAGCAGCACCATGAGGGCCGTGGCCGAGGTGTCGATTCTCTCTGAGGCAGGGGGCCGCTCGGAAGCAGGGGGAGAGGTCAGCGGTCCGGCACCCATCTCGTGGTGACGGCTTCTGGCATGGGAAGGCTCAGGCGGCGAGACGGTCCAGCCGGTCGCGCAGCCGATACCAGCCCCCCACCATCGGCAGGAACCAGGGGTCGCCGGTATAGCCCGGCACCGTCGGCACCTTCAGCCCATCCAGCGCGAAATCCGAATTGCCGGCGCCGGCCATCTTCAGCGCGACCTGATGCCCGAGCCAGCTTGCCATCGCCACACCCGAGCCCTGGCAGCCGGCGGCGTAATGCACCCCGTCCTCGACGCCGATATGCGGCAGGAAGTCGAAGGTGAAGGCGACATTGCCGGTCCAGGCATGGGTCAGCTTCACCTTGGCCAGTTCGGGGAAGACCTCGGCCATGGTGGCATGCAGCACGGGGGCGGCGATCCCGGGCGTGGTCGGGCCGAAGCTCGCCCGCCCGCCCCAGATCACCCGCGAGCCATCCGGCGAGGGCCGGAAATAGTTCAGCACCCGCTTGGTGTCGCTCATCGTGCGGCGCTCGGGGAAGAGCCGGTCGATCAGCCCCGGTTCCAACGGCTCGGTCGCGATGATGTAGGAGCCGACCGGGATCATCCGCTTCGCGAGCCAGGGCATCGCCGAGGAGCCATCGGTGCCGCGGGTATAGCCGTTGGTCGCCATCAGCACCGCATCGGCGGTGAACTCGCCGGCGCTGGTCGCGATGCGGAAGCCATTGCCCTCGGGCCGCGTCGCCTGGACGCGCACGCCATCCACAAGGCGCGCCCCCGCGGCCTCGGCCGCCTTGGCGAGGCCGCGGGCGTATTTGCCGGGATGCAGGCTGCCGCCAGCATCGGCGATCATTCCGCCATGGTAGTGGTCGCTGCCCAGCGCCTCGCGCTGCCGCGCCCGTGGCACCATCCGGGTCGGCATGCCCGTCACCTCGGCGAGGTAGCCGGCGCGGGCGGCGAGGCCGTCGTAGTGCCTGGGCGTCCAGGCCGGCATGAAGCGGCCGCAGCGGACGTAATCGCAGTCGATGCCCTCGCGGGCGATGGTCTCCTCCAGGAAGGGGAAGGAGGCGGTGACGGACTCGGCGATTCGCCGCGCGCCTTCCTCGCCATAGGCGGAACTCAGCGACTTGGCCGCGACCTTGATGCCGCCCGAGACCATGCCGCCATTGCGGCTGCTCGCCCCCCAGCCGATGCGCTCGGCATCAAGAACCGTGACCTCGTGCCCGAGGCGGCGCAGGGTGAGCGCTGCGGAGAGCCCCGCATAGCCACCGCCGATGATGGCGACGGCGGTGCGGTCCGGCAAAGCGCCTCCCCGTTGTGCAGGTTCGGCCGCATCCCACCAATATGGGGCAATCCGGAAGTTTTCGGCGAAAAGAGGGTGGCTTGTGGTCATTGCGGGGGGCGCCGCCTTTCGATTGACTTCCATTCATCAGGGTCGCGCCAGCCGGCCCGCGAGGCAAGGGATCACGATGATGCAAACATTCCAGCAGGATTGCATGGAGCTCGCCATGCGCAAGTTCCGCGAAGGCAAGGTCGATCGCCGCGCGCTGCTCGCCGGCCTCGTGGGGCTCGGCGTGCTGCCGGCCGGCAGCGATGCCGCGGCCCAGGCGGCGCAAGAGATGGTGATGGTCAACTGGGGCGGTGTCGCCAACCAGGGCTTCGGCACCAACTACGGCGCGCCCTTCATGGCGGCCAACCCGGGTTGGAAGGTGGTGCAGGACAGCACCGGCCCGAGTGCCGGGCGCATCCGCAGCATGGTCGAGAGCGGCCGCACCACCTGGGACCTCTGCGACAGCTCCGCCTCCTCGGCGATCCTGCTCGGCAAGGCGGGGTTGCTGAACAAGATCGACTACAGCGTCGTGCAGAAATCCGACGTGATCTCCCCCGCCTTCGCCATGGAGCATGGCGCGGCGCCCTATTCCTTCAGCAGCGTGCTGATCTACGACACCGCGAAATTCCCCAATGGCGGCCCGCAGAACTGGGCCGATTTCTACGACGTCCAGAAGTTCCCCGGCACAAGGCTGCTGCGGCGGGATGCGCTGGCGGTGCTGGATGGCGCGCAGATGGCGCTCGGCAAGAGCCCGGCGGCCCTCTACCCGCTCGACGTGCCGGCCTGCCTCGCCAAGCTGCGCGAAATCCGCCGCAACTGCGTCTTCTGGACCAATGGCAGCGAGAGCGAGCAGTTCATGCGCACCGGCGAGGCGGTGATGGGCCAGATCTGGCACACCCGCGCCACCATCCTGGAACGCGAGACCAGCGGCCGGCTGAAGTTCATCTGGAACCAGGGCCTGTTGCAGGGCGGCATCTTCGTCAGCCCCAGGGGCAACCCCGGCGGGGCGATGGTGCAGAAGCTGCTGGCCTCGATGCTGGCCAATCCCGAGCCGCAGGTGGAGCTGCTGAAGTTCCTCGGCAATGGCCCGACCAACCCGCGCGCCGCCGCGGTGGTGCCCGAGGAGTTCAAGCGCTTCAACCCGACCGATCCGGCCAATGTCGCCGTGCAATGCACGCTGGACGGCACCTGGTGGGGCGAGAACTACGCCGAGCTGAACAGCAAGGTCTTGGATGTGATCACGGGCTGATGCCGCATCTGTTGGTGAAATCGGGCGGCCTTGCGTCGATGCCCGAGTGGAAGGCGGCCTTCGCGGAGGCCGCCCCTGAACTGAACGTGGCCCATTGGGATGATGCCGTCCCGGTCGAGGACGTGCGTTATGTGATGGTCTGGGACCCCGAGCCGGGGCGGCTTGCCACCCTGCCGGGGCTGCATGTGGTGTTCTCCTCCGCCGCCGGCGTGGACAACATCACCCGCGACCCGGACTGGCCACGGCATCTGCCGCTGGTCCGCATGGGCGGGGACAATACGGCGCAGCGCATGGGCGAATACATCGCCTGGGCCTGCCTCTCGCTGCTGCGCGGCGGGCGGCGGATCGCGCTCTCCCAGGCCGCTTCGCGGTGGGAGAATTTCGAGAACCCGTTCAGCGCCGCGGAGCGCCGGGTCGGGATCATGGGGCTCGGCAACCTGGGCACGCGGGCGGCGGAGATGCTGCAAGGGCTCGGCTTCGCCGTCTCCGGCTGGTCGCGCACGCGCAAGTCGCTGCCGGGGGTCGCCTCCTTCGCCGGGGATGCGGAGCTGGATGCCTTCCTGGCGCAGACCGACATCCTGGTCTGCCTGCTGCCCTCCACACCTGAGACGGCGGGGCTGATCTCCGCCCCGTTGCTGCGAAAACTGCCGGCGGGGGCGGGGCTGGTGAATGCCGGGCGCGGCAGCCATGCCAGCCTGCCGGACATCATCGCGGCCCTGGACAGCGGTCATCTCTGCGGCGCCGTGCTCGATGTGTTCGAGCCGGAGCCCCTGGCCGCCGACAGCCCGGCCTGGACCCATCCCAAGATCATCGTGACGCCGCATCTCGCCTCGCTCGCGCCGCGGCGGGAGCGGGCGCGCTATGTCGTGGACGCGATCCGGGCCTATGAGATGGGCGCACCCCTGCCCAACCTCTATGATCCTGACAAGGGCTATTGATGATCGCCAAACCGCCCTCGGGCCCCGCCACCGAAGCCGCATTGCGTGAGGATCTGGCCTGCGCCTATCGGCTGATCGCGCATTTCGGGATGACCGACCTCGTCTACACGCATCTGTCGGTGCGGGTGCCGGGGGCCGGTCATCGCTTCCTGGTCAACCCCTATGGGCTGTTGTTCGAGGAGGTCACCGCCTCCAGCCTGGTGCTGGTCGATGCCGATGGCGAGCCGGCGCAGCCGACCGACTGGCCGGTCAATCCGGCGGGCTTCGTGATCCATTCCGCGGTGCATCGCGGCCGCGCCAATGCGGGCTGCGTGATGCACACCCACACCTTGGCGGGCATGGCGGTTGCGGCCCAGGCGGATGGGCTGCTGCCGCTGAACCAGATCAGCATTGAGTTCACCGGCCGCGTCACCATCCATGGCTATGAGGGCGTCGCGGCCGAGGACAACCTCTCCGAACGCGAGCGCCTGGTGCGCGACCTCGGCGACAAGCCGGCGATGATCCTGCGCAATCACGGGCTGCTTACGGTCGGCGCCACGGTCGCCGAGGCCTTCTACTGGATGTATTATCTGGAGCAGTCCTGCCGTATCCAGATCGCGGCACAATCCTCCGGCGTGGCGCTGTCGCTGCCGCCCGTCGAGGTGGTGGCGCATACCACGAACCAGTTCGGCACCGGCTCCGACAAGGGCTGGCTGGTCTGGCAGGCGCTGAAGCGGAAGATGGACCGCGAGCAGCCGGGCTATCGGGCATGAGCCACGCCCTCGCGCTTCACGGCGTCACCAAACGGTATGGCAATTTCGTCGCTGTCGATCGCGTCTCGCTCGATGTCGCGGCGGGCTCGTTCCTGACGCTGCTGGGGCCGAGCGGCTCGGGCAAGACCACCATACTGATGGCGATCGCGGGCTTCACCGTGCCGGATGCGGGGCGTATCCTGCTGGACACCAAGGACATCACCGCCCTGCCGCCGGAGAAGCGCGACTTCGGCATGGTGTTCCAGGGCTATGCGCTGTTCCCGCATATGACGGTCGCCGAGAACGTCGCCTTCCCCTTGCGCGTCCGCGGCATGGGCCGCGCCGAACGCGAGGACAAGGTGCGCGCGGCGCTCGACCTCGTGCAGCTTTCGGCCTTGGGCGACCGCCGGCCGCAGCAGCTTTCGGGCGGGCAGCAGCAACGCGTGGCGCTGGCCCGCGCGCTGGTCTTCGACCCGGCGCTGCTGCTGCTGGATGAGCCGCTCTCGGCGCTGGACAAGAAACTCCGCGCCGAGTTGCAGGAGGAGCTGCGCGCGCTGCATCGCCGCGTCGGCCGCACCTTCGTCAATGTCACCCATGACCAGGATGAGGCGCTGTCGCTCTCCGACCAGGTCGCGATCCTGAACCATGGCAAGCTGATCCAGACCGGCGAACCGGCCGCGCTGTATGAGCGCCCGGCGACGCGGTTCGTCGCCGATTTTCTGGGCAAATCGAACTTCCTCGAAGCCACTGCCGAAGGCGGCGTGCTGCACCTCGGCGGCCTCGACCTGGCCCAGGCGGATGCGCCGGCCTCCGGCCCGGTGCTGCTCTCGCTGCGGCCCGAAAAAATCGCGCTGCTGGCCGATGGCGAAACCGCCGCCAATGTCGCGCCCGGAAAAATCCTGAGCTGGTCCTATCTCGGCGCCGGGTATTCGCTGGTGGTGGATACGCCGATGGGGCCGCTGCGCGCCTCGCTGCCGTCCTGGCGCGCGCCGATCGCGCCCGCCGAGGGCCTGGCCGTGCGTCTGGGTTGGGCCGCGGATGCCGCCGTCGCGGTGGCCGAGGATCCGGCATGAGGCGCGACACCGGCTGGTGGCTGCTGATCGCGCCGGCCTTCCTGTTGCTGACCCTGGTCTATATCGCCCCGATCGCGCAGGTCCTGGCGATCAGCGTGATGGAGCCGAGCCCTGGCCTCGGCAATTACGAACGCCTGTTCACCAGCGAGAGCGTGCAGCGCGTCATCGTCACCACGCTGCGGATCTGCATCATCACCACGGCCATCGCGCTGCTGCTGGGCTACGGGCTCGCCTATGTCATCGCGCTGGCGACCGAGCGGGCGCGGCGCTGGTGGCTGCTCGCGGTGCTGGTGCCCTTATGGATCTCGGTGCTGGTGCGCGCCTTCGCCTGGGTCACGCTGCTGCGCCGCCAGGGGGTGATCAACGAGGGGTTGATCGCCGCCGGGGTCATCACCGAACCGCTGGCGCTGGTCTGGAACGAGACCGGCATCGTGATCGGCATGGTGCATTACATGGTGCCCTATGCCGTGCTGCCGATGCTGGCGGCGATGCGTGAGGTCGATCCGCGCCTGCTCGCCGCGGCGCGCGGCATGGGCGCCTCGCGCGGGTTCGCCTTCAGCCGGGTGTTCCTGCCGCTGTCGATGCCGGGGGTGATCGCGGCGGGGGTGCTGGTCTTCATCTTCTCGCTCGGCTTTTACATCACGCCGGCGCTGCTCGGCGGCGGGCGGACGCTCATGGTCGCGGAATGGATCAAGCTGCAGATCCTGGACCTGCTGCGCTGGGGACTGGGGGCGATGATGGCGACGGTGCTGGTGCTGGCGATCCTGGCGACGCTCGTGGTCTTCTCGCGCCTCGTGAACCTGCGGCGCCTGTTCGGGGGCGGGGCATGAACGGGGGTCACGGACCCGGCGGCGGTCACGGCCCGGGCCCCTTCGCGCGCGGCATCGCCTGGGCGACGGCGCTCTATCTGCTGCTGCCGCTGTCGATCGTGCTGCCGGTCTCGCTGACCGACCAGCGCTTCCTGTCGCTGCCCAAGCACGACATCTCCTGGCAGTACTACCACAACCTGTTCACCTCGCCGCTCTGGCTGGACGCCATGGCGCAATCCTTCTGGATCGCCTGTGCGGCAACCGCGATCGCGGTCATCTGCGGCACGCTCTGCGCCATCGGCTGCTGGCGGCTGGCGCGGCGCTCGACCGAGGTGATCCGGGCGCTGATGCTGCTGCCGCTGATCATCCCCTCGATCGTCTATGCGATCGGGCTGTATCGCTACTTCGCCTGGGCGGGGCTGCTCGACACCTTCCTCGGCGTGGCGCTGGCGCATGGGGTGACGGGCATCCCCTATGTGATCGTCACCGTCTCCACGGCGCTGGCGGCCTTCGACCCGCGGCTGGAACAGGCCTCGCGCGGGATGGGGGCTTCGCTGCGGCAGACGCTGGCTTGGGTGATCCTGCCGCGGATCATGCCGGGCATCGTCTCGGGCGGGATCTTCGCCTTCATCCATTCCTGGGACGAGCTTCTCATTGTCCTCTTCATCGCCTCGCGCAACGTCTACACGCTGCCAAGGCGGATCTGGAACGGGATCAACGAGAACCTGGACCCGACCATGGCCGCCGTCGCGGTGCTGCTGATCGGGATGACCCTGGCGCTGCTGCTGCTGGATATGGCGCTGCGGCGCCGCCGGGAGGGGTGAGGCGAGGGGGGCGTCGCCGCCCTCCTCGCCCAAGGGTGCTACTGCTTCGACACGCCCCAGAACACCGGCACGGTGGTGGGGCGCAGCCCGACCACATTGGCGCGATAGGCGGCGAGGGTGCGGTACTGCCCGGCGTTGATATAGGGCAGCACCACATACGCCCGGGCATGGACCCGGTGCAGGATCTCCATCCGCTTGGCGGGATCATTCTCCTCCCACCAGGACCGGCGCAGGTTTTCCAGCTCCTGGTCGCAGGGCCAGCCGGTCAGCCCGCCCTCGCAGGGGCTGGCGAGGTAGAGGTTCGTCAGCGGGTTCTGCCCGTCGAGCACATTGGCGACGGTGACAAAGAAGTTCCAACCGCCCTGGTCCACCGGCTCACGGCGGTTGCGGCGCTGGGTCACGGTCGCCCAATCCATCGAGGGCGTGTCCACATTCAGCCCGGCGGTGCGGAACGCCGCAGCCATGGTCTGGGTCGCGGCATGGTTGGTCGGGCTGTCGGCCGCATCCATGAACACGATCCTGCGCCCGTCATACCCGGCTTCACGCAGCAGGGCGCGGGCGCGTGCCACATCCGGCTCTCGCAGCCCCACGGCCCCGGCCGAGGAGTCCAAGGGCGAGCCGCAGAAGAAATAGGCGGGGCAATAGGGCACCTGTTCGGCCGGCCGCACGCCGACGGCGTTCAGCACATCCTGCTGGTTGATCAGATGCAGCAGCGCCTGGCGGGCCTCGGGCCGATCGAAGGGCGGCTGGGTGTGGTTGATCCGCAGCCAGACCATGAAGCCCACGGGGTTGAGCGCCATGGTCCGCACGTCGCGGGCGCGTTCCAGGGTCGGGATCAGATCGGGCGCGGGCTGTTCAATGAAGTCGATCTCACCGCGCTGCAGCGCCGCGGCCGCGGTCGCGGGGTCGGGCAAGGAGAGCCACTCGATCCGCTCCAGCAGCGCCACCTTGCCGCCGGCGAAGCCGTCGGCGGGCTCGGCGCGGGGGCGATAGGCGGGGTTGCGGAGATAGACCGCGCGCTCGCCGGCCCGCCACTGATCGGTCTGGAAGATGAAGGGGCCGCTGCCGGTCGCATCGGTGATGGCGGTATTGGCCGGCGTGCTGGCGATCCGCTCCGGCATCACGAAGAGCGCGCTCGCGGTCGGCCGGGCCAGCGCCTCGGTCACCAATGCGAAGGGGCGGGCGAGGCGGAGGGTGAAGGTCTTGTCGTCCACCACCTCAAGGGCGCCGGTCGCGGAGGCCAAAGCCTTGCCGACGATGTCGCGCTGTTCCCAGCGGCGGATCGAGGCTACCGCATCCGCCGCCCGCACCGGCGTGCCGTCATGGAACAGCAGGCCGTCGCGCAGGGTGAAGCTGTAGCTCATCCCATCCGCGGAGACCTCATGCGCGCCGACCATCTGCGGCTGGGCGACGCCTTTGCTGTCCAAGGCAAAAAGCTGGTCATAGACCATGAAGCCATGGTTGCGGACGAAGGCGGCGGTGGATTGCACCGGGTCCAGGCTGGCCAGATCGTTGACCAGCACGATCCGAAGGGTGCCGGAGGGGGCGGGCTGGCTCCAGGCAGGCGCGGCGAGGGACACCGCCAGGGCCAGCGGCAAGGCCAGCCGGCGGGTGAAGGCGCGGATCATTGGGGACATCTCCTTGGTGGCCGGGCATGATCGCCCATCGCCTTGGGCATGCAACCGCCTATTGCCCAAGCCCTGGGCAGGATTGGTCGCCAAGGGCCATCGGTTTTGCCTCAACAGTGTTGACGCGGCGCCGTCACGGCATGACTTTGAGGCAATCCGGTTAAGGAGCTCCCGCATGACCTACGCCGCCCCCCCTTCCAGCCTCCATGGCGTGTCGGAGGCCGAATGGGCCGTCCGCTGCGATCTGGCGGCGCTTTATCGGCTCATCGCGCATTTCCGCATGACCGATTTCATCTACACCCATCTCAGCGCCCGGGTGCCCGGCCCCGACCACCACTTCCTGATCAACAAGTACGGCGTGCTCTTCCATGAGATGAAGGCGTCGGATCTGGTCAAGATCGACCTGCACGGCAATGTCATCGAGGACGGGCCGGAGTCCAAGCGGGTCAATGCCGCGGGCTTCACCATCCATTCCGCGATCCACATGGCGCGGGAAGACCTGATGTGCGTGGTGCATACCCACACCGCCGCCGGCATGGCGGTCGCGGCCCAGAAGCAGGGGCTGCTGCCGATCAGCCAGCATGCGCTGAAATTCTATGGCCACCTCGCCTACCACGGCTATGAGGGCATCGCGCTCGACCTCGACGAGAGGGACCGGCTGGTTAACGACCTTGGCACCCACAAGGCGATGATCCTGGCCAACCACGGGCTGCTCGTCGCCGGCGAGACGATCCCCGAGGCGTTCAACTACATCTATTACCTGGAGCGCGCCTGCCAGGCGCAGGTCGCCGCACTCACCGGCGGCTGCGAACTGGTGCTGCCGCCCGAGAGCGTGCGGCTGAAGACGGCCGAACAGTTCAACCGCCCGAACGTCCAGGACCACTACATCTGGGCCTGGGACAGCGCGCTGCGGCTGATCGAGGGTCAAGGCTCCGACTGGCGTTCATGACGTCGGGGCTACTGCTGCACGGCGGGCGCGTCTGGACAGGGTCCGGCGCGCCGCTCACCGATGCCGTGCTGCTGCGCGATGGCGTCGTCACGGCCCTCGGCGAGGACGCGCTGGCGGCTGCGGGGCCGGAAGACCGGCGGCTCGACCTCGAAGGCCGCCTCGCGACCCCGGCGCTGGATGAGGCGCATATGCATCTGCTGCCCTATGGGCTCGGGCTGGTGGAGGTGAACCTGCGCCCCGACCAGGTGCGGACCCTGGATGCGCTGCTCACCCGCATCGCCGATGCCGCCGCCGCCACGCCCAAGGGGGCCTGGCTGATCGGCCGGGGCTATGACCACACCGCGCTGGACGTGGCCCGCCACCCGACCGCGGCCGAACTGGACCGCGCCGCCCCCAACAACCCGGTCTTCATCAAGCGGACCTGCGGCCATATGGGCGTCGCCAATGCCGCGGCGATGCGGATCGCGGGCGTCGGCCACAATACCCCGGACCCTGAGGGCGGGGTGATCGGGCGCGGCCCCCGCGGGCTGACCGGGCTGTTCCAGGAACGCGCGATGCGCCTGATCCTGGACGTCACCCCGGTCCCGGATGAGGCCGCCATGGTGACCGCGATCGAGGCGGCGGGGCGCAACCTCGCGAGCTTCGGCTTCGCTTCCGCCTCGGACATGAATGTCGGGATGACGGCGGGCCTCGCGGAACTCGCCGCCTATCGCCGCGCCTTGGCCGAGGACCGCTTGCAGCAGCGCATGTGGCTGGTGCTCTCCGCCAATCCGGAAGGCATCGCCGAAGCCGCCTGGGCCGAGGGCCTGCGCCCCGATGTCACCGACCCGATGCTTGCCTGCGGCGCGGTGAAGGTCTTTGCCGATGGCAGCGCCGGCGGCATGACCGCTGCCTTCATGGACCCCTACCTGCCCGGCGGCACCGGCGTCTTCTGCTTCCCGGAGGAGACGATGCATGGGCTGCTCGCGCTTTGGCATGGCCGGGGCTTTGCCCTGAACATCCATGCCATCGGCGATGCCGCGATCGAGCAGGTGCTGAAGGGCATGGAGGACCTGCCCGATCCGCGCCCACGCCACCGCATCGAACACGCCGGCTGGGCCAATCGCCACCAGCGGCGGCGCATGCTGGCCGCGGGCGTGCTGCCGGTGCCGCAGCCGATCTTCCTCTATGAGTTCGGCGACAGCTACATCGACGTGCTGGGGCCGGAGCGGGCCAACGCCTGCTACCCGATGCGGACCTTCGTCGAGGAAGGCCACAACCCCTCGGCCTCCTCGGACTGCCCGGTCTCGACGGTCGATCCCTTCGTGAATTTCTTCACCATGCGGACGCGGCAGACCAGCCGTGGCCGGGTGCTGGGGGCGGGGGAGACGCTGACCGCCGAACAGGCGCTGCATGCCTATACCTCGGCCGGTGCCTTCGCCCGCTTTGCCGAGACGCGGCGCGGGACGCTGGCGCCGGGCATGGATGCGGATGTCGCCGTGTTCGACACCGATCTGCTGGAGGCCTCGCCCGAGGCGGTGAAGGGCGCGCGCTGCGACCTGACGATCCGGGGCGGCCAGGTGATCCATGACCGCCACGGGGTCTTTGCCAACGGGGCGCTTGGCTGATGCTGCGCCACGCCGCGGAGCGCATCGCGCTCGCGCTGCCGGTGCTTCTGGGGGTGGTGCTGGTCGGCTTCCTGTTGATGCAGGTGGTGCCGACCGACCCCGCCATTGTCCGCGCCGGGCCCAATGCCACCATCGATATCGTCGAGGCGATCCGTCGCGATCTCGGGCTCGACCAGCCGCTTCATGTGCAGTTCGGCCTGTACATGTGGCGGCTGGTGCAGGGCGATCTTGGCGTCTCCATCATCAACAACGTGCCGGTGTCGCAGGAGCTGGGCGCGACCATCGGCCCGACCCTGGAGCTGATGTTCGCGGCCCTGATCTGGTCGATCCCGCTCGGGATCGGGATGGGGACGCTCTCGGCCTATCTGCGCGGGTCGTGGCTGGACCGGCTGATCATGGCGATCTCGGTCGGTGGGGTGTCGGTGCCGGTGTTTTTCGTCGGCCTGCTGCTGATCTGGTTCGTCGGCTTCCAATGGCAGTGGCTGCCCTTCACCGGGCGGCAAGGGCCGCTCTGGACCCTACAGGGGCTGCGCGGCGTGGCGCTGCCGGCGATTACTTTGGGCGGCGTCTTCATCGGGCCGGTGGCGCGGATGACGCGGACGGCGGTGCTGGAGGTGCTGTCCGCGGACCACGTCCGCACGGCGCGGGCCAAGGGGCTGACCGAGACCGCCGTCGTGCTGCATCACGCGCTGCGCAATGCGCTGATCCCGGTGGTGACGCTGATCGGCTTGCAGATCGGCTTCCTGCTCGGTGGCGCTGTGGTGACCGAGACGGTGTTTTCCTGGCCGGGCGTCGGGCGCCTCGCGGTGGGGGCGATCACCTCCTCCGACTTTCCCATGGCGCAGGGGACGATCATCGTGCTGTCGGGCGGCTTCATCATCGTGAACCTGATCGTCGATCTGCTTTACGGTGTGCTCGATCCGCGGGTGCGCGGGGCATGAGTGCGGCCCTCTCCGCCCGGCCCTCGGTGCTGCGGCTGGTGTTCCGCGATGTGGCGGCGGCGGCGGCGGCGAGCTTCCTGCTGCTGGTCGTGCTGGCGGCGCTGTTCGCGCCCTGGCTGGCGCCGGTCGATCCCTATGAGACGGACCTCATGTCGGTGATGACGCCGCCTGGGGGCGACTACATCCTGGGCACCGATGGGCAGGGGCGGGACATGCTGTCGCGGCTGCTGTTCGGGCTGCGGATGACCTTGCTGATGGGGGTCGCCGCACTGGTCGTCGGCGGCGTCATCGGTGTCAGCATCGGGCTGATCGCGGCGCATTGGCGGCGGCTGGATGGCGTGTTGATGCGGCTGATGGATGTCATGCTGTCCTTCCCGGCGATCCTGTTCGGCCTCGCGCTCGCCGCGATCTTCGGGCCGGGGCTGGTGGCCGTGGTCATCGCCTTGTCGGTCGCGACCGTGCCGCTGATGGCGCGGATCGCCCGATCGACCGCGCTCGTGGTGATGGCGCAGGATTATATCGAGGCCGCGCGGGCCACCGGCATGGGCTCCTTCCGGCTGATCCGGCGGCATCTGGCGCCCAATTGCGTGGCGCCGCTGCTGGTGTTCGCCACCCTGCGGCTGGGGCAGGTGATCCTGCTGGGCTCGGCGCTGTCCTTCCTGGGACTGGGGGCGCAGGCGCCGACGGCGGAGCTTGGCGCCATGGCCGCCCAAGGGCGCACCTTCCTGTTTTTCGCCCCGCATATCGCGGTGATCCCCTCGCTCGCGATCTTCGGAATCGTTCTGGCCTGCAATGTGCTTGGGGATGCGCTGCGCGACGCGCTCGATCCGAAGCTTCGACCCTGAAACAGCCGGGAGACCCATCCATGCGCCGCCTGCTCACCGCCCTCTGCCTGGTTGCAGCGAGCCTTCCCGCCGCCGCCCAGACACCGCGCAACACCGCCGTGCTGATGCGCGAGATCGACGCCGACCGCTACGACCCCGTGCGCAGCACCGCCCGCAGCGCCGGTGAGGTCATCTACATGATGTCCGATACGCTGGTCTCGATGGATTGGGACATGCAGACCATCCGCCCCGGGCTGGCGGAACGCTGGGAGGTCTCGCCCGATGGCAAGACCTACACCTTCCATCTGCGCGGCGACGTCACCTTCTGCGACGGGCGGCCGATGGTCGCCGATGACGTGGTCTATACCATCAAGCGCTGGATCGATCCCGCGACCCGCAGCCCGGTCGCCTGGCGCGCCGGCAAGGTCAGGGACATCCGCGCGACCGATGCGCATACCGTGGTCTATGAGCTGGAGGAGCCGTTCTCCGAACTGCTGGCGCAGCTGACGCTGTTCTTCGCCTCGGTGGTCGATCGCAACTCGGTCGAGCGGCTGGGCGCCAACTTCGGTGTGCAGGGCTTCAACGGCACCGGCCCCTATTGCTGGGAATCCTGGACCCCGCGCCAGGATCTGGTGCTGACCCGCCACCCCAACTACCGCTGGGGCCCGCCGATCTTCGAGAACCGTGGCCCCGCCCAGATCGAGCGGGTGATCTGGCGTGTCATCCCCGAGGCGACGGCGCGGCTGGCGGCCTTGCAGACCGGGGCCGCGGATGCCACGCAATACATCCCGAATGTGGCGCTGGACCAGCTGCGCCGCGTGCCCTCGGTGACCGTGACGACCCAGCCGAACTACCTCTGGGACTTCTACATGGCCTTCAAGATCGACAAGCCCTTCGTCAATGACGCGACGGCGCGCCGGGCGATGGCCATGGCGATCAACAAGCCCGCACTGGTCCGCGCCGTGTGGTTCGGCCATGCGCAGCCGGCTGTGAACATCGTCAACCCTGTGGCGCTGGACTATGATGCCGCATCGGACGCGCTGGTGCCGGGCTTCGATCCGCCGGGGGCGATGAAGCTGCTGGATGAGGCGGGCTGGGTGATGGGCAGCGATGGTGTGCGCGTGAAGGATGGCGTGCGCGCGAGCTTCCTGACCTATGGCATCAACACCCTGGAAAACGAGCGCCAGTCCGAGATCATGCAGCAGGCGCTGCGCCGGATCGGGGTTGAGATGCGCATCCAGTTCTTCGATGCGACCGTGGCATGGGGCCGCATGGCGACGCAGGAATTCGGCGCGGTGTTCCTGTCCTACCCGTATTTCTCGGCCGGTGACGCGCTGAACCTGTACTTCCCCTCGACGCAGCGGCCCTCGCCGAACCGGATGAACTGGAACGATCCGCAGACCGATGCCTGGCTGGCGGAAGCCCGTTCGGCGACCGATCCTGCTGTGCGGGCCTCGGCTTTGGCCAATGTCCAACGGCGACTTGCCGAAAACAATGTCTGGATCACCACGGCGCGCGAGCAGCTCTTCGTCGGTGCCAGCAACCGCGTGACGGGCGCGCGGGCGCATGGGCTTTACGGCGTCGGGCTGTACAAGGCGCTCGATCTGCGGGTGGTGCGCTGACCATGGCGACGACGCTCATCCGCAAGGCCGAAATGGTCGTCGCCTGGGATGCGACGGCCGGGACGCATGCCTATATGCCCGATGCGGATGTCGTCTTCGCCGATGGCGTCCTCACCTTCGTCGGCCGTGGCTATGAGGGCACGGCGGACACCATCCTCCCCGGCACGGGGCGGATGGTGATGCCCGGCCTCGTGAACATCCATTGCCACCCCTCCAGCGAGCCGATGAACAAGGGGCTGATCGATGAGATCGGCAGCCCCGGCTTCTACAATTCCTCGCTCTACGAATACCTGCCGATCTTCCGCGGCGATGCCGAGGCGGTGCCGCATTGCGTGCGCGTCGCACTGTCAGAACTGTTGCTGTCGGGCGTCACCACGCTCGCCGACCTGTCGATGGCGCATCCGGGCTGGCTCGACATCCTGGGCGAGAGCGGGATGCGCGTCTGCGTCGCGCCGATGTTCCGCTCCGCCCGCTGGTTCACCAGGAACGGCCATGTCGTCGAGTATGAATGGGACGAGGCCGCCGGCGAGAAGGCGATGGCCGAGGCGCTGTCGCTGATCGAACGCGCGCAGCAACATGAAAGCGGGCGCCTGTTCGGCATGGTCGTGCCCGCCCAGATCGACACCTGCGCGCCGCAACTGCTGAAGGACAGCCATCAGGAAGCGACCCGTCGCGGCATCTCCTGGCAGATCCATGCCGCGCAATCGGTCACCGAATTCCACGAGATCACCCGCCGCCATGGCATGACGCCGATCGGCTGGCTGGATTCCATGGGCCTGCTGTCGGAGCGCAGCATCATCGGCCATGGCATCTTCCTCGACGACCATCCCTCGACCCGCTGGCACACCACCAGCGACATGGACCGCCTGGCCGCGACCGGCACCACCGTCGCGCATTGCCCGACCGTCTTCGCCCGCCGTGGCATCACCCTGAAGGATTTCGGGCGCTACAGGCGGGCAGGGGTGAACATGGGCCTCGGCACCGACACCTATCCGCACAACATGCTGGATGAGATGCGGCTGGTCGCCTATCTCGCCCGCACCCAGGCCGGCGATCCGCGCACCCTGACCACCACGCATCTGTTCGAGGCCGCGACCATCGGCGGTGCCAAGGCGCTCGGCCGCGACGATATCGGCAGGCTCGCGCCGGGGTGCCGCGCCGATCTCGTGCTGGTCGATACCACGCATCCGCAGATGCGCCCGGCGCGCGACCCGATGCGCAGCCTGATCTATGCCGCCGGCGATCGCGCGCTGACCAATGTCTTCGTCGATGGCCGCGAGGTCGTGCGCGATGGCGAGGTGCTGACCATGGACTACCGCCAGGCCGCCGAGCATCTGCACGAGGCCCAGAAGCGCGTCATCGCCAATGTGCCCAGCCGCGACTGGGCGCACCGCCCGGTCGAGAAGATCAGCCCTCCGACCTTCGGGTCCTTGTGAGCCTGCTGCAGGTCGAGAACCTGCGCACCGTCTTCGACACGCGACAGGGCGCGGTCGTCGCGGTCGATGGCGTGGATCTGTCGCTGGCGGCCGGGCGCACCCTCGCGGTGGTCGGCGAAAGCGGTTGCGGCAAGTCGGCGCTGGCGCTGTCGCTGATGCGCCTGCTGGCCCACCCCGGCCGCGTCGCCGGTGGCCGTGTGCTGCTGGAGGATGAGGATCTGCTGGCCCTCTCCCCCGCAAAGATGCGGGCACGGCGCGGATCGCGGGTGGCGATGGTGTTCCAGGAACCCATGACCAGCCTCAACCCGGTGCATACCGTGGGCGCGCAGATCATGGAGGCGATGCGCGCGCATGACCGCAGCCTCTCGAAATCCGATCTGCGCGACGCCGCGATCTCGGCGCTGGCGCGTGTGCGAATCCCGAGCCCGGAACGGCGGTTCGACGACCACCCGCATCGCCTCTCGGGCGGCATGCGGCAGCGGGTGATGATCGCCATGGCGCTGGCCTGCCAACCGCGCCTGCTGATCGCCGATGAGCCGACCACGGCGCTGGACGTCACCGTGCAGGCGCAGATCCTCGACCTGCTGCGCGACATCCAGGCCGAGACCGGCATGGGGCTGCTGCTGATCACCCACGACCTCGGCGTGGTCGCGGAGACGGCGGATGAGGTGGCGGTGATGTATGCCGGCCGCGTGGTCGAACGCGCCTCCGCGACCGACCTCTTCGCCGATCCGCAGCATCCCTACACGATCGGCCTGCTGGGCAGCATTCCCCGCATGGATCTTGAGACACCCCGCCTGCCGACGATCGAGGGCAGCGTGCCGCCGCCCTTCGCCTGGCCCCCAGGCTGCCGTTTTGCGCCCCGCTGCGCCTTCGCCGATGCGGCCTGCGAGGTGGCGCCGCCACCGCTGGCGATGCTGGCGCCGGGGCATGAGGTCGCCTGCATCTATGCGCCGGTGGATGCGTGACCATTCTCGAAGTCACCGATATCGCCAGGCATTTCCGTGTTTCGGGCGGGGTTGTGCGCGCGGTGGATGGCGTCTCCTTCCAGCTTGCGCGCGGCGAGACCCTCGCGCTGGTCGGCGAAAGCGGCTGCGGCAAATCCACCACGGCGCGCCTCGCGCTGCGTCTGATCGAGCCCAGCGCCGGCTCTCTGCGCTTCGACGGCGTGGATATGACGCAGGCCGGCACCAAGGCGATGCGCGCGATGCGGCGCCGCGCGCAGATCGTGTTCCAGGACCCCTACGCCAGCCTCAACCCGCGCCACACCATCGCCGAAACGCTGGAGGAACCGCTGCTGGTCCATGGCATCGGCGATGCTGCCTCCCGCCGCGCGCGGGTCGAGGAATTGCTGTCCCTGGTTGGCCTCGCGCCCTTCCACGCGGCGCGCTTCCCGCATGAATTCAGCGGCGGTCAGCGCCAGCGCATCGGCATCGCCCGCGCGCTGTCGGCCGGGCCCGACGTCGTGGTCTGCGACGAACCGGTGAGCGCGCTGGATGTCTCGATCCAGGCGCAGGTGGTAAACCTGTTGAAGGATCTGCAATCCCGCTTTGGCCTTGCGTATCTGTTCATCGCGCATGACCTCGCGGTGGTGCGCCACATGGCCGACCGCGTGGCGGTGATGTATCTCGGCCGCATCGTGGAGCAGGCCGACAAGCGCAGCCTCTTCGCCAATCCGCGCCACCCCTATACGCGGGCGCTGCTGGCCGCGATCCCGCGGCCGGACCCGGCCGGGCGCGGACGTTTGTCGCCGCCGCCCGGCGATCCGCCGAGCCCGATCAACCCGCCCCCGGGCTGCCCGTTCCATCCGCGCTGCGGCTTCGCCGTGGCGCGCTGTGCCGTGGATGTGCCACCGCTGCGCGAGATCGCGCCAGGGCATGTCGCGGCCTGCCACCTCGCCGAAGCGCTGCCGGCATTGCCGCCCTCGATGGATGACCGGCCCTCGCCGGTGGCGATGCGGCGGATCGCGCTGGCGGCGGCGCGCATGGCGGCGCGGGTCTAGCGGCGCAGCAGCCCGGCGCAGGCCGCCGGCAAGCGCGGCCGGGCGCCCGGCGTGCTGCGCGGCGGGTGCCGCGCCTGCTCGGAGAACCACCACTCCAGGCTCGTATCGCAGCCATCGCCCCCCGGCGGTGGCGCCTGCGCGATGCAGCCCGGCGATCCCGCGGGGCAGGCCAGCCGCACATGCATATGGCTGTCATGCCCGTACCAGGGCCGCACCCGGCGCAGGAAGGCCTCGCCGCGATGCGCGGTGCAGAGCGCCCGCTTGATCGCGAAATTGACGAAGATGCGGTCCACGCCTGGGCTCTCCGCCGCCAGTCGGATCAGCGCCGCATGCCGCTCTGAAAACCGCGCGGGATCGACCCCGCTCTCATCCGGCAGCACCAGGGAGGGCACCTCGATCCGCTCCCGCGCCGCCAGCGGCAGCACCGGCTTCGGGTCCAGATCCAGCCAGACATCCACATCCAGCCCGATCTGATGGCTGGCATGGCCGAAGGGCAGGGGCCCGCCGCGCGGCTGGCCCATGTCGCCGATCCACAGATCGGCGAAGCCCGCCGCCCGCGCCCGCGCGGCAAATCCCTCGATGAAGCCCACCAGCGAGGGATGCCCGTAGAAGCGGTTGCGCGAGGCCCGCACGACCTGCCAGCCCGGCCCCTGCAACGGCAACGCCGCGGCGCCCCCGATGCAGCCGTTGGAATACTCGCCGACGATCCGCGGCGCGTCGCCCGAGGGCGCCCGCACCGCCGCCCATTCCGCCACCGGCTGCGCCCAGGCAAGGCCGGGCCACAGCAGGCAGGCGGCCAGAAGTGTCCTCACACCCGCTTGATGTTCCAGAACACCGGCGGGCCCTTCAGCACGCCCGTCAGCGACTTGCGATACGCCGTCGGCTGGAAATACTGCCCGGTCGGGACATAGGGCACCTGGTCGAAGGCGACCCGCTGCATCTCCTTCGTCGCGGCCTGCTGGGCTGCGAGGTTCGGTGCGTCGAACCAGGCATCGCGCCCGGCCTCGATCGCCGGGATGTCGGGCCAGCCGAACCAAGCCTGCGCGCCATTGCCGCGAATGGCGTTGTGGCCGGCCGGGGTCCAATGATCGATGCCGGACCAGAAGGTGAAGAAGCCCGACCAGCCGCCCTTGTCGATCGGCTCGCGCGAGGCGCGGCGCTGCACCACCGTGCCCCAGTCGGTCGCGACATATTCGACGTCAAAGCCCATGCGCTTGAACAGATCGCCGCCGACCAGCGAACAGGCGTTGATCGAGGCGAGATCCGTCGCCGCCAGCAACACGAGCTTCGAGCCCATGGCACCGGCCGCCTGCAAGGCCGCGCGCGCCTCGTCGATGCTCTTGTGGTAGCGGTCGAGCCCGATGTCGGAGGCCAGCGGGCTGCGCGGCGCGAAGAAGCCGACATTGTCGCGGATCAGCGAGGCATCGGTGCCGATCACCGCGGTCATCATATCCGCCTGGTTGATGGCGGTGATGACGGCGCGGCGCACGGCGGGGTTGTTGAAGGGCTCGGTGGTGTGGTTCGGCCGGAAGGTGCCGATGAGGCCCATCGGGTCGGCGACCTCGACCGTCACATTGCGGTTGCGCGCGAGCGAGGGGAACAGATCCGCGGTCGGCTGTTCCCACCAGTCGATCTCGCCGGAGGTGACGGCCGCGGCGGCGGTCGCGGCATCGGGGATGATGTGCCATTCGACACGTTCGAAATGCGCGACCTTGGTGCCCGCGGTATTGTGCGCGGGGCCGCCATCCGGGCGCGGGGAATAGCCGGCATAGCGTTCCCACACCGCCTTGGAGCCCGGCACCCATTGGTCACGGACGAATTTGTACGGGCCGCTGCCGGTCGCATCGGTGATCTGCGTGAAGGCATCGGTCTGCGCGACGCGTTCGGGCATGATGAACAGGCAGGGCGTGGTCACCTTGGCGAAGGCGTCCAGCATCATCGGGAAGGGTTTTTTCAGTTTGATCTCGAAGCGCAGGTCATCCAGCGCCGTCATCGAGTCCATCTGCGTCAGCAGACGCTGGCCGAAGGCGTCGCGCTTGGCCCAGCGCCCGATGCTCGCCACCGCATCCTTCGCCCGCACCGTCTCGCCATCGTGGAACTTCATGCCGGAGCGGAGCGTGAAGACCCAGCGCAGCCCGTCATTCTCGACGACATGGCCGGCGGCGGCCTGCGGATGCACCTTGTAGTCGTCATCGACGCCGTAGAGCTGGTCATAGACCAGGTAGCCGTGATTCCGCGCGATATAGGCGGTGGTCCAGAACGGGTCGATCGTGGACAAATTCGCCTGGGGTACGAATTTCACGACACTCGAACTCGCGGTCTGCCCCACCGCGGGCGCGCCGATAATCCCGGCGCCGCCAATGGCGGCGCCCCCCAGCAACAGGTCACGACGAAACATCGGCATCTCTCCCAGAACAACCCTGCCGCAGACTAGGCACCACCTTGCCTATCGCGGAAGGGGTTTCGCATGGCAGCCATGTCAGGGTCGGTGGCCGAACCCCAGCTTCGGCGTGGGCGCCGTGTCGATCCAGACCGCCTTGCTCGTCGTATAGGCAGCCAGCGCCTCCAGCCCGGAGGAGCGTCCATGCCCCGAGGCGCCGAAGCCGCCGAAGGGCACCGCGACATGGATGGCCCGGTAGCCGTTGATCCAGACCGTCCCCGCCCGCAGCCCGGCGGCGACGCGATGCCCGCAGCCCAGGTCCCGCGTCCAGACCGCGCCCGCGAGCCCGTAGCGGGTGCCATTGGCCAGGCGCAGCGCCTCGGCCTCATCCGCGAAGCCCTGGGCGACGACCACGGGGCCAAAAATCTCCTCGCGCAGTGCCGGGGCATCCTCGGCCAGGCCCGCCAGGATGGTGGGCGGCACGAAGAAGCCGCCCGAACAGGCGGGCAGGGGGGCGCCCGCCCCTTCGAGCATGGCGCGGACATGGGCGTATTGGCGCGGGGTGCAGACCGGGCCCATCTCGGTCTCCGGGTCCAGCGGATCGCCCAGGCGGATGCGGGCCATGGCGCCGCGCAAAAGGTCGAGGAAGTGCTCGGCCACACTGTCCTGCACCAGCAGCCGCGACCCCGCGACGCAGGATTGCCCGGCGCCCGCAAAAATCGCCTGTTGTGCCCCCTGCACGGCGGCGGGCAGGTCGGCGTCGGCGAAGACGATATTGGCGCTCTTGCCGCCCAGTTCGAGCGTCAGCGGGATGCCCCGCGCGGCACAGGCCGCGGCGACCGAGGCACCGCCGGCATGGCCACCGACGAAGGTGACGCAGGCGACCTCGGGCGCCGCCAGCAAGCCCGCCCCGGCCCCGGCGCCCGATCCGGCCAGCACCTGCAAGGCGCCATCGGGCAGCCCGGCACGGCTGGCCAAAGCCCCCAGCATCAGCGCGGCGAAGGGTGCCAGCTCCGATGGCTTCACCACCACCGCATTGCCCGCCGCCAGGGCCGGGAAGGCATTCCAGCCCGCGGTGAACAGCGGCGCGTTCCAGGGGGTGATGGCGGCGACCACGCCATAGGGCTCGGGCGTGACCAGCACCGTATGGCCGGACGGCACGGGCACGATCCGCCCCTCGATCTTGTCGCACCAGCCGGCCCAGTATTCGGCCATCTCGGCGACGCGGGCGACCTCGCCGCGGCAGTCGCGGATCGGCTTGCCGGTGGTTGCGCAATCCAGCAGCGCCAGGGTCTCGGCCTCCGCCCGCACCGCCTGGCCCAGCGCCCAGAGCCGGCGGCCGCGCTCGGCCCCGGTCAGCGCGATCCAGGCGCGCTGGCCGCGCGCGGCGCCGGCCGCCGCCGCGCCAGCCTGCGCGGCACCGGCCGCGACGTAGCGCAGCAGCGGCTGCCCGGTCGCGGCATCGGTCAGCGCGATCGTCTCGCCATCCCCGGCCACGGCCGCACCATCGATCCAGGCGCCGGGCGGGCCCGGCAGGTTCGCAGCCAGCAGGGCGGCGAGGGTCTCGGCGGCACGGCTCACCGGTAGCCCTCGAAGATGGTGGCGGCGACGCGGTTGAAATCGGCATCATCGGCCACACCCGAATGGCCCCAGACGCTGATGGCGCGGTCGCAGACATCCAGCGGCGCGCCCACGCTCGTGGCCAGCGCCCCGGCGAGCCTCGCGTCCTTCCGCATCAGCCCCGCCGAAAACCCCGAGTCGAAATGGCCATTGCCGATCCAGCGCGGCCAGTTCACCTCGGTCGCGCCCGAGCGGCCGGTGGCGGCATTGATCACCGCCAGCAAGGCATCGGGCGCGACGCCGGCCCGCGCGCCGAGGCGCAGCGCCTCGGCCGCCGCCACCAGATGCGTCGCGACCAGCAGGTTGTTCACGAGCTTGGCGACCTGCCCCGCGCCGGCATCGCCGACATGGACGATGCGGGAGGCGATGCGCGCGAGATCCGGCCGCGCCGCATCCAGCCCGCCCTTCTGGCCGCCGACCATCATGGTCAGCGTGCCTTCGGCGGCACCCGCGGGCCCGCCCGAGACCGGGGCGTCCAGATAGGCGACGCCATAGGGGGCGGCCTCGGTGGCGAAGCGCCGGGCGGCGAGGGGGTCCAGGGTCGAGGTATCGGCGATCACGCCCCCGCGCGGCATCGCGGGCAGCAGGGCCGAGAGCACCGCGCCCACCACCTGGTCATTGGGCAGCGACAGCACCACGAGATGGGTCGCGCAGGCGGCGGCCGTCTCCGTCACGCGCGCCCCGGCGGTTTCCGCCAGCGCCCGGCGGGCGGGATCGAGGTCATAGGCGAGGGGCGGATGGCCGCCGGTGACAAGGCGCCGCACCATCGCCAGCCCCATGTTGCCGAGGCCGATGAGGCCGATCATGAGCAGAATCCCTGTAGGACGGCCTCCGACTCTGGGCGCGGGCGGCCCTGGCGGCAAGCCGGTGGCTTCCCTTGCGCCCGCTGCCATGCAATCCCCCGGCCATGCCCGTGACCCGAACGATCCACCGCCTGTTCCCACGCCAGGGGCCGCTGGTGCTCCAGATGTGGCGCTTCGGCGTCGTGGGCGGGCTCGGCTTCCTGGTCGATACCGCGGTGCTCTACGCCGCGCTGGGGCTGGGGGCGGGGCTGTATGGCGGGCGGGTGCTGTCCTATATCGCGGCGGCCAGCTTCACCTGGGCGCTGAACCGGGCCTGGACCTTCTCCGACCGGGCGCGGGTGCCGGTGGCGCGGCAATGGGCGCTGTTCCTGGTGGTGAACCTCGGCGGCTTCGCGCTCAACTACGGCACCTATGCCGCCATGGTCGCCTTCTGGCCGCTGGCCGCGGCCTGGCCGGTGCTCGGCGTGGCGGGCGGGGCGATCGCGGGCATGGGCTGCAACTTCTGGGCCTCCCGCGCCCTCGTCTTTCGCCAGGCATGACCGCGACCCTCCCGGAGGCACCATGACCGACCCCGCCGAAGCCGCCCCGCGTATCGCGGTCCTCGTGCCCTGCCACAATGAGGAGGTGGCGATCGGGCGCGTCGTCGCCGGCTTCCGCGCGGCGCTGCCCGGGGCGGTGGTGCATGTCTATGACAACAACAGCACCGACGGCACCGCCGCCGCCGCCCGCGCCGCCGGCGCCGTGGTCCGGCGGGAGCCGTTGCAGGGCAAGGGGAATGTCGTCCGCCGCATGCTCGCGGATATCGAGGCCGATGTCTTCGTCCTGGTCGATGGCGACGACACCTATGATGCCGCCGCGGCCCCGGAGATGGTGCGGCTGCTGGTCGAGGACCGGCTGGACATGGTGACCGGCGTGCGGGTCACCGCCGCACCGCAGGAGGGTGCCCATGCGGCCGCCTACCGGCCCGGGCATGTCCTCGGCAACCGGGTGCTGACCGGGCTCGTGGCCTCGGTCTTCGGCGACCGGATCTCCGACATGCTGTCGGGCTACCGGGTGTTTTCCCGCCGCTTCGCCAAATCCTTCCCCGCCCTGGCCGAGGGCTTCGAGACCGAGACGGAGTTCACCGTGCATGCGCTGGAACTGCGCCTGCCGGTCGGCGAAGTCGCCACCGCCTATCGCGAACGGCCGCCCGGCTCGATGTCCAAGCTCTCCACCTTCCGCGACGGCTGGCGCATCCTGCGCACCATTGGCGGGCTGGTGAAGCGGGAGAGACCTCTCGCTTTCTTTAGTGTCATCGCGCTTTCTCTTGTCGTAATCGGCGTCCTGCTGTTTCTGCCGGTTCTTGGCACCTGGCTCGCGACCGGGCTGGTGCCGAGGATGCCGACGCTGATGGCGGTCATCGGGCTTTGGATATTGGCCAGCCTGTCGCTGGCCTGCGGGCTGATCCTGGATACCGTGACGCGCGGCAGACGGGAGATGAAGCGCCTCGCCTATCTGGCGGTGGCGCCTCGTGGTCCATAGCCCAGACTGGGATCATCGGCCCTCCGGGATCATGAATCAGCCGCGCGCGGTCCCCTCCCGCGTTCACGGCTCTGTCAGCATTCGGGGGGCACAACCGGCCGGTTGAACGCGTTTCCGCTGGCCCAGGAACGGACTACAGGCACACCATGGCTCTGCCAGAACCCATTCGAGCTGTCGCTCCCGCCCCCGCGGGCAGCGACAAACCCGCAGTGCTGGCGCCCTGGCTGCGCCGGGAGAACGGCGCCGCCGAGCCCGGGCCGACCGAGCGGATCGAGGCGCTGCTGGCCTTCGCCCTGTCTGCCGAGGGGGCCGACCCCGCGCCCCTCGCGGCCGATGTCATGGCCCGCCGCCGCGCCGAGGCGGACCGGCTGCTCACGGAACACGCCTTCCGCCTGCTGCACAACCGGGTCGAGGAGATCCGCGGCACCGCCACGGCCGAGGCGCTGCGCGGGCTGCGCGCGCCGCCGGGCTTCGTGACCCTGGTGCTGGCGGTGCTGGTCGGGCTGGGCGTGGCCGCGGGGGCTGTCTTGCTCGCGCATCGCCTGGGCTACCTCTGATGGCGATGCAGCCCCAGGGTGCGGGCCAGCGGGGCGCGGGCCAGCAGGGTGCGGGCCAGGGTCGCGACAGCGTGCTGACCGCGGCGATCAGCGCCTGCAAGCGGCAGTTCTGGACCGTCGGGCTGTTCAGCGGCGTGGTGAATCTGCTGCAGCTTACAGTCAGCCTTTACATGATGCAGGTATTCGACCGGGTTTTGGCGACCCGCAGCCTCGACACCCTGTATTACCTGACCGCGATCGCGCTGCTGGCGATCTCGGTGCTGGCGCTGCTGGAGGCGGTGCGTTCGCTGGTGATGCAGCGGGTCGCGGCCTGGATCGAGCAGCGTGTGGCGCCGGAGAGCTTCTCCCGCGCCATCGAGGCGCAGCTGCGCGGCCGCCCCTACCGGATGGAGGCGCTGCGCGACCTCGCGGTCTGCCGCGGCTGGCTCGGCTCGCCGGGGGCGCTGGCGCTGTATGACGTGCCCTGGGTGCCGATCTACCTCGCGGTGATCTTCCTGCTGCATCCGGTGCTGGGCTGGATCGCGCTGGGGGGCGCGGTCCTGCTGTTCCTGCTGACCCTGGTGAACGAGGTCATCACCTCCAATCTGCTGCGCCGCGCCAATACCTCGGCCATGGCCAGCCAGCGCCGCGCCGACGCCATCGGGCGCAACGCCGAGGTCATCGACAGCATGGGCATGGGCCCCGCCGTGATGCGCCGCTGGCGTGAGGCGGTGGCCGAGACCATCCCGCCCCAGGCCGCCGCCGCCGATCGCGCCGCCGGGCTGATGGCGGTGACCAAGTTCATCCGCCTCGCGGTGCAGATCGGCATCCTCGGCGTGGGCTGCTACCTCGTGCTGCAGCAGGAGCTGACCTCGGGCGCCTCGATCGCCGGCTCCATCATCATGGGGCGGGCGCTGGCCCCGGTGGAGCAGCTCATCGGCGGCTGGAAGGGGCTGGTTTCGGCACGGCAGTCCTTCCGCCGGCTCTCGACCTTCCTGGCCCTGCCGCGGCTGCGGCCGCCGGGGCTGCCGCTGCCGGCGCCACGCGGCGCCCTTTCGGTCGAGCGGGTCACCTTCGGCCTGCCCGGCATGGCGATGCCCATCGTCAAGGGCGTCGCCTTCGCGCTGGACCCGGGCGAGAGCCTGGCCATCATCGGCCCCTCGGCCGCGGGCAAGACCACGCTGATCCGCCTGCTGATCGGCGTCACCGCGCCGACCAGCGGCACCGTGCGGCTGGATGGCGCCGATGTGCATACCTGGCTGCGCGAGGATTTCGGCAAGCATCTGGGCTATCTGCCGCAGGATGTGGAGCTGTTCGACGGCACCGTCTTCCGCAACATCGCCCGCATGGCCGAGGCCGAGCCGGATGAGGTCTATGCCGCGGCACGCCTGGCCGGCTGCCATGAGATGATCCTTCGCCTGCCCGCGGGGTACGACACCGAGATCGGCGACGGCGGGCAGCACCTCTCGGGTGGGCAACGGCAGTTGATCGGCCTGGCGCGGGCCCTGTTCGGCTCGCCCAAATTCGTGGTGCTGGACGAGCCCAACAGCAACCTCGATGGCGATGCCGAGGCGGTTCTCGTCGCCTCGCTGCAACGGTTGAAGACGCAGGGCACCACCATCGTGCTGGTTAGCCATCGCCCGACGCTGGTGCAGGGTGTGGACAAGGTGCTGCTGCTGCGCGAAGGCGCGGTCGAGATGTTCGGCCCCCGGGCCGAGGTGTTGAAACGGCTGATGGCCCCGGCCAAGCCCGCCGAGGTCACCGGCCCGGCGCAGCAGGGCCGGCTTGCCCCGCCCCAGGCTGCTCAGGGAGCCGCGACATGACCGCGAACGCCGTTGCCGAACGGGCCGACCGGCTGCCCGCCATCGCCCGCCCCTTGCCGCCCGATATCGTGCTGGACGCGCCGCGGCCGCGCACCACGCTGGTGACGCTGTTCGGCGTCGTGGTGATCCTGGCCTTCTTCGGCGGCTTCGCCGCCTGGTCGGTGCTGGTGCCGCTGGCCGAGGCCGCCATTGCCCCGGGCACCATCCGCAGCGAATTCAGCCGCCGCGCCATCCAGCACCTGGAGGGCGGGATCGTCAGCGAGATCCTGGTCCATGACGGCGACCGGGTGACCGAGGGGCAGGTGCTGATGCGCCTGGCCGCCACGCAAACCACGGCGAACCTGGAGGCGACCCAGGCGAGCCGCTGGTCCCTGATGGCGCAGGATGCGCGGGCACGCTCCGAACTTGCGGGCGCGAGCCAGATCGCCTTCCCCGCCGAACTCAGCGCCGTCACCGATGCCCGCGCGATGGAGGCGGTCGTCGGCCAGCGCGCGCTGTTCGAGGCGCGTCGCGCCTCGCTGCTCTCCCAGATCCAGGTGCTGGAGGCACGGATCGCCCAGCAGGATTCCGTGCGGGCGGCGGCGGCGGGGCAATTGCTTTCGGCCGAGACGCAGCTGCGATCCTTCCGCGCCGAGGAGCGCGAGATCGCCCCGCTCGCCGCCCAGGGGCTGATCCAGCGGCCGCGGCTGCTGCAGGTGCAGCGCAGCGCCACCGAGCAGGAAGGGCGCATGTCCTCCAGCCGCGCCGATATGGAACGCGCGGAAAACGCGATCCTTGAGGCGCGGAACCAGATCCGGCAGATCGAGGACCAGCGCATGCAGGAGACCGCGACGGAGCTGCGCGAGGTCCGCAGCCGGCTGAACGAGGCCGAAGGGCGCCTCGGCACCGCGCAGGATGTCGCCACCCGCCGGGACATCACGGCGCCGGAGGATGGCACCGTCATCGGGATGAAGATCTTCAACCTCGGCGCCGTGGTACGCGCCGGCGAGCCGATGATGGAGCTTGTGCCCGCCCGCGACCGTCTGGTGGCGGAGGTGCAGTTGCAGCCGAACGACATCGACGTCGTCTATCCGGGGCTGCGGGCGGAGGTGCGGCTACCGGCCTTCAAGCAGCGGCTGGTGCCCTTCCTGCATGGGCATGTGATCAGTGTTTCGCCCGATGCGATCTTCGACGACCGCACGCGGGCCTCGCATTACCGGGTGCTGATCTCGATCGATCCGGAGCAGCTGGCGGCCTTGCCGAATGTCACGCTGGTGCCGGGTATGCCGGTCGAGGCGCAGGTGCAGATCGGCACCCGCTCCTTCCTGCGCTATATGATCCAGCCGGTGCTGGATTCCTTCCACCGCGCCTTCCGCGAACAGTAAGGACACCCGCGATGAGCAGCCCGTTGCCGACCCTTTTTGCCGATGGCGTCGTGGAAGCCAATGTGACCCATGGCGTCGCGCGGATCACGCTTGGCCAGGCCGGCGCCGATGGCAAGCCGCAGCCCTGCGGCGTGTTGATCGTGCCCTTGGTGCAACTTCCGGTGGTGGCCAATGGGTTGTTGGCGCTGCTGAAGCAGATCGACACCAAGATGAAGGAAGCCCAGGCCGCCGCTGGCCCCGCTGCCGCACCCGCCGCGGCCGAACCGGCGGTGCCGAGCGATGGCGCCTTCCGTTTCAACGCGTGACGTGAGGTAACCTCGCACCCTCTTGCGTGGCGCCACCGCCGGGGCAGGATGCGCGCTGAGTTCCTGGGGAAAGACCACCATGCATCGCAGAACCCTGTTGACCGGCGCCGCGGCCATCGGCGCCGCGGCCATCGGCGCCGCGTCCTCCCTGCCGAATGTCGCCATCGCACAGGCGCCGGGCAGCCGGGTGCTGAAGTTCATCCCTCAATCGGATCTGGCGGTGTTGGACCCGATCGTGACCACCGCCTATGTCACGCGGCATCACGCCTTCATGGTCTACGACACGCTGTACGGCATCGACGCCGATTACGCGCCGCAGCCGCAGATGGCCGAAGGCCATACCGTCGAGCAGGACGGCAAGCTCGTCACCATCACCTTGCGCCCGGGCCTGCTCTGGCATGATGGCGAGGCGGTGCGCGCCAAGGATTGCGTCGCCTCGATCCGCCGCTGGGCGGCGCGCGACGGCCTTGGCCAGGTGCTGATGTCGCTGACGGACGAGCTGTCGGCACCCGATGACCGCAGCATCGTCTTCCGCCTGAAACGGCCCTTCCCCTTGCTGCTCGATGCGCTGGCCAAGCCCTCGACGCCGGTCTGCTTCATGATGCCCGAGCGCCTCGCCAATACCGACTCGGCGACGCCGCTGCGTGAGGTGATGGGCAGCGGTCCCTATACCTTCCTCGCCAATGAGCGCGTGCCGGGCAGCCGCATCGTCTATGAGCGATTCGACAAATACGTGCCGCGGCCGGAGGGCACGGCCTCCTGGACCTCCGGGCCGAAGAAGGTGAATTTCGACCGCGTCGAATGGCATGTGATCCCGGATGCCGCGACCGCCGCCAATGCGTTGCAGAATGGCGAGATGGACTGGTGGGAACAGCCGACGGCCGACCTCCAGCCCGTGCTGCGGCGCAACCGCAACGTGCTGATGGAGATCCCGGACCCGACCGGGCTGATGGCGCTCTGCCGCTTCAACCAGTTGCATCCGCCCTTCGACAAGCCGGAGGTGCGCCGCGCGCTGCTCGGCGCCATCAACCAGTCCGATTACATGACGGCGGTGATCGGCACCGACCGCAGCCTGTTCCGGGACGGCGTCGGCTTCTTCCCACCCGGCACGCCGATGGACTCGGACGCCGGGATGCAGGCGCTCACCAGCCCGCGCGACATGGAGAAGGTGAAGCGGGAGCTGGCCGCCGCGGGCTATGGCGGCGAGCCGATCACGCTGATCGCGGCCTCCGACTTCCCGAGCCTCTCGGCCCTGGCCCAGGTCGGCAACGACATGTTCAAGCAGGCGGGGATGAACGTCGAATTCGTCTCGACCGACTGGGGCAGCGTGGTGCAGCGGCGCGCGAGCAAGGAGCCGCCGTCCAAGGGCGGCTGGAACGTCTTCTTCACCTTCTTCGCCGGCATCGACATGTTCAACCCGGCCGTCCACCAGTCGCTGCGCGGCACCGGGCAGCAGGCCTGGTTCGGCTGGCCGACCGCGCCGAAGCTGGAGGAGCTGCGCAGCAAATGGCTGGAGGCGCCCGATCTGGCCGCGCAGCAGGCGGTGGCGCGTGAGGTGCAGACCCAGGCCTTCCAGGATGTGCCCTACCTCCCGCTCGGCCAGTATTTCCAGGCAACCGCCTATCGGCGCGGCATCACCGGCGTGCTGAAGGGCATGCCCCTGTTCTGGAATTTGCAGCGCGGCTGAGCAGGCAGACTGCCCACCGCATAACCGGAATCTGGCCAGGGGAGAGCTTTACCCGCGTAAGCCCGGGTTGCAGGCGAGGGTCACACCTGTTTTTCTCCTTTTGTAAAGAAAGGGAGACCGGCAATGCGTCGCCGTGATGTTTTGATGGGGGCGGCCGCCACAGCGGCCTTGCCATTCGCAGCGCTTGCACAGCCATCTCAGAATCGGGTTCTGAAGATGGTGCCGCAGGCCAATCTGACGAGCGTGGACCCGATCTGGACCACGGCCAACATCACCCGAAACCATGGCTACATGGTCTTCGACACGCTTTACGGGATGACCGCCGACTTCCAGCCGACGCCGCAGATGGCGGCCGGGCATGTCTCGGATGATGGCGGGCGCAGCATCACCATCACCCTGCGCGACGGGTTGCGCTTCCATGACGGCGAGCCGGTCCGCGCGATCGACTGCACCACCAGCCTCACGCGCTGGATGAAGCGCAGCCCCTCCGGCCAGAAGCTCGCGAGTTTCGTCGAGGCGCTGGAGGCGCTGGACGACAAGCGGCTGCGCTTCCGCCTCAAGGCGCCGTTCCCGCTGCTGTTCTCGGCCCTGGCCCAGGTGTCCAACAGCCCGCCCTTCATCATGCCGGAGCGCCTGGCCAGGACCGACGCCTTCACCCAGCTTCGCGAGGTCGTGGGCAGCGGCCCGTTCCGCTTCCTCCCCGGGGAGTTCAATTCCGGCAGCCTCGTCGCCTATGCGAAGAACGAGGCCTATGTGCCGGTGCCGACCGGCACGCCGAGCCTGACGGCCGGGCCGAAGATCGTCCATTTCGACCGGGTCGAGCTGCAGATCATCACCGATGCCGCGACCTCGGCCGCCGCATTGCAGCAGGGCGAGATCGACTGGTACGAGCAGCCGCCGCCGGAGATCCAGACCCTGCTGCGGCGCAACCGGAACGTCGCGATCTCGGCGATCGATCCGCTGCCGCTCACCGGCGTCATGCGCTTCAACCATCTGCACGAGCCGTTCAACAACAAGAAGCTGCGCCAGGCGCTGCTGCCCGCGATCGACCAGTCCGATTTCATGAGCGCGATCGTCGGTCCCGACCCCAGCCTCTACAAAACCGGCGTCGGCATGTTCACGCCGGGCACGCCGCTTGCGAACACCGCCGGGCTGGAGCCGCTGACCGGGCCGCGCAGCCTCGATCGCGCCCGCGCCCTGATGCGCGAGGCCGGCTACACCGACCAGCCGATGCGGCTGATCGGGCCGACCGACATCCTGGCCCCCTCGGCCATGACCCAGGTCGGCGCGGATCTGTTCAAGCGCCTCGGCTTCAACCTCGATGCCGCATTCTCCGACTGGGGGACGGTGGTGCAGCGGCGCACCTCGAAGGAGCCGGTGGACAAGGGGGGCTGGAGTGTCCTCTTCACCTCCTTCTCCTCCTTCGATTTCGTCGATCCTTCCGCCCATTTCCCACTGCGCGGCAACGGCGCCTCGGCCTGGAACGGCTGGCCGACCATCCCGCGGCTGGAGGAGCTGCGCGATGCCTGGTTCGTCGCACCGGACCTGGCCGCGCAGCAGGCCATCGCACGCGAGATCCAAACCGTGGCGATGGATGAAGTCCCGTATATTCCGGTCGGCGCCTATACCTCGCTGACCGCCCTTCGCAGCAACCTGGTCGATCGCGTGAGCGGTCTGGCCCTATTCTGGGGGATTCGCCGAGCATGATCGGTCGTCGTCAACTTGCGGGGCTCGCAGCCGCCGCCGCATTGCCCGCCGTGGGGCTGCGTGCCGCACCGGCGCTGGCGCAAGGTTCGAACACTGTCCTGCGGGTGATCCCGCAGGCCAACCTCACCAGCCTCGATCCGGTCTGGACCACCGCGGTGGTCACGCGCAACCACGCCTTCCTCACCTACGACCAGCTGTGCGCGCAGGATGCCAGCGGCGTGATCCAGCCGCAGATGGTCGAGGGCTGGGAGGTCGCGCAGGATCGCCTGTCCTGGACCTTTACCTTGCGCCCGGGCCTGCTGTTCCACGACGGTGAGAAGGTGTTGGCCAAGGATGCGGTCGCCTCCATCAAGCGCTGGGCGCGGCGCGATCCCTTCATGCAGGTGCTGGCGCCGAGCGTCGCCGAGGTGGAGACGCTGGACGACCGCCGCTTCCGCTTTCGGCTGCACCGCCCGGTGCCGCTGCTGACGGCGGCCCTGGGCCAGACGCAGTTCCCCTGTTTCGTGATGCCGGAGCGCATCGCCCAGACCGACCCCTTCCAGCAGATCCGCGACCCGGTCGGTTCGGGGCCCTTCCGCTTCGTCACCGATCAATGGAACCCGGGCCAGAAGGCGGTCTGGGCCAGGCATGACGGCTACGTGCCGCGGGCGGGCGCCGTCGATGGCCTCGCCGGCGGCCGCGCGCCGAAGATCGACCGCGTGGAATGGACGGTGATCTCCGATCCCGCCACCGCCGCCAATGCGATGGTCCAGGGCGAGCAGGATTATTGGGAATACCCGCTGCATGACCTGGCGCCGATGCTGCGCCGGTCGCGCGACCTCGTTGTGCAGCAACGGCTGCTCGATGGCACCTATGGCGTCTGCCGCTTCAACACCCTGCACCCGCCCTTCGACAATCCGGCGATCCGCCGGGCGGTGGCGATGGCGGTGGATCAGCGCGACTATCTGACCGCGGTGGCCGGCACGGACCCCGATGCCTGGGGGGTGTGCGAGGGCGTCTTCACCTGCGGCACCGCGCTCGCCAACGAGGCGGGCGGTGAGATCCTGAAGGTGCACAGCGTCGAACGCGCCAAGGCCGCGCTGGTCGCGGCGGGCTACAAGGGCGAGAAGGTCGTGCTGATCGCGCCCAGCGACTATCCGCAGATCAATGCGCTGTCCCTGGTCACCGCCGATCTGCTGCAGCGCATCGGGATGAATGTAGAGCTGGTCTCGGCCGACTGGGGCACCGTCATCCAGCGCCGCGCCAGCAAGGAGCCGGTGGAGAAGGGCGGCTGGAGCGTATTCCACACCACCTCCTCCGGCCAATCGCTCAGCCTGCCGGTGTTCAACCTGTTTCTGCGGGCCAATGGCGCGAATGCCTGGTTCGGCTGGCCGGATGACCCCGAAATCGAGCGTCTGCGCGGCGCCTGGGTCGAGGCGGGGGACCCTGCCGAAAGCCTGCGCATCGCCGAGGCGCTCAACCGCCGGGCGATGGAGGTCATGGCCTATGTGCCGCTCGGCTTCTATTGGCAGCCTTCGGCCTGGCGGAAAAATCTGACCGGGGTATTCCGCGCGCCGGCGACGGTGTTCTGGAACATCGGCAAAAGCTGAGCGTCCCATCGTCGCTGGCACGCAGTTTGCGTGTCATGCGCGGGGCTGACGCCGGAGCGCCCTTCCGGCTCGCGTGACGCTGGTGTGACGCCCAGGGATGCGGCAGGCTGCCGTGTCCCGAGGCTTCAATAATTCAAAAAAATGAGGAGAGTAGGATGGACCGCAGGTCGCTGTTCAAGGCTGGTATCGGCGCCAGCGCCATTGCGGCCGGGGGCGGGTTCTCCGCGCCCGCGCTGTCCCAGGGGGCGGCGGCGCGCACCCTGCGCTTCGTGCCGCAGGCGAATCTCGCGAATTTCGACCCGATCTGGGGCACGCAATATGTCGTCCGCAACGCCGCGGCGGCGGTCTGGGACACGCTCTATGGCGTGGACGACAAGCTCGAACCCCAGATGCAGATGGTCGAGGCCGACCAGGTCTCGGCCGATGGGCTGGTCTGGGAGTTCCGGCTGCGCCCGGGCCTGCGCTTCCACGACAATACCCCGGTGCTGGCCAAGGATGTCGTCGCCTCCATCGCCCGCTGGGCGCCGCGCGACCCGATGGGCCAGATGCTGGCGGCGATCCAGAACGATCTGGTCGCGGTGGATGACCGCAGCTTCCGCTGGTCGCTGAAGCGGCCCTTCCCGAAGATGCGCTTCGCCCTGGGCAAGAACAGCACGCCGATGTGCTTCATCATGCCCGAGCGCATCGCCGCCACCAACGCCTTCCAGCAGATCAGCGAATACGTCGGCTCCGGCCCGATGCGTTTCGTGAAGGACGAATGGGTTCCCGGCGCCAAGGCGGTGTTCCAGAAGTTCGATGGCTATGTCTCACGCCAGGAGCCGACGAGCTGGCTGGCCGGGGCCAAGAACATCCTGGTCGATCGCGTCGAATGGGTGGTGATGCCCGATCCCGCCACCGCCTCCTCCGCGCTGCAGAATGGCGAGATCGACTGGTGGGAAAATCCCCTCCCCGATCTCGTGCCGGTGCTGCGCCGCAACCGTAACCTGATGGTCGATATCGCCGATCCGCTCGGCAATATCGGCAGCTTCCGCATGAACCACCTGCACGCCCCGTTCAACGATGTGCGGGTGCGGCGCGCGGTGATGATGGCCATGAGCCAGGAAGACTACATGCGCGCCCTGGTCGGCGACGACACCAATTTGTGGAAGGCGCTGCCGAGCTTCTTCACCCCCGGCACCGCCTCCTACACCGAGGTCGGCGGCGATATCCTGAAGGGGCCGCGCAACCTCGACGGCGCCAAGCGCCTGCTGGCCGAGGCGGGCTACGCCAACCAGCCCGTGACCTGCATCGTCGCGCAGGACCAGTCGATCACCAAGGCGATGGGCGATGTCACCGCCGATCTGCTGAAGCGCATGGGCATGAACGTCGATTTCGTCGCCACCGACTGGGGCACCACCGGCCAGCGCCGCGCCATGAAGAACCCCCCGGGCCAGGGCGGCTGGAGCATGTTCCACACTTGGCATGCCGGCGCCGATTGCGTGAATCCGGCCGCCTACAACGCGCTGCGCGGCACCGGCGAGAATGCCTGGTTCGGCTGGCCGACCTCGACGGGGGTCGAGGCGGGGATCGCCGAATGGTATGAAGCGCCCAGCCCCGCGGCCGAGAAGGCGGCGATGGACAAGGTCAATACCGCCGCCATGAACGACGTCGTCTATGCGCCGACCGGCTTTTTCCTCTCCTACACCTCCTGGCGGCGCAACGTCACCGGCATCCAGAAGGGGCCGCTGCCCTTCTTCTGGGGCGTCAGCAAGACCTGATAGGGAACGACACCTAACATGTGGGCCTATGTCATCCGGCGCGTGCTCGCCACCATCCCCGTCATGGCGGTGGTTGCGTTGTTCGTGTTCTCACTTCTCTACCTCGCGCCGGGTGACCCCGCGGCCATTATCGCGGGCGATCAGGCAACGCCGCAGGACGTCGAGCGGATCCGTGCGAGCCTGGGGCTGGACCGCCCCTATCTCGTGCGGTTCGGCGCCTGGGTGTGGGATATCGCCCATGGCGATCTGGGAACCTCGATCTTCACCAACCTGCCGGTCAGTCGCATGATCGAGCAGCGGATCGAGCCGACCTTGTCGCTGATGGTCGTGACCCTGATCCTGGCGATTTCCATCGCCGTGCCGATGGGCGTGGTCGCCGCCTGGAAACAGGGGACGATCATCGATCGCGCGGTGATGGGGTTTGCCGTGCTCGGCTTCTCCGTCCCCGTCTTCGTGGTGGGCTATCTGCTCGCCTATATCTTCGCGCTTGAGCTCGATTGGCTGCCGGTGCAGGGCTACACGCCCTTCGAGCGCGGCATCGGGCCCTGGTTCCAGAACCTCATCCTTCCGGCCATCGCCTTGGGCGGCGTCTATATCGCGCTGATCGCCCGCATCACCCGGGCGACGATGCTGGAAGTGCTGAGCCAGGATTACATCCGCACGGCACGGGCCAAGGGGGCAGGGCAGGTGAGCATCCTGTTCCTGCATGCGCTGAAGAATGCGGCGGTGCCGATCGTCACCGTCATCGGCATCGGCATCGCGCTGCTGATCGGCGGCGCGGTGGTGACCGAGAGCGTCTTCGCCATCCCGGGTCTCGGGCGCCTGACCGTCGATGCCATCCTGCGGCGCGACTACCCGGTCATCCAGGGCGTCGTGCTGCTGTTTTCTTTTGTCTATGTGCTGGTGAATCTGGTCATCGACCTCGCCTACACATTGTTCGATCCGAGGATACGCTATTGAGCGCCTTCACTGCCGACCGGGCGGGGGTCAGCGCCGCCACGGTGCATGCCGCCATCCCGATGCCCGACGTGCTGCCGCCGGTGAAACCCCGGCGCGGCTTCATCGGCTTCCTTCGCCGCAACCCCACCATCGCCATTGGTGGCGGGCTGCTGCTGATCATGGTGTTCGTCGCGATCTTCGCGCCTTTCCTCTGGACCAAGGACCCGACGGCGCTGGCGCCCGCGATGCGGACGCGCGAGCCGGCGGCGCGCTGGTGGTTCGGGACCGACATGCTGGGGCGGGACGTGTATTCCCGCGTGCTCTACGGCGCCCGCGTCTCGCTGCTGGTCGGTGTCGCGGTCGCGGCGCTGGCCTCGGCGGTCGGGCTGGCGATCGGTCTCGTCTCCGGCTTCTTCCGCCAGGTCGATGCTGTGGTCATGCGGATCATGGATGGCATGATGTCGATCCCGCCGATCCTGCTGGCGATCGCGCTGATGGCGCTGACCCGCGGCAGCGTGCAGAACGTCATCATCGCGATCAGCATCGCCGAGGTGCCGCGCGTCTCCCGCCTCGTGCGCGGCGTCGTGCTCTCCTTGCGCGAGCAGCCCTATGTCGAGGCCGCGGTCGCCTCGGGCACCCGCACCGGGCGCATCCTGATCCGGCACATCCTTCCCAATACGCTGGCACCGCTGACGGTGCAGGCGACCTATATCTGCGCGGCGGCCATGATCACGGAATCCATCCTCTCCTTCATCGGCGCGGGCACGCCACCGACGGTGCCCTCCTGGGGCAACATCATGGCCGAAGGCCGGGCGCTGTGGCAGGTGAAGCCCTATATCGTCTTCTTCCCCGCGCTGTTCCTCTCGGTCACCGTTCTGGCGATCAACCTTGTCGGCGATGGTCTGCGTGACATCCTCGACCCGCGCATGGCGAAAAGCCTGTGAGCGGCGAGCCCCTGCTGAGCGTCGAGCAGCTTCAGACGCATTTCCGCACCCCCGATGGCGTGAACCGCGCCGTCGATGGGGTCAGCTTCCACGTCTATGCCGGTGAGACCCTGGCCATTGTCGGCGAAAGCGGCTGCGGGAAATCCGTGACCGCCATGTCGATCCTGCGGCTGATCCCCGAACCCCCGGGCAAGATCGCGGGCAAGATCAACTTCCTGGGCCGCGACCTGCTGACCCTCTCCGACCGCGAGATGCGCAAGATCCGCGGCAATGAGATCAGCATGATCTTCCAGGAGCCGATGACCAGCCTCAACCCGGTGCTCACCGTGGGCCGCCAGATCGGCGAGACCCTGCGGCTGCACCAGGGGCTGTCCTCGGCCGCCGCCGAGCAGAAGGCGATCGAGATGCTGACCCTGGTCGGCATCCCGAGCCCTGAGACGCGGGTCAAGGACTATCCGCACCAGCTTTCGGGCGGCATGCGGCAGCGCGTGATGATCGCCATCGCGCTGGCCTGCAATCCGAAGCTGCTGATCGCCGATGAACCGACGACGGCGCTCGACGTCACCATCCAGGCCCAGATCCTGGATCTGATGCGCGACCTCAAGCACCGGGTCGGTGCTGCGATCGTGCTGATCACCCATGACCTTGGCGTGGTGGCCGAGGTCGCGGAGCGGGTCGTCGTCATGTACGCCGGGCGCAAGGTCGAGGAGGCGCGGGTCGCCGACCTCTTCGCCAATCCGCGCCACCCCTATACCCAGGGGCTGCTGGGCGCGGTGCCGAAGCTCGGCTCCTCGCTGACCGGGGAGACCACCCGCCTGTCGGAGATCCCCGGCCTGGTGCCGAGCCTGAAGAACAAGATCCAGGGCTGCGTCTTCGCCGGGCGCTGCTTCATGGCCACCGAGGTCTGCCACACCATTGCCCCCGCCCTTGAACTCAAGGCCGAAGGGCATGCCGCGGCCTGCCACTACGCCCCCGTGGAGGCCGTGGCCGCATGAGCACGCCCCTGTTGCAGGTCGATGACCTGAAGAAGCACTTCCCGATCCGTGGCGGCCTGTTCGGCACGGTCACCGGCCAGGTGCATGCGGTGGATGGCATCTCCTTCTCGATCGCGAAGGGCGAGACGCTGTCCCTCGTGGGCGAGTCGGGCTGCGGCAAATCCACCGTCGGGCGTGCCGTGTTGCAGCTTTTCCCGATCACCGCCGGGCAGGTGGTGCTGGATGGGCAGCGGATCGACACGCTATCGGCCTCCTCCATGCGCCCGCTCCGGCAGCGGATGCAGGTGGTGTTCCAGGACCCGTTCAGCAGCCTGAACCCGCGCATGCGGGTGCGGGACATCCTGGCCGAGCCGATCCGCAACTTCGGCATCGCCAAGGATGCGGCGGATCTGGAGGCGCGCCTGGCCAGGCTGATGGACACCGTCCGCCTGCCGCGCGACGCCATCAACCGCTGGCCGCATGAGTTCAGCGGCGGGCAGCGCCAGCGTATCGGCATCGCCCGGGCGCTGGCCGCCGAACCCGATCTGATCGTTTGCGACGAGGCCGTCTCGGCGCTGGACGTTTCGGTGAAGGCGCAGATCGTGAACCTGCTGCAGGATCTGCAGAAGGAACTCGGGCTGGCGATGCTGTTCATCAGCCATGACCTCGCGATCGTCGAACACATGACGCATCGCGTGGCGGTCATGTACCTCGGCAAGATCGTGGAGGTCGCGGGCAAGCGCAGCCTCTTCTCCGCGCCGATGCACCCCTATACCGAGGCGCTGCTCTCCGCCGTGCCGGTGCCGATCCCCGGCCAGGCGCGGACCCGGAAAATCCTGACCGGCGACGTGCCGAGCCCGATCAACCCGCCCAAGGGCTGTCGCTTCCACACCCGCTGCCCCTATGCCTTCGACCGCTGCCGGGTGGATGAGCCTGAGTTGCGGCCGACCGGGGAGGGGCATATCGCCGCCTGCCACCTGCACGACCTGCCGCGGGCGCAGAACCCGCTGCTGAATGCGGTTGCCGCGTAAACACGCTTACCTTCACGAAACGGACCCATCCGGCCAGGGCCTGCCCTGGCCGGATTTTCGCGCTCCGGGGGCGGCCTTGGTGGTCCTTGGCACCAGCCGGCGCTTGACGGCAGCGGAGGGCGGGGCAACCTTCGCCACAGAGTTGGCCGAACGGGGCCCTCACAGCATTTGGGAGGCAGACCATGCCGCAAGTCACGCTGACGGTGAACGGAACCACGCATACGGCCGAGGTCGAGGGCCGCACCCTTCTGGTCGAGCTGCTGCGCGAGACCCTGCGCCTGACCGGCACCCATGTCGGTTGCGACACCAGCCAGTGCGGCGCCTGCGTCGTGCATATCGACGGTGAGAGCGTGAAGTCCTGCACCACGCTCGCGTTGCAGGCCAATGGCGCCTCGGTGACCACGATCGAGGGGCTGGCTTCCGCCGATGGCAAGCTGCACCCGATGCAGGAAGCCTTCCGCGAGTATCACGCCCTGCAATGCGGCTTCTGCACGCCGGGCATGGTGATGAGCGCGATCGACCTCGTGCAGAAGAACCCCCAGGGCCTGTCCGAGCATGAGATCCGCGAGGGTCTGGAAGGCAACATCTGCCGCTGCACCGGCTACCACAACATCGTCAAGGCGATCGCCGCCGCCGCCGATGTGATGCATGGCAAGCGCGCGGAGATCGCCCCCGCCATGGCCTGACCGCCAAAAAGCCTACCGCGTCCAAGAACAAATAATGAAAAATATGGGGGAGACGTCGCCATGAATGCGATCGCACCATTCGAGGGCATCGGCGCCAGCGTGAAGCGCAAGGAGGATCTGCGCTTCCTCTCTGGGCGGGGTCGATACACGGATGACATGAACCGGCCGGGGCAGACGCATGCCGTCTTCCTCCGCAGCCCGCACCCGCATGCCAGAATCGATGCCGTGGACAGTGCCGCGGCCCGCGCGATGCCAGGGGTGGTCGCGATCTTCACCGGCGCCGACATCAAGGCCTCCGGCATCGGCGGCCTGCCCTGCGGCTGGGGGGTGAAGAACAAGGACGGCACGCCCATGGCCGAGCCGGCCCATCCGGTGCTGGCGCATGAGCGCGTGCGCCATGTCGGCGATCCGGTGGCGATGGTGATCGCTGAGACCCGCGCCCAGGCCAAGGACGCGGCCGAGGCGATCATGGTCAGCTACACGCCGCTGGGCTCGGTCGCGACCGTCACCGCTGCCGTGGCGCCCGGCGCCACCGAGGTGCATGAAGGTGTTGCCGCCAATACCTCCTTCGACTGGCACATCGGCGACAAGGCGATCACGGACGCGGCCTTCGCCGGTGCGGCCCATACCGTCAGCTTCGATCTGGTGAACAACCGGCTGGTGCCGAACGCCATGGAGCCGCGCGCGGCGATCGGCGAGTTCGACCCGACCAACGACGAATACACCCTCTACACCACCAGCCAGAACCCGCATGTGATCCGGCTGCTGATGGGCGCCTTCGTGCTCAACATCCCCGAGTCGCGGCTGCGCGTGGTCGCGCCGGATGTGGGCGGCGGCTTCGGCTCCAAGATTTTCCACTACGCCGAGGAGGCCGCCGTCACCTGGGCAGCCCCCCGGGTGAAGCGGCCGGTGAAATGGACCTGCGACCGCACCGAGGCCTTCATCTCCGACGCCCATGGCCGCGACCATGTGAGCCACGCCGAACTGGCCCTGGACAAGGACGGCAAGTTCCTCGGGCTGCGGGTGCAGACCCTGGCGAATATGGGCGCGTATCTGTCCACCTTCGCGCCCGCGGTGCCGACCTATCTCTACGCGACCCTGCTCGCCGGCTGCTACGCGACGCCGACCATCTATGCCGAGGTGAAGGGCGTCTTCACCAACACGGTCGCGGTGGATGCCTATCGCGGCGCCGGGCGGCCGGAGGCGACCTTCCTGATCGAGCGGCTGGTCGATGTCGCGGCCAAGGCGACCGGGATCGACCGCATCGAGCTGCGGCGCCGCAACTTCATCCCCGCCGATGCCTTCCCCTACCAGACCCCGGTCGCGCTGGAATATGACAGTGGCGACTACCAATCGACGCTGGACATGGCGCTGGCCGCCTCGGACTGGGCGGGGTTCGAGGCCCGCCGCAGCGCCGCCGCCGCGAAGGGCAAGCTGCGCGGCATCGGGATCTCCACCTATGTCGAGGCCTGCGGCATCGCGCCGAGCCATGTCGTGGGCCAGTTAGGCGCGCGGGCGGGGCTCTATGAGGTCGCCAATATCCGCGTCCATCCGACCGGCAGCATCACCGTCTTCACCGGCACGCACAGCCACGGCCAGGGGCATGAGACGACCTTCGCCCAGCTCATCGCCGACCGCATGGGCGTGCCGATGAACCAGATCGATGTCGTGCATGGCGATACCTCCCGCATCCCCTTCGGCATGGGCACCTATGGCAGCCGCTCGCTGGCGGTCGGTGGCTCGGCCATGGTCAAGGCGATGGACAAGATCGTGCTGAAGGGCCGCAAGATCGCGGCCCATCTGCTGGAAGCGAGCCTGGAGGACATCGAGTTCGAGGGCGGCAAGTTCCGCGTCGCCGGCACCGACCGGGAGAAGACGCTGACCGAGATCAGCCTCGCGGCCTATGTCCCGCACAACTACCCGATCGACGAGCTGGAGCCGGGGCTGGAGGAGACCGCCTTCTACGACCCCAAGAACTTCACCTACCCCGCCGGCGCCCATGTCTGCGAGGTCGAGATCGACCCCGCGACGGGCCAGACCGAGGTCATCGCCTTCACCGCCGTGGATGACGTCGGCCGCGTCATCAACCCGATGATCGTCGAGGGCCAGGTGCAGGGCGGCGTCGCCCAGGGGATCGGCCAGGCGCTGTTGGAACACGCGGTTTATGACGCCGAGGGCCAGCTTTTGTCGGGCTCGCTGATGGACTACACCATGCCCAGGGCCGATGATCTGCCGAATGTGGCGGTGTCGCACCACACCACGCTTTGCACCCACAATCCTCTGGGGGTGAAGGGCTGTGGCGAGGTCGGCGCCATCGGATCGCCGCCCGCGGTCATCAATGCGGTCGTGGATGCCTTGCGCGATTACGATGTAACCCACATCAACATGCCAGCGACGCCCCCGAAGCTCTGGGGCATCATCAACGCCGCGCGCCCCGCGCTTGCGGCCGAGTGAAGGAGATCGACGATGTATGATTTCGCCTATCACAAGCCGACCAGCATCGCCGACGCCGTCAAGATCCTGGCGGCCGATCCCGATGCCAAGCCGGTCAGCGGCGGCCATACCCTTCTCCCGGCGCTGAAGCACCGGCTGAACCAGCCCTCGGCACTGGTTGACCTGTCCGGCATCGCCGAACTGCGCGGCATCAAGCGCGAGGGTGACACCATCATCATCGGCGCGATGACCAGGCATGGTGAGGTCGCGACCAGCGACATCATCAAGTCGGCCATCCCGGCGCTGGCGCATATGGCCAGCACCATCGGCGACACCCAGGTCCGCAACCGCGGCACCATGGGCGGCTCGCTCGCCAACAACGACCCGGCGGCGGATTACCCGGCGGCGGCGATGGCGCTGGGCGCGAAGTTCCAGACCGACCGCCGTACCCTCGCGGCCGAGGATTTCTTCCAGGGCATGTTCACCACCGCCCTGGAGCCGGATGAGCTGCTGATCGCCATCCACTTCCCGGTGCCGAAGAAGGCGGGCTACGCCAAGCTGAAGAACCCGGCCAGCCGCTATTCCATGTGCGGCGTCTTCGTCGCCGATGGCGCCGCGGGCATCCGGGTCGCCGTGAACGGCGCGGGCCCCGGCGTGTTCCGCCAGGAAGCGGCCGAGGCGGCGCTCTCCGCCAACTGGTCGCCGGAAGCGGTCGCGGGCGTGAAGCAGGACCCGGACGGGCTGAACAGCGACATCCATGGCAGCGCCGAATACCGCGCCCATCTGGTGACGGTCATGACCAAGCGCGCGGTGCTCGACGCCGGCTGAGGCACCGCCCGAGCCAGCGAGAAGGGGGTGGCGACGCAGGTTGCCGCCCCTTTTTTTGTTCGGCGGCCAAGGATGCGGCTCCGCGCCCGAGCCCGGGGGGCCTTCATGCCGCCGCGGCCCGTGGCTAAGCTTGGCCATGAACCCGAAGGGGCAGACCTTGCAGATCGACGACCCCGACATCCTGGCCGAGGCCCGCGCTGTCCTCGACCGCTACGAGGCGGCGCTGATGGCCAATCGCACCGAGGAGCTGGATGCGATCTTCTGGGCCGATCCCCGCACCGTGCGCTTCGGGATCACCGAGATCCTCTATGGCCACGACGCCATCCGGGCGTTCCGCGCCAGCGTCGGCGCCTATGCCCAGCGCATCCAGCGCAAGGTGCATATCACCGCCTTCGGCCCCGACATGGCGGCAACGCATCTGGAATATGAAAGGGTCGGGACCGGGTTGATCGGGCGGGAGACCAAGATCATGGTCCGCCTGCCGAATCTGGGCTGGCGCGTCGTCTCGGCGCATGTCTCGCTGCTGACAGGCACCGATCCCGGAAGGAAAGCGCGTTGACTCAGCATGTTGTGGTGATCGGGGCAGGTATTGTCGGCGCCTGTTCGGCGCTGGAGGCGCTGCGGCGTGGCTTCCAGGTCACCATCCTCGACCCTGGCGAGCCGGGGGGCGAGCAGTCCGCCTCCTATGGCAATGGCACCTGGCTTTCGCCGATGTCGGTGATCCCGCCCTCCACCCCGGGGCTGTGGCGCAAGGTCCCGGCCTGGCTCGCCGATCCGCTGGGTCCGCTCGCGGTCCGCTGGTCCTATCTGCCGCGGGCGCTGCCCTGGCTCGCCCGCTACCTCTGGGCCGGCTGGACCGAGGCCAAGGTGCTGCGCACGGCCCGCGCATTGCGGCCGCTGCTTGTGGATTCGCCGGCGCTCTACGCCGAACTGGCCGCGGCCGCCGGGGTGCCCGGGCTGATCCGGCGCCAGGGGCTGATGTATGTCTATCCCGACCGCGCGGCCTTCGAGGCCGAGGCCCTGGCCTGGCGGGTGCGCGCCGCGGTCGGCGTGGAGTGGCAGGAGATCCCCGCCGAGGAGATGCGTCAGCGCGAGCCGGAACTCGACCCGCGCTACCGCTTCGGCGTGCTGGTGGGGGAGGGCGGCAATTGCCGCGACCCGGGCGGGATGGTCGCCGCCTTGGTGGCGCTGGCCAAGGCCGAGGGCGCGCTGCACGTGGCCCAGCGCGCGACCGGCTTGCGCATCGTCGCCGGCAGGCTCGCCGCGGTGACGACGGATGGCGGGGAGATCCTGGCGGACCGGGCGGTCATCGCCGCCGGCGCCCATTCCAAGGCCCTGGCCGCCGCCGCCGGAGACCATGTGCCGCTGGAGACGGAGCGCGGCTACCACGCCCTGTTGAAGGGGGTCGAGATCGGCCCGCGCATCCCGCTGATGCCCTCCGATGGCAAGATGAGTGTCTCGATGACCGAGGCGGGCCTGCGCTGCGCCGGCCAGGTGGAGATCGCCGGGCTGGAGGCCGCGCCCAACTGGCAGCGGGCGGAGATCCTGCGGGACTGGCTGCTCGCGGCCTTCCCGAATTTGCCGCGCGAATTGCCGGCCGATCAGGTGAAGGTCTGGATGGGGCATCGGCCCTCGATGCCCGACGGGCTGCCTTGCCTCGGCTTTGCGAGCGGCACGCCGGATGTGATCCACGCCTTCGGCCACGGCCATGTCGGCCTGGTCGCGGGGCCCCGGACGGGGCGGATCGTGGGGGCGCTGCTGGCGGGCGAGGAGCCTGAAATTCCCATCGCCGCCTTCGATCCCCGCCGCTTCGCCTGAGGCCCTTTTCGGGTCGTTTTTGGCGGCCGAGATGCTGCAATGCCATATTGACGGATGCCGTGAATTCGTTCTCGCAATCGGGGACGAAGGGTGGCATGAGTCGCGTTACGGCTTCGCATTCTGCAGGGCCGCTGAACAATTTTGTGGAACTATACGCACGTGCCTTCCGATAGCGATATGAGTGGCGGCGGTCTGACCGAAGCCGAAGTGAAGTGGTACAATGGCCGCAAGGGATTCGGCTTCGTTCTCGGACCTGACGGCACGGACGTGTTCTTTCACGCCTCGGCCCTGACCGAAGCCGGCATCGAGCCGCCGGACACTGGCGATAAGCTGGTGTGCGAGATCGGCACCGATCGCCAGGGCCGGCGTCTGGTCACCCGGATCACCGAGCTGAAGAAGGGCCCCGGCGGCGCTGCCGGCGGTGGCCGTTCCTTCGGTGGCCCCCCGGGCGGCGGTGGTTTTGGCGACCGTCCGCCCCGCCGCGACTTCGGCGACCGTCCGCCCCGCCCGGCCTTTGGTGGTGGTGGCGGTGGTGGCTTCGGCGACCGTCCGCCGCGTCGTGACTTCGGCGACCGTCCCGCCCGCCCGCCGTTTGGTGGCGGCGGTGGTGGCTTCGGCGCGCCGGGTGCCGGCGGTTTCGGCGCCCCGCGCCGGGACTTCGGGGACCGTCCGCCGCCGCGTCGTGATTTCGGTGGCGGTGGCGCTGGCGCCGGTGCCCCCGATGCCGGCGGCCCGACCTACCCGGTCGAAGGCACCGTGAAGTGGTTCGATCAGGTGCGTGGCTTCGGCTTCGTCACCCCCTCCGATGGTGGGCAGGATGTGTTCCTGCATTCCTCGGTGCTGCAGCGCGGCGGCGTGGCCGATGTGCAGCAGGGCCAGAAGGTCAATCTGGAAGTGCGCGACGGCAACCGCGGCCGCCAGGCGGTCACGCTGAAGCCCTGATCCTTCCCGGATCAGATCGGATAAAGGGCCCTGATGCGCTGCATCGGGGCCTTTTTTCATAACGGCCCCCGATCTCAATGTTTCGCTAACCGGCTTCGGTGATTCCTGGCTCTGACAGAGGGCGGGAAGATCTCGCCCTTCGCAGAGGGAGAATCCCGTGGCGACGAACTCGGTCAATACGAACACCGGCGCAATGGTCGCGCTGCAGCAGCTGAACCGTACCGGTGACGCGCTTGCCATGACCCAGAAGCGCATCAGCACCGGCTATCGCGTCTCGGACGCCAAGGATGATGGCGCCGCCTTCGCCGTGGCCCAATCGGTGCGCGCCGACGTGGCCGGCCTGCAATCGGCGAATGAACAGTTGGGCGGTGTGAAGGGCATCCTGGACACCACCCTCGCCGGCATCACCAAGGTCAGCGAGAAGATGTCGGATATGAAGGCGCTTCTGGTGAAGCTGTCGGACGACACCATCAACACCGACCAGCGCAGCCAATACGGCAAGCAATACACCGACCTGCAGAACGAGATGTCGAGCACGCTGCGCGACGCCAGCTACAACGGCCGCGCGTTGATCGACAGCTCCGGCGCCGCCTTCGTCGTCAGCTCAGGCGCGGTGCCAGCCAATCTGGTGGCGGCGGATGTGGTGACGGTCCGCAACGAACTCGCCACCACCTACACCATCGGGATGGTGGATGGCGCGGGCCTGGTGGTCGATGACGTCCCGCCCGATGCGGCCACGGCCCGGGCGGCGCTCGACGACGGCGGCAACTTCTCCACGGTGATGAATGCGCTGAACGACTCGCTGAACACCTTCGGCTCGTCCTCGCGCTACGTGGACAGCCAGATCTCCTTCAACAAGGAGAAGATGGACAGCCTGGAGGGCGGCATCGGCAGCCTGGTGGATGCCGATCTGGCCAAGGAAAGCGCCCGGCTCCAGGCCTTGCAGATCCGTCAGCAGCTCGGCACGCAGTCGCTCAGCATCGCCAACCAGTCGCCGCAGCAACTGCTCAGCCTGTTCAAATAGCCGCCCAGCGCCGGGGCCGCAGCCCGGCGTGGAACCAGCTGATCAGCGCATAGATATCGAAGACCGGCACGCCCGTGGCCGCCGCAAGGTCGGCCGCATAGGGGGGCATGTTCGTGCATTCCAGCACGATCGCGCCAACCTCCGGGTGCCGGCGCATCAGATCGGCGCCGGCATCCAGGATGTCCTGTCGCGCCAGGGCGACGTCCAGATCGGTCTTGGCGGCCTGGATCAGGACGCGAAAGAACTCGCGCCCGCCTTCCGTGCCCGCCATCGGCACATCCAGCGGCACCCCCGCCGCCGACAGATGCGCGGGCGTCAGCGACCCGCCGGAGACGGTGACCACGCCGACCCGCTTGCCCGGCGGCAGCGTCGCCTGGACCATCGCCACCTGCATCAGCGAGGAGGTCGCGACCGGCACCCCCACGGCCGCCGCCAGCTCCGCCTGGAACAGCGAGAGGAAGCCGCAGTTGGTGGTGATGCCCTCGGCCCCCAGATCGACCAGCTCACGCGCCGCGGCGATGAAATCCGGCAGCAGCCCTTGCGCGCCCTTCAGCACGACCTTCTCCGGCGTGGCGCCGCGCACCACGCGGAACAGCACCGGGAAGGGCCAGGTCTCGCCATTGCCCATGTCGCCGGGAATGCGAGGGAAGCGCGCCTCGAGCATCAATATGCCCAAAGGTGCGCCGTAGATGGATTTTCCCCCGCGGGCGAGGGATCTGTTGGAGTCGCTCATGTGGCAAGGCTAGCCGCTTGGTCCGGCATGTGCATCCTGACAGCCCGAAACCTGTCCGGAGATTAACTTGATGTTGCGCCGCTCGCTTCTTGCCCTGTCCATAGTGCTGCCGGCCCTGCCGGCCCTGCCGGCCCTGGCGCAGGAGGCCTGGCCCTCCCGCCCCATCACGCTGATGGCCGGCTTCCCCAATGGCTCGGGCGTGGACATCTACCAGCGCAAGCTGGCCGAGCCGTTGTCCCGCGCCCTCGGCGTCCCCGTCGTGGTGGACAACCGGACCGGGGCAGGGGGGAACATCGGCTCCGACTTCGTCGCCAAGGCGCGGCCGGATGGCTACACGATCCTGCTGGCGACGGCCGGGACCCATGCCATCAATGCGACGCTCTACCGCCGCCTGCCCTTCGATCCGCTGAATGACGTCAGCCATATCGCGATGCTGGGCGATGTGCCGAACCTGCTGACCACCAGCATCGACCACCGGCCGAACTTCAACAGCTGTGCCGATGTGCTTGCCGCCGCCCGGGCGCGGCCCGGCGCGCTGAACTATGCCAGCACCGGCAATGGTGCCTCGACCCATCTCGCGGGCGTGCAATTCGCCCAGGCGGCCGGCATCGATGTGGTCCATGTGCCCTATCGCGGCCAGCCGGGGGCGCAGTTGGCGCTGCTCTCGGGCGATGTGGATTTCTTCTTCAACCAGGTCGGCCCGGCGCTCGGCGCGGTGCAGCAGGGCAAGACCCGTGGCCTCGCCGTCACCACCCCGACCCGGCTGTCGATCCTGCCCGACGTGCCCACGGTGGCCGAGGCCTGCGACCTGCCGGGCTTTTCCAGCACCACCTGGTACGGGATCGTCGGCCCCCCGGGCATGCCGGCGCCGATCGTGGCGCGGCTCAATGCCGAGATCCTGAAGATCCTCGACGCGCCGGAGTTCCAGGGCTGGCTGGTGCAGAGCCAGGGCATCTCGCCCCCCACCGCCCGCACGCCAGAGGAGTTCCGCGCGGTGCATGAGCGCGACATCGCCTCCTGGCGCACGGTGATCCAGCGCAGCGGCGCCACGGTGGATTGAGACGGAGGATGGAGCCGGAGCCCATCGTCCGGTTGCGGCTCTACTCGCGCTGGCAGAACTCGGCCGGGGAGCGGGTGAGAATCGCGCTCAACCTGAAATCCCTGGCCTATGCCTATGTGCCGGTGGGCAGCCTTGCCCCCGGGGACTACGCCCGGCTGAACCCGCAGGGGCTGCTGCCGGCCTTGGCGGTGGAGGGGCGGATCATCGCCCAATCCACCGCCATCCTGGAATATCTGGAGGAGACCCATCCCACCCCGCCCCTGCTGCCGCGCGATCCGGTGCTGCGGGCGCAGGCGCGGGCCTTCGGGCAGGTGATCGCCGCCGATCTGCATCCGATCAACAACAACCGGGTACGGCGCTATCTCACGACGCGCCTTGGCGCCGCGGAAGCGGAGGTCGCCGCATGGTATCGCCATTGGATGGACCTCGCCCTCCAGGCGCTGGAGGCGAGCCTCGCCGCCCGCGCCGAACCCTGGCCCTTCTGCTTCGGCGACGTGCCGGGCTGGGCCGATCTGCATCTCGTGCCGCAACTCGCCAATGCCCGTCGCTTCAACTGCGACCTCGTGCCCTATCCCCGTCTCACCGCCGTCGAGGCACGCTGCGTGCCCCTTGGCGCCTTCCAGCGCGCCAGCCCCGCGGCACAGCCGGATTTCCCAGGATAGCTGCCGGTTTCTTGTTGCGATGACGGCTGGACGACGATAGGCTGTCTGACATGTCACAGATATGTCCTGCCGCATGTCGCTCCTGACCCCCGTCGAACCGCCGGCCTCGCTGACCGATCAGGCCGTCGCCGATCTGCGGCGCGAGATCCTGACGACCCGCCTCGCCCCCGGCGAAAGCCTCAGTGAAGGGGCGGCCGCCCAGCGCCTCGGCCTTGGCAAGGCCCCCATCCGGGCGGCGCTGGCGCGTCTGGCCGAGGAAGGGCTGGTCTGCGCCGTGCCCCGCCGCGGCTGGGTCGTCTCCCTGGTCACCATCCGCGACATCCATGAGGTCTTCGACCTGCGCGAGATGCTGGAAGGCGAGGCCGCCCGCCGCGCCGCCGGCCGCGTCGATGCCAGCGCCCTGCGCCGCCTGGATGCGGTCTGCGCCTGCGGCTACCGGCCGGAGGATGAGGAAAGCGCGCTCGCCTTCCTCGATGCCAACAAGGCCTTCCATGTCGCCATCGCCGAACTGGCCGGCAACGGCCGGCTCGCACGGCAGATCGGCCGCCTGCTCGATGAGAGCACGCGGATGCTGGTGCTTGGCCTGCGCGGCCGTGATCGGAGCCTTGAGATGCAGCACGAACACCACAGCCTGGTGGAGGCGCTGGCGCTTGGCCGCGGCGCCCTCGCCCAAAGCATCATGCAGGGGCAGGTCGCGGCCAGCCGCGCCATGGTGCTCGCCGCCCTGACCGCCCCTCATGCCGCGATGGCCGTGTGATGCCCCTCGATACCACCAGCCTGAACCCGTCCCTGGCCCGCCTGCTCGAAGGCATCGCCGAGGCCGCCAGCGCGCCCCCGGCCACGCGCGCCGAGGCCGTGGCCCGGGCGATCGCCGTGGAGGCCGCCACCCCCGGCCTGCTGGACGGCTTCGCCTGCCCCTGCCGGCAGGATCGCTACGTGCGCCATCTGCTGGCCGAGAACACGGCGCTCGGCTACGCCGTGGTCGCCCTGGTCTGGCGCCCCGGGCAGATGTCGCCGGTCCATGCGCATCAGACATGGTGCGCGCTCGGCGTGCATCGCGGCGCGCTGACGGAGACCTTCTACACCCCCGCCGAGCCCTTGCCGGAGCCGCGCCTCTCGGTGCTGCGCCGCCCCGGCGACATCAGCCATGGCGAGGCACGGCCGGATGTGATCCATCGCATCGCCAACCTCGGCACCTGCGATGCGGTTTCGATCCATTGTTACGGCGTGGCCTATGAGCGCATGGGCAGCGATGTGAACGTCATCTTCGCGGAGTGATTTCGCAACTGCGGGATGCAGGCGGCGCCGGGCCGGGCTAGGCTCGGCGCATGCTTCCCCCAAACCTGCTCGGGCTTGTCCTGGGCCTTGTCTCCTCGATCATCTGGGGGGGGCATGGGGTCCTGGCCCGCATCGCCGTCGGCGGCGGCGCGGCCGGGCAGGGGTTCGTGCCGCTCGACCTGCTGTTCTTCCGCTACCTCCCTTCGGCCTTGGTGCTGGCGCCGCTGGCCTGGCGCTACCGCGCGGTGCTGGTGGAGCTGGGTTGGCGGCGGATGCTGCTGCTCTGCCTCTGCGGTGGCGCGCCGAACCTGCTGCTCTTCGTCACCGCCATGGTCTGGGCGCCGGCGAGCCATGGCGGCACCATCGCGCCCATGACGGTGCCGATCGCCGGCGCCTTGCTCGCAATCCCGATGCTGCGCGAATGGCCCACGCGCGGGCGGGCCGCAGCCCTGTGCGCCATGGCCGCGGGGGTCGTGCTGATCGGCTGGGACGGGCTGGTGGGGCCGCAGCAGGGCGCCTGGATCGGCGATCTGCTGCTGATCGGCGCGGGCGCGACCTGGGGCATGTTCACCCTGATGCTGCGGCGCTGGCGGATCCCGGCGATCCCCTCCACCGCGATCATCGCGCTGCTCTCGGCCATCCTGGTGGTGCCGATCTGGCTGGTGGTGCGGCTGCCGGTCGCGGGCAGCCTGCCGGTGAATGGCGTCATCACGCAGTTGATCGGGCAGGGGCTGCTGATGGGGGTGGGGGCGATGTTCCTCTATGGCAAGGCGGTGGAGTTGCTGGGCGCCACCCGTGCGGCCAGCCTGTCGGTGATGGTGCCGGTGACCGGGCTCACCGCCTCGGCCTGGTTTTTGGCCGAGCCGCTGACGGGGCTCAAGCTCGCCGGGGCCTCGCTGGCGGTGCTGGGGATGCTGGCGGCGGTGCTGTTCACCGGTCGGCGGCAGGGTTAACGGGTATCTGACGATACCTCTTTCATGCCGATTGCGCCGGCGCTAACCTCATTCCCTCACGGCAATGATGAACAGGGGGAATCCCGGCCATGCTCCGTCGATATTTCTTTGCGATTTTGCTGCTCCCCGTCCTGCTCTGGTCGCAGGCGGGCCTTGGCCTTGAGGCCTCCAGTTCCGCCACGCTCAATGCCTTGTTGGAAAAGGCGGTGGCCGATCAGCGCGTCTCCGCCATCGCGGCGCTTGTGGTGCGCGCGGATGGCGAGGTGCTGTACCAGGGCAGCGCGGGCCGGCGCGACCCGGCCGCGGCCGAGCCGATCGGCCCCAACGACCTCTACCGCCTCGCCTCCATGACCAAGCCCTTCACCACCGTCGCGGTGATGCAGCTGGTGGAGCAAGGGCGGCTCAACCTCGACGATCCGATTTCCCGGCATCTGCCGGCCTTCCACGACCTGCGCGTGGTGCAGCCGGGCGGCGGCACCGTGCCCGCGGCGCGCGAGCCGACCATCCGCGACCTGCTGCGGCACACCTCGGGCATCTCCTACAACTTCCTCAACATCCCCGGCGTGATCGAGGAATACCGCCGGCTCGGCGTCGATGACGGTCTGGCCGCGGCCGATCGTGGCCTGGACGACAACATGGCCCGCCTCGCCCAGGCGCCGCTGGCGGTGCAGCCGGGCAGCGGCTGGCGCTACGGGCTCTCGACCGATGTGCTGGGCGCCGTGGTACAGAAGGTGACCGGCCAGCCGCTCGACGCCTATCTGCACGAGCATGTCGCGGTGCCGCTGCACCTCGACAGCTTCGCCTTCCATGTCCCCGCCGGCGCCCGGCCGCGCATGGTGGCCGCGGTCTATCCCGTGCAAGGGCAGGGGCTGAAGGCGATGGCGAGCCCGCAGGTGGTGCCCTATCCGCTGTCGGGCGGCAGTTGGACGGCCGACCCCGAACGCGCCTTCAGCACCACCGCCTACCCATCGGGCGGCGCGGGGGCGACGGCCACGATCGGCGATTACGCCCGCTTCGCCCGCATGCTGCTGAACAATGGCGAACTCGACGGCGCCCGCATCCTCCGCGCCGAGACGGTGGCGATGATGCGCACGCCGCAGACCGGCGGGCTGCCGATCAACCTGCGCGGGCCGGGCAATGATTTCGGCTTCGGCTTCGCGGTGGTGACCGATCCGGCGGCGGCCAATACCCGCCAGCCGGCCGGCACCTATTCCTGGGGCGGCATCTACGGCACCGGCTTCTGGGTCGATCCCACCAGCCGCTTCGCCATCGTGGTGATGACCCAGACCGGGGTGAACGGCGGGGTCGTCGCCGGCGAGGTGCGGGAGGCGGTCTATACGGCGATGCAGTAAGGCGCCGCCGCGCTAATCCCGCAGTTCGATCATCACCGGGGCGTGGTCCGAGGGCTGTTCCTCGCTCCGCGCCGCGGTGTCCACCGTCGCCGCAACCAGCCGCTCGGCCAGCTCCGCCGAGAGCAGCGCATGGTCGATGCGCAAGCCCCGGTTGGTGTCGAAGGCCGCGCCGTAATCCCAATAGGTCCAGGGCGCGTCCTGCGGATGCAGCACCCGCAGCGCATCGGTCAGCCCGAGCCAGAGCAGCGCCCGGAACGCCGCCCGGCTCTCCGGCCGCACCAGCGCATCGGTCTCGGGCAGGGCGCCCGGATACAGATCCGCCTCGGTCGGGCAGACGTTGAAATCGCCGAGCAGCGCCAGCGGCAGGCCAAGCTCCAGCCGGTCGGCCGCCAGCGCCCGCAACCGCGCCAGCCAGCGCAGCTTGTAGGCATAGCCCTCGTCGCCGCCGGAATTGCCGTTGGGCAGATACAGCCCGCCGATCCGCATCCCGAGGGCCGCGACCTCGATCCAGCGCGCCTGGGCATCCTCCGCCTCGCCGGGCAGCCGCTCGCCGATCACCTCGAAGGGCACGCGGGCGACCACGGCGACACCATTGCGCCCGCCCGTCTGGCCGATGGCATGGGCGCGGTAGCCGAGGTCGGCGAACTCCAGTGCCGGGAATTCCTCGGTGCGGCATTTGAGCTCCTGCAACATCACCACATCGGGGCTGTGGCGTTCCAGGAAGCGGCGAAGATGCGGCACGCGTCGGCGCGCCGAATTCACATTGAAGGTGGCAAGACGCATATGAGGCGCGCGTCAGCCCAGCGAGAAGGAGGCGCCGCAGCCGCAGCCGCTGACCGCCTGCGGGTTCTTCACCGCGAAATGCGCGCCGATCAACTCATCGGTCCAATCCAGCTCCGACCCCGCCAGCAGGTCCAGCGAGACCGCATCCACCACCACCCGGTCGGCGATCAGCAGATCATCCTCGGCGGGTGCGGCCTCCTCCAGGTCGAATTTGTACTGGAAGCCGGAGCAGCCCCCGGCCTCGACCGCCACGCGCAGGCGGGCGCCGGGGCGGCCCTGCCGCGCGGCGATGGCGGCGACCTCGGCCAGGGCGCGGGGGGTGGCGTTGAAGGCAACGGCGGACATGGCAGACTCCTGTTGCGACTAAGATAGGGCGCGCCAGCCCGCAGTTCAAAGCGTCACGCGCCCCTGGATTGCCCGACTCCATGCAGCCCTGCCATCCTTGCCCCGATGCCACCCTCCGCGGGCCTCGCCCAACTCGCCCCATGGGCCGTTCGTCCCGACCAGAGCCGCGGACGCCTCCACCCGGAGGCCGCCGACCTCTCGCGCAGCCCCTATGCCCGCGATCGAGACCGCATCATCCACAGCACCGCCTTCCGGCGCCTGCAGTACAAGACCCAGGTCTTCGTCTTCCATGAGGGCGACGCCTTCCGCACCCGGCTGACGCATAGCCTGGAGGTCGCCCAGATCGCCCGCGCCATCGCCCGCCGCCTGCGGCTGGACGAGGATCTGGCCGAGGCGCTGGCGCTCGCCCATGACCTCGGCCACCCGCCCTTCGGCCATGCCGGGGAGGAGGCGCTGAACGGGGCCATGAAGCCTTTTGGTGGCTTCGACCACAACGCCCAGAGCCTCAAGGCGGTCACCCATCTCGAAACCCGTTATGGCGGCTTCGATGGGCTGAACCTGACCTGGGAGACGCTGGAGGGGCTGGCCAAGCACAATGGCCCGCTCCGCCGCCCCGCCCCCTTCATCGCCGCCTATGAGGCGCGGCATCCGCTGGAACTCTCGACCCATGCCTCGGCCGAGGCGCAGGTCGCGGCCATCGCCGACGACATCGCCTACAACAACCACGACCTGGACGATGGCCTCCGCGCCGGGCTCTTCACTTTGGAGGAAGCCGCCGCCCTGCCGCTGTTCGGCGAGGCTTTGGCCGATGCCCGCCGCCGCCTGCCCGACATGGCCCCCGACCGCGAGGCGCCCGAGGCCATCCGCCGCGTCATCAACCGCATGATCGTCGATGTGGTCGATGAGGCGACCCGCCGCATCGGCGCCCTGGCCCCGGCCAGCGTCGCCGAGATCCGCGCCGCCGCCCGCCCCGTGGTCGGCTTCAGCCAGGGCATGGTGGCGCTGAACCAGGGGCTGCGTGAGTTCCTCTGGGCGCGGATGTACCGCCATTGGCGGGTCAACCGTACCACCCAGAAATCCAAGCGCGTGGTGCAGGTGCTGTTCAGCCTGCTGCATGGCGGGCCGCAGATGCTGCCGCCCGACTGGCAGGCCCGCGCCGGCGAGCCCGGCTCGGCGCAATGCGCCCATGCCGTCTGCGACTGGATCGCCGGCATGACCGATCGTTTCGCGCTGGAGGAACACCGCCGCATGACCGATCCCGACGTTCCGGGATGAGCAACGGCCCCTCCCTGCAAGCGACCGCCGCAGGGCTGCTCAGCGGACTGGTCGGCTTCGCCTCCAGCTTCGCCGTGGTGCTGGCCGGGCTGACCGCCGTGGGTGCCTCCCCGGCCGAGGCGGCCTCGGGGCTTATGGCGCTGTGCTTCGGCATGGGGCTGACCGGCATCATCCTCTCCCTTCGGCTGCGGATGCCGATCAGCGTCGCCTGGTCCACCCCCGGCGCCGCTTTGCTGGCCGCGACCGGCAGCACCGCGGGCTTCGGTGCCGCCATCGGCGCCTTCCTGCTCTCCGGCGCGCTGATCGTTCTGGCCGGCTTGTGGAAGCCGCTCGGCCGCGCGATCGGGGCCATTCCGCCGCCGCTGGCCAATGCCATGCTGGCGGGGGTGCTGTTCAGCCTTTGCCTCGCCCCGGTCCGCGCGGTCGCGGCGACCCCGGCGGCGGGGCTGTCGATCATCCTGGTCTGGGTGCTGGTCGCGCGCTTCGCCAGGCTCTGGGCGGTGCCGGCGGCGGTGCTGACGGCGATCGTCGCCATCGCCGCGACCGCGCCTCCGGCGGCGGGGGCCGCGGCCTGGCAATGGCCGATGCTGATCCTGCCGCGCTTCGATCCCGGGGTGCTGGTGGGGCTCGGGCTGCCGCTGTTCATCGTCACCATGGCCTCGCAGAACCTGCCCGGCCTCGCGGTGCTGGCGGCCAATGGCTACCGGCCGGACCCGCTGCCGCTGCTGCGCGGCACCGGCATCGCGAGCCTGCTCGCCGCCCCCTTCGGCGCGCATGCCATCAACCTCGCCGCCATCACCGCGGCGATGTGCGCGGGGCCCGATGCGCATCCCGATCCGCGCCGGCGCTGGTGGGCGGGGGTGGTCGGCGGGCTGACCTATTGCGCCTTCGGGCTGCTGGCGGGGCCGGCCGCGAGTCTGGCCGCCGCCGCCCCGCCGCTGCTGGTGCAGGCGGTCGCGGGGCTGGCGCTGCTGGGCGCGCTGGGCAACAGCCTGCACGCCTGCCTGGATGGGCGCGAGGCGCGGGAGGCGGCGCTGATCTGCTTTTTGGTCGCGGCCTCGGGCGTCTCCGCCTTCGGGATCGGCGGCGCCTTCTGGGGGCTGGTCGCGGGGGGGCTGGTGCTGGGGCTGGCGCGGTTTGGGCGGTAGCCGCCTTACTGCCTTACCATCTTACAATCTTACCGTCTGGCTTGCCGCTGGGACGTGGCGGCGCCCTTGGTCCGCCCATTCTAGCGGCGGCCGCCGTCGCGGTGTTGGAAAACCTCCCATCTTCGCGCCGCGCTTGGTCTCCAGCGCCGCGCTATCGTTGCGATTGTGCTTCAAGCTTTCGCTGAATACGATCAAGCCGCGACAGAATGAGGAAGCGCTCCGTGCAGCCGGGCGATACCAGCATGCAAAAGGGCAATGTAACGAAATTGCAACGGATCGGCGCCCGCAGCGGTGCCGATCTGGAGGCTGAGCTTGGCTTCCAGCCTGGCCGGCTCCGGAATGGCTACCTCTTTCTTGTGCTGATCCAGCCCCTCACCGCCGTGGATTTCGACTTCGCCGGCATCACACTGCGGTCCGGCGGCCGGCTCGGCAATCCCGCGGCGACCAAGGCGGAGGACGAGCTGCGCCGGCATGTCAGCGAGCAGATGCGCCTCGAATATGGCATCGCCACCTACATCGAGATGAAGGAGCGGGCGCTCGGCAGCATCTCCGCCACCGGGCCCAACCGGATCATCAAGATCCTGCCCAGCATCCGCAACGACCCCGGCATGAGTCCCCGCGACCAGTACCCGCCGGGCGGCGGCGGCTTGCAATGGACCCTGCTGAACCCGTGCAAATTCCTCGTGGCACTCGAGGTCACGGCAACCGGATTCGCCAAGGCGCAGGGGGCGTCCTGGCGGATCGGCCCGGGCTCGAGCTACGAGGAACGCCACCAGATCAACGCCTACCTGGAACGGGTCGCGTAGACCCGGCCCGCCTGACCCCCGCGCCGGGGCGATGCCGTGGCGCATCGCCCATCTTCGCGCCGCCCTTCCACTCCGCTACACGCTCCCCATGACTCTCAACATCTTCGCCACGATCCGCGCGCGCGTGGTCGCCGCCGTGGCCACGCTGCACCCCGGCCTTGCCGCCGATGTCCTGGCCCGCATCCAGGTCGAGCCCCCGCGCGACCCCGCGCATGGCGACATGGCGACCAATGCCGCATTGGTCTGCGCCAAGCCCGCCGGCCTGCCGCCGCGCGCCTTCGCCGAGGCCCTGGCCGCCGCCCTGGCCGAGGCGCCCGAGATCGCCCAGGCCGGCACCGCCGGCCCCGGCTTCGTCAACTTCCATCTGCGCGACGCGGTCTGGCGCGGCCAGATCCCGGCCATCCTCGCCGCCGGCGAGGCCTATGGCGACAGCACCCTGGGCGAGCGGCGCCGGGTCGATGTGGAATATGTCTCCGCCAACCCGACCGGGCCCATGCATGTCGGCCATTGCCGTGGCGCCGTCGTCGGTGACGCGCTGGCGCGGCTGCTGGCCAAGGGCGGCTGGGACGTGACGCGCGAATACTACATCAACGACGCCGGCGCCCAGGTGCAGGCGCTCGGCTGGGCCGCCTATTGGCGCTACCTCGAAGCCCTCGGCACGCCGCTCACCGAGGAGGAGTTCTCCGCCCTCGTCCCCGGCGGGCTGCAATATCGCGGCGAATACCTCTCCCCGGTCGGCGTGGCGCTGGCCGAGTTGAACGGCGATGCCCTGGCCCCGGGCGCGATGCCGGCCGATCCGGCGCTCTGGCTCGATATCGTGCGCGACTTCACCGTGGCGGCGATGATGACGGAGATCCGGGTCGATCTCGCCGCCCTCGGCGTCGAACACGATGTGTTCATCTCCGAGGCCGCGCTGATCGCCGCCGGCACCGTCACCCGCGCCATGACCCTGCTCGCGGCCAAGGGGCTGATCTACCAGGGCGTGCTGGAGCCGCCCAAGGGCAAGACCCCCGAGGATTGGGAGCCGCGCGAGCAGACCCTGTTCCGCGCGACGCAATTCGGCGACGACGTGGACCGTCCGTTACGCAAATCCGATGGCAGCAACACCTATTTCGCCAATGACATCGCCAACCACGCCGACAAGATCGAGCGCGGGCATCAGGAGCTGGTGCATGTCTGGGGTGCGGACCATGGCGGCTACGTCAAGCGCATGGCCGCGGCCGTGGCGGCGCTGTCGGATGGGGCGGTGAAGCTCGATGTGGTGCTCTGCCAGATCGTGCGCGTGATGAAGGATGGCGAGCCGGTCCGCATGAGCAAGCGGGCAGGGAGCTACATCACCTTGCGCGACCTGATCGAGGAGGTCGGGCGCGATGCGGTGCGCTTCACCATGCTGACCCGCAAATCCGACGCGCAGATGGATTTCGACCTGAACGCCGTGGTCGAGCAATCCCGCGAGAACCCGGTGTTCTACGTGCAATACGCCCATGCAAGGGCGCGGTCCGTGCTGCGCGCGGCGGGCGAGCCGGAGGCCGCGGAGCTTGCCGAGGCGAAGCTGGAACTGCTGGTCGAGCCCTCCGAACTGGACCTCATCCGCAAGCTGGCGGCCTGGCCGCGCACCGTCGAGCAGGCGGCGCTGGCAAGGGAGCCGCATAGAGTCGCATTTTATCTCCATGACTTGGCGGCCGCTTTTCACCTAAGCTGGAACCGTGGCAGAGACGATTCGACGCTCCGCTTCATCCGCGAGGAGGAGCCGGAGTCGACTCGGGCTCGGCTGGCCCTGGTGGCGGCCACGGCGGTGGTGATCCGTTCTGGCCTGGCCGTGATGGGGGTCGATCCGGTCGAGGAAATGCGCTGATCGCGGGCGCAGGGGGGGTCAGCCGTGAGCGATATTCCAGTGCCGTCCTATCGTATCCGCCCCTCGCAGGAGAGCGGGGGAGGCATGCGCCGCCTCGCGATCATCGCGACGGGGCTGCTGGTCGTGGTCAGCGCCGCGGGGGCGGCGGTCTGGGGCTATGCCCGTTACGCCGCGCCAGGCGGCATCCCGGTGGTCGAGGCCGATCCGCGGCCCATCCGCATCCGCCCGAGCGATCCCGGCGGGATGCAGGTGCCGAACCAGGGCGAGCTGATCTTCAACCGCGACGCCCGCGGGCGGGAGACGGTGGCCCAGGGCCGCGCCGCGCTGACCCAGCAGGCCGAGGCGCCGGATATCGCGGGGCTGCGCGAGCAGGCGGCCCCGCCCCGCCCGGTGGTCGCGCTGACGCCGGTGGTGCCGCGCGCGGTCCCGGCCACCCGAACCGAGCCGGCCGCCCGAACCGAGCCCGCCGCGGCGGCACGGGCCGAGCCGGCCGCGCCAGCCGCCGCACAACCAGCCAATGGCCGCACCCTGCTGCAGTTCGGCGCGCTGAACTCCGAGGCCGCCGCACGGGGCGAGTGGGAGCGGCTGAGCCGCGCCATGCCCGCCGAATTCCAGGGGCGCCGCCCGGTCATCGCGCCCTATGAGCGCGAGGGGCGGTCCACCCTCTACCGGCTGCGCGCGAGCGGCATGCCGGATGGCGATGCCGCGCGGGCGCTGTGCGAGAAGGTCAAGTCGCATGGCGGGGCCTGCATGGTCATAGGCGGCGGCTGAACCTCACCCCATGCCCCATACTCCTCGTGCCGCCGTGGTCGGCCTCGCCGGGCCACGGCTGACGGCTGAGGAAGTCGCCCTGCTGAAGCGGATGCCGCCGGCCGGCGTCATCCTGTTCCGCCGCAATGTCGAAAGCCCGGCGCAGCTGCGGGCGCTGACCGATTCGGTCCGCGACGTGCTGGGCGCCATGGCGCCGATCCTGGTCGATCAGGAAGGCGGCCGGGTGGCCCGGCTGCGGGCGCCGTTCTGGCCGGAATTCCCCCCCGCCGCGAGCTTCGAGGGCAGGCCGGATGCCGCCGCCCATGCCTGCGCGGGCGCGATGGGGGCGATCGCGGTCGCCGCCGGGATCGACACCATCTGCGCCCCGGTGCTGGATCTGCGCCTGCCCGGCGCGCATTCGGTGATCGGCGACCGCGCGTTTTCCGCCGATCCGGCCGAGGTCGCGCGGCTCGGCCTCGCCTGGGCGCGGGGGCTGCTGGACGCGGGCTGCGTGCCGGTGATGAAGCATATCCCGGGCCATGGCCGCGCCACGGCCGACAGCCACCTGGACCTGCCGGTGGTCGCGGTCGCGGCTGAGGTGCTGGCCGCGGATCTGGCCCCGTTCCAGGCGCTGGCCGGGGTGATCCCCTGGGCCATGACCGCGCATATCGTCTATCCCGCCTGGGATGACGTGCACTGCGCCACGCTCTCCCCCCGCATCATCGAGGAGATCATCCGTGGCTATGTCGGCTTCGACGGGGTGCTGGTCTCGGACGATCTGACGATGAAGGCGCTGGCCGGGGACAGCCTGGATCTGGCCGAGGCGGCGCTGGCGGCGGGCTGCGATCTGGTGCTGCATTGCTCGGGCGTCTTCGCCGAGACCGCGGCGCTGCTGGCCGGCTGCCCGGCGATGACGGCGCGGGCGCAGGAGCGGATGGCGCGGGCGCGCGGCATGGCGGGCCAGATGGCGGGCCAGATGGCGGGACACACGGCGTGATGGAGTGGCTCCCCAGCCTCGCGGCCGCGGTGCTTGCCGCGGTGCTGGCGATCACCTTGCATGAGGCGGCGCATGGCTATGCCGCGCTGGCCGAGGGCGATCCGACCGCGCGCGATGCCGGGCGGCTGTCGCTGAACCCGCTGCGGCATGTCGATCTGGTCGGCACGCTGCTGCTGCCGGGCTTCCTGGTGATCTCGCAGCTGCTGACGATCGGGCGGGTGGAGGTGCTGTTCGGCTGGGCCAGGCCGGTGCCGGTGAACCCGCGCCAGATGCGCGATCCGCGCTGGGGCATGGTGCGGGTGGCGGCGGCGGGGCCGGCGGTGAATTTCGTGCTGGCGATCCTGGCGGCGCTGGCGGCGCATCCGCTGGCTTGGTTCGCCGATGCGCTGCCCTATGAGGTCGCGGCCTGGCTGACGCAGTTCCTCGGGCTGATGATCGTCTCCAACCTGATCCTCGGCCTGTTCAACCTGCTGCCGATCCCGCCGCTGGATGGCGGGCGCATCCTGGTCGGGCTGCTGCCCTATCGCGCCGCCATGGCCGTCGCGCGGCTGGAACGGGTCGGGCTGCTGGTGGTGATCTTCGCCTTGGTGATCCTGCCCCGGCTGCCGGGGGGGATCGACCCGATCGGCTGGGCGCTGCGGACTGTGGTGGGGGCGGCGCTGCGCGCGGTGCTGACCATCACGGGCCATGGCTGATGAGCGAGGAGCCGGTGCCGACCCTGCATCTGGAGGGCTATGAGGGCCCGCTCGACCTGCTGCTGGACCTCGCGCGCTCCCAGAAGGTGGATCTGGCCAAGATCTCGATCGTCGCTTTGGTGGACCAGTTCCTGGCGGTGATCCAGGCGGCGGTGCGGCTGGAACAGGCGGCGGATTGGCTGGTGATGGCGGCCTGGCTCGCCTGGCTGAAGTCCCGCCTGCTGCTGCCCGATCCCGAGCCCGATCCGGATGCCTTATCGCCCGAGGTGCTGGCCGGGCGCCTCGCCGAGCGGCTGATCGAGTTGGAGCGGATGCGGGAGGCGACGCGCTGGCTGCAACGCCGGCCGCAGCTTGGCCAGGAGGTCTTCGCCCGTGGCGCCCCGGAAAGCCTGACCATCGAGGACCGCAGCGGCATCGCCGCCGATCTGCCGGCGCTGCTGGCGGCCTATGGCGGGGTGCTGCGGCGAATCGCGGCACGCCGGCCCTACCGCCCGAAAGCCCGCCGGATCTGGACGGTGCAGGATGCGGTGGCGCGGCTGACCGTGATGCTCGGGGCATTGCCGTCCTGGGCCATGCTCGCGCGTTTCGTGCCGGAGGGGCTGATCGACCCGGTCGAGCAGCGCGCGGCCCTGGCCAGCACGCTGGTCGCCAGCCTGGAACTGGCGCGCGGCGGGATGCTGGAATTGCGCCAGGATCGCGATTTCGGCCCCATCCTGTTGCAGCGGCGGGAGGTCGCGGATGTCCGCGCCGCCTGACGCCCTCCGCATCGCCGAGGCGCTGCTCTTCGCCGCCGCCGCCCCGGTCACGCTGGACAAGCTCCAGGCCGCGCTGCCCGAGGGCGCGGAGGCGCGCGAGGTGCTGGCGGCGCTGGCCGAGGCCTATGCCGGGCATGGCGTGGAGCCGGTGGCCGTGGCCGGCGGCTACGCCTTCCGCACCGCGCCGGATCTGGCGGCGATGCTGACCAAGATCGTCGAGGTGCCGAAGCGGCTGCCGCGGGTCGCGATGGAAACACTCTCGATCATCGCCTGGCACCAGCCCTGCACCCGGGGCGACATCGAGGACATCCGCGGCACCGCGCTGTCGCAGACCACGCTGGACGCGCTGCTGGAGATGGGGCTGGTCGCCCCCCGTGGGCGGCGCGAGGCGCCGGGGCGGCCGACCCTCTGGGGCACCACCCCGGCCTTCCTGCTGCAATTCGGCCTCGCCTCGCTGGCCGACCTGCCCAAGCGGGAGGATCTGCTTCCGGGCGGCGGGCCGGGCCTGGCCCTGTGACAAGCCCGCGATGACCCTCACCCTGACGGGCATGCACCACGGCTACGCCGGGCGCGAGGTGCTGCGCGGCGTCGATCTGAGCGTCGCGGCGGGGGAGATCGTCTGCCTGCTCGGCCCCTCGGGCGACGGCAAGACCACGCTGCTGCGGCTGATCGCGGGGCTGGAGCCGGTGCAGCTTGGCGCCATCGAGATCGCCGGCCGCCGCGTCGCCGAACCGGGGCGGGAGGTGCCGCCCGAGCAGCGCTCGGTCGGCTTCGTGTTCCAGGATTACGCGCTGTTCCCGCATCTGACCGTCGCCGACAATGTCGGCTTCGGGCTGCGCCGCGTCGGGCGGGGGGAGCGCCGGGCGCGGGTGGCCGAGGCGCTGGCCCGGGTGGGGCTGGCCGATTTCGCCCAGGCCTGGCCGCATACCCTCTCGGGCGGGCAGCAGCAGCGCGTGGCGCTGGCCCGCGCCCTGGCGCCGCGCCCCGCCGTGTTGCTGTTGGATGAAGCTTTCGCCAGCCTCGACGCCCGTCTGCGGGAACAGGTGCGCGACGACACGCTGCATGTGCTGCAGGAAGCCGGCACCGCGACCCTGCTCGTGACCCATGACGCCGAGGAAGCCCTGTTCATGGCCGACCGCATCGCGCTGATGCGGGGCGGGCGGATCGAGCAGCTTGGCCGGCCGGCCGATCTGTATTTGCGCCCGGCGAGCCGCTTCGTCGCGACCTTCCTCGGCGAGGTGAACCGGCTGCCGGCGATGGTCGCGGGGGGGATCGCCACGACCGTGCTGGGCCCGGTCGCGGCCCCTGGCCTCGCCGACGGGCCGGCCGAGGTGTTCTGGCGGCCCGAGGGGCTGCGCCCGGCCGAGGTGGGTGTCGCGGCCGAGGTCGAGGCCTGCCGCATGCTCGGCGCCACCACCATGGTGCATCTGGCGGTGGCGGATGGGGCGGGGGGGCTGCTGCATCTGCATGCCCGTATGCCGGCCGGGGTGATGCTGGCGCGGGGGGACCGGGTGCGGATCGCGGCGGATGCGGATCGCGCCTTCGCCTTTGCCCCCGATGTCGCGTGAGGACCCCCTCCCGCCGGTCATCTCGACACCCCACATTGGCGCATGGCCGGGTTCCTGCTAACCCGCTGCAACCTGTCTCACCGGAACGCCACGAAATCGCATGTTCGACCTAGCCTGGTCAGAAATCGCCTTGATCGCCGTGGTCGCCCTCGTCGTGATTGGCCCCAAGGATCTGCCTGAGGCAGTGAAGGGTGTCGCGCGCGGCATCCAGAAGCTGCGTCGTATGGCGGGTGAATTCCAATCCCAGGTGGATGAGGTCGCCAAGGACGCGGGCGTGCAGGATCTGCGCCAGTCCATCGCCGACATCCGCCGCTTCGACCTGAAGGGACAGATCGAGAAGGCGGTCGACAAGGATGGCGGGATTCGCGACACCTTCTCGCAGAACCCGCTGAACCCGACCTCGACCTCGACCTCGACCCCGGCCTCGACCGACACGCTGGCGCCCGACACGCTGGCGCCCGACACACTGAAGCCCGACACGCTGGCGCCCCCGGCCTGGGAGCCGCCGGCGCCCGTGGAGGCGCCCGCCTTCGTGCCGCCCGGCGTCGCCATCGCGACCCAGCCCTATGTGCCGCGGCCATCGATGCATGACCCCGACCAGGGCCGCAGCGGCACGCCGGCGCCCAACCCGGCCGCCGACGCCACGCCGGCGCCGCCCGCCGTCCCGACCTTCGTGCCCCCGGATGTGAGTGCCGCGGCCAAGCCGAGCGTCTGACACCACGACAAGCGACAGGCCCCGACGACAGGCCAGGAAAACAGGGATAGCCCGTGCCGCGCGACCAGGATGATGTGATCGACGACAAGCCGATGCCCCTCATGGAGCATCTGATGGAGCTGCGCACGCGGCTGATGTGGTCGGCCGGCGCCTTCCTGCTGTCCTTCGGCGTCTGCTACTATTTCTCCGCGCAGATCTACGGCTTCCTGGCCCAGCCCTTGGCCGACATCCTGATGAAGCAGAGCGGCGGCGCCGAGCGGCGGATGATCTTCACCGCGCTCTACGAGGCCTTCTTCACCTACCTCAAGGTCGCCTTCTTCGGCGCGACCTTCTTCAGCTTCCCGATCTGGTCCACGCAGCTTTGGCTGTTCATCGCGCCGGGGCTGTATCGCAGCGAGAAGCGGGCGATCGCGCCCTTCCTCGTCGCCTCGCCCTTCCTGTTCGTGGCCGGCGCGGCGCTGGCCTATTACTTCATCTTCCCGCTGGCCTGGAAATTCTTCATCTCCTTCGAGACGCCGCCGGGCACCGGCCAGTTGCCGGTGCAGCTGGAGGCCAAGGTCAGCGAATACCTCTCGCTGGTCATGCATATGATCCTGGCCTTCGGCATCGCCTTCCAGTTGCCGGTGCTGCTGACCCTGATGGCCAAGGTCGGCATCGTCAGCGTCGATGGGCTGAAGAAGGGGCGGCGCTATGCCGTGGTCGGCATGTTCGTGGCCGCCGCCATCATCACGCCGCCGGACATCATCAGCCAGATCGGCCTCGCGATCCCGCTGATCGCGCTTTACGAGATCTCGATCCTCGCGGCGGTGCTCATGGCCCGCGACAAGGCGAAGAAAGAGAAAGCAAAAGAGAAGAGCTGATGCATGACGTGAAGGCCGTCCGCGCCGACCCCGCCGGGTTCGACGCGGCGCTGGCACGGCGCAAGATGGCGCCGGTGTCTCCGGTCCTGCTCGCGGTGGATGAACGCCGCCGGGTCGCCTTGGCGGCGGCGCAGGAGGCCCAGGCCCGGCGCAACGCCTTGGCCAAGGAGATCGGCCAGGGCCGCCGCAGCGGCGCCGACACCGCCCCCCTGGAGGCCGAGGCGACCGGCCTGCGCGAGGCGATGGGCGCCATGGAGGCCGAGGCCGCCGCGGCCGAGGCGGAACAGGCCCGTATCCTCGAAGCCTTGCCGAACCTGCTCGATGCCTCGGTGCCCGAGGGCGCGGATGAGGCGGACAACATCGTCCTGCGCCAGCATGGCGCGATCCCGAACCTGCCTTTCACCCCGCGCCAGCATTTCGAGCTGGGCGAGGCGCTGGGGCTGATGGATTTCGGCGCCGCCGCCAAGCTCGCCGGCAGCCGCTTCACCGTGCTGCGCGGCGCGCTGGCGCGGCTGGAGCGGGCGCTCGGCCAGTGGATGCTGACCCTGCACACCGATGCCCATGGCTTCACCGAAATCTCGCCGCCGCTGCTGGTGAACCGCGAGACCATGTACGGCACCGGCCAATTGCCGAAGTTCGAGGATGATTTGTTCCAGACCACGGACGGCCGTTTTCTCATTCCGACCGCCGAGGTGCCGCTGACCAACCTCGTGGCCGGGGAGATCATCCCCGAGCTGCCGCTGCGCTTCACCGCCTTGACGCCCTGCTTCCGCGCCGAGGCCGGCAGCGCCGGGCGCGACGTGCGCGGCATGCTGCGCCAGCACCAGTTCGCCAAGGTCGAGATGGTCGCCATCTGCCGCCCCGAGGACAGTGCCGCCGAGCATGAGCGCATGACCGCATGCGCCGAGGCGGTGCTGACCGCGCTCGGCCTGGTCTGGCGCCGGGTGCTGCTGTGCTCGGGCGATACCGGCTTCGCGGCCGCCAAGACCTATGACCTGGAGGTCTGGCTGCCGGGGCAGGGGGCTTGGCGGGAGATTTCCTCCTGCTCCAACTGCCTCGACTTCCAGGCCAGGCGGATGGGCGCGCGCTACCGGCCGGAAGGCCAGAAGGGCACCGCCTTCGTCCATACGCTGAACGGCAGCGGCGTCGCGGTCGGCCGCGCGCTGATCGCGGTGCTGGAGACGCATCAGCAGGAAGATGGCAGCATCGCCCTGCCCGAGGTGCTGCGGCCCTGGATGGGGATGGCGACGATCCCCGCCCGCTGACCGTCCGGGCGACAGAGGGAGGGAACCCATGACACCCCTTGCCGCCCCCATCCGGGTCACCATCCTCGACGATTATTTCGACACGCTGCGCGGCCTGCCCTGCTTCCAGAAGCTCGCGGGGTTCGAGGTCACGGTCTGGAACGACCATGTCCAGGACACGGAGCGGCTCGCCGAGCGGCTGCGGGACACCGAAGTGCTGGTGCTGATCCGCGAGCGCACCAAGATCGGCGTGGCCCTGCTGGAGCGGCTGCCGAAGCTGCGGCTGATCAGCCAGCGCAGCGTCTATCCGCATGTCGATGTCGCGGCCTGCACCCGGCATGGGGTGATCCTGTCCTCCGACCAGCATCCCGGCACCCCCTCCTATGCCGCGGCCGAGCTGTGCTGGGGGCTGGTGCTGGCGGCGATGCGGCAGATCCCGCAGCAGATGGCCGCGCTGAAGGCCGGGCAGTGGCAGATCGGCGTCGGCAGCACCTTGCGCGGGCGGACCCTGGGCCTTTTCGGCTATGGCCGGATCGGGGCGACGGTCGCGGGCTATGGCCGGGCCTTCGGCATGAAGGTGCTGGTCTGGGCGCGGGCGGCGAGCCGGGCGCGGGCGATCGCCGAGGGCCATGAGGCGGCCCCGGACAAGGCCAGCTTCTTCGCGGCCTGCGATGTCATCTCGTTGCAGATGCGCCTGGTCGATGCCACGCGCGGGATCGTCACCGCCGAGGATCTGGCGGCCATGCGGCCCGATGCGCTGCTGGTGAACACCAGCCGGGCGGGGCTGATCGCGCCGGGCGCGCTGGTGGCGGCCCTACAGGCCGGGCGCCCCGGCATGGCGGCGGTGGATGTCTATGAGCAGGAGCCGCTGCGCGACACCGCCGAGCCGCTGCTGAACATGCCGCAGGTGATCTGCACGCCGCATATCGGCTACGTCTCGCGCGACGAATACGAAATCCAGTTCTCCGACATCTTCGACCAGATCACGGCCTACGCCGCCGGGGCGCCGATCCATGTGATCAACCCCGAGGTGCTGGGCTGACCCTCACGGGTCCATCGGGAAGCGGAAATCCATCGGCTGCCCCGGCGGGAATTCCCCGGCATAGGCGCGGCGATGCAGCTCCTCGGTGCTGGCGCCGGCCTTGCGCGCGGCCAGCATCTGCTGCGGATCGACCGGGGCGCCGATGGGATTGGCGGCGAAATCGGGCGAGGTCCTGATCCAGTCGCTGGAGGCCGCCCAGTCGCCGAAATTGTCGCATTGCAGCTCGACGCTGTTGCCATCCGGGTCGAGGTAATAGAACGAGGTCGTCAGCCCGTGGTCGAGCATCATATGCGGCCTGATGCCAAGGCCATCCAGCCGCTCGAAGCTGTCCAGCAGATCATCCAGGCTCGCGTATTCGAAGGCGGAATGATGCATCCCGGTGTGCAGGATGCGCTCCGGGTCGTCCTTGATCCTGGGCGCGGTCAGCAGCGCGATGCGATGGTTGGCCGCGTCATTGGTGAGCCAGGCGCCGCCGGGAAACTGGTGCATGGGCGTGCAGCCGATGACGGTGCCGTACCAGTCGATCATCTCCTGCAAGCGGGTGGTCTTGAGGTTGATGTGGTGGAGCACCGGGATCTTGATCGGCGGCGTGGGCATCTCCGGGTCTCCTCCAACTCTTGCCTGGACCCTAATTTCCAGCGTTCCGGCCTGTCAACGACCGTGCCGGCGCGCCGCTCAAACCCCGTTGCGGCCTGACGCGAGCCGCGCGGAAACCCAGTCCCAGTCCCGCACGAACACCGTATTCGGGAACCCCGGCCCCTCCCGCCGCGACAGCCGCCGCGTGGCGGGATCGTAGTCGGCGGCGACGAACCCCGCCGCCAGCATCAGCCCATGCAGCGTGGCGGCATCCCCGCCCCAGCGCGCGCCATGGCCATTGGTCTCGACGATCACCGCCCGCAGCGTGGGATCGGCCAGGGTGTTCGGCCCGCCGCGCAGGATCTCGGCCTCATAGCCCTCCACATCCAGCTTCAGCAGCAAAGGCGCGGGGCCGAGCGCGTCCAGGGTGGTGACGGGCACCTCCTCGGCGGCATCGGTCTCGCCCGGCAGCAGCACCCGGTTGGCCGCACCCCGCCGGCTGGTGATCCGCAGCCGCCCCGTGGCCGCCCCCAGCGCCACGGCATGGACCGTCACCCGGTCGCCGATCCCGTTCAGCGCGATAGTGTCGGCCAGATGCGGCAAGGTGCCGGGGGAGGGTTCGACCGCCACCACCTGCGCCCCGCAGACCCCCGCCGCCAGCAGGGTGTAGATCCCGATATTGGCGCCGACATCGGTCATCCTGTCGCCCGGCCGCAGCAGGTGCAGGCAGAGCATCATCTCGGCCGGATCGGTCAGCCCGACGTAATGCGCCGCGGTCGCCGAGGACAGGCCGCGCCGCAGCACCAGCCGCGTGCCGCCGATGAAGGGCGCGATCGACGGCATCCCGGTGATGCGGCCGCCGACCTGCCAGCGCAGCATCCGCAGGATCGCGGGCCAGCCGCCCTGGCGCCAGCAGAACTCCAAAAGCCGGGCGGTGGTGCGGATCAAACCCGCAGATCCACCACCAGGCTCTCGCCGACATCGGGGATGAGAAAGCTCTCCGGCGCATCCCCGGCCGCGTCGCGCGCCGCGACCAGGCCCTGGGCCGGGGCGTCGATCGCCTCCCGCGTCAGCTTGAAGGTGCCGTGGTGCATGGCGAGCGCCACGCGGGCCTGGATGGCGTGGCGGGTCGCGACCGCCTCGGTGGGGTCGATATGGACGACCTGCATGAACCAGCGCGGCTCATAGGCCCCGATCGGGATCAGCGCCGCGCCGAAGGGGCCGGCCTTTTCGCCGATCTCGGCCAGATGCGCGCCCCAGCCGGTATCGCCGAGAAAGCACAGCCGCCCGCCATCCGCCGTCTCCAGCGCGAAGCCGCCCCAGAGCGATTTCGCCCGGTCCAGCACCCCGCGCGCCGAAAAATGCCGGGCGGGGAGGTAGGTCGCGCGATGCCCGCCGGGCAGCGGGTGGGACTGCCACCAGTCCAGCGCCACCGCCCCCGCCACGCCGTTCCGCGCCAGGAAGCGGTCCTGCCCGAGGCCGGTGACGATCAGCGGCGCCTTGAGCGCCCGCAGGCTCGGCAGATCGAGGTGGTCGTAATGGCCGTGGCTCAGCAGCACGGCGTCGATGCGCGGCAGGGCGGCCAGCGCCAGCCCCGGATCGCGCACCCGCTTCGGCCCGGCCCAGGAGAGCGGCGAACAGCGCTCGGAAAAGATCGGATCGGTCAGCAGCGCGGTGCCATCGGCGAGGCGGATCAGAAAACTCGCATGGCCGATATAGGTGATGGCGGCATGGCCCGGCGGCACGGTCGCGGGCGGCGGCGGGTACGGGCGGTTCTCCACCCGGGCGGGCCAGGGCGCGCCGCGCCCCTCCCGCATCATCCGGAACACCGCGCCCAGCGTCTGCCCGGCCGGCGAGCCGTCCGGGTTGAGGAAGCGCCCGCCCTGCCGCCGGGCGCCGCTCACGCCGCGACCTGGACCCCGTGGCGCGCGGCCAGATCCAGCACGAATTGCCAGGCGACGCGGCCGGAGCGCGCCCCGCGCCCGACCTGCCAGGCCTGGGCCTCGCGACGGAGAATCTCGGGATCGACCGTGATGCCGAAGGCCTCGGCATAGGCCGCGACCATGGCGAAATAGGTCGGCTGGTCGCAGTTGTGGAAGCCGATCCAGAGCCCGAAGCGGTCGGAGAGGGAGACCTTCTCCTCCACCGCCTCGGCGGGGTTGATCGCGGTCGAGGCCTCGTTCTCCATCATGTCGCGCGGCATCAGGTGCCGGCGGTTGGAGGTGGCGTAGAACAGCACATTCGCAGGGCGCCCCTCGATGCCACCATCCAGCACGGATTTCAGCGCCTTGTAGTCGGCATCCTCGCGCTCGAAGGACAGGTCGTCGCAGAACACCAGGCAGCGCCGGGGCTGGGCGCGGAGATGGTTGAGCAGCTCGGGCAGGGTGCGGATATCCTCCCGGGCGATCTCGATCAGCGCGACGCTGCCGGCGGGGACCGCGGCATGGGCGGCCTTGACCAGCGAGGATTTGCCGGTGCCCCGCGCGCCCCAGAGCATGGCGTTGTTGGCCGGCAGGCCGCGGGCGAAGCGCTGGGTGTTCTCGACCAGCAGGCCCTTCTGGCTGTCGATGCCCTTGAGCAGGCCGATCTCGACCGCGGCGACGCGGGCGACCGGCACCAGCCGGGCGGGCGAGGGGTGCCAGACGAAGGCATCCGCCCCCTCCGGGGCGGGCGGCGGCGGCGGCGGCGGGGCCAGCCGTTCGAGCGCTTCTACGATGCGAGTAAGCAAACTGGTGTCCAAGGCGAGATTTCCAGGATTGACGGATAAGGCCCGGAGGCTAGGTTCCGCCGCAAATCACCACAAGCCGGAGCGCCTTACTCATGTTCATCTCGCCTGCCTATGCCCAGGATGCCGCCGGTGGCGCCGGCGGGATGGTGATGCAATTGGCACCACTTATCCTCATTTTCGTCGTCTTCTACTTCCTGCTGATCCGCCCGCAGCAGAAGAAGATGAAGGAGCACCGCGCCATGCTCGGCACGCTCAAGCGCAACGACCGGGTGATCACCGCCGGCGGCCTGGTCGGGCGAATCGCCTCGGTCAAGGAAGGCTCGGATGAGATCGAGGTCGAGATCGCGCCGAATGTGAAGGTGTCGGTCGTGCGCGGCACGATTTCCAGCGTGGTCCGGCCCGAGGCCGCCAACGACGCGGCGCCGACCAAGGCATGAGGATGCGGCGCTGGCTGCTCGCGGGGGTGCTCCTGGCGGGCACGGCCGCGGCGGCGGTGCCGGAGGACGAGTCCCCGGAGGACGAGTCTTATGTCGGCCGGCCGCTGCTGGCGCTGGTCAGCTACCCGAACCTGCCCTCGCTGCTGCGGCAGGTCTCGGGCGGGCAGCAAGGTGCCATGGCGCGCGCGGTGCGCTTCGACGGGCCGGGGCTTGAGCTGACGGCGGGGCGCTACCTCAACAGCTATGCCTGCGCGCCCAAAGGCTGCGCCGAGGATGGCGTCTTCCTCGCCTATGACACGGAGGAAGGGCGGATCTTCCTGATGCTGGTGCGGGAGGGGTCTATGGTGATCCAGGTGCCGCCGCGCCGCGCGCCCTGGCCGGATGTGCTGGAGGCGCGGGTCGCGGCCTTTGGCGCCGCTCCCGGAAGCCTGACCTACGCGCCGCCGCCCTGAGGGCAGCGGCGCGCGGGGCTGTTTGAGCTAGGCCGACTGGCCGCTGGCCATGCCGCCCTTCTCCATAAGGCTCTCGACCATTTCCCAGTTCACCAGCTTGTCCAGGAAGTTCTGGAGGTAGTTCGGGCGAACATTGCGGAAGTCGAGGTAATAGGCGTGCTCCCAGACGTCGGCGCCCAGGATCGGCGTGCCTTCGCCGGTCGCGATCGGGTTGGAGCCGTTCGGGGTCTTGGTGACCTTCAGCTTGCCGCTGGCATCGAGGATCAGCCAGGCCCAGCCCGAGCCGAACTGGGTCACGCCGGCCTGCTTGAAGGCTTCCTTGAAGGCCGGCAGGCCGCCGAGGTCGCTCTCGATCTTGGCCGCGATCTTGGCCGGCAGGCTGTCGCCGCCGCCATTCGGCGTCATCACCTGCCAGAACAGCGTGTGGTTCCAATGCTGGCCGGCCTGGTTCAGCACGGGCAGGCCATCGGCCCCGGCGCGGCCGGCTTCGGCGACGATGGTCTCCAGGCTCTTGCCGGCGAGGCCCTTGCTCTCGATGAGCCCGTTCAGCGCGGTGACATAGGCGTTGTGGTGCTTGCCGTGATGCAGCTCCAGCGTTTCCTGGCACATGCCGGAGGCGGCGAGCGCCGCCGCATCATAAGGCAGGGCGGGCAGGGTGAAGGCCATGGTCGTTTCTCCGTGACGGGGGATTGTTCCGAGGTAGGCGGCAGCCATGGAGGCGTCAACCGCGCGGCCATGATGGCGCGGCACCGCCGGGCGAGGTAAGTCGCGGCCCATGGTACAAGACCTGCCACCCATCATGGGTTTCGCGCGTCGCGTCGATCCCGATCGTTTTTTTGCGACCCTCTTCGCCCCGCCGGCGAAGCGCGACGCGCTCTGCGTCCTGATCGCCTTCAACCATGAGCTGGCACGGGCGCGGGAGGCGGCGAGCCATCCGATGGCCGCCCTCATCCGGCTGCAATGGTGGCGGGATGCGCTGGAGGAAGCCGCCAGCGGCCAGCCGCCGCGCCGGCATGAGGTCGCCGAGCCGCTGCATGCGCTGATCCGGGCCGGCACCCTCTCCGCCGCCGAACTCACCGCTTTGGTCGATGCGCGGGAGGCCGAGGTCGCCGAGGAGGGCATCCCGACCGAGCCCGCCTTGCAGGCCTATCTCCGCGCCGGGGCGGGCGGGCTCGCGGTGGCGATGGGCCGCGTGCTCGGCGTGCCGGGCGCGGCGCTGCCGGGGGTGCAGGCCCTTGGCGCGGGCTATGGGCTGGCGGGGGTGCTGCGCAGCGTCGCCGCCCATGCGGCACAAGGGCGCTGCCTGCTGCCGCTGGACGCGCTGGCCGCCCACGGGCTCTCGCCCGAGGCGGTGATCGCCGATCCCACGGCCGCCGCCCCGGTGGTGCAAGCGCTGGCGCGGGCGGGGCTGGCGGCGCTGCCGCGCGCGCGCGTGCCCTCGGCGGCGGCCCTGCCCGGGGTGCTGGCGCGGCGGGACCTCGCGCGGCTGGCGGCGGGCCAGGCGGTGCCGGTGCCGCGCGGGTTCGGCGACCGGCTGGCGATGGTCTGGGCGGGGCTGCGCGGCCGGGGCTGAGGCCTCAATTCCCCCGCGCCGCCAGATGCGCGTGCAGCCGGTCGATCACCCAGCGCCCGGCGGGCCCCGGCGGCCGGCCGCGCTGATAGACCGCATGCAGCTGCATGGTGAAGCCTTCCTGCTCGGTCAGCCGCAGCCGCGTCAGCGCGCCGCTTTTCAGATGCGGCGCCACCATATGCAGCGGCATGTTGCACCAGCCGAAGCCGTTCAGCAGGAACACCATCCGCGCATTCATGTCGGCGAACCGCCAGACCACCGAGCTGACCACGCCGCGCGACCAGTCATCCGTGGTCATCGCATCGGTCAGCACGAGCTGCACATGCGAGGAGATCTCCTGCCGCGTGATCAGCCCCGGCAGCGTGGCCAGGGGATGGCTGGAGGCGACCACGGGCACCAGCGGGACCTCCAGCAGGAACTCCGCCTCCAGATCCGTGGCCTGGGTCAGCTCCAGCGGGAAGATCGCAAGCTCCACCGTGCCGGCGCGCAGATACCGCTCGGGTGCGGCGATGCCGCCGGTCAGCAGGCGCACCGGCAATTCGGGGAAGCGCTGCTGCAACTCCCGCAGCACCGCCATCCCGATATCCTGCGGCAGCAACTGGCCGATGGCGATGGCCAGCTCCGCCTCCAGCCCCTTGGAGATGCTCTCGGCGCGGCCGCGCAGCATGTCCGCCCCGGCGATGACGCGCCGCGCGTCGGCCACCAGGGCACGGCCCGCATGGGTCAGGCGCGGCTTCTTCTCGCGGCGGTCGAACAGGGCGAGGCCGAGGGTGACCTCCAGCGTCTGGATCGACTGGCTGATCGCCGACTGCACCCGCTGGAGCTGCTTGCCCGCGCCGGTGAAGCTGCCGCTATCGGCGACGGCGAGGAAGATGCGGAGCTGGTCGAGGGTGAGGGCGTCGATCATGGCGCCTAACCTATCACAATAACCGATCGGTATCATCAGTTTTTCAGCGGCTGAACCGATGGATGCGGCGCCCATATTGGATGACAGACGGACCGAGAGGCCCCTCCCAACCAAAAGGACACTGAATTATGGCTCGCTTCACCCTTCGCAGTCTGACCGCCGCCGCCGCTGTTGCCGTGGCCCTCGCTGCCCCCTTCGCCGCCGCCCAGGCCGAGGAAGTCTCCGTCTCCTATCCGCGCACCATCGGCAGCGGTGAGTCGCAGATGATCGACTACGGCCCCGGCGCGCAGGGCAACGTCGTGGGCGGTGGCGCCGTGGCCACCAGCGGCACCGGCGAGAACGCCAAGATCACCTACTTCGATCAGAGCGTGGTCCAGCAGCCCCGTCCGGGCCTGGTGCCCGTGACCATCGGCTCGGGCGAGGATTCCGAGACCGTGTGGGTCCCGGCCGGCATGCATCCGAGCGTCGTGGCCCTGCTGGGCGCGAGCAGCGGCAACCCCGGCTGAGCCTAGCCGTCCTGTCTCGTGAATGGGGCGGCATCCAACCGGATGCCGCCCCATCGCGGCCGATCTGTCAGACCATGCGTTCGATGGCTGACGCGTCGATCGAAGGCTTCACATCGACAGACGGTGCCGACAGGCCCGTCCGCACCCGAGGACACCCCTTGTGATCACCCTTCGCAGCCTGACCGCCGCCGTTGCCGTGGCCCTCGCTGCTCCCCTTGCCTCCGCCCAGGCCGGGGCAGGTTTCGTCTCCTATCCACGCACCATCGGCAGCGGCGAGTCGTCCATGATCGAATATGGCCCCGGTCCACAGACCAACATCGGTCCACAGACCAACATCCTGGGCGGCGGCGCCGTCGTGACCAGTGGCACCGGCGAGAATGCGACGATCACCTATGTCGATCAGAGCCTGGTCCAGCAGCCCCGCCCGGGTCTGGTGCCGGTGACCATCGGCAGCGGCCAGAACTCCGAGACGGTCTGGGTGCCGGCCGATACCCTTCCGGGCATCGTGGCGCTGCTGCGCACGGCCATCGTCGTCCCCGGCTGAGCGCGGCTGCTTCGGCATCCGTGGAATGCGCCCGTCCGGGGAAACCCGGGCGGGCGCTTCAGTTTGGCGTGACCGCGGCCCGCCCCCCCCCTATGGCGGGACCCGATCACGGGCTAGCCTTCGTTGCATGGCCAGCAATGACGCAGAATTCCAGGGCTCCGCCCGCGAGAGCAACCGCGATTACGCCCGGGGCTGGTTCCCGGCCAAAGGCCGCTTCATCGGCGGCATCACCTACCCCGAGGAAGCCAAGCTGCCGAAAGGCAAGCTGCTGGTCCGCCTCGGCCATACGCATGACCTGGACGGAAACCCGCTTCCCGACTGGATCAACCTGACCTCGCCCTGGTGGATGGAGGCATCGACCTTCTCCGACATCATCGGCCGCGGCGAGGAGGCCAAGACGCCGATGGACCAGATGTTCCGCATGAAGCTGGCGCTGACGCCCGGCTTCGGGGTCAGCAACATGCTGTTCTGGGTGGTGGCCAAGCAGTCGCTGCGCTCCTGGGCCGGCCGCGCCCGGCCAGTGATGGAGGACCCGGACCCGGCGGTGCGCGAGGCCAAGGGGCTGCCGCTTGCCTGGCTCGGCGGGTGGGAGGTGGTGCAGCACTACGTCCCCGGCCTGCGCGATTTCGACCTGCACGCGCCGACCCCCTGCGCCCTCGCCAGCCTGGCGGTGCTGCCGAAGGTGCCGCTCTCCTCCTATGCGACAATGAAGGCGGGCGGCTTCGGCTTCATCCGGTTTCCCTATCCCGCCTGATCAGGCCCACCTGATCAGGCCCGCTTGCGCTTCTTCGCCGCCGCCGCGACCGGCAGCAGCGGGGCGAGGAAGCGCCCGGTATGGCTGTCCGGGGCCAGGGCGATCTGCTCCGGCGTGCCTTCGGCGACGATCTGCCCGCCGCCCTGGCCGCCCTCCGGCCCGAGGTCGAGGATCCAGTCGGCGGTCTTGATGACCTCCAGATTGTGCTCGATCACCACGATGGTGTTGCCGGTATCGACCAGCGCCTGCAGCACTTCCAGCAGCTTGCGGACATCCTCGAAATGCAGCCCGGTGGTGGGCTCGTCGAGGATATAGAGCGTCCGCCCGGTCGCCCGGCGGGACAGTTCCTTGGCGAGCTTGATACGCTGAGCCTCGCCGCCCGAGAGCGTCGTCGCCTGCTGGCCGAGCCGGATATAGCCGAGCCCGACCTCGGACAGCATCTTCAGCTTGTCATGGATCGAGGGCACGGCGGCGAAGAAGACGACCCCTTCATCCACCGTCATCTCCAGCACATCGGCGATGGATTTGCCGCGGAACTTCACTTCCAGGGTTTCGCGGTTGTAGCGCTTGCCCTTGCAAGTGTCGCAGGTGACGTAGACGTCGGGGAGAAAATGCATCTCGATCTTCAGCACGCCATCGCCCTGGCAGGCCTCGCAGCGCCCGCCCTTGACGTTGAAGCTGAAGCGGCCGGGCTTGTAGCCGCGCGCGCGGCTGTCCGGCAGTTCGGAGAACCAGTCGCGGATCGGCGCGAAGAGGCCGGTATAGGTCGCGGGGTTGGAACGCGGCGTGCGGCCGATCGGGGACTGGTCGATGTCGATGATCTTGTCGAGCAGGTCCAGCCCTTCGATCCTGTCATGCGGCGCCGGCACCGTGCCCGCGCCCATCAGGCGGCGGGCGGCGGCCTTGTACAGCGTCTCGATCACCAGCGTCGATTTGCCCCCCCCCGAGACGCCGGTGACGCAGGTCATCACCCCAAGCGGGATGCTGGCCGAGATGCCTTGCAGATTGTTGCCGGTCGCATTGACGATACGAAGCTGGCGCTTGGGATCGGGCTTTCGCCGCGTGGTCGGGATTTCGATGCGGCGGCGGCCGGAGAGGTAGGCGCCGGTCAGGCTGGCGGGATCGGCCGCGACCTCCGCCGGCGTGCCCTGGGACACCACCTGGCCGCCGGCGAGCCCGGCCGCGGGCCCGATGTCCAGCAGATGGTCGGCCTGGCGGATCGCATCCTCGTCATGCTCCACGACCAGCACGGTGTTCCCGAGGTCGCGCAACCGGCGCAGCGTGGTCAGCAGCCGTTCATTGTCGCGCTGGTGCAGCCCGATGGAGGGTTCGTCCAGCACGTAAAGCACGCCGGTCAGCCCGCTGCCGATCTGGGAGGCGAGGCGGATGCGCTGCGATTCCCCGCCCGAGAGCGTCGCCGAGGCGCGCGCGAGGGTCAGGTAATCCAACCCGACATCGACCAGGAAGCGCAGCCGGTCGGTGATCTCGCGCAGGATGCGGCGGGCGATGGTGGCGCGCTGCGGGGTGAGGGTGGCCTCGACGGTGCGGAACCAGGCATCGGCCTCGCGGATCGAGAGGTTGGAGGCCTCGCCGATGCTGCATGTGGCGATTTTCACGGACAGCGCCTCGGGCTTGAGGCGAAAGCCGCCGCAGACATGGCAGGGCTTCTGGGCCTGGTAGCGGCCGAGATCCTCGCGCACCCAGGCATTGTCGGTCTCGCGCAACCGGCGTTCCAGGTTGGGGATCACGCCCTCGAAGGGTTTCTTGACGTCATAGGCGCGCAAGCCGTCCTTGTAGCGCAGGGTCACCACCTCCCCGGCCGTGCCGTGCAGCAGCGCCTGGCGGAACGTCTCGGGCAGGCTGGACCAGGGGGCGGTCAGCGGCACCTTGTAGTGCCGCGCCAGGCTCTCGACGGTCTGGTCGTAATAGGGGCTGGCGGCGGTGCCGGCCCAGGGGGCGACGGCGCCACCGGCCAGGGTCCGGTCGTCATCCGGCACCACCATGGCCGGGTCGAAGAAGGATTCCGTGCCGAGCCCGTCGCAGGCCGGGCAGGCGCCCTGCGGGCTGTTGAAGGAGAACAGCCGCGGCTCGATCTCCTCGATGGTGAAGCCGCTGACCGGGCAGGCGAATTTCTGGCTGAACACGGTGCGCTCGCCGCCCTCGGCCGGCTCGGTATAGGCGATGCCGTCGGCCAGTTGCAGCGCGGTCTCGAAGCTGTCGGCGAGGCGGGATTCGACCCCCGCCTTGACCACCACGCGATCGACCACGACCTCAATGTCGTGCTTCTTGGTCTTGGCGAGGTTGGGGACCTCATCGATCCGCAGCAGCGCGCCATTGACCTTCACGCGCTCGAAGCCGCGCCGCTGCCATTCGGAAAACTCCTTCTTCCACTCGCCCTTGCGGCCGCGCGCGACCGGGGCGAGCAGCAGCAGCCGCGTGCCCTCCGGCATCGCCATCACGCGATCCACCATCATGGAGACGGTCTGCGCCTCGATCGGCAGCCCGGTCGCGGGGGAATGCGGCACCCCGGCCCGCGCCCAGAGCAGGCGCATGTAGTCGTGGATCTCGGTCACCGTGCCGACGGTGGAGCGCGGATTGTGGCTCGTGGTCTTCTGCTCGATGGAGATCGCGGGCGAGAGCCCCTCGATCGAATCGACATCGGGCTTGTCCATCAACTGGAGGAACTGCCGCGCATAGGCCGAGAGCGATTCGACGTAGCGGCGCTGCCCCTCGGCATAGATGGTGTCGAAGGCGAGCGAGGATTTCCCCGAACCCGAGACCCCGGTGATCACCGTCAGCCTGTCGCGGGGGATATCGACGTCGATGTTCTTGAGGTTGTGGGTCCGGGCGCCGCGGACGCGGATCACGGGGCGCTCTTGGGCCATGGGGAACGGGACTCCGATGTTCACGTTGTGTTCGAGTGTGCCACCAGTCACTGGGCTGGGGGAAGGGTCTTTGGCGGGGCGCATATGGAGCTTCCGTGGCGCTTCGGCTATAAGGCGCCTCCGAAGCGCGGGAGTAGTGGCCGATGGCCGGCGTCAATAAGGTGATCATCCTCGGGCGTCTGGGGAAGGACCCGGAGGTCCGCAATTTTCAGAACGGCGGCCGTGTGGTGAACCTGCGGGTGGCGACCTCCGAGCGGTACAAGGACAAGTCCGGCGAACAGCAGGAACGGACCGAGTGGCATGCGGTTTCCATCTTCAACGAGAAGCTCGGTGAAATCGCCGAGAAGTATCTGAGGAAGGGCAGCGAGGTCTATCTGGAAGGCCAGATCGAGACCCGCAAATGGCAGGACGCGACCGGCGCCGACAAGTATTCCACCGAAATCGTCCTGCGCCAGTTCCGCGGCGAGTTGCAGCTTGTCGGCGGCCGTGGCGATGGCGGCGGCAGCCGCGCGAGCAGCGGCGGCTATGACGAGGAAGGTGGGGCGGCCCCGCCGTCCCGCGCGCCCGCCCGCGCCGCCGCACCCTCCCGCGGCGGCTGGGATGCGAAGAAAACCGACCTCGACGACGATATCCCGTTCTAAGTCGCGGCCAAGACGGAACCTGACAATTGAGCGATAGCGACACCCCCGGCGGTCCGCTGACCGAACCGCCGTCCGGCACCCTGCCGGTGGCGCTCGAAGAGGAAATGCGCCGGTCCTACCTCGACTACGCGATGAGCGTGATCGTGGCCCGCGCGCTGCCGGATGCGCGCGACGGGCTGAAGCCCGTGCATCGCCGCATCCTCTTCGCGATGAACGAGAACGGCTTCACCGCCGACAAGCCGCACCGCAAATCCGCCCGCCCGGTCGCCGAGGTGATGGGCAAGTATCACCCGCATGGCGATGCCTCGATTTACGACGCCATGGTTCGCATGGCGCAGAACTTCTCCATGCGGCTGCCGCTGATCGATGGTCAGGGCAATTTCGGCAGCATGGACGGCGATCCGCCGGCGGCGATGCGCTACACCGAGGCCCGTCTGGCCCGGGCCGCGAGCGCGCTGCTGGATGGCATCGACGAGGATACCGTCGATTTCCAGGCGACCTATGACGAGAGCGGCGAGGAGCCGACGGTCCTGCCGGCCGGCTTCCCGAACCTGCTGGTCAATGGCGCCAATGGCATCGCGGTCGGCATGGCGACCAACATCCCGCCGCACAACCCGACCGAGGTCTGCGACGCCGCATTGCTGCTGATCGCCAATCCGGCGGCGACGCTCGACGAGCTGATGGAGATCATCCCCGGCCCGGATTTCCCGACCGGCGCGCTGATCCTCGGCCGCAGCGGCATCCGCCAGGCCTTCGAGACGGGCCGCGGCTCCATCATCGTGCGCGCCCGCGCCGCGATCGAGGAGATGAAGGGCGGCCGCCAATGCATCGCGGTCAGCGAGATCCCTTACCAGGTCAACAAATCCACCTTGGTCGAGCGCATCGCCGAGCTGGTCCGCTCCAAGCAGGTCGAGGGCATTTCCGACCTGCGTGACGAGAGCGACCGCGACGGTCTGCGCATCGTCGTGGAACTCAAGCGCGATGCGACGGCGGAGGTGGTGCTGAACCAGCTCTACCGCTTCACCAATCTGCAGACCTCCTTTGCCGTGAACACGCTGGCGCTGGACCAGGGCCGGCCGCGGCAGATGGGGCTGAAGGACCTGCTGGAAGCCTTCCTTGCCTATCGCGAGGAGACGATCCTGCGCCGCTCGCGGTTCCGGCTCGGCAAGGCGCGCGACCGCGCGCATCAGCTGATCGGCCTGGCCATCGCGGTGGCCAACATCGACGAAGTCATCCGCCTGATCCGCACCAGCAGCGATGCCGCCGCGGCGCGCGTGGCGCTGATGCAGCAGGACTGGCCGGCGGGCGATATTGGCGTGCTGCTGGCGCTGGTGGATGACCACCAGAACACGCTGACGCCCGAAGGCACCGTGCGCCTGACCGAGGCCCAGGCGCGCGGCATCCTGGAGCTGCGGCTGCAGCGCCTGACCGGGCTTGAGCGCGACAAGATCACCGCCGAGCTCGACGAGGTCGGCGGCCGCATCCGCGAATTGCTGGAGATCCTCAGCTCCCGCCCGCGCCTGCTCGAACTGATGGCCGAGGAGCTGCGCGAGGTGAAGGCGATGATCGCCTCGCCCCGCCGTTCCGAGATCATGGACGGCATCTTCGACCAGGACGACGAAAGCCTGATCGAGCCGGGGCTCATGGTCGTGACCCTGACGCGGGATGGCTACGTCAAGCGCACCCCGCTCGAAACCTTCCGCACCCAGCATCGTGGCGGCACCGGGCGTTCGGCGGCGGCGACGCGGGAGAGCGATGTCATCGTGCGCTCCTTCAACGCGCATACGCATCAATGGGTGCTGTTCTTCACCAGCCGTGGCCTCGCCTTCCGCGAGAAGGTCTGGAAGCTGCCCGAGGCCGGCACCGGCGCGCGCGGCCGTTCGCTGCGCCAGTTGCTGCAACTGGCCGAGGGCGAGCAGATCACCACCGTGCTGCCGCTGCCGCAGGACGACAGCCTGTGGGAGAACCTCAACCTCGTCTTCGCCACCGCCAAGGGCGGCGTGCGGCGGAACCGGCTGTCGGACTTCAAGAACGTCCGCGCCTCCGGCCTCATCGCGATGAAGCTCGATGAGGGCGACAGCCTGATCGGCGTGCAGACCTGCCGGGAAGGGGATGACATCTTCCTCGCGACCCGCGCCGGCCGCGCCATCCGTTTTGTCGCCGATGTGGAGACGCTGCGCGTCTTCGCCGGGCGGGAAAGCAGCGGCGTGCGCGGCATCCGGCTCGCCACCGGGGATGCGGTGATCTCGCTCTCCGTGCTGCGCCACATCGAGGCGAGCCCGGCCGAGCGCCTCGCCTATATCAAGGCCAGCCGCGCCGGCGAGGACGCCGATGCGCCGGTCGAGGTCGAGGATGGCGCCGAGGAGGACATCACCCTCACGCCCGAGCGCTTCGCCGAACTGGCCGAGGCGGAGGAGCTGCTGCTGACCGTGACCGACCTCGGCTTCGGCAAGCGCAGCAGCGCCTATGAGTATCGCGTGACCGGCCGCGGCGGCATGGGCGTCACCAATATCGGCCTGTCGGCACGGACCGGGCGGCGCGTCGTCGCCAGCCTGCCGGTCCGCAAGGGCGATGAGGTGATGCTGGTCTCCGATGGCGGCACGCTGATCCGCACCACCTCGGACCAGGTGCGCCTGACCGGGCGCCAGGCCATGGGTGTCACGCTGTTCCGCGTGCAGGATGGCGAACGCGTCACCAGCGTGTTCCCGGTCGTTGAAACCGCCGCTGACGACGGAGAGTCCCCTGATGCCTGAACGGATCGGGCTTTATCCCGGCACTTTCGATCCTGTCACCAACGGCCACATCGATGTCATCGGACGCGCGGCACGGCTCTGCGACCGGCTCGTCGTCGGTGTCTCGGTCAACATCGGCAAGGGGCCGCTGTTTCCGCTGGAGGAACGGGTCGAGCTGGTGCGCGCGGAAACCGTCGCCATCGCCGAACGCACCGGCTGCATCGTGGAGGTCCGGCCGTTCAAGGGGCTGCTGATCGGCTTCGCCAAGGAGCTGGGTGCTGCCATGATCGTGCGGGGGCTGCGCGCGGTGTCGGATTTCGATTATGAGTTCCAGATGGCCGGTATGAACCACCGCCTGGATTCCACGATCGAGACGGTCTTCCTGATGGCGAGCGAGACGAACCAGTTCATCTCCTCGCGCTTCGTCAAGGAGATCGCCCAGCTTGGCGGCGACATTCACAGCTTTGTGCCGCCGTTGACGCTGGAACGCACATTGGCCCGGGTGCGGGCCACCCCCACCTGAGCACCACCGCCCACAGGGAGCCCTTACCGATGAACCGTCGCACCCTGCTTGCCGCCACACCTCTTGCCCTGATGGGAACCGCCATGACCGACGAAACCGCCGAAGCCCAAGCGGCCCCCGATCGCGAGAACACGCTGCTGCTGACCCTGAAGGATGGTGTGGTGGTGATCCGCCTGCGTCCCGACCTGGCGCCGAAGCATGTCGAGCAGATCAAGGCGCTGGCGCGCGCGCATTTCTATGACAGCACCCCGTTCCACCGCGTGATCGAGGGCTTCATGGCCCAGGGTGGCGATCCCACCGGCACCGGCACCGGCGGCTCGCAGATGCCGAACATCCCGGCCGAGTTCACCCCCCCGGCCCGCGCCCGCTTCACCCGCGGTGTCTGCGGCATGGCGCGCTCCGCCGAGCCGAACAGCGCCAACAGCCAGTTCTTCATCATGTTCGCGCCCTACCCCTCCCTGGACGGGCAGTACACGATCTGGGGCCAGGTCGTGTCGGGCATGGAGTTCGTGGACAAGATCAAGCGCGGCGCCGGTGGCAGCGGCCAGGTGCGCGAGCCTGACCGCCTCATCACCCTGCGCGTCGCGGCCGACGTTCCGGCCTGATGACACGCGGGCAGGGTTGACGGGCGCGCCCCAGGCGCGCTTTTCACCCTGCCCCTGGGTGCCCGTAGCTCAGTTGGTAGAGCACGTGACTTTTAATCATGTGGTCGTGGGTTCGAGTCCCACCGGGCACACCAACCCTTCCCCCTGATCTCCCGGCGCTTCACGCCGCCCGCCCCGGCCTTGCCCCATCAGACGCGGGAACTCGGCCGGTAGAAGGGCTCGTGCTTCGCCGGGTCGATATAATTCGCATAGAACCGCCTCGCATGGGGCAGCAACGCCTTGGAAAGCTGGCGGCGCTCCACCTCGTCATCCGAGAGGGCATGCGCCAGGTCATCGTGCAGCGCCTTCAGCGCGCCATCGCGGTCCACCTTGGTGAAGCGTCCCTCCGAATAGACCACCTCGCCATCGCAGATCACCATCCGCACGGAGGAGGATTTGGCGCGCTGGATCACCGCATCCAGCAGCGGCATCTCCTCATCCAGGTAGGGGTAGGTGACCCCCGCCCAGTCGATCAGCGACAGGTCGGCGCCCTTGCCGACCTCCAGCGTGCCGAGGCCCTCGCCATAGGGCGTGGTCCTGGCCCCGCCCGTGGTCGCCATGCGCAGCACCTGGCCCATCCCCGGCACCTCGTCGTCGCCCATGCCGGGCACGCGATGCGCGCGCAGCACCAGCCGCATCTCCTGCAACATGTCGCGGTCATCGTTGATCCCGGCCTCATCCAGTCCGATCGCGGTATTGATGCCGACCGCCTCGAACCGGTTCAGCGCCGCGACCCCCGACCGCAGCCGGAAATTGGAGGAGCAGTTGTGGCAGACGCAGCTTCCCGTCTCCGCGAGGCGCCCGATGTCCTTCTCATTCAGCCAGACGCCATGGCCGAGCGTCAGCCGCGGCCCCAGCAGCCCGAAGCGGTCGATATATTCCACGGCCGTGCAGCCGCCGCGGCGCATGGCGTATTCCTTCTGGTAGGCCGTCTCGACCAGATGCATGTGCAAAGGCGCATCATACTTGGCCGACAGATCCGAGAGCGCCGTCAGCGCGCGATCCGAACACCAGTGCAGATTGGCCGGCGCCAGCTGCACCTTCACCCGCTTCTTGCCCTGGTGCTGGGCATGCAGGTCGCGGAACAGGTCGAGATGATCGTCCAGGCTGAGCTGGAAGCGGTCGAACCAGCGCTTCATCGGCTCCCGCAGCTCGGGCGGCAGGCTCGCCACGAACTCCTCATCGGCCTGGTAGACGAGCCGGTTCTGGTCGCGCACCGCGAAGCAGTAGGAGACCCGCATGCCGATGTCCTCATAGGCGCGGATCACGTCATTGGATCGCGCCATGACCTCGGTCAGCCCCCCGGGCGCCCAGCCATGGATATGCTGCACCGTGGTGATGCCCGAGCCGATCATCTCGAAGGCGGAGTAGAGCGTGTCGAGGTAAAGGTTCAGGTTCCGCGTCACCATCCGCGTGACGAACCAGAGTTCGAGCGGCATGTCCGGCGATCCGAGCTGCACCGGGGTCAGCCCGACATGGTGATGCCCGTTGACGAAGCCCGGCAGCATGATCTCCTGCCCGGTGCCGAGCACCGGCACGGTCGGATGCTTGCGGTGCAGATCATCATAGGTGCCGACCGCGGTGATGATGCCGTCCTCCTGCAGGACGGCGCCATCGGCGATCTCCTCCCAGGCGGTGCGGGAGAGCGGCTTGGTGAACATGGAACGGCTGCGAATGAGGGTGACGGTCATCGTCTTCGCTCCTGGACAGGGCGGGATAGGGGGAGAGGCGGGGGGCGGCTCAGCCGGTGCGGGCGAGCGCTTCCTGTTCGGCAAAGGCGCGATCGACCTCGCCGCGCAATTCCTCGGTGAGGAGCCGGCGCAGGGCCTCGCATTGCGGCGAGAAGGGATCGCGCGGGCGCGGCAGGTCGATCGGCACGATGGTCTTGATCCGCCCCGGCCGCGAGGTGAAGACCACGACCCTATCGGCCAGCGCCACCGCCTCGTCGATCGAATGCGTGACGAAGAGGACCGAAGCCCCGCTGTCGCGCCAGACGTCGAGCAGGAAATCCTGCATCTTCGCCCTTGTCTGCACATCGAGGGCCGCGAAGGGCTCGTCCATCAACAGCACCTTGGGGCGCATGGCCAGCGCGCGGGCGACGGCGACGCGTTGGCGCATGCCCCCCGACAACTCGTCGGGGCGCTTGTCCATCGCCTCCACCAGGCCGACGCGGGACAGCGCGTCGCGTGCCACGGCCCGGCGTTCCTTGAGGGGGACGCCACGGATCGAAAGGCCGAAGCTGACGTTCTGCCAGACCGCCAGCCAGGGAAACAGCGAGGTCTCCTGGAAGATCAGGCTGCGGTCGGGGGAGGGCGTGGTGACCTCGTCGTGGAAGGACCAGATCTGTCCGCTGGTCTGCGCCTCCAGCCCCGCGATCAGATAGAGCAGCGTGGATTTGCCGCAGCCCGATGGGCCGAGCAGCACCACGAACTCGCCCGGGCGGATATCCAGGTCGACGTCGCGCAAGGCCTCATGCGCACGGGGGGTGTCGATCGCCCAGGTCTTGCCGATGCCCCTGCAGACCACGGCATCTTTGGAGGAGTAGGGCAGAAAGGGATCAGAGCCCACGGAGCACCCCCGTCGCTTCCGGCACCCAGTAAAGGAGGCGCCGCTGGAGCTGCCGCAGCACCAGATCGGACAGGAAGCCGAGCAGCCCGATCAGCGCGATGGTGAAGAAGACGAGGGATGGGTTGAAGGTGTTGCGCGCCAGCATGATGACCTGCCCGAGGCCGAAGCCGACACCCGTCGATTCCGCGATCAGCACCACCATCCAGGAGGCGAAGAGGTTGAGCCGCAGCACGATCAGCATCTGCGGCAGGATCGCGGGGATGATGACGCGGCCATAGACCTGCCGCTTGCTCGCCCCCATGGTGCGGGCGACGTTGATCAGGTTGCGGTTCACGCCATCGATCTGGCTGATGGTGGACAGCACCATGTGGAAGAACAGCGCGATCACCACCATGAAGATCGCCGGCGCATTGCCGATGCCGAACATGAAGATCGCGACCGGCAGCCAGGCGATCGGCGAGACCGGGGAGAGCAGCGTTATCGTCGGCAGGGTCAGCTTCTCAAGCAGCGTGAAGTAGCGGATCAATACGCCGAGCGTCACCGACAGCACGGCGGCGATGCCGAGCCCGACGAAGACCCGCATCGAGGTGGCCGCGACGGTGATGCCGACCGCCCCCAGGGGCGAGGGCCCCGCCGAGGCATCCACGCCGATCTGCCAGCGCTGCGCGGTGTTGAAGAACCGCGCCTGGTCCGGGATGTTGCCGAGGAAGATGTGCGGTGGCGGCAGCAGCCGGGCATCGGCGACGCCGATGGCCCAGAGAAGTTCCCAGATGCCGGCGAACATGCCGACGGAGGCGATGCCCCAGCCGATCCGCGCCAGCGCCGCGCGGGAGCGGGGCGAAAGCCGCGCCCAAGCGCCGGCGCGCGGGGCGGAAAGCCGCCCCGCAACCGAATCTCCGCTCATCGTCGCGGCCTCAGGCGGATTTGAACTTGAGCTGGCTGTAGATGTCCTGGTTTTCGGCGATGACCTGCTCCAGCAGCGTCCAGTCGATCGCATCGCGGGTGGGCTTCTTGGTGATGTAGCCCATCTCCACCAGGCTATCGGTGCGGCTCAGGATGAAGTCGGTCTGGCTGCGCGCATCGACCACGGCGGGCTGCTTCTGCATCGCGATGCGGGCATTCTCCATCGAGGTCTTGTAGTACGGGCCTACCAACTTATCGAGGGCGGCCTGTGGCTGCGCCTCGGCCATCAGCTGGGCGCGGAACATGCCCTTGATGACGTTCTTCAGCGCCTGGGGATTTTCCTGGATCAGGCTGGCGCGGCTGGCGAGCACGCAGTCGGTGTAGCCGGGGCCATAGATGTCGCGCCCATCGGACAGGCGCACCGAACCGGGGACATCATTGATCAGCGCGGTCGCATAGGGTTCGATCGTGCAGATCCAGTCGATGGCGCCGGCCTTGAAGGCCTCCACGGCCTCGGGCGTATTGCCCATGTAGCGCACGGTGACGTCGCGGAAGGCGACGCCGTGCTTCTTCAGATAATCGTAGGGCAGGACTTCGAGGGTATCGAGCTGGAAGGTGCCGAGCGTCTTGCCGCGCAGCTTCTCCGGCGTGTCGAGCCCAGGGCGCGCGACGATGGAGCAGCCCTCGATGCCGCCGCCTGCGACGATCTTCACCGGCGCGCCCGCGTTGAACAGCGCCATGAAGCTCGTATAGGGCATCAGCCCCAGATCGACCTGGCCCATGCCGAGGAAGGTCACCATCTCGGCCGAGGTCGGCGTGTTCACGAATTCGATCTCGGTGCCATCCGCGCGCGCCATTTGCAGCGCATGGGCAAGGAAGAGGTTCAAATTGCAGAAGCCGGTGCCATGCGTGGACTTCAGGCTGCCGGTCGCCGCATGGGCCGCGCCGGACAGGCCCGGACCGATCGCCATGGTCAACACGCTCGCGGCCGTGGCCTTGAGCATGCCCCGCCGCCCGGAGCCTTTGCCCCCTAAGCCCTGGGCAGATGAGATGGCGGCAAAGTCAGGAAGGGCCGAGGAACCGTAACGGTCGCACATTGCTGTATCTCCTGCGTGGGCGGAAGATGACGGTAATCCGCCCAACATCGCTTTCGACGACGGCACGCCTACCGGAGCTGCCGCTGATGCGGCGCTGCGCTACGACGAAAACAGCAAAATGCGTGCCAGACCGAAATGCTTGGTTAATGGCCACGCCGTCTTCGCCGATGGCGTCCGCGTGTGCGACAGCGGCAGGCAGGCCTTCCAATTTGCCCGGTTTCGCAGCAACGGCCAGATGTCGATCGCCGCGGCTCTCGCCCCGCCACCTCTCACGCCGCCCGCAGGGCCTTCGCTGCTCTCGGCCACGGCCCATCCCACATTTCTTCCGCCCTGACCGCCTGGCGCAGCGCGGCCGCGATGCGGCGCATGTCGGCCTCCGTCGTCCAGGGCGAATTGCCAATGGTCAGCGTGCGGGCCGCGAGGTCGGCGGCGGCGGGGCAGGGGACGGGCGGCACCATGCCGCGCAGCTCCGCGTAATCCGGCAGCGCATGGATGAACAGGCGGGAGACGCCCAGACCGGAGGTCCATAGCGCCGCCATCGCCCTGGCCTGGCTGGCCCGGTCCGGCATCCGCAGCAGCAGCACCGGCCAGGTGCCCTGCTCCCCCGGCCGGTCGTCGAAGATGTGCAGCCCCTCCACCCCCGCCAGAAGCGCGCGCCAGCGCTCGGCCCGCCGCGCCGCTTCGGCCAGAAAGCCCGGCAGGCGCGGCAAGGCGCGGGCGCCCACGCGCTGCCGCCAGCCGCCCAGGGCGTGCAGCGGGACAGGCCCGGTGAAGCGGTCGCCCACCGCGCCCACCGCATCCCCGCTGCGCAGCGCGGCACGCAGCGGCAGCCCATAGGCCAGCGGCAGCAGGCCCGGTCGGTACAGCGCCGCGGTGCCGGCCAGTTGCGCGCAGCGCAGCGCCTCCAGCCAGGGATCGCGTCGCAGCAGGGCCGCGGCGGTCTGGTGCAGCGCCTGGCGCAGCGCGGCATCCCGCGCATGCAACAGCCCACCCTCGTACAGCGTCAGCCCCTTGCCGACGGCCAGGCTGAACAGGCCGATATCGCCCTCGGCGCCGACCGCCCCGCGCGACGTGCGGGCGCCGAAGGCCTGGGCGGCATCCTCGATCACCCAGGCGCCGGCGGCGCGGGCCAGGGCCAGCACCTGCGGCACATCCGCCACGCGCCCGGCCAGATGTGTCGGCAGCACCGCCAGCGTGTCGGAGTCCAGCAGCCGTGCCAGGGCGTCGGGCGCCATGTCCAACCCACCGGGCACCAGATCGCAGGGCACCAGCTCCAGCCCGCATTGCGCCACCGCCAGCGCGACGAGCGGGCAGGTGAAGGCCGGCACCACCACGCGCCGCCGCCTGCTCGCCTGGCGCAGCGTGGTCAGCGCCACCACCAGCGCCGCGGTGCCGGAACAGACGGGCAGCAGCGCCTCCACGTCCAGGAAGGCGGCGGTGTCCCGGGCGAAGGCCTGCGCCCCGCCCGGCGGCGCAGGGCCGAACAGATCGGCCCAGCGCAGCGGCAGGCCCGCGGTCGGCGGCAATTCGCGGAAGCGCAGGTCAGGCCGGCCCATGCGCCTCGTCCGCCGCGAGGCACAGGATGCCGCCCAGTATGGCCAGCGCGCCGCAGAGCCGCACCCAGCTGAACTCCTCCCCGAACAACAGCATGGCGATGGGCATGATCGCCACCACCTCCAGATGCGAGGCCGCGAAGGCCGGCCCGATGGGGGCGTGCCTCAGCAGCGCCATCCAGGTGAAGAAGGCGCCGACATAGCCGAGCATCGCGACATAGATCGGCGGATGCGCCGCCACCCGCAGCAGCCAGGCCGCATCCGCCGCCAGCGGCTCGGCCGCCAGCGCCGCGTATTTGAAGCCGAGCTGGGCTGCGATGTCGAAGCCGAGCAGCAGCAGGAAGCCGAACACGATGCCGCGTCGCATCAGCCCGCCGCCCCAACGATGCCGACGCCAACTGCGATCAGCAGGATTCCGCCGACGCGCAACGGCGAGAACCGCTCGGCGAAGAGCATCCGTCCCGCCACCATGATGGCGACGATGTTGATGGAGCCGAGCAGCACGGCGCGCGACAGCGGCACCACCGACAGGAAGCCGAGCCAGGCGAGGAATTCGCCGAGATAGCAGACGATGCCGAGCCACAGCGCCGGCCGCGCCGCCATGGCTCGCCAGCGCGCAAGCCCGTCGCCCGGTGCCATCGCCGCGGATTTGAAGGCCAGCTGCCCGCCGGTATCCAGCGCGATGTTCAGCAGCCACAGCACGACGACGGTGGCGGTCATCGGGCCGGGCCCCAGGGCGTGAACACCAGGAAGGCCCCGCCCGAAAGCTGCTCCCGCGCGCCGCCGCCGCGGACGATGGGGGAAGCCGCCGCATCCCCCACCAGCCGCCCCCATTGCACGAAGCCGCGCAGCGACCAGCCCGCCGCCAGGGGCAGGGAGGCGAAGCCCTCGATCCCCGCCATGCCGGCCCCGGCACGCGGGGAGAAGGCGGCAAGGCCGGTGGCGGCCGATTGCGCGGCATCCACCCCGAAGTCCCGGCGCAGCCCGGCGCGGTCGGCCAGTTGCACGAAGGGCCCGATCTCGAAGCCCTGCTGCCGCGCCGGGTCGCCGATCGGGATGCCGAGCGTCAGCCGGCTTTCCAGCGCGGCACCGCCGCCACCACGCGTGGCATCCTGCACGGCGATGGTGTCCAGCGTCAGCGGCCCGGCCTCATAGGTGACGTAGCCGCCGAGTTCGACCGTGTCCCCGAGCCCACCCAGCCCGCGCAGCCGCGCCGGCAGGTCATGCACGGACCGGCCGGCGCTGTAGCGCCCGAAGGCGCCGGCGCTGAGCCCACCCAAATTCAGCCCCTCCAGATGCAGCAGCCGCAGCCGCACGCCGTCCAGCGAGTCGACCTCCAGCGCCTCGCCGATCGAACCGCTGACATAGGGCGACGGCGACAGCCGCACGGCCCCGCCGCCGCGATAGGCGGGGCTCGCCGCGACGCCGCCGCCGAGGGACAGCGACAGCGCCGGCAGGGCATCTTCCGCGTGCGCCGGCAGGGCATCTTCCGCGTGCGCCGGCAGGGCATCTTCCGCGTGCGCCGGCAGGGCATCTTCCGCGTGCGCCGGCACGACGGCCAGCAGGGCCAGCAGAAGCGTCGCGCGCGGCAGCATCGCCTGCCGGGTCAGGACACCAGCATCTCGGTCAGCGTCGCCCGCGCCGCCGCCAGGGTCTGGTCCACATCCGCCTCGGTATGCGCGAAGGAGACGAACAGGTTCTCATAGGCGCCGGGGTGGAACAGCACGCCGCGGTTCAGCATGCCTTCCCACCACAGCCGGAAGGCGGCGTGGTCGGCATGGCGCGCGGCGTCGCGGTAGTTGCGGATCGGCCGGTCGGCGAACCAGATCTGGAACACCGGCCCCAGCCCGACGACATGGGCCGGCACGCGCAGGTCCTGCACCATCCGCTCCAGCCCTTCGCGCAGCCGGTCCGAGACGGCGTAGAGCCGTTCATACATGCCGGGCCTGGCCAGTTCGTCGAGCGCCGCATTGGCGGCGGAGATGGCGATGCCATTGGCGTTGTAGGTGCCGGCGATCGAGACCCGCCCCTGTTCCACCAGCGCCATGATGTCGGCCCGCCCGCCCATGGCCGCCACCGGGAAGCCGCCACCGAGGCCCTTGGCGAAGATCGAGAGGTCCGGCGTGATGCCGTAATGCCCCTGCGCGCCGCCGAGCGCGATGCGGAAACCCGTGATCACCTCATCAAGGATCAGCAGCACGCCATGCTTGCGCGTCAGCGCGCGCATCGCTTCCAGGTAGCCGGGCTCGGGCAGGATGCAGCCGGTGTTGCACATGATCGGCTCGCTGAGCACGGCGGCGATGTCGTCGCCCTCGCGTTCCAGCGCGTCGCGCAGCGCGGTCACATCGTTCCAGGGCAGGATGATCAGCGTCTCGTCGATGCCGGCGGGCAGGCCCGGGCCCTGCGGCACGGGGCGCGGCGCATGGTCGCTGCCGGCCTTGGCGATGTCGGGGTGCTTGCTCCAGTACACGCTGTCGGAAAAGCCGTGGTACATGCCCTCGAAGCGGATGATCTTGCGGCGGCCGGTGAAGGCGCGCGCGAGGCGCACGGTATAGAGCACCGCTTCCGTCCCGGTGTTGCACAGCCGGACCCGTTGCACGCTCGGCACCGCGGCGATGATCTTCTCCGCCAGTGTGGTTTCGTCCGCCGTCGGCAGCGCGAAGACCGTGCCGCGCTGTTCGATGAACGCCACCACCGCGCGCGTCACCGCCGGCGGCCGATGGCCCAGCAGCATGGGGCCGAGGCCCAGCAGGTAGTCGATGTACTCATTGCCATCGACGTCGGTCAGGCGGGAGCCGGTGCCGCTCTGCGCGAAGATCGGGTAGGGGTCCCAGCCCGCCCAGGTGGCGCGCGCGGTGCTGTTCACACCGCCCGGGATCACCTTGCGTGCGGTCTCGAACAAGGCTGCGCTGCGGCGGCTGCGGTCTGGTTGCTGGTAGTGCATGGTCATGGGTGCGCCCGTGTCCGATGGTGAACATCCGGCCGGGAGAGTCCCGGCGCCCCACCGTCACTGCATGCGCTGTTCCACATGGCTGCGCGTCCATGCGCCACCGCCGCTTCGGGGCCTGGGCCTGGACGGCTGCGGGTTTCCGCCCGCGGCTGTCGCGCCGGCCCGCGCCCAGCCGCCGCCGGCCGCCCCCCCGATTGCGGGTGGAGCTACAAATTTTGGAGGAAGCCCGGCGCCGATCCGCCGGAAAACCCCGACTTTCCAGGGGGCGGCGGCTGGCGCGGGGCTTGCTGTGCAGGGGGGCAGACCCCTTTCTCCGGACACCGCCCCCTTGTCACACGCACCGCGCCTGTTCATCGATTTCGACGGCACGATCTCCGCCGAGGACACGACGGACCAGATCCTGGCCCGCTTCGCCGGGCCGGGCTGGCTGGAGATCGAAGCCGCCTGGGCGCGGGGCGAGATCGGCTCCCGCGAATGCATGGCCCGCCAGGTGGACCTGCTGCGCGTCACCCCGCAGGCGCTGGACGCCTTCGTCGCGACCCTGCCGCTGGACCCGGGCTTCGAGGGCTTCGCGCAGCTTTGCGCCAGCCGCGGCCTGGCCTTCACCGTCCTGTCGGATGGGCTGGACCGGGTGGCGCAGGGCGCGCTGCGGCGCATCGGCCTGCGCGCCACCGTCGTCTCCAACCATCTGGGCGCCAGCGGTTGGCAGCGATGGCGCCTGGGCTTCCCGAACGCGCGCAACGACTGCCGCAGCGCCGCGGGCAATTGCAAATGCCGGCCCCTGGCGGCGCAATGGCAGGGGGAGTTGGGCCCGAGCATCCTGATCGGCGATGGCCGGTCCGATTTCTGCGGCGCGGCCGAGGCGGATGTCGTCTTCGCCAAGGGCCGGCTTGCCGCGCATTGCCGGGAGCGCGGCATCCCCCATGTCGCCTTCACGGGCTTCACCGACCTGACCCCGCTCTTCCTGCGCTGGCTGGACGGCGAAGCGCTGCCCGCGCGCGCCCCCGCCGCCGCCCCGGCCGAAGCGGCGCATGCGGGATGACGGGAACGCGCTGCCTGGTGCTGGATCTGGACGGTTCGCTGCCCGGCCAGCCGGCCTTGCGCCGCCGGCTGGAGGCCGGGGCGGCGACGCTGGTGCCGGCCACCGACCTGGCCGCGCGGCTGCGCATCCTGGCCGACCCCGCCGCCTTGGCGGCGCTGCGGCAGCGGATCGCTGTGGCCTTCCCCGTCGCCGGGGGCCCGCCGCCGGTGGTGTTCTACGGCTCCGGCGATTTCCACCATCTGGCGGCGCTGTTCCTCGGCGCGCTGCCGGGGCCGCTGACGGTGCTGCACATCGACAACCACCCGGACTGGACGCGCTTTCCCGCCACCCTGAACTGCGGCGCCTGGGTCTGCCGCGCGCTGGAGCTGCCGCAGGTGCAGCGCGTGATCACCATCGGCCCGGCCAGCGATGATTTCGTCCGGCCGGAATGGAAATTCGCCAATTTGGCGGCGATCCGCCAGGGCCGCCTTGAGGTCCACCCGTTCCGCGCCGCGCCGAGCCGGCTCTGGGGGCGCGCCGTGGAGGCACCGGGCTGCCATACCGAGGCCGGCCGCCTGGTCTGGCACGAGCTGGCGGCGACACCCTGGTCGGCGTTCGTGCGCGCGCTGGACGCGCGGCTGCCCGCCACGCCCTTCTGGGTCTCCTTCGACAAGGATGCGCTGACGGCGGAGGAGGCGGTGACCAACTGGGACCAGGGTGCCCTGCGGCTCGACGATGTGCTGGCGCTGGTCGCGCGGCTCGGCCGCCGTCGGCGCTGGCTGGGGATGGATGTCTGTGGCGATTATTCCCCGCCGGTCTTCCCCGATCCGCTCCGCGCCATGCTGTCGGCCATCGACCGCCCGGGCCTGCCGCGGCCGCCGCCCGGCCATGCCGCCGCGGTGAACGACCGGACGAATGCCCGGATCCTGGATGCCGTGGAGGGATGGGCATGATGCCGGTGGACCGCTCCTTCCTGCTGCGCGCGGATGAGGGCGCGGGCCCACGGGTGGGGATGCTGCTGGTGCATGGGCTGGGCGGCACGCCGGTGGAGATGAAGAGCCTCGCCCGCAGCCTGCGCGATGCCGGCACCACGGTGCTAGCCTGCCAATTGGCCGGCCATTGCGGCACGGCGGATGATCTGCGGGCGACGCGCTGGGAGGATTGGCACGCCAGCGTCGAGGACGGCCTGGCGCGGCTGGAGGCCGAATGCGACATCGTCGTGGTCGGCGGGCTGTCGATGGGCGGGTTGCTGGCGGCGCGGCTGGCCTGGGCGCATCCCGCGCGGGTCGCCGGGCTCGTGATGCTGGCGCCGACGCTGTGGTACGACGGCTGGTCCATCCCCTGGTACAGCTTCCTGCTGAAGCTGCTGATCGACACGCCGGTCGGCCAGCGCTTCGAATTCGCCGAACGCCCGCCCTATGGCGTGAAGGACGAGCGCATCCGCCGGCTGGTGCTGGCGGCGATGCAGCGCGGCGACAGCGGCAATGCCGGGCTGCTGGCAACGCCTTCGCAGGTGATCCGCCAGATGTGGTCCCTGGCCGCCCTGGTGAAGCGCATCCTGCCGGCCATCCGCCAGCCCGCGCTGCTGGTGCATGCGCGGCAGGACGACATCGCCGGCCTGTCCAACACGCTGCACCTGCAACGCCATCTGGGCGGCCGGGTGGACGTGCTGGTGCTGGAGGATTCCTATCATCTGGTCACGGTGGACCGGCAGCGCGGGCTGGTCAGCCGCAGGGTCGCCGGCTTCCTGGAGGGGCTGCGGGACGAGGCGGCCCGCCCGCAGCCCGCTCTGGTCGCCTGAGGTGCCGCGATGACGCCGGATGCGGGCCTGCGCGCGGTGCTGCTGCCGGGCCTTGCCGCCCTGCCGGAAGCCGCATGGGCCGCCTGCCTGCCGGATGAGGCCGAAGGCTGGCGCTATCACCGCGCCTGCGAGGCCGCGTCGGGTCCCCCGGCGCGGCCCATGGCGGCGGCGGTGTTCGACGCGGCCGGGCTGGTGCTGGCCGTGCCGCTGTTCCGCCTGGCCTACCGGCTGAATACGCCGCTGCAAGGCCGCCTGGCGCGGCTGGCGGGCGGGCTGGAGCGGCTGCTGCCCGGCCTGCTGGAGTGGCGCATGCTGGGCGTCGGCTCGGCGCTGACGGAACGCTGCCCGGTGGCGCTGCGCCCCGGCCTTGCGGACGGCGCGCGCCGCCATGCCGTCGCTGCCCTGCTGAAGCTGCTGGAGCAGGAGGCGAAGGCCAGCGGCGCCAGCGTCCTCGCCGTCAAGGATCTGGCGGCGCCAGAGGCCAAGTGGCTGGCGCCCCTGCTGCGCGAAGCGGGGCATGCCACCGTGCCGAGCCTGCCGGTCGCCGTGCTGGACCTGTCCGGGATGGACGAGGCCGCCTACCTGCAAAGTCTCTCCGCCGCCACGCGCAAGGATCTGCGGCGCAAGCAGCGCAGCCGGGCGGTGCTGCGCATCGAACATCGCGACAGCACCGAGGGGCTGAGCGCGGCGATCGAGGCGCTCTACCGCAGCACCCAGCAGAACAGCCGGCTGCGCTATGGCGATTTCGAGGATCTGCCGCCGGGCTATTTCGATGCCGTCACGCGGGATGCGGCGGGCCGCGCGCATCTGGTGCTCTACTGGGTGGGCGAACGCCTCGCCGCCTTCAACCTGCTGCTGCTGCAGGCGGATCGCGTGATCGACAAGTTCCTGGGCATGGCCTACCCGCTGGGGCGCGAGCACAATCTGTATGGAGTGAGCTGGATGGAGAACGTTCGCTTCGCCCTCGCCACCGGCCGGCCGCTCCTGCAATTCGGCCAGACCGCCTATGCCGAGAAGCTCCGGCTCGGCTGCCGCCTTGTGGGCTCGACGAATTTCGCCCGGCTGCGCTGGGGCCCGGCGCAACCCCTGCTGCGCGCCGCATCCCCCTGGCTCGGCTTCGACCGCTGGGACCCCGATCTGCGGGCCGCGCGGCGCATGGCCGGGGCTGCGTGAGGCGCCCTTGCGGCCTCGCCAGGCGGGCGGCCGGGCGGGCCGCCGGACTGGTCGCGCGGACGGTCGCGCGGACGGTCGCGGGGCTGCGGGCCATGCCGCTGCGGTGGCAATTGGTGATGGCCTTCCTGTCGGTCAGCATCGTCCCGGTGCTGGTGGCGAGCCTGGTCGCGGCACAGCTCATCTCCGGTCTGTTCCACGAGAACATGGAACGCTGGCTGGGCGATGCCGCGCGCTTCGTCGCGGCGCGCGCCATCGAGGAGACGGAGGATTCCGAACGCGCCGCCGGCATCGTCGCCACCAGCCTGACCATCGACACGGCGCAGGGCGGCAGCACCGCCATGGACCTGTCGGCGGAGCTTCTGGCGCTGGCGGGCTACGAGGTGGTGGCGGTGTATGACGCGACCGGCCACGTCATCTATTGGCGCGGCGAGGCGGCGCCGGGCGACTGGCTGCCGCGCGAAGATGCCTCGGGCTTCTTCCTGGTGTCGGAGGCCGGGCGCCCCTCGCTGCTGCTGGGCGCGGCGCGGCGGTTCGTCTCCAATGGCGAGGCGCTGTTCGTCTTCATCGGCGACCGCTGGGACCGCATCATCATCGACCTGCCCGGCGCCAGCGCGGCGCTGCAGGTGCGGGCCTTCACCGTCTCCGGCGGCCGCGCCGTGCATCTCCGCACGCCCGGCATGGAGCCCTGGCTGGTGCCGCGCAGCGTGCTGGAGCGCATGGCCGCCGGCACCGACAGCATGGTGGAGAAGGTCGCCACCGGCGACACGCTGGCCAGCGGCTTCGCGGCGCTGCGCAGCGCCTCCGGCCAGCTCGTCGGCATCGTCGCCAGCCGCCTGCCGAGCGACATCTCGCCCTTGTCGCATATCCGCACGCAGGAATTGTTCGTCATGCTGGCGCTCGGCGCCGGGCTGATCTCGACGCTTGTGGCGCTCGTGGTCTCGCGCTTGTTGTCGAGCCCGTTGCAGGCGCTGACGCAGGGCCTGCGCCGCGTCGGCGATGGCGATTACGCGGCGCGGATCGAGGGCGGGGGCAGCCGCGAATTGCTGGAACTGGCGGGCGGCTTCAACGCCATGGCCGAACAGCTCAACGCGCTGCGGCAGCGTGAGGCGCTGATGCACAGGCGGGAGCGTTTCGCGGCACTGGGCGAGGCGGCGGCGGTGATCGCGCATGAAATCCGCAACCCGCTCGGCATCATCAAGACCTCGGTGGAGGTGATCGGCATGCGCGGCGCGGTGCCGGCCGACAAGGACCGGCTGATCGGCTTCGTCATCGACGAGGTGCGACGGATCGACGGGCTGGTGCAGGACCTGCTGGATTACGTCCGGCCGAAGGAGACCATCCGCATCCCGGTGGATCTGGGGGAGGAGATGGACCGCGTGCTGGATTTCGTCGGCCCGGAACTAGCGGCGCGGCAGATCGTGCCGCTGCTGCTGGCGCCGGCCACGGACACCATCGTGCAGGGCGATCCGGCGGCGCTGCACCAGGCCTTCCTGAACGTGGTCATCAACGCCATGGATGCGATGCCGGGTGGCGGGCGGCTGACCGTGGCGGTGGCGCGCGAGGGCGAGGAGGTCGTGGTCTCCATCGCCGACAGCGGCGGCGGCGTGGACCCTGCCATCCGCGACCGCATGTTCGACCCCTTCGTGACCGACAAGCCGCACGGCACCGGCCTCGGCCTTGCGCGCGTGCTGGATGTGGTCGAGAGCCATGGCGGCAGCGTGGTGTGCCAGAGCACGCCCGGCCAGGGCGCCACCTTCACCCTGCGGCTGCCCGCACATGCGCGGATCTGAGCCATGCCACGCCCGATCCTGATCATCGACGACGAGGCGAGGCTGGCCGAGGTGATCGCGGTCGCCCTGCGGCAACGCGGTTTCGCGACGCATTTCGTCGACAGCGCGGCCAAGGCCCTCGCCTGGCTGGACGAGGGCAACCCCTCCCTCGTGCTCACCGACCTGCGCATGCCGGGGATGGATGGGCGCGCGCTGCTGCAACGGCTGCAGGCCGCGCGGCCGGAACTGCCGGTCATCGTGATGACCGCCTATGCCTCGGTGCGCGATGCCGTCGCCTTGGTGCAGGACGGCGCCTTCGACTACATCTCCAAGCCCTTCGAGATGGAGGATGTCGTGGCCACGATCGGCCGCGCCCTCAAGCTGCAGGAAGCCGAGGCGGAAAATGCCCGGCTGCGGCAGGAGCTTGAGCAGAACTATGATTTCGGCAGCCTGATCGGCACCAGCCCGCCGTTCCAGGCGGTGTTGCAGGGCGTGGCGGAGGTCTGCGCGAGCCGCGCCACCGTGCTGCTGCAGGGCGAAAGCGGCACCGGCAAGGAGCTTGTGGCGCGCGCCATCCACCGCAACAGCCCGCGGCGGCACAAGCCCTTCGTCGCGCTGAACTGCGCGGCGATCCCCGAGGCGTTGCTGGAGAGCGAGTTGTTCGGCCATGTGAAGGGCGCCTTCTCCGGCGCCGTCGCGGCGCGGCAGGGGCGTTTCGCCGTGGCCGATGGCGGGACGCTGTTCCTGGACGAGATCGGCGACATGCCGCTGGCCCTGCAGGCCAAGGTGCTGCGCGCGGTGCAGGAGCAGACCTTCGAGCCGGTGGGAAGCAGCCGCACCGTGACGGTGGACATCCGCTTCATCGCGGCAACCCACCAGGACCTGCGCCGGCGCGTGGAGCAGGGCGCCTTCCGCGAGGATCTGTACTACCGCCTCAACGTCTTCCCCATCCAGGTGCCGGTGCTGCGCGATCGGATCGGTGATCTGGAGGTCCTGGCGCTGCATTTCCTGAAGCGCCATGCGGCGTCCATGGGCAAGCGGCTGGACGGGTTCAGCCGCGCCGCGCTGGCGGCGATGACCGCCTATGCCTGGCCCGGCAACATCCGCGAATTGCAGAACTGCGTCGAGCGCGCGGTGATCGTGGCGCGGGGCACCGGCGTCGAGGTGACGGACCTGCCGCCTTATCTGTTCGAGCGTAGGCCGCCGATCGGCCAGGGGGTGGCGCTGGGGCAGGCGGCGGGGGGCGCGGTGAACCTGGAGGCCGAACTCGCGCGCATCGAACGCGCGCTGCTGACCGAGGCTCTGCGGACGACCGGCGGGGTGCAGGCCAGGGCGGCGGAACTGCTCGGCATCACCGAACGCAGCCTGTGGCACCGCATCAAGAAGCTGGAGATCCGCATCACCCGCACGACGGATTAGCTCAGGACTCCTTCTTGCGTCCCGAGCCGCTCTTCTTCCCCCGCCATCCTGCTTGTTCACGGTGGCCCAGGCCCTGCGCTCGGCCTTGCGTTCCTACGTGCCGGTGTATTTGGCCGTGTCGCCACGGGGCAGGATCGGCCTCCCCTCGCGGAGCCATGCGCGCTCCCATCCGCGAGACGCCCGGGCTGCCGCCGGGTGCCTGCCGCCGGGTTGCCTGCCGCTCAGGCCAGGCGCCAGTTGCCCGCGGGCGTCATCTTGTAGGCAAGGCCAGGCTCGTTGCGCGTGAACGCCTGCAACTGCTCGGCACGCAGCACCGTCGCCGCGGCCCGGGCGGCCTCGGGCGTCGCGGCCTCGGCCAGCGCGGCGACCACGTGGCGGGTCAGCAGCCCCGGCCCGGTGCCGTTCCAGATGTCGATGGCCGCGCCATCGGCCTCCCGCAGCCGCGCCGTGACCTCGGCGATGGCCGCCCCCAGGATCGCCGAGCGCGGCCGCGCGCCGATCAGGCAATTGTTCAGATAGGCCGGCGACAGCGTCGCCAGCACCACCACCACCTCGCTCCGCCGCAAGGCGTCGAGCAGGGGGGCCACCGGCGCGATGCAGCGGTCGTCGGAATCGGCATAGAGCCCGCCGTGGGTGAACAGCCAGAGCAGCCGCAGGTAGTCCGATTTCATCGCCGCATGGCGGCAGCCGTCGAAGCAGCGCAGCGCGGCCTCGCCATGCTCGGCGGCGATGAAGGCACGGGCGCGGGCGAGGTCCAGCACGGTATGCGGCAGGCCGGGGTTCATCCTGGCCCAGCTTGCCATCACCTCCGCCACATCCGCCGGCGGCACCGGGCTGTCCCAGAACTGCATCACGCCGCAGCCGGGGCCCGGCAGGTGCTCCGTCCCGGCCGGTTCCAGCAGCGCCACGCGCCCGGCCAGCAACAGCCCATCCAGCAGGAAGCAGGCGGCGGTGCTGTCGAAGGCCCGGTTGGGGCGCCGCATCCACGCCCTGGCCAGCGCGATCAGCCCCGGCCCATCCTCGGCGACGCTGCGCAGGCGGCAGGCCTGGGTCCAGGTCGCGGCGGTCCAAAGCTCACGCGGCAAGGCGTCCAGCACCGCCGCCGCCGCCACGGGATCGCCCGCCTCCATCGACAGGCGGGCGGCGAGGCCGGCGGCCTCCGGGCGCGTGTCGGCCCGGCCGGGGCCGCGCTCCAGCAGCGCCAGCGCCGCCTCCGGCCCGTGGCTGCGCAGCGCCACCTCGGCCTCGGCCTCGGCGAGGCCCGGGTCATCGGGGAAGACCTCCCGCAGCCGTTGGGCGAGGCGGGGGGCCGCGCGCATCCGCCCGGTCGTGACCAGCCCGAGCAGCAATTCCCGCCCGGCCCCGGCATTGAGCGAGCCCTGGCGCGCCAGCGGCAGCAAATGGCGGATGCGCCTGTCCTGCGCGGCCTTCAGGGCGCTGGCCCGGTTCTCGATCGCGGCCCACCACGCCGGCAGCGGGCGGGCCAGCCCGGCAAGCCGCGCCAAGGCGGCATCCTGCCAGCCGAGCTTCGTATAGGCCGCCGCGGCCATGGCCAGCAGCGGCTCGCGGCGCGGGCCCATGCGCTTGGCCGCGGCCTCGAAGGCGAGGGCGGCGAGGTGGAAGGCGCCGCCCGCGCTGGCGATCTGGGCCATGCCCTCCAGGATCGTGGCGTCGCGGCTGCCGAGGGCCAGGGCCTGGCGGAAGGCGGCCTCGGCGCTGCGGAAGCGCTGCCGCCGGCACAGCAGATGCCCCCGCGCGACATGCGGCGCGGGGTCGCCGGCGGCCATGGCGGGCGGGGCGGAGAGCGGGGCATCGCGCGGCAGCGGCACCGGGGGGTCGAGGCGTCCCATCAGCTGGCGGCCGGGTGCTGCATGCCTCACCGTAACATGTGAGGTTCGAGGGGATAGCCGCCGACCGGCCGGCTCACGCCAAGGTGAGGGCCGGAACGATCCGTTAAGCCTCGGGGCGCAGTCTGCCGCGCGACAGCCCGGACCCTTGCGCCCATGTTCCCGAACGCCTTCGCCCCCGGGCATGCGACGCCCGTCCTGAACCTGCTCTATGCCCTGCCGAGCGGGGTGGTTTACGCCCTCTTCACCATCGGCACCGCTGGCCTCGCGGCGCTGGCCTGCCGCTTCCTCTCGCCCCTGGTGCGCTCGCGCGGCCTGCCGGGGCAGTTGGATGTGGCGCTGCGGACGACCGGTTCGGTGATGGCGGCGCTGACCCTCACCCTGGCCTTCTGCGCGGTGCAGGCCCGCACCCAGGCTGATGACGCGAGCCGCCTGGTCCATGCCGAGGTATCGGCGGTGGCGGGGCTCGCGCGCCTGGCCGAACGGCTGGGGGAGCCCGGTCTGGCGATCCGGGCGGAGCTTGCGGCCTATCTGCACAGCATCATCACGGTGGAATTCCCCGCCATGGCCGAACGCGGCGCCGATCCCGCGACGCGCCGGCTTGCCGATGTGCTGGAGGAGGCGGTCTATGCCGCCGCCACCACCGCCCCGCCCTCGCTCGCGACCGATCTGCTGCAACAGGTGGACGGGCTCGATTCGGCGCGCGAGGACCGGCTGCACGCCGCCCGCCTCGGCCTGCCGCGGCAGTTCTGGATCCTGATCGGGCTGCTGGTGCTGCTGCTGGTGGCGACCGGCCCGCTGTATGAGCCGCAGCGGCACGTCATGGTCATGCTGGCGATCCAGGCGGCGGGGATCGGGGCGCTGATCGGCTTCGTCTTCCTGATGGACCAGCCCTTCCGCGGCCAGATCGCGATCTCCTCGGCCCCCTATGAATCGCTGACCCATATCCTGATCCATCGGATCGCGGTGGCACGGTGAGCGCGATCCCGATGCATCCCGCCGCCGCCTGCCGCGTTTGAGGGGCGGGGACGCAGCCTCGCGTCCCGAACAGAAGGAGACGAGCTCATGCTCGATCGCAGCCGCATCAAGGAACACATGGAAGTCGTCGGCTCCTGCGGGAACCATGTCGGCACCGTCGACCATCTGGACGGCGACCGCATCAAGCTGACCCGCAGCGACAACCCCGATGACCAGCACACCTTCCTGCCGCTGTCGGAGATCGCCATCGTCGAGGCCGGGCGCGTGGTGACCAAGCACAACCACATGGACTCGATTTCCCTGCTGCGTTCGGAGTGAGCCGTGGCCTAGCAGCCTGTCGGATTCACGTCATGGATGTGGTTGCCTGGTCGGGTCTGGGTGGGTTCATGGCTGCATCAGGCGATGCAGCCTGCGGCAGTTATAGGCGAGCGCGACCAGTCCCCATTCGGCGGCGACCTTCTTCAGGCCGCGGAGGCGAAAGCGGGTGAAGCCCATGACGCTCTTGATGATGCCGAACACCGGCTCGACCGATTGCTGGCGTCTGGCGTAGCGGGCTTTGCCATCGTCGGTCTCCAGCTTGGCCTTCATGGCGATACGCCAGGGGTCGTTGATCCGCCGCTCGGGCCTGGGGTCTGGCGGCGGGCGGAAGTCATAGGGACGGTGCGGCTGCGTCGCGCCGATGGCGACCAGCGGCTCGAT
>NZ_QKYU01000004.1 GCF_003253705.1 Humitalea rosea
CGTTGTCCATACAGCCATCTCCAAGCATCACGCCTGGAGCCGACCCAGCACATTCATACCGACCCGCGAAAGAAGGGCGCCGAGGCTTCGCTTACTATGCGTCCGCCGGTTCGCTTCGTCATTCTCGCTCCTGATCCGCGGCAGCTTCGCCGCTGTCAGGCCGGAAATCCACTTATCGGACTGTCCGAAGTTGCCGAGCCACCCCTTCAATAGGCTCGCCGGTATCAGGTCAGGTCGAGCTCGTCGAACACCCAATCTAGCCGTCGTTCACCTTCGATCCCGAGGATACGCCGCGCGTAGCCCACGGCCCGGTCCTCCGGCATGCGGCTCCGGGTCAGCATCAGGAACTTGCCGACCACATCATCCGGTGTCATGGGATTGCCTGGCGCCCCCTTGGCCGAGCGGGTGAAGGCTTGGTGCCGCGTCCCGTCCGCCAACACAGCCGTCAAGCGGCACTCTTCGTAGTGACGCAGTGCCTCATCCGGCTCGATCTTGACGGAGTGGAGGAAGGCGGCGACGGCCGGGTCGGCAAGGTAGAACGCCGCCCTGATGCTGTGCTCTGGCAGGATCACGTCGTCGCCGGCTGCCACGACCGCGACGCAGAACTGCGTGTGGAACCGTGCCTCATTGGCCGAAATCGGCGGCGCATTCTTCGAGACGGCTGGAAGGACGTACTGCGGCATTTCGATAGTGATCGTCGCGCCGCGCAACCGGTCTGTGCCAATTGCCCGGCGCTGCTCCGCCATCAGGTCCAGCGCCGCGTGGATGTAGCCACAGCAGGCGTGCTGCTTGCGCCGTGGCCGGGCGAGGTGCCACCGCCCCGGCACCGTGACCTCCTTCGGGTCGAATCGGTCAGCAACCGTGCGGAAGTAGCCGCGCGACCCCTCCAGCAGCTCGCGGGGGCCGGTCATGCCGTGGGCGGCGTAGCGGGCGGCGGTGATCGCCGTTGCCGCTGGCAGGGCGCCGAACAGCATCGCCTTCACCGTTCCGCCGTCGCCAAAGATCACCTCTGACGGGCACCAGCCGCCCAGCGCGCCACTGATCGCGATAGCGTCTGCCACTTGCCCCTCGTCCAACCCGAGGAGCAGTGCGACGCCGGCGGCCGCGCCAAAGCTGCTGGGCAGGCCGACGGGGGTAAGGCCCACCGCGGTGTAGGGGCGGATCGCCGGGTAGAAGGCGCTGTACACGCGGGCTGTCGATTCGAGGCCAGCGATGACGGCACGCAGGAGATCGGATCCGCTGGACCGCCGCTGCTGCACGAGGGCGAGCATCGCCGTGACGGTGCCGATGCTCGCGTGGCCGCCGATCAGGTCGTTCAACTCGAACACGTCGCCCAGATAGCCGTTCAGCCGCGCCGCGGATTCGGGCGACAGCTTCAGAGACGCGCCGAGGACTGAGGCCGTTCCTGCCGCCGCGCCTTCCCGCTCGGCCCGCAGCAGGGCCTGGACCTCCGGAGCGTGCCATCCGGCGATGATGCAACCGATCGTGTCAAGGATACAGGCGGCCGCCTGGCGTCGTACCTCCGCCGGCACGGCTGCGAGGTCGAGACCGTGCGCGAAGCCGGCCAGCGACTCAATCAGCGTGGACGCCCTGGCGCTCGGCGCCTCCGCCACTCGCCCGGCTTTCGCAGTCAGTGTCGCGTCAGGCATGGGGTCTTTCTTTCGAAATGCTGGGGGTCTTGGCCGGCGGCCAGTAGACGGCGCTGCCGCCGGACGCGTCGGACGTGGAGCGACTGCGTTGCAGGGACCGGTTTGGAGGCGCAGGAGGCCGTCGGGGGGTCTGCGGTCATGCGAGCCGGACATACTCCGGCCGTCCGAGCCCGATCATGCGGTTCAGCGCGCTGACGGCGATAGCCACCTCCGTCGCGCGGCGCCCGTCCGTACGCGAGCGCAGTCCGCCGCCCATGACCCGCTTGAAGCGCGCGATATCCGCCTCAACCAGGGCGCGCCGGTTGTAGCCCACGGCCTTCTGCCAGCCCCTGCGTCCGCGCTCGGCGATGGTCTGCAGGTGCTGGTCGCGCTGGGTTGGTGCCGTTTCGGCCGTCGCACTCGGCACGGCGCTGGATCGGGGTGGCAGGACCACGGCAGCATCGGGGTGCCGTGCGGCGACCTCACCGTAGACACTGTCCTGGTCGTAGGCGCCATCGGCCGTGAACGAGGCGATCGGGTCCGCGACCTGGTCGAGCAAGGGCCCGACCTGGGAGGCGTCATCGACGTCCTGCGCTGCCAACCCGGCCGCGACGATCCGTCCGGTGTCGGCATCCACACCAATGTGCAGCTTGCGCCACGACCGGCGCGTCCTGCTCCCGTGCTTCTCAACCAGCCACTCGCCCGGGCCACACAGCTGCAGCCCTGTGCTGTCCACCAGCAGGTGCACGGGGCGGCTGCCGGAGTGAGAGCGTGGCATTTCCAGTGTCTCGGCCCGGCGACTGCGGGTTGAGTGATCCGGCACGGCCAGATCGAGACCGAGCAGAGCGGGAATGGAGCCGATCCGGCCCTCGGTCTGGCGGAGAGCCAGACGGAACACCGCGCGCAAGGTCAGGGCTGTGGTGATCGCCAGGGCCGGATAGCGCGGCTGCCCGCCGCGGCGGTCGGCATTCGCCTTGAATGGCAAGCTCGGCTCTCCTCGATGATGGCAGGGCATCGTCCCCTCACGATCCTACCCCGGGCGGGGCGCCAAGCCGACCGATGCAATACACCCGCCATCGGGCCTCGCGGCGAAGAGCGGCCCGTCGTCGTAGGAGAGCGCCACGAGCCGCACAGGGCTGTCGAGCGTTGCAGGCCCTCCGCCGAGCAGGCGCGTCGCAAGTCGCACCCCTTCTTCCAGATCCACGATCGCTACCCGGTACGGCGCCTCCTGACGAAATGAAGCTGGCGCCGCGTGGATCGTCGTTGAGGAATAGAGGCGGCCATTGCCAGACAGCTCGTGCCAGAGGATGCGGCGTGACCAGCAATGGGGGCAGATCACCTTCGGGGGGAAGCTGAACCGCCCGCAATCGTCGCACCGCGTGGTCTGGAAACGGCCCTCTAGCAGGCCCTCCCAGAACGGTGCCGTGGTGGCCGTGACCCTCGGCGGATAGGGACGGCGCCCTGGGCGGGACAAAACCTCGATGGTCATCGAACTGCCTCAAGCACATGAACGAGTGCGGCGTTGTAGTTGCCCAGTTCAGCGCTGGTCAGCGCAAGCCGCGCGTCGCGCACCTGCCGCTCCCCGGCGCGCCCCTGGAGTTGCTCCAACACCTCCACGAACGTGTAGAAGGGCGTTACATAGGCCGGGTGGCCGCGGGACTGCAGGCCTCCCGAGGTGCAAATTGGAATGCGCCCGCCGAGGCTCGTTTCACTCTCCGCCGCGCCGTGCGCCCCGCGGCCGCGCGGCATTAGGCCCAGCGCCTCACTGACCAGCACCTCAACAATGGTGCAGGGTGCATAAACCTCCGCGAAATCAATATCCGACGGCCCGACGCCCGCCGCCGCATAGGCCGCCTGCCCGGATCTCTGTGCGGCGGCCAGGGCGGTCATGTCGTTCGGTACTTCGCTGATCTGGTGCGCGCCCTCGTGGTAGAAGCCGCGGCCGCGGATGAGCGCGTAGGGCCTGCCGGTCGCGCGTGCGACTTCCTCCTCCGCAAGCACGAGGCACACTGCACCGTCGCTGCGCGGCGGCACCTCGAACAAGCCGAGCGGCTCGACGATCATCGGCTGAGCGAGGACATCTTCCATCGTGATCAGCTTACGAAACTGCGCAAGCGGGTTCAGCGAGGCGTGGCGGCGGTTCTTGACGGCGACGCTGGCGATCGCCTCACGCGAGACACCGTACTCGTGCATGTAGCGGGCGGCGTCCATCGCGTACCATGCGATGGGCGTGAAGCCGAAGGGAACCTGGAAGTCCACGTCACCCGTGGCGCGCATGGAACTCATCATGTGTTCTGCGGCCGAGGTCGCCGTCTCGAAGTTCACGCCCAGGGCGAGCGCCACCTTGGCGCGTCCGAGCAGTATGTCGTCCACCGCACGCTCGAAGGCCAGGCCGGCCGTCATGCCATTGCCAAGCGTTTCCGAAACGGTACCTGTGCAGGGAAGGCGCAGGTAGTGCGCCATGAAGGTCGCGAAGTACTTCTGCAGCGTATAAGGACGACACTGCGCGAAAGCGAGCGAGCCGATGTCGCGCCGGTCGATGCCGGCCTCAGCCACCGCATCGGCGACTAAGCTGGCGAGAACCTCGTGCTCCAGCACTTGCAGCGCTGCATCGGCGGGCGTCTGCCACTTGCCGCAGGGTAGGGCAGCGGCGGCAACCAATGCGACACGGCGGCTCACCAGATCGATCCCTGCCGATAAGACGCAAGGTAGTACATGCACTTGCTGCACAAGGTCGCCATTCCAGCCACTCCTCCTGATCCTTCTACGCTAACCTGCGATAAGGTTGCATGGAATTTTCTTAAAACCCGGTGCGTTACTTCCGCCGCTTACCAGGACGAGGTTGTCGCGTTGAGTGCGGCCGAGCCATGGATCACCTACCTCCAAGCGGCGTGGCCGCATAGGCCAGGGGCAGACCGACGTAGTTCTCCGCCACAACCATCTGCGCCCTCTCGGACGCGCGGATGTAGGCGAGTTCGGCCACTTGCATGTGCCGCGCGAAATCATCCATTTCCGGGAAGCGGTGCGTCAGGCTGGTGAACCACCAGGAAAAGCGCTCTGCCATCCAGACGCGGGCCAGGGCACGCCCCGAATAGGCGTCGAGACCGACGTCAGAGCCACGGGCGTAGTGCTCCATGAGGGCGTCGGCGAGGAAGCCAACATCGGAGGCAGCCAGGTTCAGCCCCTTTGCCCCAGTCGGCGGGACGATGTGGGCCGCATCGCCGGCCAAGAAAAGGCGGCCGTAGCGCATTGGCTCGGCCACGAAGGAGCGGAGCGGCGCGATGCTCTTCTCGATTGCCGGGCCGCGCGTCATGCGGGAAGCGGCCCGGGGGCCGAGGCGGAGGGCCAACTCGTCCCAAAGGCGCTCGTCGGGCCAGTCCTCCAGCCGCTCGGTCAGCGGCACCTGCACGTAGTAGCGGCTGCGCGTGTGCGAGCGCATGGAGGCCAGGGCGAAGCCGTTGAGATGGTTGGAGTAGATCAGTTCTTCGTTACAGGGCGGGACGTCGGCCAAAATGCCTAGCCAGCCGAAGGGATAGACCCGCTCGAAGACGCGCAGGACATCGTCGGGGATGCTGGCGCGGCTGATGCCGTGATAGCCGTCGCAGCCCGCCACGAAGTCGCAGGCGATGCGGTGGCTCTCGCCCCCGTGCTGGTAGGTGACCTGGGGGCGGCCGCCGGCGAGGTCGTGCAGGGCGACCTCCTCCGCCTCGAAAAGGAGGGCGGCGCCGCGGGACTGGTGGGCGCGGATGAGGTCCTGCGTCACCTCGGTCTGGCCATAGACGGTGACGGACCTGCCGCCGGTCAGCCCGTGCAGGTCGATGCGGAACACGTCGCCGTCCAGCGCCATCTGCACGCCGTGATGGGGCAGGCCCTCGCGGTGCAGGCGCTCGCTCACCCCGGCGCGGTCCAGTAGCTCCACCGTGCCCTGCTCGAGCACACCGGCGCGGATGCGGGCTTCGACATAAGCCTGCGACCTGCGCTCCAGCACCAGGCAGTCGATGCCCGCCGCATGGAGAAGTTGGGACAGCAGAAGACCGGCCGGGCCGGCGCCGACGATCACGACCTGGGTATGGCGAGGCATGACCTCATCCTCGCCGATGTTGCAGAAGGCCCGGCCTCGGGTCACGGTCAGCCGTCATGCCCGCCACTGTTCAAAGTCCCATGCGCTTGGCGAGGACGTTACGCTGGATCTCGTTGCTCCCGCCGCCGATCGGCCCCACGCGGGAATCCCGAAAGAACATCTGCATGTCGTATTCCATCGAGTATCCGGCGCCTCCCATGATCTGCAGCCCCTGGTCGGCGCAGCGGAAGTTATTGTCCGTGCAGATGATCTTCGCGAGGGACGTCTCCTCGATCGCCTGCTGTCCGGCGTCCAGCAGCTCTGCCACGCGGTAGACCGACTGACGCGCCGTCTCCGACATGATGAACATGTCGACGAGCTTGTGCTGGATGACCTGGAAGTTGGTGATGGGCTGTCCGAACTGAATGCGGTCCTTCGCGTAATCGCGGGCATATTCGGTAATCTTGAAGCAATGCCCTGCGGAGATTGCCGCGAGCCCCAGCCGCTCGACCCCAAGGCAGGTCATGATGTTCTTCCAGGCCATGCCCTCCTCGCCGATCAGGTTGCGGGCGGGCACGCGGACATTCTCGAAGAAGACCTCATTTGCATGCGTCGTACGGCGCCCGAGCATCTGAAGAGGGCGAATGGTCACGCCCGGGCTGCGCGTGTCCACCAGGATGGCGCTCATGCCCCGGTGGCGCTCAGCCTTGGGGTCCGTCTTCGCGATCACGACGAGGTAGTCCGCCACATGGGCGCAGGTGATCCACACCTTGCTCCCGTTCAGCACATAGTCGTCCCCGTCCCGGAGCGCCGTGGTCTTGATGCCCGCCACGTCCGATCCGGTCCCGGGCTCCGACATCGCGAGGGCAAGCTTGACCTTCCCGGAGATGATCTTGGGAACGATCTCCTCCTGAACCTCCGGCTTTCCGAACTTGACCACATGCATTCCGGCATAGATCAGCGTGGTGGTCACACCCTGGGCGATGCCGGTGTAGTAGTAGCCGAGCGTCTCCAGCAGGACCGTCAGGTCCTTGTGCGTCCCGCCCATGCCACCGAATTTCTCGGGATAGAAGAGACCGAGATAGCCTGCCTCAGCCAGGGCGTCATAGGCCTCGTGCGGAAACTCGCGTTCCTCATCCATCTTCCGGACACGATCCCAGGGCAGGTGGCGCTCGCAGATCTCAAGAATGCTCTCGCGCATCATGCGCTGCTCGTCGGTCAGGCCGTGTAGGTTCATCAGGGTCATAGCTTCCTCGCGATCAGGCGGCTTCGCCGCTTCGTTCCTGCATGGCCACAACGCCGGCGCGGGTCAGGACCATGGTGGTCATGAGCCCGGTCTGGACGACGTCCCCACGCTGGTTCACCAGCTCCATGCGCCGTACGAGCACGCCCCGGTCCGGCTTCGAGGTCGGTCGCGCCGAAACGATCGTCGTCCGGAGATGCACCGTGTCGCCCAGCAGAATCGGCTTCAGGAACCGCCACTCGTCCACGCCAAGAGCGGCGATCGCCGTCCCATCCAGCTGCCCCAGGTCGTAGGAAAGGCCCGTGGAGATCGAGAGCCCAAGGGCACCATGCGCAATGCGCTGCCCCATGGGCGAGCGCCGGCTGTGCTCCGCGTCGGTATGCATCGGGTTCCTGTCACCCGACACCCAGGCGAAGGTCACGACGTCCGTCTCCGTCACGGTCCGTCCGGGGCTGGTTTCCACTTGGCCAACCTCGAATTCTTCGATGCAACGTCCCCGCATGGCGTGACCCTCCCTCAAGACAACACGATCAGGGCGTCGGCCGCGACCGCGCCCTTCCGGCCCACGATCAAAGGGTTCACGTCCGCCTCTCCGATGAGGTCACCGAGGTCGGCCGCCATCTCGGAGAAGCGGCAGATCACGTCCACGGCCGCCTCGATGTCGCGCGGCTCCTCCCTCCGATAACCGGAGAGCAGCTTGTGGCCGCGCAGCGATGAAAGCATGTGCCGTGCCCTCTCCGGCGTCGTCGGGGCGAGCGCCGTGGCCACGTCGCCCAGCAGCTCCACCAGGACGCCTCCGAGACCGACCACGACCAGGGGGCCGAACTGCTGGTCGCTCTGGATGCCCAGCACCAGCTCGACGCCCGGCGACACCATGGACTGCACACTGACACCGACGATCCGCGCTTCGGGGCGGTGCCGCGCCGCGGCTGCCAGCACGGCTTCCGTCGCGGCGCGCACCGCCTCCGCGTCGCGTAGATTGAGGCGTATGCCTTCCACCTCCGTCTTGTGCAGGATGTCGGTGGAGGCGACCTTCACAACCACCGGGAAGCCAATGCTGGTCGCGGCGGCGGCGGCGGCCTCTGGCGTTGCCGCCACCTCCTCCCGTGGCACGGCGATACCGTAGGCAGCCAGGATGCGCTTGGAATCCCGTTCGCCCAGCGCCTTGCCGCCTGCGCGGGCCGCGGCGATCACGGCACGCGCGGTCGCAACCGCGTCACACGGGGAGAGACGCGGGGCAACTCCTTCAGTCGCGGCGGCGCGGCGGGCATGCCAGTCCATCCATGCGCGGATACTGTTCGCGCAGCGCTCGGAGGACCGAAACAGGGTAACGCGCTCGTCGGCATCTAGCACCGCGCTGCCCGGCCCCTCCAGCCAATCGGTCATCCACACCGCCGCGACCGCGCAGTCCGAGCGGGCCGCGACGTCGCTGATCACGGGCGCCCGGGCGCCCGTCGCGCCAGCGTGCGCGAAGACGAGAGGCACGATGACGGCGCTGAAGCTGGGATCCTGCACGAAGGCGTCAAGGCAGTGGGCGAAAGTCGAGGCAGTCTTCAGTACTTCCGCCGTGAGGTCGGCCGGGTTCGCCACAGCGCCGAAATCCGGCACAACCTGCTCCAGCGCCGCACGGGTCTGCGGGGCGAGTTCGGGCAGGGCGAGGCCCGCCTTCTCGGCCTTGTCGGCATTGATGACGCCGGCGCCGCCGGAGGTCGCCATGATCCCCACGCCCGGTCCGCGCCTCGGCGGCCCGTTGCGCGTCATGAAACTCGCCATCTCGATGACGGCTTCCAGGTCATCGACCACGATCGCGCCGCACTCCTCGAAGGCGGCGCGATAGGCCGCGACACTGCCGACCAGGGTTCCGGTGTGGGATAGCGCCGCCTTGCCGCTCGCCTCGCCGTTGCCGGCCTTGTAGACGATCAGCGGCTTGCCCGCCGCAGCTGCGAGGCGCGCGGCCTCCAGGAAGCGCTGGCCGCTCTGCAGGCCTTCGAACAGGCAGGTGATGGCGCCGACCTCCGGGTCATCGGCCATGCAGGCGATCATGTCGCAGATGTCGACATCTGCGGCATTTCCGGCAGCGAGGTAGTGGCTGATGCTTACGCCCCGGGTTATTGACTGAAGAATGGCGTAGCCGAGCGCGCCGCTCTGCGACACGATGGCCACGCGCCCGATCTTGCGGCCGCGGACCATCTCCCCGCAGTCCGGCATGAAGTTCATCAGCGCGCCGGTACGCAGGTTCGAGAGGCCGACACAGTTCGGCCCCACCAGCCGCAGACCACCGCGCTTCGCGGTGGCGACAAGCTGCTCCTGCTCCGCGACACGCGCCGGCAGGCCGGTCTCGGAAAAGCCTGAAGCGTATACAATGGCACCGCCCGCACCGATGCGGATGGCCTGCTGCACCGTGTCCTCCACGAGTTGGCGCGCCACGCAGAGAACGATGCTGTCCGGCGTTTCCGGCAGATCCTCCAGGCTCGGAACGCAGGATCGTCCGGACACCTCACGGTACTTCGGGTTCACGCCGTAGACCTTTCCGGCGAAGCCCGAGAGGTTGGCGAGGGTGCGCTGACCAAAGGATCCCATGGTCTCTGATGCGCCAACCACGGCAATGACGCCCGGATCAACCACGCGCCGCAATTCATCCAGGCGATAGAGACCGCGATTGTCCTGCATGCCTGAGTTCCTCCGCGCGACGCTTCGTCATTAAGTAAGTAATGGACGGTCCATTTAGTCAAGGGGGAGAATTCTCGGGTGAGGTATCAGCTCCCCTCGATCGCGATGAAATCGGCGATAGCCGAGTTGAACATCATGCCGAGGAAGGTGATCGTCTCCAGCGGCTTGCGCAGCCGCCGCATCTCCGGCCCGAGGCGGCGCGCATCATAGGGCAGCGCCGAGACCGAGCGGCCGATGGCAACGCCGCCATTCCGGTCCGGGTGGTAGTCCGGGTAATCGGCGAGGGCGAACTTCACCTCGGTCTCCCGCTCGAAGAACTCGAGCATCCGCGGGCCGTTTTCGAGAAAGGCTTCCACCCGCGCCTCGTCGAAATGGTTGCCGGCCTCGCCGCGCATGTAGGTCCGGGCAGCCTCGCGGCTGTCCTCGATGCCGCGCGCCTTCGCCAGGTGGTTGCCGGGGATCCAGAGGATGCCGCCCGAATAGGCCGTGGTGCCGCCGAAGACGGGCTCCTTCTCCACCACCAGCACCTCCAGCCCCGCCTTGCGCGCTACGATGGCGGTCGCCAGCCCACCTGCGCCCGATCCCACCACCAGCACGTCACAGTGACGCGTTCCGTTCTCGGCCATTATCCGGTCCTTTCCTCCTCGCGGGATGCCGCGCTCCACCTCGCCAGCACCGCCGCCGCGCCGCCGGGCACTTCTGTCGTCGGGCGAATGGCGCCCCGCGTGCGGGAGAGGCGGGGGGCGGGCGCGGGCTGAAGCTGCCCACCGATCTCCTGCTGGACCCTGCGCGCGGCCATGTGTGGGTGCGCGGCCACTGCTTCGAGGGGCAGCACCGGGCTGACGCAGGCCTCGGTAGGCCCAAGACGCTCGGCCCACTCCTCCCGCGTCCCTCGGCGAAAGGCTTGTGCCAGGGCGGCTCGGATGACCGGCCAGGCCGCGCGATCCTCGCGGGGCGGCAGGGCGTCCGGCGCGATGCCGAGGCCGGCGAGGAGCGCCTTCCAGAAGGGTTCCTCCAGTGCGCCGACGGCGACGTGCCCGCCGTCGGCGGTTTCGTAAGTCGTGTACCAGGGCGCCCCGCCGTCCAGCAGGTTCTCACCCCGCCGCGGGACCCAGCCGCTGCGGGCAGCCATGCCGTGAAACACCGCCATCATGGCTGAGGCGCCGTCCACCATCGCTGCGTCCACCACTTGGCCGCGGCCGCTGGCACGCGCCTCGATCACGGCGCAGAGCACGCCGAAGAGAAGGAACATTGACCCGCCGCCGTAGTCGCCAACGAGGTTCAGTGGCGGCACCGGCGCGCCGCCCGCGGGGCCAATGGCGTGCAGGGCCCCGGTGAGCGCGATGAAGTTGATGTCGTGGCCAGCCGTCCGGGCCAGCGGCCCGTCCTGGCCCCAGCCGGTCATGCGGCCGTAGACGAGGCGCGGGTTGTGCGCCAAGCAGGTATCCGGCCCCAGGCCCAGACGCTCCATCACCCCGGGCCGGTTGCCCTCCAGCAGCACCTCCGCCCTGGCGGCGAGGTCAAGGGCCGCAGTCTGGTCTTCCGCCTGCTTGAGGTCGAGCACGATGACGCAGCGGCCGCGCAGGGTGGGGTCGTCTCTCGGGTCCCGCCGCGGCCCCGGGCGGACCACCTGCACCACCTCGGCCCCCATGTCAGCGAGCAGCATCGCGGCGAAGGGCACGGGCCCGATCGCGCCGAACTCCAGCACACGCAGCCCGGCGAGCGGCCCCGTCACGACCGCCACTCCACGACCTCCTCGGTCGGCGCACGGCTGGTGCGGAACGCATTGGCTGGATGCGATGCATCCTCGAAGCGGAAGGCAATGCCGCACACCACCTTGCGGCTCTCCGGGATGCCGAAATGAGTGCGCAGGAAGGGGGAGTAGGCCGCCAGGGCCGCCTGCGCGACGCAGGCGACACCCAGCGCCTGAGCCGTGAGCATGAAGGCGGTGATATAGGCGCCGCAATCGACGGCACCGTAGGTTCCCAGCGCCGCTTCAGTCGTCACCAGCGCCGCGTGTGGAGCGCCGAAAAGTCGGAAGTTTTCGGCCGCCTGCCGCGCCGAGGCCCCCCGGTCGCCCCGCGCGACACCGACCGCGTCGTGGAGCTGGAAACCGCATTCCCGCCGCCTATCCTGGTATTCACCGCGGTAGGCTTCAGGGAAGGCGATGTCCGGCCGCCGCTCCCCCGACCGCACATGTTCCATCAACCCCACGCGAAGAGCTTCGGTCGCCGCGCCGGAGGTGGTGATCACCCGCCAGGGCTGCGCGTTGCACCAGGAGGGCGTGCGCTGTGCGGCGGTCAGGATGCGCCTGATGACCGCTTCGTCCATCGACTCGGGACGGAACGCGCGGCAACTGTGCCGTCGCGCGAGGATGTCCTCGAGCATCGCCATGGCATGGCCCGGAGACGCGACACGATCATCCGGCATGGCCGGTCCCGCGGCTGGAGGGATCGGGTTCAACACTGGCCCCTGCCATGAAAGCCAGCGCTACTCAGGCTTGATGTTTGCCGAGGTTATCACGGAGCGCCACATGGCCTCCTCCTCAGTCAACAGCCTCGAAAACTCCTGTGGCGTGGAGCCCACCGGCTCCATCCCGGCGGAGCGGAGCACCTGCTGGACGGAAGGCAGCGCGAGACCCTGCCGTACCGCAGCCGCGATCTTCTCGACAATCGGTGAGGGCGTGCGCGGCGGCGCGAGAAGTCCAAACCAGATCTCGACGTTGTAGCCCGGCAGCACGTCTGAGATCGGCGGCACGCCTGGAACCTCGGGAGAGGCCTGCGCCGAGCTGACCGCTAGGGCCTTCAGCCTCCCGGCCTCGATCTGGGCGTTCATGGCGGTCGAGGTGGTGGTCAGCACGAACTGCACCTCCCCCGCCACCACTGCAAGACTCGCAGGCGCCTGCCCGCGGTACGGAATATGCGTGGCACTGAAGTCGGCCATCTGACTTAACAGCAGAGTTGCGACATGGCCGAGCGAGGCAACGCCCGCAGTGGCGTAATTCAACCGGCCGGGGCGCTCGCGCGCATAGGCAATGAACTCGCGCAGGTCGCGCGGCGGCAGGGAAGCTGGCGTCACGAGCACGAGCGGGGCTCCGGTCACCCGGGTGATCGCTGTCAGCGCCGTTCCGCGATAGCCAATGTTCGGATCGGTAAGAGGCAGGATAGTGGCCGGGCCGTTATTGGCAATGACAAGGGTATGACCGTCGGGCGCGGCGTTCATCAGTTCGCGCATACCGATAGCTCCTGCCCCACCTCCCCGATTCTCGATCACCACCGGCTGACCCAGCCTGGCCCGAAGCGGTTCCTGAAGAGCACGGGCGATGACATCGGTCGTGCCGCCTGCCGGATAGGGGATGATCACGCGTATCGGCCGGTTCGGGAATTCCTGGGCGAGGGCGGGCGCCGCTAGCATCAGCAGCGCGGCAAGGAGAGTGTTCCGCTTCTTCATTGGCGTTTCCTCACTGTCTTACAGCCGGCCGGGCGGCCGGGCAGAGCGCCGACTATCAGGGTTTTGGACCGTCCATTCAAGAGCATTCCACTCGTATTGCGGACCTGTTATGGCTGCGCTGGTTTTAAGGCGGCCAGCCCCTCTGCACTGGTGTAGGGCGACCGCCTGGGGAAGGATCGCTTGATGGGACGGCCGGGGGCTAAGCTAAAGACGTCCGATATAGAGAATGCGAAGACGCCCTCCCCCAGGGCGAGCCGCGAGCCGGCGGCTCCCACCCGCTCAGTACCCGCGGCCTTCGCTCCGATCAGGCCGCTGCGTATCTCGGAGGAGATCGGCGCACGAATCCGCCAGCAGATTGCGGCCGGCGAGTTGAAGCCCAATGATCGCTTGCCCACTGAGCGCGAACTATCAGACATGTTCGCCGTCAGCCGCATGGCAGTGCGCGAGGGCATGCGCAACCTGGAGGCAGCCGGGCTCATCACTTTGCGCAAGGGCCGCAATGGTGGCGCCTTCGTGGCCGAGAGTGGCGCCAAGCTCGTCACCCAGTCCTTCCGGGACATGATTGATCTCGGGCGTGCCTCGCTGGACATGCTGCTGGAAGCGCGGCTGCATGTGATGGGCACCGTGGTGCGCTTGGCCTGCCGGCGCGCGACCCCTGCCGACCTGGTCGCGCTGCAGCAAAATCTTGACGAGGCGGCGGCGCTGACCGAGCGCGGCCTCCTGGAGGAGCGCACCTCCAAGGCAATCGGCTTCAATCGGCTGCTCGCCGAGGCCACAGGCAACATCATGCTCACTGCCGTGGTTGAAGGACTCAGTGAGGTGCTTCGCCACTTCGTCGCGCAGGCCGGGCGACGTGTGCATGATCCCGTGCTGGCCGTGAGGCGCAAGTTGCTTGCGCAGATCAGCGCCCGGGACGAGGAGGGCGCTGTGCTCACAATGGAGACCTATCTGCGAGGCCTCCAAGATTATCTTGACAACGCTCGCCGCTAGGTAGGGAACCGTAAGCGGGGCAAATTCCCGGGCGGTTTCCGCAAGGCTGCTCGGTCTGGCGCACCCTCGGCCACCAAGAATGGCGGCTATCCGCCATTTCTGGTCGTTGCGGTCGGCGATGCTACACCTGCGTGCCCGGGAATTTGCCCCGGTTACACCGAAAGTCCCGACGGCCCGAAACCTGTCGCGATGCTCACGAATCCCCTCATTTCGCCTAGCCCCGCTAGACCCGATTCGGACGCGCTTTGTAGACCTTCGGGAGCATTGGCGGAGGGTCAGGATTATGGTGCAGGCGGAGCGGTCGCGAGTGCGTTTGCGCGATGTTCGCGGGTTCATTGGCGAGTTGTATGCACACGACCTGCACGCCAAGCGGGTGGATGCGCTGGCGGGCGCCACGCTGGGCGTGATGGCTGGCGCGTCGCTGGCGGTGGCGATGATCGGCCAGGCACTGGCGCTGGCGCGGGGGCTGGTCACCAAGCATGCTGTCAAGCAGGTGGACCGGCTGTTGAGCAACGGCGCGATCGACGTGTGGGACAGCTTTGCCCGCTGGGTGCCGAACCAGATCGGCGCCCGGCGCGACGTTCTGGTGGCGATGGGCTGGACCGATTTCGACCGCGACGGCCAATCGACGCTGGTGCTGAGCCTGGTGACGGGGCATGGCCGCGCGGCGCCGCTGATCTGGCTGACCGTCTGGAAGGACGAGATCGCGACCCGCCGCAACGACTATGAGGATGCCTGCCTGCGCCGGCTTGCCGAGACGGTCCCGCCGGACTGCCGGGTGACCATTCTGGCCGATCGCGGGTTTGGCGACCGGAAGCTGTTCGCGTTCCTGGGCGAACTCGGCTTCGCCTACGTCATCCGCTTTCGCGGCAACATCCGCGTCACCGACGGCGACGGCCAGAGCAAGCCTGCCGTCGAGTGGGTCGGCCGAGGCGGCCGGGCGCGCAAATTGCGCGATGCCCGGGTCACGGCACAGGGACAGCGGGTTGGCGCCGTCGTGTGCGTGCATGCCAAGGGCATGAAGGAGCCATGGTGCCTGGCCGCCAGCGACCCGCAGGCGAGCGCGTCCATGCTGGTCAATCACTATGCGCGGCGCTGGACCATCGAGCCGCAATTTCGCGACACCAAGGATCTGCGTTTCGGGATGGGGCTGTCGGCGACGCGCATCGGCGAGCCGATGCGGCGCGACCGGTTGCTGCTGGTCAGCGCCTTCGCGGTCGCTCTGCTGACGCTGCTCGGCACGGTAGGCGAGCGTCTGGGCATGGACCGGCTGCTCAAGTCCAACACCAGCAAGACGCGCACGCACTCGCTGTTCCGCCAGGGCTGCATGCTCTACGAACTGATCCCCACCATGCCAGAGCACAGGCTCGCTCCGCTCATGCGGGAATTCGCACAGGCAGTGTCACAGGCAGGCGAATTCAGTGGAGCGCTTGCCTGAACGAAATGAGGGGATGATTGAGGTCGCGATGTACACATTCATCGTCAAGGGCGTTGCTGGCGCAATCACCAACGAGGATCGCGCCACTCTCCGTCTGCACCCCGTGCATGAAATCATTGCCGATCTCGATTCCAGTCGCTACCGCGCAGCGCTCGGCATGCTGGTGCGGTGGCAGGGGCAGACCGAGTATCGCCTCGGCTTCAATGACTGCGTGACCTTCGCCGCGGAGATGGCGCGTGCCGTTGGCATGTCGGTGCCGAACCGACAATTCCGAGATCCGATAGATTACCTCGCGGCGATGATAGCGAACAATCGTCCAACATAGGGCGCGCCGCTCATCCAATTTTTTCCTGCCAGAGACATTTTTCCCCGGTTCCCTTTGCTGCCACGATGGGCGCGCAGAATAGGCGCCGGGAGTGGAGACCGTTCGAATCCAGGCGCACCTCCTCCGCCAGTTCCCATGCGAGCCGTGCTCTCCGCCTGACCGGACGCCGCGCTGAGTGGCAGGTTTCCTGGGGTTTTCTGGGTGGACCTGTTGACTGGCCAGACGTGGAGATGGCCGGAAATCGCTCTCCGGAGGCCAATTCTCTCCGGACCTCCTGACTTGGGCATATTAGAGCCTGTCGTCAATTGAGCCAGACGGTAACTGCCGCAAGCTGAATGGCGCCGAGGAAATTTCGGGCGCTTTTGTCGTAGCGCGTTGCGATGGCACGGAACTCCTTGAGTTTGGCGAAGAAGTTCTCGATCAGGTGCCGTGTCTTGTAGAAGTGCTTGTCCGGGCTCCGAGCCACTTTCCGGTGCGCTCGATGGGCTTCGACATAGGCGTGCGCCTAGGCTTGACTCATTTCCGGGAAACCGGCCTGCCCGTGCGATGGTATCCATCCCCATGTCCCCTCGCCGCTGACCAGCCCGTCCAAGGCCGGAGGGCACCGGCAAGCACGGTTTGGCTGCGTTCCGCCGTCGGAAGAAAGCGACCCTGAGCGACCGCCGCATGACGCGGGCGCCCGGGTCGGCGAGCGCGGGGAACGGCGGGCTGGGTCCGTACCCCCGCCTTGACTCGCTATCATTCCAGGATGCGGAATATGCGCGGGCCGCGACCGATCTTGCTCGGCGTGGATGCTAGCCCTGCCGCGGCGGATCCGGGCGCAGGCAAAAGGGGGGACATCGACCGAATGAAGGTCATCGTGATCAGGGGCAAGGGCACAAAGCTGCTCACCTTGGTACAAGGGCGCCCGCCCGTCGCCGGCCGCCTGCTGCCGACGGTATCGCCCCTGCCCTTGCGGCACCGTGAATGAGCGGCCCCCCGGTGCAGTCGGTGCTGCGGGCGCTGGTGCTGCTGAAGGAGCTGAACCGCCAGCGCCACACGACGGTGGACCAGCTGCACCGCGTCTCCGGCCTGCCGAAACCCACCATCATGCGGCTGCTCGGCACGTTGAGCACGGCAGGGCTGGTGGCCAAGGGCGAGCGCGGGCTCGGCTACCGCATCACCTCGCAGGTTGCCGCGCTGAGCTCCGGCTTCCATGGCGGACCGCTGGTGGCAGAGGCCGGGCGCGCCTGGGCGGCGGATCTGACGCGGCGACTGAAGTGGCCGGCGGCGATCGCGGTACCGGACCAGGGGCGCGTGGTCATCAGCGTCAGCACCATGGCCGACAGCGCGGTGTCGCCCTTTCACGCCACGGTCGGCGTGAGCTTCAGCATGGTGACGCGGGCCATCGGCCGCGCCTACCTCGCCTTCTGCCCCGAGGAGGAGCGGCGCATCCTGCTGCGCCTGCTCGCCGCTTCACCCGAAGCCGAGGACAACCCCCCCAACCTGGAACGCGTGGTCCAGGGGATGATCGCCATGGTGCGGCGCCAGGGCTATGCACAGCGCGATCCGAAGGTGGAGCCGCGCAACTCCAACACCGTCGCGGTCCCGATCATGCTGGGTGAGTCGGTCGCCGGCACCCTGGGCCTCAGCTACTTCCGCTCCGTCGTCAGCCATGCCGCCTTGACCGAGGAGCTGGTGCCGGCGCTATGCGAGGCAAGCCGGCAGATCACCGCCTCGATGGAACGGCTGCAGCAGGGCCAGACCCAGGAGGCGTGATTCCGCCATCACGCGAGCGCCCTCAGCCCATCGAACACCGGAGCGACGTCGGCCAGAGTGTCGAGCCGCAGCAGGCTGTCGATCGCCCCATCCGCCTGCCCCGGCGCCAGCGTGTCGCGTGTATTGGCAAGGAACTTCGCAATGATGTCGTCGCGGGACATCGGATTGCTGCGGGTGCCGCGCATGTCGTCGATGCGGTGGGTCAGTTCGCGCCCATCCCGCAGCCGCACCGTGACGGTGCCGCCGGAGCGTGTGGGCTCCGTCGCGAGATCATCCTCATAGACCACCTTATCCGCGAGCGCGTTGACCACGGGGTCCCGCAGGCTGGCCTTGGCATAGGCATCCTTGTCCATGCGGCCGAACACCAGCGCCTCCGCGACCGTGTGCTGCAGGCTGATGCGGCCATGCCAGGTGGTGGCAGGGCGGCGCTTGTCGGCCACCGGCTCGCACATGGTGGCGAAGGAGCGCTTGCCGATCTGGCAGACAACCTCCGCGATGTCATCGGGGCGAAGCCCATGCGTCGCGCGCAAGGCGAGCGCGGCCTCGATATGCGGCATCATGGTGAAGGCGCAGGGGTGCACCTTGGAGGCGATGTTCAGCACCTCCCAGTCCTCCCCGAGGCCGGTGAGCAACGCATCGAAGCGCAGATCGTCGCGGCCCTGCACATGGCTGCGGAACCAGCCGAAGCGCCCGTCGAAGACCGGCGCGGGGCCGGAAATGCCCGCCTGCGCCAGCGCCACCGCGCGCATCGCGCCCGTGGTGGCAAAGCCCACATGCATCATCTTGGTGGAACTGCCATCCTCGAAGGAGGCGTTCAGCCCGGCCGAGAGACTTCCCGCCGCGCCGATGGCATCGCCGATGGCGCGCGCATCCAGCCCGCGCAGCTTGCCCAGCGCATAGGCCGCGCCGAACACGCCGAACACCGCGGTGGGATGGAATCCCAAAGTGTGCAGCCGCACCGGCGTGATGCGGCCGAGCCGGCAGGTCAGCTCGCTGCCCACCAGCACCGCCTCGATCAACTGCCGCCCCGACAGGTGCCTGCGCTGGCTCTCGGGAAAGGCGACGGCGACGCAGGGCGCCGTCGGATGGATGAAGCTCTCGATATGCGTGTCGTCGAATTCCAGCACGGCGGACATCACGCCATTGACGAAGGCCGCGGCCATCGGCGACGTCTCCTCGGCCTCCCCGAGGATCCACGCCCCGCCGCCGGCATCGACCGCCAGCGATGCGCGCCGCGCCGCTGCCACAAGGTCCAACGGCTTCGCCGCCAGCATCACGCCGATCAGGTCGAGCACGCGGAGCTTCGTGCTTTCCACCACTTCGGCGGGGACCTGGTCGAGCGAGAGCCCGGCCGCCCATTCGGCCGCGCGAGCGCTGAGGCGGTCGCTCATTCCGCGGTGATCCCGCTGTTGCGGATGATGGCGCCGAACTGCCGGTTGTCCTCGCGAAGATCCTCCGCAAGCTGCGCGGGTGTGCGGAAGCTCGGCACCACGCCGACGCGGGAGAGGCGCTCAAGAACGACAGGCTCGCGCAGCATCGCCTCGACCTGGCCGGCGAGGAGGTTGACGATCTCCGCCGGCATGTCCGGCGGCCCCATCAGCGCCTGCCAGCCCGAGGTGCGGACACCGGGGTAGCCCTGCTCGGCCATTGTGGGGATGTCGGGGAACTGCGGCAGCCGGCGGTCGCCGACCGCGGCCAGGCCGCGCAACCGGCCCTGCAGGACATGCTGGATCACCACGGTGTCGATCATGAAGTCCACGTCACCGCCCAGCATCGCCTGCACCGCCGGGGCCGAGCCGCGGAAGGGGATGTGCACGGCATCGAACCCGGCCTCGCGCCGGAACATCTCGGTCATCACATGCAGCGTGGAGCCAATGCCGGAGGAGCCATAGTTCAGCTTGCCGGGATTGCGCTTACCGTATTCGACAAGCTCCGCCAGCGTTGCCACGGGCAGCGTGCTGCGGACGGCCAGCAAGCGTTGCGATTCACTGATGTTGGCGATCGGGGTGAAGCCCTTCACCGGATCGTAGCCGACATTGGTCAGATGCGGCAGGATGGCGAAGAGCGCATTGCCAGCCAGCAAGGTCGTGTAGCCATCCGGCGCGGCGCGGGAGACGGCGCGGGCCGCGATGGCGCCGCCGGCACCGCCCTGGTTCTCGACGACGACAGGCACGCCGAGCTTCGCTGACAGGGCCTCCGCCACCATCCGTCCGACCAGATCGCCGGTGCCGCCGGCGGCATAGGCGACGATCAGCCGGATCGGCCGGTCGGGGAAGGCGGCGCTGGCGGTCCGGGTGAGGCCGGTGCCGAGGAGCACCGGAGCCAGCAGCAGGCTGAGCAGCAGACGAAGGCGCCCTGCCCGATTGGTTGGACGGTCTTGGATCGGCATGGCGTAGGCTCCACTGCTGGGCGAAGGATCGGGGGCGTCGCGGTGCTCGGCGGTGACTGCGGCGGCCGGCATGCCTGGGCGCAGCGTCTTGCGGTTCGTGCGGCCATTACCGTGCAAGCGCGCGAAATCCTGCTGGCTCATTCGAGCATTCTGCTTTCCCGCAACCGTCCCCGAATTTCACTCTAACGCCAGACAGACCCCAGGACCCGACAATCTGACAGCGTTCCGCATCTCGGAAAGACGGTCGAATAGCGGCGAGTGCCGCGCGGTGATCGTGCAACGCTTCAGGACGGGGTAGCACCGCCGGTATCGGTAGCGCGTGCCTGCCCATCGTCGCTGGAGGAACCTGGGTGTCGATCGTCACGGCCGAATTGCGTCCCTGCACACAGCGGCAGGCCGATGCGGGATGGAAGTTCGCCCGCGCGACTGTCGCGGAGTTGCAAGGATGGGTCATCGTTCTCACCGATGCGGATGGGGTCACCGGCCTCGGCTACGCCCACGCGGTTCCCGCCATCACGACGCATGGGGCAGGTGCCGAGGCGGCGCTCATCTTCCTGCGTCCGCTTCTGCTGGGACGCGATCCGGCTGACCTCGCCGCGATCATGGACCTGGTCGAGGCCACGCTCGTCGGCAACCGCTCCGTCAAGGCAGCCATCGACATGGCACTGCACGACCTGCTGGCACGGCGTGCCGGGCTGCCGCTCTCCGCGTTGCTTGGCGGCGCCTTCCGGGATCGCATCCCGCAGTCGCGAATCCTGCCGATCAAGACGCCGGCCGAGATGGCGAACGCCGCCGCGGCCTTGGTTGCGAAGGGCTACCGCACGCTGAAACTGAAACTCGCCGGCGACGCTGCCATGGATGCGCGGCGCGTGGCGGAGGTTCGCGCAGCAATCGGCCCCGCCATCGCGCTGACGCTCGATCCAAATCAGAGCTACAGCGCGAAGGGATTCCTCGCCGCGTGGCGGCAAATCGAGCCCCACGACATCGCGCTGGTGGAGCAGCCGGTGCCCGCTGGCGATTGGGGCGGTCTCGCGCTGCTCACCCGCACCCTGCCGGTGCCGATCGAGGCGGATGAATCGGTGGAGACGGTCGCCGATGTGCTGCGCGTGGTCGAAGGGCGCGTTGCCGATGTGGTCAATCTGAAGCTCACCAAGCTCGGCGGCATGCGCAACTTCCTCACCGCGGCACGCATCCTGGAGGCGGGTCAGATCGCGACGCGGATGGGCGCCGCCTTCGGGCCGGCGCTGTTGCAAGGCGCCTCCGCCCATGCCGCGGCCTCGCTGCGCCAGCTTCCCTTTGCCTGTGAACTGTCCGAGCACGACCACATCCTGGATGATCCCTTCACGTCGCTGCCCATCGAGGACGGCATGATCGCCGTGCCGCCCGGGCCCGGCTGCGGCATCGTCTACGCGTGAAGCGGCCTGGCGTGGCTAACGAAGGTTGAGATCCTCCACCAGCCGGGCGCTTACCCGGTCCTCCTCCGCAAGCGCCTGGGCGAGTTGCGTGCGATCCAGCAGCAGCACCTCATTGTAGGTGCGCCGCATCGCCTGCGCGTAATCGGGTGACCCGGCGGCTGCCAGGAAGGCGCTGCTGAGCCGATCCAGAACCGGCGCCGGCGTCCCCTTCGGGGCGAAGAAGCCGAAGCGCGTCACCATATCCACATCCAGCCCGACCTCCTTCAACGTGACCAGCTCCGGCAGGGCCGCGATCCGCGTCGCACCCGTCTGTGCCAGCGGCAGGATGCCATGGGATTCGACGGTCGGCATGATGATGCCCGGCGCGCCGACCACCAGATCGATATCCCCGGCCAACAGCGCCGTCATCGCCGGTGCAATGCCCGGATAGGGAATATGCAGCAGCTTGACGCCCGCCGCCCGCGCCATGGCCTCACCGGCCAGATGCGGTGAACTCCCGATGCCCGGCGAGCCGAAGGAGATGCCCTCGGGCTGGGCGCGCGCAAGGGCCAGCATCTCCTGCATCGTGCGGAAGCGCGAGTCCCGCTTCGCCGCCACCATGATGGGGATGGCGACCAGGTTGCAGATCGGCGCGAAATCCGCCGCGGTGTAGGGAAGGTGCTGAATGCGCGGCACCACGGTAAGCGCCGCCGTGCCGGCGAAGAGCAGGGTGTAGCCATCCGCAGCACTGCCGCGCACCCGGCTGGCGCCGACGCCGCCGCCGCCGCCCACCACGGAATCGATGACCACGGGCTGACCCAAGCGCTGCGCGAAGCTCTGCTGCAGCAGCCGTATGTACTGGTCTGTTCCACCCGCGGCATAGGGCACAATGACCCGGACCGAGCGGGTGGGAAAATCCTGGGCCTGCGAGGGCGCGGCAGCCAGGCCGAGGCCTGCGGCCGCCAAAGCGTGACGACGGGTGATCAACATGAGCCTTGCCCCTCTTTCTCGTTCCGGCGCTTCTGGCTGCGAAGCTTCACCGATGTGCTGCCGCATTTTTGCTCTGGGAGACCCCGGGTCGCGGCGCCGGCGATGGTCCCGGGCTCGGTTCGTTGTCTTGCTGATGCCAACAGATGGAAAGACGATCTGAGCGCAGCGGGGCGTGCCATCCCGTGCTCCGGAATAGGGGCCGTGCCGGCTCAGAGATGCCGGCCGCAATCCACCAGCAGCGAGGTTCCGGTCGTCAGCCGCAGATGCGTGACCGCGGCCACGACGGCGAGCGCCACGTCATCGGGTTGGCAGACGATCTTCAACGGCGTGAGTGCCGCCTGCTTCAGCACGGCATCGCGGCTGCGCCCCGGCACGAAGCCGGTATCGACCGCCGCCGGCGAGATGCCGATGATGCGGATCTCCGGCGCCAGCACGCGCGCCAGCGACAGGCCCATCGTGTCGAGCGCCGCCTTCGACGCACAGTAGGCGATGCTGCTGCCGAGCCCGTTCATCGCCGCGAGGGAGGAGATATTCACCACCACCGCATCGCCGCCCCGCCGCAGCAGCGGGGCGAAGGCGCGGATGGTGGAATAGGGCCCGCGCACATTGGTGATGAGAATGCGGTCGAAGGTCTCGTCATCCAGCGCTTCGAGATCGGCATGCGGCACGGCGCGCGTCGTGCCGGCCGAATTCACCAGCACGTCGGCGCGGCCGAACCTCGCTTCCACCTCCACCGCCGCAGCGCGAATGGCGGCCGTGTCGGCCATCGGCAGGTACAGGGGTAGGTGGCCACTGCCCGGCAAGCTGGCCGCAAGCGCCTCGGCCCGCTCGCGGCCGCTGTTATAGCCGATGGCGATCCTTGCCCCGAGTTCGGCCAGCCGCCTGGCGGTCGCGGCACCGATGCCGCTGCTGCCGCCCGTGATCACCGCGACACGGCCCTGGAGGTCGTAGGGCCCGAGGGCCCCGTTCTTCAATTCGCTCATCCGCTTCTTCCTTCCCGCACGCCCGATTTGGCCCGCACGCCCGATTTGGGCACGTCGCCATGCGCCTCCCGAGGCACGCCATCCTGTTGCATCAACGCAGGTTCAGCTCGGCCAACAGCTGCGCCGTGGCCGCATCCTCCGCGGCCAGGAATGTCTCGAACTGGGGCCGGTCCAGCAGTTCCACCTCGTTGAAGGCGCGATGCATCGCCACGGCATAGGCAGGGTCGGCGCCGGCTTCGAGGATGAGGCGCGACCACCGGTCCAGCACCGCGGCATCGGTGCCCTTCGGCGCGAAGAAGCCGAAGCGTGTGACCATGTCGACATCCAGCCCGGCCTCGCGCAGCGTCGGCAGATCCGGCAGCACGGTGATGCGCCGCGCGCCGGTCTGCGCCAGCGGCAGCACGCCGCGCTCCACAAGCTGCATGATGTTGCCCGGCGCGCCCATGACCAGATCGATGTCGCCGGCCAGCAACGCCACCACGGCGGTGGAGACGCCGGAATAGGGCACGTGCAGCAGCTTCACGCCGGCGGCCTTGCACATCGCCTCCGCGACCAGATGCGGGGTGCTGCCGACGCCCGGCGTGCCGTAGGTCAGGCCCTCCGGCTTGATGCGGGCTTCCCGCAGGAAGCCTGCGAAATCCGTGAAGCGCGCGTCGCGACGACCCGCCAGCACATAGGGGATGGCGATCAGATTGGCGATCGGCGCGAAATCCGCGATGGAGTAGGTCAGGTTCTGCAAGCGCGGCACCGCCGTCAGCGCCCCTGTTCCGGCGAAGAGCAGCGTGTAGCCGTCAGGCGGCGAGGTGCGGACGCGGTTGGCGCCGATCGCGCCGCCGCCGCCAGGTAGGGAATCGATCACGATGGCCTGGCCGAGCGCCTGCATCAGCCGGTTCTGCAGCGGACGGATGAACTGATCCGCGCCACCCGCGGCATAAGGGACGAACAAGCGGATCGCGCGGTTCGGATAGGTCTCCGCGCGGGCCGAACCCGCGCCCAGCATCAGGCCCGCGCCGGCCAGGGCGCCGCGCCGTGTGATCACCATTGGTCTTCTCCCTTTGTGTGCCGGTCACGCGCTCATGCGGAAGAGCCGCGCCGGATTGCTCCAGAGCACCCTCTCGCGGTCCGCCGCGTCAGGCACCACGCGATGCAGCGCCGCGAGCAGCGGCCCGAAATCGGTGCGCGCCTTGGCGCGCAGGAATGGCCAGTCCGAGCCCCAGATGCAGCGGTCGATGCCGAAGGCTTCGATCAAGGCCGCGACATGGGCATCGGTATCCGCATAGGGCGAACCCGTCAGGCTGAAGCGGAACACGCCCGACAGCTTGATGACGGCATCGGTGCTGCGGCCAAGCTCCAGCAGGGCTTGAAAGCCCTTCTGATGAAGCCCGCCCTCCAGCTCCGGCCGGCCGGAATGGTCGATGATGACGGGCAGCTTCGCGCTGCGCAGCACGGGCAGCGCCTCGATGAAGGAATCGCCGTGGTGATAATGCACCTGCGCGAACCAGCCGGCCTCCCGCGCCCGCGCCAGCGCGCGCGCGCCGACCGGGCCGAGCAGCGGCGGGCTGGTCGGGAAGTCCAGGTTGAAGCGGATGCCGACGATGCCGCCTTCCACCATGCGAAGGATCTCCGCATCCGGCGTCGCCTCCGGCAACAACGCCACGCCTTTCAGGCGGCCGCCGGCCTCCTTGATGGCTTCCAACATGTAGGTGTTGTTGGCCCCGTAGCCGCCGAGCGGGTTGATCAGCACGCCATGGGTGAAGCCGTGGCAGGACAGCATGTGCAGGAACTGAGGCGCGGTCCCGAGTTCATTGGCCTGGATATCGAAGCCGCGGTCACCGCCCCAGCCCTGGCGCGCAAGATCGAAGGCATGCGCATGGGAATCAACGGCGGGCATGTCGGTCCTTTCAGAATCCGTAGAGCGCGGCAGGGTTCTCCACGAGCAGACGCTGCCGGTCTTCGGGCTCTGGCGCGAAGTCGGGGATGAGGTTCAGCAGCTCCATCTCGTCCACAGGGGTGGTGAGGTTGGGATGGGGGAAATCGGTGCCCCAGAGCACGCGTCGCGGTGCCGCCCGCAGCAGGGCGCGCGCGAAGGGCAGCGCCTCCGTGAAGGGGGCGCGCGTCATACGCTCCGCGCCGCTCAGCTTCACCCAGATACGCTCGTCGCGCAGCAGGTCGAGCAATGTGCGGAATGCCGGGCCTTCCACGCCCAGCGCGGGATCGACGCGCCCCATGTGGTCGATCACAACCGGCATGTTCAGGCCACGGACCACGCTCTCCATCTCCAGAACGCCGTCGCCCTGCAGCTGCATGACCATGTGCCAGCCGAATGGCCGGGCGCGGTCCGCGGCGCGGTGGAAGATGCCCAGATCCGGTGCTCCACCGAGCGCCTTGATGAAGTTGAAGCGGATGCCGCGCACGCCGGCCTCGTGCATGTCAGACAGCTCGGCCTCGGTCGTGTCGTCATCGATCATCGCGACACCGCGGTAGCGGGCGGGATCGGCGCGCAGCGCATCGACCATGGCGCGGTTGTCGGTGCCGTGGCAGCTTGCCTGCACGATCACCGCACGGCCGAGGCCAAGGCCCCGGTGCAGCGCGGCGAGCATCTCCTTCGGCCTGTCCTGCGGCGTGTAGCGCCGGCTCGGCGAATAGGGGAAGCGCTCGGCCGGGCCGAAGACATGGCAATGTGCGTCACAGGCCAGCCGCGGCACGGCAAAGCGTGCCTCGCGCGATGTGGCATCCTGGCATTCGGCCTGCATGTGGTTTCCCCGCCTTCTTGCGAGGACGCTAGGGCGGCGGCGCGACCGAGCAGAAGGGGGATCTGGTCCCATTCCACATCGCGGAATGCAACGCCCTACGGCGCCTCCGGCATGTTGCGCTGCAGACGCTCGATGGCGGCGGTGATCTCCCGGCTCGCCTGCTTCAGCGCGGGCACCAGCTCCTCCACCAGCGCAGCCTGGCTGACGGCCGAGCGGAAGTAGGTGAGCCCGATGGTGCCGGCGACCGACCCGCCCAGCAGGATCGGGACCGCGACGGTGTCGGAGGAGCGCGGCTCCACCTTCGGATCGCGCAGCGCATACCCTTGGCCCCGCACCTCCGCGATCATCTCGCGCACCACGCGCTCCAGCTTCGGCGGGTTGTCCTCCGGGTCGCTCGAGGCTGCCAGCAGGCGAAGCAGGATGCGCAGCTCCTCCTCAGGGCACCAGGCGAGATAGGCGCGGCCCAGCGCGCGGGTCACCAGGCTGTGGCGCACGCCGATCGTCGCGTGGAAGGGGGATACGGTGCTGCTGGCCGCGGTGCTGACGCTGATGGCGATGCGTCCCCCATCCGGCACCGCGATCGCCGCCGGCCAGCGCAGGCGACGTGTGAGGTCCGACGCCCAGGGCCGCCCGGCCTCCGCCACCAGCGGCCCGCCGTGGAATCCCGCACTCAGCGCCTGCACGTCGGAGGTGACGCGATAGCCGATCCCGCGCTCCCCCTTCGTCACCAGACCGGCCGTTTTCAGCGTGCCGAGCAGGCGCATGATGGTCGGCTTGGGCAGCAGGGTTGCCTGATGGAGCTGGTCCACCGTGGTGTTCTGCTGCCTGTTCAGCTCCCGCAGGATCGACAGGGCCCGCAGGACGGATTGTACCGGCGGGTCGCTCAGGGCTTTGGCTCGGGTATGGTCTCCGCCAGATCGGAGACGGTCAGCACCAGCTTGCCGATCTGGGCGTTGGCGTCGAGCACCGCCTGGGCCGCCGCCGCCGCCTCCAGCGCATACACACCGCAGATATGGGTGCGGATGCGGCCCTCCGCCAGCAGCGGCCAGACCTGCGCCACCAGCTCCCGCGCGATCCGGCCCTTGTAGGCCGGTGGGCGCGAACGCAGGGTGGAGCCGGTCAGGGTCAGGCGCCGGATATAGACCTCCCGCGTGCTGATCTCCGCCTTCGGTGCGCGATGGCTGCCGATCAGCACCAGCCGGCCGTCGGGGGCCAGCAATCCCATCTCCAGCGGGGTGTAGTCGCCGCCCTGGGAGTCCAGGATCACGTCCACCCCGGCGCCGAGGGTCAGGGCGCGCACCTGCTCCGGCCAGTCGGCCTCGCGGTAGTCGACGCCATGGTGCGCGCCATATTCCAGGCAGATCGCGCGCTTTTCGGCCGAACTGCTGGTGGCGATGACGGTGGCGTTGCGGAGTTCCCTTGCCATCTGGATCGCCGCGAGGCCGACTCCGCTGGTCCCGCCCTGCACCAGCAGCGTCTCATCCTCGGCCAGGCGGCCGAGCCAGAAGACGTTGTTCCAGGCGGTGAAGAATACCTCCGGGAGCGTCGCCGCCATCGCGAAGCTGAAGCCCCACGGGATGGGCATGCATTGCGGCGCCGGCACCAGGCAGAACTCCGCGTAGCCGCCCCCGGAGACCAGCGCGCAGACCGCGTCACCCGGGCGCGGCCAGGTAACCCCGGGTGCCACCGCCTCCACCACGCCGGCGACGTCGAGGCCGGGGATGTCGGTGATACCGGGCGGCGGCGGGTAGAGGCCCTTGCGCTGCTGCACATCGGGCCGGTTCACGCCGGCGGCGGCGACGCGGACCAGCACCTCGTCCGGGCCACACTCAGGCACCGGCCGCTCCGTCAGCGCCAGCACATCCGGCCCACCATGGCCCCGGATCTCGATCGCCCGCATGCGTCCCCCATCCTCATGTTCGTAGCCCACCTAAGCACGGCCTGCCGAAGCGGCACGGTGAAGAGACGCGGCATTCCGACATGCGGAATGCCGCGTCGGCGCGCTGGATGGCATCGCCGAACCCTCTAGGCTGCATCGAAAGGCGCAGATCATGCGCCGTGGAGGGAACCTATGCTGCCTGGCCCGGCTTCGGCTGCCCAACTGCCATTCGCCGCCCTTCGGCGCCGTGCCCTGCTGGCGGCGGGCCTTGGAGCGCTCGCAGCACCTGCCGTCGCGCAGGAGCCCTGGCCGACCCGTACCACGCGCATCATCGTGCCCTTCGCACCCGGCGGCACGACCGACATTCCGGCGCGGATCATCGCGGACCATCTGACCCGAAAACTTGGCAAGCCCTTCGTGGTGGAAAACCGCTCAGGCGCCGGTGGCGCACTGGGCATTCGCATGGTGGCGCAGGCAAACGATGGCCATACCTTGCTGCACAGCACCTCCGCGGTGGCAATCCTGCCAGCCCTGCAGCGCAATCCCGGCTTCGATTCATTGGCCGACCTGGTTCCGATCACCATGACCGCCGCATCGCCCATCCTTTTGGTCGTGCGGGATGATTCGCCGTTCCGTGATCTTGCGAGTTTCATCGACGCGGCGCGGGCTGAGCCTGGCAAGATCAGCTTCGGCACCTCTGGTATCGGCACCACCGTCCACCTGGCGGGTGAGTTGCTGCGCGTGCGAGCCGGCCTGGATCTGCTGCATGTGCCCTATCGCGGCTCGGCGCCCTCCGCGACGGCTCTGCTGGCCGGGGAGGTCGATGCCGGATTTCTCAGCCCAATCGAGGTGCTGCCGCATATCCGGGCCGGGCGGCTGCGCGCGCTCGCCAGTTGCGCACGCAACCGCAGCGCCCTGCTGCCGGATACGCCCTGCATCCCGGAACTCGTGCCGGGCTACGATGGCGTGCAGCTCTGGTTTGGTCTGTTCGGGCCGCGCGACCTGCCACCCAGCGTCGTCGTGACGCTGATGCGGGAACTGGCACCGCTGCGCACAGGCTCAATGCTGGCGGAGCGCATGGCCGAGCTCGGCGCCGAGACGCTGCTTGACGGCCCGGACGTGCTGGCCGCGCGCATGCGCAACGAGGTACCGCTCTGGCAAAGCCTTGCAGAGCGTGCAGGGATACCGCGCGAATGAACCAGAACACCGACGCCAACGACACGCCGCTCGTGGACACGCATTTCCACCTCTACACGACTGACATGCCGATCACCCCCTGGGCATGGCACCACCCGCCCGAGGATGCCTCGGCCGAGCAGTTCATCCGGCTGATGGACCAGCATGGCGTCGGCTTCGGCGTGGTCGCGGCGGCGAGCCTTTATGGCCAGTACAACGACTACGTCATCCGCTCCTTGCGCCAGTATCCCCGCCTCCGCGGCACCGCCTTCGTGCTGCCGGAGACAGATATGTACACGCTGGAACGCATGAAGGCCGACGGCATCGTCGGCATCCGGCTGTTCTTCCGCCGCGTGCCGAACCCGCCGGACCTCAATTCCCCAGAATACAAGCTGCTGCTGCGACGGGTGCGCGACCTGGACTGGCACGTACATACGCTGGTCAGCGGATCGGCGCTGCCGGAGGTGATCAAGGCCGTGGAAGGCGCCGGCGTGAAGCTGGTGATCGATCATTTCGGCAAGCCGGATGAGCAGCTCGGCGTCAACTGCCCGGGCTTCAAGGCCGTACTGGCGGCGGTGGAGCGCGGCCGCACCTGGGTGAAGATGTCGGCTGGCTTTCGCATGCCCTCGCGCGAGGCGGCGCGCAGCTATGCACAGGCGCTGCTGCGTGTCTCGGGCGGGGAACGGCTGATGTGGGGCAGCGACTGGCCCTTCGCCGCCTTCGAAGGCCAGACGAGCTACGGCCAAGCCATCGCCGATCTGCATGACTGGGTTCCGGATGCGGCGACGCGCCGGCTGATCTCGGGCGACACGCCAATGCGCCTCTATTTCGGCGCCTGACCACGAAAAGCAAAAAAGGGAGAACACCAATGTCCAGCATCACCCGGCGGCAGTTCGGTGGAATTGCACTTGGCGCGGGCCTTGCCGCGGCATCGCATCCGGCCTCGGCAGAGGCCTGGCCGAACCATCCCGTCACCGTCATCGTCCCCTGGCCGGCCGGCGGCTCGACCGACGTGCTGGCGCGCTCCGTCACGCGCCGGTTCTCTGAGCAGTTCGGCCAGGCCTTCGTGGTGGAGAACCGCTCCGGCGCGAGCGGCAATATCGGCGTGGCGGTCGTCGCGCGCGCGACGCCGGACGGGCACACGCTGATGATCACCACCAACGGCCCGATCACCAACAATACGATGCTGTTCAAGTCGATGCCGTACAACCCCACGACCGACCTGACGCCGATCGCGCTACTGGCGGAACTGCCGATCGTCATCGCGGCACGCAGCCAGGCGCCCTACCGCACGCTGCAAGAGCTGGTCACCTATGCCAAGGCGAACCCGGACAAGGTGAATTGCGGCACGCCCCCACTGGGCTCGGTTGCGCATCTCGCGGTCGAATTGCTGATGCATCGCACCGGCATCCGGCTGAACCTGGTCCCCTATCGCGGCTCAGCGCCGCTGACCAACGACCTGCTGGCCGGATCGGTGGACATGGCGCTCGACCTGGTCACGACCTATCTGCCGCATATCCAGGCCGGCACGGTGCGCGCGCTCGCCGTCACCTCCACCGCGCCGATCCCGCAGCTGCCGGACACGCTGCCGGTGCAGGCGCAGGGCGTGCCGGATTACCAGGCCACAGGCTGGATCTCGCTGCTTGGCCCGGCAGGGTTGCCGCAAGAGATCGTCGGGCGGTTGAACACCGCGAGCAATACCTATCTCGCGCTCGACGAGACCAAGTCGCTGCTGGCGCCTCTGGGCCTTACGCCACTCGGCGGAACGCCGGCCGATCTGACACAGCGGATGGTGGCGGAGGTCGAGCAGTGGCGGCCGATCATCGCGGCCGCCGGTATCTCGATCGAATAGCCGCCGCACAGGAGACCGCTCATCGTGTTCCGTCGTCCCGGCGTCACCAATGGCGCCATTGGCAGCGTGCCCTACATGCGCGAGCTCATCCTCGCCGAATACCCCGAGGCGAGGTTCAACGAGGACATCCGCCACCGGATGGGGGAGGACGAGATCATCGCCTTCCTCTTCGACTGCGACAGCGCAATCATGGGCGGCGATGTGGTGAATGATCGCGTGCTGGACGCGCTGCCGAACATCCGCAGCATCGGCATCTTCGGGGTCGGGCTGAACACGGTGGATCTGGCGGCCTGCCAGCGCCACGGCGTGCGTCTGGGCTTCACGCCCGGCGTCAACCGCCTGGCGGTGGCAGAGCTCGCGCTATGCTTCATGATTGCCGGGCTGCGCTGGGTGGCGCCGCTCAGCCTGGCGATGCGCAATGGCGAAAGGCCGCGCACCCGCGTAGGCCGCAGCCTGACCGGCCGCGTCGTCGGGCTGCATGGCTGCGGCAACATCGGCAAGGAGGTGGTGCGCCTGCTCAAGCCCTTTGGCTGCACGATCATTGCCCACGACCTGCGCGACTACCCCGAGTTCTACCGTGCCAACGGCATCACTCCGGTCTCCTTCGACGAGTTGCTGGAGCGGTCGGAGGTGCTGTCGCTGCACATCCCGCGCAGCCGCGCGACCGAGAAGCTCTACGGCGCGGAGGTGCTGGGCCGCCTGCGGCCGGATTGCGTCCTGGTCAATACCTGCCGCGGCGGCATCGTGGATGAGGACGCGCTGCTGGCGCGTCTGGAATCCAGGCAGCTTGTCGCCGCCTGCATCGACGTCTTCGCGCAGGAGCCACCGGACAATGACCGGCTCCTGCGCCACCCCAACCTGCTCTCCACCCCGCATGCCGGCGCCAGCACCAAGGAAGCCCGGATCGCAATGGTCGAAGCCGCGCTGCACGGGCTGCGCGAAGGTGAGCTGGTCGATCCCGCAAGATTCACGGACTACCTGTAGACGAAGGAAAAACACGATGGTCATCGACGAGCTGCGCATCCGGCAGGAGCTTGAGGTGTTGAACATTGCCTTCTGGCGCGATGTCGATTCCAATTGGGGACGCGAGGCGCACGAGCATTTCACCGAGGATGGCGTCTACACCACCAGCCATAAATCCCGAAAGGGACGCGAGGAAATCCGCAGCTTCTACTCGGAGCGGCATGGGCGTGGGGAGCGCGTGGCGCGGCACCTCATCCACAACTTCCACGTCACCGTGCAGGATGCGGACCATGCGACGGCGGAGTGGACCCTGTGCCTCTATGCCGAAGATGGCGTGGCGCCGCTGCTATCGGAGCCACCGATCCTGATCGGCGCGGTGACGGACGAATGCATGCGTGGCAAGGACGGCCGCTGGCGCTACGCCTCCCGCACGACCAAGCCCCTGTTCAAGGGCAGCCGCCCCACCTCGGGCTGAGCTTCGTGGCTGCGCCAGGCCCCGAAGACCTGGCGCGGCCGCTGGCGTGCCGGACGACGCTCATCAGCTGCCGCTGCGGACGGGGGGCGCAGAAATGAAGGCCGGTCATGACAGGACACGCGCAGGACGCGCCGGGCCACCGGGACCGGCGCGATCTGCTGGTAGAGACCCCTGTCGCGCCTTGCGGCTTCGAGCGAGGCTGTCAGCCGTGCGGCAGCGGGTAGTCCGCCGCGTTCAGCACCCAGCCCGGCTTGGCCGAGAAATCCACGCGCGGCGGGCAGAAGATGTCCACCATCTGCCCTGCCTCCTCCGCACGCGAGGTGTGGATGCTGGGCGGCGGAATGACGGTGACCGAGGGCGCCTTGCAGAGCTCATGCTCATCCTCGCGCCACAGCGTCATGTCGGTGGTCCAGGGCCAGCGGATGTGGTGGGTGTAGGAGCCGTTCAGCACCAGCGAGCATTGCTCGAAGTCATCATGGTGATGCGGCGACAGCTTGCGGATGTCGCGCGGTCCGGCGGCGGGATCGAGGTAGTTCACCATGAAGGTGGTGCAGCGCCAGATGCGGCCGAAGCGCCCGGGCTCCTTCGGTACATCCAATGTGTAGCTGCGGATGCGGAAGCCGTCGGGCGGCGTCGGCCAATCCTGCAGCGGGGGGATGCGCGGGTCCGGCTCCAGGTAACCGGCGGCGTTGCTGCATTGCGCGGCGAGATCGGCGGAGCGCGGGGTGAACAGCCGCACGATGCGGCCGGCGCCGTTGAACGTGATGCTGCTGTCGCCGGGAGGAATGAAGGCGAGCGAGTGGCCCTCGACCGTCTTGGTCTCCGCACCCGCCATGATGGTGGCGGAAAGCCCGGGGTCGGGCAGCAGCAGCACGTATTCATCGGGCTGCGCCTGGCGCGCCAGCACGGCGCCGGCGGTCACCTCCGAATAGGCGATGATGAAGTTGCGGCCGCGCGCGAACCAGCTGCGGATGCCGTCGGCATCCTCCTGCGGCTCGGTCTCGTAGAACTTCGCGTAATCGGCGGGCGCATAGGCGCCCGCCACGATCCCGGCGCTGCCGGCCGGGGCGAGTGCGGCACGGGGGTCGGAGGCGTCATAGGCCATGGATGCTGCTCCCACAGTTTATGTTCTGATAAACAGAACATTGTTCCTTGTGTGGGGACAGTTTTGTTGTCACGTCGCGGTGCTGTCAACTGCCCATCCAAGCCGCTCCGAGATCCGCGCGGCGCTGTCCCTCACCTGGCGGATCTGCTCCGCTGCGGGCTCCCGCCGGATGAACTGGATCGAGCCAAGGATGGCGATGGCCCCAACCATGCCGCCGCCGCCCTCGAAGATCGGTGCCGCCAATGCGTTGACGCCGACCAGGCTTTCCTCCGCCGCCGTCGCCCAGCCCTGGGCGCGGATGCGCTCCAACTCGGCCCGCAGCAGGTCCGGGTCGGTGATGGTGTAGGGGGTCCGCAGGTCGAGGCGCGACAGCAGCACACGTTCGCGCAGGGCCGCGTCCGCATGCGCCAAGGCAAGCTTGCCCTGCGCCGTGCAATGCGGCGCCATCAACCCGCCGGACTTCACCGAGATCTCGATCGTGTCCTGTCCTGGAAGGTTTGCCAGCACCACCGCGCCGGACGGCTCCGCGCGGCTCAGCACGACCGATTGCCCGACCCGGTCGCGCAGCGCGCGCATCTCATCCCGCGCCATGGTCGCGAGGTCGAAATTCTCCGAGACGGCGCGGCCCAAGGTCACCAGGCGATGGCCGATGCGATAGCGTTCCTGCACCTGCACGATGTAGCCGGCCTCCAGCAGCGTACGCAGATGCCGGTGGATGCGGCTCTTGGTGGTCTCCAGCGCGCGCGCGAGTTCGGTGACGCCGACATCGCCGCGCTGCCGCGCCAGATGTTCCAGGATCAGGAAGGCCATGGCGACGGCCTGCAGCCCCTCACCCCGTGTCGGCCCATCGATGCGCGGCATGGCGTCACTCCTCAGGCGGCCGGCTTGACAGTCGGGGCGGCGGCGGCACATGTTTCTGCTGATAGATCTCTTGTTCTGTCTAACAGAACATCTGACGCAGGTCAACGCCAACCATCGGGAACGCCCCATGCCCAGCACCGAGGACACCTTCCGCACGCGCCTTGCGCGCGGCGATCGCCTGGTCGGCAGCTTCATCAAGACGCCCACGCTGCACGCGACCGAGATCCTCGGCTCCATCGGCTTCGACTTCGTGGTGGTGGATGAGGAGCATTCGCCCTTTGACCGTGCCGCCACCGATGCCGCGCTCTTTGCCGCCCGCGCCACCGGCACCGCCGGCCTGGTGCGCGTGCCCAGCCCGGCGGCGCATCATCTGCTCTCCGTGCTGGATTGCGGCGCCGCCGGCGTTCTGGTGCCGCATGTCGCCAGCGCCGCGCTCGCAGCACAGGTCGCCGCCGCCTGCCGCTATCGCGCAGGCAAGCGCGGCTATTCCGGCAGCGTCCGGTCGGCGGGTTATGGCGGCGGCAAGATGTGGGACTACATCGGCGCCGCCGATGCCGCGACCACCGTCGTCGCGCAGATCGAGGATCCTGAGGCGCTGGACGAGATCGACGCCATCGCCGCGACGCCAGGCATCGACGCGCTGTTCATCGGCCGTGGCGATCTGACCGCAGCGCTTGGGGCCCCCACCAATGACGCACCGCCGATCCGCGACGCGGTCGAACGCATCGCCGCCGCCGCGAAGCGCGCCGGCAAGCCGGTGATGGTCTTCGTCGGCAGCATGAAGGAGGCCGAATGGCTGGCCGGCATCGGCGCCACCGCCTTCGTCTATGCCTCCGACCAAGGCTTCATGAAATCCGCCGCCAGCAAGGCGCTGGCCGATATGCGCGCGCTGGCCTGAGAGAAGGACGACACCATGCCACAAGCCAATCCCGAGCTGATCGAGAGCCTGATGCAGGGCGCCATCGACCTGCATTGCCACAGCGGCCCGTCCGTCATGGCGCGCGCCGTGAACCATGAGCAGGCGCTGGAACAGGCCGCCGCCGCCGGCATGCGTGCCGTACTGTTCAAGGACCACTACTACCCCACCGGGCCCTTCGTCGATGTGCTGAAGGATGCCGGCAAGGCGACCAAGGCGGAGCCGATCGGCAGCATCGTGCTGAACAACTCGGTCGGCGGCATCAACCCCTTCGCCGTCGAGCCCGCGGTGAAGACCGGTGCCAAGGTGGTGTGGATGCCCACCGTCTCGGCGGCGAACCATATCCGCGAAGGACATCGCAAATCCCTGCTGCCGACCAAGGGCAAGATGCTGAAGCAGGTGGCGCTGACCGTGGTGGATGCGCGCGGCGACCTGCTGGACCCGGTGAAGCATGTGCTCGACATCATCGCCGAGCACGATGTCGTGCTGTCCTGCGGCCATCTGCATATCAGCGAGGTCTGGCCGCTGTTCGACGAAGCGAAGAAGCGTGGCTGCAACAGGCTTCTGGTGAACCATCCCAGCTACACCGTCGGCGCCTCACTCTCCGACATGAAGGAGTTGGTGAGCATGGGTGCGTGGATCGAGCATTCGATCTGCATGTTCATCCCGAACCGGATGAAGGTCTATGACGAGGCCTTCCTGAAGGCGATGATCGAGGCCGCCGGCGTGGACCGGACGTTCTTCGGCTCAGACCTCGGCCAGACCAATGCACCGCTGCCGGTCGAAGGCTTCCGCCAGATCATCGGACTGTGCCTCTCGATCGGCTATTCCGAGGAGGATGTGCGCAAGATGGTCGGGACCAATGCCGCGCTACTCGCGGGTCTCGGCACGAACAAGGCGGCGGCTTAGCGGCCGCAAGGTCCGGTCGGCCACTTCGCTTCAGATGACTTGCGTCGAAGATCACGCGGGCAGCGCCCATCGGTGGGCCCGCGTGTCGAGCGTGATGGGACAGCAGCGCGCCCGCATTCACGCCGAGAGAGAGTGTGTCGCTCGCGACATGGGATGCACCCCGCCGCGGGCACCCGCGGCGGCCGAGGGATCAGGCAGCGAGGAGATCCAGATCCGCCCGAAGGCGGTCGGGGTCCGGCAGATGCGCTTCGATGGCGGCATGGGTGGCTTCCCAGATCGGCAGGGCAGCGACGAGCATCGCACGGCCGGCTGAGGTCAGGCGCAACAGGCGGACGCGCGCATCGCCTGGATCGACGACGCTTTCCAGCAGCCCCCGCCGTTGCAGCGGCTTGAGGTTGGCCGTCAGGGTCGTCCGGTCGATCGCCAGCAGCGAGGCGACGCTGCCGAGGCTCGCCGGAGCGGGCCGGTTGAGCGACATCAACAGCGAGAACTGGCCGCTGGTGATGCCGGTGGGCTTGAGCGCGATATCGAAGCGCCGCGCCATCGCCCGCGCCGCCCGCTGGGCATGCAGGCACAGGCAGCTATCCCGGACCTTGAGCGTGACCGTGAAGGGCAGGTCATCGGCGAGAGCGACAGGCAAAGACATCGGCGGCCTTATTCGAGGACGAGCAAGCGCGGGAGGGTCGTGGACTGCCATGGCCTCGACATCATCGAATGAAGTCGGAGGTTGACACCCGGCCCCCATATACGTTGATATCAACATTACTGGGTAGCGTCAAAGACGGAGGCATGGCGAACCCCCGGAAAGAGCTTCGGTCGACGAAGCCAAACAACGACAGCCCCTCTCGCATCGCGAGGCGCCGCGCCGCGCCGACAAAGCTCGCCTATGCCGGTGCCATCTGAACCACGGATCAGGAGATTGGACATGAAGTATGTGGAAGGCTTCGTCGCGGCCGTGCCGCTGGCCAACAAGGATGAATACGTCAGGCATGCCGCGCAGGCAGCACCCATGTTCAAGGAATTCGGCGCGACCCGTATCGTCGAATGCTGGGGCGATGATGTGCCCGATGGCAAGATCACCGATTTCCGCAGCGCGGTGAAGGCGCAGGACGGCGAGGTCGTCATCTTCAGCTGGATCGAATACCCCTCCAAGGAGGTCCGCGACGCCGCGAACCAGAAGATGATGTCCGATCCTCGCATGAAGGAGATGGGCGAGCAGATGCCCTTCGACGGCAAGCGGATGATCTTCGGCGGCTTCGCGCCGGTCCTCGACGTTTAGGGAGAGGAACATGACCAATCGGCACGGCGACTTCATCTGGTACGAGTTGCTCACATCGGATCAGGACGCGGCCGCCACCTTCTATGGCGCCGTGGTCGGCTGGCAGTCGCGCGCCGTCGAGGGCGCGGCGCATGGCTACCGGATCTTCGGCATCGCCGGCGCCGATGTCGGCGGATCGATGACGCTGCCAGCCGAGGCGGCCCAGGCGGGTGGGCGGCCAGGATGGCTCGGCTATATCGCGGTCGATGATGTGGACGCGGCGGCGGCGGCCATCGTCGCCGCAGGCGGCGCGCAGCACATCCCACCGACCGACATCCCCGGCATCGGCCGCTTCGCGATGCTGGCCGATCCGCAGGGCGGGATCTTCTACGTCATGCGCGGGATGGCGGCCGGCACCAGCACCGCCTTCGCCCCGGGGATGGTCGGGCACTGCCATTGGAACGAGCTTGCCACCAGCGACCAGCCGGCGGCCCTTGCCTTCTACGGCACGCAATTCGGCTGGCGGAAAGGCGATGTGATGCCGATGGGCGAGATGGGCGACTACCAGTTCCTCACCCATCACGACGTTGGGCTGGGCGCGGTGATGACCCGGCCGGAGGGCGGCCCGTCCCCGATGTGGCGGTTCTATTTCGGCGTCCCGGATATCGACGCCGCGGCGCGTGCCATCGACGAGAAGGGCGGGACGATCCACCACGGCCCGTCAGAGGTGCCAGGCGGCATCTTCGTCATCGTCGGCAGCGATCCCCAGGGCGCCATGTTCGGCGTCGTGGGTCCACGCAAGGCCTGAACCATGCCCAAGGTCACGCAGCATCTCTGGTTCGCGACGGAGATGGACGCGGCGGTTCGCTTCTACACCTCGCTCATCCCCGGCTCGGCGCTGGAATGGGCCACCTCCCTGCAGGCCGACAGCCCGAGCGGCCCGGCGGGCAGCGTCAGGATCGCGGCCTTCACCATCGGAGATCAGCGTTACCGGGCGATCGAGGCCGGCCCGCTCGATCCCTTCAACCACAGCTTCTCGATTGTGGTCGAATGCGACGACCAGGCCGAAATCGACCGGCTTTGGGAGGCTCTCAAGGAGGGCGGCACGGTCGAGCAATGCGGCTGGCTGCGGGATCGCTGGGGCCTGTGCTGGCAGATCATCCCCAGCCGGCTCGGCGCCCTGATGAACGACCCCGATCCGGCAAAGGCCCGGCGCGTCGCCGAGGCCATGCTCAAGATGGTGAAGTTCGACATCGCCGGGTTGGAGGCTGCGGCCCGGGGCGAGCTGCCCTGAGGGCCCAGGACCGCTCTCGCTGGCCTGCCCATACGCGACCGTGACCCGTGAAACCCCCGCCAGAAGCCAATCGCCGGTGGCCTTTCTGGCCAAGCTGTGAAAGATCCAGCATCTACTTGAAACCTTGGCTTGCCCCATCTCGTTGGTACAGGGCCTAAGTCACCGGGCTTCATTAGAGGCGCAATCGGAACAATGTATTTTGACAATGACTGGCCAGGACGGCCGCTCCCCGCATCTTCTTGCGGCGGCCAGCCCCGGCAGCGTCGGGCATGAAGGGGATCATCCTCGCTGGTGGTTCCGGCAGCCGGTTACATCCCATGACCCTCGCCGCCTCGAAGCAGCTGCTTCCGGTCTATGACAAGCCGATGGTCTATTACCCGCTCGGCACGCTGATGCTGGCCGGTATCCGCGACGTGCTGGTGATCTCCACGCCGACCGACCTGCCCTCCTTCCGCCGCCTGCTGGGTGATGGCAGAAGCTTTGGCATCACCATCTCCTATGCTGAACAGCCCTCCCCCGATGGCCTCGCCCAGGCCTTCCTGATCGGTGAGGAGTGGTTGGGCGGAGAGGCCTGCGCCCTCGCCCTCGGCGACAACATCATCTACGGCGAGGGCCTGTCCGATCGCCTCATGGCCGCCGCGCGCCGTGCCGAGGAGGGCGAGGCGACCATCTTCGGCTACCGCGTCGCCGACCCGGAACGCTATGGCGTCGCCGAATTCGACGCCGGGGGCCGCGTCTTCTCGCTGGAGGAGAAGCCGAAGGTCCCGAAATCCGACTGGGCGGTGATCGGCGTGTATTTCTACGACCGCCGGGTCACGGAACTGGCCAAGGGCATCACCCCCTCCGCCCGCGGCGAGCTTGAGATCACCGACCTCAACGCGCTCTACATGCGGGATGGCACGCTGCGCGCCGAGCAGCTTGGCCGTGGCTGCGCCTGGCTCGATGCCGGCACGCCGACCAGCCTACTCCAGGCCGCGACCTTTGTGCAGACGGTCCAGGAGCGGCAGGGCCTCCAGGTCGGCTGCCCCGAGGAAATCGCCTTCCGCCGCGGCTTCCTGGATGCGGCACAGCTACGGGACCGTGGACTGGCGCTCGGCAAGACCGCCTATGGCGCCTATCTTCTCGAACTCGCGGACGGGTCGCACGCATGAAGGTCACACCGCAATCGATCCCCGACGTCCTGCTGATCCAGCCCAAGCGCTTCGACGATCCTCGTGGCTTCTTCAGCGAGGTCTGGAAGCGCAGCGCGCTTGAGGCCGCGGGGATGCAGGTGGAGTTCGTGCAGGACAACCACTCACTGTCTCGCGAAGTCGGCGTGCTGCGGGGCCTGCATTTCCAGCGGGCGCCGCATGCCCAGGGCAAGCTCGTCCGCGTGCTGCGCGGGCGCATCTTCGACATCGCCGTCGATATCCGCGAGGGCAGCCCCACCTATCTGCAGACCGTCGCGGTCGAGCTTTCGGCCGAGAACTGGCAGCAGCTCTGGATCCCGCGCGGCTTCGCGCATGGCTTCCTGACGCTGGAGCCGGATACCGAGGTCTTCTACAAGGTGGATGCCGAATACAACCGCGAGGCCGATGGCGGCATCGCCTGGGACGACCCGGCGCTCGGCATCGACTGGCCGCTGCCGCCCGGCGGCCCGGTGCTGTCCGACAAGGACCGCGTCGCCCCCCTCCTCGCCGATCTGGCGCCGGTGTTCCCGAAGGGCTCGGTCTGATGCGGCGCATCCTGGTCACCGGCCAAGGCGGCCAGTTGGCGACGGGCCTGGCCGATAGCCTGCCCGCCCAGGGCTTCGAGGCGATCCTGGTCGGCCAGCCCGATTTCGAATTCGATCGGCCGGAGACCGTGCGCGCGGCCTTCGCCCGGCACCGCCCCGATGCCGTGGTGAATTGCGCGGCCTGGACGGCCGTGGATGCCGCCGAGGAGGATGAGGCCGGCGCCTTCCGCGCCAATGCGCTCGGCCCGGCGCTGCTCGCCGGGCTCTGCGCCGGGGCGGGCATCCCGCTGATCCAGATCGGCACCGACTATGTTTATGACGGGCGCAAGGGCACGCCTTACGTCGAGACGGATATGCCCAACCCGCTCAGCACCTATGGCCGCACCAAGCTCGCCGGCGAATGGGCGGCGCTGGCCGGCAATCCGATGACGGTGATCCTGCGCACCGCCTGGGTGTTCAGCCCGGTGGGGCGGAATTTCGTCAAGACCATGCTGGCCGTGGGCGCGCAGCGGCCCGAGCTGCGCGTCGTCGCCGACCAGCATGGCAACCCGACCGCCGCCCCGGATCTGGCCGATGCCATCGCGGCCGTGCTGGCGCGGGTGCAGGCCACGGGATGGCAGCCGGCCTATCGCGGCGTCTTCCACGCGACGGCACCCGATGGCACGGATTGGCACGCTTTCGCCGTCGCCATCTTCGACGCCGCCCGCGCCATGGGTGGCCCTGGCCCCAGCGTGCAGGCGATCACCACCGCCGATTACCCGACGAAGGCGGTGCGCCCCGCCGATGGCAGGCTGGACACCAGCCGCCTGGCCGAGGTGTTTGGCGTGACCCTGCCGCCGTGGCGGCAGGGCCTCGCGCGGGTCATGCGCGCTCTGCGAGCCCCGCAATAGGCGCCGCGGTCGCGGCCGTGCGGGGCGGGAAGGCCGCCTCCCAATGCCGCATCGCATCCAGGCTGAGGTTGGGGTTGTGGAAGGGGTCCGCGTCCAGCACCCCGGCCCAGCGGTGCACCATCCGGGCGACCTCGCCCTGGTAGAACGGGCGGCGGTCGCCACCGTAATGCGAGCCGTAGGTCTGCAACTCCAGATGCCACAGCTCGGCCTGCGGGGCATAGATCACCGCATAGCCAAGCTCTCCGATCCGCAGCGCCAGATCGACGTCGTTGAACGCGCTCGGGTAGCCCTCGTCGAGCCCGCCGACCTGCTCCAGCAGCGAGCGCCGCACCAGCATGCAGGCGCCCGTCACCGCCGAGACCTGCTGCGGCAATACCGCGCGCGACATGTAGCCGGGCGACCCGCGAGGCAGGCCGCGATGCGCGTGGTCGCAGACCTCGGACAGACCCATGATGACGCCGCCATGTTGGAGCGTGCCATTGGGATAGACCAGCCGCGCGCCCACGATCCCCACCGCCGGCTCGCTCAGGAACGCCACCATCCAGCGCAGCCAATCCGCCCGTATCGGTGAGACATCGTCGTTCAGCAGCAGGACGTGTTCGCCCTGCGTGCGCGCCAGGATCTGGTTGTTCACCCGGGAGAAGTTGAAGCTCTCGGCCTGGATCAGCGTCACCGTCGCATTCGGAAAGACGCGTATCGCGGCCGCCGCCTGTTCCTGCGCCGCATCGAGCGGCCCGTCCTGGGCGATGGCGACATGCAGGTCGAGGTCGGGGTAGTCGGTGTCCCGCAGGATCGCGGTGATGCACTCCAGGCAATGCGCCTGGCGCAAGGTCGAGGGGATGATGACCGTGACGCGCCCCAAGGGCGCCGTATCGCGCAGCCCAAGCGTTACCGGCCAGCCCGGCCTGGCCGTGAAGGGCGCGCCGATACGGGCAAGATGTGCCGCGACGACAGAGGCCAGCGCATCGGGATTCGCGGCCACCGTCTCCGGATGGCGATGGGACAGGATGTAGGGAATGCGCTGGCTGAAGCCCCCCTCACCCGCCTCCTGCCGCCGCAGCCAGAGGCCCAGCCGCACCGCCTCGGCCGATCCCGCGTCATCGTCGCGCAGCTGATCGAGCAGGGTGCCCCGTGCCACCAGCCACAGCCCACGCGACAGCGTTCCCGACAGCATCAGCATGTGATTGGGCGTCGGCTTGAAGGATGGCGACATCCGCTCTCCCTGCGCCGTGATCTCGTCCTCATCGGCAATCGCGATGTCAGGCCGGCCCAGGCGGGCGAGTTCGGTGGCGGCCATCGCGGTCGCGTGGGGGGGGAGCGTCTCACCAGCCTGGAGGATGCCGATGTAGTCGGCGGGCAGCCCCGAGACCGCCGCCCGAAGTGCGGCACCATCCTCCAGCACCACCCGCACGGGGGGCACGTATTGCGCGTCCAGGCTCTGGAGTGTGCGCGCCAGCGCCGCGGCCCCGGCGCGCCCGATCACCGCATAGGCGATGGCGCAGTCCTTGGGGGGCGGCGGGAAATCCGCCTCGGTCCAGGTATCGAACAGCGCCACCCAGGCCGCATGGCCCTGGTCGTCATAGGCGCGCGCCGACACGGCCAGCACGTCGCGGATCCGGTCGCGCAGGGCATTCCGGGTGAGCGGCAGCGGTCGGGCCACCAGCCCCGCCACCGCCGCCGGGCGCCGCGCGAGCATCCGCGCCGCGGCCCGCCATCGGGGCATGGGGCGACAGGAGAGCCCCGTCGCCATCACCGATGCCGCAGCGGTGCCGACGGCGGTCAGGCGCAGCTCGGCGGCATCAGCCGGCAGGAAGCAGATCGCGCCGAAGCGGTGCGGGAAGCGACCGGCCCAGCCTGGCGCCGGGCCCAGGCGGATGCTGCGCGCGACCTGCGTGCCGCTTGCGGTGAAGAAGCCGACGAGGGCCAGCGCGCCCGCCATGCCGGTGAGCGCAACCTCGATCCAGGCCCAGCTTCCGCGAAGGCGCGCATCCAGCCGCAGGGACAGCAACGCATGGGGCTGGCGCCGAAGCTGCGGCGCCAACGCCTCGGGGCTGGGCCTGACGGCCGCGTTCACGGTCATCGAGCCGGGAAATAGGTCGCCGCGATCCAATCGGCGGTCAGCCGCAATCCCGCCTCCCACTCCATGCGCGGTTTCCAGCCGAACTCCCTCCGTATCAGCGTGTTGTCCAGAACGTTCACCGGCACGTCGGCGTTGCGGCCGGGCTGAAAGATGATCTCCCCCGTTCCCCCAAGCGTCGCATCGACGGCCGCAACCACATCCAGCATCGAGCGCCCGACGCCGGAGCCGAGGTTCAGCACCTGCTCCGGCCCCTCGTAGAGCGCCGCATCCAGCATCGCCTCGGCGAGGTCTCCGACGTAGAGGAAGTCCCGCACCACCCGCCCGTCGCCCCAGATCCGCACGGGCCTTCCGGCAAGGCGCGTGGCGATGAGGGCCGCGACGATCCCCTGGCCGCGATGCGGGCTCTGATACGGGCCGAAGGGATTGGCCGCCCGCAACACGACGGAACGCAGCCCGTTCAACTGCGCGTGCAGGCCGACGTACTTCTCCACCATCAGCTTATGGATCCCATAGGCGGAAATCGGATCGGTCGGATGGGTCTCAGGGATCGGGATGACGCGGGGCACGCCATAGACGGTGCCGCCCGAGGAGATGAAGACGAACTTGCGGACCTCAGCCTCCCCGCAGAGCTCCAGCAGCCGCACCGATGCGACGAGGTTGCTGCTGAGATCAGCCTGCGGATCGCGGTTTGCAAGCGCGGGTATGGAGCCGCCGAGCAGGTTGAACACCACCTCCGCCCCGCGCAGCGCCTCCGCCAGCGCCTCCGTGTCGTCGAATTCGCCGCTGGTCCAGCGCAACGGGGGCATTGCCTCCGGGAAGGCCGGCGCGCGGCCATAGCCATGCACCCGCGCCCCGGCCGCGACCAAGGCCTGGCAGAGATGCAGCCCGATGAAGCCGCCGGCACCGAGAACGAGGCAGGATGTCCCGGCGAGGGATCCCGATGGCATGGTCAGGGACGATCGGTGAGGACGCGTTCCATTTCGCCCACCATCCGCTCGAAGGTGAAGGCGCGCCCGGCCGCCTGGCCGCCATCGGACAGCCGCCGCCGCAGCGCCGCATCCGTCGCGAGGCGAGAGATGCCGCGGGCGAGGTCCTGCGCGTCGCCCTTGTCGAACAGCAGCCCACTCTGGCCGTCCTGCACAATTTCGGGATTGCCGCCGATGCGGGTCGCGATGGTCGGGATGCCGCAGGCGAGCGCGTGGATCAACGTCAGCGAGAAGGGCTCGTAGAGCGAGGGGAAGATGTAGAGGTCATGCGCGGCGAAGAGCTGCGGCAGTTCGTGCTCGCCCACCGTCGGCGCCATCACGATATCCTCGGCGCGGCCACTGCGGGCGATCGCATCCTCGAAGCTGCGCATATAGGCGGCATCCTGCGAATCACCGACCACCGTGAGCAGGATGCGATCGACGCCGAGGGCGGCGGGGTCGAGCAACGACAGCGCCTCCACGGCGGTATGCGCGCCCTTCAGATCCACGAGACGACCGGCGAAGAGCAGGCGCAGCGTGCCCGGCTCGACCAGTCGCCTGCGATCGGGCACCACGAAGCTCTCCTGCGGCGGCAGGCTCACGCCATTGTGGATCACCGCGTGGCGCGCGAACGCCGAGCCGCCCGCTGCATAGAAATCCCGCATGAAGCCGGAGCCGAAAATCGCCTCCAGCGGAGGGCTCGCCGGGGTGGCGGGGGCAAGCGCGCGGCGGATGCGGCGCGCAAGACGCCGCCAGGCGGGGGCCGGCCGGGGCACGATGAAAGGTGTCTGGCCGTGCACCACGTCGCGGAAGAAATCGCTGACGAAATGCGGGTTACGCATCACCAGCAGCCAGTTGTCCGTCAGCATCACGATGGTGCGGTAGGGCCCGTTCTCCAGCGCCGTCAGCAGCGAGCTGTCGAGGAAGAACAGGTTCCAGGCGAAGATCACATCCGGCCGCACCTCATCCAGCACGCGCTGCAAGGTGGCGAGGCTGGCGCGGCCGATGGCGGCGCGATCCTCGGCCGTGCCGGCGAAGGGCGTGTAGATATCGGGGCCGGTCAGCAGGTCCAGCTCGCGCAGGATGGTCTGGCCGGGATAATCGGCGACCTTGCCGCCGTAGCGGCTGGTGAGCACCACCACCTCATGCCCGCGCCGGACGAGATCGGAGGCGACCTGGTGGCAGAGCCGCTCGTAGCCGCCGATGACATTGGGCGGGTAGAGGTTGCTGAGGATCAGGATGCGCATCACACCCACCCCGCGATCTGGCCGCGGAAGTCGGTGTCGCCAAGCAATGGGCTTTCCACCAGGGTGCCGGCGCCGTGGCGGCGCAGATAGGCCATGCAGAGATGCACGGCCCGGCTCAACCCGTGGCGCTGCAACACCTCCTCCACATCCGCGGCGCGCGCCCAATCAGGGGCATCCGCACCGGGGCGGTCCAGCAGGCTGGTGAGGTAGGCGGCGGCGGAGATCGCCCATTCCGCCCGCACCTTGCGATGATCCTCGGAGATGGTGTTGCTGCCGTGCAGGCGATAACGCAGCAGGGGCGTTTCCAGCATCGCGATGCGATGGCCGAAGGCGACGGCCCGCAGCGCGAAATCCAGATCATGCGTATAGCGCAGCGCCGCGAACTCCCCGATCCGCTCGAACAAACTGCGGCGGAAGAGAAAGTTAGACGTGGTCATCAGGAAATTCCCATTGACCAGCGCGGTGCCGATGTCGTGGCCGGCGCGGTGGAAGGCCAGGGCCTCGCCATGCCAGGCATTGGCGATGCTGCGTCCATTGCCATCCATGAAGGCGATGCCGGAGGCCGCGAGATCGGCCCCCGCATCGGCATCGAGCAAACCGACCAGGGCCGCGAAGCGCCCCGGAAGATAGACATCATCGGAATTGAGGATGGTCAGGAACTCGCCATCGCAGTCCCGCAACGCCGCGTTGATCGTTGCATGCGCCCCCTGGTTCGCCTGGGTGCGGAAGGCGATGCGTGGATCGCGCGCGGCCAATTCCTGCATGACGCGCACGGAGTCATCGGTGGAGCCGTCGTCGATCACCACCACCTGCCGCACCCAACTTCCTTGGGTGAGAATGCTTTCGATCGCTGGCGTGATGTAGGCCGCGTGGTTGTACAGCGGCACCACGACTGACACCCGCGCGGCCCCGGAATTGTCCTCGGCGCCGCGGCGCAACCATGGGAGCTTGAACAGGGCTAGGCCCCCCGCTTCGCGAGACGCAGAGCAAGGCCAGGCGGGACGCGGGTGACCAGCGCCGCCGGCTCCTTGGCGACCGGAACAGGCTGGAGCCCGGTCAGCAGCACGCCATGCTCGGTGACGAAATGCGTGAGGTCGGCTGGCTTCGAGACATCAACGATGGTGGACGTATCCAGATACAGCGCGGGATCGGCGATCTTCAGCCAGGTATGGCCGCTGCGCTCGCAGGCCAGGAAATACAGCCGCTCGATGGCATGCGCCGGGGTATGGTCGAGCTGCGCGCCCTCCTGCGGGAACTCCTCGAAGGACAGCTTGAGGTCCAGCAGCGGCTTGAGCGCCGCGGGCCGCGCCCAGAACATGGAGCCTGACGGGAAGTCCAGCGCGCGCCGCGGCGACAGCGTAATGCCCATGCGTGCGGCCAGCCCCTTGGCCGTGTCGTAATTGCCGTTCCAGCCGATCCAGCGCCGGATCGGTTCGTAATGCTGGGCCGCCACCATGCCGAGGTCGGGCAGGCGCGCGAAGGCATCGAGGATGCTCGATACCGTGGCTTGCGACCCGAGCAGGTTTTCCAGCAGGAAGCTCCGCCAGGGGGCGAGGAATCCGGCGTGGGCGGACACCTTGGAATGCAGATGCAGCACAAGATCGTAGTTGGCATAAGCATCGGCGAAGCCGATCAGCTTGGGCGCGATGTCGCGGCCGCGATTGGGCGTGATGCGGATTTCCAGCGTCCCGCCCGGCCATCCGGCAAAGACGGTGCGCAGCCGCGCGGCCTTGGCTTCGGTGTCGGTGGAGAGAAACACATCGGCCGGCAGCGGCAGGTTATCGAGATAGCCGCGCATCTCCGCCGCGATGTCCGGATGGAACAAATGGCAGATCACCGCCAGCCGCGGTGCCGGTGCTGCCAGGGGGGCGAAGCCGAAGGGGATGGCGAGGCTGAAATCGATCTTCGCCGGCCGGCTCGTATTCGGCGCCTCCTTCTGGATCGGCACCGCGGGCCGCACCGGGGCTGCGGCGGCCGAGGCCGCCATCGGGTGAGACGCCGGCAGGGCCTCGACGATGGCGCGGACCCGGGCGGCAAAGGCCTCGGGCGCGTAGTCGCGGTTCACGCGATCCAACGCATTGCGGCGGATTTCCTCCCACAGCGCCGCATCCGTGTAGAGGCGGATGCAGGCGCGGGCGAAGGCGGTCGGGTCATCGGCCACCAGCAGCTCGACGCCATCCCGCCAGCCAAGCTGCCCGGCGACGAGGCTCGTCGCCACCATCGGGACGCCGATCCGGGCGCCATGGAGGATCTTGAGCGGGATGCCGGCGCCAAGCCGGCTCGGCACCACCATCACCCGCGCGCGGGTTAGCCCCACGCCAAGATCATCGACCACGCCTGCAAGGTCGAGCGCGGTGCTCTCCAGCGCGCGGAGGCTCGGCGCCCCGGCCTGGCCGATGAGAGTGAGGCGGAAGGCCTCGCCGAGCGACTGCCGGATGGTGGGCAGGATGTCCTTGGCGAACCAGAGCACGGCGGCGGTGTTCGGCGCGTCATCGCTCTGCGTGCCGCCGAGGAAGACGATCTGGTCGCGCTCCTCGAATCCCGTGGTCAGCGTCTCATCCTCGATGGCGTGGCCGAGCAACTCCACCTGCTTCGCGCCATAGGTCTCGAAGGTCGCCTGTTCGCCGGGCGAGACGGAGACGACCGCATCGGCGAGCCGGGTCAGCGCGACCTCGGCGGCGATCATGCGGTGCCGCTCCTGTTCGGTCGGGGGATTGCCCTCGGCCTCCAGCTTCTGCAGGTCGCGGGTCACGAACAGCGCTTCGGCATCATAGATGATGGTGGCGCCGGCAATCAGCTCGCGATCGGCGCCGACGGCCTCATCGAAGGTGACCATGTTGGTCGGGCGGCAGATGATGATCGCGGCGAAATGCCCACGACGTGCCTCCAGATAGGCGCGCAGCTGCGTGCGATCGGCGGCGATCAGCACCTCGATGCGCTTGTCCAGCGCGCGATGTACCTCATTCCAGGTTTCGGCATGGCGGTTCATCGGGAAGAGCGCGACCTGCGCCCCTGCCTCGACCAGCGCATGCAGCAGCTGGTTGGAACGCGGATAGCCCGCGCCAAGCTCCGTCTTCGGCACGCGGTCTTCCAGCACCAGCACGCGCGGGGCGGCGGAGCGCGCGATGCGCGCGGCGATGACATTGGCGGGCGAGGCCGGGAACTGCCCCTCCAGCCAGGCGCGGTGCTGCTGGGCGAAGATGCCATGGTTCGCCGCCTGCAACGCAAGCGCGTCGCCCGAGCCGCCGGAGCTGCCGAACTCGTAATGGATGATCGTCGCATCCGGGTCGAACACCACCCGCCGCCCGCTCTCCCACAGGCGCAGGCAGTAGTCGGTTTCCTCGTAATAGGCGGGGGCAAAGCGCTCGTCGAAGCCGCCCAGCTCCTGCCACGCCGCCATCGACGTCAGCAGGAAGGCGCCCGAGCAGTAATCCACGTCGCGCTGGAACATGTAATCCGGCGCGTTCGGGTCCTGCCCACGGCCATAGCCGGTGCAGACGCCGTCGCGCCAGACGATCGAGCCCGCTTCCTGCAAGGTGCCGTCCGGCAGGATGATCCGCCCGCCCACGGCGCCGATATCGGGCGCCGAATCCAGCGTCCGCAGCGCCGCCTCGACCGCGCCCGGCAGAAGCTGGGCGTCATTGTTCAGCAGCAGGATGGTGCGGCCCGAGGCTGATCCGGCCGCCCGGTTCACGCCCTTGAGGAAATGCAGGTTCGTCGCACTGCGGATGATCGTCGCACCCTCGATCCGGTCGAGCAGCGCCCCGGTCAGATCGCTGGAGGCATTGTCAAGGATGATGACCTCGACACCAAGATCGCTTGCCGACAGCGTCTCGATGATCGAGCCGAGGCAACCGAAGGTCAGCTCAACCTGATTGTAGAGCACGAGGATGATGCTGACATCCGGCTGCTCCGCGCGCGGCAGGCGCAGCATGGCGGTGCCGGCAAGGAAGGCCTGCAACCGCGCCATCAGCAGCCCGCGCATCGCGGCCTTCAACGGCGTCACCGCCATCACATCATTCGGTGCGGGCGCCTGGACCAGGGCCGGCACCGTGCTGGGGGGCGCGTCCTCGTCCGGCGCCTCATGCGCCGGCTCGGGCACGGGGCCGGACAGCACGGGCGGGCGGAGCCCCTGCCCCTTCAACAATCGCGACGCCACGCGCAACGGTCGCGTCAGCCGCCAGGAGGTGGAGGTGACGTAGCGCTGCGCCACCTCAAGCCCATAGGCATCCATGGCCGCGCGGATCTTCTGCTGCGTGGCCGAGGTGTCGATGCTGACGGCGGGGCTCTCGCCATGCGCCAGCCGGTCCCGCAGCGCCGCCTGCACCGCCTCACGCTCCTCGCTTTCGAGCCTGAGCCGCGTCTCGTACTCTTGCCGCTGGTGCCGCAGGTCGGCGGCAAGGCGGGACGCCAAGGCGTCGCGCGAGAGGATGAGGGCGTCCCGCGTTTCCAGCGCCGCGGCGCGCGCGGCCGCGAGGTTGGAGACGGTGGCGATCTGGGCGTCCTTGGCCGCGATCACCTCGGACCGGGAGGCGAGCAGCGCCTCCTGCCAGGCAAGCCCGGCGCGCGCCGTTTCCGTGGCCCCCTCGGCGGCCTGCACCCGCGTCTCCGCCTCGGCCGTCGCGGCCTCGACCCGCCGGGCGAGATCGGCGATCTGGGCTTCCTTCTTGTCTAGGTGCTCGCGCAGCTCCGCGACCTCGACCTGGCGCTGGAAGGCCTCGCCACGGGCGGAAATCTCGCGGCGGAAGCCGGCGGCCTCATCCGGGGACAGGTCGAACAGCGCCTGCATCGCCGGCGCCTGGTCCGCGCCCACGCCCAGCACCCCAAGCCCGTTCGAATGGCTGAACTCGAAGGCGGGGTAACGCGCGCTCAGCTCCTGCCAGAGCCGCCAGACGCCGAAGCCGCGTTCGCGGACATTCGTATCGTGGAACACCACCACACCCCGGCCGGAGAGGGTCGGCAGCCAGGTTTCGAAGTCGTGGAGCACCGCTTCGTAGCTGTGCATCCCGTCGATATGCAGCAGGTCCACCCCCGCATCGGGGAAATAGCCGCGGGCATCGTCGAAGGTCGTGCGCAGCAAGGTGGAGAATTGCGCGAAGTGCCCGCTGTTGAACTGCGAGACGTCCGCGAAGACCTCTTCGCCATAAGTGCCGGCATGCTCATCGCCCTGCCATGTATCGACGGCGAAGGCGCGCGAGCCGGGGCAGGCCGCGGCGATGGCCTGGCAAAAGGCGAAGTAGGAATTGCCGGAATGGGTCCCCAACTCCACGAAGGTGCTGGGGCGCAGTGCCTTGATCAGCCAATAGGCGAAAGGGATGTGCCCAACCCAAGGGCCTGGCGGTACGATCCGTGTCGGCTCCCAGGCGAGTTCCTCGCCGGGTCCGAACTCATCCAATTTGCCCAGCATGTTCGTCCGGCATTCCTTACATTCCGTGGGAAACGTCGCCGAAGAGGCAAGGTTTCCGCCGGGTATAAAGATACCTATTACTCTATCAATAGATACTTGATGGCCCGTCCGGCGGGCTAAAGCCCCAGGCGGCGGATCATGGTGTCGAGCCGCTCCCGCCATTCGGGCAGCGACAGCCGCGCCTGGGCATAGGCCACGGCGCCGGTCGAAAGCTCCTGCCACAGCACCGGATCGGTATAGGCGTCGCGAATGCGGGCCGCGAAGGCCTCCGGCCCATCGGCGACCAGGACGCCGCCCTCGACCGAGAGGGACATCCCCTCCGCCGCCACGGGGCTCGCGACACAGGGCACGCCCGCCGAGAGGCTGGATGCCACCTTGCCCTTCGCCCCGGCGCCGAAGCGAAGCGGGGCGACCGTCAGGCGCAGGGATTCGAACCAGGGTCCGACCTCGGGCAGGTGGCCGAGCGCGCGCACGCGGCCGGGCGCGGAGGGCAGCAGATCGGCCGGCAGGTCGGCGCCGACGATGCTCATCTCGATATCCGGCAACTCGCGCAGGACCAGTGGCCAGATCTCGGCAAGAAAGTGGCGCATGGCATCGACATTGGGCGCATGGGCGAAGCCGCCGATGAAGCCGATGCCCTGGCGCTGCGCGAAGGGGGTGACGGGCGGCACCAGCGGCCGCGCCAGGGGCATCTCCACGGCATAGGCGTCGGGGGTGGTCTCCCCCAGCAGTTCCAGCTCGGCGCGGGAGACCACGATGGTCGCGTCGCAGCCGCGGATGATCTCGATCTCGCGCATCCGCACATGCCGCGCGATGTCCAGCGCCGCGGTGTCGCCGCTGAGCAGCGCCTTGCGCTCTTCGCGGAGGAAATTCAGGTCGATGGAGTTGAAGACGAGGCGCGCCTTGCCGCAGCTGCGCTGCACCGCCTCCAGGAACCGCCCGCCGCAATAAACGCGACAAAGCACGCAGAGATCGACCTCCGCGCCTCGCCGGCCGAGGAATTCCTCGATCGAACCGGCGTCGGCCGGCATCAGGCACGGCACCCCCGCCCGTACCAGGGCGTCGCGGGCCGGCGAAGGGCCATCCATCTCGCGCGCGGCGGCCAGGATCACCTCGAAGCCCAGATCGGCGAGGCTGGCGACCAAATTCACGATGTCCACCGAACCGGAATCCCGGTTCGGCTGCGGCCAATGATCGTCGATGACCAAGGCGAGGCCACGGGATGCGGGCTGCGTTGCGGCGGGCGGGGCGGAGGGCTGGGCGGACGGCTGGGCCCCTTCCCTTCGCAGGCCGCGCCCGGCCTGTTGCAGCCCGGCCGGCAGGAGATGAAAGCCCCGGCGCAGGGCGCCCAGCGCGGTGCGGCGCAGCGCGCGGACGGCCCTGACGGGATGGGCCTTCTCAAGCTCCGCCACCCGCTGCTGCAGGGCGGAGAGCTCGGCCTGCGCCGCGGCCAGCCGCATCCGGTCCCGGCGCATCTGGGCGGTGATCACGCGAGAATCGACCTGGTCGCTTTCCATTTCCATCCCTGGCATTCAGACCCGCCGTCTGCCTCCGGGACCGGGGAAAGCACGGGGCGCTGCGACCAGCGGTGCTGTAGCGGATCACGGCGCCGGCGGGGAAGCCCCCCAGGCGAGGCGCTCGGCATGGCCCTGACATCGCCCGGCCTGTGCCGGCGAAGCGGTCGCGGTCCGCGGCGAACAGGGCGCGCGAGGCCTCGCCCTATATCCGCGACCGCGCCCTGAAGGAGCGGCTGGCCCATTGGCGCGCGCCCCTCGGCGCCGAGCCGATCCAAGGGCCGGGTGGCGAGGCATCGGGCTGGCGGCTAGGGTCCGCCCCCTTATCCTCGGAGTCGCGCCATGTCCGCCCCTATCGCCCTCGGCATCATCGGCTTCGGCATCATGGGCGAACGCCTGCTGCGGGCCGCGCTGGGCCATGCGACCGACGCCGTCACCCCGGTCGGCGTCTGGGACCCGGCACCCGAGGCGGCCGCGCGGCTGGCCGGGATTTCCGGCGCCGTGCCGATGCTGGCCTCCGTCGAGGCGGTGATCGCCGCCTGCGAGTGCCTCTACATCGCCGCCCCGCCGGCAGCACACATCCCGCTGGCCGAGGCAGCACTTGCCGCCGGCCGCGCGGTGTTCCTGGAAAAACCGCTGGCGACCGACCTCGCCGCCGCCCGCGCCTTCGTCGCCCGGGCCGAGGCCAGTGGCGCGCGGGCCGCGGTGAACTTCCCCATGGCCTCCTCCCCCGCCGTCGCCCAGCTCGCGCGATGGCAGAGCGAGCTCACGCCCGAGGCGCTGGCGATCGAGGTGGGTTTCGCCACCTGGCCGCGTGGCTGGCAGCAGGATGCGGCGAGCTGGCTCGCGCTGCGCGCCGAGGGTGGCTTCACGCGGGAGGTCGTCTCCCACTTCCTGTTCCTGACGCGCCGGCGGCTCGGGCCGCTGACGCTGGTGGAGGCCGCCACCACCTACCCCGCCGGCCAGGGCGCCGAGACGGCGATCCGCGCGCGGCTGACCGCGGGCGGCGTGCCGGTGACGCTGACCGGGGGCGTCGGCACCACCGAGCAGGACGACCACAATACCTGGACCTTGAATGGCGCCATCCGCCTGCGCGACTGGTCCTTTGCCGAACAGGCGGGCGCCGATGGCACCTGGACCCAGGCACCGGACGCCGTGCCGAACGAGCGCATGCGGCCGATGGTGCTGCGCGGCCAGTTGCACGGCGTGGCCGCCATGACCCGTCGCACCCCGCACCCCCTCGCCACCCTGCGGGAGGCGCTGGAGGTGCAGGAGATCGTCGAGGCGATCCTGGCAGCCTGACTCCTGGCAGCCGGCCGCTGACACCCTACTCCAGCTTGGCGCCGGAGAAGCGGATCACCTCGGCCCATTTCGTTGCCTCGGCCTGGATATAGGCGGTGAACTCCGCGGGCGAATTGGCGATGATGCGGCCGCCCTGCTCCATCAGCGGCTGACGGACCCCCGGGGTCTGCAACGCCGCCTTCACCGCCTGGTGCAGCGCCTCCAGCCGGTCGGCGGGCAGGCCCGTGGGGCCGATCAGCCCGTAGTAGCTCTCCGATTCCACGCCAGGCACCCCTGCCTCGGCCATGGTCGGCACATCCGGCAGCGCCGTGGAGCGTTCGGCCGAGGTGACGCCCAGCGCGCGGATCGTGCCCGCGCGGATCTGCGGCAGCATCACCGGCACATCGCCGAACATCATCTGCACCTGGCCGCCGACGAGATCCGTCAGCGCCGGCGCCGCACCGCGATAGGGGACATGCACGATGTCGATCCCCCCCGCCCGCGCCCGGAACAGCTCGGCCGCGAGATGCAGCGAATTGCCGCTGCCGGAGGAGCCGAAGTTCAGCTTCCCCGGCTGCCGCTTCGCCAGCGCCACCAGCTCGGCCACCGTGGCCGCCGGCACCGAGGGATGAACCGCCAGCACCTGCGGCACCGCGATGGCCAGCGAGATCGGCTGAATGTCCTTGGCCACATCATAGGGCATGCGCGGCATCAGATTCGGCAGCACGGACAGCGCCCCGCTGCTGCCGATGCCGAGCGTCAGCCCATCCGGCCGTGAATGGGCCACGGCCTCGACCCCGACGATGCCGCCGGCGCCGGCCCGGTTCTCGACCACGAAGGTCTGGTTGAACTGCTCGGTCAGCCCGCGCGCCAGCAGGCGCCCGACCAGATCGGCCGGCCCGCCCGGCGGGAAGGGCACGATGATTTTTACGGGCTGGTCCGGGTAGCGGCCCTGCGCAAAGGCGTGCCGTGACAGCGCCAGCACGGCAAGCCCGGTGGCGAATTGGCGTCTTGTGGCCATTGTTGTGTCCTCCCTGTTATCGCGCGGCCGTTTATCCGGCTGGCGCCTTTGATAGGCGGCCGAGGAAATCCGTTATTTCCGCGGCCAGAAGCTCCGGCGTCTGGATCGCCATGAAATGCCCGCTCTCCAGCACGCGAAACGCAGCACCGGGGATGGCATCGGCCACCGCGTGCACGCGATCCGGCGGGCGGCCAAGGTCATGCCGCCCCGCCAGGATCAGCGCGGGGCAGGCGATGGCGGCAAGCTCAGCCGCCATATCCAGCCCGGCCAGCATCCGCATGGTCGCGGCCTGGCCGAAGGGGTCGGCGGCCATGCGCTGCGCCCGGCAATTCTCGAAACGTGCCGCATCGCCGCGCAAGGGCATGGGGTAGCCCAGGTCCAGCCCGGCATCGACGAGGCTGCGCGCGCCCTCGCGCTCCATCTGGTCGGCGCGGTCGAGCAAGGTCGCGCGTGCCGCCTCGGGCACGCCGGTCGCGGGGGAGGTCGCGATGACCCCCCGCACGCGCGCCGGCCAGGCCGAGGCCAGATGCAGCGCCACCGCGCCGCCAACCGCGGTGCCGATCGGCACGACCGGGGTCGCGATCCCGAGCGCCTCCAGCAAACCCACCGCATCCCGCCCGGCATCGGGCATGGTCAGGGGCGCGCGCGGCTTCTCCGACAGCCCGGCGCAGCGCTGGTCGTAGCGCAGCACCCGGAATCGCGGCAGCAGGAAGGGCAGCAGCCCGTCCCAGCTTTCGAGCGTGCCGCCCATCTCATGCAGCAGCAGCAGGGTCTCGCTCCCCTCGCCCGCCAGCTCGTAACGCAGGGCCACCTCGCGCGTGTTCAACCAGGGCATCGGGTGCTCCTTCAGGCCGGGGTGTCGCCGCGCAGATCCGTCGGGGCGTCGCCTCGCAGGTCCATGCTCCAGGCATCCGGCACCAGCCGGTAGCCCGCACCCTCCCGCGCCATATGCGCGAAGGCGGGGAAGTGCAGATGCATCCCCGCGAAGGCCTGCCGGTCGCTGGCCACGCGGTCGAAGATCATCCGTCGCGTGGCCTCGGCCTGGGCCGGGTCCACATCCACGGCCATCACCACCTCCGGGCGGGGGATCTGCAATTCGGGGACATGCACGATATCGCCCCAGATCAGCAGCGACTCCCCGCCCGAGGCCACCATGAAGCCGGTATGCCCCGGGGTATGGCCCGGCAGCGGGATCGCGGTGACGCCGGGGAAGACATCGCCACCGGTGAAAGTGCTGGTCCGCTCGCGATAGGGCGCCAGGCGCGACCGCGCCTGCCCGAAGAACATCTCCCGCCGCGCCATATCGGCGACGCGCATCATCGCGGCGTCGTCGTACCAATAGGCCTGCTCGTCGGCATGCAGCTTCAGCTCTGCCTCGGGGAAGATCGCCTGGCCCTCGCGATCGGCGAGGCCGCCGAAGTGATCGGGATGCAGATGCGTCATCAGCACCGTATCCACCTCCCCCGGCAGCACGCCGGCGGCGGCGAGATTGGCGGCGAGGAAGCCGACCGTCGGCTTGGCGCCACCACCGCAGCCGGCATCGACCAGCGCGATGCGCCCGCCGGAGCGGATGATGAAGGCATTCACCTGCGTCCGCCGCGCCGGGCGAAAGGCGGCGCCCAGCATGGCCCCGCCCTCCTCGGCCGAAATGCGCAGCACGCTGCTCATCGCCACATCCTGGTAGCCGTCATGCAGCGCGGTGACCGTGATGTCGCCGATCTGGCGATGATAGACGCCGGGTACCTGCCGGTCGGGATGGGCTGTCATGCTGCTTCCTTTGAAGTGGCGCGGGGTCAGGGCGTGGGCAGGCCCAACCGCTGCCGTGCTTCCTGCGGCGTCGCGATCCCGATGTCGAATTCCTCCAGGATGCGGCGGATCTTCTGCACCTGTTCGGCATTCGACTTGAACAGCCGGCCCGGCCGTTCGGTGAGGTTGTCCTCCTGCCCGATGCGGATGCTGGTGCCCATCAGGGCGCCATAGGCCGCGGCGCGCATGTTATCGGGGCCGGTGCCATGGGTGAAGATCTCGGTCTCCTCGCCGAACAGCCGCTCCGTGGTCCGCTTCATATGCAGCAGATGGTCGATGTCCGAGGGAATGCCGCCCAGAATGCCGGTCAGGAACTGCACGATGATCGGGCGCGGCAGCGTCCGGGTCTTGAGGTGGTGCTCAAGGATATAGAGGTGCCCGACGTCGTAGCACTCGAACTCCATGAGAAACCCCTGTTCGAGGAAGATGTCGATCAGCCGGTCGATCTTGAAGAAGGTGTTCTGGGTGACGAGGTGGTGCGAATCGGGGCCGTAGAACTCCCGCTCCCACTCATGTTTGAAGTCGGTGACGCCCTGGTCCTGCGCCTTCTTGAAGCGGCCGTAGTTCATCGAGCCGACGATGACGGTCGCGATCTCCGGCCGCATGACCATGGCGGAGGAGGCACGATCCTCGGCCGTGGCCCCCATCGAGCAGGACATGTTGATCACCGCATCGCATTGCGCGCGGATGGTCGGCAGGAAGCTCTGCCAGACTGCGGGATCATTGGTCGGGCGCCCGTCCTTCGGATCGCGCGCATGGAAATGCAGGATGGCGGCGCCGGCTTTGGCGGCATCGACCGATTGCGTGATCATCTCATCCGCGGTCACCGGCAGGTAAGGCGACATCGAGGGCGTCAGCGTCGAGCCCGTCACGGCGCAGGTGATGATGACGTTCTTGTTCTTCTTCGCCATGTGGCGTTGCTCCTGTTGGACCTGGGATATCACGGCGCGCGGGATCTCACCGCGCGCGGCAGCATCAGCACACGCTCGGCGTCCGGATCTTGCTGGAGGATCCAGTCACGGAACTCCCGCAACTGCGGCGTGGCCTGCATCTGGCGCTGGTAGATCAGGTAGAAGGCTTCCGGCTGGCGCAGGCTGATCGGCCAGGGCGCCACCAGCCGGCCGGAGCGCAGCTCGTCGCGCACCAGATGCTTCTCGCCCATGGCGATGCCGAGCCCCTCGGCGGCGGCTTCATAGACCAGCGCCGAGCTTTCGAATTTCTGCGCGTTGAAGGTTTCGAGCGGCGGCAGCCCGACCATCGCGAGCCATTGCCCCCAGCCCGCCGGGCGGATGTCCGAACAGAGCAGCGTATGGTTCTTCAGATCCTCGGGCTCGCGCAGCCGCGGCCCGTGGCGCAGCAGGCGCGGGCTGCACACGGGCGTCAGCTCGCTGTCGAACAGCCGGTGCGCCACGACATCGGCCGGCCAGTCATCGGTGCCGAGGCGGATGACGATATCCGCGCTGTCCGAGCTGAAGGCGACCGCCGCCGAGGTCAGCGAGGTGGTGAGCAACACATGGCGGTTCGGATATTGTGCATGGAACATCCGCAGCCGCGGGAACACCCAGCGCGTCGCGACATTGGCCGAGCACATGATCCGCAGCGGCCGCTCCCGGCGCGCATCCCGCAGCCGCCCGGTTGCCACATCCAGGCGACGGAACAGCTCGGTCAGCGTTGCGACGTATTGCGCGCTTTCGGCCGTCAGCCGCACCTGGCGATTGGCGCGGACGAAGAGCTGCACGCCAAGGTTCGCCTCCAACAGCTTGACCTGCCGGCTGATCGCCCCAGGCGTGACGCAGAGCTCCTCGGCGGCTTGGGCGAAGCTGCCATACCGCGCCGCCGCCTCAAAGGCGCGCAATGCATTGAGCGGTGGCAGTTGCCAGGCCATGCCTCTCAGTATTCGTCCCGATGGGCCGTCGCGCGCATCGAGGCCCGTTCGGCAAAGCCGGCATGCCAGGCGGCGAGCGCCGGGCGCCCGGGCCGCCAATCCTCGGCGCCGAAGCGGAAATCCAGATGGCCGAGACCACAGGCGATGGCGATGCTGCCGGCGTTCAGCGAGGCGAGGCTTGCGGCCTCAGCCTCCAGCCAGTCCAGCGTGCGCGACATTTTCTGCACCGCGGCAGCGACATGCGGGGCGGAGACCAGCACGCCGCGGGTGCTCTCGCCGAGACGACGCACGCTGTTCTCCATCAGCCCGTCGCCGATCGCCTGGAGGCGCAGCACCGGAAAACGCGCGGCGGGATCGGTCGGGAACAGCAACGGGCCATGGCGCTGGTCCAGGACCTCCAGGATCACCGCGGAATCGAAGAAGACGGTACCATCGTCGAGCACCAGGGTCGGGATCTGGCCGAGCGGGTTGTGGTGCAGCACGGTATCATTGGGAGCGGCGACCGAGACGACGACGCGTTCCTGCGCGATCTGGTCGGCGATACCAAGCTCATGCGCCGCGACCATCACCTTGCGTGCGAAGGGGGAACGGGAGGACCAGAACAGCTTCACCGCCGCGGGTCCTGGCCGCAGCGGTGCGCGTGGCCGCCCAATGATTGGTGCATCTGCTGCTGACCCATGACATTCCCTCGGCGCTTATCGTTGGTCGCTCCCGGTTCAGGCGAGGGAGCGTGGCTTTATTGCTCACTGTTTGCGATCACGGGAAGGGTTGGTCAAAGTATTTCTTCGGTTCCTTTGGTGAGTTTTCCTCACCTATACGGCGTCACCCTTGCGGCCGCTTCGCTTCGTCAGGCGCCTGGTTTCAAACCGCATGGGCCTCACCACCGGCGGCTTCTTGCCGCGGCACAGGCCCGGCCGGCAGGCTCAGGCTTGCCCCCGCATCGCATCCGGATCATGGGAAAGTGGCAGTGCCGACGCGAACCGCCCCAGGGCGGCGGGGACGGCACGCACGGGTTCAGATGGGGGGGTGTTAGGCTTGGACCTCGGCACGTGTACTGCAACCATGATTTCGGGTCCTGCCAACGAGGGGGACGCACCCATGCCGATGCAGGGGAGGCGAGCGGCGCACTCTGTCATGACGCTGACGACGGCGGGCCGCGCAGGCCTCCATGACGCTTGTTCTCCGGCGGCCGCCATCAGGCCCCGGGGCTGACTGCCACCCCCGATGCGACTGCTCCTGACCGAGGATGACCCCCATCTGGGCGAGCTGATGGCCCAGGGGCTGCGGCGCGCCGGCTGGTCGGTCGATACCGTCGCCAGTTGGGCCGATGCCGAGGCCGCGCTGGGGGTCGTCAGCTACCAGACGCTGGTGCTCGACCTCGGCCTGCCCGATGGTGACGGCCTCGCCCTGCTGCGCGACCTGCGCCGGCGGGGCGACGCGCTGCCCGTGCTCGTCACCACCGCGCGCGGGCGCATTTCGGACCGGGTGCTCGGGCTGAACGCCGGGGCCGACGACTATCTGGTGAAGCCCTTCGCGATGGATGAGCTGGTCGCCCGTCTCGGCGCCATCCTGCGCCGCGCCGCCGGGCCGCCGCGGGCGGTGTACCGCCTGGGCAATCTCGCGGTCGATCCGGCCTCTCGCATGGTCACGATCGGCGATACGCTGCACAGCTTTCCGCGGCGTGAGTTGACGGTGCTGGAATGGCTCGTGCGCGCGAGCCCCAGGGTCGTGCAGAAATCCACGCTGGAGGAGGCGCTCGGCAGCTTTGACCGCGACATCGGCGCCAATGCGATCGAGGTCTATGTGATGCGCCTGCGCAAGCGCCTGGCGCAGCTCGGCACGGATGTCGGCATCCGCACCGAACGCGGCCAGGGCTACCGCCTCGTGCACGAGAAACTGCCGTGACCCGCGAGGGCCGCTCCCTGGCCATGGTGTTCAGCGCGGCGTTGCTGATCGCGCTGGCGACGATGACCGTGGCGCTGCTGATCCTGCTCTCGATCCGCAACAACCAGATCATCGACCGCATCGAGGCCCGGGCCCTGCAAGGCCGGGCCGAGATGATCGCGAGCCACCTGCGCCGCGACGAGAACGGAGAGTGGCGCCTGAACCTGCCTTCCGATGTCGCCGCGGCCTTCTCCATCGTCTATGGCCGGGCGGCCTATGCGGTGGTGGATGCCCAAGGGAAGCTGATCCTGGGCGCCGGAACCTCGGTGCCGCTGGCCGAGCCCATGCCCCCCGGCAGCCGCCGCCCGGTGCCCTTCGAGATGGAGCGCGGCGACGCCGTCTTCACCGGCATCGTCATCCGCACCGAGATCGATGGCGTCCCCCTCTCGATCCAGGTCGCCGAGGATGAGGAGCATCCGGACGTCCTGCTGGATGACGCCCGCAACGGCTTTGCCCTGGGCGTCGGGCTCGTGGTGATGCTGCCGGTGCTGATCGCGCTGGCCGCGGTGGCGATGGTGGTGATGCACCGGCTGGTGCAGCCGGTCCGGCTGCTGGCGCGGCGGGCGGAGCTGCTGGACCCCTCCCGCCCCGCCGAACGGCTGGCGGAGGCCGACGTGCCCTCGGAGATCCTGCCCCTGGTCCAGGCGGTGAATTCGATGCTGTCGCGGCTGCAGGCGGCGCGGGAGACCCAGCGCGCCTTCACCGCCGATGCCGCGCATGAGTTCCGCACCCCGCTCGCGGTGCTGCGCGCCCGGATCGAACTGCTGACCGAGCGCGATACGGCAGCCCTGCTCGGCGCCGACCTCGCGGTGTTCGAGCGGCTGGTCGCCCAGCTCCTGGCCATCGCCGAGCTGGACGATACCGAGGCGGTGCCCGACGCGGCCCTGGACGTGAGCCGGCTGGTGCGCGAGGTCGCCGCCTTCGTGCTCTCCCTGGCCGACCAGAAGCGGGTCTCGCTGCTGGTGGAGCTGCCGGCCGCGCCGGTGATCCTGCGCGCGCATGAGGAAGCCCTGTCCCAGGCGGTGATGAACCTGCTGGAGAACGCCATCGGCCATGCCCCGGAGGAGGGCGTCGTCCGCCTCACCCTCAGCGCGTCCGGGCAGATCGAGGTGGCCGATTCCGGCCCCGGCGTGCCGGAACAGGACCGCGAGGCGGTGTTCCGCCGCTTCTGGCGCGCCCGCCGGCGCATCGCGAGCCAACGGCGTGGCTCCGGCCTCGGCCTCGCCATCGTCCAGCGCGCCGCCGACATTCACCACGGCAGCGTCGAGGTCGGCGTGGCCCCCGAGGGCGGCGCGCTGTTCCGCCTGCGCCTGGGGGAAGCAGCGCTGCCCTGCCCACCGGACCAGCCGCCGGAGCCGCCGCGGCGTGCGCGCTTTGCGCTGTTGCGCTTCTGGCGCCTCGCCCGGCGGCGGGAGAGACTGGCCCCGACCTCCGGCGCCCTGGCGGCGCCAGTCCCGAGCGGAAGGACATGACCATCATGATGACGCCAGAGAAGCGCGCGGCAGAGGAGCGCACGGCAGAGGAGCGCGCGGCGCTGGTCGCCGAGATCGGCGCGATGATGGAGGGCCGGGCGGATGGCCGCTACGGCCTGCATGACGTCACGCAGAGGCAGCATGCCTTGCAGGCCGCCTGGCAGGCCGAGCGCGAGGGCGAGCCGGACGCGCTGGTCGCCGCGGCCCTGCTGCACGACATCGGCCATCTGGTGCATGACCTTGGCGAAAACCCCGCCGAGGATGGCGTGGACGACAAGCATGAGGAATACGGCCACGCCTGGCTCGCCCGCGCCTTCCCGCCGGAGGTGACCGAACCGGTGCGGCTGCATGTGGCCGCCAAGCGCTTCCTCTGCGCGACCGAGCCCGGATACTTCGACAAGCTGGCGCCGGACAGCGTGTTGAGCCTCAGCCTGCAAGGCGGACCGATGTCGGCGGAGGAGGTCGCGGCCTTCCGCGCCCTGCCCCAGGCCGAAGCCGCGGTGCGGCTGCGCCGCTATGACGAGGAAGCCAAGATCGCCGGGCTGGAGACGCCGCCCGTCGCGCATTTCCTGCCCTTCGTGGCGCGCAGCCTGGGCGGCTGACGCGGCAGCCTACCTCGGCGGCGCGAGCCCGGACTTCGCCGATCGTCTCGTTTTCGGCAACGTCATGATGGCGCGCGGCGTCAGGCGGCACGCGGCACGCGGGTGGGATGTCAGGCGCGCGGTATCACAGGTAGCGCGCGATCCCTGCCGCGACCGCCCGCCGCGCCTCCTGCGCCTGGGACAGCAGCGCGGTCTGGCCGATGAAGCCATGCGGGACGCCGCGATAGAGCGTCATGCTGTGCTCGACCCCGGCGGCGGTCAGCTTGCGGTCGAGCTTCAGCGTATCGTCCAGCAGCGGATCCAACCCCGCCGCCAGCAGCAGCAGCGGCGGCAACCCCGCCATGTCGGCATGCAGCGGATAGCCATGGCTCGCCGTCGCGCCACCGAGATGAAGGTCCCAATACCAGGCGAGCTTGTCGGTCGAGAGGCCATAGGTGCCATCGCCCCAGTCGCGATGAGACTCACTGTCATGCTCGGCCGAAAGCATCCCATAGATGATGGCGCCGAAGCGCGGCCCCGGCTCCCCGGCATCGCGCAGCGCCAGCAGTGCCGAGAGGGCCAGGTTGCCACCGGCGGAATCGCCGGCGATGCCCATGCGGTCGGCATCGAGGCCAAGGGCCGATGCCTCCGCACGGAGCCAGCGCAGCACCGCCAGCACCTGCTCCAACGCCACCGGGTAGCGATGGTCCGGCGACAGCGCGTAGTCCAGCCCGACGATGACGGCGCCGGTTTCCGCGGCCAGCTCGCGCTTCCAGCGGTCGAGCGAGTCGATGTCACCGAAGGCGAAGCCACCGCCATGCACATGCAGGAACACAGGCTGCGGCGCGCTGCCCTCGGGGCGGTAGAGCCGGACCTTCACCTGCGGAAAATCGCCGGTCACCAGGTGCTCGGTCACGGCGGGAAGCGCTGGCCCGCCCTCGTTCAGCGCCGCCTGATAGGCGCGGGTGGCGGCGCGCGCCTCGGGAAAGGGCTGGAGCTGGGCGTTCCCGGGGGCGACCCCTTTTTCCCGCAGCAGCGTCTGGGCGGCCAGAACTTCGGGATCGATCCAGGGGGTGGGTTTCGTGTCGGACATGTCCGGCCCTGTCTTGGCTGTTGTGCGCCGACATTCGCCGCTGCCCCGGGCGACGGCAAGCGCCGGTCAGGCGGCATGCCGGATGGGGCGGAACGCGGCCGGATCGGCTGCCGGGAAGGCCCGGTGCAGGCGCGGCTGCGCGCCCAGGCGCAGCCCCTCCCGCTCACCCGCCTCGATCCGTTCGAGGAAGCGCGGCAGCGCGGCCTCGGCAAGCTGGCCGGTTTCGGCGCGCCACCGGGCATTCTCGCGCCACGACCCGGCCCAGCGGCGCGTGAGCGTCTCGGCCGCATCCGGCGCGGCGCCGGGCACCGGGTTATGCCCGACAAAGACCGCGTAGCTGACGATCAGCCGGTAGGGATCGACGATCATCCCCTGGCCATCGCGATTGGCATTGGGGGCATAGGCATGATCCACGAGCGCCTCGGGCAGCACGCGGATGCGCAGACCGGCGTCGATCAGCCTGCGACAGATGTCGACATCATCGTAGTTCGCGGGCAGGGCCTCGTTGAATCCGCCGACCTGCTGGATGGCGCTGCGGCGCAGACTCATGTTGCAGCCGGCAAGGTAGATGAAGGGATCGGCGCCCCGGCCCTGGTAGCGTTCCGCCGGGCCAGCCGCGTCGGTGTCGGGCAGCCCGTCGCGCGAGCAGACGCAGAGCCGCCATTGCATCTGGTCCGCCACCGCATCCCACACATGGCCGCCCACCGCGGCGACCTCCGGCGCGACATAGGCACCGGCATGCAGCGCGAGCCAGTCCGCGCCGCGCGGCACGGCATCGTCGTCGAGAAAGACGATCACCTCGCCCGCCGCCGCCGCGACGCCGATGTTGCGTGCCCGGCCGACGCTGGCCTCCGGGCAGGGCACCACGCGCAGCCACGGGTAGCGGGCGAGCCCCTGCAAGGTGTCGTCCTTGCAGGGGCCCGGCACGACGATGACCTCGAAGCTGGGGTAGTGCTGCCGCCGCAGGCCCTCGATCGCCGCCGGCAGGCTGGCGGCGCGATTGCAGGTCGCGATGATGACGCTGACGCGCGGCATGGCCCCGCGCGCGAAGACGCGCTGACCCAGACGGGCAAGGAATGGGCGGAAGGACATTGCGGCGCAGCATTCCGGCGCACCGCGGATCTGTCCAGCCGCCCCGTCCCTGCTTTACCCCGCGGTCACCCCCGCCTGCCGCACCACCGGCCCCCAGCGGTCGTATTCGCGCCGCACGAAGGCATCGGTATCGGCCGGGTTCATCCAGAGCGATTCCGAGGCCAGCGCCGTCAACCGCGTCCGCACCAGATCCTGCGTCAGCGCGCTGCGGGTGACCGCGGCGATCCGCTCCCGGATATCCGCGGGCGTGCCCGCCGGCGCGAACAGCCCGGTCCAGGAGCGCACGGCGTAATCGGTCACACCCTGTTCGGCGACGGTCGGGATCTCGGGGCGGATGCCGACGCGGGTATCGCCGCATACGCCAAGGATCCGCAGCCGCCCCTCCAGATGCGCGGGCAGCACCGTCGGCAGGTTCTGGAAGGCGATCTTGATCGTGCCGGACAGCATATCCGCCAAGGCCGGGCCCCCCCCCCGGTAGGGGATGTGGGTCAGCTCCGTCCCCGTCTTCAGCCGGAACAACTCGCCCGCCAGATGGTTCGTGCTGCCAACGCCCGAGGAGCCGAAGGCCATGCCGCCCGGCGTGGATTTCAGCAGCGCCACCAGCCCCGGCACGTCGGTGATGTTCAGCGAGGGATGCACCACCAGCGCGTTCGGCACATCGACCAGCATCGAGATGGGTGCCAGCGCCTCGCGCACGTCATAGCCCTGGTCGGGCAGCACGAAGGGGTTGATGACGTGATTGCTCGCCGAGGAGATCAGCAAGGTATAGCCATCCGGCCGCGCCCGCACGACCTGGCCCATGCCGACCGAGCCGCCGCCGCCGGGCCGGTTCTCGATGATGAAGGGGCGGCCGAAGGCTTCGGACAGGCCGGGGGCGAGCAGCCGCGCCACGACGTCATTCGACCCGCCGGGCGCCCAGGGCACCAGCAGGGTCACGGGCCGGTCGGGCCAAGCGGATTGCGCGCGCGCGATGGCAGGGGTGAACAACGCCCCGAACCCGAGGCTGCGGCGGGTCATGACAATGGCGCGCTTGCGCATGGTGTGGTTTCTCTCCCGGTGGGCGATGTTCGGCCGGGCGCGAAACTGCCCCTGCGGCCGTGCCGCGTCCCATGCCGAAATCGTGGCCCGGTATCGCGCAGGGGTCTATCGGGATTCGAAAGATTTATCGGTAACCTTGCACCAAGCCCGGGGCATCCTGACCCGCCCCGGCAGGAGGATATATGATCCAGATCCCGCGTCGCGCCGCCCTTTCGCTCGGGCTGCTTGCCGCCCCCGCGCTGTTGTTGCGGCCCCCCGGCGCCAAGGCCCAGGCAAGGTGGTCGCCGGATCGGTCCATGCGCCTCGTCGTGCCCTTCACCCCGGGCGGCACCACCGACATCCTGGCGCGGCTGATCTCGGGACCGCTGGGCGCCGCACTCGGCCAGACCGTGGTGATCGAGAATCGCGGCGGCGCCGGCGGGACCGTGGGGGCCGAGGTGGTCGCCCGCTCCGCCCCCGACGGGCTCACCATCATGATGGGCCATATCGGCACGCTGTCGGTGAACCCGAGCCTGTATCCGCGCCTCGGCTACGACCCCGACACCGCCTTCGCGCCGATCGGCCAGGTCGCGAGCGTCGCCAACATCCTGGTGGTGAATCCGGCCAAGGTGGCGGCCCGCAACGTGCAGGGGCTCATCGCCGCGGCCAAGCGCGATCCGGGCGGGATTTCCTATGGCTCGGGTGGCAATGGGTCGGCGGCGCATATCGCCATGGCCGCCTTCGCCGATGCGACCGACACCCAGTTCCTGCATGTGCCCTATCGCGGCACCGGCCCGATGATGAGCGACCTGATCTCCGGCAGCCTCGACATCACCATGACCGGCGGGCCGGCCGTGCTGCCGCATGTGCGTGACAACCGGCTGGTGGCGCTCGGCGTCTCCTCCACCACCCGCTCGGTGGCCGCACCCGATGTGCCGACCATCGCCGAACAGGGCGTGCCCGGTTTCGACGCGACACAATGGTATGGGCTCGTCGGCCCGGCCGGTATGCCCGCGCCAGTGGTGGCGCGGCTGAATATGGAGCTGAACCGAATCCTGGCCGATGCCGAGCTTCAGCGTCGCATGGGGCCCGAGGCCGCAGAGGTTGCGCCCGGCACGCCGGAAGCCTTCGGAACCTTCATCAAGGCGGAAACGGCGCGCTGGGGCGCGCTGATCCGCAAGACCGGCATGAAGGTGGAGTAGCCTACAACTGCCGCAACCCGGCCGCGAAGCGACGCCAGTTTTTGACGTAGCTCGCGGCCGAGCGCAGCAGCCCCGCCTGGGCCTCCTCGCTCAGCACCCGCACCGCCTTGGCGGGCGCGCCGACGATCAGGCTGCCATCGGGGAATTCCTTGCCCTCGGTGACCAGCGCATTGGCGCCGACGAGGCAGCCGCGGCCGATGCGGGCGCCGTTCAGCACGGTCGCGCCCATGCCGATCAGCGAGCCCTCGCCCACCGTGCAGCCATGCAGGATGGCATGGTGGCCAATGGTGCAATCGGCCCCGATCACCATCGGGAAGCCGGCATCGACATGCAGCATCGCGCCTTCCTGGATATTGGTGCGGTCGCCGATCACGATGGGTTCGTTGTCGCCGCGGATGACCGCGCCGAACCAGACCCCGACCTCATGCCCCAGGCGAACGCGGCCGATGACATGGGCGTCGGGCGCGATCCAATAATCGGCCGGCAGGGTCGGGATGTGGTCTTCGAGCGCATAGGCCGGCATGGGTTTTCTCCTCCGTTGCCGCCATCATCCGACAGGCGGCAGCGAGGGGGAAGCCCAGGTGCCTCAGGCTATGGCGGTGAAGGCCTGGGCGCGGACCAGCCGGGCGTAGAGCCCGTCCGCGGCCAGCAGGCTCTCATGCGTGCCCTGCTCCACGGCGCGCCCGGCTTCCAGCACCACGATCAGATCGGCATCCCTGACCGTCGCGAGGCGATGGGCGATGGCGATGGTGGTGCGGCCGGCGCGCAGCGTCGCCAGCGCGGCCTGCACCGCGGCCTCGTTCTCGGCATCAAGCGCGCTGGTCGCCTCATCCAGCAGCAGCACGCGCGGGTTGCGCAGCAGGGCGCGGGCCAAGGCGATCCGCTGTTTTTGGCCGCCCGAGAGCCGGCCACCACCGGTGCCGAGGGGGGTGTCGTAGCCCAGCGGCAGGGCCGCCAGGAAGCCATGCGCCTGGGCGGCACGGGCGGCATGCTCGACCTCCTCGCGCGTGGCACCAGGGCGGCCGCAGGCGATATTGGCGAAGGCGGTGTCGTCGAAGATCACCGCTTCCTGGCCGACATAGGCGATCGCATCGCGCAGCGAGGCGATGCTCAGCCCGCGCAGATCCATCCCATCCAGCAGCACCGCGCCGAAGCTCGGGTCGAACAGCCGGGGGATCAGCTGGATGGCGGTGGACTTGCCCCCGCCCGAGGGGCCGACCAGCGCCACAGTGCGGCCAGGCTCGGCCATGAAGGAGAGGCCTGCCAGCGCCTTGGCATCGCCCACCGTGTAGGTGAAGCCGACCTCGGCGAATTCGAGCCGCCCCGGCCCAGGCGGCAGCGGCACGGCATTGGCGGCATCCACCACCACCGCAGGCCGGTCCACCACCGCAAACACCCGTGCCAGCCCCGCCAGCCCTTCCTGGAGCGCCGCATTCAGGCTGCCCAGCGCCCGCAGCGGCCGGGCCGCGATCAGCAGGGCGGCGACAAAGCCGGTGAACTCGCCCACCGTGCCCACACCGACCGAGACTCGCCAGCCGACGAAGGCCAGCACGGCGGCGACGGCGAAACCGCCGAGGGCCTCCAGCACCGGATCGACGCGGGCGCGGTTGCGGCCGATGCCCATCAGTGCCTCGCGCAGATTGGCGAAGGCGCGGGCGGCGCGGGCCTCCTCGGCCTCCTCCAGCCGATAGGCGCGGACCACGCGGGCGGCGGCGAAGGACTCCGTCAGCAGCGCCGCCGTCTCCCCCACCCTTTCCTGCATGCCGCCGGAGGCGCGGCGGATGCGCTTGCCGAGCTTGATGATCGGCACCGCCGCGATCGGATACATGGCGGCGGCGATCAGGCTCATCTGCCAGTCCAGCCAGATCATGGAGGCGACGAGGCCCACCACGGTCAGCACATCCGCCACGCCCTGAATGGTCTTGGCCAGCGCCTCGCGGATCGCGGCGGCGTCGGAGGTGAAGCGGGCGGCGTTGCGCGCCGGGGCCTCGCCGGCGACGGTGCCGAAATCGGCCCGGGTCAGGGCGCGGAACAGGCTGTTCTGCAAGCCCTCGATCACCCGCAGCACCACCGATTGCACCGCCAGCGCCTGGCCATACTGCGCCGCCGCCTTGGCGCAGGTCAGCGCGATGATGGCGATCGGCACCAGCCAGACCACCGCCATGTCGCCGGCCGCGAACAGGTCGAAGGATTGCTGAATCGCCAGCGGATAGAGCGAGGTCAGCCCCGCCACCGCCACGGTGCCGATGATGGCGGCAAGGATGCCGCTCGGATGGTGCCGGACATGGTCGCGCCAAAGGCGGCGGATCAGGAGGCGGGTGGTCTGCGGATCGGGTCGGGCCATGCGCGGCGCGGTAGCACGGCCGCGCATTCCCCCGCGAATCAGCGTTGCACGCCCCCCACCCCTCGGGCATACCCGATGCACCCGCTGATCCCACGCGGGAGAGAGGGGTGGCGACACCCCCGCCGAAGGCGCAACCGGCCCCCGGAAACGCTCAGGCACCAAGGGCCGCGTGGGGAAGGGGACTCTGGAAAGCCCGGATGGCGCAAGCCGGATGGCACCGACGGAGCAAGGCGCCACCTGTCACGGTGGGCTGCATCTCTCAGGTTCACAGACAGAGGGGGGCCACGGACCGACACCGGCGGAAACGCCGGCTGTGATGGAGTGACCGTGGCCGATTCCCTGTTGCAGACCCCGCTTGCCGGGCTTCACGCCGAATTTTTGGGGCGCATGGTGCCCTTCGCGGGCTACGCCATGCCGGTCCAATACCCCAGCGGGATCATGGCGGAGCACAACGCGACCCGCAGCGGCGCCACGCTCTTCGACGTCTCCCATATGGGCCAGGCGATCCTGGAAGGCCCCGGCGCCACGCTGGCGCTGGAACGCGCGACCCCGGCCGATATCGACGGGCTGCGCGTCGGGCGGCAGCGCTATCTGCTGCTGACCACGGAGGATGGCGGCATCCTGGATGACGCGATGTGCGCGCGCCTTGGGCCCGACCGGCTGTTCCTGGTGCTGAACGCCAGCCGCAAGCATCTGGACCTGCCGCGCATCGAATCCCTGCTGCCGCCCGGCGTGACCCTCACGCCCTGGCCGGACCGGGCGCTGCTGGCGGTGCAGGGGCCGAAGGCGGCGGAGTTGCTGCCCTCCCTCGCCCATCTGCCCTTCATGGGTGTCGCGGAAACCACCCTGCTGGGGGCCGAGGTCATCGCCACCCGCAGCGGCTACACCGGCGAGGATGGCTTCGAGATCAGCGTCGCCGCCGACCAGGCCGAGGCCTTCGCCCGCGCCTTGCTGGCCCTCGGCATCACCTTGGCCGGGCTCGGCGCGCGGGATTCGCTGCGGCTGGAGGCCGGGCTCTGCCTCTATGGCCAGGATTTGGATGAGACCACGAGCCCGGTCGAGGCCGGGCTGACCTGGACCATGGGCAAGCGCCGCCGCATGGCCGACGATTTCCCCGGGGCCGATCGCGTTCGCGGTGAACTCGCCGATGGCCCTGCCCGACGCCGCGTCGGCCTGGCCATCGAGGGCCGCCAGCCCGCCCGCGCCGGCACGCCGATCCATCTGCCCGACGGCGAGGCGATCGGCATCGTCACCTCCGGCGGCTTCGGCCCCACGGTGAACGCGCCCGTCGCCATGGGCTACGTGCCTCCCGCCCAGGCGGTGGACGGCACGCCGCTGCATCTGATGGTACGCGGCAAGCCGGTCCTGGCCCGCGTCGCCCCCCTGCCCTTCGTTCCCCATCGCTACATCCGCTGAAAGGCCGCCCCATGCTGCGCTTCACCAAGGACCATGAATGGGTCAGCCTGGACGGCACCCTCGCCACCGTCGGCATCACCGACCATGCGCAGACGGCACTCGGCGACGTCGTCTTCGTCGACCTTCCCGAAGCTGGGCGCGAGGTCGAGGCCAATGAGGCCGTCGCCGTCGTCGAAAGCGTCAAGGCCGCCTCGGACGTCTATGCCCCGCTGGCCGGGCGCATCACCGAGAGCAATGCGGCGCTGTCCGACGAACCCGCGCTGGTGAACAGCGACCCCGCCGGGGCCGGCTGGTTCTTCCGCATGGAACTGGCCGACGCCGCCGCCTTCGACGATCTGCTCGATCAGGACGCCTACACCGCCTATGTGGAGAGCCTGTGATGTCCGGGCGCGCAGCCTTCGCCGCATTGGCCGATCATGACGGTTTCATCCGCCGCCACATCGCCCCGGATGCCGCCGAACAGGCGGTGATGCTGCGCGCCATCGGTTGCGACAGCCTGGAGGCGGCGATCGCCCGCACCATCCCCGCCAGCATCGCGGGCGCCGACCTTTCGGCGATCCCGGCGGTGGTGAATGAGGCGGAGGTGCTGGCCGAACTCGGCGCCCTCGCGGCGCAGAACCGGTCCGACATCCTCTCGCTGATCGGGCTCGGCTACCACAACACCCATGTGCCGCCGGTGATCCTGCGCAATGTGCTGGAGAACCCGGGCTGGTACACCGCCTATACCCCCTACCAAGCCGAGATCGCCCAGGGGCGGCTGGAGGCGCTGGTCACCTTCCAGACCCTGGTCACCGACCTCACCGGCCTGCCGGTCGCCAATGCCAGCCTGCTGGACGAGGGCACCGCGGCGGCCGAGGCGGTGGCGCTGGCCCTCGCCGCCCATAAGGGCAAGTCCGACACGCTGCTGGTCGCCGCCGATCTGCATCCGCAGAGCCTCGCCGTGCTGCGCACCCGCGCCGCCCCCGCCGGTGTAATCGTGGAGGTCGTGGCGCCCGCCGAGATCGTTGCCGCCTGCGCAGCCCAAAAGCCGTTCGCGCTGCTGCTGCAATATCCGGGCAGCACCGGCGAAATCCGTGACCTGCGCCCCGAGATCGCCGCCATCCATGCCGTGGGCGGTCTGGCCATCGTCGCCGCCGATCCGCTGTCGCTCTGCCTGCTGACCCCACCCGGGGAGATGGGCGCCGATATCGCCGTCGGCAGCACCCAGCGCTTTGGCGTGCCCATGGGCTATGGCGGCCCGCATGCCGGCTATATGGCGGTGAAGGACGGGCTGAAGCGCCTGCTGCCCGGCCGTCTGGTCGGCGTCAGCCTGGATGCCGCCGGGCGCCCGGCGATGCGCCTCGCGCTGCAGACCCGCGAACAGCACATCCGCCGCGAGAAGGCGACCTCGAACATCTGCACCGCCCAGGTGCTGCTGGCGGTGATGGCCGCGATGTATGCGGTCTGGCATGGGCCGGAGGGTCTGCGCCGCATCGCGATGCGCACGCGCCTCGCCGCCGGGATGCTGGCCGATGCCGCCACGCAGGCGGGGTTCACGCTGCGCCATGACATCTTCTTCGATACCATCGCGATCGAGGCCGGCGCCCGCGCCGATGCGATCATGGCCGCGGCCCTTGGCGCCGGCATCAACCTGCGCCGGATCGACGCGACGGGCATCGGCATCTCGACGGATGAGGTGGTGACCGAGGCGACGCTCGCGACGCTGGCCCTGGTGCTCGGCGCGAAGGACGCGCTGGCCGCCCCCGCGCCACTGCCGGAGGCGCTGGTGCGCACCAGCCCCTTCTGCACCGCGCAGGTGTTCTCGGCCTACCACTCCGAGCACGCGATGCTGCGCTACCTGAAAAAGCTGGAGGATCGTGACGTCGCGCTGAACCGCAGCATGATCCCGCTCGGCTCCTGCACCATGAAGCTGAATGCGACGGCGGAGATGATGCCGATCACCTTGCCCGGCTTCGCGCGGATGCATCCCTTTGTCCCCGCCGATCAGGCCGCCGGCTATCTGACCCTGGTCGAACGGCTGTCCGCCTGGCTCTGCGCCGCGACGGGGTTTGCGGCGGTGTCGCTGCAGCCCAATGCCGGCAGCCAGGGCGAATTCGCCGGCCTGCTCGCCATCCGCGCCTGGCACGCCGCCCGCGGCGATACGCAGCGCGATGTCTGCCTGATCCCCTCCTCCGCGCATGGCACCAACCCGGCCTCGGCGGCGATGGCGGGAATGCGGGTGGTGGTGGTCGGCTGCGACCGCGATGGCAATGTCGATCTCGCCGATCTGGCGGCCAAGGCCGCGCAGCACGCCGACCGGCTTGCGGCGCTGATGGTCACCTACCCCAGCACCCATGGCGTCTTCGAGGAAGGTATCCGCGAGGCCTGCGCCATCATCCATGGGGCCGGCGGGCAGGTGTACATGGATGGCGCCAACATGAATGCGCAGGTCGGGCTGACCAGCCCCGCCGCCATCGGCGCCGATGTCTGCCATTTGAACCTGCACAAGACCTTCTGCATCCCGCATGGCGGCGGTGGGCCGGGCGTGGGGCCGATCGGGGTTGCGGCGCATCTCGCGCCGCATCTGCCCAACCATCCGCTGCTGGCGGCGGGCGGTCCCGCCACCGGCTATGGGCCGGTCTCGGCCGCGCCCTTCGGCTCGGCGGCGATCCTGCCGATCCCCTATGCCTATATCCGCATGATGGGCGCCGAGGGGCTGCGGCAGGCGACCTCGGTCGCCATCCTCTCGGCGAACTACATGGCGGCCAAGCTGGCACCGCATTACCCGATCCTCTACCAGGGCAGCCAAGGGATGGTGGCGCATGAATGCATCCTCGACTGCCGCGGCTTCCAGGCCTCGGCCGGGGTGATGGTTGAGGACATCGCCAAGCGGTTGCAGGATTACGGCTTCCACGCGCCGACCATGTCCTGGCCGGTCACCGGCACCTTGATGATCGAGCCCACGGAAAGCGAGCCGCTGGCCGAGCTCGACCGTTTCATCGAGGCGATGGTGAGCATCCGCGGCGAGATCGCCCGCATCGAGGCCGGCACCCTGGATCGCGCCGACAACCCGCTGAAGCACGCCCCCCACACCGCCGAGGAAGTCACCGCGACCGATTGGCCGCATGGCTACACGCGGGAGGAAGCGGCCTTCCCGCTGCCTTACGTCCGGGCGCAGAAATACTGGCCGCCGGTGAAGCGGGTGGACAATGTCTATGGCGACCGCAATCTGGTCTGCACCTGCGCGCCCCTCGAGGCCTATGCCCAGGCGGCCGAGTGAGCGCGGACGCGCCCGGCTGGGATCTGGTCTCGGAACGCAGCCTCGTCCGGGACCGCTGGATCGACCTGCGTGCCCAGTGCTGCCGCGCCCCGGACGGGGCGGTGCTGGACCCGTATTATGTCCAGCTCTACCCCGATTGGGTGCATGTCGTGGCGCTGACCGCCGATGACCGGCTGGTGCTGGTGCGGCAATGGCGCCAGGGCATCGGCGCCTGGGTCACGGAACTGCCCGGCGGGGTGATCGACCCCGGCGAGGACCCGGTGACCGCGGGGATGCGCGAATTGCGCGAGGAGACCGGCTTCGGCGCCGCCGGCGCCCGCCACATCGCCGCCCGTTCGCCCGAGCCCGCCAAATTCAACAATCGCGTGCATACCGTCATCGCCCTGGATGCCGAGGTTGTCGCCGCCCCGCATCGCGAGCCGGGCGAGACCATGAGCGTGCTGCTGCGCCCGGTGGCCGAGGTCCTCGCTGAAATGGGCGAGGGGGGCGGCATCGGCCATGCGACCCATGTCGCGGGGCTCTATACCGCTTTGCTCGCACTGGGGCGGCTCGGGCTGCGGTAACTGCTGGCATCCTGTCGTGCTGCACTGCAAACTGCCGGCATGGTGTTCGACTTCAGCCCCAGCGTCGCCGTCCTGACCGGGCCGGTGCATACCGGCAAGACCACCCGCCTGATGACGCGTGCGGTGACGGAGCCCAGCCTCGGCGGCATCGTGAGCCCGCAGGAGGGTGCGACCCGCTGGTTCCGCGACCTGCGCGACCTCGCGGCGGTGCCCATGGATGCCAGCACCGAAGCGCCGGAGACCAGTGTGCAGCAGGTCGGCCGGTTCCGCTTCCGCACCGGTGCCTTCTACTGGGCGGCCGAGCGGATGGAGAGCGCATTCGCCAACCCCGCGCTGACGACGGTGGTGCTGGACGAGGTCGGACCGCTGGAACTGCGCGGCCTTGGCTTCGCGCCCTGGCTGCCGCGCTGGATCGAACAGCATAGCGACAGGCTGCTGCTGGTGGTACGCGATGGTATCCTCAACGACGTGGTCAGTTGCTTCGGATTCGTCCCCTACCCGCAGTTGGATTGATGCCCCCGGATTTCCTGCATGAGGCTGAGGCCGGCGGCCTCGTCGCCGGAGTCGATGAGGCGGGGCGCGGCCCGCTCGCGGGGCCCGTGCTGGCGGCGGCGGTCATCTTCCTCGGATGCCCCTCCCCCGCCCTGGCCGGGCTGATCGACGACAGCAAGCGGCTCAGCGCGCGGCATCGCCAGGACGCGCATGACGCGCTGCGCGCCGCCGCGCGAGACGGGCTGCTGCATTTCGCGATCGGCGCGGCATCGGCCACCGAGATCGGGCGGCTGAACATCCTGCGCGCGACGCATCTGGCCATGGCGCGCGCCGTCGCGCGGCTCGCGGTGGTGCCGGGGCTGGTGCTGGTCGATGGCAACCAGCCCCCGGTGTTGGCGGTGCCGCTGCGCTGCCTCGTCGGCGGCGATGCGCTCAGCCTGTCGATCGCCGCGGCCTCGATCCTCGCCAAGGTCACGCGCGACCGCTGCATGGCGCGGCTGCATCCGCGGTGGCCGGGCTATGGCTTCGCCTCCCACCAGGGCTATCCCACGCTGATGCACCGGACCGTGCTGGCCGAGATCGGCCCCTGCCCGCACCACCGCCGCGGCTTCGCGCCGGTAGAGGCCGCCTACGCCGCCGCTTGACGCCGCGACTCGGGAGACTCATGGTCGGGTTGCCGATTCGCGAAAAAAGGGCTAAGCGTGGGGACCCTGCTCGATTTGCCGCTGGATGAGGTGCTGTGTGGCGACAGCCTCGAAGTTCTGCGCCGGCTGCCGCCCGCCTCTGTGCATGCGATCTTCGCCGACCCGCCCTACAACCTTCAGCTCAAGGGCACCTTGCGCCGGCCGGATGACAGCCTGGTGGACGGTGTGGATGACGAGTGGGACCGCTTCGCGGACCTGCCCACCTATGACGCCTTCACCCGCGCCTGGCTGACCGAATGCCGCCGGGTGCTGCGGCGGGACGGCACGATCTGGGTGATGGGGGCCTACCACAACGTCTTCCGCCTGGGTGCGGCTTTGCAGGACATGGGGTTCTGGATCCTCAACGACGTGATCTGGCGCAAGGCCAATCCGATGCCGAATTTCCGCGGCCGGCGCTTCACCAATGCGCATGAGACCCTGGTCTGGGCCGCGCGCGATCCGGCCAGCAAGTATCGCTTCAACTACCAGGCGATGAAGACGCTGAACGACGACACCCAGATGCGCAGCGACTGGTACATCCCGCTCTGCACCGGGCATGAACGGCTGCGCGATGCCGCGGGCGACAAGCTGCACCCGACCCAGAAGCCGGAGGCGCTGCTGCACCGGGTGATCCTGGCCAGCACCAATGCGGGCGAGATCATCCTCGACCCCTTCCTCGGCACCGGCACCACCGCGGCGGTGGCGCGGCGGATGGGGCGGCGCTTCATCGGCATCGAACGCGACCCCGGCTATGCCGCGGCCGCCCGCGCCCGCATCGCCGCCGTGGTGCCATTGCCGGAGAGTGCGGCCCTGGCACTGCCCTCCAAGCGCGAACAGCCACGGCTTGCCTTCGGCGTGCTGGTGGAACGCGGGCTGGTTCCGCCCGGATCGCGGCTGAGCGACCGCCAGCGCCGCTGGTCGGCCGAGGTCGGTGTGGATGGCACGCTGCGCTGCGGCACCGCCACGGGCTCGATCCATTCGGTGGGTGCCGCGGTGCAGGAGGCCCCCTCCTGCAACGGCTGGACCTTCTGGCATGTCGAGACATCGGGCGGCGGGCTGCGCGTGCTGGATGCCTATCGGGAGGAAGCCCTCGCCGCGCAGGCCTGATCCGTCGCGCAACCAACCCCTGCTCACTGCGTTTATCGAGTGATCCGGCGCTTCCCGCCGGACCGGAACATCAACGGAGAGCACTCCATGACCAGCACTGGTGACAAGGCCAAGGGCCTCGCGAACGAAGCCGTGGGCAATGTGAAGCAGGGCGTCGGCAAGATGACCGGCGACAAGGAAATGCAGGCTGACGGCATTGTGCAGGAGCGCAAGGGCGAGGCCCAGCAGGCGGTCGGCAAGGCCAAGGACGCCGTGAAGAACCTCGTCGACAAGGCCTGACGCCAGCGCCTGTCAACGAAAGGGAGGGGGACGGCAGCAATGCCGCCCCCTTCTTTATGCGGGCGGCAGATCCGCCCGGTCGAGGGCGTGCAGCGAAAAGGTCAGCGCCGCGCCCGCATTGAGGGCGATGGCGACGCCCAGGGCCTCGGCCATTTCCGCCTTGGTCGCACCGGCCTTCAAAGCCTTGGCCACATGCGCGTCCAGACAGCCATCGCAGCGGGTGGTGACGGCCACGGCCAAGGCGATCAGCTCGCGCGTCTTGGCATCCAGATGCTGCGTCTTCGCCGCACCCGCGCTCAACGCGCCGAACCCCTTCATGAGTTCGGGGTGCAGCCGGGTCATATCCTTGCCCTGCACGCGCAGCGCGGCGTTATAGGCGGGCCAGTCCTTCACGGCACTCATTCCATTCTCCCACAAAAAAAGCGCGGCCATTGCGGACCGCGCTTTCTTCATATGGGAGGCGGGGAGCCTTATTCGACGGCTTCCGGTTCCTTTTCCGAATCCCCGTCAGGCCCGGCCTCGGGCTTCGGCAGGGCCGGCGGCGGTGCCTCGGTGTAGTCGAAGGCAAGCGCGCCATCCTTGAGCTGCACCTTCACCGAGCCACCCTTCACCAGGCGGCCGAACAACAGCTCCTCGGCCAGCGGCTTCTTGATCGTCTCCTGGATCACCCGGGCCAGCGGCCGGGCGCCATAGAGCGGATCGTAGCCGCGTTCCGCCAGCCATTCGCGGGCGGCCGAGGACAGTTCGATGGTCACGTTGCGATCCGCGAGCTGGGCTTCCAGCTGCATCACGAACTTGTCCACGACCCGGCCCACGACTTCCTGCGACAGCGCGGCGAAGGGCACCACCGCATCCAGCCGGTTGCGGAACTCGGGGGTGAACATGCGCTTGATCGCATCCTCATCCTCGCCGGTGCGGACGTCGCGACCGAAGCCGATGGTCGGCTTGGCCATGTCGGCCGCGCCGGCATTGGTGGTCATGATCAGCACGACATTGCGGAAATCGACCGTCTTGCCGTTGTGGTCGGTCAGCTTCCCATGGTCCATGACCTGCAACAGGATGTTGTAGAGGTCCTGGTGGGCCTTCTCGATCTCATCGAGCAGCAGCACCGCATGGGGATGCTGGTCGATGCTGTCGGTCAGCAGGCCGCCCTGGTCGAAGCCGACATAGCCCGGGGGCGCGCCGATCAGCCGGGAGATGCTGTGCCGCTCCATGTATTCCGACATGTCGAAGCGGATCAGCTCGATCCCCAGCACCTTGGCCAGTTGCTTGGCGACCTCGGTCTTGCCGACGCCGGTCGGGCCACTGAACAGATAGTTGCCGATCGGCTTTTCCATGTCGCGCAGCCCGGCGCGGGAGAGCTTGATCGCCGCCGAAAGGGCGTCGATCGCGCGATCCTGGCCGAAGACCATCGACTTCAGGTCGCGCTCCAGGGTCCGCAGCGTCTCCTTGTCGTCGGAGGAGACCGACTTGGGCGGAATGCGGGCGATCTTGGCGACGATGTCCTCGACGTCCTTGAGCGTCACCGTCTTCCTGCGCTTGTTCTCCGGCAGCAGCATCCGCGAGGCGCCGACCTCATCGATCACGTCGATCGCCTTGTCCGGCAGCTTGCGGTCATGGATGTACTTGGCCGAAAGCTCGACCGCGGCGCGGATCGCCTCGGGGGTGTAGCGGACCTTGTGGTGCTTCTCGTAGTTGGTCTTGAGCCCCTGGAGGATCTTGACCGCATCCTCGACCGAGGGCTCGTTCACATCGATCTTCTGGAAGCGGCGGACCAGCGCGCGGTCCTTCTCGAAGTGCTGGCGGTATTCCTTGTAGGTGGTGCTGCCGATGCAACGCAGCGTCCCCTGGGCAAGGGCGGGCTTGAGCAGGTTGGAGGCATCCATGGCCCCGCCCGAGGTCGCCCCGGCCCCGATCACCGTATGGATCTCGTCGATGAACAGGATGGAGCCCGGCTGGGCCTCCAACTCGTTCACCACGGCCTTCAGCCGCTCCTCGAAATCGCCGCGGTAGCGGGTGCCGGCGAGCAGGCTGCCCATGTCGAGCGCGAAGATCGTGGACTTCGCCAGCACCTCGGGCACGTCACCCTCGATGATGCGCTTGGCCAGGCCCTCGGCGATCGCGGTCTTGCCCACGCCGGGATCGCCGACATAAAGCGGGTTGTTCTTGGTCCGGCGGCAGAGGATCTGGATCGTCCGCTCGATCTCGGGGTCGCGGCCGATCAGCGGGTCGATCTTCCCGGCCATCGCCTTCTTGTTCAGGTTCACGCAGTAGTTGGTCAGCGCGTCCTGAGCCTTGCCGCGGACGGGGCGCTCCTTCTCCTCGGGCTCCTCCGGCCCGCCGCCATCCTTGGAACCGGTCGGTGGCCGCGCCTGGCTGCGCCCGGGGGATTTGGCGATGCCATGGCTGATGAAGTTGACGGCATCCAGCCGCGTCATGTCCTGCAGCTGCAGGAAATAGACGGCATGGCTCTCCCGCTCGGAGAAGAGGGCGACGAGCACATTGGCGCCCGAGACCTCATCCTTGCCGCTGGATTGCACATGGATGGCGGCGCGCTGGACGACGCGCTGGAAGCCGGCGGTCGGCTTCGGCTCCGCCCCGCGATCGGAGACCAGCCCGGCCAGATCCTTGTCGAGGAATTCACCGAGGTCGCGCTTCAACCGGTCCACATCGACGCCACAGGCGCGCAGGACGGTGGTGGCGTCGGTGTCTTCCGCCAAGGCCAGCAGAAGGTGTTCTAGTGTCGCATACTCATGTTTGCGGTCGTTCGCGAGACCGAGCGCCCGGTGGAGCGTCTGTTCGAGGTTGCGGGACAGCATCGGCAGGCTCCCCTGAAGGGGCCGACGCGCCTCAGTGTCGCGCGGGCCCCGTGTCGTGTCATACACATGTTGGCAGCTTCGGCGGGTAATGTTAGGCCCAGATTGTGGGCGAAATGCCAAACAGTCGCCACAAGATGTAACTCCCGTGACGCGAAGCGCCAGGCGGCCCTCCCCGCCCTGATGAAAACCGCCGTAGTTTCACTCTTTCTCGATGGTGCACTGGAGCGGATGCTGGTTCTGCCGCGCCAGGTCCATCACCTGGGTCACCTTGGTCTCTGCGACCTCATAGGTGAAAACGCCACAAACGCCGACGCCGCGCCGATGCACGTGCAGCATGATCCGCGTTGCTTCGTCCCGGTTCTTCTGAAAGAAGCGTTCGAGGACATGCACGACGAATTCCATCGGCGTGTAGTCGTCGTTCAGCATCAGCACCTTGTACATCGCGGGCTTACGGGTCTTCGGCCTGGTGCGTACGACAACGCCAGTATTGACGCCGTCACCACCATTGTTCTGGCCACCGCCGGGCGGGGCGTCGCTCGGGCCGGCGGCACGGATACCAGTCGCCTGGAGCAGCGCGGCATTGGCGCCGGCCAAAACGCCAGGGTCGAAACGGGTGGTGTGGTCGATCATCGCCTTGGTGTCGGCTTTCGTCCGGGCCGTCACGCGGCCCTGCAATCGTGAAGTCCCCCGCCGGACATCCGGACAGGTGCGACTGTCCCGGAAGACAGCACCGCAATGCACATCATATCGGCACCGCCCCCCAAGAGTGAAGGGTCGTTTGTGCCCGGAATGCGCGTTGCAGCCCCGGGGAGGACGGAGGGGCCGCCAAATGCCGACGCCGGCCACGGGGGTGAACCCGGGCCGGCGTCAAGCGCGTGGAGAGGCGGCATCACCGCCCCTCCGATGGGTCGGTCTCAGGCCGCGAGGGGCTTGGACACCTTCTCGAAGGCGACCGTCACGCGGGCGGCGATCGGAGCGGAGGAGGTCTCGACCAGCTTGATCGAGGCTTCCTGCAGCTTGGCGCCTTCGCTCATCGCGCGCTCCATGCCGGCCTTGGCGAAGGCGGACTGCACGTCGGCGGCTTCCTTCAGCGACTTCACGGCGGCGAGCGCCTTGGCGCTTTCCACGGCGTGGTCGGCCATGCCCTGCAGCATCGCGAAGGCCTGCTTGCCGAGGTCCTGCACGCCGGCCATGTAGACCTGGGTCGCGCGGGTCAGCGCCTCGACATTGCCGCGGCTGAAGTCCATCGCGTCCTGCGCGGCCTTCATCAGGTCCTCGGCCGACTTGGAGGCCTGGGCAACGCCCTGCTCCATCGCGGCGCGGGCCTGGGTGGCACCGTCGGTCATCAGCTTCTGGGCGCGGGCGCTGCCCTCTTCGACCATCTTCTTGCCCTGCGCCACGCCGGCGGCGGTCGTCTCGGTCGCGATCCGGGCAACCTTCTCGGCGGGATTGGTCTTGCTCGTGGTCTCAGCCATGGGAATTCTCCGTCACCTGTTTCAGGACCGGCCGACATGGCCCGGGCCCGTGCGGCAGCCAGTTCTTTGCTGCACCGCAGCACGAGACAGATATGCCGATCGCCAGCCCATAACGCAAGGAGTTTTTTTGCAGTGCAGCATAAGGCCGATACCGGACGATCGGTCGCGCCGCCGCATCCAAAAGCGAAGACGAAGCGGCCAAAGCCTTGAATCAGCCTAATGTTCCTCAAACGTTCAGGATGACGCCAGACGCCGGCAAAGGGTAGCTTGCAACCTATGAGGGCGTCCGCAGGGGGTGGGCCCCAAGAAAACCTGGCGGATCGGCATGAACCTCCCGCGCATTGCGACGCTCCTTGGCCGCCTCGCCTTCGCCGGCCTTGCCTTCAGCCTCTTTGCCTCCCGGGCCCAGGCGCAGATCGGCAGCGATCGCTACAGCGGCTTTGTCCAGAACCTTCGGAGCGGTGAGGTTCTCGTCGCCATCAACGCCGATGAGACGCGCCATCCTGCGTCCCTGACGAAGATGATGACGTTATATATGGTCTTCGAGGCGGTGCGGGAGGGGCGGCTGCGCCTCGATCAGCACATCGCCATGACCGAGGATGCCGCGGCGATGCCGCCCTCCAAACTTGGCCTGCCACCCGGCACCACGCTGACGGTGGAACAGGGCATCCTCTCCCTGGTCACGAAAAGCGCCAATGACGTCGCCGCCCTGTTCGGCGAAACGCTGTCCGGCAGCGAGGCGCGCTTCGCCCAGGCGATGACCCTGCGCGCCCGCGCCCTCGGCATGGCCCACACGACCTTCCGCAATGCCTCCGGCCTGCCCGACCTCGATCAGGTGACGACGGCGCGCGACATGGCGCTGCTCGGCCGCCGGCTCTTCACGGACTTCCCGCAGCACTACCACTACTTCTCCACCGTACGGACGCGGGTCGCCGGGGTGCAGCTGCGCAGCCACAACCGCATGCTGGATTCCTACGAAGGCGCCGACGGCATCAAGACCGGCTACATCAGCGCCAGCGGCTTCAACATCGTCACCAGCGCGCAGCGCGATGGCGTGCGGCTGATCGGCGCGGTGTTCGGCGGATCCTCCTGGTTCGAGCGGGACCAGCATATGGCCGCCCTGCTCGACCAGGGCTTCATCCGCTCGGGCGTCGCCATCGCGGTGACGGCCCCTGTGGCCACCCGCTCCACCGCCATCGTCTCCCGCGCGTCGGCTGCCTCGGTGCCGGCGCGGATGACCAACCGCAGCGCCACCGCCGCCGCCCGGGCCGCCGCCTCCCGCCCGGCCGCAAGCCGCGGCAGCACGACGCGGCAGGCCGCCGCCCGTGCCACGCGCAGCGCCCGTCCGGCCCAGGCGGCGCGCCAGCCGCAGGCGGCCCGGCCCTCGCGCAGCGCCAGCCGTCCCGTCGCCGCGCCCCCGGTGATCCCGGCCCGTAGCGTCGCCCCCCGCCCCCCGGCCCGCACACATGCGCCCAGCGCGCTGACGCGCCAGGTGCTGCAGCCGCCGGTGCCCCGCGAGCCGCGCAACACCCGGGGCTGATCAGCCCCGGGCCAGACGCGCCGCCTCGGCCACCGCCGCCAGGGGTTCCCCGAACAGCGCCGTGACACCGACCTCGCGCAGGCTCGCCTCGGCCTCGGCCATGGAATAGCCCGCCAGCGCCGCATGCCCCGCGGCGATCGCGACCACCAGCGGCTTGGGCGGCGGGGCCGCGCGCAGGGCCGCGGCCAAGGCCTGGATCCGTCCCTTGAGCGGGCGTGAGGCCAGGGTCGTGCAGAACAGGATCGCGCCGACCTCCGGCCGCGCCGCGATCTCGAAGGCCATGGCCAGCCGCTGCACCGTGGTTTCGGCCGGTCCGCCCTGGGCATTGTCCATGAAGCAGGCGGCGGGCGCCCCGGCATCGGCCAGCAGATCCACCAGCATCATCCCCAGGCCCGCGCCCGCGCTGATCAGCGCGACACGCCCCGCAGGCAATTCGACCAGGCTGAACCCTGCCTCGGCGGCGCGGCGTTCGAGGGGGGTGCGCAGCGCCTCCTCCAGCGCGGCGGAGACCGCCGTCTCGGCCGGGTCGTGCCGGAAGCCGGCAGCCTCGTCGCGCAGGCATTTGGCATCGGCCGCGACCAGCCGCCCATCGGGCAGCAGCGCCAGCGGGTTGATCTCCAGCAGTTCCAGATCCTCGGCCACCAGCACCGCGGCGAGGCGGAGCACCAGGCGCGCGATGCGCGGCGCGATCGCCGCGGGGAAGCCCGCCCCCAGTGCCGCCAGGATGCTCGCCCCGGCATGCGGGTCCTGCGCCTGGAAGGTCATGGCGATAGGCGGGGCGGCCGCCTCGATCTCGATGCCCCCGGCGGCCGAGGCGAGCAGCCCGATCCCCTGCCCCGTCCCGTCGATCCGCAGCGAGAGGTAGAATTCCTGCGCGATGGGCAGCGCCTCCTCGATCAGCAGCGGCACGGCGGTGGCCCCGGCGGCACGGACGCCGGCGACAACCTCGGCGATGCCCCCCGCCTCGAACAGGCGCACGAGGCCGCGCTTGCCGCGCCCGCCTTCCAGGACCTGGGCCTTGGCGACGCCGCGCCCCTGCCAAATCGGCGCCGGATCAGTTGCGTGAATCAACGATCCATGCGGCACTGCGATGCCATGCCGGCGCAGCAGCGCCTTGCCCTCATGTTCTGTCAAACGCATCGGACGTCTCCATGATCCTGTTTCCGCAAGGGTTTCCCCGCCGGGTGATCGTCTTCAACCCGGCCGGCCGCTATGCCGCCGCCCAGGTCGCGGCCATGCGCGGCGCCGGCACGCGGATCGTCGCGGGCATCGCGCCGGGGCGTGGCGGCACGCTGCTGGACGGCCTGCCGATGCTGGATGACGCCCGCGACCTGGCCGAGCCCGCCGATGCCGCCGTGCTCTACACCCCGCCCGAGGGGCTGTTGGAAGCGGTGCGTATCTGCGCCGATCTGCGCATCCCGACCATCGTCGCCGCCGCCGAATACGTGCCGGCGCATGATGCGCTGGCGGCGGCCCAGGCGGCGCGGGCGGCGGGGTGCTGGCTGGTCGGGCCGAACACGCTCGGGCTCTGCGTGCCGGGGGTTGGCGTGCTCGGCTCCATCGCGCCGGATTTTTGCACGCCCGGCCCGGTGGCCCTGCTGGCGCGGAGCGGCACCCTGACGCTTACCCTGGCGCGCATCCTGACCGAGGCCGGGCTCGGCCAGCGGCTGGTGGCGCATATGGGCGGGGATGCCGCGATCGGCCGCAACCCGGATGAATGGCTGCGGGCCGTCGCCGCCGATCCGGAGGTCAAGGCCGTGCTCTATTGCGGCGAGCTTGGCGGCGACAAGGAATATGCTTTGGCCGCCGCTTTGCCCGGATGCCGAGTGCCGGTGGTGGCCATGATCGTCGGCCGTCACGCCCCACCCGGCACGCGCATGGGCCATGCCGGCGCGCTGGCGGGGGCGGAGCGGGAGACCGCCGCGGCCAAGCTCGCGGCCCTGGCCGCCGCCGGGGCGACGGCGGTGCCAGGCCCGGCCGAGGCCGTCGCGGCGTTGAGGCGCCTGCTCACTCGGCCCTGATGCCGGCGGCGGCGGTGACCGCTTTCCATTGCGGCACCTCCCGCGCCAGCCGCTCGGCCAGAGGCCCAGGACCGTCCAGCAGCAAATCGGCGCCGGAGGCGTCCATGCGCTCCTTCAGCACCCCGCCTTGCAGCAAGGGGGCGCAGTCCGCGACGATGCGGGTGGCGATGGCCGGGTCCATGCCGGCGGGGCCGAACATCCCGTACCAGATGGTCAGGGCATAGCCGGGCACGACCTCGCCCACCGTCGGCACCTCCGGCAGCGGGGCGATGCGCCGCGGGCCGGTGATGGCGATGCCGATCAGACGGCCGTCGCGGACATGGGGAATCGCCTCGATCGTGCCGGTGACCAGCAAATCGGTATCGCCGGAATAGACGGCGTTCACCGCCTGCCCGGCGCCGCGATAGGGCACGTGCAGCAGGTCGATCCCCGCCTTCTGCGCCAGCAGCGCGCCCGCCAGATGGGTCGTGCTGCCGACGCCGGAGGAGGCATAGGAGATCTCACCCGGCTTTTCCCGCGCCAGGGCGATCAGCCCGGCCAGGTCCTTCACCCGCCCACCCGGCCGCGCGAGCAAGGTGATCGGCGCATCGGTGACCAGGGAGATCGGCGTCAGATCCTTCAGCGGATCGTAGCCCGGATCGCGCATCAGCGCCGGCACGATGGCGACCGAGGAGGTGGTGAAGAGCAGCACATGCGGATCATGCGCCTGCACGACCGTCTGGACCCCGAGGGCACCGCCCGCCCCGGGGCGGGTCTCGACGATGAAGGGCTGGCCCATGGTGCGGGAGAGCAATTCGGCCACCACCCGCGCCGGCACCTCGACCGGGCCACCCGGGGCGAAGGGGACGATGAAGCGCACCGGCCGGTTCGGCCAGGCGCCCTGCGCCAGCGCCGGGACGATCGCCGGGGCCGCGAGGGCGGTGCCGAGCAGGGCGCGGCGGCTGAATTGAGTCATGGTGAGAGTCTCCCGAACACAGTCTGAATGCTGTTCCGTTGACACCATCAACCATCTGCGCCACTTCGCCAAGACAGAACGCAGCTTTTGGGGGACCCGCTCCGGTGATCGAATTCCGCTTCCCGTCGCGGCTGCCAGCGCTGCTCGGCATCCGCATCCCGATCGTGCAGGGCGGCATGTCCTGGGCCTCCTCCTCGGCGGCGCTGCCGCTGGCGGTGGCGCGGGCGGGCGGGCTCGGCGTGATCGCCGCCGGGCCGATGCGGCCGGAGGCGCTGGTCGCGGCGATCCGCGAGGTGCGGGCCGGGACCGATGCGCCCTTCGCGGTGAACGTGCCGCTCTACAACAAGCGCTCGGCCGAGTTCCTCGACATCGCCGAGGCCGAGCGCGTGCCGATCCTGATCGTCAGCCAGGGCGGGCCGCGGGCACATCTGCCGCGGTTCCGGGCCATCGGAACGGTCTGGCTGCATGTCGTGGCCGGCCCGGAACACGCGGCCAAGGCGGAGGCCGCCGGGGTCGATGGGCTGATCGTCGTCGGCGGCGAGGCCGGTGGGCATCCCGCGCCGGATGAGGTCTCGGCGCTGGTGCTCACCCGCGCGGTCGTGCTGGCCACGAGGCTGCCGGTGATCGCCGCGGGTGGCATCGCCGATGGCGCCGGCATCGCCGCCGTCTTCGCGCTGGGGGCCGAGGGCGCCCAACTCGGCACCCGCTTCCTGATGACGGAGGAGGCCTCGGTCCACCCCGCCTACAAGGCGGCGGTGCTGGCGGCGGGTATTGGCGACACAACCCTGGTCGGGCGCGGGGGGCTGCCGGTGCGGCAGATCCGCAACGCCTTTACCGCGCTGGTCGAGGCCGCCGAACGCGCGGGCATGGATAAGGCCGAACTGGCTGCGCTCTACATGTCCCGCAGCCTGAAATCCGCCGCACTCGACGGCGACATCGACCAGAGCAAGCTGGAGGCCGGCCAGACCGCCGGGCTGATCTCCGACTGCCCCCCCGCCGCCGAGGTTTTCCGCCGCCTGGTCGAAGAGGCCGAGGCCGCCCGCCAAAGGTTGTTCGCATGAGCCTGTTGATCGCCGACCAGGACGGCATCCGCCGCATCACCCTGAACCGCCCCGAGAAGCGCAATGCGCTGGACACCGCGACCATCGCCGCCTTGATCGCAGCCCTGTCGGCGGCGGCGGGGGAGGATGCGGTGCGCGCCGTGGTCCTGGCCGGCAATGGCGTGCTGTTCAGCGCCGGCGGCGATCTGGCCGAGATGCGCGCGCCCTCCACGCCCGAGCAGAAGGCGGCGCGCGGCGGGGCCATGCGGCTGCTCTTCGCTTTGCCCGCCACCTTGCGCCTGCCGGTGATCGCCGCGGTCCAGGGCGGTGCGGTCGGTGCGGGCGCGGCGCTGGCCATGGGCTGCGATGCGGTGGTGATGGCGGATGACGCCTGGTTCGCCTGGCCCGAGGCCAAGCACCGCATCCTGCCCTACCTCGTCGGCCCGCCGCTGGCGGCGCGGGTGCCGCGCGGGGTCGCCTTCGACCTGCTGGCGACGGGGCGAAAACTGCCGGCGGCCGAGGCGCAGGCGCTCGGCCTCGTCGCCCGGGTGGTGCCGGCAGCGGCGCTGGAGGCCGAGGCGCTGCGTCTCGCGGAAGAAGCCGCCAGCATGCCGCCCGAGATGATGCTGGCGGTGAAGCGGATGATCACGCCGTGACGCCGTTGCAGGGCCTGCGCATCCTGGACCTGTCGCGGGTCCTGGCCTGCCCCTTCGCCTCGATGATCCTGGCCGAACTGGGCGCCGAGGTCATCAAGGTCGAGCAGCCCGGCAGCGGTGATGAAACCCGCGGCTTCGAGCCCTTCGCGACCAGCCCCGGGGGCGAGCGGGTCTCGGGCTATTACATGGCCTGCAACCGCGCCAAGCGCAGCATCACCGTCGATCTGCGCCAGCCGGAGGGGGTGGAGATCATCCGCGCCTTGGCCATGCGATCCGACGCGCTGGTGGAGAACTTCCCGACCGGCACGATGCAGCGCCGGGGCCTGGACTGGCCGAAGCTGCGCGAGATCGCGCCAAAGCTCGTGATGCTGTCCTGCACCGGCTTCGGCCAGACCGGCCCTTATGCGCGCCGAAAAGGCTACGACACCGTGTTCCAGGCCATGGGCGGGATCATGGGGCTGACCGGGGAGCGCGGTGGCGGGCCGGTGAAGCCGGGGCTGCCGGTCGCCGACCTGACCTCGGGGCTCTGGGTCGCGATCGCATTGCTTGCGGCGCTGCGCGGACGGGATGCGGCGGGGCATGGCGCGCATGTCGATCTGTCGATGCTGGATGGGCAGGTCTCGCTGCTGACCATCGCCGCCGCGCGGTTTTTCGCATTGGGCGAAGTGCCGGAACGTATGGGGACCGAACATCCGGGGCGGGTGCCGACCGCCTCCTTCCTCTGTTCGGATGGGCGGTTCCTCCACATCACCGCCAGCGACCAGCATTGGGCGCCGCTTTGCGCAGCACTGGGACTGGACTCGCTGGCCGCCGATCCGGCGCTGGCGAGCAATGCCGGGCGCCTGGCGCAGCGGGAGCGGGTGATGGCGGCGATGACCGCCGCCATGGCGGGGATGACCCGCGCCCAGGCCGTGACCGCGCTCGATGCCGTGGATGTGCCGAATGGGCCGGTGCTGGCGCTGGATGAGGTGCTGACCGATCCGCATATCCAGGCGCGGTCGGCGGTCCAGTCCTTCACCGACCCGGTGCTCGGCAGCTTCCCGTCGCTGCGCCTGCCCTTCCGCTTCGACGGCTTCGACGACCCGCAGGCGACGCGGCGGCCGCCGGGCCTCGGCGAACATACCGACGAAATTCTGGCGCAAATCGGTTACGATCCCGATCGAATCGCCGCCCTCCGCGCAAAAGGCACAGTATGAGCGACACGCTGGTCCAGGGCTTCTCCGATGGCGTCCTTACCCTCACCTTGAACCGGCCGCAGGCACGCAACGCGCTGAACCTCGCGCTCTGCGATGCGCTGCTCGGCGGCGCGCGGCGGGCCTTGGCCGAACAGGCACGGGTGGTGCTGATCCGCGCCAATGGCCCGGTCTTCTGCGCCGGGGCCGACATCAAGGAACGCCAGGGCATGGCGGATGACGCGATCCGCGCCCGCCGCCTGCGCGCCTTCGCCGCCTATGACGCGATCGAGCGCCTGCCGATGCCGGTGGTGGCGGTGGTCGAGGGGCCGGCGATCGGCTCGGGCGCGGAGATCGCGGCGCTGGCCGATTTCATCATCGCCACCCCGGCCGCGAGTTTTCGGACGCCCGAGGCGCTGTGGGGCACCATCGGCGCGACCCAGCGGCTGCCGCGCATCCTCGGCAAGCGGCTGGCCAAGGATCTGATGCTGACCGGACGCACCCTCTCGGCGGCCGAGGCGCTGACCCATGGCCTCGTCGCCCGCCTCGTCGCGCCCGAGGCGCTGGAGGCGGAGGTCGCGGCGGTGCTGGCACCCATGCTCAAGGCTCCGGCTTCGGCCCTCGCCATGGCCAAGCGCTGCATCGAGGAGGGGCTCGCCCGCGACCCGCGCGGCGCGCTGGCGACCGAACTGCTGGCGATCGAGGAGAACCTGGCCGCCGCCGAATGGAAGCAGGCCATGGCGGGGTTCGGTCATGCCTGACCGCTGGCAGCCGACAATCCTTGGCGACCTGCTGCAACGCAACGCCACCCACAACCCGAATGGCGAGGCGCTGGTCGCCGGAGCCGCCCGCCTGACCCATGCGGCGCTGCTGCTGGAGGCGCAGCGGGTCGCGGCCGGGCTGCTGGCGCTGGGGCTGAAGCGGGGGGATTTCGTCGGGCTGCTGTTCCCCAACAACGCCGAATGGGTCACCGGCTTCTACGGCGCCGCCCTTATCGGCTGCGTCACCGTGCCGATGAACACGCGCTGGAAGGCCAGCGAGATCGCCTATGCCCTCAACCGCGCCGATTGCCGCGCGCTGCTGATGGCTGACAGCTTCCTGAGGCAGGATTTCGTCGCCCTGCTGACCGAGGCCGAACCGGCGCTCGCCACCGCTTTGCCCGGCACCGCCGTGCCGGGGCTGCGGCATGTCGTGGTCGCGGGCGCGACGCCGCAGGGCGCGATCGGCTGGGAAGCCTTCCTCGCCGCCGGCTCCGCCCATCCGACGGTGAAGCCAGGCACCGACGACCCGCTGCTGGTGCAGTTCACCTCCGGCACCACCGCCTTCCCCAAGGGCGTGCTGCTGACGCATCAAAATATGCTGCGCAACGCCGCCGCCTGCGCGCTGCGGCTCGGGGTGCGGGATGATGACCGCTACCTGAACTGCCGTCCCTTCTTCCATGTCGCAGGCAGCACCCTGTCGCTGCTGCTGGCGCTGACCACCGGGGCGAGCCTGGTCACGCCGCCCACCTTCGAGGCCGGCGAGGCGTTGCGCCTGCTGGATGTGGAGCGCTGCACCATCACCAGCGGCAATGACAGCATCTTCCAACTGCTGCTCTCCCACCCGTCCTTCGACCGGAACCGCATCCATCTGCGCGGCGGCTGGGCCGCGGCCGGGCCGCAGACGATGCGGCGCATCGTCGAGGATCTGGGCATGACCGATCTCTGCTGGGCCTATGGCCTGTCGGAAGCCTCGCCGAATGTCGTCCTGAACGACCGGCGCGATCCGCTGGATCTGCGGATCGCCGGGCTGGCGCTGCCGCATGCCGGCGTCGCACTGCGGATCGCCGATCCCGCGACCAACAGCCCGCTGCCGCAAGGCCAGCGGGGCGAGATCCAGGTCCGCGGCTGGTCCGTGATGCGCGGCTATGTCAACGACCCCGAGGCCACCGCCCGCGCCTTCACCCCGGACGGCTGGCTGCGGACCGGAGACCTGGGCAGCCTGAACCTGGAGGGGCGGCTGCATCTGGCCGGGCGCATCAAGGATGTGCTGCGCGTCGGCGGCGAGAACGTCGCCCCCGCCGAGGTCGAGGAAGCGCTCCTCGCGCATCCGATGGTCGCCATGGCCCAGGTGGTCGGCGTGCCCGATGCGCGGCTGGGAGAGGTGCCGGTGGGGTTCGTGCGGCTGATGGACGGGGGGGTGATGGACCCGGAGACGCTGCTCGACTGGCTGCGCCCGCGGATCGCGAACTTCCGCATGCCGCGCCACCTTTGGCTGGTCGAGGATTTCGAGGCGATCGGGATGACCGCCTCGGGCAAGGTGCAGAAGACGCAGCTTCGCGCCCATGCCCTGACGCTGCTGGGCCTTGGATGAGTGCGGCGACGATCAAGGACCTGCTTTCCTACCGCGTGCATCGCCTGGCCAATGCGCTGTCGCGCGGGGCGGCCACGCGCTACCGGCGGGAGTTCGACGTCTCCCTGATGGAATGGCGCACGCTGGCGCTGCTCGGCGGGTTTTCGCCGATGCCGCTGAAGGGGCTGTCGCGCCAGTCGGGGCTGGACAAGGCCCAGGCCAGCCGCACGGTCTCCGCCCTGGTCACGCGCGGCCTCGTGCTGCGCGAGGTCGGGCGCGAGGATGCCCGCGAGGTGACGCTGCGCCTCTCCCCGGCCGGCGAGGTGCTTTACGACGGGCTGATGCGCGCCGCCCGGGCCCGGGACGAGCTGTTCCTCGGCGCGCTGGCGCCGGAGGAACGCCGGGTGCTGGAGGGCGCGATCGCGCGGCTGACCGAGCTCGCGCGATCGCAGAGCTGACGGGCTAGGCCAGCTCCGCCCGCAGGATGCGGGCCGCCGCGACCATATTCGCCATCGCCGGCCGCACCTCGGCCCAGCCACGGGTCTTGCAGCCGCAATCGGGGTTGACCCAGAGCCGCTCCGCCGGGACGCGGGCGGCGGCGCGGCGCAGCAGCCCGACCATCTCCTCGACCCCTGGCACGCGCGGGCTGTGGATGTCCCAGACCCCCGGCCCGATGTCGTTCGGATAGGCGAAGCCCTCGAAGGCGCCGAGCAGCTCCATGTCGCTGCGCGTCGTCTCGATCGAGATCACATCGGCATCCATGGCCGCGATGTCCCCGATGATGTCGTTGAACTCAGCGTAGCACATGTGGGTATGGATCTGGGTGTCGTCCCGCACCACCGCCGCGGCCAAGCGAAAGCAGTCCACCGCCCAGGTCAGATAGGCGGCGCGATCGGCCTGGCGCAGCGGCAGCCCTTCCCGGAAGGCGGGCTCGTCGATCTGCACGATGGCGATGCCGGCCGCTTCCAGATCCGCGACCTCGTCGCGGATCGCCAGCGCGATCTGGCGGCACACCGTCTCGCGCGGGATATCCTCGCGCACGAAGGACCAGGCGAGCATCGTCACCGGCCCCGTCAACATCCCCTTCACCGGGCGGCTGGTCAGGGATTGCGCGTAGCTGGCCCAGCGCAGCGTCATCGGCGCTGGGCGGGAGACATCGCCCCAGATGATCGGCGGCGCCACGCAGCGGCTGCCATAGGATTGCACCCAGCCATGTTTGGTGAAGGCGTAGCCGGCGAGCTGCTCGCCAAAATACTTCACCATGTCGTTGCGCTCGAACTCGCCATGGACGGGCACGTCCACGCCGGTCTCCTCCTGCCAGGCGATGGCCTCGGCGGTCAGCCGCTCCATCCCCGCATCATGCTCCGCGGCGGTGATGGTGCCGCGGGCGAGGCGGCCGCGCAGCGCGCGCACCTCGGCGGTCTGGGGGAAGGAGCCGATGGTGGTCACCGGCAGCTTCGGCAGCGACTGCCGCGCCTGCTGGGCGAGCACACGCGTGGCAAAGGGGCTCCGGCGCTGCGCCATCTCCGGCGTCACCGATGCGAGGCGGCGGGCGACGGCCGGGTCATGCGCGGCGGCGCGGGCGGCGGCGATGACGGCGTCGCTCTCCTTCAGCGCCGGGGCGATGGCGGCCTCGCCCTCGTCGATGCCACGGGCGAGCAGCACGATCTCGGCCAGCTTCTCATGGGCGAAGGCGAGGCGCCGGGCCAGGGCCGGGTCGAGGCCGGTCTCCAGTTTCAGCGACTGCGGCACATGCAGCAGCGAGCAGGAGGGAGCGATCATCAGCCGCCGCCCCGCCGCCCGCTGCGCCAGCGCCAGCGCCGCGCGCAGGTCGGTGCGCCAGATGTTCCGCCCATCGACGACGCCGAGCGAGAGCCAGCGATCGGCGGGCCAGGCCGCCAGGGTCGGCTCCAACTGCGCCGGGGCGCGGACGAGGTCGATGTGCAGCCCCGCCACGGGCAGGCTGGCGACGGTGCCGAGCATGTCGCCCAGCCCGCCGAAATAGGTCGCGAGCAGCAGCTTCAACCCCGGGGCCGCGGCCGCCAGCGCGGCATAGGCCAGGCGATACGCCTCGGCCGCGCCGGGGGGCAGGTCGGTCACCAGGCAGGGTTCGTCGATCTGCACCCAGGTCGCGCCGGCCTCGGCGATGCCGCGCAGCGCCTCGGCATAGGCGGGCAGCAGCCCGGGCAGCAAAGCGAGCGGCGGCGTCCCCTCCTCGGTCTTGGACAGCAGCAGGAAGGAGACCGGACCCAGCAGCACCGGCCGGGTGCGGGTGCCGGAGGCAAAGCCCTCGCGCACCGCATCGGCCCAGGGGTTGTGCAGCAGGCGGAAGCAGGTGGCGTGGGACAGGCGCGGGACCAGATAATGGTAGTTGGTGTCGAACCACTTGGTCATTTCCAGCGCCACGGCGCCGGGGGGGATGCCGGCGGCGGCCTCCGCCTCCGACCCACGGGCGCCGCGGGCCAGGGCGAACTGGGTCGCGAGGCTCACCGGCCCCTCGCCCGCCCAGCCATAGCCCCCCGGCACCGCACCGAAGGCGCAGGCGGTGTCGAGCACATGGTCGTAGAGGGCGAAATCGCCCGAGGGGCAGTGGTTGATCCCCGAACCCTGCTGCAACGCCCGGCTGCCGGCGCGCAGGGCGCTGGCGGTGGCGAGCAGATCGGCCTCGGTGCCCTTGCCGGCCCAGAAGGAGTCCAGGGCGGTCTTCAATTCCCGGCGGGGCCCGATGCGGGGGTAGCCGAGGTTGGCGGCGATGGTCATCTCACGCGTCTCCAACGCCCGGTGCGCCCAGCCCGGCCGACGAATGACGGGGCTGCCCGCGCGCGATGTTGCGCGTGGCCGGTCCCCGATGCCGGCAGGTCTCCTGGCTCGCGGGTCATCGCCACCGGCCCCACCTTCCCGCGCGGTTGGCCGCGCAGTGGCCCGCCCCGGTTCAGGGGCGGCAGGGGCCGACGGCTCGCCGCCGACAGTTGCTGGGGCAGCCACCGACTTGGACGGTGTTCCCTCTTGGCCCGCTCGCGCAGGACCGGCATGATATCAACATATCTTTATGTTTTTGAAGCCGCAAGAGACACTGGCGGCGCGGCATGCGGCAGCCCACATTCGCGCCCATGGATCAGATCGCCGCCCCCGCTTTGTTCATGCCGCCGCCGCGGCCCACCCCGCCCTTCACCAAGGCGCTGAAGGTCACCAGCCCCTATGAGCCGGCGGGCGACCAACCGGCCGCGATCCGGGACCTGGTCGCGGGGCTGCAACAGGGCGAGCGGGACCAGGTGCTGCTGGGCGTCACCGGCTCGGGCAAGACGTTTACGATGGCCAAGGTGATCGAGTCGTTGCAGCGGCCGACGCTGGTGCTGGCGCCGAACAAGACGCTGGCGGCGCAGTTGTATGGGGAAATGAAGTCCTTCTTCCCGGACAATGCCGTGGAATACTTCGTCTCCTACTACGACTACTACCAGCCCGAGGCTTATGTGCCGCGGACCGACACCTACATCGAAAAAGACAGCCAGATCAACGAACAGATCGACCGGATGCGGCATGGCGCGACCCAGGCGCTGCTGGAGCGGAACGACGTCATCATCGTCGCCTCGGTGAGTTGCATCTATGGCATCGGCTCGGTCGAAACCTATTCCAACATGACCATCAAGCTGGAACGCGGCGGCAGCATCGACCGCGACCGGCTGGTGAAAGGGCTGGTCGAACAGCAATACCGCCGCAACGACACCAGCTTCGAGCGCGGCACCTTCCGGGTGCGCGGCGAGAATGTGGACCTCTGGCCGGCGCAGATGGAGGATCGCGCCTGGCGCATCTCGCTCTTCGGTGACGAGGTCGAGGCCTTGCGCGAATTCGATCCGCTGACCGGGGAGGTCGCGGGCGACCTCGACGCCATTTCGATCTACGCCAACAGCCATTACGTCACGCCGCGCCCGACGCTGTTGCAGGCGATCGGCGACATCAAGCGCGAGCTGAAGGAACGCCTCGCGGTGCTCTATGCCGAGGGCAAGCTGCTGGAGGCGCAGCGCCTGGAACAGCGCACCACCTTCGACATCGAGATGATGGAGACGACGGGCTCCTGCAAAGGCATCGAGAACTACAGCCGCTACCTCTCCGGCCGCCGCCCGGGCGATCCGCCGCCGACCCTGTTCGAATACCTGCCGGACAATGCGCTGCTGATCGTGGACGAGAGCCATGTCACGGTCCCGCAGGTCGGCGGCATGTACAAGGGCGATTTTTCGCGCAAATCGATCCTCAGCGACTTCGGCTTCCGCCTGCCCTCCTGCATCGACAACCGGCCGCTGAAATTCGAGGAATGGGAGCGGTTCCGCCCCGACACCGTCTTCGTCAGCGCCACCCCCGGACCGTGGGAAATGGAGCGCACCGGCGGCACGTTTGCGGAGCAGATCATCCGGCCGACCGGCCTTGTCGATCCGCTCTACGATATCCGGCCCGTCGAGGGCCAGGTCGATGACCTGCTGGCCGAATGCCGGACGGTCGCCGCGCGTGGCGGCCGCATCCTGGTCACCGTGCTGACCAAGCGCATGGCCGAGGACCTGACCGACTACATGACCGAGGCGGGCATCAAGGTCCGTTACCTACACTCGGATGTCGATACGCTGGAGCGCATCGAGATCATCCGCGACCTGCGCCGCGGCGTCTTCGACGTGCTGGTCGGCATCAATTTGCTGCGCGAGGGGTTGGACATTCCCGAATGCGAGCGCGTCGCCATCCTGGACGCCGACAAGGAAGGGTTTTTGCGCAGCGTCACCTCGCTGATCCAGACCATCGGCCGCGCCGCGCGCAATGCCGATGGGCGGGTGATCCTCTACGCCGATGTGATGACCGAGAGCATGCGCCGCGCGCTGGAGGAAACCGACCGCCGCCGCGCCAAGCAGATCGCCTACAACACCGAGCACGGCATCACGCCGATGAGCATCAAGCGCGACATCTCCGACGTGCTGCACTCGGTATATGAGCAGGATTACGTCACCGTCCCGGCCAGCGAGGGCGATGCCACCGCGAACTTCGTCGGCAAGGATCTGCGCGCCGGCATCGCGGATCTGGAGAAGAAGATGCGCGCCGCCGCCGCCGATCTGGAGTTCGAGACCGCCGCGCGCCTGCGCGACGAGATCAAGCGGCTGGAAGCGCTGGAACTGGGGATGATGCCCAATCTCGCCGGCCGGTCCCTTCAGGCCAGCACGCCCTGGAAGCCGACGCCCATGGGCCCGGGCGGCGGTGGCTGGGACCCCAAGAAGAAGGGTCGCGGCCGCAAGCCGAAGTAGTCAGCCGAGCGGCTTGGCGTGGCTGGCCCCGCGCGGATCGGCCAATGCCACAAAGCCGGTGGCAAGGTAGAACCCCGCCGCATCCTCCGGCGCGCGCACCCGCAGCAGCGGGAAATGCGGCGCGGCCCGCGCCACCATCGCCGCCAGCAGCGCGCGGCCGATCCCCTGCCCGCGCGCCGCCTTGGCAACGTAGAGCCGGCGCACCCGCGCCGCCCCAGGCGCATAGGGATCGCCGCAGACGCCGCCGATCCCGACCAGGGCGCCGTCCCGATAGGCGCCGAACAGCGCCTCACCCGGGCCATCGAAGCGGTTGGTGCCGCTGGCGAATTCCTCAGCCAGCACATCGAGCGCACGAAAACCTTCGGCCCGCGCTGCATTGGCCAAGATGTCGAGGTCGTCGGGAAGGGTCAACAGGCGTTTGATCACGCCTGCTACCGTAGCACGACCGCCAGCTTGTTGCCTTCAGGATCGCGCGGACAGGCGCCGCAGAAATCCGCGCCGTACTGCGGGCGGGGGCCGGGCGCGCCCAGCAACGCGTCATAGAAGACGAGCGCCGTTTCGAACTCCCGCACGCCGACAATGGCGTAGGCGAGCATCAGCCGGCCTTTGGCGAAAGGCGCAAGCCCGGGCGCAGGTGCTGGAACGGCAGCCCGGAGGGATCGGCGACCACCGGGCCGGGGGCGGTGACGATCAGCACCGCCTCGGCGATCGGCTGGAAATCGGCGCGGAAATGTACCGAGGATTTCAGCCCGATGATTGGCACCCCAGCGGGCTCGATGCCCAGATGCCGCAGGATCGCCTGATCATAGGCCTGCATCTTGCGGCTGACGACGATCACGCGGACGCCGCCCTGCACCTCGACCAGCGCGGTCGGGCCGAGGTTCGCCATGTTCCCCCCCGCCATCGGCCCGGTGCACATGAAGCTGCCATCCGACAGCCGCAGCACGCGGGCGGTGCAGGCGAAGGGCACCCCGTCGCTGCGCCCGCCGAGGCTGAGGGAGAGGCTCGCCCCCTCCCCCGCCGCATGGCAGGCGGCGGCCGACTCCGCGTCATTGATCAGCGCCAGCACGGCGCCGCGCGCTTCCTGCCGCACCAGCTCGGCCAGCAGCCCGGTGGTGTCGCCATGGCCGCCGCCGCCGGGATTGTCCTGGGTATCGGCCAGCAGCACGGGGCGGGAGGCCGTGGCGGCCAGCCTCAGCGCCTGGGCCACGCCTTCGGCGGCCGGGAGCACATCGAGGACGAAATCCGTCTCATGCGCCACGAACCAGGCGAGCAGCCCATCGGCGGCGGCATCGGCCGCGGCCTGATCCTCGGCATAGGCGCAGATCGCGGCCCCACAATCGGGGAAATCGGCATAGGGGAAGCCGAAGCAGAGCCCGAGTTCGGCCACGCCCGCCGCGAGCCGGGCACGTTCCTCCATGGCAATCGTCATCGGCGGCACCAGCGTGCACATGCCCGACAGCGGGATCCAGTAGTCGAGCTGGCGGAAGGCGCGGGCGAAGGGCGTGCCGCGCCTGATGCGCGCCAGCAGCAGCGACATCGCGCGTCCGCCCGCCTCCTTCATGTCCACATGCGGATAGGTGCGGAAGGGGGAGAGCGCATCGGCCCGTGCGACCATCGCGGCCGTCAGGTTGCAATGCGGGTCAAGGCTCGCGGTGATCGGCAGATCGGGGCCCGTGATGGCGCGGATGCGGCGCATCAGCTCGCCCTCGGCATCGGGGTAGCCATCGGCCATCGCCGCGCCATGCAGGTCCAGATAGAGCCCGTCCAGCGGCAGCGCGGCCTGAAGATCGGCGCAGATGAGCGAGGCGATGCGCTCGAAGGCTTCCTCATTTACTGGGCCGGCCGGATTGGCCATGGCCCAGCTCAGTGGGACCAGCGTGACGCCAGCGGCTTCGGCGACCGCGATGGCACCGGCGGCGGGCACGGCCGTATTGCGCAGCCCGTCGAGCAGGGTCGCGGGGCGCTGCACCGGCGGCCAGGAGCCCGGGTTGAGGAAATCCGCCCAGGTCGTGGGGTGCGGCGCGAAGGAATGGCTTTCGTGGAGAAAGCCGGCAATGCCAATTCTCATTTCGGTCCTGCTGCGGCGATGACGGCCTCGGCAAGCACCCGCAGCGCGGCTTCCGCCCAGGCCGGGGTGATGCTCTCGGCTTCATTGTGGCTGATGCCCCCGTGGCAGGGGGTGAAGATCATTGTCGCCGGCCTCTGGCGCGCGACATAGACGGCATCATGCCCGATCGCGGTCGGCATCTCGCGATAGCTGATGCCCAGGCGCTGCGCGGCGGTGCGGACATGGCCGACCAGCGCGGGATCGAATTGCACGAGCGGCGAGATCCAGAAATCCTCGACCTCAATCTCCAGATGGCGGCGGGCGGCGATGGCAGCCCCCTCGGCCCGCAGCGCCTCGCCCATCGCCGCCAGGGCCTGCTCATCGGAATGGCGCATGTCCACGCTGAACCAGATCTTGGAGGGCACCACATTGCGGCTGTCGGGGGTGACCAGCAGGCGGCCGACCGTGCCGCGACCGGGCTCCCCGGCGGGGGTCAGCGTGGTCAGCGCGATGCGCTCGATCGCGGCGATGAGTTCGGCGGCCCCCACCATGGCATCGCGGCGCCCGGCCATGGCGCTGCCGCCATGTGCATCCTCACCATGCACCGTCACCTCGTACCAGGCCTGGCACAGCGCATGGGTGACGACGCCGACCGAAATCTCCTCGCGTTCCAGCACCGGGCCCTGTTCGATATGGACCTCGAAATACGCATCGAAATCCGGCAGCGCCTCGGCGCCGGCATAGCCGATGCGGGCCAGTTCCTCGCCGAAGGTGAAGCCGTCGCGATCGGTGCGGGCCAGGGTCTCGGCGGCGGTGAAGATGCCCATGGCGGTGCCGCTGCCCATCATGGGCGGGGAGAAGCGGGCGCCTTCCTCATTGGTCCAGTTGATCAGCAGCAGCGGTGCCTCCGTCTCCACCCCCGCCTCATGCAGCGCGCGCAGCACTTCAAGGCCGGTCAGCACGCCAAGCACGCCATCGAACTTGCCCCCCGTGGGCTGGGTGTCGAGGTGGCTGCCGATCGCCACCGGCTTGCGCGACGGGTCGCGACCGGGGCGGAGGAAGCCCATGTTGCCAAAGGCATCGACCGTTGGCGTGAGGCCGATCGCGGCGCACCAGCTTTCAAGCAGCTTGCGCCCCTCGGCGTCCAGATCGGTCAGCGCCTGACGGTTGCAGCCGCCCTTGGGCGTGCCGCCGATCTTCGCCATCTCCATCAGATCGGCCCAGAGCCGATCACCCGAAAGGGGCAGGTTCATCGCTTGGCCTCCAGCCCGCACCATTCGGCCATGGTCAGCGCGATGGTGGCGGTGATGTCGTGGATGCTGTCCAGGCCTACGCTTTCGTCGATGCCGTGGATTTCCTGCGCATCGGGGCCGAAGCAGGCGACCGGGGTCTTCTGGTAGAGCTGGAAGAAGCGCCCATCGGTCAGCCCGGTCGCGGGGTAGTGGCGCAGTTCCGTGCCCGCGACATCCTGGAAGGTCCTGGTGGCGAGGCGGACGATCTCGGCCTCCATGTCGAAGACGCAGGGGTCGGCCATGAAGCCCTTGAATTCCAGCTTGAACTTCGCGCCGGCGGTGGCTTCGTCGCGGCGGGCGTCCTCGACGATCTTTTCGATGTCGGCGCGAACATTGGCCGCGGTATTGCCCATCATCACCCCGACCCGCATGCCCAGCTTGGCGCGGGTGGGGACGCTGCTGTTCCACTCCCCGCCTTCCAGCGTGCCGATATTGACGTTTACCGGATGATTCACGCCGCGGAAGGAAGCGTGGATCTTTTCACCCCGGTTCTGGTCGTCCTCATAGGATTTGAAGCGGGCGGCGACGGCCATCGCGGCCTCGATCGCATTCACGCCCGCCTTGATGTCGCGCACATGCGCGGGGCGGCCGGTGACGGTGACCCAGGCCCAGACGACGCCGACTTCGGCGGAATACAGCGCCGGCAGGCCGGGACCAGGCTCGGGGATGATGACGGCATCGGGCTTGGGCATCGCGACCATGCAGGCCAGCGCGCCATTGCCGCTGCATTCCTCCTCGATCACCGATTGCATCTGCACCTCGGCGGCGGGTTGCAGCCCCGCAAGGCCGAGCGCCTTGAAGGCCATGCAATAGGCGATGATGCCGGCCTTCATGTCACCGGCGCCACGCCCATACATGCGCCCGTCGCGGATCGAGGGCTCATAGGGCGGCGTGACCCAGATATCCGCGGCCCCCTCCGGCACCACATCGACATGGCCTTGCAGGGTCAGGCTGCGGCCCTTCTTCTCCCGCGGCGTATGGACCGCGACGACATTGTCGCGCCCCTCATAGGAGATCAGCGGCGGCGAGAACCCCGGGTGGTCCGCCAGCGCCACCGGATCGGTCGGCACGCGGAAGGGGTCGAGGCCGAGGCCGCGATACACCCGCTCCATCTCATTCAACGCCGAGGCTTCATTGCCCAGGGTCGAGGGGCAGCGGACGAGGCGTGCCAGCGTCTCGGTGCCCTCATCGCGCAGCGCGCTCACAGCTTCCAGGATGGCGCGACGGGCGCCGGAGTCGATGGTCATGCGGCCTCTCCAAGATCGGGCGGCGTCCAGGCGCGGCCCGGAATGCTGTCCAGCAATTGCTGCGTATAGGGGTGGGCGGGATTGGCGAAAACCTGGCCGACCGGCCCCTGCTCGACGATGGCGCCGCGCTGCATCACCGCGATACGATCGCAGACCTGGGCGGCGACGCGCAGATCATGGGTGATGAAGAGCATGGTCAGCTTTTCCCGCTCGCGGATTTCCGCAAGCAGCGCCAGAACCTCGGCCTGCACCGAGACATCCAGCGCGCTGACCGGTTCATCCGCGATCAGCAGTTCCGGCTTCATCGCCAGCGCCCGGGCGATGCCGATGCGCTGGCGCTGGCCGCCGCTGAATTCATGCGGGTAGCGATCCATCGCACCAGGATCGAGACGCACGATCGCGAGCAGATCGCGGGCGCGTTCCAGCGCCTCGGCGCGCGGCGTGCCATGGGTGATGGGGCCCTCGGCGATGATCTCGCCCACCTTCCGCCGCGGGTTCAGCGAGGCATAGGGGTCCTGGAAGATCATCTGCACGCGCCGGCGGAACGGCTTCATCGCCGCCCGCGACAGCGGCCGCAGATCGGCGCCGTCAAAGTAGATTTCTCCCTTCTCCGGCGTCACCAGTCGCACGACGCAGCGCGCCAAAGTGGATTTGCCGGAACCGCTTTCACCCACCAGCCCCAGCGTTTCTCCGCGCGTCAGAGAAAAATCGGCATCATGCACCGCGCGCAGCATCTTGCCGGCCGAGAACCAGCCGCCACGGTGATAGGTCTTCTCCAGCCCCTGCACCCGCAGCACGTCCCGTCCCTGCGCCCGTGCGACACCGCCGCCCTTGGGAAACCCTGGCACGGCGCGGATCAGCGCCCGGGTGTAGGGATGCTGCGGCCGGTCCAGCACCTCACGTGCGGTGCCGTGTTCGACGATGCGCCCGTGCTGCATCACCGCGACCCGGTCGGCGATCTCCGCGACCACGCCGAAGTCATGGGTGATGAACAGCACGCCGGTGCCGCGCCGCTGCTGGATCTCGCGAATCAGCCGCAGGATCTGCATCTGCGTCGTCACATCCAGCGCCGTGGTCGGCTCATCGGCGATCAGCAGCGCGGGTTCGAGCGCCAGCGCCATGGCGATCATCACCCGCTGCCGCTGCCCGCCCGACAGGCGGAAGGGATGGCTGCGCGCGATCGAGACGGGATCGGGCAGGTTCACCGCGGCCAGAAGCTCCTGCACCCGGCCGCGGTCGGGCGCGCCATGCACCGCCAACGCCTCGCCGATCTGGTCGCCGACGCGCATCAGCGGGTTCAGCGCCGTCATCGGCTCCTGGAAGATCATCGCCATGCGGCTGCCACGCAGTTTTCGCATTGCCTCGGGCGGCTGCGCGCGCAGGTCGATGCCGTCGAGGATGAGGCGCCCCGCGCGCAGCGGCAGGGATTTGGGCAGCAACCCCATCACGGCATTGGCGGTGATGCTCTTGCCCGAGCCGCTCTCGCCGACGACGCAGAGGATCTCCCCGCGCTCGACGGTCAGCGACACATCCTCGATCGCATGCGGCCGGTCCGCACCCGCGGGCAAAGCGACGGTCAGCCCTTCGATGGTCAGGATGCTCATGCCCGCCCCCGTGCGAGGCGCGGGTTCAGCGCATCCGACAGCCCCTCCCCCACCAGGTTCAAGGCCAGCACGGTGAGGAAGATCGCCACGCCGGGAAACACGCTCATCCACCAGGCGAGGCGAATGACGCTGCGCCCCGAGCCGATGAGGAAGCCCCAGGTCATCAGATTGGGATCGCCGAGGCCGAGGAAGGACAGCGCGCTTTCCAGCAGGATCGCCGAGGCCACCATCAGCGAGGCCAGCACCACGATCGGCGACAGCGCATTGGGCAGGATGTCGCCGATGATGATGGCCAGCCGCGACTTGCCGAGGCATTCGGCCGCCTGCACGAATTCACGACCGCGCAGGGACAGGAACTCCGCCCGCACCACCCGCGCCACCGGCGGCCAGGAGACGATGGCGATCGCACCGACGATGGAGGTGATGGAGGGCGAGAAGATCGCGACCAGCAGCACCGCCAGGATGAAGGAGGGGATGGTCTGGAAGAACTCGGTGAAGCGCATCAACGCATCATCCACCCAGCCGCCGGCATAGCCCGCGATGGCGCCGAGGCTCACGCCGATTCCAAGGGATGCGACAGTCGAAACCGCGCCCACCATCAGCGAAATCCGCGCGCCATGCGCGATGCCGGCGGCGACGTCGCGCCCCAGGCTGTCCGAGCCCAGCAGCATCCCCATCTCGCCCGGCGGCATGAAAGGCGCGCCGGCCATGTCCCAGGGGCTGCGCGGGAACAGCACCGGCGCCAGCACCGCCATGGCCGCGACCAGCACCAGGATGACCAGCCCGACCACGGCGCCGCGATTGCGGGCGAAGCGGATCCAAAACTCCGTCATCCCTGCACCTCCACCCGCGGATCGACCATGGCGTAGAGCAGGTCGGTAAAGAGGTTGAAGATCACCACCATCGCCGAAGTGCAGAAGAACACGCCGAGCAGGACAGGATAGTCGCGCGCCAGCAAGGCCTCGAAGGCAAGCCGCCCGATGCCCGGCCAGGCGAAGACCGTCTCGACCAGGATGGAGCCGCCGATCAACTGCCCGGCCTGGATGCCGGCCAGGGTGATGACCGGAAGCAGCGCGTTGCGCAGCACATGGCGGCGCAGGATGCGGCCCTCCGGCACGCCCTTGGCGCGCGCGGTCTTGACGAAATCCTGGTCGGCGACCTCCAGCATCGTCGCCCGTGTCAGCCGTGCATAGACCGCGACGTAGAACAGCCCGAGCGTCAGCGCCGGCAGGATCAGATGCCGGCCGACATCCAGCACGGCCGCGATGCCATGCAGATCGGCGCCGACGGAGTTCATGCCGAAACTCGGCAACCAGCCGAGCACAACCGAGAACAGCAGCACCAGCATCAGCCCGACCCAGAAGATCGGCGTGGCGTAGAAGGTCAGCGCAATCACGGTAATGACGCTGTCCGCCCAGGTACCGACCCGTCGCGCCGCCAGCGCGCCCAAGGTCACGCCGCCGGAGATGGCCAGGGCGAAGGCGACGCCGGTCAGCAGCAGGGTCGGTGGCAGCCGCTGCCAGATCAGCGCCGCCACCCCCATCTGCTGCCGGTGCGAATAGCCGAGGTCGAGCGCCAGCATCCCCCGCACATAGATCCACAACTGTTCCAGCAACGGCTTGTCCAGCCCGAACTGGGTCCGCAGCTGCGCGAGGTAGCGCTCATCCGCCGCCCCCGATTGCCCGGCCATGACGCTGGCCGGATCGCCGGGGGCGGCATGGATCAGGAAGAAATTGCTGACGATGATCGCCAGGATGACGATCGCCGCCTTGATGCCCCGCCGCAGCAGGAAGGCTGGCAGCCGCGACGGGTCCACGCTGTCAGGACGCCAGGAACATGTCGTCGAAGCTGGCGTTCACCCCGGTGCCGCCGGTGATCACATTGTGCAGCTTCCTGTCGTAGATCGTCGGGAACGACATCTCCATCAGCCAGACCTGCGCCACGTCATCCACCAGAAGCTTCTGCACCTCGCTGAAGGCCGCGGCCCGGGCGGCCGGCGCGGCCGAGGTCCGCGCCGTGGCGAAGAGCTCATCCACCTTGGGGTTGGCATAGCCGCCGGTGTTGGTGAAGGTCACCTTCTGGATGTTGGAGCTGACATAGGTCCGCTCGACGCCGAGCGTGGGATCGCCGAATTGGTACACGAAGTTGATCGAGGTCTCGTATTCCCAGGCACCGATGCGCCGCGCCCAGGAGCCGGCGTCGGTGGCTTCCAGCACCAGATCGATGCCGACCGCGCGCATCGACTGGCGCAGATATTCGCCGAGCCGCGCCCAGACCTCGCCATAGGGCAGCACGAGATGCTTGATCGAGGCACGCACGCCCTGGGCGTTCGGCCGCAGCCCGGCGGCATCGAGCAACTGCATCGCCGCGCGCGGATCATAGGGCGGCAGCTTCACGGCCGGATCGTGGAAGCGCGTGGTGCTGGCGACCGGGCTGGTCGCCGGCTTGTTGATGCCGAACCAGAGCCGCTGCGTGATGAAGCTGCGGTCGATCGCCTGGCTGATCGCCCGCCGCACCCGCACATCGTTGAGCGGCGCCGCGCGATGGTTGATCTCCATCCAGGCCAGCGGGGAGAAATACTCCCAGCCCTTGGTTTCCACCGCCAGATTCGGTATCGCCTGCAACGTCGGCACGTCGAAGGGCTCGATGTCGTTGGAATGCGCCAGCACCGTCTGGCCGGTTTCCATCGCCAGGCGCCGGCTTTGGCTGTCCGGCACGATACGGAAGATGATCGCGTCGAGATAGGGCTGGTTCGGCTTCCAGTAGTCGGCGAAGCGCTCCAGCCGGATGAAATTGCCGCGCTGCCATTCGGCGAAGCGGAAGGGGCCGGTGCCGATCGGATGCTGCACCGAAGGCGCCTGACGGTAGTCCCGCCCGTCGAAGGCCGCCTTGGACACGATCGCGCAGGCGGTCACGTCGAACATCAGCAGGAAGGGCTCGAAGGCCTGCTTCAGCGTGAAGACCACGGTATGCGGATCGGGTGCCGCGGCGCTTTCGATCATGCTGAAGATGGCGCGCGCCCGCGGCGCCAGCTCGAAATGGAATTTGGTGACGGAGAAGACGACGTCATCGGCCGTCATCGGCGTGCCGTCGTGGAACTTCACATTGGGCTGCAGCTTGAACGTATAGACCTTGCCATCCGGCGAGATGGTCCAGGATTGCGCCAGCTCCGGCAGCGGCTCCAGCGTCGGGCTGAACTTCACCAGCCCCTGGAAGATCTTCGACGCCGCGATCAGGGTCGGTCCCTGGTTGTTGACGCCGATCTGCAGGATCGGCGGTTCCGGCGTCAGCATCGTGGTCAAGGTGCCGCCACGGCGCGGCGTGATGCCCTGCGCGATCGCATCCGATACCCGCATCAGCCCGGAAGCCGCCAATACTCCGCCCGCGGCCGAAGCCGCCGTGAATCCACGACGTGAAACGCCCATTGCTTGTCTCCCAGACTTGCGAAGGCGGAAGGCTACGCTGCGGCGCAGCGGCTCGACAACCCGCGCGTCACTGGCGATGCTCCGGCAATGAAATGCTTCGACACGACGGGCGATGCCGCCCATGCGCCCGGCTTCTTCCTGATGCGGGGCGCGGTCCGCCAGAATTATGAGGTTCCCGCGCGCGCCACGGCGCTGCGGGAGGGGCTGGCGCGCCTCGGCCTCACCCCCGCTTCGGTCGCCCCGGCAACACGGGCGGCGCTGCTGTCGGTGCATGACGCCGCCTATCTGGATTTCCTCGAATCGGCCGCCGCCGATTGGGCCGCGCTGCCCGAGGCAGGCCCCGAGGTCGTCGCCAACATTCATCCCAGCCCCGAGATGCTGGCCCAGGGCGGCACGGTCGCCGCGAGCATCATCAGCCGCGCCGGCTGGTTCACCGCCGATTGCGCCTGCCCCATCGGGGCGGGCACCTGGGCCGCCTCCATCGCCGCGGCCGGGGCCGCGCTGGCAGCCGCCGCCGAGGCCGCGGCGGGGCGCTCGGCCTATGCGCTCTGCCGCCCGCCCGGCCATCACGCCTATGCGGCGCGCGCCGGCGGTCATTGCTACATCAACAATGCGGCGCTCGCGGCACAGGCGCTGCGCGATGCGGGGGCGAAGCGGGTCGCGGTGCTCGACATCGACAGCCACCACGGCAATGGCACCCAGGGCATTTTCTGGGACCGGGCGGATGTGCTGACGATCAGCCTGCATGCCGACCCCACCCGCTACTACCCCTGGTTCGTCGGCCATGCCGCGGAGACCGGCGGCGCGCCCGGCGGCAACCTCAACCTGCCGCAGCCCTTCGGCACCGGCGACGACGTCTGGCTCGCCGCCCTCGACGATGGCATCCGCGCGGTGAAGGCATTTGGCGCCGAGGCGCTGGTGGTGCCACTCGGCTTCGATGCCTCGGAACACGAGCCGCTGGCGGCGCTGAAGGTCACCGCCGATGGCTTTGCCCGGGCCGGGGCGGCGATCGGCGCCCTCGGCCTGCCGACCGCGATCACCCAGGAGGGTGGCTACAACATCGATGTCATCGGCGATCTGCTCGCCCGCTTCCTGACCGGCTTCGGCAACAGGTGATCGCCCGCGTCGCGAGCTTCGCCTTCACCGGGATGGAGCCGCGGGAGGTCGAGGTCCAGGTCCAGATCGCGCCGGGGATGCCCGCCTTCACGCTGGTCGGGCTGGCCGACAAGGCGGTGGGCGAAAGCCGGGAGCGGGTGCGGGCGGCGCTGGCCTCGCTCGGCCTGTCGCTGCCGCCGAAGCGGGTGCTGGTGAACCTGGCCCCCGCCGATCTGGTCAAGGAAGGCTCGCACTACGACCTGCCCATCGCGCTCGCCTTGCTGGCCGCGATGGATCTGCTGCCGGCCGAGGAGATGCTGCGCTTCTGCGCCCTCGGCGAACTGGCGCTGGATGGCGCGCTGCTGCCGGTGCCGGGGGTGCTGCCTGCGGCCCTGGCGGCGGCGGGGCGCCAGATGGGGCTGATCTGCCCGGCGTCGCAGGGCGGCGAGGCGGCCTGGGCCGGGCCCATCGAAATCCTGGCGCCGCCGAACCTCGGCGTGCTGATCAACCACATGCGCGGCACGCAGGTTCTGGAAGCCCCGAACCCCGCGCCGCCACAGGAACACGCGCCCGATGGGCTGTGCCTGAGCCAGGTGAAGGGGCAGGAGACCGCCAAGCGCGCGCTGGAGATTGCCGCGGCCGGTGGGCACAATCTGGTTTTGATCGGCCCGCCGGGTGCGGGAAAATCCATGCTGGCGCAGCGCCTGCCGGGGCTGCTGCCCGATCTGCTGCCGGCGGAGGCGCTGGAGGCCTCCATCGTCCATTCCGTCTCCGGCATGCTGCGCGAGGGGCGGCTGCTGCGCCGCCCGCCGTTCCGCAGCCCGCACCACTCGGCCTCGATGGCCGCCCTGGCCGGGGGCGGGCCGCGGGCGCGGCCGGGCGAGATCAGCCTCGCACACCACGGCGTGCTGTTCCTGGATGAATGGCCGGAGTTTCCCCGCCCGGCGCTGGAAGCGCTGCGCCAGCCGATGGAAAGCGGCGAGGTGGTGATCGCGCGTGCCGCCTCGCGCACCGTCTGGCCGGCGCGGTTCCAACTGGTGGCGGCGATGAACCCCTGCCGCTGCGGCATGCTGGGCGATGCGGGGCGGGAATGCGCCCGCGCGCCGGGCTGCGGCGGGGACTACCAGAAGCGCCTGTCGGGCCCCTTGCTGGACCGGATGGATCTGGCGGTGGAGGTGCAGCCGGTGCCGCCCGCCGAGCTTGCCCGCGCGCCGGCGGGCGAGACCAGCGTGGCCGTCGCCACCCGTGTGGCCGCTGCGCGGACGCGTGCGCTGGCGCGCGGCGAGGTGACCGCGACGGCGCAGCACGACACGCTGCGCGCCGGCTTCGACAGCGCCGCGGCGAGCCTGGTCGAACAGGCGGCCGAGCGCCTCGGGCTTTCGGCGCGGGGGCAGGTGCGGAGCATGCGCGTCGCGCGCACCATCGCCGATCTGGCCGGCGCCGCCATGGTGGGGCGGGTGCATGTCGCGGAGGGGCTGGGCTACCGGATGCGAAGCTGGCGGGGCTAATCCCCGATCCGGAACGCATCGGCGATGCGCCGCATCCGCCCCGCGCCATCGACCAGCAGCACATCGAAGCGCACGCCCGCCACCCCCTGCCCCGGGTTCTGCCCCAGCCACCATTCCCCGGCTGCCAGCAGGCGCCCTTGCTGCCGTGCGCCCAGCGAGAAGGCCGCCTCGGACAGCGTCGCGCGGGCCTTCACCTCCACGAAGACGAGCAGCCCGTCGCGGGCCACGATCAGGTCGATCTCCCCCGCCGGCGTCCGCACCCGCCGGGCGAGGGCGAAAAAACCCTCGGCGGCCAGCGCCGCTTCGGCACGGGACTCCGCCGCGCGGCCACGCGCCTCGGCCGCCATGCGCGTCGCGGTTTTGTCGGCGGGCGCGGTCATGCCAGCCTGCGCCGATCCCATTGCCGAGGCCCTGTCATGCGCCGCCTGATCCTCGCCGTCCTGCTGCTCGCGGCAGCCCCCAGCCTCGCCCAAACCCCGGCGCGGCGCCACATGGTCGCCGCCGCCCATTCGCTGGCGGCCGAGGCCGGTCGCGACATGCTGCGCGCCGGGGGCAGCGCCACCGATGCGGCCATCGCGGTGCAGGCCGTGCTGGGGCTGGTCGAACCCCAGGCCTCCGGCATCGGCGGCGGGGCGGTGATCCTGCATTTCGACGCGAAACGCGGCCAGACCACCGCCTGGGACGGGCGCGAGGCCGCCCCGGCCGGCGCCACGCCCGGGCTGTTCTTGCGCCCCGACGGCACGCCTTTGCCCTTCACCGAGGCGGTGATGTCCGGCCGCAGCATCGGCGTGCCCGGCGCGCTGGCGGCGCTGGAGGCGCTGCACCGGTTGCAGGGCCGGCTGCCCTGGGCGCGGCTTTTTGGGCCGGCCATCGCGCTTGCCGAGGATGGCTTCGTCATCACGCTCCGCCTTGCCGGCGCCATCGCTGAGTCCGCCGAGAAGATGCGCCGCAGCCCCACCGCCGCCGCCTATTTCCTCGCCCCCGACGGCACCCCCTGGCCGGAAGGGCACCTGCTCCGCAACCCCGCCTATGCCGCGACCCTCAGGACCCTCGCCGCCGAGGGTGCCGATGCCCTGCTGACCGGGCCGATCGCCGAGGACATCGCCGCCGCCGCCCGTGCCTGGGGCGAGGGCGGCACCATGACCACCGCGGACCTCGCAGCCTACAGGCCCGTGCTGCGGGAGCCGGTCTGCGGTCCCTATCGGGCGGTGGTGGTCTGCGGCTTCCCGCCGCCCTCCTCCGGTGGCGTCGCGGTCGGGCAGATCCTGGGCGTGCTGGAGCATTTGGACATGGCCGCCCTGCCGCCACGCAGCCTCCAGGCGGCGCATGTCTTCGCCGAGGCCGCGCGGCTCGCCTTCGCCGATCGCAACCTCTATCTGGCCGACAGTGACTTCGTGGCCGTGCCGCTGCGCGGCTTGCTGGACCGTGGGTATCTCTCCCAACGCGCGCAACGGCTGGACCCGACCCGCGCCGATCCCGCGCCCCGCGCCGGAAACCCCGATTGGCGTCGCGCCGGACACCTCGATTGGCGCCGCGCCGCCTGGGCGCCGCAGCCGGAGCAACCCGAATACGGCACCAGCCACATCTCCATCATCGATGACGCCGGCAATGCGATTTCGATGACCACCACGGTGGAAAGCGTCTTCGGCAGCTTCGCGATGGTGCGCGGATTCCTGCTGAACAACGAGCTGACCGACTTCTCCTTCCGGCCCGAGGTCGATGGCCGCCCCGTCGCCAACCGGGTGGAACCCGGCAAGCGGCCACGCTCCTCGATGTCGCCGAGCCTGGTGTTCGATCGCGACGGGCACCTGCTTCTGGCGGTAGGATCGCCGGGCGGCGGGCGCATCATCAGCTTCACCGCCCAGGCGCTGGTCGGGATACTGGACTGGGGGCTGACGCCGCAACAGGCGATCGACCTGCCCCGCATCGTGACCCTGGGCGGGCCGGTGGAGCTGGAAGCCGGCACCGAGGCCGCCGATCTGGCGCCGGGCCTGCAAGCCATGGGGCACCGGGTGGTGGTGCAGGCCGAAACCTCCGGGCTGCACGCGATCCTGGTCACGCCGCAGGGTCTGGTCGGCGGGGCCGACCGGCGGCGGGAGGGCGTCGCCCTCGGCGACTGAAACCAGGCGGCGCTTCGACGCGTTGCCGAACCAATACGGAGACCGACCCATGCGACGCCTGCTGATTGCCTTGTTGCTCATCGCCCCCGCGGCGCATGCGGAGGATTCGGTCGAGATCGGCCATGTCGCGACGGCGCTGACGAACCTCGGCCTGACGCGCAGCCATCGCGTCGTGGTCGAGCGCTTCGACGATCCGGAAATCCAGGGTGTGTCCTGCTACATCAGCCAGGCGCGCACCGGCGGGTTGTCGGGGATGGTCGGGCTGGCCGAGGATCCCTCGCGCTTCTCGCTGAACTGCACCGCCACCGGCGAGGTCCATGTCAGCGACCGCGCCCGGCGCGGCGAACGCGGCGAGCAGATCTTCGAAAGCGCCACCAGCCTGTTCTTCAAGGAAACCCGCGTCCATCGCTTCCTGGACGAGGAGCGCAAGGTGATCGTCTATATGGCCTGGAGCACCAGGCTCGTGGATGGCAGCCCCTACAACGCGGTCTCCGCCGTCTCCTACCGCTGAGCCTCTCGCCCTTCCTCGACGGCGTGGCAGGCGACCAGCGTCGCGCCGGCCGCCAGCATCTCCGGCCGCACGGCGCGGCAGCGGTCATTGGCCAGCGGGCAGCGCGGATGGAAGGGGCAGCCTGAGGGCGGGTCGATCGGACTCGGCACCTCTCCCCCCACGGGGACGCGGATGCGGCCGGTCATCTCCAGATCCGGGATCGCCTCCATCAAGGCGCGCGTATAGGGGTGGCGCGGCGCACCGAAGAGCACTTCCGAAGGCGCGTTCTCGACGATCCGGCCGAGGTACATGACCCCGATGCGGTCGCTGACCTGGCGCACCACGGCGAGGTTGTGGCTGATGAAGAGGTAGGTCAGCCCCAGCCGCTGCTGCAATTCCTTCATCAGGTTCAGGATCTGCGCCTGGACCGAGACATCCAGCGCCGAGGTCGGCTCGTCGCAGACCAGGAACTCGGGCGAGGAGGACAGCGCGCGGGCGATGCTGATGCGCTGCCGCTGGCCGCCGGAGAACTCATGCGGGAATTTCTGGCCATCCAGCGGGGACAGGCCCACCTGGGTCAGCGCCTCGCCCACGCGCTCCATCACCTCATCGCCGCGGGCGATGTGGAAGGCGCGGATCGGCTCGGCCACGATGTCCCGCACCCGCCAGCGCGGGTTGAGGCTGGCATAGGGGTCCTGGAAGATCATCTGCATGCGGCGGCGCTGCGCCGCCTGTCCGCGCGCCTCGGCGAGGTCGCGGCCGTCGAAGACGACCTCGCCACGCGTCGGGCGGTACAGCCCCACCATCATCCGCGCGATGGTCGATTTGCCGCAGCCGGATTCCCCGACCAGCGACAGCGTGGTGCCCTTGGGGATGGTGAAGGACACGCCATCCACCGCCTTCAACGTCCGCCGCCCCTCGCGCGCGATGAGGCGCTGCACCAGCGGGCGGGAGACATCGAAGTAGCGCGCGATGTCCAGCGCTTCGATGAAGCGCGCGTCAGACATTGTCGTAGAGCCAGCAGGCGGCCTGGGTCGGTCCCGCATCCATCAGATCCGGCCGGTCCCCAAGGCAGCGCCCGAACACCTTGGGGCAGCGCGGGTTGTAGGCGCAGCCTGGCGGGATCGCGGTCAGCCGCGGCATCGAACCGTCGATCTGCGCGAGGCGCTCCACCCTGCGGTCCAGCGGCGGGATCGAGCCCATCAGCCCCTGCGAATAGGGGTGGCGCGCATGCAGCACGACCTGCCGCACCGGGCCGATCTCGGCGATGCGGCCGGCGTACATGACGGCGACGCGATCGGCGGTTTCGGCGATCACCCCCATGTCATGCGTGATCAGCATCATCGCCGTGCCCTTGTCCCGTGCCAGCGTCTTCAGCAGCGCGATCACCTGCGCCTGGATGGACACGTCCAGCGCCGTGGTGGGTTCATCGGCGACGATCAGCTTGGGCTCGGCGCACAGCGCCAGCGCGATCACCACCCGCTGCCGCATGCCGCCGGAGAACTCATGCGGATAGGCATCGATGCGCTGGGCCGCGGCGGGAATGCCGACCTGCTCCAACCAGCCGATCGCGCGGCGGCGGGCCTCATCCGGGGTGATCGGCAGATGCGTGGTCATGGTCTCCACCAACTGCTGCCCCACGGAATAGAGCGGGTTCAGCGTGGTCAGCGGGTCCTGGAAGATCGCGCCGATCTCGCGGCCGCGGATGCGGCGCAGCTCGGCATAGGGCAGCGCGTCGATCCGCCGCCCGTTCAGCAGGATCTCGCCCCGCGCGATGCGCCCCGGCGGTTCCAGCAGGCCGATGATCGCGGCCCCGGTCATGGATTTCCCGGCGCCGGATTCCCCGACCACGCCCAGGATCTCACCGGGTTCGATGCTGAAGGAGACATCGTCCAGCGCCGTCAGGATGCCGCGCCGCGTCGGGAATTCGACGCGGAGATTGCGGACTTCGAGCAAAGGAGCGGCCATCAGCGCAGCCTCGGGTTCAGCGCATCGCGCAGCCAGTCGCCCAGCAGGTTCACCGACAGCACCAGCAACACCAGCGCCGCCCCCGGGAAGATCGTGATCCACCATTCGCCGGAGAACAGGAAGTCATTGCCGATCCGGATCAGCGTGCCGAGCGAGGGCTGCGTCGGCGGCACCCCCACGCCCAGGAAGGACAAGGTCGCCTCCGCCAGCACCGCGAAGCCGAGGTTGAGGGTTGCGATCACCAGCACCGGCCCGGTGACGTTCGGCAGCACATGCGAGAAGATGATGCGCGGCGAGGAGATGCCGATCACCCGCGCCGCCTGCACGTATTCCTTGTTGCGCTCCACCAGCGTCGAGCCGCGCACGGTACGCGCGAACTGCGGCCAGTTGCTGATCCCGATCGCGAAGATGACGACATAGAGCGCGATCTGGTCATGCACCTCGCGCGGCAATGCCGCGCGGACCACGCCATCGACCAGAAGTGCCACCAGGATCGAGGGGAAGGTCAGCTGGATATCCGCGATCCGCATCAGCGCCGAATCCACGAAGCCGCCGAAGTAGCCCGCGGCCAGCCCCACCACCACGCCGAGGCTGGTCGAGAACAGCACCGCCGCCGCCCCCACCAGCAGCGAGATCCGGGCGCCATACAGGATCGCCGAGAACAGGTCCCGCCCCTGGTCGTCGGTACCGAGCGGATACTCCCTGTCGCCATCGGCAGTCCAGGCCGGCGGCTTGAAGGCATCCATCAGGTTCAGGCTGGCGAGGTCGAAGGGGTTGTGCGGCGCCACCACCGGCGCCAGCACAGCGCCCGCGACCAGCAGGATCGCCACGATCGCCGAGACGATGGTCACCGGATTGCGGCTGAAGGAATACCAGAGGTCGCTGTCGAAGAAGCGGCGCATCGTCTCAATGACCCCGGCGGCCGACGCGCAGCCGGGGATCGACCGCGTAGTAGAGCAGATCGACGACCAGGTTGATCGTCACGAAGATCGCCGAGATCAGCATCAGATAGGCCGCCATCACCGGAATATCGGCCGAGCCGACCGATTGGATGAACAGCAGCCCCATGCCCGGCCATTGGAACACCGTCTCGGTGACGATGGCGAAGGCGATGATGGCGCCAAGCTGCAACCCCGCGACGGTGATCACCGGCACCAGCGTGTTCTTCAGCGCATGGCCGAAGTTGATGGCGCGGTTCGACAACCCGCGGGCGCGGGCGAATTTGATGTAGTCGGTGCGCAGCACCTCCAGCATCTCCGCCCGCACCAGCCGCATGATGAGGGTGAGCTGGAACAGCCCGAGCGTCACCGCCGGCAGCACCAGCGCCTTCCAGCCCGTGGCGGTGGCGAAGCCCGTGCTCCACCAGCCGAGCGACACGACATCCCCCCGCCCGAAGGACGGCAGCCAGCCGAGGTTCACGGCAAACACCAGGATCAGCAGGATGCCGATGAGGAAGGTCGGCAGCGACACCCCGATCAGCGAGAAGGTCAGGAAGAAGCGCGACAGCCAGGAATTGCGGTAGAGCCCGGTATAGACCCCCATCGGCACCCCGATCGCGATGGCGATGAAGGCGGCGCAGAAGGCAAGCTCCAGCGTCGCCGGCGCGCGCTCCGCGATCAGCTCCGCGACCGGCCGGCCGAGCCGGTAGGAGAGCCCGAACTCCCCCTGCAACGCATTGCCGACGAAGGTCAGGAACTGCACCAGGAAGGAGCGGTCCAGCCCGAGATTGTGGACCAGCGCGGTGCGCTGCGCCTCGGTGAAATCCTGCCCCAGCATGATCGAGACCGGATCGCCGACATAGGCGAACATCGCGAAGGAGATGAAGGCGACCACCAGCATCACCGGGATCGCCTGCAGCACGCGGGAAACGACGAAGGAAAACACGCGTGCGGGACTCCCAAGGCTCAGGACATGTGAATCAGGCGCAAAGCGTCCCGCTTTCCGGTCGGTTCCATGACAACCGACATACGGGCTGGCGCGGCGGCGCGGAAGGGGTTCAGCGGAGCATCGGCCCACCCAGGGCTTCGGCTTCGGCGCGTTCCTGTGCCGCCGCGGCCTTCACCGCCGCTTCCGCATCCGTCCCCATCATCCAGTCGCGCAGCATGGTGTAGCCCACCGCCAGCAGCACCGGCCCCAGGAACAGGCCGAGGAAACCGAAGGCGAAAACCCCACCCAGCGCGCCGAGCAGCGTGAGCAGCAGCGGCAGGTCGGCACCGCGGCTGATCAGCCAGGGGCGGATGAAATTATCCACAGACGAGATCCCAAGCGCCCCATAGAGCCCCATGAAGATGCCCCAGCCGATACTGCCCTGCCCCAGCAGCCACAGCGTCGCCGGGATCCAGACCAGCGGCGCGCCCACCGGCAGGATGGAGACGACGCCCGCGATCACCCCGAACAGCACCGGCTGCGGCACGCCCGCCAGCCACAGGCCCAAGGCGGTCATCAGCCCCTGGACCACCGCGGTGCCGAGCAGCCCATAGACCACGCCCCGCGTCACATCGCCGATCAGCTTGAACAGCCGCCGCGAGGCGGGGCCGGCCAGCCGGTCGGAGACGCGGCGCGCCGCATCCGCCAGCGCCGGCCCGTCCCGATAGAAGAAGAAGGCGAGCACCAGCGCCACCAGCAGCTCGGCGATGCCCGAGAGCACCGCCAGGAACAGCGACAGCCCCATCTGCGCGATCGAGCCCATATAGGGCTGCACCAGCTCGCCCAGGCTCGACAGGTCGGTCTGCCAATGCAGCCAATAGCTGTGCAGGGTCGGGCCGATCAGCGGAATGCTGGCGATCCAGCCGAAGTCCGGCAGGCCCCTGCCCACCAGCCCGCTCAGCGACTCGCGCAGCCCATCGATCGCCGTGCGGTCCTTGGGCGCGACCAGCACCAGCGGCAGCCCGATGACGAAGAACTCGGCCACCACCATGACCCCGGCCGCGACGCCGGGGGATAGCCGCAGCCGGGTCCGCAGCAGCACGAAGCCCGGCCAGGTGGAGAACACCAGGATCGCGGCCCAGAGCAGCGCCGAAATGAACGGCCGCAGGATCAGCAGGCAGCCGATCACCAGGCCCAGCAGCCAGAGCAGCCCGATCAGGCGGGTCGGGCTCATCCCTTCATTCCGCGCCTCCGGCACGGTGGTGGCCGCGACGATGGTGACGGTCGGGTGCGCGGCGGGCGGTTGATCCACGGGTCTATTCATCCTTCATACTCTGTGTCGGCTGCGGGCCAGTGTCTTGAGCCGCTGTCGCGGGCCTTGCCGTCCAGCCGGCACAACGCCAAAACACGGGCATTCGGGGAAGGAAAATTATCACCATGCCGCGCTTTGCCGCCAACCTCTCCATGATGTTCACCGAATTGCCCTTCCTGGATCGCTTCGCAGCGGCCGGCGCGCAGGGGTTCAAGGCGGTCGAGTTCCTCTTTCCCTACGACTTCCCCGCGGCGGAGATCGCCAGGCGGCTCGCTGACAATGGCCTCTCCCAGGTGCTGTTCAACGCGCCGCCGGGCGATTGGGCCAATGGCGAGCGTGGCACCGCCTGCATTCCCGGCCGCCGCGAGGAATTCCGCGAGAGCGTGAAGAAGGCGCTGGAGTATGCCACCGCCCTCTCCTGCCCGCGGCTGCATCTGATGGCCGGGCTCGCGCCCGCCGGCGTCGCGCATGACACGCTGACCGGCACCTATGTCGCCAACCTCGACTGGGCCGCCGACCTCTGCGCCGCCGCCGGGGTGAAGCCGGTGATCGAGCCGATCAATCATCGCGACATCCCGGGCCTGTTCCTCAACACCATGGACCAGGGGGCGGCGGTGATCGCCGCGGTCGGGCCGGAGCGCCTCGGGCTGCAATTCGACCTCTACCACTGCCAGGTGACCGAGGGCGATATCGTGAAGCGGGTGGAGAAGCACCTGCCGATCATCGCCCATATGCAGGTCGCCGACGTCCCCGCCCGCAACGAGCCCGGCACCGGCGAGGTCAATTGGGGCTTCGTGTTCCGCCGCATCGACGAACTCGGCTTCCGCGGCTGGATCGGCTGCGAATACCGCCCGGCCGGCGAGACCGTCGCGGGCCTCGGCTGGTTCGCACCCTGGCGGGGCTGACGCGGGTGGGCGGGATCGCAGTGAACGCGCAGGAGGACCTGCTGCTGGTCGTCGATCCCCAGCCCACCTTCATGGCGCTCTGCCCGGACGAGCTGCCGGTGCCGGGGGCGGAGGCGGTGATCCCGGCGATCAACCGCCTGCTCGCCGGCCCCTTCGCGCGCGCCGTCGTCACCCAGGACTGGCACGGCCCGGACCATCTCAGCTTCGCCTCGCAGCATCCGGGGCGCGAACCTTATGAGGTGCTGGAGATGGCCTATGGCCCGCAGGTGCTCTGGCCCGACCATGCGGTGCAGGGCAGCGCCGGGGCGGCGATCCACCCCGATCTGGACATGTCCCGCGTCGCGCTGATCCTGCGAAAAGGCATGCGGCGGGAGATCGACAGCTACAGCGCCTTTCGCGAGAACGACCGGACCACCGGGACGGGCCTCGCCGAATGGATGCGCGGGATCGGGGTGCGGCGGGTCTTCATCGCCGGCATCACCCGGCCCTATTGCGTGGACTGGTCCGCCGCCGATGCCGCCTATCTCGGCTTCGATGTCTTCGTGATCGAGGATGCCTGCGCCCGCCTCGGGCCGGGGCAGGCGCTCGACGAGAGCAAGCTTGCCCTGGAAGCCCAGGGCGTAGGTTTCATCACCACGGCCGATCTGCTCCCCGGCTGACACCCCTGCCCAACCAGCGACGAAGGACACGCCCCATGGACATCGGCTTCATCGGTCTCGGCATCATGGGGCGCCCCATGGCGCTCAACCTCGCCAAGGCCGGCCACACGCTCTTCGTGCCGGAGCGCGCCAGCCTGCCCGAGGACATCCGCGCCGCCGCCACCGTGCTGCCGGATGCGGCCGCCGTGGCGGCCAAGGCCGAGGTCGTCATCCTCATGCTGCCCGACACCCCGGATGTGGAGGCGGTGCTGTTCGGCGCCGGCGGCATTGCCGCCTCGCTCAAGCCCGGCACGCTGGTGATCGACATGTCCTCGATCAGCCCGACCGTCACCAAGGGCTTTGCCGAGACGCTCGTCGCCGCCGGCTGCGGCTGGGTCGATGCGCCCGTCTCGGGCGGTGAGGTTGGGGCCAAGGCCGCCAGCCTGACCATCATGTGCGGCGGCTCGGATGCCGATTTCGCCCGCGCCCTGCCGCTGTTCGAACTGATGGGCAAGAACATCACCCATGTCGGGCCGGCCGGCGCCGGGCAGACCTGCAAGGTCGCCAACCAGATCATCGTCGCCCTGAACATCGAGGCGGTGGCCGAGGCGCTGGTCTTCGCGACCAAGGCCGGCGCCGATCCGGCCCGCGTGCGGCAGGCGCTGATGGGCGGCTTCGCCTCCAGCAAGATCCTGGAAATCCATGGCGAGCGCATGATCAAGCGCACCTTCGCCCCCGGATTCCGAATCCGCCTGCATCAGAAGGACCTGAATCTGGCGCTCTCCGCCGGGCGGGACCTGGGCGTGGCGCTGCCGAACACCGCCTCGGCGCAGCAATTGTTCTCCGCCGTGGCTGCGATGGGTGGGGCGGATCTGGACCATTCCGCGCTGGTGAAGGCGCTGGAGACCATGGCGGCCCAGAAGGTCGCCGCGGACTGAGAAAGGTTCCTATTGCATCGCAGCAGTTCCCTTGGCAGTCTCCGCATGGCCTGAGACGTTTCTCGTAAAGAAATGCCTCTTCTCGCCAGATGATTGCCAGGGGGTTGCATGCAATTCGCCGATATTGGGCAGCAGTTGCGCGCCTACCGCCTCGAGTCCGGTTTGCGTGCCGAGGAAATCGCCGCGCGACTCGGGGTGTCCCGCGCCGCGCTCTATCGCTACGAGAAGGGCGAGGTCATCAAGCTGGACACGATCCGGCGGCTGGCGGAGCTGCTGAAAATCTCGCCGCTGTCGCTGCTCGGCATCGGCATCGAGTATTTCACCCGCCCGGCCGGTTTCCAGGAGCGCCTGCGGCAGGTCGAGGAACAGGCTGACCAGATTCTGCAGATCGGCGGCGCGGTCTGCTACCAGGTCGTCGGCGACAGCTTCGACGGTGCCATCGCGGAGGCCTTCACCGAAGCGGCTGATGCCGCCAGCGAGCGCCTGCCGGCCCGCGCCGCGGCCGATCAGGCACTTGGCCTGCTCTCTGCCCGCAGGCGGCTGCACCAGTCGCGCAAGCCCTCGATCACCGCGATGCTGAGCGAGGCGGCGCTGCGCCGGATGCTGGTGGAGGGCGTCGCCCCCGGCCTGCCGCTGCCCGAGCGCAGCCGCGCCCGCTGCCGCCAGGCCGCGCGCAACGAAGCCGAGCGCATCGCCGATATGATGGACAACCTGCCCATGGGCCTGCAGCTCGGGCTGCTCTCGGGGATCGAGCCCACGGCCTGCTTCTTCGTGCTGCGCGGGCGGGAAAAGGCGCATGTCTGCACCAGCCCCTTCCCCCCCGACACCGCCCCCTCCGCCGGCATGGGTGTCGCGACCGTCACCGCGGCCGAGGAAGCCGTGTCGGTGCACCAGCGCGTGGCCGAGGCCGCGTGGCGCGATGCGCTCAAGGGGCCAAACGCCGCCACCCGCGTCCGCGAGTTGCTGCGCGAGACCGCTTCAGCCGAGCGCTGATCCCTCGGCGTCCAGCGCCAGAACCGCCTCGACCACATCCTCCTCCCCCGGCAGGCGGCGGAGGGTGAAGCCGAGGGCGCGGACGAAGGCCTGCATCGGCGCATTGTCGGCCAGGACCAGCCCGACCACCTGCGCCACGCCCACCGAGGCACCCCAGTCCAGGATCCGCCGCATCAATTCGCGGCCAAGGCCGCGGCCCTTCCAGGCGGGATCGACCACGATCGCGAATTCCGCCTCCAGCGGCGCCCGGATCAGGCGCGAGACACCGACGGTTCGCCCCGCGGCATCCACCGCGATGAAGGCCATTTCCCGGTCGTAATCGACCTGGGTCATGCGGGCGATCTGCTCGGCGGGCAGTTCCTTCATCGGCGAGAAGAAGCGCCAGCGGATATCCTCGGGCGCCATGCGGCGGAAAGCATCGGCCTGGGCGGCGGCATCCTCGGGGCGGATCGGGCGGATGGTCAGCATTTCGCCGTCGCGCGAGGTCCAGCTCCGGCTGAGCTCGGCCGGATAGGGCGGGATGGCGAGCTGGCTGCTCTGCCCCGGCTCCCGCAGCACGATCGAGGCATCCAGCGCCACCACCCCGGCGGGGCCCGCGCGCAGCGGGTTGATGCTGAGCCGCTCGATCTGCGGGAAATCCACGGCCAGCTGCGACAGCCGCACCAGCGCATCGGCAACCGCCGCGCGCTGCACCGGCGGCAGGTCGCGATGCCCGTCGAACAGCCGCGCGGCCCGGCTGCGATCCAGCAGCGCCATGGCCAAGGTGAGGTTCATGGGCGGCAGGTCGAAGCTCTCATCCGGCTCGAAATCCGCGGCCGTGCCGCCCCGGCCGAAGCCGATATAGGGGCCGAACATCGCATCATCATCCAGATGCAGCCGCAGCTCCTGCCCCGGCCCCGCCTGGCGCTGCACCAGCAGCCCGTCGATCCGCACGCCAGGGCGCGCCAGCGCCACCGCCGCCAGCATGGTCTTGGCCGCGCGCAGCACCGCCGCGGAATCGGAGAGGTTCAGCATCACGCCGCCGACTTCGGTCTTCCGCGGCAACTCGGGCGAGAGTATCTTCAGCACCGCCGGGAAGCCGAGCCCGGCCGCCGCCACCGCCGCCTGGGTCGGCCCCTGCGCGATGCGGCCGGGAATGCAGGCGATGCCATAGGCGGCCAGCACCGAGAGCCCCTCGGCCTCGCTGAGGCTGCGCCGCCCCTCGGCGCGCAGCCTGGCGAACAAAGCCGCGACGCTGGCGCGATCGGGGGTGATCTCCAGCACGTCGCGCGAGGGCAGTTCGGCCGCCGCCGCGCGGTTGCGATGATCGCGCGCGAGGTGCAGGGCGCCGCGCACGGCAGCCTCAGGCGTGGCGAAGACCGGAAACCCGGCCTCGGCCAGGCGCGATCGCTGCGGCCCCGCCGTCGCCTGGCCGCACCAGCCGATCAGCAGCGGCGCCCGCCCCCGGCCCCGCGCCTGCTGCGCGACCAGGGCGGCGAGCAGGGCCTCACCGGCCTCACCCGGCTCCGGGGCATGCAGCAGGAGGACCGTATCGACCGTGGCAAGGCCGGCGAGGCGCAGCACCTCCTCCGCCATGTCCGGCCCCTCGCCGGGCCGGAGCACCTGGGGATTGGCGGTGCCGGTCACCGCCAGCCGGGCGCCGCCGGCGGCCAGGGCGTCGATCGCGAGCAGCGCCAGCCCCGCGCCATTGGCCAGCACGGCGATCCGGTCGCCCCGTGCTGCCTCTTCTCCGAACCGCTGCGCGGATTTGACCCGGGGCAGGGTCTCGGCGGCCGAGAGCAGATCCTCCAGCCCCTCCACCCGCAGCACGCCGGCGCGGGCCAGCACCGCGCCCAGCACCGCATCCGCCGCGCCGCTGGCATCATGGCTGCCGCCGGGGCGGATCGCGACCACGGGCCGGGTGCGGGAAGCGGCCCGGGCCGCGGAGACGAACAGGCGGCGATTGCGGATCCGCCGCAGGTCCAGCAGCACCGCCCCCGCCGCCGGATCGCGCGCCAGCCAGTCGAGCGATGGGGCGAAGCCGAGATCGGCATTGTCGCCGATACCGATGATATGGCTGAAGCCGAGGCCCTCGGCCGTCGCCCAATCCAGCACCGCGCGCGGCACCGCCGAGCCTTGGGCCAGCAGCGCGAGGCGGCCCGGCCGCACCGGCAGATGCGACAGGCTGGCATTCAGCCCCAGATGCGGCAGCGCCAGGCCGAAGGAGCGCGGGCCCAAAGCCCGCACCCCGGTCGCCCGGCAGGCCGCGGCCAGTTCATCGGGGGGCATGGCCGCGAAGACGATGGCGGCGTGGCAGCCGCGCGCGGCAAGGCCCGCCATCGCCCGCCCCACCGCCTCCCGCCCCAAAGCAATCACCCCGAGGTCGGTGCCCTGCTCCAGCGCATCGAGGCTCTCGATCCGCGTGAAGCCCGGCGCCGCCATGCCGAGGATCGAGAGCTTCCCCCCGAACCCGCCGGCGGCAAGGTTGGCGGCGAGCAGATGCGCCTCCGGCAGCGCCGGATCGGCCAGCAGCACCACGGCGCGCGGCTGGAACAGCGCCTTGGCGGAATAGCCCTCTCGGCGGGTGCGCTTGGTCATCGGCTGCGGCATCGCCGCAGCCTGTGCCGCCGGAACCGGCATCGCAAGCGCCAGAACGTTCAGCTTCCGGCGAGGGACCGCTTGGCGACATCGGCGAGCCAGGCCGAGGCCGCCGGCAGCACCGCATCATTGAAGTCGTAGTTGGAATTATGCAGGTCGCGGCCGCCCGAGGCCTCGCCATTGCCGATCCAGACGAAGGCGCCCGGCACCTGCTTCAGGAAATGCGAGAAATCCTCGCCCGTCATGGCCGGCGCCAGGTCGCGGCGCAGGGTGGTGACGGCGGCGGCGGAGGCCGCGGCAACCTCGGCCTCGGCGGCGTGGTTGGCGGTGACCGGCACGCCGCGCGTGACCTCGCAGCGCGCCTCCAGCCCGAAGGTCAGCGCGGTGCCGGCGGCGATGCGCTCCAGCGCCGCGACGATGGCATCCCCGGTGTCCTCGTTCAGGAAGCGCATCGAGCCCTTGATCACCACCTGCCCGGCGATCTGGTTCTGCGCCTGGCCGCCATGGATCATGGTCAGCGAGACCACGCCCGATTGCAGCGGATCGAGCGTGCGGGCGACGATGGATTGCACCGCGACGATGGCATGGCCGGCGGCGACAATCGGGTCCCGGGTCAGATGCGGCAAGGCGGCGTGGCCGGCATGGCCGTCGATGATGAGGGAGAAGCGGTTGCCCGCGGCCATCACCGCACCGTCATGCACCGCGATGGTGCCGGCCTCCAGCCCTGGCCAATTGTGCCAGCCAAAGATGCGGTCCATCGGGAAGCGCTGGAACAGCCCATCGGCGATCATCTTCAGGGCGCCGCCACCGCCTTCCTCGGCGGGTTGGAACACGAGGCGCACGGTGCCGGACCAGTCCGGGTCCTCCTGCAGCCGGATCGCCGCGCCGAGCAGGGCGGTGGTGTGGCCATCATGGCCGCAGGCATGCATCACGCCGGGCACGGTGCTGGCCCAGGCGAGTTCGGTGTCGGTTTCCTGGATCGGCAGCGCATCCATGTCGGCGCGCAGCCCCACCGAGCGGTTGCCGCCGCCCCGGCGGATGGTCGCGACCACCCCATGGCCGCCAATGCCGGTCTCGATCTCGGTGACGCCGATCTCGCGCAGGCGCTCGACGACGAAGGCAGCGGTCGGCCCCTCATTCAGGGTCAGCCCAGGGTTGGCATGCAAATGTCGTCGCCAGCCGGTCAGTCGTGCGGCGAATTCCATCGTCATCTCTCGTTTCAGCCTTTGCTGCGTTCAACCTCCTCGACGCCCGGACAGGCGCGGAGGGCTGCCATCACATTGGACAGATGGCGGGTATCGGTCACTTCCACATCCACCTCGACCTCGATGAAGTCCGAGGCGCGGTGCTTGATCTTCAGCCGCGACAGCCGCGCGCCATGCTTGCCGACAGCGATGGTGATGGCCGACAGCGCCGGGCCCTCATCCGTCGCGACGATGTTCAGCCGTGCGACATGCACCGCGCCATCGGCCATTTCCCAGTCCACGTCGAGGAAGCGCTCCGGCGTGGCGGCGAATTGCGCGAGGGTATGGCAGTCGGCGCGGTGGATGGTCACGCCCTTGCCGGTGGCGACGATGCCGATGATGCGGTCGCCGGGCACTGGGTGGCAGCAGCCGGCATAGGCGACAGGCATGCCGGCGACGAGGCCGGTGATGCCGGTGGCGGCCTCCCCCGCCCGGCGCGGCGGCAAGGCGACGGTCTGGCCCGGCTTGCCCCGTGCCCGGGTGAGCGAGAGCGCATCGGCGACACGGGGCGGGCCGCGCAATTCGGGCTCGGCGGCATAGACCACGTCGCGAGCCGAGATATTGCCGGCGCCGACGGTCAGGTACAGCTCCTCGGGGCTGCCCTGCTTCAGCACCTTGGCGGCACGCTCGACACGCTCGCCGGTGGCCTCGATCCCTTCCTGCCGAAAAGCGCGCGCGATGGCGCCGCGGCCGTTCTCCTGCTGGTCGGCGCGCTGCTTGGCCAGCACCACCCGGCGGATGCGGGCCCGCGCCTTGCCGGTGACGACAAAGCGTTCCCAGGCCGGATTTGGGGTGCCGCCGCGGGCGGTGATGATCTCGACCTGGTCGCCGTTTTCCAGCGGCTGGCGCAACGGCTTGATCTGGCCGTTGATCTTGGCGCCGACGCAGGCATCGCCGACCGCCGAATGCACCTGGTAGGCGAAATCGACCGGGGTCGCGCCACGCGGAAGGGCGATCAGCTCGCCCTTCGGCGTAAAGCAGAACACCTGGTCCTGGTGCAGCGCGAGCTTGGTGTTCTCCAGGAACGAGGCGGCCTCGTTGCCGGTATTGTCGAGGATTTCCAGCAGGTCGCGCACCCAGGGGAAGCGCTTGCGCTCCGAGCCGGAATGGCCGCCCTGCTTGTAGATCCAATGCGCCGCGACGCCGAATTCGGCGACCTCATGCATCTCGCGGGTGCGGATCTGCACCTCGATCTTGGCGTTGCGCCGCGCCGGCACGGTGACACCCGTGTGCAGCGACTGGTAGCCGTTCTGCTTCGGCGTGGAGAGGTAGTCCTTGAACCGCCCCGGCACGACCCGGTAGTGCGAATGCACCGAGCCGAGCGCCGCGTAGCAGGCGGTCTTGTCCGGCACGATGACGCGGAAGGCCATGATGTCCGAGAGCTGCTCGAACTCGACCTTCTTCTCCTTCATCTTCAGCCAGATCGAGACCGGGGATTTCTCCCGCCCCGAGACATCGGCGCCCTCGACGCCATCCTCGGCCAGCACCCGCAGCAGGTCGGCACGGATCTCCTCGATCAGATCCGCCCCCTGGCCGCGCAGGAAGGAGAGGCGCGCGACGATGGTCTGGTAGGCGTCGGGCTCGATCTCGCGGAAGGCGCGGACCTCAAGCTCGGTCTTGATCGCATCCATGCCGATGCGTTCGGCCAAGGGCGCGTAGATATCGGCGGTTTCGCGGGCGACGCGGCGGCGCTTCTCGGCCCGCTCGACGAAATGCAAGGTCCGCATGTTGTGCAGGCGGTCGGCGAGCTTGACGAGCAGGACACGGATGTCCTCGCTCATCGCCAGTACCAGCTTGCGGAAATTCTCGGCCTGTTTGGTGTGCTCGGATTGCAGCTCGATCCGGCCGAGCTTGGTCACCCCATCGACCAGCTTCGCCACATCCGCCCCGAAGCGGCGTTCCAGCAGCGCCAGGGAGACGGAGGTATCCTCGACCGTGTCATGCAGCAAAGCGGTGAGGATCGAGGCGCTGTCCAGCCGGTAGCCCGCGAGGATATGCGCGACGGCGAGCGGATGGGTGATGTAGGGGTCGCCATTCTCCCGCCGTTGATCGGCATGGGCGGCGGCGGCGAAGTCGTAGGCCTGCTCGATCAGGGCCTTGTCGGCGGTGGGATCGTAGCTCGCGACCAGCGCCGCGAGCTCCGCGCCCGGCCCGGTTCCGCCGGGTTCGGTGGCGCTCTGCGCCACACGTTCGGCCGAAGGCAGGCCCTCGGGCGCCAGGGCCCGAGTGTCGGTGGAACCGAAGGGGCGTCCGGCCGTCAGCGCTTGCCGCCAGCCAATTCGGCGGCGATCGCGGCTTCGATGTCGTCGGGCGAGAGATCCTCGAGGCCCATGCCGTCGGGCAAGGTCTCCTCATTGACGTCCATGACGCCGAAGATGTTCTCGTCGATGGCGATGATGTCGCCGACTTCCTCGTCCAGCGGCTCCGGCTCGGGCGCGCGCAGCAGGCCCTTCACGATATCCTGTTCGAGCAGATTCAGGTCGACGGTCTTCTCGGCGATCTCGCGCAGAGCAACGACGGGGTTCTTGTCGTTGTCGCGATCCAGGGTCAGTTCCTCGCCCCGGCTGAGGTTGCGCGCGCGCTGGGCGGCGATCAGCACCAGGTCGAACCGGTTCGGGATCTGGAGGATGCAGTCTTCGACGGTGACGCGGGCCATTGTGTATCCAGAGTCAGAGGCGCGGCGTATTTCGGCCGCGGGAAGGCACTGATTTAGTCACCAGCGCCGGCCGATGCAAGCAGGCAGACGCGGTCGGCGAAGCGGTCCCGCGCCCCGGGCATGCCCCGGTTGCGCGCACCGAAGACGTCGCGGGCCAGGAACACCCCGGTCAGGCGCAGCCCGGCGGCCCAATCGGCGGGGCCCGAGGCCGCCGCATCGTCGCGCAGGAACGCCGGCAGCGGCAGCAGCCGGTCGCGGAACAGGCCCGCGCCGGCCTCGGACACCGCCCGGCCGGATTTGGGGGAGACATAGGGCAGGACCTCCGCCTCCCCGGTCACGGCGCAGGCGGACAGGTCCAGGCCATAGCCCAGCTCCTGCAACAGCCGCAGCTCCCACCGCACCGCATCCGGCACCGCGAGCAACGTGTCCCGCGCCAGGGTCGCGACCAGGGCCACGGTGTCGTGGAACAGCAGCCCATGCGCCTCGCGCTCCGGCAGCGCATCGGCGGCGATGGCGCAGCAGGAGGAGAGCAGTGCCGTCGCCAACGGATCGGCCATGGCCAAAGCGGCGGCGGCATGGACCAATTCCCCCGAAAGGGCCCCGAGCTGTTCCGGCAGGCGGCCGACCCAACGGGCCTCGATCAGATTGCCCGGCATCCAGAGTGCTGCCTGCCCCCGGCTGGCGCCCCCTTTCACCAAGCCGGCGTGGCGGCCGAACTCCTCGGTGAGGACGGAGACGACAGCGCCCCCCTCACCATGCGGCCGGGCCTCAAGGACGACCGCGGGCGCCTCCCACTCCATGGATCAGCCGAGATCCTCAAGCCCGAGGGCGCGGATGCGCGCCTTCTCCTCATCCCAGCCCGAGCGTTCCTTCACGTTCAGGAACAGATGGATGCGGCGCTCCAGCATGGTTTCCAGCTCGGCGCGGGCGCGGCTGCCGATCTCCTTGATGCGGGCGCCATGGTCGCCGATCAGGATCGCCTTCTGGCCCGCGCGGCCGACGTAGATGGTGCAATCCACCCGGGCCGAGCCATCGGGGCGATCCACCCAGGATTCGGTTTCGACCGTCGCGTGATGCGGCACTTCCTCATGCGTCTGGCGCAGGATCTGCTCGCGCACGGTCTCGGCCGCCAGCATGCGCTCCGGCAGGTCGGAGAGGTCGTCCTCGGGGAAGAGCCAGGGGCCGGGCGGCATCTTGGCGGCGATGGCCTCCAGCAGCTTGGGCACGCCATCGCCCTTGGTCGCGCTGACCATCCAGGTCTCGGCGAAGGGCAGCAGCGCGTTCACCTCGGCGATCAGCGGCAGCAGGCTGTCGGGGGTGATGCTGTCGGTCTTGTTCAGGACCAGCCAGGGGGCGCGGGCCGCCTTGGCCAGGCCGCCGATGATCTTGCGCACCGCATCGGTCAGCCCGAGCTTGGCATCGACGATCAGCAGCGCGAGATCGGCATCCTGCGCGCCGCCCCAGGCGGCGGCGACCATGGCACGGTCCAGCCGGCGGCGCGGCTGGAAGATGCCGGGGGTGTCGGTCAGCACGATCTGCGCCGCCCCCTGCATCACCACGGCACGGATACGCATGCGCGTGGTCTGCGGCTTGGGGCTGACGATCGTGACCTTGGCGCCGGCGATGCGGTTGACCAGGGTGGATTTGCCGGCATTCGGGGCGCCGAGGACGGCAACGATGCCGCAACGGGTGGGCTCTTGACTGGGTGTGGGGTCGGACATGCGGCCTGCTTTACGCGCGCCGGCGGTTCGGCGCCATGCTTGCGTGGCTTAAGGGGCGATCCCGGCGAGCCAGGCCTCGGCCGCCGCCTGTTCGCTGGCGCGGCGGGTTTCGCCGAGGGCCTCGGCGGCGCGGCCCTCGGCCTCCACCCGCATCACGAAGACCGGCGCATGCGCGGGGCCCGCGGTGGAGACCAGCGTATAGGCCGGCAATGGCTTGCCACGGCCCAGCAGGTATTCCTGCAACCGGCTCTTGGCATTCAGCGGCGGCGGCGCGTCGGGGGCCAGGGCATCGGCCCAGGCGGCCCGGATAAAGCGCCGTGCGGCATCCAGCCCGCCATCGACATAGAGTGCCCCGATCAGTGCCTCGGTGCCATCGGCCAGCACGGTCGCGCGGTTGCGCAACCCGGTGCGGCCCTCCGCGGGGGGAATGCGCAGGGCGGAGCCGAGGCCGATGCGTTCGCCGACCTCGGTCAGCGTCTCGGCGCAGACCAGCAGCGACAGGCGCTTGCCGAGCGCGCCCTCGCGCTCCTGCGGGAAGCGCTCGGACAGCCATTCGGCCATGATGAGCCCGAGCACCCGGTCGCCCAGGAACTCCAGCCGCTCGTTGGAATCCAGCTGCTGGCGGGAGGCATCGGCGGCGGAGCGATGCGTCAGCGCCTGCCGCAGCAGCGCCGGATCGGCGAAGTCATGCCCCAGCCGTGCCGCCAGCGCCGCCACCGCCGGCGGATCGTCGGTGGCGCCGCCGACGCCTGGCTTGCGGGCCATTACCGGACGGCGGAGATCAGCCGGCCCCAGCGGATCGAGAAGGGCCAGGTCCAGGGCTGCCACCAGACGGCGCCCTCATCGACCGAGAAGAAGATGAATTCGGCGCGGCCGACCAGATTCTCGACCGGGATGAAGCCGACCATGTTCTGCGCGCGGGAATCCAGGCTGTTGTCGCGGTTGTCGCCCATGGCGAAGACATGCCCGGCGGGGACCACGAATTCCTGGGTGTTGTCGAAGGGCCCGTCATCCGAGGCCTCCAGGATCTGGTGCGAGATGGCGGCCTGGCCGGCGACCGCGGGGATCGTCTCCAGCCAGCGGCGGACGGTGATGCGCGGGCCATCGCCCTCGACCGTATAGGGCCCGAGGCTCTGCCGCTGCACCGCGACGCCATTCACATGCAGGATGCCGCCGGTGACCTGGATGCGGTCGCCGGGCAGGCCGATCATGCGCTTGATGTAGTCGGTGGAATTGTCGCGCGGCAGCTTGAACACCGCGACGTCGCCGCGGGCCGGCAGGCTGCCGAAGATGCGGCCACTGAACAGGTTCGGGCTGAAGGGCATCGAGTGCCGCGAATAGCCGTAGGAATACTTGGAGACGAACAGGTAGTCCCCGACCAGCAGCGTCGGGATCATCGACCCGGATGGGATGTTGAAGGGTTCGAAGGCGACGGTACGGATGCCGATCGCGATCAAAGCGGCGTAAACAATCGTCTTGACGCTCTCGAGCACGCCGCCAGCCTTCTTCTTCGTCACCATGGGGAGGGGATTTCCAACATGCGGCGGCATAGGCGTTGCGCTGCGGGAAACTGTCAAGGAAGCGGGTCCGCCGAGATGATGACCACCGCCTCCGCATAGGGAAACTCATCCGTCATGGTCAGCGCGATGGCCGAGCGCATCCCCTCCGGGGTGATCTGCGCGAGCCGCGCCGCGGCCCCCCCGGTCAGCGCCAGGGTTGGCTGGCCGGAGGGCAGGTTCACCACCCCGATGTCCCGCCAGAACACGCCGCGGCGAAACCCGGTGCCGAGCGCCTTGGAACAGGCCTCCTTGGCCGCGAAACGCTTGGCATAGGTGCCGATCCGCGTGATCGGGCGGCGTTCGGCGCGGGCGATCTCGGTGGGGGTGAAGATGCGTTCGAGGAAGCGCTCGCCATGCCGCTCGATGGTGCGCTGGATGCGGCGCAGGTCGGTCATGTCATTGCCCAGGCCCAGGATCATGCCGCTCCTCCCTGCCCCAGCCCGGCCATCGCCTCCGCCATCGTCAGCACCCGCGCGACCGGGCGCAGGCCGGCGATGGCGGTTTCATGGAGTTCGGCCGAGAAGGCGGCGCAGCCATCCGGGAGCACCGAGGGGGTGAATTCGCGGACATGTGCCTCCCCTACCGTGGGGGCGGCACCGCCATTGGTGACGATCCCGGCGGCGATGCCGCGGCGGATGCCAGCCTTCTGCAAGACCCACTTCCGCAAGACCCATTCCAGCCGTGACATGTGGAAGGCCGAGCAGGCCATTTTCTCCACCATGAAATGCGCGGGTTGCAATGCATCCACCAGCGCCTGGCCCCAGGCGCCGGGGGCGAAATGGCCGCCGCGCGCATAGGCCCCCTCGGGGTGCAGGACATCATTCTGCAGGTCGCAGAGCAGCAGGGCGGTCTCGGCGGCGGGAATATCGCGCATGCGGCGGCGGTGATCCTGGCGACATGGGGGCGGCGTCCCGCCACACATGCCGCCGCACCCATCGTCGTGCAATGGCGCAGTTGACTCAGCCCAGTTGACTCAATCCGGGCGGCGGCGGAACGTGCCGGCATGACCACCCTGATGACCCGCACACTTTGGCGTTGGCGTCGGCCCCTTCCGGGTGGCCCCGGCGCGCGCCTCTAGTCGCACGCCGGATGCCGCCCCCCACCGCGGGCGGCCGAATACTCTCCTGGTTTCCCGCGTGGTCCCTGCCCTTTCCTCCCCAGGATCACGACCCCCCATGACTGAAACCTCCTTCACCTATCGCACCGCGGGCGATGTCGGCGTGCTGCGCCGCGCGACCCGCCTGCCCTATGTCGATGCCGCCGAACCGCTGGTGGGCGAGATCGAGGCGCGTCGCGGCGCGCTCTTCGCCTCCTCCTTCGAGCAGCCCGACCGCTACACCCGCTGGGACATCGGCTTTTCCGACCCGCCGCTGGCTGCCACCGTGCGTGGCACCGCGGTCACCTTCGAGGCACTGACCCCGCGCGGCGCCGTGCTGGTCGCCGCGATCGAGGCGGGGCTGCGCGCCAATGCCCTCGTCGAGGTGACCAGCCCCGCCGGTGCGGCGACCCTGGTCGCCGGCCCCGCCCCGGCGCCGGTGGACGAGGCCGAGGAGATGCGCTCCCGCCGCGCCTCCGCCTTCACCGTGCTGCGCGCGGCCATGGCCGGGCTCGCCTCGGAGGAGGACCACCACCTCGGCTTCTACGGCGCCTTCGGCTACGACCTCGTCTTCCAGTTCGAACCCTGCGAGCTGTCCCGCCCCCGCGCGGCCGACCAGCGCGACGCCGTGCTCTACGTGCCCGACAGCATCCTGGTCGTGGACCACCGGCGCGAGGAAGCGACGCGCTACGACTACGACTTCTCCTTCGCCGGCCAGAGCAATGCCGGGATGCCGCGCCCCCAGGTGCCCGCGCCCTATGTCGCCACACCTCCCGCCGTGCTGCCGCCGCTGCGCGACCACACGCCCGAGGCCTACCAGGCCAATGTCGTCGAGGCCCAAAAACGCTTCGCCTGCGGCGATTTGTTCGAGGCGGTGCTGAGCCAGACCTTCGCGCGGCCCTGCGCCGATCCGCCGGGCGAGGTGTTTCGGCGGCTGCGCGCCAAGAACCCGGCCCCCTATGGCGGGCTCATCAACCTCGGCGAGGGCGAGTTCCTCGTCTCCGCGAGCCCGGAGATGTATGTCCGCGTCAACGGCGCCCGGGTCGAGACCTGCCCGATCTCCGGCACCATCGCCCGTGGCGGCGATGCGCTGGAGGATGCGGCCAGGCTCAAGCAATTGCTGAACTCCGCCAAGGATGAGGCGGAGCTGACCATGTGCACCGACGTCGATCGCAACGACAAGGCGCGCATCTGCCTGCCCGGCAGCGTGCGCGTGCTGGCGCGCCGGCAGATCGAGGCGACCCCGCGGCTCTACCACACCGTCGATCATGTCGAGGGGATGCTGCGCCCCGGCTTCGATGCGCTGGATGCCTTCCTGACCCATGCCTGGGCCGTGACCGTGACCGGGGCGCCCAAGGTCTGGGCGATGCGCTTCGTCGAGAAGATGGAGAAGACCCCGCGCCGCTGGTACGGCGGCGCCATCGGCTGGCTCGGCTTCGACGGCGATCTGAACACCGGCCTCACGCTGCGCACCGCGCGGATGAAGGATGGCATCGCCGAGGTTCGCGCCGGCGCCACCCTGCTGCATGACAGCGACCCGGCGGCGGAGGATGCCGAATGCGGGCTGAAGGCCTCCGCGATGCTCGATGCCGTCACCAATGCCGCGGTGGCGACGCGCCGGACCACGACCATCGCGCAGCCGCTGCGCGGGCGGCGGGTGCTGCTGGCCGATCACGAGGACAGCTTCGTCCATACGCTCGCCGACTATTTGCGCCAGACCGGCGCCACGGTGGAAACGCTGCGGGCGCCGGCCGTGCGGGCGCGTTTGGCGGCGGGCAAAATCCCGGATCTGGTGGTGCTCTCGCCGGGGCCGGGCAGGCCCACGGATTTCGACCTCTCGGCCACCATCGATGCGGCGCTGGCGCGGGATGTGCCGGTGTTTGGCGTGTGTCTGGGCTTGCAGGGGATCGTCGAGCATTTCGGCGGCAGCCTCGGGCAATTGCCGGTGCCGATGCATGGCAAGTCCTCGGCGATCCGGGTGCTGGCACCCGGGCGCTTCTTCGGCGATGTGCCCGATGGCATCGAGGTCGGGCGCTACCATTCGCTGTTCGGCCTGACCCTGCCGAACAGCCTGGTGGTGACCATGGCGACGGAGGAGGACGCGATCCCGATGGCGATCGAGCATGTCGAACTGCCCGTCGCCGCGGTGCAGTTCCACCCCGAGAGCATCCTGTCGGCCGCCGGTGGGCGGGGGCTGGCACTGCTGGCGGGCTCGCTGGCCGCGTTGCTGGAGCCTCAGACGACGGCGGTCATGCCCCCATCCACATAGACCATCGTCCCGTTGACGAAATCCGAGGCGGGGGCTGCCAGGAATACGGCGGCCCCCACCAGCTCCTCCACCCTGCCCCAGCGCCCGGCGGGCGTGCGCTGGCAGAGCCAGGCGGTGAAGGCGGGATCATCGACCAGCGCCTTGGTCAGCTCGGTCGCGAAATAGCCCGGCGCCAGGCTGTTCACCTGCACCCCATGCTTCGCCCATTCGGCGCAGAGGGTGCGGGTCAGGGTGCGCACCGCGCCCTTGCTCGCGGAATAGGCGGCGGTGCCGGGGCGGCCGAGGTCGCTCTGCACCGAGGCGATGTTGATGATCTTGCCATGCCCGCGCGCGACCATGCGCTTGCCGGCGGCCTGGGCCATGAAGAACACGCCGTCGAGGTTCACCGCCATGATCTCGCGCCAGACGCTTTCCGGCAGTTCGGTCGCGGGAAAGCGGCGGGTCATGCCGGCATTGTTCACCAGGATCTCAAGCGGCCCGAGCCGGTCCTCCAGGGCGGCCACCGCGGCCTCGGCCCCGCTGGCCTCGGTCACGTCGAAGGCGGCGATTTCGGCGGTGATGCCCGCCTCGGCCAGGGTCGCGGCGGCCTTCGCGAGCTTGGCCTCGTCCCGCCCGTTCAGCACCACGCGGGCGCCCGCATCGGCAAGGCCGCGGGCCAAGGCGAGGCCGATGCCCTGGCTCGATCCGGTGACCAGCGCGAGCCGCCCGGTCAGGTCGAAGAGGTTCGGTTTCATCTTTTGCACTCCCGCGCCATGCTGGCGGCAAGAGTTTGGGGGGATAGAATGATGAGCGACAAGCCGGGGCTGCTGGTGATGGCCCTTCTGCCGCAGCGCGACCTGGATGCGATGGCCGCGCGGTTCACCTTGCTGAAGCTGTATGAGGCGCCGGAGACCGCCGCCTTCCTCGCCGAACACGGCGCTTCCGTGCGCGCGGTCGCGACCAAGGGCGAGAACGGCATCGATGCCGCCACCCTGGCGCAACTGCCCCATTGCGGCATCGTCGGCTGCTATGGCGTCGGCGTCGATGCGATCGACCAGACTGCGACGCGGGCGCGCGGCATCCCCGTCACCAACACGCCGGATGTGCTGACCGAGGAGGTCGCCGATATGGCCATGGCCCTGCTGCTGGCGGCGGCACGGCGCATTCCGGCGGGCGACGCCTGGGTGCGCAACGGCGACTGGAAGCGGGCCTCCATGCCGCTGACCACGCGGGTCTATGGCAAGCGTCTCGGCATTGTCGGGCTCGGCAACATCGGGCGGGCGGTGGCGCGGCGGGCGGAAGCTTTTCGGATGCCGATCTCCTATTCCGGGCGAACGCCGAAAGCGGATGTGCCCTATGCCTACTACCCCTCGCCCGAGGCGCTGGCGCCGCATGTCGATGTGATGCTGGTCTGCGCCATGGGGGGTGCCACCACGCGCGGGCTGGTCACCGCGGCGGCCATCGGCGCCCTTCGTCCTGGCGCGATCTTCGTCAATGTCTCGCGCGGGACGGTGGTGGATGAGGCGGCGCTCCTGGCCGCGCTCAACTCCGGCGCCATCGCCGCCGCCGGGCTCGACGTCTTCCTCAACGAGCCGGATATCGATCCCGGCTTCCTGCTGCCGCATGTCGTGCTGCAGCCCCACAATGCCTCGGGCACCATCGAGACGCGCAACGCCATGGGCGACCTGCTGCTGGCGAATCTGGAAGCGCATATCGACGGCAAGCCCTTGCTGACCCCGCTGCCATGAGCCGCGCCCTCTTCATCCACGCCCCGCACGACCTGCGCGTCGAGGCATTCGCGCCCGGCGAGCCCGGCCCCGGCGAGGTGCTGGTCCGCATGGGCGCGGGCGGCATCTGCGGGTCGGACCTGCACTACTTCCACCAGGGCGGCTTCGGCGCGGTGCGGCTGCGCCAGCCGATGGTGCTGGGCCATGAGATCGCCGGGACCATCGCCGCCCTGGGCCCTGGGGTCACGAGCCTCGCGGTCGGCGATGCCGTGGCGGTGAACCCGTCGCTGCCCTGCGGCACCTGCCGCTTCTGCCGCGAGGGGGTGCAGCAGCATTGCCTGGACATGCGCTTCTTCGGCAGCGCGATGCGGATGCCGCATGTGCATGGCGGCTTCCGCGACGCGCTGGTCTGCGAGGCGGTCCGCTGCGTCGCTTTGCCGCCGGGCCTTTCGGTCGAGGTCGCGGCCTTCGCCGAACCCCTCGCCGTCTGCCTGCATGCCGCGGCGCAGGCGGGGCCGCTGCTCGGCAAGCGCGTGCTGGTCACGGGCGCGGGTCCGATCGGGGTGCTGTCGGTCGCCGTCGCGCGGCTCGGCGGGGCGGCGGAGATCGTGGTGACCGACCTTGTCGCGGCCCCCCTCGGCATCGCCGCGCAGATGGGGGCCGACCGCACCATCGCCCTGCGTGAGCAGCCCGATGCGCTCGCCCCCTATGCCGCCGACAAGGGGTATTTCGACGTGGTGATCGAAGCCTCCGGCAGCGGTGCCGCGCTGCTCGGCGCGATCGAGGCGGCGCGTCCGCGCGCCACCATCGTCCAGCTTGGCATCGGCGATGATGTGGCCCTGCCGCTCGGCCGGCTGGTCGCCAAGGAGATCACCTTGCGCGGCACCTTCCGCTTCCATGCGGAGTTCGCCGCCGCGGTGGCGGTGCTGGCGCGAGGGGCGATCGACCCGCGGCCGATGGTGACGGCGCAACTGCCGCTGGATCGCGCCGCCGAGGCCTTCGCCCTGGCCTCCGACCGCGGGCGTGCCATGAAGGTACAACTGGCCTTCGAGAAGATGTGATCTCTGTTGCGTAATCGATGCGGTTACAAACGGCGATCCGAATCGGGGGGATAAGGCATGAGGGGATTGGTCTTGGTCGCCGCGCTCTGCGCGGCGTTTCCGGCCATGGCGCAGACCGCGCCACAGACGCGCGCGCAGCTGGTGGCGCGCGGCGCTTATCTGGTCGAGTCGATCGGCACCTGCGGGAATTGCCACAGCCAGCAGCGCATGGTCGATGGCCGCGCCGAGGTCGTGCCCGGCAGCGAACTCGCCGGCGGCATGCCGGATGACGCGCCCTTCGGCCGCTGGATCGGACCCAACATCACCCCCGACCCCGAGACCGGCATCGGCCGCTGGACCGAGGCGCAGATCGCCGTCGCCATTCGGGAAGGCAAGCGGCCGGATGGCTCCACGATCGGGCCGCCAATGCCCATTGGATATCTGCGCCACACCTCGGACGCCGATATCGCCGCCATCGCCGCCTATCTGAAAAGCATCCCGCCGATCCGGCGGGACTCCGGGCGCTCGGAATACCGGATGCCGCTGCCGCCGGCCTGGGGGCCGCCGGTCGGCACCGTGGCCGCGCCCGCCGACACGCCGGTCGCGCGGGGCGAATACCTCGTCACCTTCGCGCATTGCCTGGAGTGCCATACGCCGATGCTGCCCGGCGGGCGGCGGGATGCAACGCGCATGGGCGCCGGCGGCTTCGAGATGATGACCCCGGGCGGCATCGTGGTGACCGCCAACATCACGCCGAACCGCGAGCATGGGATCGGCGATTGGACCGATGCCCAGATCATCCGGGCCGTCACCACCGGGGTCTCGGCCAATGGGCGTCTGCTGTCGCCACCGATGGGCTACGCCTGGTATCGCCGTGTGACCCCGGGGGACCTTGCGGATATCGTCGCCTATCTGCGGACCTTGCCCGCGGTCCCCTGAGCTATCCGGGGTTGCGCAGGTTCTCGCGCAAAGTGCTGCCGGTATAGGCAGAGCGGAACAGGCCGCGCCGCTGCAACTCCGGCACCACCATCCGCCCGAACTCCTCGAAGGTGGTGGGGAAGATTGTGGGGGGCAGGATGAAGCCGTCGCAGGCGCCGGCGGTGAACCAGTCCTCCATCTCATCGGCGATCATCTTCGGCGTGCCGGCGAGCAGCGCGCGGGGGCGGCGCACCGCCTCGGCGAAGGTGATGCCCTTGTCGCGGGCGACCTGCATCATCCGGTCGCGATGGCCCGCCACACCCTGGTTGCTGCCGGGCGCATCCAGCGCCTCGGGCGTGTCGATCTTGCTGAGATCGGCGACCACGGACCAGGAGCTGGCGGCCAGCACCAGCTCCGGATCGACCAGGGATTCGAGGAACTCCGCCTTCTCCCGCGCGATCGATTCGGTTTCGCCCACCACCACGGTGATCGAGGGCAGCACCGCGCACTCCTGCGGCGGGCGGCCGGCGGCGGCGACGCGGGCGCGCATGTCGGCGCGGAAGGCCATCGCATCAGCCTTGGTCGCCGGCGCGCAGAACAGCATCTCGGCCCAGCGCGCGGCGAAGGCACGGCCACGCGGCGAGGACCCCGCCTGCATGATCACCGGGCGCACCTGCGGGCTGCGCGGGATCGAGAGCGGGCCGCGCGTGCTGACGTAGCGCCCGGCGTAATCGGCGGGGCGGATCTTGGCGGCATCGGCGAAGACGCCGCTCGCCTTGTCCAGCACCAGCGCGTCATCGTCCCAGCCGTTCCACAGCGCGTCGCAAGCCTCCATCACCTCATCGGCCATGTCGTAGCGCTGGTCCTTGGGCGGCAGCCCGCCGGGCATGTTGCAGTTCTGGGCTTCGAAGTCGCGCGCGGTGGTGACGACGTTCCAGGCGACGCGGCCCTTGCTCAGCAGATCCAGCGAGCCGAGGTAGCGCGCGATGAGGTAGGCCGGCGTGAAGCTGGTGGAGAGGGTGACGCCAAGGCCAAGATGCGTCGTCACCCGCGCCATCATCGGCAGCAGGGTCATCGGATCGAGCAGGCTGAGCTGCCCGCCGCGCCCGACATAGTCGGCGTAGCTGCCCTTGTAGAGATCGGGGATGCCGAGCCCATCGGCGAAGAAGCAGGCATCGAAACAGGCCGCCTCCATCACCCGCGCGATGTGTTCCCAGCGCTCCGGCTCGAACAGATCGTCGAGCGTCGCCGAGGGATGCCGCCAGGTGCTGGGGTAGCTCGTGGAGGGGCCCGCCTTGAGATAGGCGACCAGGTTCATTTTTCGGCGCGCGGCCATGGCTGCTCCAGCTTCGGCGGTAGGCCCCGGCCATGCAAAGCACGCGCCGGGCGGGCTGGCGCGATGGCCGCAGCCGGTTAGGCTGGGATCATGCCAAAGATCGCGATCGCCCGCCTCTGGTTCGAGGGCAATTCCTTCACCCCCACCCCGACCGGATGGGACGCCTTTCGTGGCCGCGAATGGGCCGATGGCCCGGCGGCGATGACCGCCCAGGCCGGCACCGCCACCGAACTTGGTGCCGCCGGCGCCTGGTTCGCCGCGCGGCCGGAGTGGACGCCGCAGGTGCTGCGCTGCGCCGCCGCCCAGCCCGGCGGCAAGATGGCGGATGAGGTTTTTGAAACCTGGATCGCCGAGGTCACCGCGGCGCTGCGCGCGGCACCGCCCGATGGCGTCTATCTGTCGCTGCATGGCGCCTGCGTCACCGCCTCCGACCCCGAGGCCGATCTGACCCTGCTGCGGGCGGTGCGGGCGGCGGTGGGGCCTGGGGTGCCGGTCACCGCCTCCTTCGACATGCATGCCAATATGGCGCCCGAGATCGCGATGCTGCTCGATGGCGCCAGCGCCTATCGCACCTATCCGCATGTGGACATGGATGCGGCGGCGACACGCGCGCTGGCCCTGCTGGAACGCGCGCTGTCCGGTGCCGCGCCGCTGCATGGCGCGATCCGAAAGCTGCCGCAGGTGCTGCATTCCTTCCACATGCGCGATGCCGGCGGGCCGATGGCCGAGGTCTGGGCCGAGGCGGGCATGAGCGAGACCGGCCCGGTCCGCGACGCCAGCCCGTTCGGCGGCTTCGCCTGGGGAGATTCACCCTATGCCGGCCCCTCGGCCATGGTCTGGGCCGAGACGGCGGCGGCCGCCGAGGCCACGGCGGCGCGGCTGATCGCCTCCCTCGCCGCCCGCCTGCCCCGCTTCGCCGTCAGCCTGCCGGGACCGGAGGCGGCGCTGGCCACGGCCCTCGCCTCGCCGCCAGGGCTGGTGGCGCTGCTGGACCCGGCCGACAACCCGCTCTCGGGCGGCATCGCCGATACGCCGGGGCTGCTGCATCTGCTGCGCGATCCGCCGGTCGAGACGGTGCTGGCCTTCCTGCATGATCCGGCGGCGGTGGCGGCGGCGATCGCGGCGGGTGTGGGCGGGGCGATCGACCGCCCGCTCGCCGGGCAGGTCACCGACGCCTTCGGCCCGCCCATGCCCTTCGCGGGCGTGGTGGAGGCGCTGACCGATGGGCGCTTCGTCAACACCGGCCCGATGGAACGCGGCACCACGGTGGACCTCGGCCCGACCGCGCTGCTGCGCGCCGGGCGGCTGCGGGTGGTGGTGACCAGCCGCAAGGAGGCGGCGGTGGACCCGGGCTTCTTCGCGCTGCACGGGATCGACCTGACCCGGGTGCGGCTGCTGGCCGACAAGGGGAAGAACCACTTCCGGGCGGCGATGGCGCCGCTGTGCAGCGCCATCGTGGAGGCGGATTTCCCGGGGCCGGCCTCGCTCGACCTCGCCGCCCTGCCCTTCCGGCATGTGCCGGAAGGGTGGCGGCGAAGCCTCGGTTAGCTCAGTCGAGCTTGGCGCCCGAGACGCGCACGACCTCGGCCCATTTCGTGTTCTCCGAGGCGATCCAGCGCTCGAAGTCGCTCGCGCCCATCGGCATCGGCTCGGCGCCGAGGTCGCGGAAGCGGGTGATCGTCGTGGGCTCGTTGCAGATCTCCACGATCATCGCGCCAAGGCGGTCGAGGATCGGCTTCGGGGTGCGGCCCGGCGCCTGCACGCCGAACCAGGCCACCGCCTCGAAGCCCGGAACGCCGCTCTCGATGATGGTCGGGGCATCGGGCACCGCGAACCACCGGTCCTTGCTGGTGACGGCCAGGATGCGGAGCCGGTTCTCATGGATATGCGGCAGGTAGGCCGGCAAATTGTCGATGGAGATCTCGACGCGGCCGGCCAGCAGGTCGGCCATGATGGTGGCGCTGCCGCGATAGGGGACATGGGCGATGTCGATGCCCGCCTTCACCTTCAGCAGCTCGCCGCACATGTGGCCGGAGGTGCCGTTGCCCGGGGTCGCGTAGTTGAACTTGCCCGGGTTGGCCTTGACCAGGGCGAGGAAGCTGCGGAAATCCTGCGCCGGCATCGCCGTCGGATGCACCATGACGCCATTGGCGACCGCATTGGCATTGGCGACCGCGACCAGATCGGTGTCCGGATTGTAGGGCAGGCGGGCATAGAGGTAGCGGTTGATGCTGGCGGTGCCGATCGTGCACATCAGCAGCGTGTGCCCGTCCGGATCGGATTTGGCGACGGCATCGGCGCCGATCGTCCCGCCGGCACCTGGCCGGTTGTCGATCACCACCGGCTGGCCGAGCCGGGTGCTCAGCCCCTCGGCCAGGATGCGGGCGGTGACATCGGTGGCCCCGCCGCCGCTGAAGGGCACCACGAGGCGGACCGGACGGCTGGGCATCCACTGCCCCTGGGCCTGGGCCCGCATGGGACGAGCGGCAAGGGCCCCCGTGGCGGCAGCGGCCAAAGCGGTGCGGCGGGTGATCAAGGTCATGTTCGAATCCTCGGCGGGTTTGCGCCTTGGTGGACGCAGCGCCCCGGGGAGGCAACCCCGGGGCGCCCTGTCGTCACTCGAGTTTCACACCGGCGCGGTTAACGATCTCTCCCCATTTTGTAATCTCCGAACGGATGAAGCTGGCGAAGGCGGCAGGGGTCGTGCCGCCATCCGGGGTCAGCGCCGGCGGCATCCCGCCCAGTTCGGCGATCCTCGCCGCGGTCGCGGGTTCCTTGACGATGGCATCGATCGCCGCCCCCAGCCTGTCCAGGATCGGCCGCGGCGTGCCGGCGGGCGCCTGCACGCCGAACCAAGCGGTCGCCTCGACGCCGGGGAATCCCGCCTCGGCCGTCGTCGGCACCTCCGGCAGTGCCGGGGTGCGGGTCGCGGTCGTCACCGCCAGCGCCCGCAGCCGCCCGTCGCGCAGATGCCCGATGACCGAGGGCAGGTTGTCCACGCCGACCTCGACACGCCCGGCGATCACCTCGGCCAGCATCGGCCCGGCGCCGCGGAAGGGGATGTGCGTCATCTCGATCCCGGCCTCCAGCTTCAGCAACTCGCCGGTCATGTGCAGGCTGGTGCCGGCGCCGGAGGAGCCGATGTTGAGCTTGCCCGGGTTCGCCTTGGCATAGGCCACAAGCTCCGCCAGCGTGTTCACCGGCAGCGCATTGGTGACGAAGATGGCATTCGGCACCCGCAGCATCAGCCCGACCGCGGCCAGATCCTCGGGCTTGTAGGGCATCCGCCCCGCATAGAGCCCGTAGTTGATCGCGCCCGAGGAGATCGTCTGCATCAGCAGCGTGTAGCCATCCGGATCGGCCTTGGCGACGACGTCGCTGCCGATGTTGCCGCCCGCCCCCGGGCGGTTGTCGATGGTGAAGGGCTGGCCGAGGCGCGCGTGCAGCCGCTCCGCCAGGATCCGCGCGGCGATGTCGGTGGTCCCGGCCGGGGCGAAGGGCACCACGAGGCGGACCGGCCGCATCGGGTACTGGCCCTGGGCCAGCGCCGGGGATGCGAGCGGTGCGGCCAGCAGGGCGCCGAGCACGATGCGGCGGCCGAAACGGTCGTTTGACGTCATGGTGTTTCCATCCCCAGGTGGCCTCGGGTCTGTTGGCGCCCGGGGCTTCCACCTCTGCCCTTCTCCTGCCGCAAGGATGTGGCGTCTTGCAAGGCTTCATAAGGTGGCGTCCAACCGCGGCGCGGCACGGCGCGCTGTGGGCGCGGATCACAGGAGGGCGGCATGCGCTTCATCGCGACCTATCGGCAGGTTCTGGCGCTGCTTGCGCCCGACCGGGGCGTCGCCTGGTTCCTCGCCTTCGCGAGCCTGGCCCTGGCCGGGCTCTCCTTCCTCGAGCCGGTGCTGTTCGGGCGGGTGGTGGACCTGCTCTCCCGCACCGATGTGATGCCGGCCGACCGGGTCTGGATGGAGGCGACCACCCTGCTCGGCCTTTGGGCCGCGGTCGGGCTGGCGGGCATCGTGGCCGGCGTCGCGACCGCGCTGCTGGCCGACCGCATGGCGCATCGCAACCGGCTGCGGATCATGCACCTCTATTTCCAGCATGTGCTGGCGATGCCGCTCTCCTTCCACGGCGACACCCAGACCGGGCGGCTGATGAAGGTGATGCTGGTCGGCACGGATAATCTGTTCTCGCTCTGGCTGTCCTTCTTCCGCGAGCATCTGACGACCCTGTTCGCGGTGATCGTGCTGCTGCCGTTGACGCTGTTCATGAACTGGCGGCTGGCGAGCCTGCTGATCGTGCTGGTCGCGGTGTTCTGCGTGGTCGCGACCATGGTGGTGAAGCGCACGGAGAAAGCGCAGGCACGGGTCGAACAGCTGCATTCCCGGCTGGCCGGCACCGCCCAGGACACGCTGGCCAATGTGATGGTGGTGCAGGCCTTCACCCGGCTTTCGGCCGAGGCGCGGCTGTTCGGCGACATCATGCGCCAGGTGATCGACAACCAGTATCCGGTGCTGACCTGGTGGGCGATCGTCTCGGTGCTGACGCGCTCGGCCAGCACCATCTGCGTCATCTCCATCTTCATCCTCGGCACCGTGCTGCACATGCGGGGGGCGGCCAGCGTCGGTGAGATCGTCGCCTTCATGGGCCTCGCGACCCTGCTGATCGGGCGGCTGGAGGGGGCTGTCGCCTTCCTCGCGCGCCTCGTGTTCCAGATGCCGGGGCTGGAGGAGCTGTTCGGCATCCTGGCGGCCAAATCCACGGTGCCGGAACGGCCGGACGCGCTGGACCTGCCGCAGGCCCAGGGCGCGGTGGCCTTCGAGGATGTCGGCTTCGCCTATCCCGGCGGCCCGCCGATCCTGACCGCGGTGACCTTCACCGCCGCCCCCGGCCGCACCATCGCCCTGGTCGGGCAGACCGGGGCGGGCAAATCCACCTGCATGGCGCTGCTGCAACGGCTCTGGGACCCGAGCAGCGGGCGCATCACGCTGGATGGCCACGACCTGCGCGACCTGACCCTGGACAGCCTGCGCCGGCACATCGGCGTGGTGTTCCAGGACAGCATGCTGTTCAACCGCACCATCCGCGAGAACCTGCTGGTCGGCCGCCCGGATGCCACGCCCGAGCAGCTTGAGCACGCGGCCCGCATGGCCGAGGCCTGGGACTTCATCCTGCGCCAGCCGAAGGGGCTCGACACCACCGTGGGCGAACGCGGCTCCACCCTCTCGGGCGGGCAGAAGCAGCGGCTGGCGATCGCCCGCGCCCTGTTGAAGGACCCGCCGGTGCTGATCCTGGACGAGGCGACCAGCGCGCTCGACACCGCGACCGAGGCGCGGGTGCAGAAGGCGCTGGCGGCGCTGATGCACGGCCGCACCACCTTCATCATCGCCCATCGCCTTTCCACCGTGCGCGATGCCGATGAGATCCTGGTGTTCGAGAGCGGGGAGATCGTCGAGCGCGGCGGCTTCTCGGAGCTGGTGCAGATGGATGGCCGCTTCGCCGGGCTGGTGAAGACCCAGCTTGCGGTCCAGGCCTTGCCGAAGGTGCCCGAGGCGGTCTGAGGCACCGCGGATGCTGCGCCGCACAGTGAATATCTTGCATGTATGTAATGCGATGGCGCAGGCTTCCCTACCATCCGGCATCGCAAGCCGGGCGGCCGGGAGGCCACCATCCATGATCATCGCCACCATCCTGAGTCAGAAGGGCTCCAACGTCGTCACCGTCCGGCCCGAGGATGACCTCGGCACGATCGCGGCGACCCTTGCCTCCAACCGCATCGGCGCGGTGCTGGTGCTGGATGCCGCGGGCGCGCTCGTCGGCATCGTCTCGGAGCGCGACATCGTGCGCCATCTCGCGCAAGCCGGGGCGGCGGCGCTGGCCCAGCGCGCCTCGCTGGTGATGACCCGCGGTCTGCATACGGTCACGCCGCAGACGAGCGTGACCGAGGCGATGGGCATGATGACCGATCGCCGCATCCGGCACCTGCCGGTGCTGGACGAGGGGCGCCTGGCCGGCATGGTCTCGATCGGCGACCTCGTGAAGGTGCGGATGAGCGAGATCGAACAGGAAGCCGAACACCTGCGTGCCTTCGTCACCGCGGCTTGAGCACAGCGCCGCGCGCAAACGCGCATTATTGTGGGGCAGATGCCGCCCAAGCCGGCGGCATCGGCGTGACGAGGCCGTGGCCCCGGCGTCCGCGGCGCTTGCCTTGCCCCTTGCGGCGGCCTCCCGCCGTCGCTGATACTGGCCGCTGAACATCCAGAAAACTGTGGGAGCCTTCAAATGACGACCCAATTCACCCGCCGCCAGACTCTGGTGGCCGGGGCCGGTCTCGCCGCCGCGGCTTTCATGCCGCGTTTTGCCCAGGCCGCGACCACGACCTGGCAGATGGCGACCGCCTATCCCGACGGGAACTTCCACACCAAGAATATCGTCACCTTCCTCAGCGATCTGAAGACCGCGACCGGTGGCCGCCTCGAAGTGCAACTGCACAGCAACGCCTCGCTGCTGCCGATGCCGCAGATCAAGCGCGGCGTGCAGCAGGGCCAGGTGCAGCTCGGCGAGATCCTGCTCTCCGCCTTTGGCAACGAGGACCCGTTCTTCGAGGTCGACGGCATACCCCAGCTCGTCACCACCTTCGCCCAGGCCAAGCGCCTGGCCGACCTCGCCCGCCCCTACATCGAGGCGCGCTTCCAGCGCCAGGGCGTGTCCCTGCTCTATATGGTGCCCTGGCCGCCGTCGGGCTTCTACACGCCGAACCCGGTCGCCACGATCGAGAATCTGCGCGGCACCCGCATGCGCACCTACAACACCATGACCAACCGCTTCGCGACCGCGGTCGGCGCCGCGCCCACGCTGGTGCAGTCGGCCGAGGTGGCGCAGGCCTTCGCGACCGGCATCGTCAACGCCATGGTCACCTCCGCCGCGACCGGCGTGGACACCCAGGCCTGGGATTATGTGAAGGTCTTCACGCCCATCGGCTTCACCTTCACCCGCAACGCCGTATTCGTGCAGCGCCGCGCGCTTGAGGCGCTGTCCGCCGCCGACCAGGCCGCCGTCCGTGCGGCCGCGGCCACCGCCGAAACCCGCGGCTGGGCCGCCGCCGAAGCCGCCAAGTCCAGCGCGCAGGCCACCCTCGCCTCGCATGGGATGACGGTGTCCGAGCCGACGCCGGAGCTGCTGGCCGGTATGGACCGCGTCAGCGCCAGCATGGTGGACGAGTGGCTGACCCGCACCGGCGAGGATGGCCAGAAGCTGATCGCCGCCTATCGCGCCGGAGCCTGAGCGGGTGCTGCGCCGGGCGCTCGACGCGCTTTACATCGCGAGCGCCGGCCTCGCCTCGCTCTGCCTCTTCGGTATCTTCGCGATGATGATGGCCCAGGTCGGCATGCGCGAAGCAGGGCTTCAGCTGGTCGGCGCCGATGATTTGACCACCTATCTCTGCGTCGCCACCGCCTTCTTCGCCCTGGCCCATACGTTCCGGCGCGGCGAGCTGATCCGGGTCAACATGGTGTTTTCCCTGGTCGGCCCCGCCGGCAAGCGCGTGCTGGAGGGCATGGCCCTGTCCCTGGCCGTGATCGTCGTCGGTACCATCGTCTGGTACACCGCTGCCGATGTCCTGTTCTCCTATGAGATCGAGGATGTCGCCCAGGGCACCATCGCCTTCCCGCTCTGGGTGCCGAAGCTCGCCATGCCGATCGGGGCCGGCACGCTGCTGATCGCGATCCTGGACGAGGCGGTGCGGGTGCTGCGTGGCGAAATTCCGAACTACGTACTCGAGGCCGAGGCCCGCGCCGCGCGCGGCGATTTCTCGGCGGAGGTCTGATCGCCTTGGAACTTCTCGAACTTTCGCTTCTGCTGCTTGTGTTGCTTTTCGCGCTGCTGGGGACTGGGCTCTGGATCTCGATGTCGCTGGCCGCCATCGGCTGGATCGCGATGGCGACGGTGCACCCCGAACCGGGGCCGTTCCTTGCCAGCGCCATGTGGGAATCCACCGGCTCCTGGACCCTGGCCGCGCTGCCGATGTTCGTCTGGATGGGCGAGATCCTGTTCCGCACCAAGCTGTCGGAGGAGCTGTTCAACGGCCTCGCCCCCTGGGTTCGGCGCATCCCTGGCGGGCTCCTGCATGTGAACATCCTCGCCTGCGGCATCTTCGGCTCGGTCTCCGGCTCCTCCGCCGCGACCTCGGCGACGGTCGCCAAGATCGCGCTGCCGGAGCTGCGCAAGCGCGGCTATGACGACGACGTCTCGATCGGGAGCCTGGCGACCTCAGGCACGCTCGGCATCCTGATCCCGCCCTCGATCATCATGGTGGTCTATGCGGTGGCGGCCGAGGTTTCGATCATCCGCATCTTCATCGCCGGCTGCCTGCCCGGGCTTGTGGTGATGGCGCTCTTCTCCGGCTACATCGCGGTCTGGGCGATGCTGAACCCGCACAAGCAGCCGCCGCCGGAACCGCGGCTGTCCTTCGGCGGCAAGATGCGGGCCTCGGCGCAGCTGATCCCCTGCGCGCTGCTGATCATCGCCACCATCGGCTCGATGTTCGTCGGCTGGGCGACGGCGACCGAGGCCGCGGCCTTCGGCGTCGCCGGCTCGCTGATCCTGGCGGCGGTGACCGGAATGCTGACCTGGGAGAGCTTCCTCGACAGCCTCAAGGGCGCGACCCGGCTGTCCTGCATGATCCTGTTCATCCTGGCCGGCGCCGCCTTCCTGTCCAAGGCGATGGCGCTGACCGGCATCCCTGGCGCGCTGGCCGCGGGGGTCGCGGCCCTCGACCTCGGCCCCTATGGCGTCATCGCGCTGCTGGCGGTGGTCTATGTGGTCCTCGGCACCGCGCTCGATGGCGTGTCGATGATCGTGCTGACCACCTCCATCGTCATCCCGATCGTCCAGCACGCGGGCTTCGACCTCGTATGGTTCGGCATCTTCATCGTGCTGCTGGTGGAGATCGCCGAGATCACGCCCCCGGTCGGCTTCAACCTCTTCGTCATGCAGACCATGACCGGCAAGGAACAGGGCGAGGTCGCGCGCGCCTCGCTGCCCTTCTTCGCGATGCTGGTGCTCACCATCGTGCTGATCACCCTGTTCCCACAGACCCTGGTCACGGGCCTGGGGGATTGGCTGCTGGCCCGCTGATCTGCCTCGCGGCCTCCAGGACCGCGAGGCGTTCCAGCGTCTCGTGCAGCATCGCCGTCATCTCCCGCAGTTGCTGTTCGCGCAGCAGATCCATCTTCTCGTGCAGCAAGGCGATGGCGGCCTCCGCCCGGATGTTCACGCGGTAGTCGGCGAAGGCGCGGTGGCGGTCGATCCGCCCCTGGCGGTTCTGGCTCATCATGATGATGGGCGCGGTATAGGCCGCCTGGAACGACAGCAGCAGGTTCAGCAGGATGAAGGGATAAGGGTCCCAGGCGCCTGGCCCGATCCAGGAATTGCCGACCAGCCAGGCGCTGAGCAGCAGCGACTGCAACACCACGAATCGCCAGGAGCCGACGGTCGCGGCCACCAGGTCCGACAGCCGGGGGCCAAGGCCAAGCTGCCGCGCCCGGCGTCGGCGCTTGGCCCGCGCGATGGCGGCGCGCAGGAGGGATTTCTCGACCGCAGTGTGTGCAACCATGTGCCGACTCCGAAGAAGCATGCTGCGCGGCCCGGCGGGCCTGAGTTAAGAACGATGGAACCCAATAGGGAGCGAACGCCATGGCACTGCCAATCACCCTCACGCGGCCCGTCTGGATCGAGGAATTCCGCTCCTTCATCCTGCGCGGCAGCGTTATTGACCTCGCCGTCGGCATCGTGATCGGGGCCGCCTTCACCGCCATCGTCGGCAGCCTCGTCGAGGATCTGCTGAACCCGGTGATCGGCCTGCTGATCGGCGGCGTCGATTTCTCCAATGTCTTCGTCGTGCTCTCGGGCCAGCGGATGCCGAGCCTGGAGGCCACCCGCGAGGGCGGTGCGGCGGTGCTCGCCATCGGCAAGTTCGTCAACGCCATCATCAAGTTCCTGATCGTCGCCATGGCGATCTTCTGGATGCTGCGGGTGCTGACCAGGCTGCACCTGAACCAGCCCAAGGGGCCCAAGCCGCCGCCGGGCCCCACGGCCACCGAGACTCTGCTGGCGGAGATCCGCGACGAGCTGCGCCAGATCCGCGTCCCTACCCCGCCCGAGGGCTGATCCGCCCGGACCCTGCCAGGATCGCGACCCGGGCGGCGATGGCCGGGGCTGCCTGGGGCTCCAGCCCCAGCAGCGCATGGACGGCATCGGCCAGCGCCGCCTCGCCGGCCAGCGGCAGGGTTTCGAGCAGCAGCACCGCCGCGGCCTCGATCTCGGCCGGCGGCACCATTGCCGCGCGGCGCAGATGCGGCGCCGCCGCGCGGCGGTCGCGCGGGGCGATGACGCTATCGGGCATGGCCCAAAATCCCGCCGCCTCGATCGCCCCATGCAGCCCGCGCGCGAGGCGCAGCGCCTGGGCGATGGCGGTGCGGTCCTCGGGCGACAGCGCAGCCTCGCCTGACGCCAGCCGCAGCCGCTCGGCGATGGCCTCGGGGTGGATCGGCGCCTCGGCGGCGAGGATCTCCACGATCACCTCGGCCAGGCTGGCGAAGGGCACCGCCGCCGGCGCCCGCTCCAGCACGACCGTCGCCTCGACATAGGCGCCGGCCAGCCCGGTCGCGGCGGGCAGTGCCGCCACGGCCGGGGCGATTCCGGCGGCGGCGAGCAGCCGCGCGCCCTCCGCCTCCGGCCGTTGCAGCCAGGCGAGGTGCCAGGCCCGATGCAGCCGCCAGCCCATCATCACCAGCGCCTGGGCACGGCCACGCTCGCGGTCCCGCGCTGCGGTGACGGCTGAGCGGTCGGCGCCATCCGCCTCCACCCCGATCAGCCAGGCGCCTTCCCGGCGCGCCGCCACATCCAGGAACAGCCCGGCGAGGCCGATCCGCGTCCCCGCCTGCAACCCGGCACCGGTCAGCGCCGTCGCCATGGTCCCGGCGAGCGGCCCGGCATCGCCGGTCGTCACCGCATCGCGCCCCGGCGCGGGCCCGCCCGCGGCATAGGCGAGGAAGGCGCGCAGCGCCGCCTCTCCGCCATTGCCATCGGTGCGGGCGAGGTCGATCTCCTCCGCCCCGATCGAGGAGAAGACCACAAGCTGCCGCTTGGCGCGGGTGATCAGCACGTTCAGCCGCCGCTCGCCGCCCTGCTGGCCGACCGGGCCGAAGCGCATGGCCATCCGGCCCTCGGCGTCGCGGCCATAGCCGATCGAGAGGAAGATGCTGTCGCGCTCGTCGCCCTGCACGTTTTCCAGGTTCTTCACGAAAAAAGGCTCGGCCGGATGGGCGGCGAAGAAGGCCTCGGCCGAGGGGTCGGCGCGGCGCTTCTCCTCCAGCGCATCCAGGATCGCGTCGCGCTGGCGGATGGAGAAGGCGGCGACGCCGAGGGTTTCGCCGGGGCTTGCCTTGGCGTGGGCCATGACGGCATCGGCGACAGCCGCGGCCTCGACAGGGTTGCTGCCCTGGGTCGCGACGCCCGCGACCCGCACCATCGACAGCCCGAACCCCGCATCGCGCGGGCGCGGTGACGGCAGCACGTTCAGCCGCCCGCCATAGAATTGCGCGTTGCTGACGGCGATCAGGCTCTCGTGCCGGCTGCGGTAATGCCAGCGCAGCAGCGCCGAAGGCATGCCGCGCGCATTGCACAGCCCAAGGATGCTCTCCACCTCCCGCGCCGCCGGGCCGTCGGTTGCCTCATCGGGCGCCTCGTCGTCGTCGGTCATGCGCTGGAAGAAGCGGGTCGGCGGCATCTGGCGATCGTCGCCCACCACCACCAGCTGGCCGCAGCGGGCGATGGCGCCGAGCGCATCGACCGGCTCGACCTGGGACGCCTCATCCATCACCAGCAGGTCGAAGCGCGCATCCTGCGGCAGGAATTGCGCGACCGAGAGCGGGCTCGCCATCACGATCGGCTTGGCCAGCGCGATGGCGTCGCCGGCGCGGCGCAGGAGTTCGCGCACCGGCAGATGGCCGCGCTTCTTCTCCCATTCCCCGCGCAGCACGGCATAGCCGGGGCGCGCGCGCGCGGTGGCGACGGCCGCGGCATGGGCGTGGGCCGTCTCCTCCCGCGCGATGGTGAGGCGCTGTTCCGCGGCCTCTCCGAATTCGGTGACGGTCCGGTCCATGGCCTCGCCATCGAAGCCGGCCAGCGCCGGGCGGTCGCGCAGCGCCACGGCGAGCAGCGCGTCATGCACCGCGCGGTTCCAGGTTCCGGCGGCGGCCTCGGGGGGCAGGCTGCCATCGGCCAGAGCCTCGGCCAGTGGAGCCTCAGCCAGCAGAGCCTCGGCCAGCGGCGCGAGATCGGGGCCCGCCGCCTCACGCGCGGCGCACCAGGCGCGCCAGGCGGGCAGCCCCTCGGGATCGGCGGCCCAATCGGCGAGGCGCAGCGCCACGGTGGAGAGTTCGGGCGTGGCGGTGCCGAAGCCCGCCTCGGGCTCCAGCCCCGTTGCCGCGCGCAGCGCCCTCCAGCTTGTGGCGGCGGCGAGCAGCACAGGGTCGGGCGGCAGCGGGATGCCGCGCGTCTCGACGAAGCCGACCAGCGCCAGCAGCGCCGCTGGATCGCGGCCCCAGAGTTGGCCGAAGGCGGCGCGGCCAAGCGCATCGCCCTGCCGCAGCGCCTGCCCGGCCAAGGCGGCGGCAAAGGCCGGCAGCGCCGCCGCCGGGTCCCGCGCCACACGCGCCGCCACCGCCTGCGCGGCCCGCCGCGTGCCGGAGAGGAAGCCAAACATCCCCGCCGGTTCCGACAGCGCGTCCCGCGCCGCGACGATGCCGTCCACATCCAGCGCGCCTGGGGCGAGCAACGCCGGATTGGCGGCGGCGGCGGCCTCGGCCAGGGCGCGCAGCCGCGCGGGATCGGCCCAGGCGGGATTGGCCATGGTCAGGGGGTCGTGCACGGGCGCGGCCGCGACCAGCGCCTCGGCGGCGAGGGCGGCCTCGGCGTCCGCGACGGTGCCGGGGGTGGCGGCGAGGCTCCGAATCCAGCCCGGCAGCGCGCCCAGGATGCGTTCGGCGCCGCCCGGCCCGGCGCCCACACCGCGCCAGGGGCCACGCGCCGCCGGTGCCAGCGCCGCCAGGGCGGCCGCATGGCGCTGGTTGGCCTCGATCCGCGCCGCGTCCCAGGAGCCGGCGTCGGTGAGGCGGAAGGGCGCCGGCGCCACGCCCGCGGCGCGCAGGGCGACCAGCCGGCCGACCACCTCATGCAGCGGCAGGCCCGATTCCCCTGCCCCCGCCCGCATCGCCGCCGCATGCTGGTTCAGCCGCCCGCGCAAGGCACCCAACCGCCGCACCGCCTGCGCCTTGTCGGGCACCGGCGGCAGCGGCAAGGCGAAGGCGTCGCGCAGCCCGTCGAGAAAGCCGCGGCGGGACGCCGCCTGATCATGCAGGTCGAGGCAGGCGGCGCCGAGGCCGATGGCGCCGAGCCGGCGCTGCACCACCTCCAGTGCCGCCCGCTTCTCGGCCAGGAACAGGACCGAGCGGCCATCCAGGATGGCATTGGCCAGGATGTTGACGATCACCTGGCTCTTGCCGGTGCCGGGCGGGCCCTGGATCACGAGATGCCCGGGCGCCTCGGCCGCCGGCAGGCCACGAGCGGCGCGGAAGGCGGCACCGCCCCGGCGCACGGTCTCATTGGCCAGGGCCTGGCTGGCGTCGAGGTCCAGCACCTGGTCCAGCACCTCGACCGGGATCTCGGCATCGACATCGGCGCTGTCATCGAGCGGCGTGGCGGCAGCCATCGTGCCGCCGCCCACCAGCGCCTGCACCAGCGGATGCACGGCAAGGCCGGGGTTGGTCGCCGGGTCCAGGTCCCGCCACATCAGGAAGCGGGCGAAGGAGAAGATGCCGAGCGACATCGCCTCCGGCTCGACCGACCAGCCCGGACGGCCGGCGACAAGGGCGGCGACCGCCTGCCCCCAGGCCTCGGGCGCATAGGCCTCGGGGAAGGGCGGCAGGTCGAGACCGAATTCCGCGTGCAGCTTTTCGCGGAGGCAGGGGTTGTCCTCGGGCTCGGCGCCCGGTGCGGCACGCAGAGAAAACACCTGCCGCGCCCCGCTGCGTTCCAACACCACGGGCAGGAAGGCGAGCGGCGCCCGGCGCGCGACCGCGGGGGTGCCGGGATCGTGCCAGACCAGCACGCCGATCGCGAGGAACAGCGCCGGCACGCCGGTCTCCTCCCGCAGGGTCCGGGCGTCGAGCGCGAGGCCGCGCAGCCGGCGCGTCGCCATCGCCTCGGGCAAGGCGAGGCGTAGTTTGGTGTCGCTCTGCCAAGCGGTGTCGGTGCCGCCGAGGTCATGCTCGAAGCCATAGGCCTTGCCGTCGAGCAGCCGCGCCAGCACCGGCGCGGCGGCCTCCCCCGCCAGCGGCAGGATACCGGGCGAGGAGGCGGGCAGCGCCAGCAGCCGGTTGCGGGTGGAGAGGTCGAGCAGCGCGCGACGCGCCTCGGCCAAAGCTGGGCCGATCTCAGCCATGGGAGCGCCCGGTGCCGAGCAACTGGCGCAGGCGCAATTCCTCGAAATCCAGATCCTGCGTCACCTTCTGCAGCAGGTCATCGGGCAGGTCGGAGGCCTCGTTGTGCGCCAGCAGCCGCGCCCGCCCGGCGCGCAGCGCGGCGAGGCGCATCTGCAGCCGCGCGGTCAGTTCGGCGCGGCTGGCGCCCTTGGCGACACCGAGGAAGACGCGCGCCTTGTCACGGTATTCCGGGATCAGATCGGCGGCGATGGCACCATCCAGCGGGCTTTCCAGCCGCCCCTGCAGATCGGCCAGCGAGGCATCGGCGACGAGACGCAACACCTCGGCCTCCGCCAGATCCAGCCCGGCAGGCATCGGCTCCTCGGCCCCCATGCGCTTGATCACCCATTCCAGCGTGGTGCCCTGGACCACCAGGGTCGCAAGGATGGCGCAGAAGGCGAGGAAGGCAATGAGGTTGCGTTCGGGGAAATCCAGCGGCAGCGCCAGCGCGGCCGCCAGCGACACCACCCCCCGCATCCCCGCCCAGGCGACGACCATGGTGTGCCGCCAGGGTGGCAAGGGATCGCGCCGCGCCACCGCCGGGATCAGCCGCGCCAGCAAGGTCGCGGGAAACACCCAGATGAAGCGCGAGAGGATCAACGCGACGGACAGCGTCACCGCGACCACGGCGATGAACCAGGGGTTGCGCCCGGCCAGCCCGTCCAGGATGTCGTTGAGTTGCAGCCCGACCAGGATGAAGACCAGGCTGGTCAGCACGAAATCCACGAACTCCCAGACCGCGCTCGCCGCCAGCCGTGTCTGGGGTGAGTAGATGATGAGGAACCGGCGCCCGACCAGTATGCCCGCCGTGACCACGGCGATGACGCCTGAGGCATGCACCGCCTCCGCCGCCAGATAGGCCGCGAAGCAGCAGAGAAACGAAAGCGCGGTCTCCAACAGGGTGTCGTCCAGGCGCCGGCTGATCCAGATCAGCCCCTTTCCGAACCCGTAGCCGATCGCGACACCGCCTAGCGCCGCGATCAGGAAGGCCACCCCGACGCCATCGAGCGAGACGCTGCCCGCCGCCACCGCCGCCACCGCGAAGCGGTAGAGCACCAGCGCCGTCGCGTCGTTCACCAGGCTCTCGCCTTCCAGGATGGTGACGATGCGGCGGGAGATGCGCAGCCGTTGCAACACCGCCGCCGCCGCCACCGCATCGGGCGGCGCGACGATGGCCCCGAGTGCGGCCGCCGCCGCCCAGGGCAGGTCCGGCAGCAGGAACCTGGCGACCACGGCGATGGCGACGGTGGTGAACAGCACCGCCCCCACCGCCAGCACCAGGATCGGGCGGAGCGAGGCGCGGAAGGCGCGCCAGTCGGTCCTGAGCGCGCTGCCCATCAGCAGCGGCGGCAGGAAGAAGGCCAGCGCCAGTTCAGGGTCGAGCGAGACTTTCGGCAGCCCCGGCACAAAGGCCAGCGCCGAGCCGCCGAGCACCAGAACCACCGCATAGGGCAGCCCGGCCCAACGCGCGATGAGCGCGAGCACCACGCAGGCTGCAAGGAGACCAAGGAGCGCTTCGACAATCGCCATGCCGCGACGGTATGGCCAAGCGCACCCCGGTTGGGAAGCGGTGGTTAGAGGCGGACGCCCGAGGTGGCGAAGGCGACATCAACCGGGCGCTGCACCTCGCCCTGCAGCACCACCGAGGCGCCGACAGCGATGACCACCGCGACGACCAGCCCGCTGATGAATGCCTTCATGACTGCTGTCCTCCGTTCCGGCGCCATTACGGCGCGGCTGCGCCTGGATGCAAGAGCGCTTCGGCCTCGGCCAGTTCCTCGGGCGTGTTGGCGTTGAAAAACGGGTCGCGCGGGGTCGCGGGCCATTCCACCGCGACGCAGCCGTGGCGCGCGGTCCAGCGATCGATCTTGCGCTCCCCGGCCGCGATCGCGGCGGCGAGGTCCCCCCGCAGCGCGACCGGCCAGAGGCCGATCGGCGGATGCGTCCAGCCGCCGGAGGCCGCACAAGCCAGCGGCCCCGCCGCCCGCAGCCGCGCCACCAGATCATCCGGCAGGAAGGGCGAATCGCCCGGCGCGGTGACGACGTAGTCCAGGTCGGGCCGCATCGCCGCCGCCCAGTCCAGTGCTGCGAGGATACCGGCCAGCGGCCCCGGGTGGTCCGGCAGGCTGTCCGGCACCACCGGCAGGCCGAAACCCGCGAAGCGCGCGGGGTCGCCATTGGCGTTGAGGATCACCGCCTGCGCCTGCGGCGCCAGCCGTTCCAGCACATGCGCCAGCAGCGGCCGGCCGCCGAGGGTCCGCAACGGCTTGTCCCCGCCACCCATCCGGCGCGCGAGGCCGCCGGCCAGCACGCAGGCCAGCACGTCGCTCGTCATTCCGCCGTCTCGCGGCTGTTGCGGCGCCAGTGGCGGGCGTCCTCGGGCGGGACCTGGTCAGGGTCGGTGTCGAAGACGATCCGCGATTGCCCGGCCAGGGCCACGAAGCGCTTGCCCTTGCAGCGGCCGATCAGGGTCAGGTTCGCCTCCCGCGCCAGATCCACCGCCCAGGCGGTGAAGCCCGAGCGGCTGAGCAGGATCGGGATGCCCATGCGGACGGATTTGATCACCATCTCCGAGGTCAGCCGGCCGGTGGTGTAGAAGATCTTGTCGGCACCGGAGACGCCCTCGCGGAACATCCAGCCGGCGATCTTGTCCACCGCATTGTGCCGGCCGACGTCCTCCATATAGACCAGCGGCGCATCGGCCCGCGCCAGCGCGCAGCCGTGGATGGCACCGGCCTCCAGATACAGCGTCGGCAGCGTGTTGATCGTGCGCAGCAGCCCATAGAGCCAGGAGGTGCGCAGCACCGCATCCGGCGCCAGGGTCACATTGGCAAAGCCTTCCATCAGGTCGCCGAAGGCGGTGCCCTGGGCGCAGCCGCTGGTCAGCGTCTTCTTGCGCAGCTTCTGTTCGAAATCGGTGCGGGTGTCGGTGCGGACGACGACCACGCCGAGGTCCTCGTCATGATCGACCGCCGTCACCGTGTCCTGCGGCCGCAGCATCCCCTGGTTCAGCAGATAGCCGACCGCCAGATCCTCCGGCCGGTCGCCGATCGTCATCATGGTCACGATCTCCTGCCCGTTCAGGTAGAGGGTGAGCGGGCGTTCGACGGTGACCGAGGTCTCGATCTCCTGGCCGGTATGGTCGAGGCCGGTGACGCGGCGGGTCAGCCGCGGGTCGGAGGGGTCGGGCTGGACAAGGAGGGGCGCGGTCATCGCATGCAGATGCGACCGCGCCCCGAATGCCGCAAGCTATCCCCTGATCGACATCGGCCGCATCAGGAACACCGTGCCCCAGCCAAAAGCCCCGTTCAGCAGCAGCGCCCGCCACATCCGGTCGAACACCCAGAGCCCGTCGAAGGGCGGCAGCCCCTTCATGGCGGTGACGACGTACCAGCCGAAGGCGCTGCATACGATGGCGCCGAAGAGGAAGCCGAACAGCAGGTCCGGCACCGGCAGCAACCGCAGGCACAGCGCGATCACGATTCCCCAGATCCCGCCCCAGAACATCAGCGAGAACAGCTGCGGCACCCCATAGGGCGGGACCGGCCGGAAGCTGAACCCCGGTGTAGGCATCAGCCCGGCCAGGTGATGCAGCAGGAACACCGTGCCCTGGTGGAAGATCAGCACGGACAGGGCGCCGGCCAGGAAGCCGAGCGGAATGGCGCGTTTGAGGTGGTTCATCTGCTGTGGTCCCCGATCGTGCGAATCCTGCGCCGCACAGCGAGGAGCGGCAAGACCAGTCGCGCGGACGAAAACCAAGGCGCGTCCGGGGTGTTATGGCAGGAGGCCCGCCCAACGCAGGAGGCTTCTCATGCGCACCCGCAGCACCGCGCCCGCAATGGCGGGCGAGCCGATGCGCGAGCCGCATCTGGCGGCCATCACCGCGGCGCGGGAAGCGGTGCGGCGGCGCGGGGGGCGGGAGGCATTGCGCCAGATCGACCAGGCCCTCGGCGCCGGCTGAGCGCGCTTGGCGTTTTTCCCGCCCGGCGGGGTTGCGGGGCCAGGGAGGCCCGCGCACCCTTGCAAGAACAATCGGGAGCAAACGCAGTGAACGGTGCCGAAAGCCTGGTGCATTCCCTTCTCGCGAGCGGGGTGACGACCTGCTTCAGCAACCCCGGCACCAGCGAGATGCATTTCGTCGCGGCGCTGGACCGGATCCCGGGGATGCGCTGCGTGCTCGGATTGCAGGAAAACGTCGTCACCGGCATGGCCGATGGCTATTGGCGGATGACCGGCGATCCCGCCTGCACCCTGCTGCATTGCGGGCCGGGCCTGGCCAATGGCCTGGCCAATCTGCACAATGCCCGCCGCGCGCGCAGCGGCATCGTCAACATCGTCGGTGACCAGGCGACCTACCATCGCCCATTGGACGCCCAGTTGACCGCCGATACCGAAGGCTTTGCCCGCGGCGTCTCCGCCTGGGTCCGCACCGCGACCGATGCCAAGACCGTGGGCGCCGAGGCCGCCATCGCCGCCCAGGTCGCCCGCACCCATCCCGGCCAGATCGCGACCCTGATCCTGCCCGCCGACACCGCCTGGAACGAGGGCGGCGTGCCCGCCGCGCGCCTGCCCGATCCGATCTCGCCGCAGGCCGATCCGCATGCCATCCAGACCGTGGCGGATGTGCTGCGGACCCGAAAGAACGTGCTGATCCTGCTCGGCGGCCCGGCGCTGCGGGGCAAGGCCCAGGCTTTGGCCCATCGCATCGCCGCCGCCACCGGCGCGCGCATCCTGGCCGAGATGAGCAGCGCCCGCGTCGAGCGCGGCCGTGGCCGCCCGCAGTTGGAACGGGTGCCCTACCCCGTCGATGTCGCCGTCGCCGCACTGGCCGATGTCGAGCATCTGGTGCTGGTGAACAGCAAGGCGCCGGTCGGCTTCTTCGCCTATCCGGGCAAGCCCAGCCTGCATTACCCACCCACCGCCGGGGTGCATGTGCTGACGCGCTACGAGCAGGAGCCGATCGCCGCCCTGACCACCTTGGCCGAGATGCTGGGCGCGCCCGAGGCCGCCATCCCCGACCCCGGCCCCCGCCCCGATATCGCCCGCGGGGCGCCGACGCCGGAGGGCCTGGCCCGCTGCGTCGCCGCCACCATCCCGGAGGACTGCATCATCGCCGATGAGAGCGTGAGCTTCGGCCGTGGCTTTTATGCCGAGACCCATGCCGCCCCCCCGCATGACTGGCTGCAGATCACCGGCGGCGCCATCGGCTGCGGCCTGCCACTCGCGACCGGGGCCGCGATCGGCGGCGGCGGCCGGCGGGTGCTGAGCCTGCAGGCGGATGGCTCGGCGATGTACACGCTCCAGGCGCTCTGGACCCAGGCGCGGGAGAAGCTGCCGGTGACGACCGTCATCCTCGCCAACCGGAAATACCAGATCCTGCTGGGCGAATATCAGGGCGTCGGCGCCAACCCCGGCCGCACCGCCATGGATATGCTGGATATCGGCAACCCGGATCTGGACTGGACCAAGCTCGCGGGCGGCATGGGCGTGGAGGCGGCCAAGGCCCATTCGCTGGAAGAATGCGCCGACCTCATGCGCCAATCCTTCGCCCAGCCCGGACCCTTCGTCGTGGAGTTGGTGATATGAGCTTCGACCTCGGCCTCAGTGGCCAGAAAGTGCTCATCACGGGCGGCAGCAAGGGCATTGGCCTCGCCTGCGCCCATGGCTTCGCCGCCGCCGGCTGCGATGTGGTGCTGGCCTCGCGCAATGCCGAGGCCCTCGCCGCCGCGGCGGATGAGGTGCGCGGCAAGGCGCAGGTCTCGGTCGCGATCCATGCGGGCGACCTCGGCGATGCCGCCACCCGCACGGCCCTGGCCGAGGCCCATCCGGACATCGACATACTGGTGAACAACGCCGGCGCCATCCCCGGCGGCAGCGTGGCGGATTTCAGCTTCGAGCGTTGGTCCGAGGCCTGGGCGCTCAAGGTCATGGGCTACATCCATCTGACCATGCTCTATCTGCCGCGGATGCAGGCCCGCCGGTCCGGCGTGATCCTGAACATCATCGGCATGGCCGGGCGCTCCCCCCGCGCGGATTACATCTGCGGCGCCAGCGGCAATGCCGCCCTGATCGCCTTCACCGAGGCCGTCGGCGGCCGTAGCCTGGACCACAATGTCCGCGTGCTCGGGCTGAACCCGGCGGCGACCAATACCGACCGGATCAAATCCCTCGCCCGCACCCGCGCCAAGGCGCGCTTCGGCGATGAGGAGCGCTGGCAGGAGACGCTGGCGGGGCTGCCGCTGGGCCGGGCGATCGAACCCTCCGAATGCGGCGACCTTGCGGTATTCCTGGCCAGCGAGCGCGCAGGATATATCAGCGGCACTGTCGTCGACCTCGATGGCGGCGGGCGCAACCGGTCCTGAGACGCGATAAGGCCGCGCATCGCCTGAAAGGCGTGGCCCCGCTCACTAAAAGGTGCAAAGCTCAGAAGCATTTTTAGTGCCCCGTTTCTTGTAGGGCCACCCGTCGCGCGCCTGTCTCGCTTTTCCGACCAGCAACCACGCGACAATCGGGGGGTAAGGCCATCGTAGAACAACTCTTTGGGTGGCTGGCCGATTTCTCGGGGCTGGCGCCCCATGGTTACCGCCTGCTCTGGGAGCCGTGGCTGATCTGGACCGATGCGCTGAGCGATATCGCCATCGGCGCCAGCTACTACGCGATTCCGCTGGTGCTTCTGTATGCCTCCCGGCGCCGCCCCGATCTGGCCCATGCGCCGGTCCTCTGGATGTCCGCCGCCTTCATCCTGCTCTGCGGCACGACCCACTGGCTTGATGTCCTGACCCTCTGGGTGCCGGCCTATTCGACGCAGGTCATCGCCAAGGCCGTCACCGCGGCGATTTCATTCCTCACCGCCGTGACGCTCTGGCGCTTTCTGCCACGGCTGCTGGCGCTGCCATCGCCGGCGCAGATGCGCGCCGCGAACCAGGACCTGCAACAGGTCGTGCAGGAGCGTGAGAAGGCGCTCGAAGCCCTCCGCGCCAGCGAAAGGCGCTACCGCGCCCTGACCGAGGTCCGCGCCGGCTCGAGCGCGTTCTGGATCGCCGAACCCACCGGCGCGGTCCGCGAGATGCGTGGATGGGAGGCGCTGGCCGCCCGCCCCGAGGCGAGCATGCAGGGCCTGGCCTGGATGGGCTCGATCCATCCCGAGGATCGCGCGGCGACCATCGAGTCCTGGAAGCAGGCGCGGGCGACGCAAGACCCGCTCGATCTGGAATTCCGCGTGGCCACGGGCGGCCAGGGCTGGCGCTGGGTCGGGTCCCGTGGCGTGCCGGTGTTCGACGAGGACCAGCGCCTCGTCGAATGGGTCGGCATGATCGAGGATGTGCATGAGCGCCGCCAGGCCACCGAGGATCTGCGCCGCACGCGCACGATGCTCGACCAGGTGATCAAGAATATTCCGGCGATGATCTTCGTGAAGGACATGAAAACCGGCCGTTTCACCTTCATCAACCGCGCGGGCGAGGAGTTGCTTGGCGTGACCTCCGCCGCCCTGCTCGGCACCACCGACCATGACCATTTCCCGAAAGAGCAGGCGGATTTCTTCATCGCGCATGATCGGGCGGTCGCCGCCTCCGGCCTGGCACAGGTGATCGAGGAAGAGGCGATCGATACGCCGAGCGGCACCCGGCTGCTGCGCACAACCAAGATCCCGATGCCCGGCAGTGAGGGCGGCCCGAACCTGCTGCTGGGCTTCTGCCAGGACATCACCGATCGCAAGCAGGCCGAGGCGCATATCCGCCACCTCGCGCTGCATGATCCGCTGACCGGCCTCGCCAATCGCCATCTGCTCAACGAGAGCATCCGCGAGGCGGCCGCCAGGGGCGCGAGGTTCGCCGTGCTGTGCCTGGACCTCGACGCGTTCAAGCGGGTCAATGACACGCGGGGGCACGAGGCCGGCGACCGGCTTCTGGTCCAGGTCGCGGAGCGGCTGCGCGGGGTGGTGCGGGAAGGCGATGTCTTGGCCCGCCTCGGCGGCGATGAATTCGTGATTCTGCAGATGGGCGTGACGGAGCCTGAGGCCGTGACCGCCTATGCCCGCCGCGTGGTGGACGAGATGGCAAGGCCCTTCGACCTGGACCTGCAGCAGGTGGTGATCGGCGCCAGCATCGGGATCGCCATGTGCCCCGCTGACGGGACGAACCTGCAAGACCTCCTGCGCCACGCCGATACCGCGCTCTACAAGGCCAAGGCGGATGGCCGGGGCCGGTTCCAGCGCTTCAACACGATCATGAACACCAATCTGCAGGATCGCTACCAGCTCGAAGCCGACCTGCGCGAGGCGATCGAGGCCCGCCATCTGCTGCTGCATTACCAACCGATCTGCGACGCCAAGGACGGCGCCATCCTAGGCTTCGAGGCGCTGGCGCGATGGTGCCACCCGGTCCGCGGCAATATCCCGCCTGGCGTCTTCGTGCCGATGGCGGAGGAATGCGGGCTGATCATCCCGCTGGGCCGCCTGGTCCTGGAGACGGCCTGCGCCGAGGCGGCAGGCTGGGCCGAGCCCGCCCGCATCGCGGTGAACGTCTCGCCGGCGCAGTTCCGCGTGGAGGATCTGGCGGGCGAGATCGCGGAGATCCTGCGCCGCACCGGGCTTTCCGGCGACCGGCTGGAGCTGGAGGTCACCGAAAGCCTGATGATCGATGACCCGGAACGGGTGCTGCGGATCATGCTCGAGCTGAAGCAGCTCGGGGTGCGCATCGCGCTCGACGATTTCGGCACCGGCTATGCCAGCCTCATCTACCTGCGCCGCTTCCCCTTCGACCAGATCAAGATCGACCAGTCCTTCGTGCGGGGGCTGGACCAGGAGGGAGAGGGCCTGTTGCTGTTCAGCGCCATCCTCAACCTCGGCATCTCGCTCGGGCTCGAGGTCCTGACCGAAGGGGTCGAGACCGAGGCCCAGCTTGAGATCATCCGGGGCCTGGGGGGCAGGATGGTGCAGGGCTACCTCTTCGGCCGCCCGGGTCCGGCAGCGGAGGCGCGGGAGCGCCTCGCCCATGGCCACGCCCCCTGTTACCCCTGACCGCCCAGCCCGGTCGCGGGCCCTGCTTCTCGGCTTCGGCTTAGTCTGGTTCAATCCGCCTTCGTGACCCGGGAGGACACACCATGGCCGAAGGCCTGACTGGAAAAATCGCCGTCGTCACCGGAGGCGCGCGCGGGATCGGCCTTGCGGTCGCCGAACGCCTCGCCTCGGATGGCGCGCGCGTGGCGTTGTGGGAGGCGGATCTGGTGGAGGCCAAATCCGTCGCCGAGCGCCTCGGCGGCCATGCCGTCGCCTGCGATGTGACGGATGAGGCGGCGGTGGCCGCGGCCCTCGCCTCGACCGAGGCCGCCCTCGGCCCCGTCGATATCCTGGTCGCCAATGCCGGCATCACCGGGCCGAACCTGCCGGTCGCGACCTATCCGGTCGCGGACTGGCGACGGGTGATCGAGGTGGACCTGACCGGCGTCTTCCTCTGCTGCCAGGCGGTGGTGCCGGGGATGAGCAAGCGGGGCTGGGGGCGGATCGTCAACATCGCCTCGGTCGCCGGCAAGGAGGGCAACCCGAACGCCGCCGCCTATTCCGCGGCCAAGGCGGGGGTGATCGGGCTGACGAAATCGCTCGGCAAGGAGCTGGCGCAATCGGGGGTGCTGGTGAACTGCGTGACCCCGGCCGCGGCCAAGACCGCGATCTTCGACCAGATGACGCCGGAACACATCGCCTACATGCTCAGCAAGATCCCGATGGGCCGCTTCGTCGAGGTGGCCGAGATCGCCGGGCTGGTGCGCTGGCTCGCGGGGCCCGAGTGCGGCTTCTCCACCGGGGCGGTGTTCGACATCTCGGGCGGGCGCGCGACCTATTGAGGCGTGGGCGTTGCGGGATGCGGGCGCGGCCTCCATCCTGCGCGCCTGGCCCACCGAAGGATCGCCATGCCCGCGCGGAGCCTTGTCGCCCTTGAAGCCGAGATCGCGCGCGATCTGGACCTGACCGCCCATCCCCGCGCCCCCTGGCTCGCGGCCAAGACCTGCCAGGGCGAACCCGTCCTGGACTGCCTGATCATCGGCGCCGGGCAATGCGGGATCGCCGCCGCCCATGCGCTGAAGCGCGATCGGGTGGACAATATCCTGGTCATCGACCGCGCGGCTTACGGCCGGGAAGGCCCCTGGGTCACCTATGCCCGGATGCACACGCTGCGCTCCTGGAAGGACCAGACCGGCCCCGACCTCAAGACCCCGAGCCTGACCTACCAGGCCTGGCACGAGGCGCAGTGGGGACCTGAGCATTTCCTGGCACTGCGCTGGATCGCCAAGGAACATTGGAACGATTACCTGCTCTGGTTCCGGCGGGTGACCCGGCTGCCGGTGCGCAACGGCATCACCGCCGGGCAGGTCACGCCCTGCCGCACCGATGACGACCTGCCCTGCCTCGCCATCGAAACCTCGGCCGGGGTTTTGCGTGCGCGCAAGGTGATCCTGGCGACCGGGCAGGAGGGCGCCGGGCGCTGGTGGATGCCGGAGTTCGTCGAGGCATTGCCAAAGCCGCTGCGCAGCCATGCGGTCGAGGACATCGATTTCGCCGCCCTGCGCGACAGGACCGTCGCGGTGCTGGGGGCCGGCGCCTCGGCCTTCGACAATGCCGCGACGGCGCTGGAGGCGGGCGCGGCCGAGGTCCATCTGTTCTGCCGCCGGGCGGAGCCCATGGTGATCCAGCCCTATCGCTGGCTGACCTTCGCGGGCTTCCTGCGCCATATGCATGAGATGGAGGATGCTTGGCGCTGGCGCTTCATGGCCAAGATTCTGGGCCTGCGCGAAGGCTTTCCGGCCGATACCTATGCCCGCGTGCTGAAATTCCCCAATTTTTTCATGCATGTCGGCCGCCCTTGGACCGGGGCGCGGGAGGTTGCGGGACGCGTCGAGCTCGACACCACCCGGGGGCCGTTCACCGCCGATCATGTGATCTGCGGCACCGGCGCGTTGATGGATGCCGGCGCGGTGCCGATGCTGGCCGGCTGCGCCGACAATATCGCCACCTGGGCCGACCGCTACACACCCCCGCCCGAGGAGGCGAATGAGCGCATCGGCCGGTTCCCCTACCTCGATGCCGGCTATGCCTTCACCGAGAAGCGGCCGGGCGAGACGCCCTGGATCGCCGATATCCATCTCTTCGGGATCGGCACCAGCCTGTCCTTCGGGCCGGCCGGGTCCTCGATCAATGCGATGGGCATCGCCGTCCCCCGCCTTGCGGCGGCGGTGACGCGGGGGCTGTTCGCCGCCGACCTGCCCCGGCTATGGGCGGAGCTTGGCGCCTATGACCTCAAGCAGGTGGAGCTGGACCCGAGCCGGATCGCGGCGGATTAGGCCTGGAGCCGTTTCCGTTCGCTTGCGCCCACTTCAACCGCGCCAGCCTGTTGTTTTGTCGTATTTTCCGAGTCGCCAGGCGAGTCTGCCTGACGTGAAATTGCTCTAACAGGCTGCTGAAGAACGACGCTTGGCTCCGGCGAAACCGCAATGTTCGGCAGGAATGAATCCAAAGGCGCTGCGTGTTGAAGGATTCATTCGTGTTGCGCGATCATCGCGAAACAATCGGTCGCCGCTTGCTGGCGAAGGTTCTTTTTCAGCAGCCTGCTAACGGCCTTCGGCGGCCGCCAGGGTCGCGATCTGGCCGCGCATCGCATCCAGCAGCGGCGCGACCTTGCCGCTATTGCGCGTGATCACCGAGGAATACTCGCTGCGCTGCGTCAGGCGCAGCGAGGTGCCCTCGGCGATCACATCCACGACCCTCGGCTGGCCATTGACCTCGCCCACGCGCCAGTCGAGGCCAAAGGGGGCGCTGTTCGGGCGTTCCACGATGGTGCTGACCAACACGTCATCCTCCGCCCGCGCCTGCACACGGCCAAGGGTGAAGCGCACGCCCTGGTACTCGCCGAAGCGGGAGGAGAGGTTGCGGATCAGCATTTCCTCGAACAGGCGCTGGTATTGCTGCTGCTCGTCGGACGTCGCGATCCGCCACCAGCGGCCGAGGATAAAACGGCCCACGCCATCCAGATCGACGGCGCGGCGCAGCACCGCGGCAACCTGCTCCCGGCGCTCGCCGATCGGGGCCTGGGCATTGATTGCCGCGACCAGTTCCTCACCGGTCTTGCGGATGAACTCCCCCGCGCGGCTGGGATCGACCTGGGCGCGCGCGCCCGGGGCGACAAGCGCCAGGCCCAGGCCGAGCGGGAGCAGCCAGAACCGCCGCCGTGGCATCATGGCGGGCGCGCCGGGGCCGGTCACCAGATCATTGTCATCTTTGAGCGTCATAAGACTTTTCCTCAGCGCCGCAGGCCGGAGCCGATTGCACTACCAGTGGCGTCCGCACGCCCGGTTTCGCCCCGATTGCTGATGTCCGCCGCGCGCCGCTGGCGATAGGCCGAACGCAGGGCCGCATAAGGGTCGAGCGAATTGGCGGTCAGCGTATCCAGCGGCTCGATCAGCCCCTCGCGCGCATCCAGCACGCCCGCGACGCTCCGCACGACCATCGCGTTTTCCAGCGCCGTCGAGCCGCTGATCCAGGTGAGCGGCTGGGCCGCGAGGTCCACACCGAAGCCGGTCAGGTCACGCGGGTTGGACGGCCCGAGCACCGGGATGAACAGGAAGGGGCCTTCGCCTGCGCCCCAGACCGCCAGGGTCTGGCCGAAATCCTCCGAATGTGGCGGCAGGCCAAAGTCGGTCGCCACCTCGAAGATACCGCCGACGCCGAGCATGGTGTTCAGCACGAACCGCCCGAGGGTGGTGCCGAAGCGCTGGGTCTCGCCCTGCAGCGCATCATTCAGCAGCACAACGGGCGTGCGGAGGTTGGACAGCACATTGCGGATGCCGGTGCGGATCGGGGGCGCCAGAAGCGTGCGATAGATCTCGGCGGCCGGGCGCAGCGCCAGTGTGTCGATGGCGTTGTGAACGCCATAGGAGACGCGGTTCAAAGGCTCGATCGGATCGTTCAGAGCGTTGAACTCGGCCACCGATTCGGGATCGGAGGCGGGAGGCGGGGTGGCGCAGGCGGCAAGCCCGAGACAAGCCACGACAAGGATGGGGAACATACGGGTCGGACGCATGATGGGGCGGGTCATCCTGAGCGGGGTAGTGGCACGGAAAGCATGGCACATGCCACCGGCCTGCACCCGTCTCATAACGCAACAGCCCGCGATGCGTCACCCCGTCCCTTCATTGCTCTTCTAGGGCGCGCCGGTCACCGCTATGTGTGCGGCATGGACGGCACCCCTCCCCCCCAATCCCCGCCCCCTCCCGGCACCCTCGCGCGCTGGCTGACCGGCCCCCGCTTCGGTGCGCTGCCGGCGCCGACCGACCTGCCGCCGCCGGCGCTGTCCTTCGAATTCTTTCCGCCGAAGACGGATAAGCTGGAGGAACAGCTCTGGGCCTGCATCCGCCGGCTGGAGCCGCTGGCGCCCCGATTCGTTTCGGTCACCTATGGCGCCGGCGGCACCACCCAGGCGCGGACCCATGCGACCGTCGCGCGGCTCGCGGCCGAGACCAGCCTCACCCCCGCGGCGCACCTCACCTGCGTCGGTGCCACGCGCGATGAGGTCGATGCCGTGGCCCGGCAGTATTGGGAGGCCGGGGTGCGCCACATCGTCGCCCTGCGTGGCGACCCCCCGGCAGGCACGGAGACGTATGCGCCGCATCCGGGCGGCTATGCCCAGGCGGCGGATCTGGTCGCGGGGCTGAAGCGGGTCGCGCCCTTCGAGATCAGCGTCGGCGCCTATCCCGAGACGCATCCGACCGCGGTCTCGGCCGAGGCGGATCTGGACAATCTGAAGCGCAAGATCGATGCGGGCGCCAATCGGGCGATCACCCAGTACTTCTTCGAAACGGATGTCTTCCTCCGCTTCCTCGACCGCGCGCTGGCGGCCGGGATCACCGTGCCGATCGTGCCGGGAATCCTGCCCGTGTCCAACTTCACGCAGGTGGCCAAGTTCTCGGCCATGTGCGGCGCCTCGGTGCCTGGCTGGATGGCGCGGCTGTTCGAGGGGCTGGAAGAGGATACCACCACCCGGACCATGATCGGCGCGGTCGTGGCGGCCGAGCAGGCGCGGCTGCTGCAGGCGAATGGGGTGGATGAGATCCATTTCTACACGCTGAACCGGCCGGATCTGACCTATGCGATCAGCCATTTGCTGGGGGCGCGGCCGAAGGCGTGACGACCACGGCGGCGGGGGACCACAACGCGGGCGGCAAGGTCCGCCTCAAGGTCGCGGATCACATTGTCTCTGACGCGCGCTTCGGCGGCGAGCGGAACTGCTACCGCTACTGGCTGGAACGGCGGTGGGACGGCAAGCCCTTCGGCAGCCCCGGCTATGCGGTGCAGATCGGCATGAATCCCTCGGTCGCCGACGTTGATTTCGACGACCCCACCGTGGCGCGCTGCGTGGAACGGGCGAAGCTCTGGGGCTGCGGCGGCATGGTGATGCTCAATGCCTTCGCCTACCGCTGCACGGACAAGCTGCGGCTGCTGGAGGTGGCGGACCCGGTGGGGCCGGAGAATGACGCGACGATCCGCCGCTATGCCGCACAGGCCAAGGTCGTGGTGGTCGGATGGGGCCAGCCGCCGGCAGTACTTCGCGGCCGCGGCGCCGAGGTGGCAGCGCAGCTGCGCGCGGCGGGGGTGATGCCGATGTGCTTCAAGGTGAACAAGGACGGCAGCCCGAAGCATCCGCTCTATGTCGCGATCCGCGCCGGGCTGATCCCGTTTCCGGCCTAGCCGCCCTCAGGCCAGCTTCCGGTAAAACCCCCGCAACATCGCCGGCCCCAAAAACAGCGGAAACTGGCAGATCGCGAAGAACAGCAGCAGATCCTTATCCGCCGTGGCCGGCAGCACCGCCAGGAACAGCGCCAGGTTCCGGTTCCCCCCGAGCAGCCCCGCCGAGAGCGCCAGCCGTCGCCCAAAGGGCGCGAAGACCAGCGCCGTCACGATGTTCAGCCCGAAATTCCCGGCAAAGGCGAGCGCGATGCCGCCCAGCACCCAGCCGGGCTCCCGCAGCAGCAGCGCCAGCATCCCATCCATCACGCCGAAGCCGTAGATCACCACCAGCCAGACCACGCCGCCATCGACCGCGCCGCCCACCCGGCGCAGCCGTTCCGGCCCCGCGAGGGCGCGGATCACCATGGCGATCGCCGCCGGCAGCAGCACCACCAGCGCGAGGCGCCCCATCAGCCCCGCGACCGAAATCGACAGGTCGATCCCGAGCAGCCCCAGCGCCAGCGGTGGCGCGGTGAAGGGCACCAGCACGGTGGTGACGAGCGACACCACCAGCGCCATCTCCCCATCCAGCCCCACCAGCCTGGCGAAGGCGGGCGAGGAGGTGGCGGCACAGGCCGCCGCCATCATCACCAGCCCCGCCCCCATCGGCCCCTGGAAGCCGGTCAGCCACACCACCGCGAAGACCAGCAGCGGCGAGACCAGCAGCACGAAGCCCGACATCGCCAGCATCAGCACCGGCCGCCGCAGGTAGCCCAGCACCTGCACCGGATCGACCCGCAGCAGCACCAGGGTCATCAAGGTCGCGATCATGGGCGTCAGCACGTCGCGGAAGGCGGCGGCCAGCGGTGGGATCAGCAGCCCGCCGAAAATGCTGGCAGCGAGCAGCAGCCCGCCCTGGCGGGCCGACCATTCGAAGAATCGGAGCAGGTGCACCCGGGCAGACTGGCCCCACCCGGCGCCGGCGTGAAGGCGTGCGGCTTGGTGCCTTGTTCGCGGCACTCTATATCCCGACCGTGATCACCTCCCCCAAAATCCCCGCCCTGGCCTCGCTCCTCGCGGCCTTCCTGCTCGTGGCCCCCCTGCTGATGGCCCTCGGCCTGCTCGGTCCGGCCCAGGCTGCCTGCACCGATGCCGCCGGCCCCGGGGTCGATTGGCGCCGCTGCCTGATGGAGGGCAGCAACCTGAACGGGGCAGACCTCACCGGGGCGGTATTGCGCGATGCCTCGCTGACGCGCTCGCAGATGGTGGGCGCCAAGCTGCTGCGGGCGGAGGCGCAGGACTCCCGCTTCGTCTCCGCCGACCTCACACGGTTGGATGCGACCGGGGCCAACCTCCGCGGCGCCGATTTCACCCGCACGACCCTGGTCGAGGCGGTCTTCGCCGGCGCCGACCTGCGCGGCGCCCGCTTCTTCCGCGCCGACCTCACCGGCGCCAATTTCAGCGGGGCGAGCGTCGCCGCGGCCGATTTCTCCGGCGCGACCATGGCCGGCGTGCTCTGGATCGATGGCGTCAAGCGCTGTGCCGCCAATAGCGTGGGTGCCTGCCGATGAGCGAGGAGAGCTACCTCGCGCGCCTGAACCCGGAACAGCGGGCGGCGGTCGAGGCGGTGGATGGCCCGTTGCTGGTGCTGGCCGGGGCGGGCACCGGCAAGACGCGCGTGCTGACGACCCGCTTCGCCCATATCCTGCACAGCGGCCGCGCCCAGCCCTGGCAGGTCCTGGCCGTGACCTTCACCAACAAGGCCGCGCGGGAGATGCGGGAGCGCGTCGCCGCGATCATCGGCCAGCCGGCCGAGGGCCTCTGGCTCGGCACCTTCCACGCGCTTTGCGCCCGGATGCTGCGGCGACATGCGGAGGCGGCGGGGCTCACCTCCTCCTTCACCATCCTCGACACCGACGACCAGATGCGGCTGCTGAAGCAGGTGATGGAAGCCCGCCAGATCGACGTCAAGCGCTGGCCGCCCCAGGTGCTGATGGCCACCATCCAGCGCTGGAAGGACCGCGGCCTCACCCCCGCCCGGGTTTCGCCGACCGATGAGGCGGAGGTCGCCAACCCCCGCTCCATCGCCTTCTACGCCGCCTACCAGCAGCGCCTGCTCGACATCAACGCCGCCGATTTCGGCTGCCTGCTGCTGCATGTGGTGGAGATCTTCCGCGCGCGGCCGGACATCCTGGAACAATACCACCGCCAGTTCCGCTACATCCTGGTGGACGAATACCAGGACACCAACCAGGTCCAGTACCAGTGGCTGCGCCTGCTGGCCCAGGCGCGGAAAAACATCTGCTGCGTCGGCGATGACGACCAGTCGATCTATTCCTGGCGTGGCGCCGAGGTGGAGAACATCCTGCGCTTCGAGCAGGATTTCCCCGGTGCCACCATCGTCCGGCTGGAGAGCAACTACCGCTCCACCGCGCCGATCCTGGCCACCGCCTCGCATCTGATCACGCATAACGAGGGAAGGCTGGGCAAGACCCTGCGCCCCGGCCGCAATGATTCCTCCGGGGAGAAGGTCCAGGTCGTCAGCCTCTGGGATTCCGAGGAGGAGGCCCGGATGGTCGGCGAGCGCATCGAGCAGGCCCAGCGCGAGAAGATCTCCCTCAACGAAATGGCGGTGCTGGTCCGCGCCGGCTTCCAGACCCGGTCCTTCGAGGATCGGCTGATCGTGCTCGGCGTGCCCTATCGCGTGGTCGGCGGCCTGCGCTTCTACGAGCGCGCGGAGATCCGCGACGCCATGGCCTATCTGCGCCTGCTGCATCAGCCGGCGGATGACCTGGCCTTTGAGCGCATCGTGAACACCCCCCGCCGCGGCCTCGGCGACAGCACCATCGCCGCCATGCATCTGGCCGCGCGCGAGCAGGGCATCCCGATGATGGCCGCGGCGCGTGAGCTCGTCGAAACCCTCAAGCCCCGCCCCCGCTCCGCGCTGCGCGAGCTGATGGCCGGCTTCGACCGCTGGCGCGAGGCGCTGGAGACCCATGGCCACGTCCGCACCGCCGAGATCGTGCTGGAGGAAAGCGGCTACATCGCCATGCTGAAGGCGGACAAGTCGCCCGAAGCGCCGGGGCGGCTGGACAACCTCAAGGAACTCACCCGCGCCATGGGCGAGTTCGAGACCCTGGCCGGCTTCCTCGACCACACCGCTTTGGTGATGGAGAACAATGAGGAAGCGGGTGCGGAGCGGGTCTCGCTGATGACCCTGCATGGCGCCAAGGGGCTGGAATTCGACCTCGTCTTCCTGCCGGGCTGGGAGGAAGGCGTCTTCCCGAACCAGCGCTCGCTGGATGAGACCGGCAACAAGGGGTTGGAGGAGGAGCGCCGCCTCGCCTATGTCGGCATCACCCGCGGCCGCAAGCGGGTCATCATCAGCCATGCCGCCAATCGCCGCATCTATGGCAACTGGACCTCGGCGGTGCCCTCGCGCTTCCTCGACGAACTGCCGGAGGCCGAGATTTCCCGCGAGGGCGCCCAGCGCCAGCGGGTCGCGGACTCCGTCTTCAACGGCCCGATGGCCGCCCGCCGCCCGCCCCGCATCATCGAGGCCGATGGCTGGGCCGTCGCCCCCCGCCCGGCCGCGACCAGCACCTACAAGCGCGGCGGCCGCGTGTTCCACCAGAAATTCGGCTACGGCACTGTCACCGGGGTCGAGGACAACAAGCTGGACGTCTCCTTCGACAAGGCCGGCCAGAAACGCGTTTTGGACAGCTTCCTGGAGCCCGGATGAGCCACGCTTTGTATGCCGGACCCCGTGCCCGCCGACCCGCCCTGCTGGAATGCGTCTGGTTGGACGATCTGCCGCATGACGTGCTGGACCATTTCGAGGCCGCCTTCACCGCCGCCTGCAAGACCGTCGCCTTCTTCTTCGACGAGGACGCCGATACCTGGCGGATCGAGGGCGTGCGCGAACAGGGCGAGGATGATGCCACGCTGATCTCGGGGCTGGCCCTGGCCGCGCTGGTCTCGGGCTATGCCGCGCCGCCGTTCTCCCGCGCGCCGGTGGAGGCCGAGGGCTGGCTCGCCCGCACCGCCGCCGCCTTCCCCGAACAGCCGATCGGCACGCGCTTCCTCATCCGCCCCACCCATGTGCCCGACACCAGGCGCTGGGACCGAAAGGTGCTGAAGCTCGATGCCGGCGTCGCCTTCGGCAGTGGCGAACATGCGAGCACCCAGGGCTGCCTGATGGCGCTGGAAGCCATCGCGCATCGGCGCCCCCGGCGCGTGCTGGATCTGGGCAGCGGCTCCGGCATCCTGGCCATGGCATCGGTGCATCTGTTCCACCGCCCGGTGCTGGCGACGGATATCGACCCCTGGTCGGTGCGGATCATCGGCGAGAACGCCATCCGCAACGGCATGCGGAACTTTGTCCGCGGGCGCCTCGCGGATGGCTGGAAGCACCGCCGGGTCGCGGCCGAGGGGCCCTATGATCTGGTCTTCGCCAATATCCTGGCGCGGCCGCTCTGCGCCATGGCGCGCAGCCTGGCGTCGTCGCTCGCCCCAGGCGGCACCGCGATCCTGGCCGGGCTGCTGAATACCCAGGCACGACGGGTGCTCGCCGCGCACCGGCGCTGTGGGCTGACGCTGGAGCGCCGGCTGGTGGTGGGCGCCTGGACGACGCTGGTGCTGCGCGCGCCTCAGTCCACCGCGAAGCAGTAGAACAGCCCCGCCCCGCCCGAGGCCTGCAAGGCCGGGGCGGAACAGCCGCGCGAGGGGTGCGAAGTGTTCCAGGACACCGATTCCGCATCGTCGCGCAGCCCGATGCGATCCGAATGCCCGACCATGGCCGCCCCCTCCGTGCTGCTGGTCCAGTTGCGGCAGGTGCGGTCCTCCCCGGCCGGGAAGGCGGTGCCGTCGGGCTGCGATCCGGTCAGGATATCATGCGTGTTGGGCGTATCGCCGCGCCCGTTCACCACCGCCCCTGCCTCGGTCAGCGCCGTCTGCTTGGTCAGGGCGTTGGCTGCGCTGTGCAGATCGGCGACGCTCTGCGCGATCACCACCCCGCTCCGGTTGCGCCAGGGGCCACGGCCGATGCGGTCCCGCGCATGCACCGCCCCGGCCCCCTGGGTGCTGAGATAGGCGCGCCAGCTATGGCCGCCCGCCCCGGCGGCCTGGGCGAGGCGCTGGCAATGGGCATCGGCCCCGGCCAGCCCGCCCAGATCGGCGCCTTGGCCCGGGCCGGCGCTGGTGACGAAGAAGCTCATCTCGCCCGGTTGCTGCGCGGCTGCCGGCGTGAGAAAGCCCAGGGCCAGAAGCACCGCGGGTAGAGCCCGCTTTCCTGTATGTGCCATTTTCGTTGCACTCCCGTTGGGCGAAGCCTGCGCCATCGCGCAGCCCTTGGGCAAGGCAAAGCCGCATGCCGCGCCCGCCGGCTTGCGGCCCGCCGGCGAGTTCGTATCCTCGGCCAGAGGATCCGAGAAAGACATGCGATGACCAACATCCAGGCCGATGCCTTCGACTATGTCATCGTGGGCGCGGGCGCCGCCGGCTCGGTCCTCGCCAACCGGCTGAGTGCCGACCCGACCCTCACCGTCTGCGTGCTGGAGGCCGGGCCGCCCGACCGCAACCCCTTCATCCATATCCCGGCCGGCTTCATCAAGACGCTGGCCGATCCCTCCGTCACCTGGCAGTTCAAGACCGAGCCGCTGGAGATGACCGGCGGGCGCCGCATCAGCACCGTGCAGGGGCGCACCCTCGGCGGTTCCTCCTCGGTCAATGGCATGATCTACAACCGCGGCCAGCCGGGGGATCTGGACTCCTGGGCGCAGCGCGGCAATCGCGGCTGGGGCTATGCCGATTGCCTGCCCTACTACCGCCGCACCGAGAACCGCATCGGCGAGGCCGGGGAGACGCGCGGCAAGAACGCGGAAGGCATCCCGGTCACCGACATGGATTGGAGCCATCCGGTCTCCGAGGCCTTCATCCAGGGCTGCCTCGGGCTCGGGATTCCGCGCACGCGGGATTACAACTCCGGCGACCAGGCCGGCGTCGGATACTACCAGCGCACCATCCGCAACGGCCGCCGCGTCTCCGCCGCGCGCGCCTTCCTCAAGCCCGCGATGAAGCGGCCGAACCTTGAGGTGCGCACCAATGCCCGCGCCAGCCGCATCCTGTTCGAGGGCAAGCGCGCCATCGGCGTGCAATACCTCTCCGCCCCCGGCGCGCCTGCGCGCGAGGTGCGTGCCCGGCGGGAGGTGGTGCTCTCCGCCGGCACGGTGAACACGGCGCGGCTGTTGCAGGTCTCGGGCGTCGGGCCGGCCGATCTGCTGGGCTCGCTCGGCGTGCCGGTGGTGCATGCGGTGCGTGGCGTCGGGGCGAATTTCCGCGACCACTACGCCTCCCGCTTCGTGATGCGCGCGCGCAAGGGTGTGGAGACGCTGAACGAGCTGTCGCGCGGGCTGCGCCTCGGCAGCCAGATCGCGCGCTGGGCGATGGGCAAGCCGAGCATCCTGGCGACCACGCCATCCCATGTGCATGTGTTCTGGAAGAGTTTTCCGGAGTTGGACCAGCCGGATCTGCAATGCGTCTTCACCCCCGGCTCCTATGCCGAGGGCAAGGTCTATATCCTCGACGATTATCCCGGCGTGACCGCCGGCGCCTGGCAGCACCGGCCGGAAAGCCATGGCTGGGTGCGGGCGCGCAGCGCCAACGTGTTCGAGGACCCGGAGATCAATCCGAACTACCTCTCCGACCCCATGGATGTGCGCGTCCACCTCGCCGGCATGCGGCTGCTGCGGCGGATGCTGGCGACGCCCGAACTCGGCAAATTCATCGAGGCCGAGACCCTGCCCGGCCCGAAGGTGCAAAGCGATGACGAGATGCTGGATTTTGCCAAGAGGAACGGCAGCACCACCTACCATTTGAACGGCACGGCGCGGATGGGGCCGGAGACGGACCCTGGCGCGGTGGTCAGCGACCGGCTGCTGGTGCATGGCATGCAAGGGCTGCGGATCGCCGATGCCTCGATCATGCCGAGCATGCCCTCGGCCAATACCTATGCGACGACCTTGATGATCGCGGAGAAGGCGGCCGATTTCATCAAGGGCGTGGAGGCGGCCTAACCGCCCCCGCTGAAGATCCCATGGAAGCGGCCGAGGAATTTCTGCAGCCGCTCACTGTCGGGGCGGTCGAAGACCTCGGAGGGGGCGCCCGACTGGGCCACCTTCCCCTCGTCCATGAACACGACATGGTGAGACACGTCACGGACGAAGAGCATCTCATGGCTCACCACCAACATGGTCATCCCGCTCTCGGCCAGCGCCTTCATCACGCCCAGCACCTCGGCGACCAGCTCCGGGTCCAGCGCCGAGGTCACCTCGTCGAACAGCAGCAGCCGTGGGTCCATGGCGACGGCGCGGGCGATCGCGACCCGCTGCTGCTGCCCGCCGGAGAGTTGGTAGGGGTAGTGCCCCCGCCGCGCCTCCAGCCCGACCTTGCCGAGCCAGTGGCCGGCGATCTCGCGCGCCTCCGCCTTCGACTTGCCCAGCACCTTGGTCAGGCCGAGCATCACATTCTCCTCCGCCGTCAGATGCGGGAAGAGGTTGAAGCTCTGGAACACCATGCCGATGCGGGCGCGCTGGGCGGAGACCTTGGCCTCGCTGAGCCGGCGGCGGCGAGAGCCGTCCATGCGGTAGCCGATCGGCTCGCCATCCAGCAGGATGTCGCCGGCGTCATGCTCCTCCAGCATGTTCACGCAGCGCAGGAAGGTGGTCTTGCCGGAGCCGGAGGCGCCGATCAGCGACACCACCTGGCCCTGGCGCACTTCGAGGTCGATGCCCTTCAGCACCTCCAGCGCGCCGAAGCTTTTCCGGACGCCCTCGGCGCGCAGCAGAATCTGTTCGGCCATGCCGGTTCCCTCAGTAGCGCAGATAGGAGAAGCGCCGTTCCAGCGCGGCGCCGAGCTGGGCGATCGAGAAATTGATGATCAGGTAGAGCAGCCCGGCGACGAGGTAGAAATCGATGATCATGTAGTTCCGCGCGACGATCTGCTGCGTGGACAGCAGCAATTCGACCACCCCGATCACCGAGAGCAGCGTGGTGCCCTTCACGATCTCCAGCCCGGTATTGACCCATGGCGGCAGCATGCGGCGGATGGCCTGGGGCAGGACCACGTAGCGCAGCCGTTGCGGGAAGCGCAGGCCGATCGCCTTGGCCGCCTCCATCTGCCCCGCAGGCACCGATTGCACGGCACCCCGCAGGTTCTCCGCGACATGCGCGGTGGCGAAGGCCGACAGCGCGATCACCCCGGCCCAGAAGGCCGGCACGTTGATGCCGAACAGCGCGAGCCCGTAATAGGTGAAGAGGATCAGCACCAGCACCGGAATGCCGCGCAGGATATCGACGTAGAGCCTGGCCAGCAGCCGCAGCGGCCACCAGCCATAGGCCAGGATGGTGCCCAGCAGGACGCCCATCACCGTCGCCGCCACGATGGTCAGGCCGGAGGCGAGCAGCGTCGCTGAGATGCCGCGCAGCAGCGAGAAGCGCGCCTGCCAGAGCTCGAAGGTGAAGGTGCCGGGTATCGTGAATCCCATCGCGAGGCCCTACCGGATCGAGGCGTAGCGGCGTTCGAGCAGCCGCAGCCCCATCGCCATCAGATAGGCGGTCGCGAGGTACATGCCGCTCGCGGCAAGCCAGACCTCCATGACCCGGAAGGTGTTCGCGTTGATCTGGCGCGCGGTGAAGGTCAGCTCCGGGATCGCGATCGCCGCGGCCAGGGACGTGTCCTTGAACAGCGAGATCAAATTGTTCCCGACCGAAGGCAGCGTGATGCGGAACATCACCGGCAGCACCACCCAGCGCTGGCGCTGCCAGGGCCGCAGGCCGATCGCCTTGGCCGCTTCCACATACTGCTTCGGAATCGAGGCGAGCCCCGCGCGAAACACCTCGCTCATATAGGCGCCGGCATAGAGCGACAGCGTCAGGATGAAGCTCTGGGTCTTGTCGAGGACGTAGATACCGAACTCGGGCAGGCCGAAATAGACGAAGAAGATCAGCAGCAGCAGCGGCGTGCAGCGGATCACCTCGACATAGGCCCAGACCGGGGTGGAGAGCCATTTGTTGCCCGAGACCCGGGCATAGGCCGCGGCGAGGCCGATCACGCAGCCGATCGCCAGCGACACCACGGCAAGCCCGAGGCCGAGCCCAAGGGCCGCCACGAACTTGTCCGCATTGCGGGTGATGACGGTCCAGTCGAAATGATAATCGATCATGGAACCGCAGCGCCCGGTGGATGGGAGGGGCGATGCCCCTCCCGGCCCAGCGTGATCAGGAGAATTCGGCCGGGAAGCCGACCTTGGGCGTGGCGAGCTCGATGCCGAACCAACGCTTGTAGGAGGCGGCGAAGCCGTCGAAATCCACCCCCATCATGGCTTCCTTGTAGACGGTATTGACCCAGTTCAGCCAAATCGGATCCCCGGGCTTCACCGCCGAGGCATAGGAATTCGGCATCCAGCCATAGCCGCCATCGACGAAGCGGCCCGGCGCCTGGGCCATCAGCCAGCGCATCGCCGACTGGTCGGCCATATAGGCATCGACACGGCGGGCATTCAGCGCCTGCAGGGTGGCATCGGGGCTTTCGAAGGCATCGACCTTGGCCAGGGGCAGCGCCTTGTGGATCCACTCCTCCAGGAAGACGTTCTGCATGCCGCCGATCTTGGCATCGGCGCCTGCCGCCTTGACCTGGTCGAAGGTGGTGAAGCGGCCGCCGCGGGCCAGCATCATCAGGCCAACGCCCTCACGGTAGTAGGGGATGGTGAATTCCACCTGCTGCGCGCGGCCGGGCGTCACCGTCATCCACTGCACCACGATGTCCACCTTGTCGGTGATCAGCGAGGGGATGCGGGCATCCGAGCCCTGGAGCACGAATTCCACCTTGGTGGGGTCATCGAACAGCGACTTGGCCAGCAGCCGGGCGAGGTCGATATCCATGCCGACCAACTGGCCGCTCGCATCCTCGAAATGCCAGGGCGGGTTGGTGCTGCCGGTGCCGACGATCAGCTTGCCGCGGTCCTTGATGGTCTGCAGCTTGCTGCGCGGGGCGGTCTGCGCATGGGCGATGCGGGGGGCGAACAGGGCCGCGGCCCCGCCCAGCGCCGCGCCGGCACCCAGCAATCCGCGCCGCACCGTGCTCGCGTTCTTGTCTTGAGTCTCGTCCATACGTGATCCCCTTTCGGCAGCCGCCTCGGCCTGAACGCCAAGTCTGGCACTGGATTGGGGGGGAACGCCACCCTCAAGGCGCGGGCTCAGCCGGCGGGCGCGACCGAAAGGCCGCGGACCCCGTGGCGCTCGATCAGCCCGGCGACGAAGCCGGAGGCCTTCGCCTCCTCCACGAAATCGCGCAGGAAGGCCGCCGCCGCCACGTTCCGGCGCGGGGTGCCGATGGCCTGCTGCACGGTCATGAAGTACCCGGGCAGGATACGCGCGCCGGGCAGCCGCTCGACATCGGTCAGCAGACGCGGGCGCAGCCCGGCCAGGACGTCGAGCTTCTGCGTCGTGAAGAGTTCGTAGGCGCCATCGATGCTTTCGGCGCGCAGCACCTCGGCCTTGTGGATGTTGCGCTCCAGCCAGAGGTCATAGGCGGCGCGCGCGGTGCTGGCGATGCGGAAGCCCGCGCGGTCCACATCCGCCAGGGTTTCGGCCGGGGAGCCGGCGGGGACCATGTAGGTCGCCTCGATCTCGGCATAGGCGGCGGAGAAGGCGATCTTCTCGGCCCGCTGCGGCTCGGCGCCGATCAGCCCGATGTCCCAGACACCGTCATCCACCGCATCGGCCAACTCGCCCGGCCGTGGGAAGGGCACGTAGCGCACCTCCACCCCCAGCCGCTCGGCCACCGCGCGGGCCATGGAGGGCGAGACGCCGGCCGGCTCGCCGGAGGCGGTCTTGCTGTTCACCAGCAGGAAGTTGCTCATGTTGATGCCGGCGCGCAGGACGCCGGTGGGGGCAAGCTGGGCGAGGATCTCGGGGGTCATGGCTCAGTTCAACCGCAGTTCGAGGATGTGACGGGGATCGGCCGCGATCTCGCCGCGCTCGATGCGCTTGACCAGATCGGTCAGCGCCGCATTCGCCGGGGTCGGCAGGCCCATCGGCTTGGCCTGGGCGGCGACGAAGCCGTTGATGTATTCGATCTCGGTGCGCCGGCCCTTCATCATGTCCTGCCCCATCGAGGGGCGATGCGCGCCGCCGCCCGGCTTGTTCGCCTCGGCGATGCGATGCGAATCGTAGTCGGCCTTGGCCGCCGCATCGCCCTCACCGGCGCGGGCGATGATCTCGGGGTCGAGGTGGTGGATATCCTCCAGCGCATAGCCGAGCGCCTGGCCGACGCGGATCGCCTCGCTGCCCAGGCGCGCGGTGAAATGGCGCAGCCTCTCGTCCAGCAGGATGTCGCGGCTGACGAGGCCGGTCGCGGCCGACATGCCATTGGCCATGGCATTCGTCACGAGCTTGGACCAGCGCTCGCCCCAGAGATTCGCCGTCACCAGCGTGCTGTCGGACAGCGCGGTGAGGCGCCCGACCTCCCGCGCGCGATCGGTGATGCGGCCATGCACCTCGCCCACGCGATAGACGGTATGCGCGGCGCCCCCCTTGCCCGAGGCGCGGCGCACATGCCCCGGTTCGCAAAGCTCGACGGTGATGGAGCTGGCAATGGCGCCGAGGGTGCGGCCCCAGCCGACGATGCCGGCGATCGTCTCCTCATTCATGCAGTTCTGCAGGCTGACGACATAGCCGCCGGGTGCCAGATACTGCTGCGCCATCATCGTGGCCCAGGCGGTGTCGTAGGATTTGACGCAGATGAAGACGATGTCGAAGGGGCGGCCCCTGGCGATGCCCTGCAACTCGGTCAGGTGCAGCGCCCGCACCTTCACCGTGAACTCGGGAACATCCTTGATGTGGGAGATGCGCAGGCCCTGGTTGCGCATGACCTCGACATTCTCGGGCCACATATCGACGAAGGTCACATCCTCCCCCGCCTGCACCATATGCGCGCCGGCATAGCCGCCGACCGCGCCGGCGCCGATGATGGCGATTCGATTGCCCATGGATGTTTCCCCTGACCGCGGCGCTTGTTTCGCGGCAGGCTAGCGTGGCCGAATGCCGGGCGCTACAGGGCGGCCGGCACCCCCGCCGCGGCCAGGGCCTGGGCCTGACGTTCCGCGACCTCGGCTTCCTTCAAATCATGGGTCAGCTCCTCGAACATGCGGTGCCAGTTGATCTCCGCCTTCAGCCGCAGGAACACGCTGCCAAGCCCGATCGCCGCGCGGTCCATCAGCACGAATTCGCGCGGGATGGTGACGCCGCCGCTTTTCTTCAGCCCGGCATGGACGGTTTCGGCGACCTTGCGGCCGAATTGCGGATCGTCGGATTCCTGGATGGGCCGCACGCGATCCTGCATCAGCGGCTCGTACAGGAAGCGCGCCCAGAGCGAGAGCACCTGCATCGTCTCGCGCGACAGGTTCACGAAACCCCAGACGCGGTACGCCTCGGCGGCCTTCTCCTCGTCATTGTCGCGCACCGCTTCGTAAAGCATGATAACGCCACTCACGAATTTCGGCGGGAAGACGCGGATGGCGCCGTAGTCGAGCAAATTGACCCCGTCCCGCCCCGGCCGCGCCTGGTAGTTACCGAGATGCGGATCGCCGTGGATCACGCCATAGCGGTAGAACGGCAAATAGTAGGCAAGGAACAGCCCGCGCGCATAGGCAGCGCGTTCCTCCGGCGGCGGGTCTTCCTCCAGGCGCTTTTGCAGCGAACGGCCCTCGACCCAGCTCATGGTCAGCAGCCGGTGAGTGGTGAATTCCGGCACCGGGACCGGCACCGTCACCTCCGGCGTGTCGCGCAGCATGTTGCCGTAGAGCCGCATCTGCGCGGCCTCACGCGTGTAATCCAATTCCTCGCGCAGCCGGGCTGCCAACTCGTCATAGACCTCGTGGTTCTTCAGCGCCGTGTCCATGCGCCCATAGAGCGAGATCGCGATCTTCACCTGCTTGAGATCGGCCTCCACCACGCTGGCCATGTCGGGGTATTGCAGCTTGCAGGCGACGTCGCGCCCATCCGGCAGGATCGCGCGATGCACCTGGCCGAGCGAGGCGGCGGCCGCCGCCTCCTGCGAGAAACTGGCGAAGCGGGACTGCCATTGCGGCCCCAATTCGCTCGCCATGCGGCGGCGGACGAAGGCCCAGCCCATCGGCGGCGCATTGGCCTGCAAGGTTGCAAGCTCCGCCGCATATTCCGCCGGCAGCGCGTCGGGGACGGTTGACAGGAACTGCGCCACCTTCATCAGCGGCCCCTTCAGCCCGCCCAGCAGCGCCTTCAGATCCTCGGCATGGGCCGCCTTGTCGGTCTTGATGCCGAGGAAGCGCTCACCGGCGACGCGGGCGGCGATGCCGCCGACCGCGCCCGAGGTGCGGACCATGCGCCGCATCTCGCCAAAGATATTGCTGCCGCTCATGCAGGGTCCTGCTCAAGCTCATCGATGAAGCCTGAGATGACATCGAGACCCTTGGCCCAGAAGGCGGGCTCGGAGGCATCGAGCCCGAAGGGCGCCAGCAGCTCCTTGTGCCGCTTGGTGCCGCCGGCCCGCAGCAGCTCCAGGTATTTCTGCTGGAAGTCGGGGATGCCGCCCTCCTGGAACACGCCATAGAGCGCGTTCACCAGGCAATCGCCGAAGGCATAGGCATAGACATAGAAGGGCGTGTGCACGAAGTGCGGGATATAGGCCCAGTAGACCGCATAATCCGGCGTGAAGTCGAAGGCCGGGCCGAGGCTGCGGACCTGCACCTCCATCCAGATCTCGCCGATGCGCTCGGGGGTCAACTCGCCCTTGCGGCGTTCGTCATGCAGCGCCGCCTCGAACTGGTAGAAGGCGATCTGCCGGACGACGGTGTTCAGCATGTCCTCCACCTTGCCGGCCAGCAGGGCGCGCCGCTTGCGGACATCCGTGGTGGCATCGAGCACGGACCGAAACGTCATCATCTCGCCGAAGACGCTGGCGGTTTCGGCCAGGGTCAGCGGCGTGCCGCTCATCAGATACCCCTGTTCGGCCGCCAGCACCTGATGCACGCCATGGCCCAACTCATGGGCCAGCGTCATCACATCCCGCGTCTTGCCGTGATAGTTCAGCAGCAGATAGGGATGCGCCGAGGGCACTGTCGGATGCGCGAAGGCCCCACCCGATTTGCCCGGACGCGGCGCCGCATCGATCCAGGCATGGTCGAAGAACTTCTGGCCCACCTTGGCAAGCTCGGGCGAGAAACCCGCATAGGCATCCAGCACCCGCTTGGTGGCGACGGGCCAGGGGATCTTGCTGTCATCCTCATCCGGCAGCGGCGCGTTGCGGTCCCAATGCTGCAACTTCTCCAGGCCCAGCCACTTCGCCTTCAGCGTGTAGTAGCGGTGGGCCAGGCGCGGATAGGAGGCCTCGACCGCCGAGACCAGCGCATCGACAACCTCATCCTCCACCATGTTGGAGCGGTTGCGGTAGGAGGCGGGGCGCGGGTAGTGGCGCCACGCGTCGATGATCTGCTTGTCCTTGGCCAGCGTGTTGGTGATCAGCGAGAACAGTTTCTGGCGCTCGGCAAAGGCCGCCGAGATGCCCACGGCCGCGGCGGCCCGCACCGAACGATCGGCATCCGACAGCTTGTTCAGCGCGGCGGAGACGGTCAGGCTTTCCTCCCCCACCTTCACCCGCATGCCGGCGACGGTCTCGTCGAACAGCCGGTTCCAGGCGCTGCGGCCGGTGACCTCCTTCTCGTGCAGCAGCCGTTCCAGCTCGTCGTCGAGCTGATGCGGGCGGAACACGCGCAGGTCGCGCAGCCAGGGCCGAAACCGCGAGAGCGCGGCCGAGCCCGCGAATTTTTCCTCCAGCACCGAATCCTCGATGCGGTTCAGCTCCAAGGTGAAGAACAGCATGTGGGAGGAGATCACCGTCCCCCGCTCCTGCATGGTCTGGTAGAAGCGGCCATTCTCGCCATCCTCCGCATTCTCGGAGAATTTCAGCCCGGCGAAGGACATGACGCGGCCGAGGACCTCCTCCATCCGCTCATAGACCTCCAGCGCCAGGGCCAGGGCATCCCCCGGCAGGCCCGCGAGCTTATCGACATAGGTGGCCCGGAAGGCGCTGGCCTCGTCCTCCACCCGATCGAGGTCGGCGGCGAGCTTGGGGTCGTCGAAGCCAGCATAGAGGTCGCTGAGGTCCCAGGCGGGAAGGGCTTCATGGCCTCCCCCACCCTGGACGGCGGCATCGCGGGGAATCGGCTGGCGGGTCTGATGGGTCACGGTGGCTCTGGCATCCGACTGGGGTTCCCTCCGATATAAGCGTGCAAACGGCCGGGCCAAGCCGGTCAGGACGGGACGGAGACGCGCGTGGCCGAAAACGAGTGGAACAGCCTGCCGTCGATGCTGTTCGATTGCGCCCGGCGCTGGCCGGATCGGCCGATGCTGCGGGTGTGGCGGGGCGGCGGCTGGCAGACGACCTCCTGGGGCGATTTCGCGCTCTCCGTGGCCCGGATCGCCGCCTGGCTGCGGGCCGAAGGGGTCTCGCCGGGGGATCGCGTGCTGCTGGTGGCCGAGAACCGCCCCGAATTCCCCATCGCCGATACCGCCATCATGGCGATCGGCGCGGTCACGGTGCCGACCTATGTGACCAACACCGTCGCCGACCACGCCCATATCCTGCGCGATTCGGGGGCCAGGGCCGCGATCGTCGCGACCGCCCGGCTGGCCGGGGCGATCGACCAGGCGGCCGAGGCCGGGCTCGACCTGAGGCTCTGCATGGAGACGGCGGAAGGCTGGCATGGCTGGGCCGAGGCCGATGCCACCCCCGCGGACGCCGCCATGCTGATGGCCGAGGCCGAGGCGATCCCGCCGGGGCGCCTCGCCTGTCTCGTCTATACCAGCGGCACCGGCGGGCTGCCGAAGGGGGTGATGCAGCCGCATCGCGCGCTTCTCGCCAATCGCGCCGGCGTCGCGGAGGTCGCCCGCAGGCTTGGGCTGGATGGCACCTGCTACCTCAGCTTCCTGCCGCTGTCGCATTCCTACGAGCATACCGTCGGCTGCTTCCTGCTGCCTTCGCTCGGCATCGAGGTGGTCTATTCGCGCGGTGCGGAGCGCCTCGCGGCGGAACTCGCCGACATCCGCCCCAGCATCGTGACCGCGGTGCCACGGTTGTTCGAGGTGCTGCGCGCCCGCATCCTGGGCCAGATGGAGAAAGCGGGCCCCATGGCGCGCTGGCTGTTCGACCGCGCGTTGGCCCAGGGGCTGCGGCGGATGGACGGCCCCCCGCTGAACCCCCTGGAGCGGCTGCTGGACCTGGTCCTGGACCGGCTGGTGCGCCGCAAGATCCAGGCGCGCTTCGGTGGGCGGCTGGTGGCCATGGTCTCCGGGGGGGCGCGGCTGGACCCTGACCTCTCGGGCTTCTTCCTCGCCCTCGGCGTGCCCGTGCTGCAGGGCTATGGCCAGACCGAGGCCGGGCCGGTGATCAGCGTCAACTTGCCCTGGGACAACCACCGCCGCACCGTCGGCCCGCCGCTCTCCGGCGTCGAGGCGCGGATCGCCGCGGATGGCGAGTTGCTGGTGCGCGGCCCGCTGGTCATGGATGGCTATTGGAACGACCCCGAGGCCACCGCCAGCGCCATCCAGGATGGCTGGCTGCATACCGGCGATGTCGGGGTGCTGGAGAACGGGCGGCTGGTCATCACCGACCGCAAGCGCGACTTCATCAAGACCCTGGGCGGGGACATGATCAGCCCGGCCAAGATCGAGAGCCTGCTGATGGCCGAGCCCGAGATTCTCCAGGCGGTGATCGCGGGCGAGGGCCGCCCGAACCTCGTCGCCCTGGTGGTCCCGGCCGAGGGCGCGGATGCCGAAGCCGCGTTGAAGCGGATCAACGCCCGCGTGTCGCCGGTGGAGCGCATCCGCCGGTTCGCGGTCGTCCCCGCCTTCACGCTGGAGAACGGCCTGCTGACGCCAACCATGAAGGTAAAGCGGCGCGCGGTGCTGGAGGCGCATGAGGGCGGCATCGCCGCCCTCTACTGAGGCGTCAGAAGCGGGCGGTGCCGGACTCCGCCGTCTGCTCGGGCTCGCCGGTCAGCGCTGCACGCACGGAGCCGAACAGCCCCGCCATGGCGCCGGACCGCCCATCCCAATACTCGGCCGAAATCGCGGTGACCTGGAGCAGCGCCAGATCGGGGCTTTGCGCCCCCTCCGGGAACCAGGGGCGGGCCTCCTCGGTCCAGAGCCGTTCGGCCATCGCCGGATCGTGCCGCACCGCGGCGGTGCCCTGGACGGAGACGTAATCCTGGTTGGCCGGATTCGCGTAGGTCAGCAGGACCTCGCGATCGGCCGCGATCTCCGAGGTCTTGCCGGTATGGCCCTTGGTGAAGAACCAGAGCGTGCCGTCGGGATCGGTCTGAAGCGCATGCATCGGCCGCGCCCGCAGGCCGCCCACGGCATCGTGGGTGACCAGCATGGCCACGCGGATGTCCTTGATCATCTCCAGCGCCTTGGCGCGGGCCGCGGCGGGATCGGTTGGCTGGGTCATCGCGTTGTCTCCTCTGCGGTGTCAGAGGAGACAACGGCGCGCGACGCCCCTGGTTGCTACATGCCCAGGGCGCGGCGGTAGAGGTCGAGCAGGGTCTCCTGCTCCTCCACCTCGGCCGGCTCCTTCTTGCGGATGGAGATGATCTGGCGGATCACCTTGGCATCGAAGCCGGCCGACTTGGCCTCCTGCATGATGTCCTTGATGTCGCCGGACAGGGCCTTCTTCTCTTCTTCCAGGCGTTCCACGCGCTCGATGATGCTGCGCAGGCGATCGGCGGCGATGCCGCCGACGTCGGCGTCCTTCTCCGGCGTGTCCTGGATGCTGGTGGGTGGGTTCGCCATGGGATGCTTTCGGCCTGGGTCAGAAGGGGGCGGGATATACCCCCCGCCCGGCGCCGCGCCAACCAGGGGCGCGGCCCTAGGGGATGAGCCGCGCGATCAGCGCCTCCTGATCCGGTGCCGGGATGGCGCCATCCAGCAGCAGATGCGCGAGCCCGTGCACCAGGCCCCAGGCGCGCAAGGCCTCATCCGGCGAAGAGGCGGCGGCGCTCAGTGCCGCAAAGGCGGCGCGGGAGGCCGCCGCCAGCTCGGGATGCGCCGCCGCGCGCGCCAGCAGCGGGCCGAACATCAGCCGGAACCGCCCCGGCCGGGCCAGGGCGAAGCGGATATAGGCACGGCCCATCCCCGTCAGCGACGCCCCCGCCAGGGCCGTGCCGAAATCGGCATAGTGCCGCGCCGCCAGCGCCGCGAGCAGCGCCTCCTTGTCCGCGAAATGGCGATAGGCGGCGGTGGCCGAGACCCCGGCGGCGCGGGCGACCTCCCGCAGGCTGATCGCGCCATCGCCGCCGGCGTCGAGCAGCGCATCGGCGCGGTCGAGCATGGCCGCGCGCAGATCACCGTGATGGTATGGGGATCTTGATGTTGACACCGATCACATAACCCGCATGTTTATGATGTCAACTTCCCCGCGAAGGAGGGCCATGTCCATGGGCCGGCACCGCAAGTGAAGACCTTTCTCCGCGTGCATCTCGGGCTCGGGCCGATGATTCTCTACCTCGTCGGGCTCTGGCTCGGCTGGGCCACGGCCGCGGCGGGGCTGGCGGCGGCGATGGCGCTGGCGCGCGCCCTCTGGCTCTGGCGCCGCGGCACATGGCGGCCGCTGGAGCTGGCCATGCTGGCGGGGCTGGCGAGCCTGCTGGCCGCGCATCTGCTGCCGCTGCCGCTGGTGGAACGCCATGCGATGGCGGTGCTGATGGGCTGGCTCGCGCTGGGAGCCGCGGCGAGCCTGGCGCTCGGCCGTCCCTGGACCGCGGATTTTTCCAGCGCCGATTACGCGGGGGCGACGCAGACCCCGCTGTTCCTGTCGATGAACCGGGCGATTTCGGGGCTCTGGGCCGGGCTTTTCGCCTGGCTCGCGCTGACCGATGTGATGGCCGCGCCCGGCTGGCTGCATTGGGGACCGCTGGCGCTGGGCAGCCTGGCCTCGGTGGCCTTGCCGCCCTGGCTGGTGCGGCGGGGCCTTGCCGCCATGGTCCGCGCGCGGGACCCCGAACCCTGGCCCGCCCCGGCCCTGCTGCGGGCCGGCGCACCGCCGGTGCGCATCATCGGCGCCGGGATCGGCGGGCTGACCGCGGCCGCCCTGCTGGCCGATGCCGGCGTCCAGGTGAGCGTGCATGAACAGCACGACCTGCTCGGCGGCTTCGCGCACACCTGGGTGCGGCGGGCGCGGGGGGGTGATCCGGCGACCGGCGAACCCCTGCGCTTCCGCTTCGATTCCGGGGTGCATGACATTTCGGGCTGGCAGGAAGGCGGCCCGGTGCGCGCGGTCTTCGAGCGTCTGGGCATCGCGGAGGACGTGCCGATGCGCCGGCTGGACCACCGCTTCTGGACGCCGGAGGGCAGTTTTGACCCGCCACGCGACCCGGCCGCGCATGTCGCCGCCCTGGCCGCGCTGCACCCCGAGGATGCGACCGGGCTGCGCGACTTCTTCGCCGAGCTGCGCATGATCTATGATGCGATGTTCAGCACCGGCGCCGGACGCTGCGGGATTCCGGGGACGCCGGCTTCGCCCCAGGCGCTGCTCGGCTTCGCCCGGGCGCATCCGCTGGCGGTGGCCTGGATGCCGCGGCTTTGGGATGAGTTTGTCACGCGGCATCTGCGGGGCGAGGGCGCCAAACACCGCGTCTCGGCGCTGGCCGGCTACCTCACCGACCGGCCGGAGACGCTGACCGTCGCGCGGATGGTCCCGCTGTTCGGCTATGCCTTCCACGGCGGGGTCTATCCGCTGGGCGGCTCCGGGCGCCTGGCCGAGGCGCTGGCCAGCGCCATCCGCGCCCGTGGCGGGGAGGTGCACCGGGGCCATGAGGTCCGGCGCATCCTGGCCGAGGGCGGGCAGGCGAGCGGCATCCTCCTCCGCGATGCCTCGGGCCGGGACCAGGAGCTGGCGGCCGCCGCGGTGGTGCTGAACGGCGATCCCATCGCCGCCGCGCGGCATCTGCTGCCGGCGGGCGCCCTCTCCCCTGCCCTGGCCGCCGCGGCGCCGGCCTGTTCGGCCTTTGGTGTGCATCTGGGGCTGCGCGGGGCGCTGGACCTGCCGCCGGTGCTGCATGCGCAGACGCGGCTGGGGCCGGTCGGGATGGTGGTGCCCTCGGTGGTGGACCCCTCCGCCGCCCCGCCCGGGCATGCCACGCTGGAACTGCTGGTGCTGCTGTCGCAGCGGGAGGCGGCGGAGTGGATGCCGCCGGATCCGGGATTTCCGCCGGCGCTGGAGGCCTGGCGGCGCTCGGCCGACTACCGTGCGCGCAAGGCGGAGATGGGCGAGCGGCTGATCGCCCGCGCCGCCGAGGTGATCCCCGACCTGCGCGAACGGATTGTGGCCCGCGCCGATGCCTCGCCGGTCACCTTCGCGCGCTATGCCTGGAGCACGGGGGGCGCGATCTATGGCATCGACCATACCCTGCCCACGAAGCAGCCGCTGCCCGGGCTGGTGCTGGCGGGGGCGGCGACGCATGGCGCGGGGATCGAGGCCGTGGTGATTTCCGGCGCCCTGGCCGCCGAGGCGCTGGTGCCGGGGCTGCTGGGGCGGACACCGGCGCGCCGCGTGCTCGCGGACGCCTAACCTGGGTCCGGGGCCTCAACCAGCGGGGTTCCAGGGGCGGCGCCCCTGGCCTCAGAGCGGTTTCCGTCCGCTTGCGCTCACGTCAACCACTCTAGATCGCCCGGTTCGCCCGCGCCACCACCGCCTCGAACAGCACCTGGCAGCCGGCGGCCGCCTCCTCCGGCAGGATGCTTTCGGCCTCGTTGTGCGAGAGCCCATCCTTGCAGGGGGTGAAGATCATCGCCGTCGGCACGTGGCGCGCGACATAGACCGCGTCATGTCCCGCGCCGCTGACCATCTCCCGCGCCGGCAGCCCCAGCCGGGCGGCCGCCTGGCGCACCAGGGCCACGCAGCCCGGGTCGAAGGGCTGGTGGGGGAAGCGGAACAGCTCGGTCAGGGTCAGACCGAGGCGCAGCTCATCGGCGATGCCCTGGGCGAGCCTGGGGAAATCCGCCGCGAGCCGCTCGATCTCCTCCGTGTCGGGGTGGCGGAACTCGACGGAGAAGCGGACCTCGCCCGGGATCACGTTGCGGCTGTTCGGCACCACCTGAAGGAAGCCGACGGTGCCACGGCCCTCCTCGCCCCGGGCGCGCATCATGCGGTCCACCAGCTCGATGACCCGTGCCGCCCCCAGCAGCGCGTCGCGACGGGTGGAGGGTGGGGTGGTGCCGGCATGGCTGTCCTGGCCAATGAGGACGGCATCCCACCAGACCTGGGCCTGGGCGCCGGTGACGATGCCGATCTGCTTGCCCTCGGCCTCCAGGATCGGGCCCTGTTCGATGTGCAGCTCGAAATAGGCATCCGCCGGGAAAGGGGCGGCGGGATGCGGGCCATGGTAGCCGATGGCATCCAGCGCCTGCCTGACCGAAACGCCATCGACATCGCGCAGGCCGAAAACCTTCTCCTGGCCATAGACCCCGGCCCAGACGCCGCTGCCCATCAGGGAATGGCCGAAACGGCTGCCTTCTTCATCGGTCCAGTTCACCAATTCGATCGGCGCCTCGGTCTCGATGCCGAGGTCATGCAGCGACCGCATCACCTCTAGCCCCGCGATCACGCCGAGCGCGCCATCGAATTTTCCCCCGGAGGGCTGGCTGTCGAGATGGCTGCCGAGCAGCACCGGCAGCCGCGCGGGGTCGCGGCCAGCGCGGCGGGCGAACATATTGCCGATGGAATCGACGCGCAGGGTCAGCCCCAGCTCCGCGCACCAGCCGGCGAAGCGGTCCCGCCCCTGGCGGTCCACCTCGGTCAGGGTCAGGCGCTTGACGCCGCCCTTGGGCGTCGCGCCGATCTCGGCCATGGCCATCAGGCTGTCCCACAGCCGCTGCGCATCGATCTTCCGGTTGGTGCCGCTCATCCGTCTGACCTTTCAAGACATGGCTGTTGTCTGCCCGCCGGGGGCGCCAAGGGCAACGGCCCAGCGCGGGATTCCGGCGGGCCGGGGTGCCATGGGCCGCCTTGCCTTGCCTCACCGCGCCCCGGCTGCTTCTGTGGCAGGCTCATTCACCCGGACACCTCGCCATGGCCCATGCCCTTGCCGCCCCCAAGCTGAACAACATCGGCGATCTGGACAGCCCCGAGATCCGCGCCGCCCGCGTGGATCTCGCCGCCTGCTTCCGGATGGCGGCCAGGCTCGGCATGCATGAGGGCATCTGCAACCACTTCTCCGCCGTGGTGCCGGGGCGGGACGATCTGTTCCTGGTGAACCCCTATGGCTGGGCGTTCTCGGAGGTCACCGCCTCGCGCCTGCTGATCTGCGACTATGCCGGCAATGTCGTCGCCGGGGAGGGGGTGCCGGAGGTGACCGCCTTCTTCATCCATGCGCGGGTGCATCTGAAGGCGCCGCGCGCCAAGGCCGCCTTCCACACCCACATGCCCTTCGCGACCTCGCTGGCGATGCTGGAAGGCCCGCCGCTGGTCTGGGCCGGGCAGTCCTCGCTGAAGTTCTGGGGGCGGACCTTGGTGGATGAGGATTACAACGGCCTGGCCTTCGACGAGGCCGAGGGCGACCGCATCGCCGCCAGCCTCGGCGACGCCGATGTGGTGTTCATGAAGAACCATGGCGTGCTGGTGGTCGGCGAGCGGATCTGCGACGCCTGGGACGACCTGTACTACCTGGAACGCGCGGCCGAGGCGCAGGTGCTGGCCATGTCCACCGGGCGCGTGTTGAAGCCGGTGCCCGAGGCGCTGGCGCGGAAAACCTATGAGCAGATGCGCGCCACGGACGGCGAGGCGGCGCGGCTGCATCTGGAAAGCATCAAGCGGATTTTGGCGAAAGAGGCGCCGGAATTCGCGGATTAGCTCTTCTTGCGGCGCGTTTTCGTGCCGGTCTTCCAGAAGTCGTTGATCGCCTTCCGGGTCATCGCCGCCTGCTGACGGCGGGCGGCGGCGGTCCATAGCCCGAGCCCGGCGCCGGCGGCGCGGTTGGCGGCGCTGAGCCATAGGCTCATGAACGGGTTCTTCGTCACGCGGCGCATGGGTCGGTCTCCTTCGGGATCGAAACGCGGCAGCCCGCCCCGGCGTTGCCCCCTTCCCGCCCGCCCCGACCCCTGGCATATCTGGCGGGCTGATGGGAACATTGCCGGAACTCTTTGCCGCCTGGTTCGCCGCCCGAGGCTGGTCGCCACGGGCGCACCAGCTTGCCCTGCTGGAGGCCGCGGGCGCCGGCCGCTCGGCGCTGCTGGTGGCCCCCACCGGTGGCGGCAAGACCTTGGCGGGCTTCCTGCCCTCCCTGGTGGACCTCGCCAAGAACCCGCGCCCCGGGCTGCACACGCTCTACATCTCGCCGCTGAAGGCGCTGGCCGTCGATATCGCCCGCAACCTGACCGCGCCCGTGGCCGAGATGGGCCTGCCCATCCGCATCGAAGCCCGCACCGGCGACACCCCCGTCAACCGCCGCCAGCGCCAGCGGGCCGATCCGCCACATCTGCTGCTGACCACGCCCGAAAGCCTGACTTTGCTGCTCGCCTCGCCGGAGGCGGCGCAGATGTTCGCCGGGCTGCATGCGGTGGTGGTGGATGAGATCCACGCGCTGGCCGGCACCAAGCGCGGCGACCAGCTGACCCTCTGCCTGTCGCGCCTCGCCACCCTGGCCCCGGCGGCGCGGCGGGTGGGGCTGTCGGCGACCGTCGCCCACCCCGATCCGCTGCGGGCCTTCATCGCCCCGGACGGGCAGGCGGAGAGCGTGGCCCTGGTGCTGGGCGAGGATGGCGCGCCGCCGAAGCTGGAGATCATCCTCCCCGAAGGGCATCTGCCCTGGGGTGGCCACATGGGCCTCGCCAGCGCGCCTGAGATCTACCGCCGCATCGAGACCGCCGGCGTCACCATCGTCTTCGTCAATACCCGCGCCCAGGCCGAACTTATCTTCCAGGCGCTGTGGCGGCTGAACGAGGCGGTGCTGCCGATCGGCCTCCATCACGGCTCCCTCACCGTCGAGCAACGTCGAAAAGTGGAGGCGGCGATGGCCGTGGGGCGCCTGCGCGCCGTGGTCGCGACCGCGAGCCTGGACCTCGGCATCGACTGGGGGGCGGTGGACCAGGTGATCCAGGTCGGCGCCCCCAAGGGCGTCGCCCGGCTGCTGCAACGGGTGGGGCGCGCCAATCACCGTATGGATGAGGCCTCCAACGCCGTGCTGGTCCCGGCCAACCGCTTCGAGGTCATCGAATGCACCGCCGCCATCGAGGCCATCGCCGCGCATGAGCTGGATGGCGACCCGCCCCGCCCCGGCGGCATCGACGTGCTGGCGCAGCACATCTTGGCCATGGCCTGCTCCGCCCCGTTCCTGCCGGACGAGCTGTATGCCGAGGTCTTGCGCGCCTCCCCCTATGCCGCGCTGACCCGAAAGGATTTCGACGACTGCCTGCGCTTCGTGGAAGATGGTGGCTACGCCCTGCAAGCCTATGAAAGGTTTCGGAAACTCTTCCGCGACGCCGAGGGCCGCATCCATGTCCGCGACACCCGCGTCGCCCGCCAGCTACGCATGAACCTCGGCACCATCGTGGAGACGCCGCTGGTGAAGGTGAAGCTGCGCGGCGGCCCCATCCTCGGCGAGGTCGAGGAATGGTTCATCTCCACCCTCACCATCGGCGACTGCTTCATCTTCGCGGGGCAACTCCTGCAATACGAGCGGCTGGACCCCACCGCCGCCATCGTCTCCCGTGGCGGCGAGGGCTCTCCGCGCGTGCCCGCCTATGCCGGCAGCCGGATGCCGCTGACCACCTGGCTGGCGGCGCGGGTGCGCGCCATCCTCAGCGATCCGCGCCGCTGGGGCGGGTTGCCGGAGCCGGTGCGGGACTGGCTGGCGATGCAGCGCCTGCGCAGCGAACTGCCCCCGCGCGACGGGCTGCTGGTGGAGACCTTCCCCCGTGGCGGGCGCTGGTTCCTGGTCGCCTATACCTTCGAGGGCAAGCTCGCCCACCAGACCTTGGGGATGCTTCTGACGCGGCGGATGGAGCATGCGGGGCTCGGCCCGCTCGGGTTTCTGGGGACCGATTACGTGCTGGCGATCTGGAGCGCCTTCGAGCCCACCGATATCGCGCATCTGTTCCAGGAGGACATTCTGGGCGAGGAGCTTGAGGAGTGGATCGCCGACAGCTCGATGCTCCGCCGCACCTTCCGGAACATCGCGACCATCGCGGGACTGCTGGAAAAGCATCACCCCGGCGCCGAGAAATCCGGCAAGGCCATGACCATGAACGCCGATCTGATCTATGACGTGCTGCGCCGGCACGAGCCCGACCACATCCTGCTGCGCGCGACCCGCGCCGAGGCCGCGGGCGGGCTCACCGACATCGCCCGCATCGCTGCCCTCCTGGCCCGTGCCCGGCAGGGCGGCATCCGCCACCGTGTCCTGGAACAGGTCTCGCCCTTGGCCGTGCCCGCGCTGATCGAGGAAGGCCGGGAATGGATCGCCGGCGGGGCCGAGGATTCGCTGCTGGCCGAGGCCGAGGCGCTGGTCGCCGAGGCCACCGACGGCACCGACCACTTCTACGGGCTGCTGGCCGAGGTGACCGATGCCGTGCCCTCCCGCGGCGAACGCCATGTGCCGCGCCGGGGCGGAGGCCCGCGGAAAAGCCGCTTCATCCGCCATGCCGGCAAGGCGGTGACCGGGTGATCGCAGCACCTTTGCATCTGGCCGGCGAGCGGCTGGCGCTGGACCCGGCCGGGGTGCTGGCCTGGCCGGCGCAGCGCTTGCTCGCCGTGGCCGACCTGCATCTGGAGAAGGGCAGCGCCGCCGCCACCCGTGGCCGCTTCCTGCCGCCCTATGACACGCGCGAGACCTTGTCGCGCCTCGCGCCCCTGCTGCGCCGCTGGTCGCCGCAGGTGCTGGTCTTCCTGGGCGATTCCTTCCACGACCGCGACGGCTCCTCCCGCCTCGCCGCCGCCGAGCGGGGGATGCTGGCGGCCATGCTTGCCGGCATCCGGGTCATCTGGGCCTTGGGCAATCACGATCCGGTGGCGCCGCACGACCTGCCGGGCGAGGCGGTCGAGGAGCTGAGCCTGGGTCCGCTGGTGTTCCGCCACATCGCCCGATTGGGAGCGAATGCCGAGATCAGCGGCCATTTCCACCCCAAGGCGACCATGCCGACCCGGGCCGGGGGCGTGACCCGGCCGTGTTTCCTCGCGGATGGGCGGCGGGTGGTGCTGCCGGCCTTCGGCGCCTTCTGCGGGGGGTTGGACGTGCGCGACCCGGCGCTGGCGGCGCATTTCCCGCGCGGCGGGCGGGCGTTCCTGCTGGGGCGGGACCGGCTCTATTCCTTCCCGACCCGGGCGCCCGCGCTGGCATGACCGCACCCGCCCTCCTGTGGTTCCGCAATGACCTGCGCCTCGCCGACAACCCGGCGCTGGCGGCGGTCGCGGACCGGCCGATCCTGCCCGTGTTCGTGCTGGATGACGCCGCCGCCGGCCCCTGGGCGCATGGCGGCGCGCAGCGCTGGTGGCTGCATCACAGCCTGGCCCGGCTGGGGGCGGATCTGGCTGCGCTTGGCGCGCCGCTGGTCTGCCTGCGCGGCGATGCGGCCACCATCATCCCTGCCCTGGCCGAGGCCATCGGCGCCGCCGAGACCCATGTCGCCCGCCGCTACGAGCCCTGGGGCCGGCGGCAGGATGAGGTCGTGGCCATGGCGCTGGCGGCGCTGGGCCGGCGCCTGGTGCGCCATCGCGGCAGCCTGCTGCATGAGCCGGAGGCGGTGAAGACCGGCACGGGCGGATACTACCAAGTCTATACCCCCTTCGCCCGCGCGGTGCTGGCGGCCGGCGACCCCGGGCCGGCGCTGCCGCCCCCGACCCGGCTGCAAGCCGCGCCCGGCGCGCCAGCCTCCGACGATCTGGCGCTGCTGCCCCGCCGCGACTGGGCCGACGGGTTCGCCGGGCCTTGGCAGCCGGGCGAGGCCGGCGCGGCACGGCGGTTGGAGCACTTCATCGCCGGCGGGCTCGCGTTCTATGCCGCGCAGCGCGACCTGCCGGGGGTCAGCGGTGGCACCTCCGGCCTTTCGCCGCATCTGCGCTTCGGGGAGGTCTCGCCGCGCCAGGTCTGGCAGGCCGTCGCGGCCAACGGGGTGCAGGCCACGGTGTTCCTCAAGGAAATCCTCTGGCGCGAGTTCTCCTACCATCTGCTGTTCCACCGCCCGGAGATGCCGGAGCACCCCTTGCGGCCTGCCTTCGCCGCTTTCCCCTGGGCGCCGGATGCGCGGCTGCTGCGCGCCTGGCAGCAGGGGCGCACCGGCTATCCGATCGTGGATGCGGGGATGCGGCAGCTCTGGCAGACCGGCTGGATGCACAACCGGGTGCGGATGATCGCGGCCTCGCTGCTGGTGAAGCATCTGTTGCAGCCCTGGCAGGCCGGGGCGGCCTGGTTCTGGGATTGCCTGGTGGATGGCGACCTCGCCTCCAACAGCGCCTCCTGGCAATGGGTCGCGGGCTGCGGGGCGGATGCGGCGCCCTATTTCCGGGTGTTCAACCCGATCCTCCAGGGCCGGACATTCGACGCAGCGGGCGATTACGTGCGGCGCTGGGTGCCGGAACTGGCCGGGCTGCCGGACGCCCTGATCCATGCGCCCTGGGAGGCGCCGGCCGCGCTGCGGCGCGGCTACCCGGCCCCGGTCATCGGCCATGCCGAGGGCCGCGCCCGCGCCCTGGCGGCCTATGCCGAGGTGACGGCGTGAGCTGGCCGCCCGACCGCCAACGCTTTGCCGGGCTGCGGGTGGTCGGGGATGTGCATGGCGAGGCCGAGGCCTTCGCCGCCGCCGTCGCGGGGGCCGAGGCGCTGGGGCTGTTCGTGCTGCAACTCGGCGATCTGACCGACCACGGGCCAGATAGCCCTTCCGTGCTGCGCGCCATGCTGCGCCTGCTCGGGGCCGGGTCGGGCATGTTCATGCTGGGCAACCACGACCACCGCCTGCGCCGGGCGCTGACCGGGCGCGGAGTGGCGCCGACCCATGGGCTGACCGCGACGCTGGCGCAGCTTTCGGTGGCACCGGATCGTGATGCCCTGACCGCCGCCACCATCGCGGCCATCGCCACGGCGCCGGCCTGGGCCGGGCTGCGCGCCCATCGCTTCATCCACGCCGCCTGGCACCCGGCCATGGAGCACGGCCTGCCGCCACCCGATGCCGGGGCGCGGCGCACCACGCCAGCGGTCGCGCGCGCGATCTATGGCGAGGTGACCGGGCGCACCAACCCCGATGGCTTCCCCGAACGGCGGCACGACTGGATCGACCTGCTGCCGCGCGGGATCACCGCCTATGTCGGCCATGAGCGGCGCGACGTGCCGACAAGCTGGCCGGGCGCGGCCGGCGGGGTCGCGCATTTCCTCGACACCGGCGCCGGCAAGGGCGGGTTCCTGTCCTGGCGGGACCTGCCTTGGGAGGAGATCGCGTGAGGATCATCCCGCTCGGCGGCAGCGGCTTCGAGGCGGAGGTCTGCGGCTGGCTCCACCGCGCCTGGTGGGAGGAGGATGGCTGGAGCCTCGCCGAGACCATCGAATATTGCGCCGGCGCCCGCGGCCCCGGCATTCCCATGGTCTGGGTCGCGGTCGCGGGCGGGATGCCGCTCGGCACCGTGGCGCTGGATGAAGATGATCTGTTCGACCGGGCCGATCTGAACCCCTGGCTCGCCAGCCTCTACGTCCGCCCGGATGCGCGGCGGGAGGGGATCGGCGCGGCGCTGGTCCGCATGGTGGAACGGCACGCGGCCGCAGCCGGCTTCGCGCGCATCTGGCTGTTCACGCCCGATGCGGCGGAATTCTATGCAAGGCTTGGCTGGCGCCCGATCGGCATGGATGCCTGGCACCAGCAGGAGGTCACGCTGATGCAGCGTGACCTGCAACCATGATCAGCGCTCGTTCGCCTCGGGGTGGCGCAGCAGCCAGAGGCGCTCATGCGCCGCCACCAGGCTCTCGATGTTTTTCCGGCGATTGACGTCCGGCGTCATTGGCCGGCGCGTCAACATCATCTCGAGGACGCGGAGCAACTCATCCGCTACCTCGAAGTCCCCCTGGTCACATGCGTGATGAAAGGCGATCAGGATCTTGTCCGACAACCGGCGCGTGTGGCGGGGCATCGTGACCGTGCCGCGTGGGGCTTCCAGCACGGCATAGGGATCGTTCAACTCGGCCGACATACCTTCGCTCTCCTTGCGTGAGCCGCGACTCGTTGGGCCACGATCCTCAGTGAAGCCAGAATGCGTCGGGCCCATGGCAGTATTTCCACTTTTCATTCGAATGTCATCTATTTCGCGACGGTCAATTGGTCACTGTCTGGTTATCCGGCCCGAAGTGCGCCCCGTACGGCCTCGGCAATCGCCTCGGGCGCCGAACCGGGGCGGAACAGGCCGCGTACACGGCCGTCGGATCCGACCAGATAGATGAAGGACGAATGGTCCATCAGATAATCGGAATTTTCCGCGTTCCGCACTCTCTGGTAATACACGCGAAATTTTCGCGCAACATCGGCGATCTGCGCCGCCGTCCCAGTCAGCCCCACCATTTTCGGGTGGAAATTCACAACATAGGCAGCAAGCACCTCGGGCGTGTCGCGTTCTGGATCAATCGTTACCAAAATTGGTGTGACACGCGAGGCATCCGGCCCGAGTTCCTCCATCACCTGCCCGATGATGCCGAGTTCCGTGGGGCAAACATCGGGGCAATAGGTGAAGCCGAAATACATCAGGCTGAGCCCACCGGCGTAGGTCGCCTCGGTCACCGCGCGGCCGGTCTGGTCGGTCAGGCTGTAGGGACCGCCGAGGGTCACGCCCTCCGGCAGGGTCACGCCGCCGGCGGAGGGCGGCGGCAGGCCGGCCCCGCTGAAGAAGGCGAGCTGGCGGACGAAGGATTCCGCGATCCCCTCACCCGGGGCGCGCAGCACCCAGGCGGCCCCCCAGAGCCCGGCGAGGAGAAGCATGAGGACCAGAGCGATGGCGCGTATGGGACGGAGCATGGCCGCTAGATAGGCCAAGCCGGGCGGCACGGAAACCATGCCGCCCGCGCGGCGGTCAGACCGTGGGCAGGATGGCCCCACCCGGCTGCGGGGTGGTGAAGACGCCCTCCGCGAAGGCCTCTTCCCAGGTGCCGCTGGTCGCGGCGCGGGAATATTCCGTGGCGCGGCCCTCGAAGAAGTTCATGTGCTCGACCGCGTTCAGCATCTCATCGAGCCAGGGCAGCGGGTTGCGCTCGATGTGGTACATTTCCTCCAGCCCCAACTGCTGCAAGCGGCGGTCGGCGATGAAGCGGATGTAGCGCTTCACGGATTCCGCATCGAGGCCCTGCACGCCGCCCAGTTCGAAGGCGAGGTCGATGAAGGCGTCCTCGTGATCCACGATGGTCGAGCAGATCTGGTACAGATCGGCGCGGAACTGCTCCGTCCAGATCTCCGGGTTTTCCTGCACGAAGGTGCGGAACAGGCGGATCACCGACAGGCAATGCAGCGTCTCGTCGCGCACCGACCAGGAGACGATCTGCCCCATCCCCTTCATCTTGTTGAAGCGGGGGAAGTTCATCAGGATCGCGAAGGATGCGAACAACTGCAACCCCTCGGTGAAGGCGCCGAAGGCGGCCAGGGTCTTGGCGATCTCGGTCTTGTTCTCGACCGTGAAAGCCTGCATGTAGTCGTACTTGTCCTTCATCTCCTTGTACTTGAGGAAGGCAGTGTACTCGCTCTCCGGCATGCCGATGGTGTCGAGCAGATGCGAATAGGCGGCGATGTGGATCGTCTCGGTATTCGAGAACGCCGACATCATCATCAGCACTTCGGTCGGCTTGAAGACCTGTGAATACTGCTTCATGTAGCAGTTGTTCACTTCGACATCGGCCTGGGTGAAGAAGCGGAAGATCTGCGTCAGCAGGTTCTGCTCGGACGCGGTCAGGTTCTTCTGCCAGTCCTTGACGTCATCGGCGAGCGGCACCTCTTCCGGCAGCCAATGGATGCGCTGCTGGGTCAGCCAGGCATCATAGGCCCAAGGATAGCGGAACGGCTTGTAGACCGGATTGGCGGTCAACAGGTCGAATTTTGGGGGGGGCTGGGTGCCGTCGGGCATTGTGGTTCTCTCATTCCTTCGATGTTGCGTCGGCGAGGGGCGCTGCCCCTCGCGCACCCCGGCAAGACCCTGACGGTCTTGCATCCCGCAATTAAAATATATTTTTCACCAGACCACTCGCGCCGATCTAAAATTAAGTAAATCAAATTGGGCAATCTTTACTTGATTTCACATTTTATTCGCGCGCTGGAAATGTGTATTTTGTATATTGTTCAGCCGCTTCGAATTTATCCACCGCTTCAGGTATACGTCGGCTCACTCAAGAAGCATCGTTTGCACGCGCCACAAAAATTTCTACTGTTTCGTCATTGGATTGGCAGCCCCTGCGAATTTCACATTTGAGAGCAAAAGGGGAAGGTCCAGGAAACTCAGTTTCCTGGCGGGAGGGTCCGGGAGGGCGGCGCCCTCCCGGGGGCCGTCATCACTGGCAGGCCAAACATTCCTCGTAATCCGTGCTTTCCGCCTTCACCATCAGCGACAGCGCGATCGGCTGTGCCACATGGGCCGCCATCACATCGCCCTGCCCCACCACCTTCTCGCTGATGGTATCGGCGCGCTGGATCGACAGCGACCGGCAGTAATAGAGCGACTTCATCCCCTTCTTCCACGCGGCCATGTGGATCTGGTGCAGGTCGCGCTTATGGATATCGGCCGGCAGGAACAGGTTCACCGACTGGCTCTGGCAGATGAAGGGCGTGCGGTCGGCGGCATGCTCCACCACCCAGCGCTGGTCCAGCTCGAAGGCGGTCTTGAACACCGCGCGCTCCTGATCGGTCAGGAAGTCGAGGTGCTGGACCGAGCCCTTGGTGACGGTGACCGAGGTCCAGGTGTCGTCGTCATCCCGCCCATGCTTGGCCAGGACCGTCTGTAGATACGGGTTGCGGACGATGAAGGAGCCGGAGAGCGTCTTGTGGTTATAGACGTTGGCCGCGATCGGCTCGATCCCGGGGCTGGCGCCGCCGCAGATGATGCTGATCGAGGCGGTCGGCGCGATCGCCATCTTGTTCGAGAACCGCTCCATGAAGCCGTATTCGGCCGCATCCGGGCAGGGCCCGCGTTCCTCGGCCAGCAGGCGGCTCGCCACATCCGCCTGATCGCGGATGTGCTTGAACATCCGCTTGTTCCAGACCTTGGCGATCGCGCTCTCGAAGGGCACGCCCATCTTTTGCAGGAAGGAGTGGAAGCCCATCACCCCCATGCCGACCGAGCGTTCCCGCATCGCGCTGTATTTGGCGCGGGCCATGCTGTCGGGCGCGGTGTCGATGAAGCCCTGGAGCACATTGTCCAGGAAGCGCATCACATCGGGGATGAAGTGGGGATCATCCTTCCACTCGAACCAGGTCTCCAGGTTCAGCGAGGACAGGCAGCAGACCGCGGTGCGCTCCCGCCCATGCTGGTCGACGCCAGTCGGCAAGGTGATCTCGGAGCAGAGGTTGGAGGTCTTCACCTCCAGCCCCGCCAGCTTGTGGTGCTCGGGCCGGGCGTTGTTCACCTGGTCGGAGAAGATGATGTAGGGCTCGCCGGTCTCGATCCGCGCCGTGAGGATGCGGATCCAGAGGCTGCGCGCCGAAACCTTGCGCACGATCGCGCCGTCCTTGGGGCTCGTGAACGCCCAATCCTCACCATTCTCCACCGCGCGCATAAAAGCGTCGGAGAGCAGCAGCCCGTGGTGGAGGTTCAGCGCCTTGCGGTTCGGATCGCCGCCGGTGGGGCGGCGCATCTCGACGAATTCCTCGACCTCGGGATGGCTGATCGGGAGGTAGCAGGCGGCCGAGCCGCGGCGCAGCGAGCCCTGGCTGATCGCCAGCGTCAGGCTATCCATCACCCGGATGAAGGGCACCACGCCGGAGGTCTTGCCGTTCTGGCCGACCTTCTCGCCGATCGAGCGCAGATTGCCCCAGTAGGAGCCGATGCCGCCGCCCTTGGAGGCGAGCCAGACATTCTCGTTCCACAGGCCCACGATGCCATCGAGGCTGTCATTCGCCTCGTTGAGGAAGCAGGAGACCGGCAGCCCCCGCTGCGTCCCTCCGTTCGACAACACGGGCGTCGCCGGCATGAACCAGAGCTTGCTGATGTAATCGTAGATGCGCTGCGCATGCGCGGTGTCGTCGCCATAGGCCGAGGCCACCCGCGCGAAGAGGTCCTGATAGGATTCCCCTGGCATCAGGTAGCGGTCATCGAGCGTGGCGCGGCCGAAATCGGTCAGCAGCGCATCGCGCGACCGATCGATCCTGACCTGCCCCTGTCCTGCGAGCTGCACGCCCGCGGCATCAACAGCCTCAAACACGGGTGACGAATCCCCTAATGCGGCATCCAACACGGTCACATCCCCCAACTCGGTAATCCCCAGGGACGGATCATGCGCTTTTCCCCCAGGACGACACAAGATGTTGACACATGATGTGAAGAACACCCCGGATATAGTGTGTCGATCCGCTCTCACCAATACGGCCGGCAGCCGCGGCCAACTGCCGATGTTCCTGTTTTGATCCATGCCGCGCACCACGTCCAGCCGAATCACCACGGCCAGACCCTGACCCATCCCTGACGAGCGGCACCGGATTCGGGTTGCATCACATCCGGCCCAGGCGCAGGTCGGCGCTGCCATGACCGATCCCCGACGCTTCGCGCCCTCCGCCGCACGCAACCGTAACCCTATCCTGGAGGCCCTGCGGCCGCATCTGCCGCAGGCCGGGCTGCTGCTGGAAATCGCGAGCGGTTCGGGCGAGCATGCGGTGCATCTCGCCCGCGCCATGCCGGGGCTGGTGGTGCAGCCATCGGACCCGGAGCCCGGCGCGCGGGCCAGCATCGACGCCTGGGCCGCCGGGTCCGGCCTGCCCAATCTGCGCCCGGCCCTGGCGCTGGATGCCGCGAGCCCGCCCTGGCCGATCGTCCGGGCGGATGCGGTGCTCTGCATCAACATGATCCATATCGCCCCCTGGCCGGCCGCCGAGGGGCTGGTGCGGGGTGCGGCGGCGCTCGGGGCGCCGCTGTTCCTCTATGGGCCCTACCGGCGCGAGGGGCGCCACACCGGGCCGGGCAATGTCGCCTTCGACGCCGATCTGCGCGCCCGCAACCCCGCATGGGGCATCAGGGCGCTGGAGGATGTCGCGGCGCTCGCGGCCGCCGCGGGCTATGCCCCGCCCGAGGTCACCCAGATGCCGGCCGACAACCTGCTGCTGGCCTTTCGACGCGGCTCGCCGCTCACCCCGTGAGGCCCGTCTCCAGCCCATCCATGCTGCGGCTGTTCTTTTCCGCGCGGTAGGCGCGCAGGCCCGCCTCGCCCTTGGCCCGGGCCCAGCGGTCCATGCTGTCGCGTTCCCCCGCGTAATCGAAGAAGGGCACGCCATAGCCGCAGGAGGTCTGCACCAGATCGATGTCCAGCCGCACGATCTGCCGTGCGCCCATCGGCTCCACCCCGTCGTATCGCGCGGCCAGCAGCGCCGCATAGGCCTCGCTGCCCCATGGCAGCACGGTGCCGCGGCCATAGAGGCGCAGGATCAGCGGCGCCCCCTCCACCGCGCAGAACATGATGGTCATGCGGCCATCGGCCAGCAGATGCGCCGCGGTCTCCATCCCGCTGCCGGTGCGGTCGAGGTAGCAGACGGTGGTGGCATCGAGCACGCGCAGCGCGCTCCCCTCGCGGGGCGAGATGTTCACCCGGCTTTCCGCCGTCGCCGTGGCGGTGAAGAAGATGTGCTGGCGCCCGATGAAGGCGATCTGCTGGTCATCCAGCGCCGGAAACTGCCTGGCCATGGGCGCCCTGTCCTCGGTGAGCGCCAATGATCGGGCGGCAACCGGGTGTGGGCAATGGCCCAAACCCGGCGTGTGGAGGCTGAACGGCGGGGCGTGCCCCGCGGCCAGCTTCAAACCGCCTGTCGTCCGTTCCTCTTGCGGGCGACCTGCGGCCCGATGATCCCGGAATTGGCCGGCGGATCGCTGGCCGGGAAGCTTTCCTCCACCGTCTCGTCGAGGGCGTCTTCCTCATGCTCGGTCGCGGCAATGGCCTGCTGCCAGAAGCGATCGTCCTCGCCCTCGGGCGAGCCGGCCTCCTGCCAGAGCTGATAGGCTTTTTCCCGAAGCCGCTGTTCACGTAGGGTCTGCTGGTCGGACATCGCGTTTCCCGTCTTGCCTGAGCCGAGGCCTGACTGGCCCCATTGAAGAAGGACCTGCAGGCCCTCCCCTGGCTGGCTAACGCATGAGAGGCGACGGCGTTGACCCGCCCGCGCAATTTTCCGGGCGCCTTTCTGATCAGAAGGGTCCGGTCAGAAGGTCTGGCGCCAGCGCAGCACCCCGATCGCGGCATTGGACTGGCCGCGGCCCCCCTCCTCCCGCGCGTAGCGGGCGTATTGCCAGCCGACATCCACCCCGAAGCCCCAGCCGATGTCCCGCCCCACCGACCATTCGACATAATCCTCCGTCGGCACGGCATTGGCGGTGCGTTTGCGCTGGTCCTTCTGCCAGGCCAGCGTGCTGCGCCAGCCCTCCCAGCTCGTCCGCGCGCCGAGGGTCGAGAAGACCCGCCGCTCGCCGACGCCGGCGGTGTCGTAGGTTGCATCGCCCGCGGCATCGATGCCGGTCTCGATCTCCTCCGCCGGCCGGCCACCGGCGTTGCGGAAGGCGGCGGCCTCGGCGAAGACCAGGGTGCGGAGCGTCTCGGTCCAGGCCAGATCGTAGCGCAGCGCGCCCGCCACCCCCCATTCGCGCGCGGTGCCATCCCGCCCCGCCCCACGCGACAGCACCGAGGCATGGTAGGACAGCCCCGGCAGCCAGCCGAAGTGGTCGCCATCCAGCGCCACGGCAACGCTGTCCATCTGGCCGGTGTTGCCGGCGCCGCCTTGGTCGCGGGTGTTGCGGCGGTAGCGCTCGAAGCCTTCGCGGCAGCAGCGCTGCCGGGTGATCAGCGTGTTGGAGAGCGGGCTGGTGTCATAGCCGAAGACCGCGACCGAGAGATCGTGCTCGCCGAGGACGGCATCGGAGAGGAAGGTCCAGCTCCCGCCCGCGCCCACCGATTCCTTGATGAGATAGACTTCATGCGCGCGGATCGCGGTCAGCACCCCGGGAAAGTCATGATGCCCCCGCCCGAAGGGGGCGGAAAACTTGCCGGCATAGAGCATCACCGTCTCGCTCGGCCGCCATTCGGCGAAGAGCGCCTCGACCGAGGCGGCGGCGTAGCGGAAGCCGGTGACGCCGCCATTCGGCTCGGTCTCCCCGGCCGGTTCGGTGTTCAGCACGCCCTGGATGGAAAAATTGGGCGCGAGGTGCAGCCCGGCGGCGATCTCGCCGAAGGCGAAGGCATTGGTGCCCTGCCGGCGCGGCGCCGAACCGTTCAGCGTGTCGATGGCATAGAGGCCCATATCGACCTCGCCGGTGATGTGTGGCCGGAACCCCTCCAGCCGCACCTCCTGCGCCGCTGCCGCCACGGGGACGAGCAGCGCGAAGGCCAGAAGCGCGCGCCTCATGGCACGCTGCCCAGCATCGCCGGCACCAGCAGTCCGATATTGTGGCGGAACATCGCCTCGTAGCTCGGCGCCGGCCCGTCGGGGGCGGAGAGCGCATCGACGTAAAGCCGCCCGCTGACCCGCACATTCGCCTCCGCAGCCAGGCGGTTGACCAGGGCGGGGCTGGTCATGCTTTCGATGAAGACGGCGGTGATGTGCTCGGCGCGGATCTGGCGGATCAGCCGGGCGACATCTGCGGCCGAGGGCTGCGCCTCGGTGGAGATGCCCTGGGGTGCGAGGAACTCCACCCCGTAGGCCGCGCCGAAATAACCGAAGGCGTCGTGGCTGGTGACGACGCGGCGGCGCTCGGGCGGCACCGTCCCGATTTGCGCGCGCACCCAGGCGTCCAGGGCGGCGAGCCTTGCGAGGTAGGCCTCGGCATTGGCGGCATAGGTTGCGGCCCCGGCGGGATCGGCCGCGGCAAGCCCCGCGGCGATGGTGCGGACATAGGACTGGCCAAGTCGCAGATCCTGCCAGGCATGGGGATCGGGCGTGAGACCGGAGGGCACGGTATGCGCCCGCCGGCGTTCGGCGCCATCGCCATGATCGTGATGATGGCCCTCCATGGCATGGGGGGTGATGCCCTCGGTCGCGGTGATCATGCGGCCCCGGGCATTGTTGGCCAGGCGGTCGAACCAGGGATCGAAGCCCAGCCCGTTGCGGATGATCGCCGTGGCATCGCGGATGGCGACAGCATCCGACGGGCGCGGCTGGAAGCCATGCGCATCCACATCCGGCCCCGCGATCTGGCGCACCGAGACGCGCTCGCCCCCGATGGTGCGGGCCATGTCGGCCAGGATGGTGAAGGAGGCGACGACGGGGACGGCCCCCTGGGCGCGCAGGGGAAAGACCGGCAAGCCGACGGCAAGCCCGGCCAGGAGGGAACGTCGGTGCATCGGAAGGCCTCAATCGCAATGTTATACTATAATGCTTTGAGGTCCGCAAAAAGGCAAGCGACCGAAGCCGCCTGCCTTGTTGCATGCGCAGGGCCTGTGGCGTCAGACCGCCGCGAGGCTCTCCCGCCGCAACTCCACCGCGAGATCATCCACCGCGCGGCCGAAGCGTTCGACCATCTCATCGACCTCATTCTCGACCATCACCAGCGGCGGCGAGATCGCGATGCTGTCGCCCGGGGTCGAGCGCAGGATGATGCCGTGCTTCTCGCCATATTTGACGAGGCGCGGGCCGATCTTGGCGGCGGGGTCGAAGTTCTTCCGACCCGCCGGGTCGGGGGAGAGTTCCACCGCCGCGACCATGCCGATGCCGCGCACTTCGCCGACCAGCGGATGCGCGCCGAAGCGCGCCTTCAGGGCTGCCTGCATGTAGGGGCCCACGCGCTGGGCGTGGCCCACGATATCCATCTCGTCATAGATCTTCAGCGTTTCCACCGCGACGGCGGCGGCGACCGGATGGCCGGAGTAGGTGAAGCCATGGCCGAAGGTGCCGATGGTCTTGCTGCCATCCGCGAGGCCCTGGAAGACGCGATCGCTGACCACAACCGCCGAGATCGGCAGGAAGGCCGAGGACAGCGCCTTGGCGCAGGTCAGGATATCCGGGGTGATGTCGAAGGTCTGGCAGCCCCAGTAGCTGCCGGTGCGCCCGAAGCCGCAGATCACCTCATCGGCGACCAGCATCACGTCATACTTGCGCAGCACCGCCTGCATCTTGGCCCAATAGGTGCGCGGCGGCACGATCACGCCGCCGGCGCCCATCACAGGCTCGGCGAACATCGCGGCCACGGTGTCCGGCCCCTCGCGCAGGATCAGCGCTTCCAGGTCGTCGGCGCAGCGGGTGGCGAAGGCCTCCTCGGTCTCGCCCTCCTGCCCCTCATGGTAGAAATGCGGGGTGGTGGTGTGGAAGATGCCGGCGATCGGCAGGTCGAACAGCTTGTGGTTCGCGGGCAGGCCGGTCAGCGAGGCCGCGGCGATGGTGACGCCGTGGTAGCCCTTCACCCGGCTGATGACCTTCTTCTTCAACGGGCGGCCGGTCGCGTTGTTGAAGTACCAGATCATCTTCAGCGCGGTGTCATTCGCCTCCGAACCGGAGTTGGCGAAGAACACCTTGCTCATCGCGGCCCCGCCATTGGCGAGCGGCGCGCGCTCCACCAGCATCTCCGACAACTCGATCAGCGGCCCGTGCGAGCGGCCGGTGAAGGCGTGGTAGAAGGGCAGTTCCTTCATCTGCTTCGTCGCGGCCGCCACCAGGCGGTCGTTCGAAAACCCGAGCGAGGCGCACCAGAGCCCGGCGATGCTTTCGATGTAGTCGCGGCCCTGGTCGTCATAGACCCGCACGCCCTCCCCACGCGCGATGATCAGCGGGCCGTTCTCGGCATGCGCGCGCAGATCCGTATAGGGATGCAGCGCATAGGCGACGTCGCGGGCGGCGGGGGAGTTGGCGCGGATGGGCGTGGCGGGGGGGGTCATCGACCTGGCCTTTTTGTCGCGTTCGGATGCCTGGGACTCTACGCCTGCGCCGGAAAAGCGGCTAGGCCGCAGCCTGGGTCATTCCACGCGCGAGGCGTGGAGAATCAGCCCCGCAAGGCGCCGCGGATCAGGGTGGTGAGCAGGAACAGCACCGCCCCCACCGGGATCAGCAGCCCGAGGATGGTGGCGATGCCCATGGCGCAGCCGCCGGAATCCGAGGGCTGGGTGCAGATCGGCTCGAAGATGGTGAAGACCAGCATCGCGGCCCCGACCCCCAGCGGCAGCAGCACCGCGCCGGCCAGGCCCCAGAGCAGCGATCGTCCCAGCAGCTTCATCATCATCCCCTCGGCTCGTCCCGGGGACCCGTTCTATCGTTCCGGTATCGTTACGCGATGCACGGCTGCGTGATGCCGCTACCGCCGCGCCCCATCCGCGACCAGCCCGGCGCCTGCCACCGCCGCCATGATGCAGAGCCCCGGCCAGACCGCCTGCCAGGGCGCCTCCAGCACCATCTCCTGCGCATTGGCCAGCATGTTGCCCCAGGAGGCGAGCGGCGGGCGGATGCCGAGGCCGAGGAAGGAGAGCGTGCTTTCAGCCAGGATCGCCCCCGCGACCGCCAGCGCCGTCGCCACCGCGACGGGCGGGACCAGCGCCGGCAGCACATGACGCCACAGCACCCGCGCCTCCCCCGCCCCCAGGGCGCGGGCCGCGCGCACATAGGGCAGCGCCAGCGTGGAAAGTGCGGCCGCCCGCGCCAGCCGCGCGACCCCCATCCAGCCGAAGATCGCCAGCACCAGCACGATGCGCCCGATGTCGCCCCCCGGCAGCCAGGGCAGGTCGGCCGCCGCCAGCACCAGCAGCAGCGGCAGCGCGGGCAAGGCCAGCATGGTCTCGGCCAGCCGCATCAGCGCCGCGTCCGCGAGCCCCCCCGCCCAGGCCGCCAATAACCCGATGGTGGTGCCGATCGCCGCCGCGACCAGCGCCGTGACCAGGCCCACGGCCAGCGACACCCGCGCGCCGGCGAGCAACCGCAGCAGCGCGTCCCGCCCCAGCGCATCGGTGCCGAGGGGGTGGGTCCAGGAGGGCGCCTCGAAGCGCGCGAACAGGTCCGGCAGGTTCGGGTCATGCCCGAGCCAGCCCTGCGCCAGAGGCGCGGCCAGCGCCGCCAGCGCCAGCATTCCCAAAATCGCCAGGCCAAGCCGCAGCCTCACAGCCCGGAGCCTCACAATCGGGGGTCCAGCGCGCGCTGCGCGACATCCGCCGCCGCCGTCGCCAGCATCGTCGCCAGCGCCACCAGCAGCACCGCGGCCAGCGCCAGCGGATGGTCGTTGCCCATCACCGCGTCATAGAGAAGCTTGCCCATGCCGGGCCGGGCAAAAACCGTCTCGGTCACCAGCGCGCCGCCGACCAGCCCGCCGATGTCGAGTGCCGCGAGTTGCAGCAGCGGCACCGCGGCATTGGAGAAGGCATGGACCCAGGCGATGCGCGCCTCGCCTGCGCCGCGCGCCCGCGCGGTGACGATGAAGGGCGCCAGCAGCACCGCGCCCATCGCCGCCGCCGTATGCCGCGCATAGGCGGCCAGCCCGCCGATCGCGAGCGTCGCCACCGGCAGCACCAGGAACCGCCAGGGCGCATCGCCGAAATCCGCCATCCCGCCCGCCGGCAGCCAGCCAAGCTGGATGGCGAAGACGATGATCAGCAGGATCCCCGCCCAGAAGGCCGGCACCGCCTGGCCGAGCACCGCCAGCGCCTCCACCGCCGGCGCCCAGCGCGGCCGCAACGCCGCCAGCGCCCCCAGCGCGATCCCGCTGCCCGCCGCCAGCAGCAGCGCGAGCCCGACGAGTTCCAGCGTCGAGACCAGCGCCGGGACGAGCACCTCGACCACCGGCCGGGCAAACAGCCGCGAGGGGCCGAACTCGCCCTGCACCGCCCCCAGCAGCCAGGCCCACCAGCGCGTCAGCAACGGGCGGTCCAGCCCATGCAGCGCCCGCATCCGCTCGGCATCGGCCGGCGTCAGCCTGGGGTCGGCGGCCATGGCGAGGTCGATGGGATCGCCCGGCATCAGCCCGATGGCGATATAGGCAAGGAAGGACAGCACCAGCAGCGCCAGCGCGATCTGGACGGCGCGCAGCCCTATCGCACGCGCCACTGCTCGACCCAGAGCGAGGAGGGCGCCAGATGCCCGGTCGGCCGCACGCCATCGAGCCAGAGCGGCCAGAGATGCGCATCGGCCCGGTGCCACAACGGCAGCACCGGCAGGTGTTCCGCCAGGATCGCCTGCAGGCGGTGCCACATCGGCAGGCGGGCCGTGGCCTCCAGCGTCACCGGCAGGTCTTCGAGCAGCCGGTCCATCTCGGCATTGCGAAAGCCCGGGTAGTTCTGGCCGGACCAGTTGCGGGCGGCATCGGGGATTTCATCGGAATGGAAGATGCCGCGCGGCACGTTTTCCGGTGCGCTGATCCAGGCGAAGAGCGCGAGTCCGTCGAAGCGGCGATGGCTCAGCGTCTCGCCGAAGAAGACGCGGGGCGGCTCGTTGCGGATGCGGGCCTCGATGCCGGACTGGCGCCACTGGCCTTGCAGCACCTGCTCCACCTGCTCGCGGCCGCGATTGCCGGCGGTGGTCATGAATTCCAGCGAGAGGCGCTCCCCGGCCGCGTTGCGCCGGATGCCATCCTCGCCGCGCACCGACCAGCCGGCCGCGTCCAGCAGCCGCGCCGCCCCGGCCGGGTCATAGGGCGCGGGGGCGAGCGAGACGTCATACCCCGCATCCAGCGGATGGATCGGCCCATTCGCCACCGGCTGCCTGCCGTCATAGAGACGGGCCGCGATGGTCGCGCGATCCGAGGCCAGCAGCAGCGCCCGCCGCACCCGCGCATCCGCCAGGATCGGATTGTCGAGCTTCAGGTCGATGTGTTCATAGACCAGCCCCGGCTGCACATGCAGCCGCAGCCGCGAGGCCGCCCGCCGCGCGAGCGCGATGCCCTGGTCCAGCGGCAGGCCCAATTCGCCGGCGATCATGTCCACCTGCCCGGTCATGGCCTGGGCTTCCAGCGAGGGCGTGCTCTCGATGGTGCGGATCAGGATGCGGTCGAAGGCCGGGCGCGGCCCCGCCCAGGCGTCGTTGCGCAGCAGCCCGACCGCCGCACCCGGCGTCACCGAGGCGACGCGATACGGCCCCGACCACAGCCCGGGATTGGTGGGTTCGGTGTCATACCCCGTGCGGCTGCGGTAGCGGGCGCGATCGGCCTCCCAGCGCGGGCGCTCGATGCGCGCGGGCAGCGGCTGGAAATCGCCGAGGCTCGCATAGTCGAAGGTCACACGGTCGAAATGCAGGGTGATGCTGCGGTCATCGACCACATCGAGCGCAAAGGCGCTGCGGTAGAATTCGGCCGAGCCGAACCCGGTCTCGAAGGCGCGCCCGGCCTCCCAGGCGAAGCGCAGATCCTCCGAGGAGACCGGCGTGCCATCGCCCCAGCGGGCATCGGCGCGCAGGCGGATGGTCAAGGCGAGGCCGGCTTTGCCATCCGGCGTGGTCTCGCGCACCGCAAGCCCGTTCTCCAGGCTCGGCAGCGTCTCGCAGAGCAGGCAGACGAGGCGCCAGTCGGCATCGTAGGTCGTCAGCGGCCGCCGCGTGAATCCCAGCACATAGGATTTGGCGGCCATCTGGTCGATGTTGGGATGCAGCGTGGAGGGGTATTGCGTGATCCCGATGGTGAGCTGCGGATGCGTTTGGGCCTGCGCCGAGGCGGCCGCGAGCAGCACCGCCCCGGTCAGACAGAGGCGGCGCAGACGGCTCAATCCTCGGCCTTCGCCTCGACCGCATTGCCGATGCCGCCATGCGACCGCGACCAGGACACGGGGTCCTCCAAAAACTTGCGGACTTCCTTCAGCGCGCTTTCCTCGAAATACGGCCGCTCGCGGCAGACCTCCAGCACATCCCACCAGGTGCAGAGGTGATGCAAGGTGAGGTTCATCTCCTTCATCGTCTCGAACGAGCCCGGGAAGACGCCGTAGAAGAACACCACAAAGGTATGGTCGCAGATCGCGCCGGCATCGCGCAGCGCATTGGCGAAGCGGATTTTCGAGGCGCCGTCGGTGGTCAGATCCTCGACCAGCAAGGTGCGCTTGCCCTCCGGCACATCGCCCTCGATCTGGGCGTTGCGGCCGAAGCCCTTGGGCTTCTTGCGGACATAGGCCATGGGCGACAACATGCGGTCGGCGATCCAGGCAGCGAAGGGAATCCCCGCCGTCTCGCCACCCACCACCGCCTCGATGCTCTCATAGCCGATGTGGCGGCCGATCTTCTCCACCGCCAGGTCGCAGATCTTGCTGCGGGCGCGGGGGAAATAGATGATCCGGCGGCAATCGATATAGACCGGCGACTTCCAGCCGGAGGTGAAGGTGTAGGGTTCCTCCGGCCGAAAGTTCACCGCCTTGATCTCAAGCAGGATGCGGGCCGTGGTCAGGGCCGCGTCGCGGTCCCAGTCGGAGGCGTGGGTCAAGGCCATGGTCGGGTCGGTGCTCCTTTCCGGCCGGATTACCGCCCGCAGCCGGCCGCGTCCATGACAGACGACGCGATCTGGGTGCTGGCCGACCCCCGCGCGGGCACGGCGGCGCAGGCGCTCGGCATCGCCGAACGGCTGGGGCGGCCGTTCAGGGTCGTGCCGCTGGAGTGGGGGCCGATGGCCCAGGCGCCGCTGCGCTGGCCGAGCCTGTGGGGGCTGACCGCCACGGCGCGTGCGGCGTTCCACCCCCCCTGGCCGAAGCTGGTGATCTCCGCGGGGCGGCGCTCGGCGCCGGTGGCGCTGTGGCTGGCGCGGCGGGGCGCGAAAACCGTCCATTGCATGCGGCCCGGCTTTGGCGCGGCGCGGTTCGACCTGCTGGTGCTGGGGCGGCATGACGAGGCGCCCGCCGCGCCCAACATCCTGCCGATCCTGGGCGCCACCCATCGCATGTCCCCCGCGCGGCTGGCCGAGGCGCGGGCGGCCTTCACCGATCTCCGCACCCTGCCCGGCCCCCGCGTCGCATTGCTGCTCGGCGGGCCGGTGCGGGCGGTGGGGATGGACCCGGCCATCGCCACGGCCATCGCGCGGCAGGTCGCGGGGCTCGGCGGCAGCGTGCTCGCCACCGCCTCCCGCCGCACCGGGGCGCAGGCGACGGCGGCGCTGCGGGCGGCGCTCACGGGCGTCCCGCATCGGGTGTTTGGCTGGGGCGATGCGGGGCCCAACCCCTATGCGGGCTTCCTGGCCTCTGCCGACATCATCGTGGTGAGCGGCGATTCGGTGTCGATGCTGTCGGAGGCGCTGGCGACCGGGGCCATGGTCCTCATCGCCGATCCGGGCGGCCTCGGCCCCCGGCACCAGCGCCTCGCCAAAAACCTGATCGCCGCCGGGCAGGCGCGGATGCTGGGCGAGGCGCCCGTCCCGCGTACGCCACTGGATGAGACCGGGCGGGTCGCGCAGGCCGTGCTGGCTAGGCTGCCTCCACCGCCCTGATCGCACCCCACAGCGCCTCCACCCCGGCCATCAGATCGGCGACCTCCATCGCTTCGGCCGGGTTGTGGCTGCCGTTGCGGTTGCGGACGAAGACCATCGCCGCCGGCACCCCGTGCCGCGCGAATTCGGCGGCGTCATGGCCCGCCCCGCTCGGCATGGTGTGCGGCCGCGGCAGGGCATCGGCGATGGCGGCGGTGCGGGTCGCGTCCAGCACGATCGGCGCGGTGCGCACAGCGCGGCCAAGCTGGAACTCCACCCCTCGCCGGCGCCCGATCTCGCGGCAGCGGTCCGCCAAAAAACGTTCCATGTTCTTCAGCACCAGCGGATCGGTGCTGCGGATATCGAGCGCGAAGGCGACCTCGCCGGGGATGCGGGTGGCGGTCGCCTCGCCGGCCTCGGTCGCCATCACCCCCGCGGTCAGCACCAGGTCGAAGCCCTCCTGCTCCTGCCGCGCCCAGACGGTGTCGAGGTCGTTCAGCAACTCGGCCAGCGCCATCGCCGGATCATGGCGCAGATGGCGGGGGACGACGCCGGAATGCCCGGCCTCGCCGATGCAGCGCGCGGCGGGCAGGCGCAGATGGCCGCGCACGGCGCCGACGGCGGCGGCCGGCAGGTCGCGGTCCAGCAGCACCGGCCCCTGTTCGATGTGCAACTCCCAGAAGGCGGTGACGGCGGCGAATTCCGGCAGCGGGCGCCCGGCCCCGGCCAATGCCGGATCGCCGCCGACCGCGGCGATGCAGGCGGCCAGGCTGCCGCCGCCACCCCGGCGCTCCACCGCGAGTTCCGCCGCATCCAGCGCCCCGAAGCCCGCGCGGGTGCCGACATAGGGGCCGCCGAACCAGGGGCTTTCCTCGCCGCGCAAGGCCACGGCGCGCAGCGGCAGCCCGATCCGCGCGGCGCGGATGGCGAGCAACAGCCCCGCGACCGCCCCGGCCGCGCCATCGAAATTCCCGCCGCGCGGCACGCTGTCCAGATGCGAGCCCGTGGCCGGCGCCGGCCCCACCAGCCCGGGCGGGGCCAGCCAGAGGTTGCCCACCCCGTCCATATGGCTCGCCAGCCCCTGCGCGGCGCCGGCCTCGGCGAGGATCGCATGGCAGGCGGTCTCGGCCTCGCCCCAGGCGGGGCGGGTGAAGCCGCCGGCGAGGTCGGCGCCGATGCGGGCGAAGTCTTCCAGCAGGCGCGTGGCCAAAGCGGCCTCGTCGCGGGTGATCGCGTTCATTCGGCGGCAATCCGCTGGAGGCTGGGCAAGGCGATCCCGGTCAGATCCGACACGCGGGAAAAACCGCGGGCCGTGCAGAAGGCGCTGATGCCCTCGATCACTTGCAGCATCGCGGCGGGCTGGATGAAGCTGGCGGTGCCGACCTGCACGGCGGTGGCGCCGGCCGCCAGGAACTCCACCGCATCCTGCCCGGTCGCGATCCCGCCGCAGCCGATCACCGGGATCCGCACCGCCTGCGCGCATTGCCAGACCAGGCGCAGCGCGATCGGCTTGAACCCCGGCCCGGAATAGCCGCCCATCCCCGCCCCCAGCGCCGGGCGCAGCGTCGCGAGGTCGATCGCAAGCCCCAGGATGGTATTGGCCACGACCAGCGCATCCGCGCCCGCCTCCTCGCAGGCGCGGGCGACGGCGGCGGCATCGCCGGTGTTCGGCGAGAGCTTGGCCCAGATCGGCAGCCGCGTGGCGCCCCGCATCGCGGCGATGGCCGCCGCCGCGGGCCCCGGCTCTGCGGCGAAGGCGCGGCCATCGGCCTCCAGATTGGGGCAGGAGATATTGGCCTCGATCGCCGCCACCCCCTCGACCGTCAGCGCCCGCGCGGCCTCGGCGAAGGCGCTCGCGGTGGGTGCGGAGAGGCTCACCACCAGCGGGGCCGCGAAGCGCCGCCACACCGGCAGGTCATAGGCGATCCAGGCCTCGATGCCCTTGCCCGGAATGCCGATGCTGTTCAGCAGCCCCTGCCCGGTCTCGGCCACGCGCGGCGTCGGGTTGCCGCGGCGCGGCTCGGGCGTCACCGATTTGGTGACCAGCGCGCCGAGGCGGTCGAGGTCGAACACCTCCCCAAGCTCCGGGCCGAAGGTGCCCGAGGCCGGCATCACCGGATTGGCCAGCGTGAGCCCGCCGATGCGGACGGAAAGATCCGGCATCACCACGCCTCCACCGATTGCAGGTCGAAGACCGGGCCCTCGCGGCAGACCCGCAGGTCGCGGGGGCCATCGGGTGTCGCGATCCGTCGCACGCAGGCGAAGCACAGTCCGAGGGCACAGCCCATGCGCTGCTCGATCGCGGCCTCGCCCAGCACGCCATGGCGGGCGGCGATCTCCTGCAACAGCCGCAGCAGGCGGTCCGAGCCGCAGGTGAAGACGGCATCGGGGCGGGCGCGGATGAACTCGGCCTCGATCATCATGCCGACCGCCGCCGGATCGCTGCTGCCGTCGCTGTCATGGACGAGGCGCAAATCCATCGGCACCGCGCCGCAAAACGCCTCGGCCATCATGTCGGCGGGGTCGCGGGCGGAGAGGATGGCGGTCACGCCGATGTCCAGGCTCACCGCCCGCCGCGCCAGCAGCGAGAGCGTCGCGAGCCCGACCCCGCGCGCCAGCACCAGGATGCGACCCCAGCCCGGGTCCAGCGTGAACCCGCGGCCGAGCGGGCCCATGGCGTCCAGCGTGTCACCCTCACGCAGCCCGGCCAATGCGGCGGTGCCGGGGCCCGCGACGCGGAAGAGGAAGCCCAGCGGCTCCTGCGCCCCGGCGCGCCAGACGCTCATCGGCCGGCGCAGATAGGCGCCGGGGCAGAGCAGATGGCAGAACTGCCCGGGTTCGACGGCGGCGGAGAGCGCTGGCGCCTCGGCCAGCAGGCGATGGTAGCGGGCGCCGACCGGCACGCTGGCGATGACCCGCCCGAGATGGGTGGTCACGGGAAACGGGCCGGCGCTGCCGTCCATAAGGAATGGCCTGATCGTGAGGCGGTACGCTGGAGCAGGCAGCCCCGCTGCGTCAACCGGATTGCTGCACTGCCGCGCGGGGCAACCCCACCGGAAGGGCCGCGTTTAACCCGCTGACGAAAAGGGAGGCCACCCATGACGACCCTTCGGCATCAGAACCGGCTCTGGCGCGCCGGCCTTTCGGCGACGCTGGCCAGCGTGATCCTCGCGGGGGCTGCCCTGGCCCAGGGCGGCGTCGTGCCCCGGGACGGCGCGGGGCCGCCGCCGTTGCCGGGCCTGACGCCGCCGGAGCGGATCGAACCCCAGCCCGTGCCGGTGCCCGCGCTGCCGCGCAGCGGCGTGCTGCCCCCGCCGGATATCGTCGTCCCCATGCCCCGGCCGGAAGTGCCGACCCCGCATCCGGAGACGACGCCGGTGATCCCGCCGCCGCCTCCGGTCGAGCCGGCCCCCCGCCGTTAGGCCATGGCGGGCGAAAGCGCCGGGTAGTCGCTGTAGCCGTGCGGCCCGCGCGCGTAGAGCGTCGCGCGATCCACCTCGTTCAGCGCGGCCCCGGTCCGCAGCCGCAGCGGCAGGTCCGGGTTGGCGATGAACTTCAGCCCGAAGGCCACGGCATCCGCGGTGCCGGCATCCAGCGCCTGCTGCGCCTGCTCCGTGGTGTAGCGCTCGTTGACGATATAGACGCCGCCGAAGGCACGCTTCAGATCGGGGCCAAGCTGCGCGGATTCGGCATTCTCGCGGGCGCAGAGGAAGGCGATCTTCCGCCGCCCCAGCTCGCTCGCGACATAGCCGAAGGTGCCGGCCATATCGACGCTGCCGACGTCATGGCTGTCGCCGCGCGGGGCCAGATGCATGCCGACGCGATCCGCACCCCAGACGGAGACCACCGCATCGGTGACCTCCAGCATCAGCCGGGCGCGGTTCTCGATCGGGCCGCCATAGGCGTCGGTGCGATGGTTGCTCTTGTCGTGCAGGAACTGGTCGATCAGGTAGCCATTGGCGCCATGGATCTCGACACCGTCGAAGCCGGCGCGCCTGGCGTTCAGGGCGCCGAGGCGGAAGGCCTCGATCACGCCGGGGATCTCGGCCGTCTCCAGCGCGCGGGGCAGCGGGTAGGCGCGCTCGGGGCGCAACAGGCTGACATGGCCGCGGGCCGCGATCGCGCTCGGCGCGACGGGGGGCAGGCCGTCGAGGAAGCTCGGGTCGGAGATGCGGCCGACGTGCCAGAGCTGCAGCAGGATGCGGCCGCCGGCGGCATGCACCGCATCGGTGATGACGCGCCAGCCTTCGACCTGCGCCTCGGACCAGATGCCCGGGGTAGCGGCGTAGCCGACGCCCATGGGGGTGACCGAGGTCGCCTCCGACAGGATCATGCCGGCCGAGGCGCGCTGCACGTAATAGTCGCGCATCAGGGCCGTGGGGATGCGATCATCGGTGGCCCGCGAGCGGGTCAACGGTGCCATGATGATACGGTTGGGCAGCTCGAGCGCCCCAATCCGCAAGGGGTCGAAAAGGGTCGGCATGGCGGCGTCCTTGTAGCTTGTTCGACAAACGTCGAAGGTGACATGGGAGGCAATGCTGCATGGCACAAGAGGACTACACCCACCCGTCGATGGAGGAGGTGACGCTGCCGGATGTGCTGCACGCGCTGAGCGATCCGCTGCGGCTGCGGATCGTGGCGGAGCTGCGCGAAAAAGGCGGCGAGCGCGGCTGGGGCGAGTTCGACACCCAGGTCTCGCCCTCCACCCTGAGCCACCACATGAAGGTGCTGCGCATGGCCGGGCTGATCCTGTCGCGGCGGGATGGCACGCGCTGCCAGGTGTCGCTGCGGCCCGAGGTGGAGGCGCGGTTTCCGGGGCTGCTCGCGACGGTGACGCGGCTGGCGGGGTGAGGCGCGCGCCACGTCACGCGCCCCCCAGGCCCAGCGTCAGCGACCGGATAAAGAGCCCGAGCCGCCGCCGGTCCGGCGAGCCGGGATAGAACTCCGACGGGCGATGCGTCCCGTCGATCTCGAAGCGAAGCGTCGCCGCGCCATCGGCGCCCAGCAATGCTGAAGGCACGATGGCCCGCAGACGCCCCGGCGCGCCATCGACCAGCCGCCATGTCGCGACGGAACTGCCGTTGACCAGCAGGCGCACCCGCACCTCGGTGACGCCGGCCGGCAGGAAGGGGTTGGCGAGGAGGTCCAGCACCAGCGGCCGGCCGCCCAGCTCGGCCAGCGACACGCCGAAGCGCAGGACCGACAGGGGACCATCGGTCCAGCGGCCCTCGGGCTCGGCCCCGGACCAGCCGGAGCGCAGGATCGGCCCTTCCTGCCGCCCAAAGGTCAGTGTGCTCCCGATCGCCAGGCGGGTGGGGGCCAGGACCTCGTCCGGCACGCAGGCGCTGCGCCGGGACCGCAGCAGGCAGGGCAGGCCGAAGACGATCGCCTGCCGCACCGCCACCGGGGCCAGGCCGCGGTCCACGGCCAGCGAGGGCGGCCGCACCTCCAGCACCAGCGGTGCCTCCGGCAGCGGGCGCAGCGGGGTCAGCATCAGCCCCCCGCCTGCCGGCACCGTCTTGTGATCGCTGTTGAAGACATGCTCGGCGGAGGGCGCGAACAGGCGGCTGCGGCCCATGAACATGTCATCCCAGGAGCCATCCGCCGCGAAGACCACCGCATCGCCCATCTCGGGCAAGGCACCGGGGATCAGCAGGCGCCCATCCGCCTGCCAGCGCGGCGCGCCCGCGGCGTCCGGCCGGAGGTGCAGCTCCGCGCGCCAGGGCAGCAGCAGCGCCATGGTGCCGAGGCCCAGCGCCAGCCGCCGCCAGCGCAGGCGCCGCTCCGCCGCCATCAGCGCTACCCAGAGCAGGGTGTAGAGGCTGGCGACCGGCACGACCCATTTGAAGTAATGGTGGTTGAAGTAGAGCCACATCCCGCCGGAATGCAGGTCGCGGTAGCAGAGGTAGAGCGCGACATGGCAGGCCATGGCGCCGCCGAGCGCCAGATGCGGCGCGCGCCGGCCGGGGCCCCGGCTCGGCAGCAGCATGAGCGCCAGCGCGCCGGCCAGGCCCGAGACGATCCAGGGAAAGGCGGAGATCAGCCCGCGCCCCTGCGGCAGCAGCGGCCGTGGATCGAGCATCAGCGTCACCCAGCGCAGCGGCAGCAGCCGCCATTCGAAGCCGGTGCGGGCGGAACCCGCCATATAGGGGCTTTGCGCAAAGCCGTAGATCGGCACGTAGAAGATCGCGAGGAGGCCCAGGGCCAGCGCGACGCCGGCCACCCCCGCCAGCCCGGTGCGCGCCCAGGCCCGCCAGGAGGCCCGGCTGGTGGCGAGCGCCCATCCCGCCAGCAGCGCCGCCGGCACCAGCGCCACGGCCATGTCGGTCGGGCGGAAGGCCAGGATCGCGGCACCGGCAAATGCGGCCACAAAGGCCCAGCGCGGGCGGTCCGGCGCCGCATGGAAGCGCAGCGCGGCCCAGAGGCAGAGCAGGATCAGCGCCGTGGCCGGCGAGGTGCTCCAGGGCACGACCCAGGCGTCGAGCGATTGCGGCGAGGAGAGCATCGCCGTGACGAAGGCCAGAGTGCCCAGCAGCCCGGCATGGCGCAGCCCCGGTGCCAGCCGGACCGCGATGCCGGCCAGCAGCCAGAGCGAGGCGAGCAGCGAGACGAGGTTCGCCGGCAGGAACGGGTCGGCGAGCGGCAGGCCCAGCAGAGGCACGTCTTGCAGGAACGGGACCGCGAGCAGCGGGTAGCCCGGCATGTAGAGGTGGCGGGCCACGTCCAGGTCGCCGCGCTGCCAGGCGAGGGCGGCCTCCAGGTAGCGGCCCTGATCGTGCCAGCCGAACCAGTTGTTTGCCGCGACCGGGGCCAGCGGCAGCATCTCCCGCACCCAATGGGCGTGCAGGAAGGCGGCGGCGATGACCAGCGTCGCGACGGCCAGCCCCAGCCTATCGACCCGACACGCCGTCGGGGCAGCACCGCCCGCGGCGCGGGCCGGAGGCGAGAGGAGCTTTCGCATGGGAAGACCGCCTGGACAGGAGGAAGAGCGCCTGGTTGGCGCCAGGCGCCTCCGGCGTCGGTTTAGCGCGTCTTTCGCATCCCGGTCAGCCGTGCGGGGCGGGGAACAGACCGCCGCCGGCGCAGCGCGGCGCGGGTCTGAGCCAAAATGATGCGGGCTGGGATGCCGTGGCTGGGGGACCTGGATTCGAACCAAGACTGTCCGAGTCAGAGTCGGAAGTTCTACCGTTAAACTATCCCCCAACGGCGCCGGCCGGATACCATGCGTCTCAGCGGGGCGCAACCCGACCCTCACACGACACCTTTCGTGACGAAATCCCTTGCCCCGGGACCCCGCCGCGCCGACTCTATGGTGATCATGGATTTGCCGCCGCCCGCCCTCGCCGCGCCGCAGCGGACACCGACCCTGTCCGGAGCCGCTTTCGCCGCTCTGGACCTCGGCACCAACAATTGCCGGTTGCTGGTGGCTGCCCGCGGTGGACCCGGCGGATTCCGCGTCATCGACAGCTTTTCCCGCGCCGTCCGCCTCGGCGAGGGGCTGGAAGCCACCGGCCGCCTGTCCGAGGCCGCGATGGACCGCGCCGTCATCGCCTTGCAGGCCTGCGCCCAGAAACTCGGCCGGCGGCAGATTCGCGGCCTGGACGCGGTCGCCACCGAAGCCTGTCGCCGCGCCGACAATGGCGCCGAGTTTCTGGCCCGCGCCCGGGCCGCGACGGGGCTTCCGCTGCGGGTGATCGGCGCGCGAGAGGAGGCGGCGCTGGCCATGACCTCCTGCGCCCCGTTGCTCGCCCCCACCGACCGCCGCGCGCTTCTCTTCGACATCGGCGGCGGCAGCACCGAGATCGCCTGGGTCCGCGCCGCCAGCCGCGAGCATCCGCCGGAGCTGATCGGGTACACCTCCCTCCCCCTCGGCGTGGTGACGCTGGCCGAACGCGCCGGCGCCTCCTGCTTCACGCATGAGGGCTTCGAGGCGGTGGCCGAGGAGGTCGCGGCCGAGCTTCGCCGCTTCGACACCGTGCATTCCATCGGGCGCGAGATCGCGGCCGGGGGCGTGCGGATGCTCGGCACCTCCGGCACCGTCACCACGCTGGCCGGCGTCGCCCTGGCCCTGCCGCGGTATTCCCGCCAGGCGGTCGATGGCCAGGTCATCGAGATGGATGCCGCCGACAAGGCGCTGGCCGAGCTGTTCTCCCTGGGGCGGGAGGGGCTGGTGGCCCACCCTTGCGTCGGGCCGGAACGGGCGGAATTCGTGCTGCCGGGCTGCGCCGTCTTCGCCGCCATCCGCCGCGTCTGGCCGACCGCAACGGTGACCGTCGCCGATCGGGGGTTGCGCGAAGGCATGCTTCTGCGGCTGATGCGCGCCCCATCTCCCCGAAGGCGCTGACGCATGGCCAAATCCCCCCCGTCCGCGGGCCCCGCGGCGGGCTCGCGCCTGCTCGGCACCCGGCTCAAGACCGCCAAGGGCCGCACCACCGCGAGCCAGTCCTGGCTGACCCGGCAGTTGAACGACCCGTATGTGATCGCCGCCAAGGCGGATGGGCTGCGCTCCCGCGCCGCATACAAGATCACCGGGCTGGATGACCGCTTCAAGCTGTTCAAGCCGGGGCTGCGGGTGGTCGATCTCGGCGCCGCCCCTGGTGGCTGGACGCAGATCGCCGTCGCCCGCACCGGCGATACCGGCCGGGTCGTGGCGCTGGACATCCTGCATATGGAGCCGGTCCCGGGTGCGACCGTGCTCAAGGGCGACTTCGAGGATGCGGCGACGGAGGCCGCGGTGCGCGAGGCCATGAAGGGGCCGGCCGACCTCGTGCTCTCCGACATGGCGCCGAACACCACGGGCCATACCGCGACCGACCATCTGCGCATCATCGCCCTGGTGGAACTCGCGCTGCATTTCGCCGAACAGGTGCTGGCCCCGGGCGGCGCCTTCGTCGCCAAGGTTTTTGCCGGCGGCACCGAGGCGGCGCTGCTGGCACGGATGAAGCAGAGTTTCGCGGACGTGAAGCACGCCAAGCCCCCCGCCAGCCGGAAGGACAGCGCGGAGATGTTCGTGGTGGCGCGCGGGTTCCGCGGCCGGGCCTGACCCCGGCTCATCAATCTGGCCAGAGGCAGCGCGGGATGCGCCGGCGCCCGCCGACGAAGGTGAGCAGCCGCCCGCAAAGCGCGAAAACCCCCTTGGGCACGCTGTTCCGGTCCTTGAGCAGGCGGGTGAGGAAGAATTCGGTGATGCGCCGGTAGCGTTCGGACAAATCCACATCGGGCAGCAGGAAGGACGGGCCGCGCAGGGCGGTCAGGAAGCCCAGGCGCTGGGCGGCGGTGATGAGGCTCATGCCGGCGCAGCGCATTGCCCGCTGGCAGGCGCGGCAGATCCAATGCTCCAGCGCCCGCAGCCCGGGCGAGGCGCCGGGTTCGGCCAGCAGATGCAGCAGCTTCTGCCAGAGGTGCCGCTGGGTCAGGCGGCGGAACTGGCGGGAGACGGTGTCTGGCTTTCCGAAGGCCTCGGGCAGGTCCTTCCAGGGGCGGCGGGAGGTGGCGATCCAGAACATTCCGTCCACGCGCGCGCGCAAATCCTTCACCGGCCGCCCTGCGCCGAGCCAGAGGATGTGCGGGCGCAGCGCATCCCATTCGGGCTGGCTCATCGGTTGCCAGGGGCGGGGTGGGGTGTAATGGCTGGGCATGGGGCGGAACATATCCGGCCTCGCGCCCAAACTGTTGCTTATTTTCCTATCCCTGCCAGGGGCTGACCGGCGGCCGATCCCAGGCGCAGGTCCCCTCGCCCACCCCCGCCCCCACCGCGCATCTGCCACCCCGTCCCGAACCGCACCCTATGCTTGCACCCCCCCGCCCCAGCGCGTAGGAGGGCGCGCCAAGGCACCGATACCGAAAGGTCAGCCATGGCCCCCGATGTTACCCCCCGCACCCGCAACCGCGTCATCATCGAGGAGGCCTATGCCTTCGACGATGTGCTGCTCGTGCCCGCCTATTCCCAGGTCCTGCCCGGCAAGACCGATGTCCGCACCCGCCTCACGCGGGAGATCGCGCTGAACATCCCGCTGGTCGCCGCGGCCATGGACACCGTCTCGGAGTCCAACATGGCGATCGCCATGGCCCAGGCCGGCGGCATCGCCGTGATCCACAAGAACCTGTCCCCGCAAGACCAGGCCAGCCAAATCCGCCGCGTGAAAAAATTCGAGAGCGGGATGGTGGTGAACCCCATCACCATCGGCCCCGAGCAGACCCTCGCCGATGTCCGCGCCATCCAGGCGAGCCACAACATCAGCGGCCTGCCGGTGGTCGAACCCGGCACCGGCAAGCTCGTCGGCATCATCACCAGCCGCGACGTGCGCTTCGCGACCGACCCCTCGACCCCGGTCCATACGCTGATGACGCGGGAGCTCGTGACCGTGCCGGGCGACGTCGCCGCCGACCACGCCCGCGACCTGCTGCATCGCCACCGCATCGAGAAGCTGCTGGTCGTCGATGACCAGAACCGCTGCATCGGCCTCATCACCGTCAAGGACATGGAGAAGGCCGAGACCAACCCGAACGCCGTGAAGGATGCGCTCGGCCGGCTGCGCACCGCCGCCGCCACCGGCACCGGCGAGGACGGGCTGTTGCGCGCGCGGCTGCTGGTCGCGGCGGAGGTCGATGTCATCGTCGTGGACACCGCCCATGGCCATAGCGAGGGCGTGCTGCGCGCGGTCGAGATCATCAAGCGCCTGTCCAACACCGTGCAGGTCGTGGCCGGCAATGTCGCGACCCCCGAGGCCTGCGAGGCGCTGATCCAGGTCGGCGCCGATGCGGTGAAGATCGGCATCGGGCCGGGCTCCATCTGCACCACGCGCATCGTCGCCGGCGTCGGCGTGCCGCAGTTGACGGCGGTGATGGAATGCGCCGCGGCCTGCCGCGAGCATGACGTGCCGGCCATCGCCGATGGCGGCATCCGCACCTCGGGCGACATCGCCAAGGCGATCGCGGCCGGTGCGGATTGCGTGATGATGGGCAGCCTCTTCGCCGGCACCGATGAGGCGCCGGGCGAGGTCTTCCTGTACCAGGGCCGCTCCTACAAATCCTATCGCGGCATGGGCAGCCTGGGCGCGATGGCGCGCGGCTCGGCCGATCGCTACTTCCAGGCCGAGGTGACCGACAGCCTCAAGCTGGTCCCCGAAGGCGTGGAAGGCCGCGTCGGCTACAAGGGCCCGGTCGGCAATGTCGTGCATCAGCTGGTCGGCGGGCTGCGCTCGGCCATGGGCTATACCGGCAACGCCACCATCGCCGACATGCAGGCCAATGCCCGCTTCCGCCGCATCACCGGCGCGGGCCTGCGGGAAAGCCACGTCCATGACGTCGCCATCACCCGTGAAGCGCCCAATTACCGGATCGACGGCTGAGCCATGGCACTGCCCCGCGTTGTCGTCTTCGATGCCTATGGCACCTTGCTGGATGTGCATTCCGCCATTGCGCGCCACACCCAGCGCGTGGGGCCGGCGGCGGCGGCGGTCTCCGCGCTGTGGCGCCAAAAACAGCTGGAATACAGCTGGATCCTCTCCGCCACCGGCGATTACGAGGATTTCGCGGCGCTGACCGATCGCGCCCTTGGCCATGCGCTGGCAACCCATGGCATCCATGATCGCGGCCTGCGCGCGGTCTTGCTCGATGCCTACCAGGCGCTCGACCACTACCCCGACGCCGTGGTGGCGCTGGGTGCGCTGCGCGGCCGGGGCTTGCGGCTCGGCGTGCTCTCGAATGGGGAGCCGCGGATGCTGGCCGCGGGAATCGGCTCGGCCGGGCTCTCGCCGCTGCTGGATGCGGTGCTCTCGGTGCATGCGCTGCGGCGGTTCAAGCCGGACCCCGCGGTCTACCGCCTGGCCACCGCGCATTTCTCCGTGCAGCCGCATGAGGTCGCCTTCGTCTCCGCCAATGCCTGGGATGCCTATGGCGCCGCGCGCTTCGGCTTCCGCGCCTTCTGGGTGAACCGCGGCCGAGGGCCGGTGGAATACTGGCTGGATGGGCTCGCGACGGTGCTGCCGGATCTGGCCGCCTTGCCGGGTGCGCTCGGGGCATGACGCCCGCCGCCCGCATCGCCGCCACCGTCGATCTGCTGCAAGACATCGAGGACCGCCCCCGCCGCCCCGCCGATGCCACCGTCAACGACTTCTTCCGGGCGCGGCGCTACATCGGCTCGGGCGACCGGCGCGCCGTCGCCGATCGCGCCTTCGCCATCATGCGCCAGCGCCAGCGGCTGGACTGGCACCTGAACCGCACCGGCATGCACAGCAATGCCCGGGCGCTGGTGGTCGCGCATATGGCGCTGTCCGAGGCCATGCCGCCGGACCAGATCGCCGCCCTGTTCCCCGGCGGCCAATATGCAGCGACCCCGCTGATCCCGGCGGAGCTGCGCATGCTCGGCAAGATCGCCGGGCGCAGGCTGCCGCATCCGGACATGCCGCCCGAGGTTCGGCTGAACCTGCCGGGCTGGGTGATCCCCGGGCTTCAGGCGCGCTTCGGCGATGATTTGCAGGCGGCGGCCTCGGCCCTCGACGAGCCCGCACCGCTCGACCTGCGCGCCAATATCCTCAAGACCACGCGGGAGGAGGCCCTGGCGGCGCTGGCCGCCGAGGGGATCGAGGCCGAGCCGACCCCCCTCTCCCCCTGGGGCATGCGCGTCGCGGCCCGCCGCGCGGTGACGGCGACCAAGCCGTTCCAGGATGGGCGCATCGAGATCCAGGACGAGGGCAGCCAGCTTGTCGCCTTGCTGGCCGATGCCCGGCCCGGCATGCGCGTCGTGGACTGGTGTGCCGGGGCCGCGGGCAAGACGCTGGCGATGGCCGCGACCATGGGCAACAAGGGCCGCATCTCGGCCTGTGACGTGAATGCGCCGCGCCTCGCGGGGGCGCTGAAGCGCCTCGTCCGCGCCGGGGTGGACAATGCCGAGACCCATCTGACCGAGGCCGGCGACCGCTGGGCCAAGCGCCGCGCCGGCACCTTCGACCGCGTCCTGGTCGATGCGCCCTGCACCGGCACCGGCACCTGGCGCCGCAACCCCGATGCCCGGACGCGAATGGACGGCACGGATTTGCGCGAGATCACTGCTAAACAGTCCGTGATCCTCGAAACCGCAGCAGGACTGGTGCGTCCGGGTGGCAGATTGATCTACGCTACCTGCTCGCTGCTGCCCGAAGAGGATGAAGATCAGGTCCATGCCTTGCTGGCGCGCCGCGCCGAGTTCTCCATCGTCCCCCTGGCCAGGCTCTGGTCGGAGGTGCGGCCGGGCGTCCCTTGCCCTGGCGAGGGGCCGTTCCTCGTGCTCGCCCCGCATTCGCATGGCACCGACGGCTTCTTCTGCGCCGTGCTGGAACGCGCCGCGGCCTGATACGGGGCGCGCCGCGTGATCGCCATCCGGCGCGCGCGGCCCGAGGACGCGCCGGCGATCGGCGCCGTGCATGTCGCGGCCTGGCGGGCCACCTATGCCGGCATCCTGCCCGATACCTTCCTCGCCGGGCTGTCGGCGCGCCGGGTTGCCACGGGCTATCTGCGCGACCTCGTCTCCCGCCGCGACGGGCATGCGATCTTCGTCGCCACCGCCTCCGGGCCCGACCGGCCGGCGGCGCCCGAGGCCGGGCCCCAGATCGTCGGCTTTTGTTCCGGCGGGCGGGCGCGGGGGCATGGCCTGGCCGATGGCGAGATCGAGACGCTGTATCTGATGGAGGATTGGCACGAGCACGGCGTCGGCCGGCGGCTGATGCGGGCGATGGCGGCGCATCTCTCGGCGATCGGCTGCCGCAATGCGATGCTCTGGGTGCTGTCGAAAAACCCGACGCGGTTCTTCTACAGCCATCTGCACGGCAAGGTGGTGGCGACCGACCAGACCTTGGTCGCGGGCCAGAGGGTGGAGCAGCGGGCCATGCTGTGGGACCCGATCGAACTCCTGCTCGAAGCGACCGCCAGCACGCCTTGAGGGCGGCACACCTTGAAGAAACCGGAACGTCGTGGTCAAAGCCCGCGATGGAACACCCGCATCACGACCGCGTCCTGATTTTGGACTTCGGCAGCCAGGTCACCCAGCTCATCGCCCGCCGCCTGCGTGAGACCGGCGTCTATTGCGAGATCTGGCCCTTCACCGCCTCCGCCGAGCGGATCGCGGGTTTCGCGCCACGCGGCATCATCCTCTCGGGCGGCCCGGCCAGCACCAGCGACGCGGGCAGCCCCCGCGCGGCGCAGGAGGTGTTCGGCATGGGCGTGCCGGTCCTCGGCATCTGCTACGGCCAGATGACCATGGCCCTCCAGCTCGGCGGCAAGGCGGAGGGGAGCGATCACCGCGAATTCGGCGCGGCGGATGTCGATGTCTTCGGCGATTGCGCGCTGACCAGCGGCATCTGGGCGCCCGGTGCGCGCGAGCGCGTCTGGATGAGCCATGGCGACCGCATCATCGAGCTGCCGCCCGGCTTCCGCGTCGTCGCGCGCAGCGAGGGGGCGCCCTATGCGCTGATCGCCGATGACGAGCGCCGCTTCTACGGCACCATGTTCCACCCCGAGGTGGTGCACACGCCGCATGGCGCGGCCTTGCTGCGCAACTTCACCCATGGCGTCTGCGGCTGCACCGGCGACTGGACCATGGCCGGGTTCCGCGCCGAGGAGATCGCGCGCATCCGCGCCAAGGTCGGCCCCGAGGGCCGGGTGGTCTGCGGGCTGTCGGGCGGGGTGGACAGCTCCGTCGCCGCGGTGCTGCTGCATGAGGCGATCGGCGACCGGCTGACCTGCATCTTCGTCGATCACGGGCTGCTGCGGGCGGGGGAAGCGGACCAGGTGGTCGCGACCTTCCGCGACCGCTTCAACATCAAGCTCGTGCATCGCGACGCGCGGGACCTGTTCCTGGGCCAGCTTTCGGGCGTCACCGATCCGGAGCAAAAGCGCAAGATCATCGGCCGGCTGTTCATCGAGGTCTTCGAGGAAGAGCAGTCGATCCTCGGCGGCGCGGATTTCCTGGCGCAGGGCACGCTGTATCCGGATGTGATCGAGAGCGTCTCGGCGACCGGCGGGCCGTCGGTCACGATCAAGTCGCACCACAATGTGGGCGGGCTGCCGGAACACATGCGCATGGGGCTGGTCGAGCCGCTGCGCGAGCTGTTCAAGGATGAGGTCCGCGTGCTCGGCCGCGAGCTGGGGCTGCCGGAGGAGATCGTGGGCCGCCACCCCTTCCCCGGCCCCGGCATGGCCATCCGCATCCCCGGCGAGGTGACGGCGGAGCGGGTCGCGATCCTGCAGAAGGCCGATCTGATCTTCCTGGATGAGATCCGCAAGGCGGGACTCTACGACGTGATCTGGCAGGCTTTTGCCGTGCTGCTGCCGGTGCGGACGGTAGGGGTGATGGGCGATGGGCGCAGCTATGACTTCGCCTGCGCGCTGCGGGCGGTGACCAGCACGGATGGGATGACGGCGGAGGTCTATCCCTTCGAGATGGCGTTCCTGACACGGACCTCGGGGCGGATCGTCAATGAGGTGCGGGGGATCAACCGCGTGACCTATGACATCACGAGCAAGCCGCCAGGGACGATCGAGTGGGAATGATTTTAGCCCATCCGGGGCTATCCGAATCTACACTACAATACGATCTATCATGCTGATAACAAATAAGAATATACGCATCATCTATCGGCAGCAATCGGGGTGGAGAGTTCGGCTCTGACGTGCTGGATGACGGTACTCGGGCCTATTGCTCAACTCGAATTTTGAAAGTCCCGTCAGGGTCACCAATTGCCAGATTGGCGTGTTCGTGGCCCTCGTCTCGCCGCACGGCCATGCCTTCATCGACCATGCGCTGTACTGCCCAAGGCCCGGACGGACGACCGCGCGCGGATGGCGGCAGCCCATGTGCCGGAGGCCACGGGCTTCGCCACCAGGCCCGGACTTGCTGTCGGCATGATCGAACGAGCGATCGCGGCAGCCGTGCCCTTCGCCTGGGGCTCGCGGCCGACAGCGTCTATGGGGTCGGCGCTGTGGAGATGGCTTTACGCCGCGCGGGCAAGGGGGACGTGCTCGGGGTCAATTCCACCCGCCCCTGGCATGGCTGGCATCGCCATGTAGACACAACTGTAATGCTAGGCGCCGAAGCCACAGTTCACAGCCGAATGATGCCGCCCGCGCGGGGCGAGCAACTCGCGCCCGGCCCCTCGTGTTTGCGCAATCAGCCACCTCTCCCCGCCGTGTTGGCAGCGGGGAGAGGCGCGCAAAAACGAAGGAAAAGGCCATTCCCATGCAGACCGCCCCCAGCGCCCCACTCTACGCCACGGAGCCCGCGTCTCCCGTGGCGATCCTGCCCTCCCGCGTGTCCTGGGGGGCCATTCTCGCCGGCACCCTGGTCGCCATCACCGTCGGCGCCATGCTCAACATTCTGGGCGTCGCGATCGGCGCGAGCACCGTCGATGCCGTCGCGCGCGACACCCCCTCGGCGATGACGCTGAGCCTCACCGCCGGGGGCTGGATGCTCGTCTCCAACCTGCTCGGCGTGGCCGCCGGCGCCTGTGTCGCGGCGCGGCTGTCGGGCACCGTGGACCGGATGGATGCGATCCTGCACGGGCTCGGCGTCTGGGCGACCGCTTTCCTGGTCTCCGGCGTGCTGCTCGGCGGCGCGGTGTCGGGTGGGCTGTCGGCCGGCGCCTCGGTGCTGTCCGGTGCCGCCAGCGGCGTTGGCACGGCCGTTGCCTCCGCCACCTCGGCCGTCGATCCCGAGGCGCTGATCGAACGCGCCCGCCTCGCCCTGACCACCGCCTCCGACCCCGCCCAGATGACCTCCGACCAGCGCCTGGCGGAAGTCACCGGGCTGATCGGCAAGAGCATCGCCTCGGGCGATATCGCGCTTGAGGACCGCAGCCGGATGACGGCGCTGGTCGCCGCCGAAGCCGGTATCCCCGAGGCCGAGGCCGCCCAGCGCATCCAGGCCTATCAGGCCGAGGCGCGGCGCCAGGCGCAGGAGGCCGAGGAAGCCGCCCGTCGCGCGGCGGACACGGCAGCGGCGGCCACGGCCATCACCGCCTATTGGATCGTGGCGAGCCTGTTGCTCGGCGCGCTGGCGGCGCTGATCGGCGCCGGCAGCGGGGTGCGGCCGGCCATGGTCGTGACCGATCGTCGTTACGCCTGAACCGATGAAGGGGGCGGCAGCGCCCCCTTCGCTTCAGCCCGGGATGGGCGCGAGCCGGGTGATCCGGCCCGGGCTCATCTCGGAGAGGTAGATCGAGCCATCGGCGCCCAGCGCCATGCCATGCGCCCCGTTCAGCACCGGCCGGCAGCGCGCCAGCAGCCGCCCATCCGGGGCAAACAGCGACAGCCTCGGCACCTGGTCCGTCACCAGCAGATTGCCATCCGCATCCACGCTCAGCGACATCGGCCGATAGACATCCCCGATCGAGAGCAGATGCCGCCCATCGGGGGTGAAGACCTGCACCCGGTCATTCTCGCGATCCGCGATGGCGACGCGGCCATCGGGCAGCACGGCGACCGAATGCGGGGTGCTGAACTGCCCCGGCCCCTGCCCCGGCTCGCCCCATCCGCCGCGCGGCGTGAGGTCAGGGCCGAAGACATGGACGCGGGAGGCACCATAGCCATCCGCCACATAGATCGTGCCATCCGCGCCGAAGCCGATGTCGCAGGGCGCGTTGAACGGCGCATTGGCGCGGTGCCGCGTGCCGAGCCGGGCCAGTTCCATGCCCTCGGCGGAGAAGGCGATGATCTGATGCGCGTCCCGGTCCACCACCCAGACCCGGCCATCCGGCGCCAGCGCCATCATATGGCCATCGGCCACGACCTCCCCGCCCCAGCCGACGCCATCGCCGATATCGGCCACGGCGGGGTCGCAGGCGGCGATGCAGGGATCGCCCCGCAACAGCACCAGCACCCGCCCATCCGGCAGGCAGGCGACGTCGGAAACCAGCCCCGCCTCGGCCGGCAACAGCCCAAAGGGGCGCTCGACCCGGTAGTGCCGGGCGCCGAGCGCCACCGTCAGCGGATGCGTGGTGCCCATGCTCATACCCCGATCAGCTTCACGCCGGCCCAGGCCAGCGTCGCGATGAACACCGAGGCGAGCACGCCGAGCAGCAAGGGTGCAGCCCCCCGCGCCCGCAGCGCGCGCAGATCGGTGGAGAGGCCGAGGGCCGCGACGCTCGCCGCCAGCATCCAGGGCACCACGGCGCGGGAGGCTTCCCGGGCCTCCGGCGGCAGCACCCCGAAGGAGCCGACCACCACCAGGGCAAGGAAGCCGAAGGCGAACCAGGGGGTGGCGACCTTGGCCTCCCCCGCCGCTGCCCCGCGCCCCGCGGCCCACCAGCCCAGCACCAGCACCGCGGGTGCGAGGAGGAAGACGCGGGCGAGCTTCATCACCGTGCCGGATTGCGCGGCCTCGACCCCGCCGGCGGCGGCCGCGCCCACGGCCTGCACGACCTCATGGATGCTGGCTCCGGACCAGAGCCCGTAGCCGAGCGGGGACAGCCCGAGCGGTGCCGCAAGCAAGGGCCAGATCAGCATCGCGGCGGTGCCGCAGAGCGTGATGACGGCGAGCGAATAGGCGACGTCCTCTTCCTTGCCGCGCGTCACCTGGTTGGCGGCGACGATCGCCGAGGCGCCGCAGATCGCGGTCCCGGTGCCGATCAGCACCGCCAGCGTGCGGTCCACCCCCATCCGCGCGCCGAGCCAGACGGTGAAGGGCAGGGTCGCGGCCACCACCACCACGGCGAGCAACAGGGCTCCCGGCCCGAGCGCCACCAATTCGGTCAGCGTGACCTGGAGCCCGAGCAGCACGATCGCCGCCCGCAGCACCGGCCGCACCGCATAGGCGATGCCCGGCTTCAGCACCTTCCGCTCGCCGAGCCCCGCACGAATCGCGATGCCGATGACCAGGGCGACCACCACCGGGTTCAGCGCGGCGAGGCCAGAGGCCCGGCGCAGCGCGATGGAGACGGCGGCGATGGCGAAGGCGGCCAGCAGCCCAGGAGCCAAGGCCCGCGGCCGGTCGAAAAAGGCGGCGCGTGGCGCATCGAGGGGAACAGCCATGGGTTCGTGCAGCACTCCGCGGCCCGGGATCGGCCGAGCCTCAGGCTTGCCGCCAGGGCCGCCGCCGGTCAACCGGGGAGAGGCGGCGCCACGGGCATCTGCGGCGCAAGTGGCACCAAAACAGGCGGTGCGGTGGCCGGAGGCACGGAAAAGGCGACGAATCCCGGCTTGCGAACACGCGCGGCGCTGGTCCAAGGTCCCGCATCGAACCGAAGGGGGCTCCCGATGACCATTCTGACATCCCGCCGCGCGCTGATCGCCGGCACCGCACTTGCCGTGCCCTTCATCCGCACCGCCGCCGCGGCGGAACAGACGCTGGAATGGGTGGCGGGCTCGCTCGGTGGCGGCTGGTACACCATGGCCGCCGGCCTCGCGACCATCATCCAGGAAGAAAACCCCGAGATCCGCATCCGCGTCGTCCCCGGCGGCGGGCTGGCCAATGCGACCCGCATCAACAATGGCCAGAGCCAGATCGGCTGGGGCATCGATGCCTTCGCCGCCAATGCGGTGAAGGGCGAGGAACCCTACACCTTCGTGCACGACAAGCTGCGCAGCCTCGGCACCGGCTATTCCCCGACCGACCATTACCTGCTGCGCAAGGCCGATGGCGGCCCGACCACGATGCGCGAGATCCTGTTGCAGCCGGGGCTGAAGATCGGCGTGCCGCAGCGCTCCAGCACCGATGAGATGACGTTGCAGCGCATCCTGAAGTTCATCGGCAGCAGCCCGGATGCGATCCGCAGCGGCGGCGGGCGCTACCTCAACGGCTCCTATGCCGACCTCACCTCGGCCTTCGTCGATGGCCAGGTGGATTACGTCTATGTCGCCTTGGCCCGCCCGGCCGCGATGCTGATAGAAATCGCCCAGGGCCGCCGCGCGGGCCAGCTCGTCGCTTTCCCGGACGATATCCGCAACCATCTGTCGGAGCGCTATTCCTATGCGCAGTCCGACCTGCCGGTCGGCGTCTACCCCGCGCTGCAGACCGTGCCGCTGAAGCTGACCGCCATGGACAGCGTCGTGCTGGTCAATTCCAGCATCCCGGATGCGACGGTCCAGGCCATCGCCAAGACCCTGATCGGCGCCAAGGGCGCGCGCATGACCGCGATCCACGCGAGCATGGCGGCCTTCGACCCCAAGGCCGCGGCGGCCTATACCGGCGTGCCGCTGCATCCGGGTGCGGCCGCGGCGTTCCGCGCCGCCGGCGCGCTGGCCTGATGCCGGTGGCGGGCGAGCGGCCTCTTCTCTGATGCGGGAACTTTCTGGGCCGTTGCGCCTGCTTGTCTACGGGTGGTTGGCGGCAGTGGCCGGCGTCCACCTCTATTTCGGGGGCTTCGGCTTCCCCGAGCCAATCGGGATGCGCGGGTTTCACCTGCTCGCCTTCGTGCCGGTCTGCTTCCTGCTATGGCCGGCCTTGAAGACCTCGCGGATGGACCGGCCGACCCTGCTCGACTGGGCCTGGGCGGTCGCCTCGGGGCTGCCGCATGCCTGGGTGATGTGGAACTGGGACGTGGTCTCGGACCGCATGGAATATGTCGATCCCTTCGGCCCGTTCTACATGCTGCTCGGCATCACCACGATCGTGACGCTGCTGGAGGCGACGCGGCGCGCGGTCGAGCCGGGCCTGGCCTGCATGATCATCGCCTCCCTGCTCTACATGCTCCTCGGGCCCTGGCTGCCGGGGGTGCTGAACACCCGCGTCTTCACATGGTCGGAGATCGTGGAAAGCGCCTGGCTGGTGCCAACGGCGGGCGGCGTCTATGGGCCGCTGACGGGGATCGTCGCGACCACCATCGCGGTCTTCATCCTGTTCGGCTCCTTCCTGCAGGCTTCCGGCACGGGGCGGCTGTTCACCAACCTCGGCGCCGCCGCGGCCGGGCGCTTTTCCGGCGGGCCGGCCAAGGTGGCGGTGGTCACCTCCGGCCTGTTCGGGACGATGAGCGGGTCTTCCGTCTCCAACGTCATCACCACCGGGGCGATGACGATCCCGCTGATGATCCGCATCGGCTACGCCCCGGCCGTCGCCGCGGGCATTGAGGCCGCGGCCTCGGTCGGCGGCGCGCTGATGCCGCCGGTGATGGGGGCCGCGGCCTTCGTGATGGCCGAGATCACCAACATCCCCTATTCGGAGATCGTCGTCGCCGCGGCGATCGGCGGCGTGCTGTATTATTTCGCCATCCTGGCGGCGGTGCATTTCGAGGCCAAGAAGCTCGGCCTGCGCCCGATGACCCGCGAGGAAGTGCCGCCCTGGCGCGAGGTGCTGGCCGATGCCCATCTGCTCATTCCGATCGGCGTGCTGGTCTGGCTGATGGGCGCGCGCTGGTCGGGCAATTACGCCGCCTTCTGGGCCTGCATGGCGATGGTCGCCGTCGCCTTCCTGCGGCGGCGGAGCCGGATGGGACCGCGCCAGATCCTGGCCGCGCTGATCAATGCCGGGCTGACCATGGCGCCGCTGGCGGTCACCATCGCGGGGGCGGGCATCGTCGTCTCCTGCCTGACGGCGACCGGAATGGTCGTGGCCTTCGGCGGCATCATCAAGGGGCTGGCGGGCGGGTCCCTGCCGCTGCTGCTGATCCTGCTGGCGGCGACGGTGCTGGTGCTGGGCATGGGGATTCCGACCACGCCCTCCTATATCATCGCCGCGGCGATCGGCGTGCCGCAGCTGATCGAGATGGGCATCCCGATGCTCGCGGCGCATCTCTTCATCTTCTATTTCGCGGTACTGGCCGATGCGACGCCCCCGGTGGCGGCGGCGGCCTTCGCGGCCAGCGCGATCGCCAAATCCGGGCCGACAATCAGCAGCCTGCATGCGACGCGCTTCGGCATCGCCGGCTTCACCATCGGCTTCGCCTTCATCTACGACCCGGCGATCATGTTCCAGGGCAGCGCCTGGACGATCTTCGCCGCGACGGCGACGCAGGTGGCGGCGCTGACCCTGATCACCTCGGCCTGGGCGGGCTTCCTGCTGCGGCCGCTCGGCTGGCCCCTGCGCCTGCTCGTCGGCGCGGCCGGGCTGTTCGGGGCCTTCGGGCATGTGGTGCCGGATGATGCGCGGCTTGGCGTGGTCATCATCATGCTGGGGCTGGCGTTCACCGGCCAGTGGATGACACGATTGCGCACCGCGCCCGGCTGAGGCCGTTCGCGGCCACACGGGAGAAGAAAAAAACATGCGCAACGCAGCCCTCGCCCTCGCGGCGTCGTTCGGGCTTTTGTCCGCGGCGCCTGCCCTGGCCCAGGTCGCCGCCGGGCCCACGCTCTCCGCCGTTCGCGCCAAGGGCATGCTGGATTGCGGCGCACACCCGGGTTCGCCCGGGCTCGGGATGATGGACAGCCGCGGCGTCTATAGCGGGTTGGATGCCGATACCTGCCGCGCCATCGCCGCCGCCGTGCTGGGCGATGCGCAGAAGGTGCGCTGGACCATCCTCACCTCCACGACGCGCCTGCCGGCGCTGCAATCGGGCCAGATCGACGTGCTCTCGCGCAGCACCACCTGGACCCATGGGCGCGACACGGCGAATGGGCTCAACTTCACGGCGGTGAATTTCTACGACGGCCAGGGCTTCCTGGTCCGGCGCAGCACCGGCGTGACCCGCGCCGCCGAGCTTGGCAATGCGACCATCTGCGTGACCGCGGGCAGCACCAGCGAGCTGAACCTCGCCGACTGGTCGCGCACCAACAACATCCCGATCCATCCGCTGGTGTTCGAGAACAACACCGAGACGCATCTGGCCTATGGCAATGGCCGTTGCGACGCCTTCACCACCGACATCAGCCAGCTCACCGGCGTCCGCACCACGCTGCAACAGCCGCAGGAGCACATCATCCTGCCCGATGTCATCAGCAAGGAGCCGCTGGCGCCCGCGGTGCGGCATGGTGACGACCAGTGGTTCGACATCGTGCGCTGGACCGTCTTCGCGCTGATCGAGGCGGAGGAGCTGGGCGTGACCCAGGCCAATGCCGAGGCGATGCTGCAAAGCGAGAACCCCTCCATCCGCCGCTTGCTCGGCGTCGCGGGCGATCATGGCCCGGTGATGGGGCTGGACCGGCGCTGGGCCTATAATGCGATCCGCGCGGTGGGCAATTACGGCGAGATCTACGAACGCAACGTCGGCCCCAACAGCCCGAGCCAACTGCCGCGCGGCCTCAATGCGCTGTGGAACAAGGGCGGGCTGATGTACGCGCCGCCGATCCGCTGACACCAGCGATGGCCCGGGGCATGACCCAGGGCCATCGCCTGCCTTTTACGCAGTCGCCGGTATTTCGCCCAATCCTTCGGCTGCCCCCCGCCGCGTTGCAGCATTTTTGCGCGCCGACGCCCCGAGTTGCGTTGCGAGCGCCGCCGCCTTGTCGATAGCCTGCCCAGGATACGAAAATATACTGGAGTAGTGCCATGAAAATCGGGGTCTTCCTGCCGATTGGTAACAATGGATGGCTGATCTCAAGCACATCCCCGCAATACAAGCCAAGCTTTGACCTGAACAAGGAAGTCACGCTGAAGGCCGAGAAATTCGGCTTCGAATTTGCCTTGTCGATGATCAAGCTGCGCGGGTTTGGCGGCCCCAGTGAATACTGGGACTACAACATGGAAAGCTTCACCCTGATGGCCGGCCTCGCGGCGGTCACCACCAAGATCAAGCTGTTTGCCTCGGTCGCAGTGCTGACGGTGCCGCCCGCGCTCATCGCGCGGATGGCCAGCACCATCGACAGCATCAGCCACGGCCGCTTCGGCGTGAACATCGTCTCCGGCTGGCAGAAGGCCGAATATGAACAGATGGGGATCTGGCCGGGCGAGGAACACTTCGCGCATCGCTACGAGATCTGTTCCGAATACGTCCAGGTGATGAAGGACCTCTGGGCCACCGGCCACTCCGACTTCAAGGGCGATTTCTACAAGATGACGGATTGCCGGATGGCGCCGACGCCCTCCACCAAGATCGATGTGATCTCCGCCGGGCAGTCGAACCGCGGCATGCGCTTCGCCGCCGAATACGCCGACTACAACTTCATCAGCGCGGGTGGCATCAACGATGTCTCCAAGGTCACGGCCCATACCGAGCGTCTGATCGCGGCCAATACGGCGGCGGGCGCCTCCTGCGAGGCCATGCTGCTGATGATGATCATCGCCGATGAGACCGATGAGGCGGCGATGAAGAAATGGGAGCATTACGTCGAAGGCACCGACCTTGAGGCGCTGGGCTGGCGGGATTCCCAGGCTGCGGCGGATGTGAAGGCCGAGGCGCATTCCACCGTCGGGCGCATGGTCACCTCCGACCGGGTGCCGACGAACATGCTGCGGCTGATCGGCTCCTACGAGACGGTGGCCAAGCATATGGACGAGTTGGCGGCCATCCCGGGGCTCTCCGGCGTGATGCTGACCTTCGATGACTTCCTCATCGGCATGGAGCAGTTCGGCACCCGCATCCAGCCGCTGATGAAGTGCCGCCAGCCCCAGCACCAGGCCGCCTGAGCCTTGGCGGCACCGCCGGTCATCAGGCAGCTCGACCTCGAGCTACGCAACATCCGCAAGCGCTACGGCAGCTTCACCGCGGTCGATGACGTCTCGCTGAAGGTGGAGCCCGGGCAGTTCGTCTGCCTGCTCGGCCCCTCCGGCTGCGGCAAGACCACGACCTTGCGCTGCGTCGCGGGGCTGGAGGAGCCGGACCAGGGCGGCATCCTGATCGGCGGGCGCGAGGTGACCGGCGATCCGCCCTGGAAGCGCGACATCGCCATGATGTTCCAGGATTTCGCGCTGTTCCCCCATATGAGCGTCGCCAGGCAGGTCGGCTTCGGGCTGGAGATGCTGAAGAAGCCGAAGGCCGAGATCGCCAAGCGCGTGGCCGAGGTGCTCGCCTCCTTCGAGATCACGCAACTGGCCGAACGCCGCCCCGGGCAATTGTCGGGCGGCCAGAAGCAGCGCGTGGCCCTGGCGCGGGCCATGATCACCGAGCCGCGCATCCTGCTGCTGGACGAGCCGATCGGCGCGCTGGACTACTCGCTGCGCGAGACGGTGATGCTGGAGTTGAAGTCGCTGCAACGCCGCACCGGCATCAGCTTCATCTGGGTCACGCATGACCAGAACGAGGCGTTTTCCCTGGGCGATCTCGTCGTGGTCATGAACCATGCGAAGATCGAGCAGCAGGGGCCGCCGCAGGACATCCTGTCGCGCCCCCGCACCCCCTTCGTCGCCGGCTTCATCCAGGGCAACAACGTCTTCCACGGCAAGGCCGGCCGCGCGCAGGGCGGGGTTCTGGAGGTCGAGACCCCGCTCGGCGCCTTCGGCGTGCCGCTGCTCGACCTTGCCACGCCGGCGCCGGGCAGCCCGCTGAGCTTCTCCGTACGCGCGGAACGGCTGATCGAACGGCCCGACGAGTCCGTGCCCAACCGCATCGCGCTGCGCTGCATCACCGTCGAGTATTTCGGCGCCTTCCGCCGCCATGTGCTGGAAGGTGCCGGCGGGGCGGTGGTGAAATACGACCAGTTCGGCGCCCTGCCGCAGAGCATCCGCGAGGGCGAGCAGATCACGCTCGGCTGGGCGGCGGAGAATGGCGTGCTGCACCGGGCCACGCCTGCATGAGCACGATCCGCGCAGGCTCGCCCGCCGCCTTCTGGCTCGCGCTGCCGGCAGGGCTGTGGATGGTCCTGGCGGTGGTGCTGCCGGTGCTGCTGATCGTCTGGGTGTCGCTCTGGGGTGGGCAGGGCGTGTCGCCCAACAACCCGATCACCTTCGACAATTATGCCCGCTTCCTGGCGAACGAGAGCTACCGCTGGCTCATCCTCGACACCATCGGCCAGGCCGCGATGATCATGGCGATCACCGGGGTGCTGGGCTACTGCATCGCCTATTTCCTGACGGTGAAGGTGACGAGCCCGGGCTGGCGCATCGCCTTGTTCCTCGCCTTCGTCATCCCGTTCTGGACCAGCACGCTGATCCGCGCGATCGCCTTCGTGCCGTTCCTCGGCGTCAACGGGCTGCTGAACCAGTTGCTCATCAGCCTCGGCCTCATCGAGCGGCCGATCCAGGCGTTCCTCTATTCGCGCCTCGGCATCTCGATGGCGCAGGTCTCGCTCTACACGCTGCTGGCGAGCGGGCCCGTGGTCTATATGCTGAGCAGCATCCCGCTGGCGCTGCGGGAAGCGGCGATGACGCTGAAGGCGCCGCCCATCATCGTGTTCTGGCGCATCATCCTGCCGCTGACCCTGCCGGGCATCGTGATCGGGCAGGTGCTCGTCTTCCTCAATGTGCTGGCGGATTTCATCACCGTCACCACCGTCGGCGGCAACAAGCTCGCCTTCCTCGGCAACCTCATCCTGCTGTTCTACGAGGGCTCGCAGATCCGCTCCACGGCCGTGGTCTCCGTGCTGCTCATGATCCTGATGCTTGTGGGCGTCACGGTGGCGCTGCGCGTCGTCGATATCCGCAAGCTCGGGAGCTGACGGCGATGCATTGGAAGACGCGCTCGCGCCTGACCGGATGGGTGCTCGGCACCGTCACCATTGGGTTCCTGCTGTTCCAGTGGGCGCCGATGTTCACCATGTTCACCCTGTCCTTCGCGGGTGAGACCGGCGGCACCACCTTCCCGATGAACGGCGTCTCGCTGCACTGGTATCGCAACCTGTGGGAGGCCGATCTCTTCGATGATTTCAAGCCGCCGATGCTGCGCTCCTTCCTGCTGGCGCTGGCCTGTTCGGCGACGACGGTGGTGCTCTCGGTCTGCGCGGCGCAGGCGATGCGCGGGCGGTTCCGCGGCAATGGGCTGTATTTCTATCTGCTGCTGCTCGGACTGATGGCGCCGGGCATCCTGGTCGGCTTCGGCTTCGCGATCCTGACGCGTCTGCTCGGCATCGAGGGCAGCTGGAACACCACCGCCTATGTCGTCCATGTCAGCTGGGCGCTGCCCTTCGGCTTCCTCACCATGCTCGCCGTGTTCAACCGCTTCGACCCGAAGCTGGAGGAAGCGGCGCTGACCTTGGGTGCCACGCGGGTGATCGCCTTCCGCCGGATCACCTGGCCGATCATCCTGCCGGGCGTCATCGGCACGGCGCTGTTCGGCTTCTCGCTGTCCTATGATGAGTATGCGCGCACGCTGTTCACCGCCGGCAGCGACGGCACGCTGCCGCTCGCCGTGATGGCGCAGCTCGACCGGCAGCTTACGCCGGAGCTCTACGCCATCGGCTCCGTCACCACCGCGATGTCGCTCATCGTCATCGCCCTTTGCAGCATCGGCTTCTGGCTGCGCGCCCGTGCGCTGCGCGGGCGGCCGGCGTGACCATCCCCTCAACCGAGACAACAGGAGACATGCCATGAGCATCCTTTCCCGACGCGGCGTGCTGGTCGGCACCGCTGCCGGCCTGGCCGCCCCGCTGATCCGTCCGGCAGCCGCGCAGGCGCGCGAGTTGCAGTTGGCCGGCGCCTCCTATGACCTGCGGGAGCCCATCCTTCGCGAGTTCATGCGCGTCAGCAATTCGCGCGTGCGGCCCTGGATGAACCCCTCCACCCAGGCGCGCATGGATCGCGTGCGTGCGGCCGCGGTGGACGTCATCACCACCGACGCGCCCTTCTCCCAATATGGCATCGGCGAGGGGCTGACCCAGCCGATCGACCTCAGCCGGCTGCCCAACTGGTCGCACCAGCACATGCTATTCCAGGAAGGCCGGGCGACGCCGACCGCACCCATGGGGTTCGGCGCCAATCCCGGCACCACCATGTGGCTGGATGCCGCGAAGTCCAAGGTCGCCATCTCCCCCGCCTTCTTCCAGATGGATTCCATCGGCTACAACTCCCGCCACATCCAGGCCGAGAACAACGAACTGTCCTGGGGCGAGCTGTTCAACCCGCGCTGGCGCGGCAAGGTCGCGCTCTATGCCATCGACTGGCTCGGCATGCTCGATGCCGCGATCGGGATGAAGGCGCTCGGCCTGCTCAACCCGGCCGATCCGACCAATCTGACCAATTCCGAAGTCGACACCGTCACCGATTTCCTCAAGGAGAAGAAGAAGGAAGGCCATTTCCGCGCCTTCTGGCGCTCCTATGGCGAACTCGTGAACCTCATGGCCTCCGAGGAGGTCTGGATCGCCGATGCCTGGTGGCCGGTGGTGCTCGAGGTCGCCTCCAAGGGCATCCCCATGCGCTACGCGGTGGCGAAGGAAGGCTACCGCGCCTGGTGCAACGGCTACGCGATCTCGGCCGAATGCAAGAATCTCGATCTTGCCTATGAATATCTGAATTTCTGGCTCGAAGGCTTCGCGGGCGCCGAACAGGGCAAGATCGGCTATTACTCCACCGCCGACACCTACAAGAAGTACATGGCGCAGGATCTGCAGGACAGCCTGTACGGCGGCGTCGGCCGTGATGGCGGGTCGTTCGAGGAACGCGCGGCCAGGATCTATGTCTGGAACACGCGGCCGACGAACCTGCCCTACTACACCGAGAAGTGGAACGAGTTCCTCGCGTCGTGATCGAGCAAGCCCTGACAGCGCGGCAGCTTTATGCCGCGCTGAAAGCAGCACCCACCCGCCGCCGCTTCGGCTTCGGCCGGCGCGCGGCGCTGGTGAACATCGACGTGCAATGCGCCTATACCCAGCCCGAGACCTATGTGACGGCGTATGAGACCGATCCCCACCAGATCGCGCATATGAACGCCCTGGCCATGGCGTTCCGCGCGCGGTCCTGGCCGGTGGTCTGGACCTATGTCGCCTACCTGCCCTCGGGCGAGGATTGCGGCATCTGGGGCACGCGCAGCGACACGCCGGACAGTTTGCAGAACATCAAGGAAGGCTCGCCGCGCGGCATGCTCGATCCGCGCGTGGTTCGCGCGGAGAGCGACATCCTCATCAACAAGCGCATGGCCTCGGCCTTCTTCGAGACCAATGTTCGTTCGCTGCTCACCTTCCACCAGATCGACACGGTGGTGGTGACGGGCGGCTCCACCTCCGGCTGCGTGCGCGCGACGGTGGTGGATGGGCTGTCCTGCGGCTACCGGATGATCGTGCCGGAGGAATGCGTCGCCGACCGGCACGAGAGCCCGCATTTCGCCAACCTCTACGACATGGCCGTCAAATACGCCGATGTGCTGCCGGTCGCCGAGGTATTGGACGCCATCCCCCAAATGGAAGGATGATCCCGCGATGCTGAGCGAACCCGGCCATTACGACTACATGCCCTGGCGCCGGCGCCCGCGCCTTGCCTGGCCCGGGGGGGCGCGCGTGGCCTTCTGGCTTGCCCCGAACATCGAGCATTACGAGCTGACCCCGCCGCCCAACCCACGCCGCGCGCCCTGGCCACGGCCGGCCCCGGATGTGCTGAATTATTCCTGGCGCGACTACGGCAACCGCGCCGGCTTCTGGCGCATGGCCGATGTCATGGCACGCCACGGGGTGCGCGGCAGCGTCTCGCTGAACGTCGCGGTCTGCGACCACTACCCCGAGATCATCGAGCGCTGCTGCGAACTCGGCTGGGAGTTGTTCAGCCACGGCACCTACAACACGCGCTATTTCTACGACATGTCGGAGGACATGCAGCGCGCCGTGATCCAGGAGAATCGCGAGGTCATCCTGCGCGCCAGCGGCCAGAGCCTCGACGGCTGGCTGACCCCCGCGATCTCCAATGACGAGACCACGCAGCATGTGCTGGCCGAGGAAGGCATCCTCTACACCCTCGACATGACGCATGACGACCAGCCGACGCCGGTGAATACCCGCACGGGCAGCCTCGTCAGCATCCCCTATTCGCTGGAGGTGAACGACGTGCCGCTGTTCAACCTGCGCAACACGCCGCCCGATCGCTACGCCGCCATCTGCAAGGCGCAGTTCGACCAGCTTTACGAGGAAGGGGCCGAGAGCGGCACGGTCATGTGCATGCCGCTGCACCCCTACCTCACCGGCCAGCCGCATCGCATCGCCGCACTGGACGAGGTGCTGCGCCACGTCACCTCCCACGACAAGGTCTGGCTGGCGACGGGGCGCGAGATCGCCGCCTGGTACAAGGACCACCATCTGGCCGAGGCGCGGGCCTGGATCGCGGCGGGCACGCCATGAGATACCGTCACGCTGAGCAAGCGCTTTTTGTGTGGTCCGCAGGCGCGGTCGGCTGCGTTGTGTTGGGACTACGCCGCCCGCGCCTGCTCTG